>JAPLDL010000023.1 GCA_026391735.1 Bacteroidota bacterium | reverse complement strand
TTGTGAACTGCATATATACCAGTTTCGGCGACTGAGGCGCTGCCGGTTTAAATGCAACAAAAGCTGCAAGCATAATTGCCACTGCAGCCAGTAAGAGCCAGGGATTCAGATTGATAGTTTTCATGGTGAATTTATTTAGTTGTTATTATTTTGTTCGGAGGTTCCCCTGCGAACCAATAAAGATAGAATAAAATGAAGATCTCATTTTATGACATCCACTCTATTTATTCAGTTGTACTGAAGTTAAAAAAAATGAAAACCGGGTTCTTCGCAATGCCATGCTGCTTTTCATTATCTGGTTGCTTACTAATGATTTTACGAAGAAATTCAAGAAAACTCTTGACATTCGGATTCTGGTGCATTATATTTGCAGTGTACTAATACATTAATACACTCATTTATGATCACCCTCAATGACCTCACCTTTCGCTATTCAAAAAAGAAACCCCTTTTCGATCATCTAAGCCTGGAGCTGAGTCCGGGGCATATCAACGGATTGCTGGGCAAGAACGGAGCGGGAAAAACGACTCTGCTTAAGCTGGTTTGCGGACTATGTTTTCCTGTCGAAGGCAGTCTTAAAGTTGGCAGTCACATCCCGAAGGAACGAAAACCGGAATTCCTTCAGGAGGTATTTTTCCTTCCA
The DNA here is from genome assembly GCA_026391735.1 of Bacteroidota bacterium. Classification (GTDB taxonomy): domain Bacteria; phylum Bacteroidota; class Bacteroidia; order Bacteroidales; family FEN-979; genus CAIRDP01. The sequence continues at coordinate 11,780 of JAPLDL010000023.1, read as the reverse complement.
GAGGTGGTCTACCTCCCTGCTTCCAGTCCTGCAAAATTAGAGAGTATGCAGGCTGTATTCTACCCTTCCTTCGACCCTTCCCGGTTCAGAGAGATGCTTGAGCGTTTCGAAGTGGGATGGAATGAAAAGCTTGGCCAGCTTTCCTATGGTCAGAAAAAAAAAGTGATGATCTCTTTTGCACTGGCCTGCAACACAAAATATCTCCTGCTCGACGAGCCCACGAACGGATTGGATATCCCGTCCAAGGCCAGTTTCCGAAGCATACTTGCAGGCAGTTTCGAGGAAAACCGTATCATTCTAATATCCACTCACCAGGTGCGGGATCTACAGAGCCTTATCGACAATATCCTTATCCTTGATAACGGCATGATCATCCTTGACCGGAGCGTGGAAGCCCTGGCGGAACAATTTTCTTTCGGGCACACGTCCGGGATCCCGGAAGCGGAGAATGCTGTTTATTCCGGAAGCGGAGAAATGGGCCGGTTATTCATGGCCCTTAACACCAGTGGCATCCCCGGCCATGTGGACCTGGAGACCCTGTTTAATGCAGCCATTTCAGTACCCGGCATTTTTACACCATCCCTAACCCAAACCCACTGACCATGTTAGCACAACTCTCATTGCAAAGATTATGGTGGCTCATCATCCGCCAGCTTACAATCAATACAAGAATGTACCTTGGTATACTGGGTGTAATGAGTCTTTTCCTGTTTTACCTGGGAATCATTGATTCGCACGGTCATATCATCCAGGGTATGTACCCTTTTGCACTCTCTGTCGGAGTTGCGTTTATAAGTGGGAACTGTTATAAAAAATGGTCCGATGCCGGGCATGCTTCCACCCTTCTCATGATACCGGCATCAATTACAGAAAAATTTTTCACGAATATCATCATTGGCATTTTACTAGTCATTCCCGTACTCACCTTACTATACTTCCTGGAAGGATATATCTTTTTAAATATTTGCCATGGTCCGGTTACCTTCACTGATTTGATACCGGGAAATGATAAATCATTTTTCAACGAGGGCGGTCACAGGCTGGATAACTTCTTCAGCGGTTATTTTTGGATCACTATCATGACCTTTCTGCTGATCCAGCCTTTATTCCTGGTAGCGGCAGCAAGGATAAAAAAGCTTCAATTCCAGGCTGGAGTGCTTGCTGTGATACTTGTATTCACCTTTGGGGTTTTTAGCAACATCATGCTATTACATAATCTAAGTCACGAGCTGTCATTTAACTATATCTATTTTTTTGTCGGCGGACAACTTGGGTATTTAGATATGTCATTGCAAAACGGAACCGGCCAGTTTATCAAGGTTGGGCTGCAACCCTGGATCTATATCCTGAACCAGTGCGTATACCTTGTGCTTTCGGCTCTGCTGTATGTCGCGGCATGGTTCAGCCTGAAAGAACGGGAAATATAAGGAGGAGTTATGGAATTCAACGAAAAAAACGCCATTTACCAGCAGATCGTCGAATACGCGATGGACCAGATCCTCACCGGGGGCTGGAAAACAGAAGAAAAGATCCATTCAGTACGGGAGCTGGCAGCTATTCTCCAGGTCAATCCCAATACGGTGATGAGGGCATACGAACATCTCCAGCAGAAGGAGATCATCGTGAACAGGCGGGGCATAGGCACTTTCGTGGCAGCCGATGCAGAATCAAGGATCCGTTCTTCGCGCCGGAATAATTTTCTCAGCAATGATCTTCCCGGATTGTTCCGCAGGATGGAAATGCTGGGCCTAGGAATGGAGGAACTGGAAAAAGAATACTGGAATTATTTAAAGACAGTGAAACATGAAAAAAAGTAGTATCATACTGGTAATCGCAGGCATTATTCTTATTTCCTGGTTGGTTGTCCTGCAAATTATATCGGCCCGGGCTATCAATGATTACAGTTCGGGAAGACCCTCTAAATTTGCTTTGTCCAGAGCACACATTCTCCATAATCCCCGGAACATCAGGCGATCTCTTCCACTTTTCACAGAAGTCGAGGTCAGGGGGAACCTGAAAGTCGGGCTAATTATGCGAATGGGACCATCTTACTCGCTGAACTTCGATACCCTGCTCGCCGACAGGGTTAAAACCCATATGGAATACGACAAGCTGGTGATCGACCTTTCAGGGTATTCAGATAAGGATGAAGGCGTTTATACCATGACCGCCCCCTTGGTTAACAAGATCAGGCTTAACCATATAAGGGACGTCAATATCAGAGAATTCATAAACAAGGATATTACTGTATCAGCCAATGACGTTTACCCGCTGATGATTAAGCATTGCAGCCTGGGAACGCTTACTCTTGAAAGCAAAGATGCTCTGACAACTCAATTTATTGAGATAGACAGCACAAATACAATTGGCCATTTAAGCATCCTGATGAACGGCAAAGGCACTCTCAGGCTCGGAACTACAGGGACACTCAGCACTAAGATAAGGATTTCAGATTCCATCGATATCATAACCACCGGCAGATTATTTAAGCAGCTCGATATAACCGGGCCGGGGAAATGATCACGGCCCTCACGATTTTTTCTGCGCCGCTCTGAAGGATTCGCCCAGGCGTTCGAGGCCTTTTGAACAGTCGCGGCCGGGAATGAACGCTTCGATGAGCACCAGCTTATCCTTTTCGGCGATAACAGTTTTTATAGCTTGTTCGAGTTCTTCTTCGGTAGTGACCCTGAGACCGATCACAAAGGATGAATTATCAAAAATACCGGGAAGTTTAGAATACTGCCACATCTGGATGTCGTTATATGGCCCGTCCTCGTGGAGACGTCGTTCGATGAGATAGCCATCGTTATTGATGATCACGATGATCGCAGGACAGCGTTGCCTGGCGAGGGTTGAAACTTCCTGTGCGGTCATCTGGAAGGCGCCATCGCCTGAAAGGACCAAAGGGCGTTTACCGGGACGGGCCAAAGAAACTCCGAGAGCAGCAGGAGTGCAAAAACCGATTGAGCAATAATAATCCTGCACAATAAAGTTCTCAGCTTCTTCTATATGAAATTCAGGGCTTGCACAAAAAGCATCCCCCGGTTCCGCAAGCAGGATTACCTGGTCATTGAGATAAAAATTAATGCATTCGTAAAGACGTTTGGCCGTGAGTTCGCATGCAGGTTCAGGTACAAACGGACGTTTTGGGATATAGGATTCGGCAGGATGGGATGCAAGGTATGAGCGCTGATTGACTTTCAGTGTAAGCTCCCTGATGAAATCCCACAACTGGACATCCTGGTAGAAATGGCTTCCAATACGCACCTGTCCGCCCCCCGCAGTGATCATCCTGCGGTTATCAAGATTCATACTGAACAGACCTGTAGCCAGGTCAGTCATCCAGACTCCCAACGAGATAAGGCAGTCTGAATCTTCCACCTGTGAGCGGACTGCCTGGCGGCTCCAGCCCCCCTGGTAAATACCCACAAACTGCGGATGAAGTTCGGGGAGCACCGACTTGCTGCTCAGCATAGTGGCAAAGGGCACTTCAGAAGTCTCAACCAGGCGGAGAGCCTCAGTGCCGAGTGCATAACGCATCAGTTCAACACCTGCAAGGATCATCGGGTGTTCTGCCTTATTGATCAGATCCGCAGCTTCGGCCACGCACTCTACCAGGCTTTCTTTATTTGAAGGCGGATGTACAGCCGTGAGAACGCCGACTGGTTCCCGGCATTCTGCACGGGTCATATCGGCCGGAAGTTCCAGGTAAGCAGGAAGCTTAAGTGAGATACAGTTCCTTAACACGCGGTCAATCTCATCAGGTGCTTTCTCAGGATCAGTCAGGATAGCGGCATCTGCGGTGATTTTCTTAAAAATATCCAGCTGAAGATAATAATTGGAAACCAGGTGATGTACCATTGCTCCTGCTTCCCTCCTCCTGGCAGGAGGTGCACCGTTGATGACGATCACCGGCACATGTTCGGCATAAGCACCGGCCACCGCATTCATGATGCTCAGTCCACCCACACCATAAGTCACCACTGCTGCACCGGCTCCGTTCAGACGGGCATACCCGTCGGCAGCGTACCCGGCATTCAATTCATTACAGTTCCCGACCCATTGAAGCGGACTCGCTACCAGCTCATCCAGGAAATCAAGATTATAATCACCCGGGACCCCGAAAACATGCTTTACCCCTATCTCCTGTAAACGCTGGAGGAGATACCTTGAAACAGTGTATTTTTCGCTCATAATTCATTGTTTTGTGAATGAAATGTAATCCTGACTTTCTAACCAGAACAAATATAATTATAATATCCGGGATCCGTCATCCGCCAACATTCGAATCGTCCATGGCTGCGATGAAGAATCCATTCGCGTGGTTAAGATGATGCCCAATGGAAGCCCGGCCAGAAGAATGGGAAGGCTGTGAATATTCATTTTGTGCTGCCGATCAATTTCCAGTTTGAGGCGGATAAAAAAGAAGCGCCAGAAAAGTGAGGACATCTATGGAAGATCCTGCCCTATGGAAGCGATATAGATCTTGTACCATTGCTCCAGGCTCATGTCGACCGAAAGGGCATCAATAGCATGTTTGATGTGCTCAATCTTTCCTGACCCAACCACTGGAAGTATTGTGGCAGGGTGCTTGAGCAGCCAGGCATAAACGGCTGTATCTATTGCCCCGACTTGCAGTTCTTCCGCTACATTATAAAGGGCTTTCGATATCCGCAGTCCTTTATCATCATGAGGATTAAAAAGTTTCCCTCCTGCCATCGGGGACCATGCCATCGGTCGTATTTTTTCCTTCAGAAAGAAATCCATGTTCCCGTTCTCAAAATGCTCCAGGCAGTAAGGAGAAATTTCAACCTGGTTCGTCACCAGCTTTTCTTCAGTATACGCGCTCAGCATTTCAAACTGTGCAGGAGTGAAATTTGAAACTCCGAAATGCCTCACTTTCCCGTCATGTTTCAGTACCGAAAACGCCTTTGCTGCCTCTTCCGGATTAAAAAACGGGGCCGGACGATGAAGCAGGAGCAGGTCAATATGATCTGTGCCTATGTTTGTCAATGAATTATTTACCGAAGAGACGATATAGTCAAAACTATAATCGTAGTGTTTGATCTTCCGTTCGGGAAATTTATCCGATACCAGCTTTATCCCGCATTTTGTGACAATCTCTATTTCGTTTCTAAGGCTTTTTTTAAGGCGGATTACATCTCCCAGAATGGCTTCGCAACTGTAATTTCCATAGATATCAGCATGATCAAAAGAGGTCACTCCCATTGAAATCAGTTCTTCCATGAGGCTTAACAGCTCACTGTGGGATAAATTCCAGCTGTTCATTCTCATTTGTCCGTGGACTATACGCGATAATGAGAAATCGCTGGTAAGGTTAATTCTCCTCATCTTTTAATGTAATTTTGATTAATCATATTCTACTTCGATATCATACTTATCCAGAAGCCCAACAACACCCGCTAACGAAAACTTTGCCTTTGTCATCCGGTTCATCCCGGGATCGATCGAGTAATTGAAAGACGAGCGAAAATCTGCCTTTTCAAATGACCTGCCGGTAATGTATTCTTTGCTCATATCACAAATTTACGGAAATTGCCATGATTCTTGTGGAGGTGTTTTAGCAAAATTCTGCATACCTGCAGCAACTGAAATTTCAATACCTTTGATTCCATTACGAGGGAAATGAAGAAAAAACTATCAACAATATGAGATCATACTCTTTTTATATTGCAGTAACGGTAATATGTCTTTCATTTACCGGATGTAGTCAAAAGAAGGAATCCACAGCAATTGTTCCGGGGTATAATAAAGCTGAGCTTACTTCTTTGCTCCCTGTGATGGAACGCGCCTATGACTCAGCCGATATAGGCGGTTTTAAAACTCCCGCACCGGAGGGGATCAAACAGGTTTTCCGCTCAAAGGTTTCCCCGCTGATGAATCGCTTTGATGTTTGGAATACCAGTGATAACAAAGCAGTGATCGCTATCAGGGGATCCATTGTGGACCCTGGAGGACTGAGTTTTACCGCTGCATTTTACAGCCCGATGGTCCCTGCAATTGGAAAAATTAAACTATCTGAAACTAAAACCTTTGAATACAAATTAGCCGAACTGCCAGGCGCAGGAGTGCACCTCGGCATGCTGCTTGGTCTTGCGCACATCTCCGATGAACTCGTGAGCCAGATCAAAGAACAGTATTCTAAAGGCATCCGTGATTTTATTTTGCTCGGGCACAGCCAGGGAAGCGGTATCGGTTTTCTCGCTACATCGTATATCCGTTATCTGCAAAAAGACGGAAAACTGCCGGGCGACTTCCGTTTAAAAACGTATTTAATTGCATCGCCTAAAACCGGCAACCTCCAGTACGCTTATGATTATCAGAAAATCAATACCGGCGGATGGGCAATGTCGGTAAATAACGTCCTGGACTGGGTTCCATGCATCGGTCTTACATTTCAGACCGCCGTTGATTTCCCAAAGATCAGCCCGTTTTTTGACATGAAAGGATTTCTGGCCAGCATTAATTACCCGGCCGGACCTAAATTTGATGCCACCTACAAGCAGTTTTTAGCTGCAGGACCGGAGATAATCAAACAAATACTTACGATCATCCATGAAAATGTTTACCCGAGGGTAGTTAAAGCCATGCCCGGATATGTTGAACCTGCTTTACTGGAAACGTTTGATTTCGAACGATGCGGTGACTTGGTTCCCTTGTTCCCTGATGCTGAATATTACAAAGTTTTCCCCCAGGATACAGTACATTTCCAGGCCTGGGAAAACCATTCAGTATACCCGTATTATCTACTTGTGAAGAGCAACCAGTAGCAGGGAATTGAATTCACTACCTGATAAAATTTGTGACAACCTTCTTTCCCTCCAGTATCTCCACTTTTTCCCTGAGGATCTCCAGTGTGAGCCTTATCGTTTTAAGGTGGGTCCTGAATGAAAGAATAGCGAGCCTCAGGGTTAATTTTCCATCGAGGACTGTGGTGGAAATGAATACCCTTCCGTCCTTCACCACTTCTTCGGCCAGGCGTTTATTGAAGTCGTCGGGATTTCCGGTTTTAGGGATCCAGCGGTAGGTCACCACCGACAGATCCGGTTCGCATGCCGATTCGAAGCCCAGCTTCACTATCTCCCGGTGGAAATATTTTGCAAGCAGGAGTTTTTCCTCAAGGGCGGCGACGAATGGCTTAGTCCCGAGCAGTTTCAGCGGCAGCCACATCCTCAGTCCCCTGAAATGCTTGGTAAGTTCCGGCGACAGGTCCGAGGGAGAAATCTCCTCGTTAGTCCCCTGGGCGTCCTGCAGATAGGAAGCCAGGTAATAATGCGAATTCCTCAGGCTGTTCATGTCTTTCACAACCACAGCGCCCAGTCCGTACGGCAGGAACAATCCCTTATGCGGATCTATGCAAACCGAATCGGCTTTTTCGATGCCTGCAAGTTTGATTTTCCCTTCTTCGGTGAGGATAAAAAAACCACCGTAAGCCGCATCCGCATGAAACCATAAACCCTCAGCCGAGGCAATTTCCCCAATCTTCTCCAGCGGATCAACGGCACCCGTATCTGTAGTCCCCGCCGAAGCAACGACCAGGAAAGGATTAAGTTCATTTTGCTTGTCACTGCGGATGGCTGATTCCAGTTCCCCGGCATTCATCCGGTATTGCGAATCCATAGGCACATACCGCAGTATACATTCACTGAGCCCGGCAATGCGGATCGCCTTTTGCACCGAATGATGCGTCTGCTGCGTGAGATAGATCACCGATAAGGGGATCTTTTTCGAATCTATCCCTTTCGCATCCCTGGCCGTAACCACAGCTATGAGGTTTGCGATGCTCCCTCCTGAAGTGAGATTCCCTGCTGCAGTGGCCGGAAAACCCAGGATGCCCGCCAGCCAGGAGATCATCATGTTTTCCATGCGAACGGCGCCGGGCGAACCGAAAAACAAGGCTGCGAGCCGGTTCGTTACATCGGCCAGGTAATCCCCCAGGGCCGAATAATAGATCCCGCCCCCGGGGATGAAACCTAGGTATCCTCCGGAGGCAGGATTCAGTCCGTGAGTATCCACATTGGACCTCAGCAGATCAAGTACCTGCTCTATGCCGAGACCTTGCTCCGAGACAGGGGAGTCAAGAAGTCCAACTCCCTTATCCGCAGTATAATCATAAGCCTTTAAGGAATCAATACCGTTTAAAAAATCCTCGCCGTAAGCAATGACTTTCTCCCTGGTTTTCTTTCGTTTGCCGGCCGCAGGTTCCAGGGCGCTTGCGGCTTTTTCGAGCTGTTGAAGTCTGCGGATCATGTTGTGAAATTGAGCAGGGCAAAGGTAGTGAAACCCGCAAGCCTGGTATACGATAGCGGATTTTGTTTTCTATCGATCACATCCACTTCAATCAACAGCCCTCATTTTTTTTAAAAGCCAATTCGGTGTTTGTCTTCACGAATTTTGCCGGCCTGGTTGCCGTCATCTTTGGCGTGATCCGCTACCTTACGTTCAGGTATGATGATGATTGAGGTAGCCATACGAGCACCTTTCAAAGGTGATGATCTGGCTGAGATACCAAAGATTAAAACGGCATCCACTGTATTACTTTTAACCTTTTGGCGGATTAAGAAGAACATCATCCATTGACAATAAAGAGTAGAATTGAAGATGAAATAGAAATGAAACAAGAACTGATTATTGAATTATTGCAGAAGTTTGAAGAAGCCTGTAATATATACCAGGGAATTGAATGCTGGAGTGCAAGGGAACTGCAGGTTATATTAGGTTATAACAAATGGGAGAATTTTGTTAAAGTCATTGACAAGGCGAAATTATCCTGTGAAAACTCCGGGGCAATAGTTGCGGATCATTTTCCTGATATCGGGAAAATGATCGGGTTAGCAAAAGGAGCTCAAAGACAGGTTGTTGACTACGCCTTAACCAGATACGCATGTTATTTAATTGCACAAAATGGTGATTCTTCCAAAAACGAGATAGCTTTTGCACAAACCTATTTCGCGGTTCAAACAAGGAAACAGGAAATAATAGAACAAAGACTAAATGACATAGCACGAGTCACGGCGCGTGAGAAACTTTCAAATTCAGAGAAGAAACTCTCCGGGATAATATATGAAAGGGGCGTTGATGATAAAGGTTTCGAAATTATACGCAGTAAAGGAGAGCATGCACTATTTGGAGGGTTCACTACGAATGACATGAAACGCAGGTTAGCGTTACCCGAAAAAAGACCATTAGCGGATTTTTCGGATGTCCTGGGATTAATTGATCCTTGAACTGCCGAAGAATGATCTTTCCTTGTGGTTTTGTGGTCTGCGGATGAGGGTTTCCTAAAACGCCATCTTTGCGTGCCTTGCAAGGCCAATAGCAGACCGAAGATTTTAAAACCTATCTTATGAACTCTCTCGCGTTCTTCAATTTCAATCTGCAAGTTTTAAAAACATTTTCTCTTTCTTTCAAGTTCGCGTGAGCTCCAATGCTGAGTTTCACATTCTCTCAAATAATATGCCCTGGTATCTGGACTATTCACTTTTTAAATTGATTTTGAATTCTTGTCTAAATCTAACCTGATCCGATCTTGTTCTATCAGTTGCTTCAGTTCTTCTTCTCCAGGTAAATACAAACGGTACTTGCTGGCAAACAGCTTTTTATTTTCAGCCAATACACTGTATCTGACAATGGTTTCATCTTTTTCAGTACAAAGTATCAGCCCTATTGCAGGGTTGTCCCCTTCTGTCTTTTTAAGGTCATTAAACATCCTCACATACATATCCATCTGCCCGATATCTGCATGACTGAGTTTATCGGTTTTTAAGTCTATCAACACAAAGCACTTTAGGTAATAATTGTAAAATACCAGGTCGATATAAAAATCCGAAGTATCGGTCACAATGTGCTGCTGTCGAGCTACGAATGCAAAGCCAATTCCCCTCCATTGCATGCTGCATGTATTGCAGTCTGAGCTCATTATCTTCTATGCGGCTTATAATCCTGTAGTGAGTCCAGCTCAATTTGGTACGCACTGCGTTCCAAATTGGGAAAGCAAGATAAAACGCTCTCATATTGTTCAGGTTACGTTCATCAAAACCTTTCCCAAACTCGAGCATTAACTGTCCCGAAAGTTTCTTTAATACTGCCTTTCCATATTGAGCTTTAGCTTTCCCTTGCTGTTCTTCATTAACTATCAGCTTGCCAATGTCCCAGTACATATTAAGAAGTATGGAGTTATTGCTGCGAAAGGCATGTTGCTTTGCGTTAACAATAATTTCTTTAACCGAGATAAACAGATTGGAGGATTTACTGGTATCCATGACTATAATACAGTCTTTTCCCTTAATCCACCGAAACCTGAAAAGTGATACAAAAAGATTTTAAACCCCTCGAATTCGATAGGTTTAAAGAATCGTAAAATGAAAAAAGATTGATCCAACTCGGAAGCAAAGGGAATTAAATTACCCTCCTGTAATCCCTCCAAAACTCCTCTACTATCAAATCCCTGATCACCGGGTTCTCAAATTTCTGGTAGAAATCCACCCGGTCGTTGACGTAAGATAAAAAGATTGAGCCAATGACTTCCTCGAACTTGCGCCGCTTGTTTGTCTCGCTGTTATCCCCGGTCATGACCGATCTCAGGTCTTCATCGCCGCGAACACGGGTACGAACATTGCTTAGATCTAGCCGATGCTCTTCGGTCAACTCTGCCCCGTAAATCTCATTTAGCTTGCGTACGATCTCGGATAGGAAGTCGAGTGGCTCTTCGGTCTTGCCTCCGCCTCCGGTGGCTGTCATGGGCTCTAAAACGCCGGAAACGTCTTCGAGACCGAGGCGGTATTCTCCTATTTTCTGTATCCTCAACGACGATAACTCCACAGAACCGGAAATATCGACAAAGCCGGGATCTCCTTTGGGGAGCTTTTTATTGACGTATTTAAGGAAGATGAACAGTTTCTCGAGTTCGATGTCTTCGAAGGTGATGATCTGGCTAATATATCCGTATAAGCGAACGTATGATTGAATCAATGACTTAAACTCGTTTTGCATGGTCGGGTCGCTGATCTCATTCCACTTGGCCACGACCTGGTTCAAAGGAGGTTGAAGCATTTCATCCGAATGCCGCTCAGAATAGAACATGCGACAAAACTCATCCACCATATACTTGGTGAACAAGTTGAAAGCCCGGATCTTGGTTTCCAGGTCATAGAGCTTGTTGGGATCGGTTTCTCCGGATAGCTCGGTGGAAGTATAAAACGGCTGAAACGCCTCAATGACTTCGGAAGTGTCATTGGCGAAATCCAAAACAAAGGTCTCAGTCTTACCCGAACAGGTGCGGTTCAGCCTCGAAAGCGTTTGCACGCACTGCACCCCCGAAAGTTTCTTATCGATGAACATCGCCTGCAGCAGGGGTTCATCAAAACCCGTCTGGAATTTATTACTCACGATCAAAATCCGGTAGCGAGGGTCCTTCAACCCATCCGCAATCGAAACCATATTCTGCAACCCGTTTTCCCTGTTCAAAATGCTCTCAGTAACCTCACGAATGCCAGAAGCCGCATCCCGTATCTCGTATCCCGTATCCCGCATCCCGATTCTCACCGCCCCACTGAAAGCAACCAGTACAGAGTAAGGCAAACCCATCGAACGCATCTGCCTCATCATCTCCTGCTGAAACAGCACACAATGGTACCTCGACCGCACCACCACCATCGCCCTTCCCTTGCCATTGATCGTGCGGGAAGTCTTACCCACAAACTGCTGAAGGATGATCTTTACCTTTTGTTCTATCGTCTGCGGATGAGAATCCACGAAGT
>JAPLDL010000008.1 GCA_026391735.1 Bacteroidota bacterium | reverse complement strand
GGGAGGCTCTTCAAGGGTTTTGAGGAAGGCATTAAAAGCAGCGGCTGAGAGCATGTGGACTTCGTCGATGATATAGACTTTGTATTTCCCCATCTGGGGGGGGATCCTCACCTGGTCAACCAGGGTTCGGATGTCATCCACAGAGTTATTCGACGCACCATCAAGTTCGTAAATGTTGAAGGAGGCATTTTCGTTAAATGAAATACATGACTGGCAATGATCGCAGGCTTCAACAGAAGGGGAAAGGTTTTCGCAGTTTATGGTCTTTGCAAGGATTCGAGCACAGGTTGTCTTGCCGACCCCCCTTGGGCCGCAAAATAAAAATGCCTGGGCCAGCTGGTTATGCCTGATTGCATTTTTCAGGGTGTTTGTTATAGTTGCCTGGCCTACAACAGTATCGAAAGTCTGAGGCCTGTATTTTCTCGCAGAAACAATAAAATTATCCATAAATACCCTTCGGTTCTGATCCATTTTCTTCCGGGCAATTCCCCTCCCTTTTTGGGGGGAACCCGGATCCGGATTATGCTGAGGCGCCCAATCCATTTAATTATGAATCAAAAGTACGAAAGTTTTCGTTTTTTCCTTAATTTGGCATCATCAAATACCTTGATCCATGATCCTGATCTATACCCAGTCTTTATCTAACCGGTTGCGGTATATCAGCAAACTGATATTCGGTGACTTGCTTGGTATAGGATGCGCTTTTACAACATTTCGTGATGACTTTTTATCTTTTCAGGGACCAAAACTGGCCTATGCGACAGAGCCTGTCGGAGGCGAGATTTTTATTGAAGCAGGCAACCTGCTTTTCGAAGAGACAGTTTTCCCTATTGAACCTGCAATAAACAGCGATGACAGGATTCCCGTTATTTTCCCGACAATAAATCCAAAAGCATCTCTCCCATTTGACCTTTTTGCCGCCTCTTTTTATATGGTTACCAGATATGAGGAATATGAGCGACATAAACATGATAAATACGGGCGTTTTCCAGCTCATGAATCCGTTGCCATGAAAGGCAAATTCCTTGAGTTCCCTGTTATACATTTCTGGACCGACCGGCTTGCCGAGCTTATCATAAAGCGGTTCCCGGGCCTTGTCATCACAAGGCCCGAATATACTTTTGTCCCTACCATCGATATAGACCATGCCTACGCTTTCAGATGCCGGGGTTTGTCAAGAACAGCCGGAGGTATTGCGCGTTCCCTCATGAATTTTGATTTTTACGATGTTTTATTGAGGTTTAAAGTACTTACTGGCACCGAGATGGACCCTTATGATACTTATGGGTATATAAAAAAGGTTCATGCACAGTATAACCTCAGTCCTTATTATTTTGTGTTGTTTGCGGATTACGGAGGGGATGACAACAATATCCCGGTCAAACACAAGGCTTTTCATAAGTTGTTATTACATCTCGACGAAGAGAAAAAAGTCGGGATACATCCTTCGCTTTCTTCCAATAAACATCTCAGGAAGCTTGACTTGGAACATTCGGGCTTAGGCCATGTGCTGGAAAGGGAAATTACACTGAGCCGCCAGCATTTCATGAAGATCTCTTTCCCAAGGACATACAGGAACCTGGTTAGTGTAGGCATCACCGATGATTTTTCAATGGGTTATGCATCGCATCCCGGCTTCAGAAGCGGTATTGCAAGGCCATACTATTTTTTCGACCTGGCGAAAAACGAAGTACTTCCTTTAAAGATTCACCCGGTTACCCTCATGGATGTAACAATGAAGGATTACTTACGTCTAACGCCAGAACAAAGTATTGAAACCATACACCGGATGATTTCCATGGTAAGATCGGTTGGTGGGGAGTTTATAAGCCTCTGCCATAATGAGACTTTTTCGGAATATGGCAGGTGGCTGGGATGGCGCAATATATATGAAGAGCTGCTGAGATTTGCAGCACACTAAGGAGATGATCAGGTATTTACAGCATCATGAGATTGACCTGGCCCGCTGGGATGATTGCATCAGCCGGTCCCTGAACAGGAGAGTGTATGCCTATTCATGGTACCTGGATGTTGTTGCCCCGGGATGGGATGCCCTGGTGTTGGATGATTATCTTTCTGTCTTTCCCCTGACTTCGGGATGCAAAGCAGGAGTTTCCTATCTGTTTCAGCCGTTTTTTGCACAACAGCTTGGAGTATTCTCGACTTTCCCTGCTGTTTCAGGGCTTGCCACCCAGTTCTTTTCTTCTATCCCTTCCAGGTTCAGGTATGCCGAAATCCATATGACTCCTGAATTTGTTCCTGAATCCCTTCACACTGAACTTTTTCAAAGAGCCAACCATGAATTGGATCTCACACGTTCCTATGATGAGATAAGTGCAGAGTATTCACAGAATACCCGGAGAAACATAAGGAAAGCCATGGAGTCGGGTGTGAACACGGGGAGAAACATCCGTCCTGAGGAACTGGTAAGGCTGTTCCGCGGGAATTTCGGAGAAAGGGAGGGGAAGCTGAAAGACATTCACTACAAGAGGATGGAAATGCTGATGAAAGTCGCCCTGGACAAGGGGATTGGAACGGTTCAGGGTGCTTTTAATGAACATGGCTTGCTCTCTGCTTCAGCTTTTTTCCTTTTTGACCGTGACAGGATGTATTTCCTCTTTGCAGCTTCAGCTCCGGAGGCCAGGGAGAACGGGGCCATGTTCCAACTCATTGACCAGTTTATAAGAGAGCATGCCTCAAGCCCCATCACTCTTGATTTTGAAGGAGGGAATGATCCGAACCTCGGCCGGTTCTATAAAAGTTTCGGGGCCCTGGAAACAACCTATTACAGGATTCTGATTAACCATATGCCGGCCTTTCTGAATTCGGGTTTGAAGATTTACCGGCAAATCAGGGAGAAAGTAAATCAGGTACATTTGTAATTCATTTCAAACATAAGGCGATGGTCCATATTTTGTCAAACAGCACTTCAATCCTTAATGTCTTCATTTCTGAGATCCGGGATGCGGAGATCCAGAAAGACCGCTTACGGTTCAGGGTTAACCTGGAACGACTTGGAGAGATATTTGCCTATGAGATCAGCAGGCAAATGACATATAAGGAGAAAGAAGTTTTTACCCCCCTGGGGTCTGCAATGGTGCCGGTACTTAGCGAGGAACCGGTTCTTGCAGTAGTACTGAGGGCCGGCTTGCCTTTCCATCAGGGGTTCCTTAATTTTTTCGATCATGCCGACAGCGCTTTTATTTCGGCATACAGGAAAATGCATAAAGACGGTTCCTTTACAATAAACGTGGAATATTCCCAGGTGCCTGATATAAACGACAAAGTTCTCATCATTTGCGATGCAATGCTGGCTTCGGGTACTTCCATGGTCAATACTTACAGGGACCTTATGTTAAAAGGGAAACCTAAACATGTACACCTTGTTTCGGTGCTTGCCAGCGAAGAAGGACTTGATTATATAAGAAAACATGTTCCTCAACAAGACCTTGACATCTGGGTAGGGGTAATTGATGAGGAATTAACTGCGCAATCACTTATTGTGCCGGGTCTTGGCGATGCCGGTGACCTTGCTTACGGGAGAAAAGAACTCAACACATGAAAAACTCACTTGCTTTTGAAAATGTAAGAATCTCACTGGAGTCAATTAGAAGCCATCTTCTCAGAACAGTTCTTACCATACTTATCATTGCGTTCGGGATAATGGCCCTGGTTGGGATAATTACCGCCACGGATTCGATCAAGTATTATCTTACCCAGAATTTTTCAATGATGGGGTCGAATACCTTTACAATCAGGAACCGCAGTATGAATGTTCATATGGGGGGAGATAACCAGGTTCAGAAGCGTTATGACCCTATAACCTTCTCTCAGGCTATGGAATTTAAAAAAAGATTTGACGTTCCGGCCAATACCGCGGTCTTTATGTTTGCATCGTTTGGAGTTACCCTAAAGAACGGATCGAATAAGACCAATCCGAATACAAGGGTTATGGGTACCGACCAGGATTATATTATCACTTCGGGAGATGAGATTGAGAAAGGAAGGAATTTTTCGCAGAACGAGATTGATGAAGGACTTTCGGTATGCATTATCGGGTCGGAGATCGTGAAGAGCCTGTTTAAAAATAAGGAAGAGCCTGTTGGCCGGGTTATCTCGATAGGGCCGGGTAAATACCGGATAATAGGTGTGCTGAAATCCAAAGGTTCAAGCATGGGTTTCAGCGGCGACCGCAATGCAATGATCCCCCTGAACAATTGCAGGAAAGAATTTCCAAGACCGAACCTTTCGTTCAACATCAATGTGATGGCCAAAAGGCCCGACCTGGTTGATCCGGCCATTGGAGAGGCAAGCGGTATATTCCGCAGCATCCGTAAAGTCCCTGTTGGCATTGAAAATACCTTTGAGATTACCAAGAGTGATAATATCGCCAAGATGCTGATCGAAAATATTAAATATGTGACCTGGGCAGCAACCCTCATCGGGGCCATTACCCTGATTGGTGCTGCTATAGGCTTGATGAATATCATGCTGGTATCGGTAACTGAAAGGACCCGTGAGATCGGGATCCGTAAAGCTATTGGAGCTACAAGAAGGGTGATACGGAACCAGTTCCTCGTTGAATCTGTGGTCATTGGGCAGCTGGGAGGTGCCTTGGGGATCATACTTGGGATATTGATCGGTAACATCATGTCACTTCTGATTGGAAGCGCTTTTATTATCCCCTGGGAATGGATTCTTATTGGCGTGGTTCTTTGCTTTGGTGTTGCATTGTTGTCGGGTATCGTCCCTGCCCAGAAAGCGGCCAACCTGGATCCGATTGAATCCCTTCGATACGAATAAATCCTGATATGGATGTGAAGTCTGTCATATCCACCCTGGTAGAAGAGTTCCCTTACGAGCCTACAGTCTGCCAAAGGAGGCTGATGGGCAACCTGGCTGTCTTTCTCACCCTGGGCTGGAAAAAAGCCAATGCCCTGTTTGTTCTGAAAGGGTATGCGGGTACCGGGAAGACCACCGTAGTAAAAGCCCTGGTGAATGTATTGCCGAAAATGGGCAAGCGAACGGTGCTGATGGCGCCAACCGGGAGGGCTGCGAAAGTTCTTTCGAGCTACACCGGACTTCCCGCTCACACCATCCACCGTAAAATATACTTTGCATGGACATCCAGGGAGGGCAATATCGTGATGAGGCTTCAGAAGAATCATCATAAACATACCTTGTTTATTGTTGACGAAGCTTCCATGATCCCTCATGTCACTAAAGCAGAAGTACAGTTGTTTTCGACACGTAACCTGCTGGATGATTTGTTTGCCTATGTTCAGTCGGGGGAGAATTGCCGCATCCTTTTCATCGGCGATACGGCTCAGCTGCCGCCTGTTGGTTTGGATGAAAGCCCGGCTCTCGACACCGGTTTTCTGAAACAGGCATACAGCCTTGAGATCGATGAGGATGAGCTTACAGAGGTTGTGAGGCAAAGCCGGGAATCGGGGATACTGGAGAATGCCACCCTGATCAGAAATGAGATCCCTGAAAAAAAAGTGAATTTTCCTGTGTTCAGCCTGCAGAAATTCAGCGATGTGATCAGGATAAACAGCTCCGAACTGGAAGAGATCCTTAACCAGGCCTTTTCAGGAGCAGGAAAGGATAATAATGTGGTGATCTGCCGTTCAAACAAACGGGCCAATATATTCAACCGGGAGATCAGGAACCGTATTCTTTTCCTGGATGGAGAGATTTCAACAGGCGATTACCTGATGGTGGTGAAGAATAATTATTTCTGGCTGCCTCCCGGTTCTACGGCCGGGTTCATTGCAAACGGGGATATCGTCGAATTGATAAGAATAAGAAAGATAGAGGAACTTTATGGGTTTCGCTTCGCCGATGTTACGATCCGATTTCTGGATTATCCGGAGGAGAAAGAACTCGATGTGAAAATCATCCTGGATACGCTGATGGCCGATTCGCCGGCCCTTCCTCAAGCTGAGAACAACAGGTTGTTTCAGACTGTGATGGAAGATTACGCCGAACTGCCGACCAGGAAGGAAAAAGTGGAAAAAGTAAAACTAAGTCCACATTTCAATGCCCTCCAGGTTAAATTCGCCTATGCTCTTACCTGTCATAAAACCCAGGGAGGGCAGTGGGACACAGTGTTCATCGACCAGGGTTATCTTAGCGAGAGGATGTTGAATACTGAATTTCTGCGCTGGCTGTATACAGCAGTGACACGCGCAACCAGGAAATTGTACCTGGTAAACTTTGAAAGCAGGTTCTTTGGTGATTAGGAAAACAGTATATCTGACATCCGATATCTGATATCAGATATCGGATGTCAGATATCAGATATCGGATGTCAGATACATTCTTTGTAACATTTTCAACTTCGCTTCGTCTATACGGCATTGTTTCAAGTAAAATCATTTTAAATTCACCAATATGAAAAGACCAGGTACTTTATTAATTGTTCTGCTGATGGCAGGATTGTTCTCGCTTACGGGCTATACCCAGGACAATAAAGAACATAAGCATCATTGCGGAAATGATTCAACAAAATTCGAAATGCAGGGTGTGACCATCAAGAAGATCGGGAAGGATTCCATGGTGGTATATGTGCGGACAAAGGAAATGAAGAATTGGAGCGAATTTCCGCCATGGCCTTTTGCCCGTAAGGGTAAATATAACGGTCACTGGGCCGGAGTTGAGCTTGGTATCAACGGATATGTAAATGAAAATTTCAATATGAATTTTGATCCGAAGTATCCTTATATGAATATGAATACCGGCCGGTCCATGGTGGTAAACCTTAATCCCTTCGAGTTTAATGTCAACCTTGTGAAGAACAAGTTCGGGTTCACTTCGGGACTCGGCTTCCAGTTAAGCAATTATTATTTTACAGGGAGTTATGTCATGATTCCCGACAGTGCCCAGTTAGTTGCATATAAGGTCAAGGATGGTTTCGATAATTATGTTGGGCTTAAACAGGACAAGCTTTTTGTAAGTTACCTGAATATTCCGTTAATATTTGAGTTCCAGACCAACGCGAAACGCAAGCTGAACAGCTTTCATGTTTCAGTCGGTGTAATAGGAGGGGTAAGGCTATGTTCTTATTCCAAACAGAAATATAACAGCATTGATCAGACCTATTATCTTGTAGATGACAAAGGCAACCGTTTGGCATCTTATTATGTAGGGGATAATGTGGTACGATCATACGGAGCATATCATCTGAGCCCGTTCAAGCTTGATGCATCATTCAGGATTGGCTGGTCTTTCCTGAATTTATTTGCAACGTATTCTCTAACACCGATGTTTCAGGATAACCAGGGGCCGAAACTTTTTCCCTGGGCGGTCGGGATAACCTTGCTGGGATGGTAGGATAGTGGATTTACAATTTCATTCGTAAATCGTAAATCGTAATTCGTAAATCGTACTTAGCTATCCAATTTCAGAACGGCGAGAAAGGCTTTCTGCGGTACTTCCACGTTCCCGATCTGACGCATGCGCTTTTTGCCTTTCTTCTGTTTTTCCAGGAGTTTGCGCTTACGGGTGATATCGCCTCCATAACACTTTGCTGTTACGTCTTTTCTGACTGCTTTTACAGTTTCGCGGGCGATGATCTTGGCCCCGATCGCGGCCTGAATAGCAACATCATATTGTTGGCGGGGGATGAATTCTTTTAATTTTTCACAGAATTTCCGTCCGAAATCATAGGCGTTATTTCTTGTGATGAGTGCCGACAATGCATCAACGATCTCTCCGTTAAGGAGGATATCAAGTTTTACCAGGTCGGCATTCTGATAACCGACAGGATGGTAATCAAACGAAGCATAGCCTTTGGAGATGCTTTTAAGCTTGTCGTAAAAATCGAAGACAATTTCGCCAAGCGGGAGGTCGGCGGTAAGCTCAATCCGGTCGGTGGTAAGGTAAACCTGGTTTCTCAGGGTTCCCCGTTTATCCATGCAGAGTTTGATAATGGGACCAATATATTCAGCTTTGGTGATGATATTCGCTGTAATATATGGTTCTTCCATATGCTCTATATAATTAGGCTCTGGAAGGTCCGAAGGATTGTAAACATCAAGGATTTCTCCCTTGTTGGTATATACTTTATACGACACGTTAGGGACTGTGTTAATAACATCCATGTCGAATTCACGATCAAGGCGTTCCTGAACAATCTCCATATGTAAAAGCCCAAGGAACCCGCAACGGAACCCGAACCCCAGGGCGGCTGAAGCTTCCGGTTCAAAAGAAAGGGATGCATCATTAAGTTTGAGCCTTTCAAGGGAGTTTCGCAACTCTTCATAATCATCGGCATCGGTTGGATAGATACCCGCGAACACCATGGGTTTAACAGGTCGGAACCCTTCAATGGCAATGTCGCTGGGCTCCCCCACATGAGTGATTGTATCTCCCATCTGGACTTCCTTGCTGGACTTGATACCTGAAATTATGTAACCGACATCTCCTGTACCTACCGTCTCCCTTTGCTCCTGTTTCAGGCGGAGGATGCCTACTTCGTCGGCATGATATTCCATGCCTGTAGCTATGAATTTCACATGATCGCCTTTGCTGATACTGCCGTTGAAGATCCTGAAGTATGCAATTACTCCTCTGAAGGGATTATACAGGGAATCAAAGATAAGAGCCTGAAGCGGGGCCTCAGGGTTGCCTTTTGGTGAAGGGATTTTTTTGACAATTTCTTCCAGGATAAGGTCAATACCAATGCCGACTTTTGCGCTGGCTTCAATGATCTCTTCCCGGTCGCAGCCGAGAAGGTCTACGATTTGGTCCTTGACTTCCTCGATCATGGCTGCTTCCATATCGATCTTGTTAAGCACAGGAATGACCGTGAGATCATGATCGATGGCAAGGTAAAGGTTTGATATCGTCTGGGCTTGTATTCCCTGGGTGGCGTCAACAACGAGTAAAGCACCTTCACATGCTGCAATAGCCCTTGAGACTTCGTAGGAGAAATCCACATGACCCGGTGTGTCGATGAGGTTCAGCACATAATCCTGCCCCCCATGTTTATAATTCATCTGGATCGCGTGACTCTTGATGGTAATCCCGCGTTCACGCTCAAGATCCATATCATCCAGTACCTGGTTTTGATAATCCCGTTCTGAGATGGCCCCGGTTGTCTCCAAAAGGCGGTCGGCCAGGGTTGATTTCCCATGATCAATATGGGCGATAATACAGAAATTACGTATGTTTTTCACGGCCGCAAAGGTAGTAAAAAATCGGTAATTGTGAACCGTGATCCCGATTTGAGGCACCAGTCTCCGGGTACTGGGTACCAGGCACCAGATAAGGTCTTGAACCCAGGGCCCGGAACGCCGAGCCCAGTCTCCAGTACCCCGCTCCCCGCTCCCCGCTCCCCGCTCCCCGCTCCCCGCTCCCCGCTCCCGATTCCCGGCTATCGCAGCAAGGTGATGCTTCCTTGTATCGTCCGCTGCTGTATCCCCGAGAGCGTAATCTCGTAAACATCGCAGATGAAAAGGTAGGTGCCATCGGCACAGGCCGATTTGGTATTGATATCATTACCGTCCCAGTTAATTTCAGGATCGGAGGTTTTATAAACGATTCTGCCCCAGCGATTAAAGATTTTCATATCTACATGATCCACAGATGAATTCGTGATAGGAACAAACAGGTCGTTATACCCGTCTCCGTTGGGAGTAAAGAAATTAGGCAGGGTATACAATGGGCAGGCTGTGTAATCCACGCAAAGCGTATTGCTGAAATCACTGCGGTTCCCGGCCGAATCAATGGCAATAACACTGTAGCATCCTACCACCGAATTGGCTTGCTTATGAATATAAAAGGTATCGTAAGGGTTCAGTATTGAATCGATCAGGGCGGGCTGTATCCCTGATGACGGACTGAAATAAATATAATATTTGGCAATATCCTTACCGCAGGTATCTCCCGGGTTGCTCCAGCGCAAATAATTGGTAAAATCCTTGCAGATGACCGAGTCGCTTAATTTTTGCGGACAAGGCGGATCATTATCAACCGGTACGCCTCCTGTTTTCTGAGACAAGTTAATGATCGGAACGATAAATCCTCCCGAGGAATAAGCCCCCCGGCTTTTAATTTTATAATAATATGCCGTGCCGTTAATAAGTAAGCGGTCAATATAGAAAGGCTTTACCGAAAACCCGACCGAATCATAGCTGCCGCTGAAGGCATCGCTGCGGTATATTGCAAACGTATTATTGTTCCATGGAACATCATTGGACCAGTACATACGCATTTTTTTATCGGAAGGCGATAACCTCAGGTACATGGAAGAGGCTGGCTGCGAAGATCCCATAAAGAATGTTTTCCCCGGGGTGAGATTGTACAGGTCGATCCTGTACCGGAAAGAATAACCAACTGTATTCAGTAAGGTATCCGTTTTTAAAGTATCGTTAAGATTGAACAGGGAGTCAATAATAACATATTGCTGAGGATTGTCTGACCTGGACCGGTAGATCAGGTATTTGTATGGGCCCGGGGCCTGTATGGTATCCATTTGAGTAGGTTTTGACCATGCAAGGTAAATAGACCCCTGGTTAAGATCGGTAGTATTGATGCTTACGTTGGTTATGACAGGAATGTCTTTTTTCAGTTCGGCGCAGGCTTCATTGGAAGCGTATCCTTCGGCTCCATCCTGGAAGAAAGCAGTCACAAGGTAGCAGTATTTTATCCCGCGGTTCAATCCTGCACCGTTATTATCATCAAGGTAACTGGTAGCTGTAATATCGTTGATCACCATGATCCTCGAATAACCGAGATATGCGGGTACACCGGTCTGGCAGTAGCCAGGAATATAGCCCGTTGAATCCGATTTCCGGTAGACGTAGAATCCTTTGGCATTGGTGCAGGAATAAGTGTCCCAGGTAAGGTTTATATCGTTTCCTGCAGGAGCTGTTCCCAGGTTCATCGGTCTCGGGCCGATCACAAGGATATTCATAGATTTAATATCTACAAGTCTTACGGGAGAGCCATCGTCCTGGGCCTTGAAATATACCTGGTAAGGTTTTTTTCTTACATGTCTGCAAATGGTCGGCCAGTGAAAAATGCTTGAGACATGACCTTGTCCCTGGGCAGTGTCGGGAGTCATATAGGCCGGGCTGAGCGAAAGGATAAACGGTCCGCCGAGGGCGGTGAGAGTCACGATGTTAAGGGTATCGGGGTCGTGGGCGGTAACGGGAAATCTCATTGTGTGGCCTGCTTCCACGCAGGTGTCGGCAATAGAATCGATCACCGGAGGGTGATCATTACAGGCAACAACATGAATTTGCATATCGCGTTCCACGGATCCTATTCTGATCCCGTCCCTCCATTCCTCTATCAGTATAGCTATATTATACTCCCCTTGCTGTTCAGGGGATATCCATGAAAAATCGCCTGTAAGCGGGTTGATATGGCAGGAATTATCCGGAGGAGGGAGAGTGTAACCTGGAATGGGCATGCCATGGAAACCAAGGCAGGTAACAAGTTTATAGGAGAGGCTGTCTCCGTCGGGGTCATAGGCTCCGGGGTTATGGTAAAAAGGCTGGCCTACGCAGGCATTATCTACAGGAGGGACCAGAAGGATAGGGGAGTTGTCAGGCTGCATATAAGGACTGATCGTCAGTTCAGAGTAAATGAACATAGGGATGTTAACCGAATTGGGTATGTTCATAATGCCGAAATTCCGGTTCGGGTCTTCACATGAGATAACAAAAGTAGAAGGACCAGCAAATGTATGCTGCCCTATATATTTGTTATACCTTATTGTATCAGGTAAAAAAAGAGACTGGACCCGGGGTATCAGATCTGAAGTGCCATCACCCCAGTTTATCTGCAGATAGTCTCTGGATGCGTTGACGGGACTAAGAGTGTATGTATATGAGATGAGGGTTATCTCGTAAGTGAGGGCCCCGATGTGCCTGAAGGTGATCTCGGCAGCGCGCTGGTGTGTGGCAAAAAGGCGGGCCGGCAAGGTCAGAAGAGCCAGGAACAACAAACAACGCGATCGAAGAGAGAGTCTATTCGGCATGAACCGGATTATATAGGATCCCAAAAGTACTAATTTTACAGCTCAGGGTTCAGCTTTTCAGGCTAAATCTTATTTCAATTCATTCTAAATTTTACGTTATTTTTGCAGGACTATAGAGTGCTTTGCGTATGATGGCCACAGCGATATTGGAATCGGAGAACAAGGAAATACTAAAACGTTACAGGAACCTGCTGAGGCTGTGGAAGCCAAGAAACCCCGATGACAGGAAAATTGTCCGCAAAGCTTTCCGCCTTGCTCTTGAAGCCCATCGGGATATGCGCAGGAAAAGCGGGGAACCGTATATTTTCCACCCTCTCGGGGTTGCTACAATTTGCGTGGAAGAGATCGGGCTGGGCGCCACTTCAGTGGTTTGCGCACTTCTGCATGATGTTGTAGAGGATACTGAATATACCATAGAGGACATCCGCGGATTGTTTGGTGACAAGGTCACGTCCATTATTGATGCCCTCACTAAGATCAAAGGTATTTTTGACAAGAGTACTACTTCAATCCATGCCGAAAATTTCAAGAGACTGCTTCTGACCCTTTCTGATGACGTAAGGGTGATTCTGATAAAGCTTGCCGACCGTCTGCATAACATGAGGACCCTCGATGCACTCCCTGTTGATAAACAGCTTAAGATCTCCTCCGAAACCATCATTCTCTATTCCCCCCTGGCTCACCGCCTGGGACTTCATGCCATAAAAAGCGAACTGGAAGACCTTGCCCTGAAATATACCGAACCCGATGTTTATGAAACCCTTACAAGCAAACTAAGGTCATCGGCCCGGGAACGAAGCAGGTTTGTAAGCAAATTCATTCACCCGATCCGGAAAGACCTTATCCAGCAAGGCTTTAAATTTACTATAAAAGCAAGGGAGAAATCGATTGCCGCCATCTGGCAGAAAATGAAGAAAAAAGAAGTTCCTTTTGAGGAGATCTATGATATTTTTGCTATCCGTGTAGTGATCGATACCTTGATTGAAAGCGAAAAATCGGATTGCTGGAAAGTCTATTCTATCGTTACCGATCATTACCTCCCCAACATGGACAGGCTCCGCGACTGGATCTCAATCCCCAAGGCCAATGGTTACGAGGCACTTCACACAACCGTGATGGGGCATACCGGGCATTGGGTCGAGATCCAGATCAGATCAAAAAGAATGGACGAAGTTGCTGAGAGGGGATATGCAGCCCACTGGAAATACAAAGAATCATTCAACATCAGCAGCAAACTGGATAACTGGCTTGACCGCATCAAGGAAATGATAGAGTCGCCCGATGCGGATGCTATCTCCTTTATTGATGATGTCAAAGGCTTTTTCTTCCTTGATGAGATCTCGGTGTTTACCCCTTCAGGTGAAATGCGTATACTGCCAGCCAATTCAACAGTGCTGGACTTCGCCTATGCCATCCATTCCGAACTCGGGAATACCTGTATCGGGGCAAAAGTTGACAAGAAACTGGTCCCGATTAACCATCCCCTTAAGAATGGCCAACAAGTTGAAGTGATAACCTCAAGTAAGCAAACCCCCAAGGAAGAGTGGCTGACCTATGTTGTTACCACCAGGGCGAAATCAAATATCAAACAGGCTGTTAAAGAGGAGAAAAAGAAATTCAGCAAGCAGGGAAGGGAAAAACTTGAAAAATGGTTCCTTCAATTTAATGTCGAATTCAAGCATGAGCAGATAAAGCAATTTCAGACAGTCAATAATTTCCCAACCCTGATAGATTTATATTATTCGGCTGCAACGGATATAATCGGACTTAAAGATGTTAAAATATTTGCGGCTTCGAACTACAGGAACGGTTGGATAAACTATGTTTCACGCACTTCAAAGAAGGATAAGGAGATAATGCCCCAGGAGCCCGGGGGCAGGACGGCTTCATTGAATGATCCCAAGCAGAAATACCTGGGTGAAGAGGTGCAGGGAGATGTAACCCAGTACGGGTACCAGATTTCCCCTTGCTGTAACCCGATTCCGGGCGATGAGGTGGTAGGGCTGATGGCATCGGAACAAAGCCCAATGATGATCCACCGTACGAAATGTACACGGGCTCTGGAAATGATATCACAATACGGGACCCGGTTTGTAAAACTGAACTGGACAAACAACGAGTTTATTTCATTTCTCACCTGTATCCGTGTAAACGGGATAGATAAAAAAGGTCTTATCAACGAAATTACCAGGATCATTTCCAATGAACTTAACCTGAACATCCAGTCGTTAAACATTCAAGCCGATAATGGAATCACCGAAGGGCAGATCCGGCTTTTCGTGCGTGATGCAAACACCCTTGAAGATGTACTGGACAAATTAAAGGATATTGAAGGGGTTACTTCAGTAAGACGGGTGGATTAAATTTTAATTTTTATTTGTTCTAAATAATTTTAATTTTATACCTTTACTCCAAATTTAAAGTAATATAATGAAAAAGCCATCCGAAGATACCTTTGAAAATGTTCGTAAGCTTTTTACGGAATATCTCGAAAAGCATGGCCATCGAAAGACGCCTGAGAGATATACAATATTAAAGGAGATCTATGCTACCGACGGGCATTTTGATATCGAGACCCTGTATATCCGGATGAAAAATCACAAATACAGGGTAAGCCGTGCCACGTTATATAATACGATTGAGTTGCTGCTTGACTGCGGACTGGTCACAAGACATCAGTTCGGAACTAATTATGCACAGTTTGAGAAATCAAACCTGTTCAAACAGCATGATCATTTTATTTTCAACGACAGCGGTGAAGTGCTTGAATTCTATAATCCACGCATAGAGGAGATCAGGGAACATGTGGAAAAGCTTTTTAATGTTGAGGTTATAAGTTACTCCCTAACTTTTTACGGTCAGGCAAGGTCCAAAAAATAAAATATTTTCAGATGAAGGTTGATGTGATCCTCGGGCTCCAGTGGGGCGACGAAGGCAAAGGAAAGATTGTGGATGTGTTTTCTCCAAAGTATGATGTAATTGCACGATTTCAGGGAGGCCCAAATGCCGGGCACACGATTGAATTCGATGGCAAGAAATTCATCCTGCATACCATACCCTCCGGTATTTTTCACAGGAATTCCATGAATGTTATCGGTAATGGAGTCATAATAGATCCAGTAATCCTGTTCAGGGAGATCGATAAGCTAAGGGAAGCAGGGATGAAGCCCGAAGAGAATCTCCTGATTGCAAACCGTGCCCACCTTATCCTGCCGACCCACCGCTTACTTGATGCAGTATTTGAAACGGCCAAGAAAGATGCCAAGATCGGATCGACCCTGAAAGGGATAGGCCCCACCTATACTGATAAATATGCCAGGAACGGAATAAGGGTTGGCAATATATGCTATCCGAATTTTCGCAAAATGTATGACAGCCTGAAGGATTTGCACCTGAAGACCGTGAATTCCTATGGTTTTGACCTCAACAGTTTCACTCTCGACGGGCTTCCTTTCAGCGAATATGAAGTTCAGTGGTTTGAGTCCATTGAAAAGATGAAGGATCTCAAGGTAGTCGATGCCGAAGTGTTTATCAATAAATGCCTGGTCGAGGGTCGCTCAGTTTTAGCTGAAGGCGCCCAGGGGACTATGCTTGATGTGGATTTTGGTTCATATCCATTTGTGACTTCTTCAAGTACTGTCGCGGCCGGGGTTTGCACAGGGCTGGGCGTATCGCCTCACAATATCGGGAAAGTATTTGGCGTGTTCAAGGCATACTGCACAAGGGTAGGGAGTGGACCGTTTCCTACCGAGCTTCTCAATGAAACCGGGAACAAACTCAGAGAAAGAGGAAAGGAATTCGGCTCTACGACCGGGAGGCCCAGGCGTTGCGGCTGGCTTGACCTGCCTGCGCTCAGATATTCCATCATGCTTAACGGGGTCGACAGCCTTATCATGATGAAGGCCGATGTACTGAACCCTTTTGAGAAACTGGGTGTTTGTATCGCTTACAAAGAATCGGGCAAGCTGCTCGGCTCTTATCCTTTTGAACTGTCTTCGGATGGGCTTGAACCCCAGTATACAGAACTTGAGGGATGGAATTCCGATCTGAGTTTGGTCAACAGTATAAATGACCTTCCCCAGCCGATGAAAGACTATATCAGGTTTATTGAAAATTTTGTTGAATTGCCCATAGATACAGTCTCTATTGGACCCGACAGGCTGCAGACCCTGCAGCTCGATTAATTACAGTTTTCTCTTGATCTCGATCTGTTCGTAGCCCTCGATGATATCACCTACCTTGATGTCGTTGAAATTATCAATATTCAATCCGCATTCAAACCCCGAACTAACTTCCCTTGCATCATCCTTAAAACGCTTCAGGGAGCCGAGTTTTCCTGTATAAACCACGATACCATCCCTGATAACACGGATTGTGGTTTGGCGGGTTATCTTTCCATCAAGCACCATACAACCGGCAACAGTGCCAACCTTGGTGATCTTGAACACTTCCCTGATCTCGATATTGGACGTGATCTTTTCCTCGATCTCGGGTGCCAGCATACCTTCAATTGCTGATTTGATCTCTTCAATAGCCTGGTAGATGATGGAATACAGGCGGATGTCGATCTGTTCAGCTTCAGCCAGTTTGCGGGCGCTCACCGATGGGCGCACCTGGAAACCGACAATGACTGCATTGGATGCCGAAGCAAGCAGTACATCCGATTCGGTGATCTGTCCCACAGATTTATGGATCACATTCACAGCAACTTCTTCGTTGGTCAGTTTAAGCAGAGAATCGGAAAGCGCTTCCACGGAACCGTCCACATCTCCTTTGACGATAATGTTGAGTTCCTTGAATTCCCCGATGGCAATCCTGCGTCCAATCTCATCCAGGGTGATATGTTTCTGTGTCCTCAGGCCCTGTTCACGCTGAAGCTGGAGCCTTTTGGTTGCAATATTCTTAGTCTCTTTTTCATCAGTCATCACATTGAAGCTGTCGCCTGCCTGGGGTGCTCCGTTAAGTCCAAGCATGAGCACCGGTGCAGAAGGCCCTGCCTCTTTGATCGGCTGGTTGCGTTCGTTATACATGGCTTTGATCCTTCCGTAGGTGGCTCCGGCAAGAACAATGTCGCCGATATGCATGGTCCCGTTCTGGACCAGGAGTTTCGCAACGTACCCACGGCCTTTGTCGAGTGAGGATTCAATAACCGTTCCAATGGCAAGACGCGAAGGATTTGCTTTCAGATTTAGCATCTCAGCCTCGAGCAGCACTTTGTCAAGCAAAATGTTTATATTCAATCCTGTCTTTGCCGATATTTCCTGGGTCTGGTATTTACCTCCCCATTCCTCGACAAGGACATTCATTTTTGACAGCTCTTCGCGTATCTTTTCGGGGTTGGAGTTAGCCTTATCAATTTTATTGATTGCGAAAACAATGGGAACACCGGCAGCCATAGCATGGTTGATAGCTTCTTTTGTCTGAGGCATTACTGTTTCATCAGCAGCAATAACAATAATAGCAACGTCGGTAATTTTGGCGCCGCGAGCACGCATAGCGGTAAACGCTTCATGACCCGGGGTATCAAGGAAAGTAATGGCTTTCCCGTTATCAAGCACGACTTCATAGGCCCCGATGTGCTGTGTAATACCGCCGGCTTCACCTGCAACCACATTTGTGGAGCGGATAAAATCAAGCAGTTTGGTTTTTCCGTGGTCAACATGCCCCATGACCGTTACTATCGGAGCCCGGTCGCGGATATCGTCGGGATTATCCTCCACATTATGTCCGTCGATGGCTTCCTGCACTTCGACACTTACAAACTCCAGTTTATAACCAAATTCGTCGGCTACAAGTGTAAGGGTCTCGGCATCCAGCCTCTGGTTGATCGACACAAACAGCCCAAGCGACATACAGGTTGAGATGATCTCGGTCACTGCTACATGCATCATATTGGCAAGTTCGTTGGCAGTTACAAATTCGGTGACCTTGATCACTTTTTTGCCTTCTTCGATGCGCTCCTGTTCCTGCTGAAGTTTCTGACTGACCTCTTCCCTTTTCTGCCGGCGGTATTTCGAAGCTTTGGATTTACCGGTAGGACTTAGCCGGGCAAGTGTTTCCTTGATCTGGCGCTCGATATCTTCCTGGGTTACTTCAGGTTTCTGAATTTCCCTTGTATATTTTTTATCCTTGGTGAAATGAGGTTTATCAGTCTTGGGAGCCTCAGGTCCTTCGTCGGCACGTTTTATGCGTTTGCGCTTCTTCTTTTTTGATTTGATCGAGTCATCAGAAGAAGAGGCGACAAGTTGTTTTTTCTTTTCAAATTTTTTCGGTTCAGGGAGGATCATTGAACCCAGAATGGTAGGCCCTTCAAGTTTGATCTTCGCAGTAGGAAGAAAATTAAGGTCAATGGCTTCCCCGGCAGGCAATTCGGCCGGAATTTCCATTTCAGGCGGGGCTGCTTCAGGCTCCTGCAGGATTTCAGCAGCTTCAACCGTTGCGGGTTCTTCCGGTGAAACAACAGCTGGAGCTTCTGTCTTTGCTTTAACCTTCTTTGAGGGTTTTTTCTCGAAAGTCCCAAGGTCCATTTTGCCGACGATCTTTAGTTCCCCGACTCCCTTGTTTTGTTTCTCTTCCTTTATTTCTAAAGGAGGTTCCCCTGCTTCTTCCTTTGTTTTTTTTGTATGCTTTTTAGTCTCTTTCTCAGATGATTCCTGGTTGAGATCTTCTGCTTTTTCATCGGTTGGAATCTCAGCAGCGACTTTTTTAGCCGGTTTTTTCTCTTCCTTACCTGCTGGTTCTGCAGGTTTTGCTTTTTCTACAACTGGTTTGACAGCTTCAGCAGGTTTAGGTTCAGGCATGGCCGGCTCCTGCGGTACTTCCTTTACAGGAGCTTCCTTGGGCTTACGCGGGGGTTCCATCTGCCTTTTGTCATAGTCAAGCGAAACATTCTTTATGAAAAGGTCCTCACGTTCCTTTTCCCTTTCCTTGGTCGCGCTCTTTTTATCTTCTATGGTAATAGTCTGGTGGGAAGTAAACGCAAGTTCTATCTTCTTGGCTTCTTCCTTCACCTGTTTTTCAGTGGCAAATTCTTTCTTAAGGAGATTATACATCTCTTCGTTTAGCTTGCCATTGGGATCACGGTCAACGGTAAACCCTTTCTTGGAAAGGTATTCCACGACGGTACTTATACCGATATTGAATTCTCTCGCGGCTTTGCTTAACCTGACCGTTACTGCGCCTTCACTCATGCGGCAAAATTATGAATTTTTATTCGAACTCAGCTTTTAATATGCGAATGACCTCATTGATCGTCTCTTCCTCGAGGTCGGTACG
>JAPLDL010000025.1 GCA_026391735.1 Bacteroidota bacterium | reverse complement strand
TTATTAATATGTTAACGTGATAAAGGAAAATCGGCAGAGAGCGTTAAGAAGTTTAGTTTTTTTCACCAGTTTATTTTTATTTACGATGTTCATTAAGTAATGGTAACGGGAGGCTTTGCGGGCTTACTTTCCGATGCAGAACCTGGAAAAAATATTCCCCAATATATCATCCGTCGTGATCTCACCGCTGATTTCACCAAGGTAATACAAAGCATTGCGGACATTGCTTGAAAGAAGGTCGGCCGGAATATTTTGCTCCAGCCCGTTCTCTGCCTCGGTCAGAGCTGATAGTGAGTGTTGCAATGCCTCATAATGCCTGCTGTTTGAGATGACCAGTCCGTCGTTAATGCCGCTTAAACTGACTTTACTCACCAGGCTTTCGGCTATCTGGTGAATGTTTTCATGCCGTTTTGCAGAAACAAAGATGGTTTCCTGGCTAAGGAAAGAAGTAAAGCCTTTAGGCAGTTTTTTTACTTTATCAAGTTTGTTGCCAACAAGGATCAGATGCCGGGTAGGATGGTCGGCAATATCTTTAAAATCTTCCAGTGCGCTCACGACATCTTCGAATGATTCTTTCGTTGCATCAAAAACATAGAGCACTATGCTTGATTCGCCGATCTTTTGCCAGGTTCTTTCAATACCCAAGCTTTCAATCTCATTCTCGGCCGCCCTTAATCCGGCAGTATCGATGAACCTGAAGCTATATCCTCCGATTACTATGGTATCCTCTATTGCATCCCTGGTTGTCCCCGGTATATCAGACACGATGGCTTTTTCCTCATTGAGAATGGCATTCAGAAGGGTCGACTTTCCGGCGTTCGGCTTCCCGATAATGGCTACGGGAATACCAGTTTTGATCACGTTCCCTAAGCTGAAGGATTCTACCAGTGAAGCAATCTCGGTCCTGATGACCCTTACCAGGCCAATCAGCCTGCTGCGGTCGGCAAATTCCACATCCTCTTCACTGAAATCAAGTTCGAGTTCCAGAAGGGAAACGAAGTCGATAAGCTGATTGCGCAGCGATTTAAGCTTACCCGAAAACCCACCTCTGAGCTGGGAAAAAGCAAGTTCATGTGAAACTTTGGAATGGGCTGCAATCACATCAGCCACCCCTTCGGCCTGGGTGAGATCCAGTTTTCCGTTCATAAATGCTCTCAGCGTGAATTCGCCGGGACCTGCCATCCGCAGTCCATGATCAAGAAAAACTTCCATGATCCTGCGCTGGAGATAGGCGGAGCCATGCACCGAGATCTCAGCGACATCTTCACCGGTATAGGAATTTGGGGAGCGGAAAATACTCAGGAGCACATCGTCCAAAGGTCCTTCATCAGTATGAATAAGACCATGGTGGATTGTGTGGGAGGCAGCCTTTCGGAGGTTTGTTTTTTTATTCGAGGGTCTGAAGATCGTTTCAAGGGTCTCGAATGTTTGAGGTCCTGAAATGCGCACAACTGCAATGGCTCCAACCCCCGGAGCAGTTGAGATTGCACATATTGTATCCTGAAATGAAAGTCGAAGCATAGGTACAAAAATATCAAATAAAACTTGCCATTGTTTGAAAAGACGTTAATTTTGGCATGAAAATAATTTCCATGAGCATACTTGTTGACGAGCATTCCAAAGTCCTGGTGCAGGGCTTTACGGGGCATGAAGGATCATTTCATGCGGGGCAGATGATTGAATACGGAACCAATGTAGTTGGAGGAGTAACTCCGGGTAAGGGCGGAACAATACATCTTGGCCGCCCGGTCTTCAATACTGTTGCAGATGCAGTCAAAGCCACGTCAGCCGACGTCTCGGTCATATTCGTCCCTCCCCCGATGGCTGCCGATGCGATTGTGGAAGCCGCAGATTCGGGCATAAAGCTTATTGTATGCATCACCGAAGGAATCCCCGTAATTGATATGATTGCCGTCAAGGACTATCTTAAATGCCAGAATGTTAGATTGATAGGACCAAATTGCCCTGGTATTATAACACCCCCTCACACAAAGATAGGGATCATGCCGGGCTTCATCCACAAAAAAGGCTGTATTGGCATTGTATCCCGATCGGGAACACTTTCCTATGAAGCGGTTGATCAGATTACCAAAGTCGATCTCGGACAAACAACAATGATAGGTGTTGGAGGCGACCCTATCCCTGGCACGACGATAAAAGAAGCAGTCCAACTCTTCATGCAGGATGACGAGACCAAAGGCATTATCCTGATCGGTGAAATAGGGGGGAATATGGAAACGGATGCTGCCTACTGGATCAAAGAGCATGGCACAAAACCGGTAGTAAGTTTTATTGCAGGAGCTACTGCCCCTAAGGGCCGTACTATGGGCCATGCAGGAGCCATCGTTGGGGGTAAAGCCGATACCGCCGAAGCCAAAAAGGCAATTCTCAGGGAATGCGGAATTCATGTTGTGGATTCACCTGCTGACCTGGGGTCGGCGATGGTAAAAGCCCTTGGGAGATAATGTACATCAGTTATGGTTTCTTAAAATACTCGTATGCCCCGAGAGCGGGCGAAGCGGGTCTGACAATCCCCCTGATATCGTTGATCACACCCATAGGCACACCGTAATTAATGGCAGGAGAAGTGCTGTCTATTTCATAATCATATTTCTCCGGGCTAATGAATTGAGGGTCAAAATTGGTAATACATTCAAGGTAGTGATTGGGGTTACTGACCTTCATGGAAGTTTTTAGAATGGCATGGTCGAACATGTAGAAGAAACCGGCTGTTGTTACGCTGTCAAGCCTGATTTCATCTGTTTCGGTACCATACACAAGTGAATTCCCGAAATATGCTTTCACAAGGTCATTCGGTATCTTATTCCCGATAGAATCATAAGTGAAGTTGCTTAAAATAATTGAAGGGACACTGCGTACTCCGGCCGTCCAATAATTTCCGACCGTAAGCTGTCGGAAGTCATAACTTCCTCCTTTCTCTATCCTCAATGCTGCTGAACCGCAGTTGCCGATGATACAGTTGGCCGACACAATAGATGTGGAGTATGCATAGATTCCGTCATAAACCATATTCTGTATGATCGTACCATAGAGTGTGAGCTTAGGGTCGGAACCCGGAACAAGTGAATCTACTGTCAACCCGTAATTCCCGTTCTTGATGATCGCATAGTTAAACGAATTATTCCTGCTGCCTCGCTCAAGGTAAATACCTTCCCATTGTCCGGGAAGATCACGGTAATAAGTGTCCAAACGGTCGCTCTGTACTCTGACAGGATGATCCCACTGACCTGCGATATTCAGTGAAGCTTCATGGGAAACCGCCAGGTAGGCATTTTTATGCAGGTACACTTTGGTACCTGGCATGATGGTCAGTGTGGCTCCGGTATCTATCCTGAGGAATCCATATATTACATGTGCTTTAAGACTGTCCCACACCTGGTTTCCTTTCAACGTTTTCTTAATATTAAAATCGGCATTCTGTCCGCAGGCGGCAAGCTGAACAATCTGCTTGTTCCCGTTGGTTGTAAACAGGATTGAGTCGCTGACAATGAAAGGTGCATTTTTGTCGTTCGGGTTGACGGTCACTTTAACAAAAATGAAAATGCTGTCTTTTCCTGCTATTTCAATGTTTTGCAATGATAAGGCCGGCGTACCATCAACGTTGATACGATACATTGAAGCCGACCCGCCGCCCAACTGGATCTGGGAAACAATGACTTTATTACTGTTGTGGTTATAAACGAGAAGCCTTTTTGTGACCGACCCAACGGTTGCTATTACGGTATCGAACATGACGGTATCCGTTGAGAAAGACAGGACCAGTGAAGGGCTTGAATCGACTTTTTCTGTTTTGCGGCATGACCAGGAGAAAGCCAGGAGGATCAGGCTGAAAACGATCAGAAGGCTGCGATTCTTGTTATGCATGGGCCGTGTTTGCTTTGCAATTTATAAAAATTTAACCTGGCGTAAGCTTCATATAATAACGCAGCCGCTAAATTTATCGTATTTTTGCGCTGCCGGAAATTTTAGTTTATATTTGAATTTTGCAGGAGAATGGTGAAATGAGTTATATTAATTTCGATAAATACCAGCTTATTAACCTGGAGTATTCGCTGAAGCGCGAAATGCTCCGGTCGAACCGCGCCGGTTCATATGCCAACACGACCATTGTAAATTGCAATACCAGAAAGTATCATGGGTTACTTGTTACCCCTCAGCCGGGAATAGACCATGATATGCATGTATTGCTTTCGACGGTGGATGAAACGATCATTCAGAGGGATGCCGAGTTTAACCTTGGCATCCATAAATATCCCGGGAATATTTATAATCCCAAAGGACATAAATATATCAGGGATTTCACAGCCGACCCTTTCCCAAAGCTAACGTTCCGTGTAGGGGGGGCGGTGCTAACCAGGGAAAGCCTGTTTGATTCGAAGGAGGACAGGGTCATCATAAAATACACTCTTGTTGAAGCTCATTCGCCGACCAAACTCAGGCTCAGACCATTCCTTGCATTCAGGAATTATCATACGTTGACCAGGGAAAATATCTTTGCCGACAAGAAATTCGAAAAGGCTCCGGGTGGTATCAAAGTGAGGATGTATCAAGGGTATACTGATCTTTATATGCAGATCTCGAAGGAGAGCGAATATGTTCATGTTCCCGACTGGTATCACAACATTGAATACCAGGAGGAGATGGAAAGGGGATATGAATTTCAGGAGGATCTGTACAACCCCGGATTTTTCGAAGTTGAGATTAAAACCGGCGAAAGCATTTATTTCTGTGCCGGCACCCAGGAGATATCCCAGCCGGGTATCAAAAGGGCATACACAGCCGAGTTGAAAAACCGCACACCCAGGGATACTTTTGAAAATTGTCTGGTGAACGCAGCCCAGCAATTCATTATCCGTAGGGGAAATAAAACTTCTCTTCTGCCCGGATACCCATGGTTTACACGTTCAGGCAGGGATACCTTCATTTCTCTTCCGGGTTTGCTGCTGGTTACTGGTGAATATAAAACTGCAAAAGCGATCATCGATACTATGGTTGCTGAGATGAAAGGCCCTCTGATGCCTCATTTCGGATCGGGGAACAATATCACATACCATGCTGCTGATCCCTCTCTTTGGTTTATCTGGGCTTTGCAGCAATATGCCATGTTCACAAATACTGAGAAAAAAACCTGGAAAGAATACGGAAAAAAAATCATTCAGATCCTGAAAGGGTATCGTGACGGGACTGAATTTAACATACATATGGATTCTGACGGCCTGATCTACGCCGGTATGCATGGAATGGCGCTGACCTGGATGGATTCTGTCGCTTATGGAAAACCTGTGACACCCAGGACTGGCAAGGCTGTTGAGATCAACAGCCTTTGGTATAACGCGGTTTGTTTTGCTGTTGAAAGCGCAGAGATGGCCGGAGACCGTGAATTTCTTGATGAATGGTCTGATTTACCGGAAAAGATTTCCCAATCGTTTATCGATGCTTTCTGGAATCCTGATAAGAAATATCTTGCGGACTATATTGATGGGGAGTATAAAGACTGGACGGTAAGGCCTAATATGCTGTTTGCCACTTCGCTGCCGTTTTCTCCCATCACCGAAGAAATGCGAAAGGATGTACTGAGCCGTGTTCGGCAGGAACTTCTTACCTCCAGAGGGATACGCACCCTCACACCGAAAAGTCCTGTGTATAAAGGGATATATACAGGAGTTCCTCAGGATCGGGATATAGCCTATCACCAGGGGACAGTGAGACCCTGGCTCCTTGGGCACTTTGCCGAAGGATATCTGAAGATCCACGGTAAAAGCGGACTTTCCCTGATCAAGAATTTATATGCAGGTTTTGAATCCGTATTAACAGAATATGGTATAGGGACCATCAGTGAAATTTTCGACGGAGACCCTCCTCACACACCCAGGGGAGCAGTGTCATATGCCGACAGTGTTGCCGAATTGTTGCGAGTTAAATGGTTGATTGAAATATATGACCAATCCAAATAAATCTGAGTTTCTATGAAAGTACTCATGTTTGGGTGGGAGTTCCCGCCCCATATCACCGGTGGCCTTGGCACGGCCTGTTTTGGACTGACGAAAGGCCTTGCCAAACATGGCGTGGAGGTGATCTTCATTGTGCCAAAGTCATTCGGAGATGAGTCACAGGATGGCTTCAGGCTGATCAATGCCTCAGATATTGAACTGGACTTTACCCAGACTATGACCGAGGAATTTCGTGAGAAGATCAGTTATATGGAAGTGGGATCGAACCTGATTCCGTATCTTGATCCCGAGGAATTTGAGAAATGGTATTCTGAAGAAATTACGGGTAAAAAGCCTAAGACGCATTCGGTGTTTGATCGCAAGTACCAGTTTTCAGGAAAGTATGGGGCCAACCTCATGGAAGAGGTTTCCCGGTATGCCCTCGTCGCTCTTTCAGTCGCAAAGAAGTTCGATTATGACGTGATCCACGCACACGACTGGCTCACTTATGCTGCTGGTATTGCTGCCAAGAAGATCAGCGGGAAACCGCTTGTCGTGCATGTTCATGCCACTGAATTCGACCGTTCGGGCGAAAATGTAAACCAGGTGGTGTATGATATAGAGCGTAATGGTATGGAGGAAGCCGACAGGGTGATCACTGTCAGCAATTTTACCCGGCAGATCGTTATTGAACGCTATGGCATTCCATCAGAAAAGGTGTTTACCGTGCACAATGCCGTTGAACCGGTTGATAAACCCGAGATGGATGATGTTACAAAGCATGTGAGGGAGAAAATAGTTACATTCCTCGGCAGGGTGACTTATCAGAAGGGCCCTGATTACTTTGTTGAGGCTGCACACAAAGTGCTGAAGCGCGATCCGAATGTCAGGTTTGTAATGGCTGGTTCGGGGGACCTCCTTAACAGGATGATACGGAGGGTGGCCCAACTGAAGATGGGTACCCGTTTCCATTTTACGGGCTTCCTTGCAGGAGCCGAAGTAGACAAGATGTTTGCCATGAGTGATGTTTATGTAATGCCTTCCGTTTCGGAACCTTTCGGAATATCACCACTTGAAGCCATGAGGACCAACGTGCCTGTGGTGATCTCCAAACAATCAGGCGTTGCCGAAGTCCTTCAGCATGCTTTAAAAGTAGATTTCTGGGATATAGATGCCCTTGCCGACGCAATCTATGGCATACTTCATTATGACGGGTTGAGGAAAATGTTTGCCAGGTATGGGAAATCTGAAGTCGACAGCCTCATCTGGGAAAACGCGGCATTAAAAGTTCTTGAAGTGTATAACAATGCAACAGGCCATTAAAATTTATATCGATTTATGAGGTCAGTATGTCTTTATTTTCAGGTTCATCAGCCTTACAGGCTGCGGACTTACAGGTTTTTTAACATCGGCAATGACCATTATTATTACGATGATTATCAAAACCGGCATATCATCCGGAGGGTTGCTGAAAAGTGTTACTTACCGGCTAACCGTATGATGCTCCAGC
This sequence comes from Bacteroidota bacterium, assembly GCA_026391735.1. Lineage (GTDB taxonomy): Bacteria > Bacteroidota > Bacteroidia > Bacteroidales > FEN-979 > CAIRDP01. The sequence continues at coordinate 136,880 of JAPLDL010000025.1, read as the reverse complement.
TGATCAATGAGTTTGGAAAAGCCTTCAAGGTAAGTTATTCCATATCGGGCACTGCTTTAGACCAGTTTACCCAGTATGTTCCGGAGGTAATTCAAAGTTTCCGGCAGCTTGCGGCTACCGGTTGCGTGGAATTCATTTCCGAAACGGAATATCATTCCCTTGCTTCCCTTGGCAGTGAGAAAGAGTTTGTAAGGCAGGTGGAATCACATAACAAACGGGTAGAGGAGCTTTTCGGTCAAAAACCGCAGACATTCCGAAATTCTGAACTGATTTACAGCGACTCTATTGGCGAAACTATTGCAAACCTTGGGTTCCATACCATGCTTACCGAAGGAGCAAAACATATTCTTGGTTGGAAAAGTCCGAATTATATTTATTGCAACAACCTTAACCCCAAACTCAGGGTACTGCTTCGGAATTTCCGACTGAGCGATGATGTCTCGTTCAGATTCTCCGAACAGAAATGGTCTGAATGGCCTCTCACTGCCGAAAAATTTGTTGGCTGGCTTAACACTATGGATCCTCATGAGGAAGTGGTCAATCTCTTCATGGACTATGAAACTATTGGTGAGCACCAGTGGAAAGAGACCGGTATCTTTGATTTCTTCTATCACCTGCCTTCGGCCTTGTTTAGCAAATCCAATTTCAACTTTGCCACCCCCGAAGAACTGTATCAGCGTCTTCAGCCAATGGGCGCATTATCCGTGCCCTATGCCATCTCATGGGCCGATGAAGAAAGAGATCTTACCGCATGGAAAGGGAATGAACTGCAGACCGAGGCATTTTCAAAGCTTTATTCCCTATCGGATGCCATTGAAAAATGCCAGGATCCCGTTATTCTACGTGATTGGGGTTACCTCCAGTCGAGCAACCATTTTTATTATATGTCAACCAAATGGTTCTCGGCAGGCGAAGTCCATAAACACTTCAATCCTTACGGCTCTCCTTATGATGCATTTATTAATTATATGAATGCGGTCTCCGATTTTACAATCAGGGTTGAGGCTGCTCTTGCATCTTCCGATGCTGTAAAGAAAGAGAAAAAACCTGCCCGTAAAACGGTGAAAAAGTCATCCGCAGTCAAACCAAAAGCAACCAGGAAAGCAATAAAATCAGCATCTGCAGACGTGAAGAAGAGCGTTAAAAAGGACGTGAAGGTGAAAGCTGTCAAAGCAAGCAAAAAAGTAGTTGCAGAGCCGGTGAAAGCCAAAGCCGGAATAAAGGCGAAAGTTGTGAAGGAAAGCAAGAAGGGACAGGCAAAAGCTGAAAAACCGGCTAAACCAAAACAGGCCGGAAAAACAAAGAAAGTATCAAAGCCCCGGTCAGCAGAACAGAATTAGAATTACTGGTTCACGAACATTTAATTTTTAACCCGTGAAAGAAGAATCAAAGCTTGTCCCTGATTATATTTTTGAAGTAAGCTGGGAGGTCTGTAATAAGGTTGGTGGAATATACACAGTGCTTTCCACGAAATGCCTTACAATGGTTGAGGAACTCAGGGATAATTATATTCTTATTGGACCTGATGTGTGGAAGGAAACCCACCAGAACCCAGAATTCCAGGAAGACAGATTCCTTTACAAATCCTGGAGAGAGAGAGCTGAAAGCGAAGGGCTGCGCCTTAAAATAGGTCGATGGAATATCCCTGGGAAACCCTTGGTTTTCCTGATCGATTTTACACCTTTCTTTTCAGATAAAGACAAGATTCTATCGCATTTTTGGGAGCAGTTCAAACTTGATTCACTCATGGGCGGATGGGATTATCTTGAACCTGCCCTGTTTGGGTATGCTGCAGGGAAGGTTATTGAAAGTTTTTACAATTACAACCTTTCCCATCACGATAAAATAATCAGCCAGTTTCATGAATGGACCAGCGGTACAGGGCTTCTGTACGTAAAGGAGAAAGTGCCCCAGTCAGGGACGGTGTTCACAGCACATTCTACCGTGATTGGAAGAAATATCGCATTGAACAACCTTCCTCTGTATAAAAATATTGACCAGTACCATGGTGATACTATCGCCAAACAATTTGGTCTGGTTTCAAAATATTCCCTGGAAAAGACCACTGCGGTTGAAGCAGACATCCTTACCACGCTTTCTTCACTTACAGATGATGAGTGTCAGCATTTTCTCGGGCGGACTGCGGATGTGATTACTCCGAACGGATTTGAAGACGACTTTGTACCGGTTAAGGAAGCTTACTACCAGAAAAGGGCCGAAGCCAGGACAAAGCTGATGCAGGTTGCAGAAGCCCTTACGGGCCAGCCGGTATCCAGGAACAGCATTCTGATACTTACCAGCGGCCCTCATGAACAGAAGAACAGGGGGTATGAGCTGTTTATAGAAGCTATGTCCCGGATAAATTCCCAGGCCAGTATTCCCGAGAGTGTTATTGCTTTTGTCATTGTTCCTGCTTATGAGTCGGGCCCCAGGAAGGAACTGCTCGAATGGATGTCGAGGAAGGAACATAATACTCCCCGTTCGGAACAGTATCTGACACATGTCCTGAACGAACCGGATAACGACTGGATCCTTACTAAAATAAAGCAAAGCAAGATCCAAAACAGAGCCGAAGACAAAGTCAAACTGTTTTATGTGCCCGCTATCATGAACGGGAAAGATGGGGTTTTTAACCTGCCTTATTATGATCTTCTCGTAGGTTTCGACGGTACAATTTTCCCTTCCTACTATGAGCCCTGGGGGTATTCCTCCCAGGAAAGTCTTTCATTTCATATTCCAACGATAACCACGAGCCTCACCGGATTCGGCCAATGGGTCAAGAATCTTTATCCGAACATCAAAGACTGCATTGCCGTTATTGACAGGGATGATGATAACGATGGTGAGGTGATAGATGAGATAGTAAAGACTGTTATTAATTGTGCACTGAAGACCGAAAAGGAGATCATCAAGATCAGGATCAAGGCCTATGAGATTTCCAGGTCAGCATTATGGGGAAACCTGATTTCAAATTACCATGAAGCCTTCAGTAAAGCGCTTGATATGTCTTTGGGAAGGGCAGAGTTGTATGCCGGAAAACAACCCCAGATCATTGCCCCTTCGCTCAAAAGCATCTCGGATGTGAAGCCTGAGTGGAAAAAAGTTCTGGTGAAACAAAGATTGCCCGAAAACCTTGCGAACCTTGACCTTCTTGCCAGAAACCTATGGTGGTGCTGGCATTATGAAGGAGCTGAATTGTTCGAAATGATCAACCACGACAGATGGTATGAGCTTAAATTCAATCCAATAGCCCTGCTTGAATCCCTGTCGTTCAAAGAACTCACCGATCTCAGCCAGAATGAGGAATTCATTGCCCGTCTTGAAAAGGTCACAGCTAAGTTTAACAGTTATATCGCCAAGTCGGCCGATAAGCCTAAAGAAATGATCGCATATTTCAGCATGGAGTACGGGCTTCACGACACCGTAAAGATCTTCTCGGGTGGATTGGGCATGCTCGCAGGTGACTACCTCAAAGAAGCCAGCGATTCAAATGTAAACTTAGTTGGTGTTGGCCTTCTGTACAGGTACGGTTATTTTATGCAAACTCTGAGCCCGGCCGGCGACCAGATCGCAAATTACACACCGCAGAAGTTCTCCCAGCTGCCTATCTTTCCGGTACGGGACGAACATGGTAACTGGCAGAAGATCTCCTTTGCGCTCCCGGGCAGGACGTTATACGCAAAGATATGGAGGGTAGATGTGGGAAGGATCCCCTTGTACCTCCTCGACACTGATATTGAAGAAAATGACGAGAGTTACCGCAGTATCACGCATCAGTTATACGGAGGAGACCTTGAAAACCGCATCCGCCAGGAAATAGTGCTGGGGATAGGAGGCATAAGGATGCTGGATAACCTTAAAATTAAGCCTGATATTTACCACAGTAATGAAGGTCATTCAGCTTTTATAGGACTGGAAAGGCTTCGCAAACTTATCCAAAACGAAAAACTTACGTTTGTCCAGGCAATGGAGGTCGTGAGGTCTTCGACCCTGTTCACAACCCATACCCCTGTACCTGCAGGCCATGATGCTTTTCCTGAAGACATGATGAGAAGGTATTTCTCTCATTACCCTGATTATCTCAACATCAAATGGGAACAGTTTCTAAATCTCGGCAAGATGGTCGAAAACAATCCCGACGAGAAATATTCGATGAGTGTGCTTGCTGCAAAATGTTCCCAGGAGATCAATGGAGTAAGTAGGATTCATGGCAGGGTTACAAGGGATATGCTTCAGCCTCTGTATCCCGGATATTATGCGAATGAACTTCATATAGGGTATGTCACGAACGGGGTTCATTTCCCCACCTGGACTGCAAAATCATGGCAGCAGCTTTATAAGGCAACTTTCGGTGAAGGATTCCTGCATGATCAGTCCAATCCAGAGTACTGGAGAAAGATTCATAATGTTGATGATAAAATTATCTGGCAAACAAGGCAGAAACAGAAAGACCAGCTGACCGAATTCCTTCATCAGAGGATGTATATCGATATGACCAGGCGTCATGAAAACCCAAAACTTATTTTCCAGATCAGGGAAGCCGCCCAGCCCAAAGCTCTTACCATTGGTTTTGCTCGCAGGTTTGCAACATATAAAAGGGCGCATTTGCTCTTCAGCAACCTGAGTCGTCTTGGCAAAATTGTAAATAATGTCGAAAAGCCGGTCAGGTTCCTTTTTGCAGGGAAAGCACATCCTAATGATAAGGCCGGTCAGGATCTGATAAAAAGGATCATTGAAGTATCAAGGATGCCCGATTTTCTGGGTAAGGTGATGTTCATTGAAAATTATGATATGGAACTGGCGAAATACCTTATCAGGGGAGTGGATATATGGCTTAATACGCCGACACGTCCCCTAGAGGCTTCCGGAACCAGCGGTGAGAAAGCAGTAATGAATGGAGTTGTCAACTTCAGCGTGCTTGACGGCTGGTGGGCCGAAGGATACAGGCCCGATGCAGGCTGGGCTTTGCAGGAAGAAGCTACCTATGACAACAATGTTTTCCAGGACGACCTCGATGCCGAGATGATTTATACGATTCTTGAAGAAGAAATTGTACCTATTTATTACGACAGGGATAGTAACGGAGTACCTGTGAAATGGATATCCTACATAAAAAATACTATAGCCGAAATTGCGCCTCATTTTACAATGAAACGCCAGCTTGACGACTATTACCGTCAGTACTACTCTAAATTGTTCAAGCGGACCAAGATCATGACGGGTAAGAATTACGAAATGGCCCGGCACATTGCATCCTGGAAAAGGAAGGTTTTAAGGGGATGGGAGGGTATTAAAATCGTTTCAATGAAAACCCCGTTCTCTGAGCAAAAACCTTTGGCGCTGGGTGATATTTTTGTTGCGGAGATCATAATCGACCTGAATGAATTGTCGGCAACGGATGTGGGCCTTGAGGTTCTTTTCGGAAGAAAGGTTAATGACCAGGTTGACACTCCGACAATCATCGAAGAAATGACACTCTCCAGATCGGAGAAAAACATTGCCGTGTTTGAATGCACTATTCCGTTCAACCAGGCGGGAGTTTATGATTTCGTGTTCCGCCTTTTCCCGAAGAGCCCCTTGCTGCCTCACCGCCAGGATTTCCCGCTGGTGAAATGGATGTAATATGATGTACAATGTACCATGTACTATCTACAAATAGAGTATCAGATTATTAACTAAAACTCAGGCATGAAATTATTAGAAGGAAAAACCGTGCTGATAACCGGAGCGAACCGGGGGATTGGCAGGGCAATTGCGAAATGTTTCGCCGGTCATGGCGCTAAGGTTGCATTTTCAGATATTTCATACGATGATAACTCCAGGTCTCTTGAGGAGGAGCTTTCAAACCTGGGAGTGAAAGCCAAAGGCTACGCTTCCGATGCGGGTTCTTTCGAAGACAGCGAGAAGCTTGTAAATGATGTAGTGGCTGATTTCGGTGAATTGCATGTTCTGGTTAATAACGCAGGAATTACGCGAGATAACCTGCTTCTCAGGCTTACCGAAAACGATTGGGACCTGGTGATCAAAGTCAACCTGAAATCGGTATTCAACCTAACCAAAGCCGCTCAGCGCCAGATGATCAAACAACGTTGCGGATCCATTATCAATATGAGCTCCGTGGTAGGGATTGAAGGGAACTTCGGACAATCTAACTATTCTGCTTCAAAAGCCGGGATCATCGGTTTTACAAAATCAGTGGCCATGGAACTTGGTTCCCGTAATATCCGCGTTAATGCAATCGCCCCCGGGTTCATTGAAACCGAGATGACACAGAAACTTCCTGAAGAAGTCAGGAAGGAATGGATTGAAGATATCCCCCTGAAAAGAGGTGGAACACCCAATGATGTTGCGAATCTTGCATTATTCCTTGCTTCCGATCTTTCTGATTATATTACCGGGCAGGTGATCAGTGTTTGCGGCGGACTTCATACCTGATAGAACGATTCTGTGGGTCTTTTAACCGAATATCCTGTTTGGTTTCTATTGTTCTGTTTTTTGACCGGGGCAGTTTTTTCTCTTGGGCTTTATTACGGCAGGCAAAGAACTGATAATGGCTTTTTCATGCCACTCGCTTTAATCTTACTCAGGTTTTTCTCGGTAAGCATCATCACATTTCTATTACTTGCACCCCTGATCAGGAGAACGTCCAGGGAAGTTGAAAAACCGGTGATCGCAATTGGGATCGACGGCTCCCGTTCGGTTGTTTCTTCGACCGATTCGGTTAATGTAAGAAAAAATCTTATCCGTGAAATCCAGGAACTCAGCCGGAGCCTGTCTGACCGCTTTGATGTTGCCAGCTATACATTCGGAGAGAATGTTTCCATTGGCCTGCCTTCAGATTTCAAAGGGACCCATACCGATATTTCCGAATTTTTCAATGAACTTGCGATCAGGTATGCAAACCGCAACCTGGGAGCCGTGATAATTGCAACCGATGGTATTTACAATAAAGGGTCCAATCCTTATTATACCTCCCTTAATCTTGGTGCTCCGGTATATTCTGTTTCACTTGGAGATACTTCCCGACATAAGGATGTTTTAATCAGGAATATCAACGTAAGCAAACAGGTTTACCTTGGTGATGAATTCCCTTTTGAAATCATGGTAGGCGCCGATAAATACGAAGGGAAAGAAATTAAACTAATTGTGAAGCATTCCGGCGAAACTGTCTTTAGCCGGATGGTTAAAGCGTACAATGACCACTCACTTATCCGTGTAACAGGAAGCGTGCCGGCCAGGCAAAAAGGGATGCAACGGTATTCTGTTGAACTTGAAACAGCAGGGGATGAATTCAGCAAAGCTAATAACAGAAGTGATTTTTATGTTGAAGTATTTGAATCCAGGATACGGGTAGCACTGGTTTATGAAAGCCCTCATCCGGATATTGCTGCTATTGTGAGCGCTTTGGGAGCTTCATCAAAATTTCTTATCACTCAGTTAAAACCGGCCGGGCTTCAGATTAAACCCGGGGATTACGATCTGGTTATATTTTACCAGCTGCCTTCTGTAAACGGCACTTCAGAACCTGCCGGATTGTTACCAGAGGGCATTCCGGTCTTATTTGTTATTGGAAGCCAGACCGACCTTTCGGGGTTCAACAGGATTAAAACCGGCCTTGTCATTAACTCCCAGAGAAAGACCATGACAGATATCCAGCCTTTGCTTAATCCTGATTTCTCGCTCTTCTCCCTTGACCGTGAGTTCTCAAATCTTATTGCTGAATTTCCTCCACTCCAGTGTCCTGCTGGCACTTATGAGACCGGGGTGATGTCGGATGTACTGTTGTTTCAGAAAATTGGTAATGTGCCTACTAAATTCCCGATGATCATGTTTTTCGATACGCCTCAGCGTAAGACCGGGATTATTTCGGGTGAGAATATCTGGAGATGGAGAATATCTGATTTCATTAAAGAATCCAATTTCAATATGTTCGATGACATGGTATGTCGTATTGCCCAGTATCTTGCTGTACGAAATGATCCGAGCCCGTTCCGGATAAAGGTTAAAAGCAGGCTTGAAGAAGGAGATCCTCTTGAATTTGATGCCACCCTGTTAAATCCGGGTCATGAACTGGTCAATACCCCGGATGTTAATCTGGATTTGAAAAATGAGGAGGGAAAAACATACCCATATCTGTTCACACGGACCGAAAAATCATATTATCTGAATGCAGGATATTTCCCTGCCGGAGACTATACCTATTCAGCTTCGGTTAAAACTTCCCAGGCGGTCTATATCAAACACGGTCAAATAAGCATTACTCCATTGGATATTGAATTTGTGAACCTTACTGCCGACCACTCCCTTCTTATGCAGATCTCCTCAAAACACGAAGGTAAAGTGGTCCGTCAGAATGAAATCACCTCACTGTCGGATATCCTGAAGAGCCGTAAAGACATCAAACCCTTGATCCATCTTCAAAAAAAGTATACCGATCTTGCCGGGGAACTATGGATGTTCATCCTGATACTTTTACTGCTTTTTACCGAATGGGCTGTGAGGAAAAGAAACGGGATCTGAGAAAAAAATAATTCTGAACTAAAGGGATCAGAGATCTTTCTTTTTCATGACCCAGAAAACAATTCCCGTCATTGCCACCGCATAGGCAACAGGGATGAGGCAGGCCGTAAAACTGACATTACTTTGTAATTCGAGACCCATCATTTTTTTAAGCATGGGAATAGCAGGGTATTCTGCAAGACGTATTACTGTGTTTACCGGCAGGTAGGTATATATTGTATTTTTAAACAAAAAAGGCGCCCTGAGAAAAAAGTAAAGCACCGGTTCAATGATAAGAGAATAAAGGGTGAATATCGCAATCGCAAGTCCGGTATTCCTGAGCATGAATCCGCAGAAAAAAGCATAAACCATATAACAGATGAGGCTTACAAAGAACCCGGCCATAAATGGCAGGCCTTTGGTGAAGAAATTCACCTCACTGAACCCCGAATGAAATAACCCGATGAAAAATGAACCGGCTGTAAGCACAACGGTCATAACCAAGGATATCAAAAGGATGATCAATAATTTTGATAACAGAAATTCGGTCTTGCTCATCCCGTTGATTACATTCTGGCGGATAGTCTTGTAAGTGAATTCATTGGTGATGAGGATGATCATGATAATGGCAGGAAAGATCAACACATATCTTATGCTGGCGAAAAATGCAACATTCTGCCATACATCGGGAAAATAATAGATGGCGACATGCGGGAATGGGATGGGCAACCTCTGATTTATGTTGTTGACCATATGGTTGATCATAAATTCAGCAAGGAGTATACCGGCCGCAAGGAAGGTGAAATACAAGCCAATAAGGATCCAGAATGTCCTGTAAGTAAGGATCTTTTTAAATTCTATTCTTAGCATTTTGATCATGGCGTGTCCTGTAAAAGTTCGAGAAAATGCTGTTCAAGGCTGCGTTTCTTTTCCGACAAATGGCTGAGAACAACGCCTTTACTATAAAGGAATGAATTGATTTCGGAAGTGTTTATATTTCTGTCGAAATGAACCTGGATTAGTCCGTTGGTTTCAATTGTGGAGGTATAACCCGCAATCTCTTTTACTGCAGTTTTAAGGCCGGGCATATCAGCAGAAGCCATTTCAATTGAATCGGAAATTGCCAGGACTTCACTGACATTGCCGCTGAAGAGCATGATTCCCTTCCGGAGGACCAGCACATAATTACAGATCTTCTGCACTTCATCAAGCAGGTGAGAAGCAAGCAATATTGTCGTCCCCCTGGAAGCCACCATTGCAATAATGTCCCTGATCTGGGCGATACCCTGGGGATCCAAGCCATTTGTAGGTTCATCAAGTATCATCACTTCCGGTTTGCCAAGAAGGGCAGAGGCAATGGCTAACCTCTGCCTCATGCCGAAGGAAAAGGTTCTGAATTTTGAAAACCTGCGTTCGTAAAGACCTGCCAGCTCAAGAACCTCATCTATATCATCATAAGGTTTATCTTTTATATCGGCAACGATTTTTAGGTTTGTAACGGCATCCAGATAAGGAAAAAAATTGGGGCTTTCAATGACTGAACCTATGCGTTTGCGGCTTTCCTTTGAAGGAGGCTGCCCAAACCAGCTGAATTCCCCATTTTGGGGAGGTATGAGGTCGAGCAGCATGCTAAGGGTGGTGGTTTTTCCGCTACCGTTAGGTCCGAGGATGCCAAAAACCTGTCCTTTCCCCACTTCGAAAGAAAGCTGGTTTACAGCCCTGATCCTGCCAAAGCTTTTGGATAGTTTTACAACACTAAGAATGGTTTCCACAAGGATTTGTTTAAAAGGATAAATTTTAGACGACTCTGGCGATAATTAGTTACAGCCTAGTACCTGAAGATAAGGAAAACAGCGGGTGTTTTCCCAAGGACAGGATTCATTTTTTTCCAGTCCCCGACTGAATATGAAAGTATCTTCTCAGAGGGTCCGGTAATTCCGATCCCAAGCCCAAGCATTGTGCTGTCGTTACAAGTTTGTAAAATTGACTGAAAAACCTGCTCGTTACGGTATGGTGTCTCTATGAATATCTGGGTTTGTTTTTTATCGGCAGCAGTGCGTTCAATCTCTTTTAGTTTTCTGTTTCTCATTTGCTTGTCAACAGGCAGGTAGCCAAGGAAAGCAAAATTCTGACCACTAAACCCTGAGGCCATCAGTGAAAGCAGAATTGAGGATGGCCCCGTAAGGGGTTTAACAATGATCCCATTCTCATGTGCTAACTTGACTATTTCCGATCCCGGATCGGCAACGCAGGGAGTGCCGGCTTCGGAAAGAAGGCCTATATTTTTTCCTTGGCTGGTCAGGTGGAGGAATTCCTGAAAAGAGGGCAGGGGGGAGTGCTCGTTAAATACAAGGAAGGTAATTTCTTCGAAGTTACGGGTAAATCCTGCTTTCCTCAGAAATCTCCTGGCTGTCTTCAATTCTTCAACGATAAAACAGTCCAGGCTGCGTATGACATTCAGGGTTCCTTCGGGCAACACTTCCTCAATGGGATTCTCGCTAAGTGCCGAGGGGATTAGATATAATATTCCTTGCTTCATATTACCAGGGTAAATTACTGAGATCCACATTTCCGCCCGAAAGGATAATCCCTGTACGTTTGCCATCAACTTTTATCCTTTGTTCCATGATAGCAGCCAGTGGCACAGCCGAAGAGGTTTCCACGATGATCTTCATCCTTTCCCAGATAAATCTCATGGCGTTAACGATACTTTCTTCACTAACCGTCACAATGTCGCTGACATGCTCGCGGATGACCTGGAAGGTGAGGCTTCCGAGGGATGTCCTGAGACCGTCGGCAATAGTTTCAGGATTCACAGAGGGGATGAAGGTACCCGATTTGAAAGACCTGAATGCATCGTCGGCCATCATTGGTTCCGCTGCAATCACTTTGGTGTCTGATGAGAAATGCAAGGCCGAAAGTGCAGTACCGCTTAAGAGGCCGCCACCACCCACCGGAACAATGATAAGGTCAAGGAAGGGAATTTCTTCAAAAAGTTCTAAAGCGGATGTGGCCTGACCTTCGATGATACGAGTGTCGTTATACGGATGAATCTCAATAGCACCTGTTTTCTCAATTACTTTCTGAAGGGTCTCTTCCCGGGAAGATAAGGTGGGTTCACAAAATGTGATCAGTCCTCCATAACCTTTTACGGCTTCGATCTTGACAGGTGATGAATTGGATGGCATTACAATGTATGCTTTCGTGCCGGCAAGGGCTGCTGCCCAAGAAAGAGCCTGGGCATGGTTCCCGCTGGAATGTGTTGCGACACCATGCATTAATGAATCCGGGCTCAGGCTCCGTACTGCATTGGTCGCCCCTCTGGCTTTAAATGCGCCGACTTTCTGAAAATTTTCGCACTTAAAAAAGACATTAGTATTGAACAACTTATTCAGGCTGGCCGACGTCATCACAGGAGTACGGTTTATGTATGGTTTGATCCGTTCTCCAGCGTTCCTGATCTGTAATGCCGATACAATTGGTTCTTTCATAACTGACCTGATTGTTCAGCTCCGATCACTTTGATTAATGTATCACATGCCGCATCAAGCTGTTTGAAAGTCCTTTCAAATGCCTGCATGTCATGGTACCAGGGATCATCAACCTGCAAATCCTTTCCAGGATAAAGTAAATTAAGGATATAATCGACTTTCTTCATGTCGTCAGGAGACCCGGCCATCCCGGAAACGGAATAGTAATGAGAAGTATCCATTACATAAATGCGGTCAAAACCGGTAAAATCCTGTTTCCTGAAAAGCCTTGCAACATGATTCGAGATGTCAATCCCGTATTTTCTGCAAACGGCCAAAGCCCGGTTGTCGGGAGTATCACCGACATGAAATGGTTCGAACCCGCATGAATCTGTTTCGGCCTTTATGCCTGCTTTGTTGAGCTTGTTCCTGAGAATACCTTCAGCCATGGCCGACCGGCAGATATTGCCGGTGCAGACGAACAGGATTTTCATGAGAGATAAAAAATTACAATTTGATGCGCTTGTCAAGTTCTTCAACAAATTGCCGGAACTGCTTATCGGTTTCAACAAGATTGTTTACCGTACGGCAGGCATGAAGGACTGTTGCATGATCCTTGTTCCCGCAATGAAGGCCTATACTGGCCAGTGAAGATTTAGTGTGTTTTTTTGAGAAATACATGGAAAGCTGCCTGGCCTGCACGATCTCGCGCTTGCGGGTTTTGGAATGGATCATCTCAACAGGGATGTTGAAATAATCACATACAACCTTCTGGATGTAATCTATGGAGATCTCCCTGGAAGTATTTTTTACAAACTTATCGATCATCTGTTTTGCCAGGTCGAGAGTGATTGTCTTTTTGTTCAGCGACGACTGGGCCAGCAGGGAAATCAGGGCACCTTCCAGTTCTCTTACATTGGTGTTGATGCTGTATGCAAGGTATTCCACAACTTCAGGCGGGACAATAATGCCATCATTATATAATTTCTTCTGGAGGATCGCGATGCGGGTTTCCAGATCGGGAACCTGCAGATCGGCACTCAAGCCCCATTTGAATCGTGAAAGCAGACGGGGCTCAATACCTTTCATCTCCACAGGAGGCTTATCCGACGTAAGAACGATCTGGTTGCTCTTCTGATGAAGGTGGTTAAAGATGTGGAAAAAGACATCCTGGGTTTTTTCTTTGCCGGCAAGGTTATGGATGTCATCAATGATCAGGATATCGATCATCTGGTAAAAATGAATAAAATCATTTTGATTGTTATTCTTTACCGAGTCAATAAACTGGTTGATAAACTGGTCGGTGGTCACATACAGCACTGTCTTTTCGGGAAAACTGTTTTTTACCTGCAAGCCGATGGCATGGGAGAGATGGGTTTTTCCAAGACCTGTATTGCTGTATAAAAGAAGAGGGTTGAAAGCAGTTTTTCCTGGATTGCTAGCGACTGCGAAGCCGGCCGACCTTGCCAGGCGGTTGCAATCTCCTTCAATAAAATTTTCGAAAGAATAACTTTCAATCAGTTGGGAATTCACCTTGATCTTTTTCAAACCCGGTATAATAAAGGGGTTTGGGATCTCTTTCGAAGTTCCCCTGTTAAGGTCAATAGGCATCGATACCGAGGGATTGAATGTGGCCTTTTTCTCCGAGGTAGGGATATTTATTGTGAAGGGACCGGGATCCGCTTCTGAATTGTCAACAATAATACTGTATTCCAACCGGCCTTTATCTCCAAGTTCTTTTTTTATAGTCTTTTTTAGTAATCCAATGTAGTGTTCCTCGAGCCATTCATAAAAAAACTGACTTGGTACTTGGATGGTCAACACATAATCTTTTAGCTTGAGAGGTTTAATCGGAAGGAACCATGTTTTAAAGCTTTGATAATTGATATTGTCCTTTATAACCTTAAGGCAATTTTCCCATACTTCAACAACATTCTTTTCCATTAATTCGATTTACCTTGAATGGTTTTTGTGAAATTTTTTAACTATTTATATGTCAAGGTGTTGGATTTTAGCCGCAAGTTTAAAATCCTAAAGAAAGGCATACCTGATTCGATTAACAAAATTGATGAAAAAAAGTTTATAAAAAAATTATTTAAACCTTGATTTTAATATTTTTTTAACATGTGAAAACAGGTTTTGTTTCATCTAAAACTACTGCTAAATATGATAGCCTGTTAATTCTCAGAGTCTTGTTGAATGGGTTAAGGATAGGAAATCAGCTTATTTGTAATGGTTCTAAATTTCATTAGCATTCTCTTCCAAACACTTAGCAAAATCAATGGTTTTATTAATTGTAAAACAGACTGATTATAAACGTAATTTGTTCATCCAACTGACATATCTAATGATGTATATATGTTCTGAATTCTCATGAGTCTTTTCAACACCCTCTCAATCTTACTTTTTCGTACTCCTAGAATAAGCCGGCATTCAATATTAAAACTTTGTTCAAGGAGTTCGAGTTCCTCTTCTTTCTGAATTCTCATCACCTCGTTTAACTTTTCATACCTGAAGCTGACCAGGATCTTGCCTGTGATCACTTTCTCTGTTATTCCCGCATCCACGAGGGCTTCAACTGCGGCTTTCCGGTATGCATGGATCAGACCCGGTATACCAAGTTTGGTCCCTCCGAAGTATCTCACCACGATAATGAGTGTGTCAGAAACAGCTTTGGAAAGCAGCTGGCCATATATTGGTCTGCCTGCCGAGCCTGAAGGCTCTCCGTCATCATTGAAGCGATAAACTTCCTGCATCGGGCCAAGGCAATATGCAAAACAATGGTGATTTGCATCATAGTACTTTTTTCTGATCACTCCCAATATCTCTTTTACCTCTGCTTCGGAAGCAGCTGGAAATGCAAGACCAATGAATTTACTGGCTTTTTCCCTGAAAATTGCTTCTCCTTGACGGGCGACAGTTAAATACGTATCGGAGGCTTCGCTCATAATGCTAAAATAGGGATTTTAAGCAGAGCGGAAGCAACATCCCCCCTGTTTTTATATTAATTTAGATGCATGAAAAAAGCAGGCCCGACGGTAAGAGATGTAAGGAAGTCATTTCAGACCGGACTAAGAGATTTATACAGCCATGATGAAACCGACAGTATCATGTATATTCTTTTTGAGGATTTTCTTGGCTGGCCAAAAACAAAACTCCACCTGGACCATTCAGCCAGGCTGACCGAATCTGAAACAGCATGGTTTTCAAATGCACTCTCTCAGCTGATGGAGTCATGCCCCGTACAATATGTAACAGGTAAAGCCGTCTTTAACGAACTTAATTTTAAAGTGAACCCGTCGGTACTCATACCCAGGCCCGAAACAGCCGAGCTGGCAGAAATTATCGTGAGGGATTTGAAAACCATTGACCCGCATGGGTTTTCAGCTCTTGATGTAGGCACAGGATCGGGATGCCTTGCCATTTATCTTAAAAAACATTTCCCCGGCATCACAATGCATGCAACAGATATATCGGAAGAAGCACTTACAGTAGCCCGAAATAATGCCGGCCTGAATGAGGTTGAAGTAAGTTTCCACCTGTCTGATATACTTAAGGATTCCAAGACCCTTCCCGATGTTGTTTATAACCTTGTTGTAAGCAACCCCCCTTATGTTACATTAAAGGAGAAAGTAGCCATTCGAAAGAATGTAAAGGAGTATGAACCCCATTCGGCATTGTTTGTACCTGATGCAGATCCGTTGGTTTTTTACAAGGCTTTAATGGAATTTGCTCAAAGAGGGTTATCGGTTAATGGGTTGTTGTATCTCGAGATCAATGAATCGTTCGGGACAGAATTAAAGGAAATGCTTCATTCGGCCGGCTTCTCCCCGGCAGAGCTCCTGAAAGACTTCAGGGGAAAAGACCGTTTTTTCAGGGCGGTATTCAAAACCCGTTCATGAAAGGCAGGATAATACCCTTTACCTCATCCGCAGTAAGATAAATATCAGTTGTTCCGAATGAATACGGAGCAATATCATAATGGTTATATAGAAACCCAATGCCCCTGGAGGTTAGATAAAAATTTTCACATGGCTGGATCTCATCGGTGAAGTATCCGTTATCGGAAAGTCTCTGGTCTTCTTTTATTTTAATCATCAATTTCAGCTTTTTTGTGAGGAGTTTTGAAAGATCTTGTTTTTTTCCTTCGACCAGCAGGTTTTCAAGTTTCAGGACCTTACTTGTTTTAAGGTTGATATTGGTCAAATCAAGATTTTCGAGTCCATGCGCTCCACCGGTAAATGCATAATTCAGGATATAAAAGCTAAGAATATAATTGTCGTTGCATATGATGTGCATGAACTTCAGCAATTCCCAGTTCATGGAAGCGGCATTGGGCGCTTGTTTGTAAAGGTCTTCATTACCTGTAAGATAGTCCTGTTTATACACTCTGAAATTACCGGCCAGAACGCTATCCGGGTGATTCCCTGTATACGGTGAATTATTAAACTCTTTGAGCATGGTCTTTCTCAGGGTATCCGAAATCACTGAATTGCCTGATTCCATAGGTGAGAGCAAAGCCATACTGACTGATCCTCTGGGGCTTTTTGGCTTTTTGACCAGGTTTACTGTTTGCCTGAGGAAATACACGTTGAATTGTACGCTTCCGGCTTTATAGATCTCCAACAATTCAAAATGCAAAGGCTTGTTTCCATTGCTTTCAGCGCAGTCGCCCCTGAATGTCCCGCTGCTGATTAGCTGGCCTTTCAGGCAAGGGTACTCATTTCCATAGAGGTTAACCTGGAAATTTCCTTTTGCATCCATTTTGCCGCAGAACGTGTAAGGCTTTCCGCATTCAAGAGAGCCCAAAACCAATGGGGATCCCTGAGAGAAAAAGCAGCAATCGGCATACACACTGTCATTAAGCTTGACCAGGTTCACATCCATATTGATGTTTTTGTTGAGGATCCCATTGAGGTGCCAGTAAGCTTTTTTGGGTAATGTAAGCTGAGCCTGGGTCCCTGCGATGAAACAAAGGAAAATGGAAATAAGAATGTTTCTATTGCTTTTCATCATGTGTTTATCATATCTGGTGTTTATACCTGTCCCTTTAAAATTGTGTTTTCAATCTTTCACCGAAAACTGCCGTCCCAACCCTGACCATTGTGCTGCCTTCCTCTATTGCCAGAGTGTAATCGCCCGACATTCCCATTGAAAGCTCACAGAAATTATCATCAGATGCAAAGTATGCCGCCTTGATCTTTGTAAAACTCTCCTTCAGTTCCCGGAATTCCTTCCTGATAATATTCTCTTCGTTCGTGTAGGTGGCCATGCCCATAAGTCCGCGCAGACTTACCTGTGTCATGGCTTTATAATCAGGAGAATCCAGTAACTGAATAGCCTCATCGAAGTCCAGCCCGAATTTGGTTTCTTCGGCAGCGATATGCATCTGCAGAAGGCAGGGGATTACACGACCGATTTTTTTTGCCTCTTTCTCAACCTCTTTCAATAACCTGAGGCTGTCGATGCTATGGATCATATGGACAACGGGTAATATCAGCTTAACTTTATTGGTCTGCAAATGTCCGATAAATTGCCAGCGTATATCGGAGGGAAGGGAGGGAGCTTTAGCCAGTAGCTCCTGGACTTTGTTTTCGCCAAAAACGCGTTGGCCCGCTGAATATACTTCCTGAATGGTTTCGGGATTTTGAGTTTTTGAAACGACTATCAGCTGAACATGAGCCGGGATGCTTCGGTAAAGCAGGTCAAGATTTTCCCTGATATGCATAATATAGAGGTTGTAACAAAAGTACTAATTTGCGCGTTTATTTCATTCACTTACCTTTGCCTTCATGAAAAAGCTTTTTTCTTTGTTTATAAGACAGCTTGTCTTTTGGATTGTGTTATTTAATTTTACCAGACTGGTCTTTCTGTTGTATTATTCAGGAATCCTTTCAGCGGAAGGCATCAAGGTTACCGAAGCATCAGAGGTGTTTATACATGCCTTCCAGCTTGACCTGGCAACCGCCTGTTATTTTATGGTCTTCCCGTTCCTGCTGCTTTTACTGCAGTCATTCTGGAGCCCCGCCTGGCTAAACATTATAAACAAGGTATATTCAGGGTTTATGATTTTTGTCTATACCCTTAGCGCGGCTGGCGAGATGGGGATATATGCCGAATGGAAAACCAAGCTTACCTATAAGATCATTAAATACTTTTCGCATCCTTCGGAGATCTATAATTCAGCTGAAACAGGTACATTCTTGCTGCTGATTCTTTTATTTACCATGATGTTCGCTGCAGGTTTTTTTTCATACCTGAGATGGTTTTACAGGGATTTCAGCAGGGAGAGGGTTCCTTTTTGGCATTCCCTTATTTTTGCGGTTATTACTCCTCCTTTGCTTTTTGTGGGTCTGAGGGGAGGAGTGCAACAGATCCCGATCAATCAGAGCCAGTCATATTTTTCGGGCCATAACATCCTGAACCTGGCTGCTGTAAACAACGCCTTCAACCTGTACATCAGCATTTTCGAGAATCTTGGGAACATTCGTGAGAATCCTTTCAGGTTCATGGACAACAGTAAGTCGGCGGGAATAATGAGAGATCTTTATTCGGTAACAAAGGACACCACTGTTTCTGTCCTCAGCACTTCCCGACCCAATATCGTGCTCCTTATCATGGAAAGCTGGTCGGCCGATTTAATTTATGAACTTGGAGGGGAAGCAGGGATCACTCCCCGGTTCAGCAAACTGGCCAAAGAAGGGATACTGTTCAATTCCATGTATGCTTCGGGGTCCAGGTCTGAACAGGGGATGGCCTGTATTTTCGGCGGATTTCCTGCTCACCCGATATCATCCATTACCGTTCAACCCGATAAGTTCGTTAAACTTCCCAGTCTGGTCAGCGAAATGAAAAAACTGAATTACAGCACGGCATTTTATTTCGGTGGACAGCTGATTTACGGGAACATCAAGAGTTATATCATTTTCAACGGATTTGACCAGATCATGGAAGGAGAAAATTTTCCTTCTTCCATACCAAGGGGCAAACTAGGGATTCATGATGAATTCTCTTTGGGATATATGGTCAATGATCTTGAAAAGTTCAGGCAGCCTTTTTTTGTTTCTCTGTTCACGGTTTCCACTCATTCTCCCTGGGACCAGCCATTTGAAAAACCTCTGAAATGGGGAGGCAATGAGCAGGAATATATTAATGCGGCGTATTATACCGATCATTGCCTTGGTGAATTCATTGATAAAGCAAGGAAAAAACCCTGGTACCCGAACACCTTATTTATCGTAGTTGCCGACCACAGCCACAATTCATACCGAAACTGGCATCCCGAATCCAGGGAATATCATAAGATACCATTACTGATGTTCGGGGATGTCATAAAACCGGAATTCAGGGGCAGTGTCGTTAGCAAACTCGGCAACCAGCATGATCTGGCGGCCACAATCCTGAGCCAGATGGGATTACCTCATCAGTCATTTAAATACAGCAAAGATCTGTTTAACCCTTATTCGGGTGAATTTGCATATTATACCACCGAGGATGGTGCCGGCTGGCTACATGGCAGCAGTTACTATACCTTTGAAACTCACCCTTACATCGGGTATAAATGGAGTTCTTTTTCACCAGCCACAGACAGCACAAAAATAATTAATGAAGCAAAGGCCTACCTGCAGGAAGTGTTCGGGAATTACCTGAAAGACTAGTTACGATTCCAGGGTATGTACTACCAGGCCAGACCTGAGTTTTGGCTCAAACCAGGTTGTTTTCGGCGGCATAATATTTCCCGAATCGGCAATGTCAATAAGTTGCTTCATCGAAACAGGGTATAACGCGAAAGCGGCTTTCATTTCCCCCTTGTCGACCCGTTTTTTTAATTCTCCAAGGCCCCTGATCCCTCCCACAAAATCAATCCGGTTGGATGTTCTGAGATCTTTGATATCAAGTATCTCGTCAAGAATAAGCTTTGACAGGATGGTAACATCAAGTACGCCAATAGGATCAGAATCATTGTAGGTTCCGGGTTTGGCGGTCAGTGAGTACCAAAGCCCATCCAGGTACAAACTGAAGTTATGTAATTTCGCCGGTTTGTATATCTCCGACCCTTTACTTTCAATTTCGAAGACCTTGCCTAATTTCCCGAAAAGCTCTTCAGGAGTAAGTCCATTGAGATCTTTAACCACCCTGTTGTAATCGATGATGGAAAGCTGGTTGTCGGGAAAATGCACTGCAAGAAAAAAGTTGTATTCTTCGTTCCCTTTATGGTCAGGGTTATTTTTCTTCTTTTCGTTACCAACCAGTGCGGCTGCAGCTGTCCTGTGATGGCCGTCGGCCACATAGGTGGACGGGATCCTTGAAAACAAGGAGATAATTTCCGAAATGACAGCATCATCTTCTATAACCCAGAAATGATGACCTATTCCGTCCTGTGCTGTGAAGTCATATACCGGAGGATTATGGCTGACAAATTTTAGAACAATCTCATCTATTTCGGTAACGGAGGGATAAGTGAAGAAAACAGGTTCCATATTCGCATTTGTGATCCTGACATGCTTCATGCGGTCTTCTTCCTTGTCTTTCCTGGTGAGCTCATGTTTTTTAATGACACCATCCATATAATCCGTAACGCCCGCACAGCCGACGATACCATATTGTGTTTTGCCGTTCATGGTCTGGGCGTAGATGTAAAGGTTTTCCCTGGAGTCGGATTTCAGCCAGCCGTTCTTCCGGAACAAGTCAAAATTCTCCTTTGCTTTATCGTACACCATTTGGGAATGAACATCCACATCGGCAGGAAGGTCAATTTCGGGTTTGATGATATGAAGCAGTGAGTAAGGGTTTCCTTTGGCTTCCTCCCTTGCTTCATCGGAGTTCAGGACATCATATGGACGGGATGCGAGTTCTTTTACAATATTCGCTGGTGGTCTCAGGCCTTTAAAAGCTTTTAGTATTGCCATTTTCGTATTGTTTAGTTTAATTAAGCAGTTATCTCCGTAATCCGCAGGAAGCGGAAACTATAGTAAACGAGCACTAAGATTTGAATCTGACCTTTGTCAGCAATTCTTATTCGGTTTCATCTTCATCGTTCCCATGATCGCCAACCTTGACGCTACGTTGAAGTGAACCGATAAGGGCACCGATCATTTTGGTCATCTCCATAAGCTGGTTCTTGGACTCGTCGTAATGTTTGGGAGTGATAATATTCCTGTGCAAAGCAAGAGTAGTAAGCACAACACATTCCCTGACCGAGCTTTTTGCCATTTTAAGGTAGTAAACAAACTGACTTTTGTTCCTTGAGGAGCCTTCCGCAATGTTCAAAGAGATAGCCTGGGCAGAGATAAGGAAGCGGTCAAAAAACAATTTAACATAAGGATCTGTCCCCGCGTTTTTTGCCATATCATATCCCCAACTGATATACTCCAGAGATTTGTGGTAGATTCTCAGATCTTCGAATCTGAAAAAAGTAGTGGGTTTTTCTTGTCCGTTTTCCATAGCGTAAGTCAATTTGTTTATGAATAAGTGAGTTGCAGGACTATGACTATTTATTAACCTGATATGTTTTATCGCCGTTGTTGAGGAAATTCACTATCTGACGCGCTGCTGCAATACCGGCATTGATATTGGCTTCTTCAGTTTGAGCACCCATTTTTTTGGGAGTGCAGAAAAATTTTGCCTTGAACCCTGCTTCAATTTCGGCTTTGTTGGTTGGTTCTACATCTGAAAGATAAGCAAAATCTTTTCTTTCCTGGAACATTTTCAGCAGGTCAGCCTCGTTGATCACTTCAGCCCGGGCTGTATTGACAAGAACGGCGGGTGACGGCATTCGTGAGAGAAGGGCGAAATTCACACTTTGCCTGGTCTGGCTGTTAGCCGGGATATGCAAAGAGATAAAATTACATTTGTTATACAGTTCTTCAACTGAACCGACCCAATGTACTCCATCCTTTTCAACAGCTTCCCTGGGGATAAAGGGGTCGAATGCATAAACTTCCATACCAAATCCCCTGGCTATGCGGGCTACATTCTTTCCAACCGCTCCATATGCATGGATACCCAGTTTTTTGTCTTTCAGCTCCCAACCTGATTTCCCGTTGAAAAAATTCCTGACATAATAGACCATCATGCCAAGGGCAAGTTCTGCCACGGCATTGGAGTTTTGGCCGGGTGTATTCATAACAACAATGTTTTTCGCGGTGGCGGCCGAGAGATCAATATTGTCGTAGCCTGCCCCTGCACGGACAATTATTTTAAGGTTACGGCCTGCATCAATAACGGTTTTATCGGTTTTGTCGGAACGCACGATTACTGCATCTGCATCTGCAACGGCTTTGATAAAATCGTCGGGACTGGTATAATTTTCGAGAAGAACAAGTTCGAAGCCAGCGTGCTCAACAACCTGTCTTATCCCTTTTACAGCTGCCTGAGCAAATGCTTTATCTGTTGCAACAAGTATTTTTGTCATATTTTTTAAATTAGGGAGGTGCATAAAGCACCTCCCGGTTTATCATTTAAGCATTTTCTTTTTCAAATTCATTCATACAGTCAACCAAGGCCTGCACGCTTTCATAGGGGAGGGCGTTGTATGTAGAAGCCCGGAATCCGCCGACAGAACGGTGTCCTTTGATCCCGATCATTCCTTTTTTCTTTGCTGCTTCCATAAATGCCTCTTCTTTGTCTTTATACTGCTCCTTCATAACGAAGCATATATTCATAAGTGAACGGCTGTCGGGAGCAACAGTCCCTGTGAAAATCCTGCTGTTGTCAATAGCGTCGTAAAGCAGCTTTGCTTTCCTGATATTCATTTCCTCAACAGCTTTGACACCGCCCAGGCTTTTTATCCAGCGTAATGTTTCAAGGCAGGTAAAAATTGCAAACACAGGAGGTGTATTATATAATGAAGGTTCCTTCAGATGTGTTGCATAATTAAGAAGGGTAGGGATCTTCCTTTCAACTTTCCCGAGAATATCTTCCTTAATAATAATAAAGGTGACACCGGCAGGGCCGAGGTTTTTCTGTGCTCCTCCATAAATCAGCACATACTTTGATACATCCACAGGACGGCTGAGAATATCGGACGACATATCAGCAACCAATGGAACGGGGCTGTCCATATCATACCTGATCTCTGATCCGTAAATAGTATTGTTCGTTGTAATATGGAAATAATCCACATCCGAAGGGATAATGTACCCCTTGGGAATGTATGTGAAGTTTTTATCGGCGGATGAGGCTACAACGTTCACATCGCCGAAAAACTTTGCTTCTTTAATAGCTTTCTGCGCCCAGACCCCGGTTTCGAGGTATGCTGCTTTTTTATTCAGGAGGTTGTATGGTACCATGTCGAACTGAAGGCTGGCTCCACCGCCAAGGAAAAGGATTTTGTAGCCGGCGGGGATGTTAAGAAGTTCGTTGAATAAAGCCGTAGCTTCATCCAGAATAGCCTGAAAGTCTTTGCTTCGGTGGGAAATTTCCAACAGGGATAATCCGGTTCCGTTCAGATCGAGAATAGCTTTGGCTGAGTTTTCAATGGCGATCCGGGGTAATACCGAGGGACCGGCATTAAAGTTGTGCTTTTTCATAATATCAGAGTTTTTGAGTGTTATTTAAATGTTTTGTTAAAGAATCTGGCATAGACGGAATGATGTAGCAAAATAAACGATTTTCAACCGAAAAATCAAAAATAAGAATTTTTTTACATGAACACAAGACTGCAATCGGGTTTCCTTATACTCAGGGATTTCTGGCATCAAACTCTTTAACATAGTTCCAGTGGTAATTTTCATAAAAAAAACCTTCTGCAGTTTCTGAAGCCGGGACATAAAATTTATACTGTCCTTCAAGTTGGGGATCCATTGGGACCAAGTGATCGAAAATGATCATCCATTGAGACCTGGTTTCTGCAGTATATTCCTTTTTCCTGCTGTTCCAGACAGGTCTTGACGGGATGGTTTGCAACTGATACCTGAGGCTCATGCCCGATGTTGAGGCAAACCTGAATAGTATTCGCAACTGCCTGCCATCCATGTAATCGGGGAACACCGGGGATCCGAAAACGGGAACGCCATTGACTGGGAACGTCAGTACCTCGATAATCTTACCGCTGATTTCGCTGCTGATTCCATTCCAGCCAAGGAGGATGTATGCTTTTTGCTTATTTTTCAAGTCAAAGGGTATTACCTTATAATAAAGAGATCCGTACCAGTGCAGAGAATCGCTTTTACAGTATTCCGGCCCGGGAATGGAATCAGACTTGTCTGTCAGTGCAACAGCAGGCAGGTTTTTTAATATACCTTTAAATTGCAACATGCAGAAATAACGGTTACCGCCACCTGTCATCGGCACATTCCAGTTATATAACCGGAAGGATCCGTCGGGAGACTCAATTTTGGCGACATGTTTCAGGGAATCCCAGGGGTAATCAGCAGAACCTTTCAGAAAAAGAGCTGATCTGAGTTGTTCCTGGAAATCTTTGCTGAATGCCAGCCGTAAACTGTCAGTTTCCCCGGGAAGGATACTGCCAAAGGCCTCTTTCAGTTCCTTTTCTCTGGATCTTAATCCGTCGAGGCCTTGAGACCTTACCCCGGGATGAGAAAGTGCGAGAAACAAGAACAGTAAAAGGCAACAGGCAGATGGTCTCATCAAATTCGTAATTTTGCAGTACGAAGATATGGACATCAGCAAACGAATCCAAACATTTATTGATCTCGGGAAGATACTGGCCTCTTATCCCGGTGAGGAAGATCATGGGGTGCCTCATCCTTTGGAGGAAGCTGCCCTCAAGGCCAGCGAAATGAATCCATGGTTCACTCCGTATAACATCCGGTACGCTCTGAACGCTTTAGGGGAATCAATGACCCGCGAAAAATTCTCGCGATGGCTTGAACGATATATGCCCTCCCTCGAAACATCGGGGCGATGTAAAAAGACAGTGGGAGTGGTCACTGCGGGCAACATCCCGCTTGCCGGATTTCATGATTTCCTGAGTGTGCTCATCAGCGGGCATAGGTTTTATGGTAAGCTTTCGGGCCAGGATAACATTCTGCTTCCTGCAATAGCAGGAATCATGGAACGGATTGACCCGGAATGGAAAAGGCAGATAACCTTCACCGACAGTACTTTTAGCGATATTGAAGCGATCATCGCAACGGGCAGTGACAATACGTTCAGGTACTTCGAGTACTATTTTTCCCGTTTCCCGCGTATCATCAGGAAAAACCGTAACGGCACCGCCATACTTTCAGGGCATGAGACCAGTGAAGAACTGGCAGGGATTGCTTCGGACGTGATGCTTTATTTTGGCCTGGGCTGCAGAAGCGTCTCCAAGATATATATCCCCGAGGAGTATGACCTCCTGCAGATGCTCCCGTTTTTTAAACCCTGGGACGAGCTCATCCGCCATAATAAATATTATAATAATTACGAATATCAGAAGAGTATCCGTATTGTAAACAAGCAGATGTTTGTTGATTTCGGGAATATCCTGCTTTCTGAAGACCGGAAGATGGCTTCGTCTGTCTCGGTCCTGAATTATGAACGATACACTGATAAAGAAAGGCTGCTTGAAGAATTATCGGGTCTCAGGGATACTATTCAATGTATTGTTTCAGCTTCAGACACGGGACATCTGTTTGTGATTCCCGGCGCTGCCCAGAAGCCTGAACTGTGGGATTATGCCGACGGGACAGACACCCTTCGCTTTCTTCTTGAGGAAATTTAGTAAAAAATATTTGTTTTTCCAAGAAAAGTCTGTACTTTTGCACCCTCATTTGCAAATTCAGCTTACAATGAAAAAAGATATTCATCCAAAGGATTACAGACTGGTAGTTTTCAAGGACATGTCGAATGATTATACGTTTATCTCCAAATCGGCAGTGAAAACAAGAGAAACGATTGTTTGGGAAGACGGACTGGAATACCCTCTCGTGAAGCTTGAAATTTCTCATACCTCCCATCCTTATTATACAGGCAAAATGAAGCTTGTTGATACCGCCGGCCGTGTTGATAAATTCAAGAACCGCTATCAGAAACATCTTGACTTAAAGAACGAAAAATAATTACCTGTTAGATTATATTGAGCCCTTGTTTAACATGACAGGGGCTTTTTTTTATCCCCTAAGTTCATTAATTTTGCAAACGGAATTCTTTGTCTGACTTAATCTATAAGCTCCGAATATGAATTACATCCTCTTCGATGACAGTATTGTCAGGACCAACCTTCTCCCTTTAACCTTTATGAGGCCAATAGCCGATATCCGGATTGGGATACTGACAATCAGGGAAAAATGGGAAATGTACCTGAATGCAAAAACTTCAACTCTGACAGAGGCTTACCTGTCAAAGAAATTCAGGATTATTAAGGAGGATGAGAATATTCTGATCAATGCCTCGGTTTGCCCTACCGGAGAAATTGTTGAAGCTGTGCTTAACCTCAAGCCAAACCAGACTGTGGTTTACCAGGATACGATTATTGCAGTCCATGTGAAAGCCGTTGACCTTGACAAGCTGGGCGATGCTTCTTCGGATGGCATCGAGGAGATCAGCATCTCAAATCCTCCCGTAAGGGTTGGTCATACCTGGGAGGTGTTTTCCAAGAACGGGGCAGCTATCCTGGAAGATTTTGAACTTCTGACCAGGGGCAGGAAATCTCAAAAGCTCAGTTCCACAAATACTGTAATCGGCAGCGGAAAGGTATTTGTCGAAAAAGGAGCAAAAGTTGAATGTGCCATATTAAATACAAATGCCGGTCCTGTGTATATCGGTAAAGATTCTGAAATCATGGAAGGAGCCATGATACGTGGTCCTTTCGCATTATGTGAAGGCGCCCAGGTCAAGATGGCGGCAAAGATTTACGGACCCACTACGGTTGGTCCCTATTCAAGGGTAGGAGGTGAGATCAACAACACGGTCTTGTTTGGTTATTCCAATAAAGCACACGACGGCTTCCTTGGCCATTCAGTGATAGCCGAGTGGTGCAACCTCGGAGCTGACACCAATACATCCAATCTGAAAAATACTTATGATACCGTCAGGTTATGGAGCTATGGCAAGCAGACCTTTGTAAGTACCAGCCAGCAGTTTTGCGGACTTATCATGGGCGACCATTCAAAATGCGCTATAAACACCATGTTTAACACCGGCACTGTTGTCGGGGTCAATGCCAACATTTTCGGCCCCGGTTTCCAGAGGAATTTTATTCCGTCCTTTACCTGGGGGGGCACGGCCGGGCACGCTAACTACGACCTGAAAAAAGCGTTGGAAGTCGCCGAACTGGTATATAAGAGGCGTCAACTTATACTCGATGAAGTAGAGAGGGATCTGCTTGCAAGCGTTTACAAAATCACCCTGAAAAACAAATATTTATAACCTGCCGATTTCTGGCACGTAATTTGACAATCGTTTAAACCCGGTCATTACAGCCGGGTATAACTTATTTATGGAAAGAACACCTGAGACTATTTTTCTGGATATGTCGGATATGCTTGATGCGGAAACCGAATTTATCCCTTTACTCTCATCTGAGGATGAAGAGCAGATGAATAATGAGGATGTACCGGAAGAACTTCCGATATTGCCTTTAAGAAATACTGTTTTGTTTCCCGGAGTCGTGATCCCGATCACTGTTGGAAGGGACAAGTCCATCCGCCTGATACGTGAATATTATAAATTGGGCCGGATCATTGGGGTTGTAGGACAAAAAGATGCGAGTATAGAAGATCCCGAATTTTCAGACCTTAATACCGTCGGAACTGTGGCTTATATCATAAAGCTTCTTCAGATGCCCGACGGCAACACTACCGCGATTATACAGGGAAAACGAAGGTTCAGGATGAAGGAATTACTGCAGACCGAACCTTATATTAAAGCCTCGGTAGACCCTTTTGACATTACCCAGAAGGTAAATAAGGAGGACAAGGAATTCCAGGCTCTTATGTCCTCTGTAAAAGACCTTGCAACCCAGATAGTGAATAAATCGCCGAATATTCCATCAGAAGCAGCTTTTGCCATAAAGAATATTGAAAGTCCGTCATTTCTTGTCCATTTTATTTCATCCAACCTGAATGTTGATGTTTCTGACAAACAGAAGCTTCTTGAAACGGTTGATCTTTCCGAAAGAGCGCATCTCGTCCTAGGCTACCTTACAAAAGAGCTGCAGGTTACCGAATTGAAACAGCAGATTCAGAATAAGGTTAAAACGGACCTGGATAAGCAACAAAGGGATTACCTGCTGAACATGCAGTTGAAGACGATACAGGAGGAACTTGGCGGAAGTCCGAATGCCCAGGAAGTAAATACCCTGAGGGAACAGGCTAAGGATAAAAAATGGTCCAGGGAGGTTGCTGATGTCTTTGAAAAAGAGATCAGCAAGCTGCAGAGGATGCATCCTGCTGCTGCAGAGTATTCCATCCAGGTTAACTATATTGAGACATTGGTCCAGCTACCATGGAATGAGTTTACCAAGGACAACCTTGATCTTGATCATGCCATGCAGGTTTTGAATGAGGATCATTTCGGACTGGATAAGGTAAAGGAAAGGATCATTGAGTTTCTTGCCATTATCAAGCTTAAAAAGGATCTCAAGTCCCCGATATTATGCCTTGTAGGTCCCCCGGGTGTTGGAAAAACCTCTCTTGGTAAATCCATCGCAAGGGCATTGGGCCGGAAATATATCAGGATGTCACTAGGCGGACTCAGGGATGAATCGGAGCTCAGAGGTCACCGTAAAACATACATTGGAGCCATGCCGGGCAGGATCATTCAAAGTATTAAAAAAGTTAAAACGTCGAATCCTGTTTTTGTGCTTGACGAAATTGACAAAGTGGCAGGCATGAATTTCAGCGGCGATCCCCAGGCTGCCTTGCTTGAGATCCTTGACCCCGAACAGAACAGTACATTTTATGATAACTTCCTTGAAATAGAATATGATCTTAGCAGGATCATGTTTGTTGCAACCGCCAATACACTTGCTACGGTGCATCCTGCTTTGCGTGACAGGATGGAAGTGATTGAACTCCCGGGTTACCTGCTTGAAGAAAAGCTGGAAATTGCGGCAAGGCACCTTGTTCCTAAACAGCTGAGAGAGCATGGGATGAAGAAAACACAGTTGGTATTCGGGCGCCCCGTGCTTCAGCAGATCATAGAAGAGTATACCCGTGAATCGGGGGTAAGAACGCTGGAAAAGAATATCGCAAAGGTCCTCAGAAATAAAGCCCGTGCTATTGTCTCCAATGAAGTGTACAATAAAAAGATAGGTTCCGAAGATATTAAAAAGATACTTGGGGTCCCTGTATTTCAGGCCGAAAGATATATCACCAATGAGATTGCTGGTGTTGTCACCGGACTTGCCTGGACTTCGGCAGGAGGGGAGATCCTTTTCGTGGAAGTAAGTCTGAGCCGGGGGAAAGGAGATCTTACCCTGACCGGTAACCTCGGGGATGTCATGAAAGAATCGGCAAGTATTGCACTGGCCTATCTGAAAGCCCATTCTCCTGATTTTAATATCTCTCCTGAGGTATTCGGGAAATGGAATGTGCATATACACGTTCCTGAAGGGGCTACACCCAAGGATGGACCGTCGGCCGGAATAACGATCTTTACAGCTCTGGCTTCTGCTTTTTCACAGAGAAAGGTGAAGGAAAGAATTGCCATGACAGGTGAGATTACATTAAGAGGAAAAGTGCTCCCGGTTGGTGGTATTAAGGAAAAAATACTTGCAGCCAAACGTGCCAAAATCAGGGATATAATCCTTTCAAAGGAAAACCGCCGGGATATTGAAGATATAAAAGCCGAATATATTGAAGGCCTAAACTTCCATTATATTGGCGAAATGAAAGAAATCAATGAGACAGCCCTGAGCACAAGTTTTGTCAGAGCACCGCTGGATCTGAATTACTGATGCCTTTCAGTGTTTAGAATGAACGTTAACGGCTGATAAGCATTTTTCCTGAAAATGTCTTTCCGTCACTGGTCTCAAGGGTGTAGAAATAAACTCCCACGGGAAGAGAGCTGAGGTTTGCTTCAACCGAATGTTCACCGGCATTGAAGTTAGTTATACCGGTTTTCCATACCACTACACCCAAGGTGTTTTTGATGCTCACACTTACCGCTGAAGCTGAAGGCAATGTAAAAGGAATACTTGTTGTATAGTTCGCAGGGTTTGGTGTGTTTTGACCAAGCACAACATCCGCCCTCTCCTGAAAATCATTAATCCCAACGGTGGTAGTCCCCTGTTTAAGGACAATCTCCCCATCAGGATCAAAATATAAAGCAGTTGGCTGTTTGCTAAAGAAAAGTTTGAAGAGCTGATTGTTGCTGTCGTTCATGACTTTGATCAGGGTATCGGAATTATCGGAGAAACGAACCTTCAATTCCAGAGGCATTGTAAAGAATGGGGCATTTGTCTGGGTTTGCCTGGCATTGAAATCAACCTGCCAGCTTCCGCCTCCGAGATTTTTAATCTGGTATGTATTTGCATAAACCGGGTGATTTGCCGTGTAAATCCATTCTGTGAAAAACCAATCGTAGTTCTGTCCTGATAAACTATCGACCAGCTGGTTGAAATTCCCGATAGTTGCAGACTTGTATTTGTAATTTGTGTCGGCAGTATATGTTTGAAGAACATGGAAGAACAGGGAATCCCCAAGTACATAACGCAACTGGTGAAGGACACATGCGCCTTTGCAATAAGTTATATCCCAATCGAAGAGAACATTTACCGAGGGGGTATTGGTCGCCCAGTCGGGGTTTGAAATGGGCCAACCCGGGTTTCCCTGAAGGTATGAGTTTGCATAACTTTTGATGTCATTCAAATAAGAAGTATAGCCACCTGAACTTTCCAGCCAGAAAGCTTCCGACCATGTTGCAAACCCTTCATTCAGCCAGATATCGGCCCATGTTGCGCAGGTGATCATATCACCATACCATTGGTGTGCAAATTCATGGGATACCAGGCTAATATCCCAGCAGTTAGGACAAAAGCTTGTAAGAGTTTGGTTTTCCATACCTCCCCATGCAAACTGGCTGTTCAACGTGGCGAAACCGTTTTTTTCGAAAGGATGTTCACACCAGTTTCTTGAATAATAGGAGGTCATGGAGTCCATGATGGCTTCACAGGCGTATGGTGATTCGCCGGCATTATAATAGAACCTGATAGGGATGCTGTCGGATGGATTCGAAATTTTATGATAATAAACGATATCCAGTTTGTAGTTGACTTTTGAGGTCATCACCATAAGGTAAGTTGCCACCCTGTTTGCACTGATCCAGTGATACCGAAGTGTGTCGCCTGAAATCGTGGAATCGGCAAGCCTCCCGTTTGAACCAAGCTTCACGTTCAAAGGCACCTTAGCTGTTAGTTCCATCAAGGCTTTGTCGGATGGAGAATCATAACATGGGAACCAATGCCTGGCGCCTTCGGGCTCACAATCGGTGAAAACGAATCCGCCCGACACATAAAAAGCATTATCAGCTATAGCTTTATGCTTGTAGTAAATCATGATCTCAGCTACCTCTCCTGGATTGTAGGTTCTGTCAAGGTTCACATTAAGGATATTCCCCGAAACCGAAAAAGAGGATGCTGCAAGTTTTACCGAATCGATCTGAAGGGAAACGCTGACTGCATTCAGTTTTATATTGTTTATCGCACTGTCGGCGGCAAATTGTATTTTAACATTGGCTGTAAAATCACGCGGGTATGGCGGAGTATAACAATGAAAGATGTCGGCGTTTATCGTGTATTTCAAAACATCATAGGAATGAATACCGGCAGTATTGGTCTGATAGGGCAGGGAGGGGAGTTCCTGCATGGTTGATTTTCTGAGAAAACAGCTGTAAGCACCCGAAGTTTTAGGATCAAACTGCGCAGAAGCAATGCCGGCAGAGATTACAAGCAGGATAATAGCGAAGGAAAGTCGTTTCATTACGTTGTATAATTTTGGATTGATAAATCGGGTTTGAAAAGATATTGTGCAAAAGTATGAAATATCCTGAATATCCACAGGCAGATGCCCCGAGTCGGGGATTTATAATACATTTGTGTGTTCATTATAACATGACAGAAGCTTGTGGCAATGATCACTGCAGGTAATAAAAGCCTGGCCGGAATTTTTATTCTATTATCGGTTTCTCTGCTTGTCTCCTGCTCGGGGCCGGGAGGAGATGCACGTTTAAGAAATGTATTCAGGTATAATGAGGCGGCAAATATTACTTCTGTCGATCCCGCCTATGCCCGCGATCAGGCTGTTATATGGCCTGTAAACCAGGTTTTTAACGGGCTTGTTCAAATGGATGACCACCTTGAAATACTCCCTTGTATTGCAGATTCCTGGGATATCAGGACCGATGGGCTGGAATACAGGTTTCACCTAAGGACGGATGTGTATTTCCATAACGATCCTGCATTTCATTTTCTTAAGGAAAGGCATGTTACTGCGGATGATTTTATATACAGCTTCAAACGGATCCTGAATCCAGCAACGGCATCATCGGGTACCTGGATATTTGACTGTGTTGCCCGTTCCGATAGTAATCCTGCTTTTTCGTCTCCCGACGACAGCACTTTGGTCATCATGCTGAAAAAGCCATTCCCTCCGTTCCTTTCAATGCTTGCAAGTCCCTATGCATCAGTTGTACCTGAGGAAGCTGTGAAAAAATATGGTGATGGTTTTGGAAGGCACCCTGTAGGCACCGGTCCTTTTATGTTCAAATACTGGAAGGAAGGGGTTAAACTTGTACTGGTTAAAAATCCTGGCTATTTTGAAACAGAAGGCCTCGCAAGGCTTCCTTTCCTGGATGCGGTGAGTATAAGTTTTCTCGCCGACAAACAATCGGCTTTCCTTGAATTTGCTACTGGGAAACTGGATTTTCTCTCAGGACTTGATCCCGCATATAAAGATGAACTTCTCACAAAGCAGGGCAGGCTTCAGCCTAAATATCAGAAGTCTGTTGAAATGCTTACTCAGCCTTATCTGAATACGGAATACCTTGGTTTTCTCCTGGACCAGGAAACGGCAAACGGGAATCCGAATCCTCTATGTGACAAAAGGGTCAGACAGGCAATAAACCTTGCTTTTGACCGGTATAAAATGATCAAATACCTTCGGAATAATATAGGAAGTCCTGGAATTAACGGTATTATTCCCAAAGGCCTTCCTTCTTTCGACTCAGCCAGGGTATATTATTCATTTGATATCGGGCGTGCCAGGAAGCTGCTTGCTGAAGCCGGTTACCCGGGAGGAAAAGGTATGCCTGCTGTGACTCTTGTTTCCACCCCCGATTACCTGGATTTCTGCAAACATATCCAGCAGCAGTTATCGGGCCTCGGCATGGAGATGAAGATCGAGATCAGCACACCGGCTGCAGTGAAACAAATGAAAGCTGAAGCCAGGCTCTCTTTTTTCAGGGCTTCGTGGATCGCCGATTATCCCGATGCTGAAAATTACCTTCTGATGTTCCGTAGTCAGAACTTCTGCCCAAGAGGGCCAAATTACACCCATTATTCAAATCCAGAGTATGACCGTCTGTATGAGCTTGCCATGCTCGAGGTAGACGATTCGATCCGCTATTGCCTTTACCGGAAGATGGAAGAACTCCTGATGCAGGAATCACCTGTAGTGGTTCTTTACTATGACCAGGTTCTCAGATTTGTAAGAAAAGGAATAAACGGACTGGGAAGCAACCCTATGAACATGCTGGTGCTAAAGCGTGTCAGGATCAATCGGTGATATTAATGGCAAGCCCGTCATAAGCAAGTTTCACATAAGATGGTAACAGCCTCGAAACCTCGTTGTGCTTACCCATCTGATGACTGATATGCGTGAGATAACCCCGTTCGGGATGTAGTTCTTCCATCAGGGCCAGGGCTTCTTCCAGGTTGAAATGTGAATAATGTTTTTCTTTTCTCAGTGCATTGAGGACTATTACTTTTGAACCTTTGATTTTTTCCTTTTCTGCGGATGATATCCTTACCGCATCAGTGATATATGTGAAATTATTGAACCTGAAACCGAAAACAACATGGCTGTCGCTGAAATGTGCAGCCCTCACCGGGGTCACTTTAAGGCCATGGATCTCAAATGGTCTGTTGACAAGGTTATGCAAAACCAGTTCAGGTACACCAGGATATGGCTCCTTCTCAAAAGCATAGGAGTATTCCAGTTTGATGATCTCCTGAACATCTTTTTCAGCGTAGACATCCACAGGCCTTTTTAAAATATAATTGTATGCCCGTACATCATCCAATCCACCCAGGTGATCCTTATGGCCGTGAGTTACAAGGATAGCGTCAATACTGTTGACCTTGTTGACCAGCATTTGCTGCCTGAAATCTGGTCCGCAATCAACAACGATCGAGACTTTGTTCCATTCCACAAGCACCGATGACCTGAGTCTTTGGTCGTGATGGTTTTTTGAGGTGCACACCCTGCACTGACATCCGATAACAGGTATGCCCTGAGATGTTCCGGTGCCCAGGAATATTACTTTCAAGATTAAAGGGATAAGAGTTTCCGTTCAACATTCTTCATGAGCCACATTGGAGTTGAAGTGGCACCGCAAATTCCTACGGTATCACCTATTTCAAACCAATGTTCAAAAATTTCATCAGGAGAGCTAACAAAATATGTGTTGGGGTTTTCCTGCCGGCAAACGTTGAAAAGGACACTTCCGTTTGATGAACGTTTACCCGCAACGAAGACCACCTTGCTGAATTTCCTGCTGAATTGCCTCAGGCTGGGCTCCCGGTGGGAAACCTGCCTGCATATCGTATCCTTCACTGTAACTTCAATACCGGTCTCTTCAAGTTTTTTCACAATATCATAAAAACTGTCGATCGACATGGTAGTCTGGCTGTACAGGGTGATCTTTCTGGGCATCATTTTCAGGTCCAGATCCTCAAAATGACCAAAAACAATAGCTTTATTTCCGATCTGTCCGTTCAGGCCAATCACTTCAGGGTGGTTGGGTTTACCATAGAGATAGATCGTCTCACCTTTATCAAAAGATTCCCTGAACCTTTTCTGGAGCTTCAGTATGATCGGGCAGGATGCATCAATGATCCTGTTCTCATTTTTCAGGGCAACCCGGTAACTGTCGGGAGGCTCCCCGTGAGCTCTGAAAAGGATCGTTTTTTGCCTGATAGCGTAGAGGTCATCTTTTGTGATGTTAACCATTCCCTGGATCTCCAGTCTTTTAACTTCCTCATCGTTATGAACAATTTCGCCCAAACAGAATAATTCACCTGAAGCAAGGAGTTCCTTCTCTGCTTTCTCGA
Organism: Bacteroidota bacterium; assembly: GCA_026391735.1. Lineage (GTDB taxonomy): Bacteria > Bacteroidota > Bacteroidia > Bacteroidales > FEN-979 > CAIRDP01. Next base: position 101,693 of record JAPLDL010000025.1, on the reverse strand, counting down.
TAGCTCCCACAACACCGAAACAAAAACCCGATTTATCATCAATTTCAACCCGGAGATTAAGCTTGCCCATATGTCTCAGGAAAGATATTGTTCCAGTATTGTAAAAAGGAGTGTCTTACTAATGGGTTTGGGAATGTAATTGTCAAACCCGCTTTCAAAAGCTTTTTCTTCATCGCCGTACAAAGCATGCGCGGTCATGGCAATCACCGGTAATTTTGGCCTGAGGGTTTTCGATACCCTGGTCGCTTCATAACCATCCATAACAGGCATTTTAATATCCATAAGTACCACTGAGATCTCTTCATGCGAATCAATCATCTCAATTCCTTCCTGGCCATTTTTAGCCCATAACAATGTTGCTTCGGAATGTTTCAGAATGGTTTTGATAAGAAGGAAGTTCGATTCTTCGTCTTCCACCAGGAGAATGGTTTTATTGTGAAGAAATTCGAGGGCCTGGGTATCCGGACTGTTTCCTCTTGAAGTGTGCCAGCTCAGGTCCCTGCAAGGAACCATGAAAAAAAATGCTGAGCCTTTACCCGGCTCCGATTCCACCCAGATATTCCCATGAAGCAATTCAGCCAGTCGTTTACTGATTGACAGTCCCAGCCCTGTACCGCCGAACCTCCGTGTATATGACTCGTCGGCCTGTCTGAATTTCTCAAAGATGACCCTTTGAAGCTCAGGCTCTATTCCTATCCCTGTATCTTTCACAAAGAAAATAACTTCTTTTCCGTTACCGAGGGTATATCCGTATTCAATAGAGCCCTCCTTGGTGAACTTCACCGAGTTTTTCAGGATATTGCTGAATATCTGCAGGAGTTTGGCCGGATCGGTAAACAAGTAAAGGTCCTGGTGACCCGGATCGGGGCTGTAATGAACTGCCAGGCCTGGTTTATCCATGCTCTTGATCTCAGTGTACAGGATCTCATTAAGCTGGCTGCGAAATTTCTCGAAAGAGAAATGCTCCATCTCTACCCTGATATCGCCCGACTCGATCATGGAGATGTTAAAGAGGTCTTCAATGATATTCAACAGGTTCTTACCGCTCTTATTTATGATCCTAATGTATTCCTCCTGTTCGGCGCTGTCCATATCCTGCCCGATGATCCCTGAGAAACCGATGATGGCATTTAAAGGAGTCCTTAGCTCATGCGACATGGTAGCCAGGAAAGCAGATTTCAGCCGGTCACTTTCTTCGGCATGTTCCTTTGCTTTGATCAGTTCAATTTCATTGCGTTTTTTGACATAAGCCATCCCGATACTGATGGCGGCTGTGGTAAGAATACTCTCCTCGGCCTGGGACCAGACTCTTTCATTCGTGCAGTCATCAAAACCAATAAACCCCCAAAAATTCGATTCGATGGATATCGGGATGACCAGCAATGATTTTATGAACTGAGGCTCCAGCACCATCCTTTCCAGATCAGGAAAATCGCTGACAAGACCATTGACCGATTTTCCGGCCGACAGTCGTTCATACCAGCGCGGGAAGGAGGTTTGGTAAGAAATGATATCTGCGTCGGAGCCAGCTCTCATACCAAAGGAACCATTGTTTATCCATTGATGCCTGAGACGCATTCCCATGTCAGGGTTTTTATCGTCCCTGATATTTTCGAAAATATAAACCCTGTCGGCATTGATTGCTTCCCCCAGGATCTGCAAGGCCTCCTGAATCGCTATTTCAAGATCAGCCCTGTGAAGGAGGCTAATCACGGCCCTGGTCACTGATTGTAACAGCCTGTCACGCTGTTTTAAAGCTGATTCTTCCAGCTTCCTTTCCGTGATATCGCGTGTAATGCCATGAATGGCAATAAGCCTGTTGTTTTCATCAAGAATAGCATTGGCGTGAACTTCACCGGTTTTTATAGAGCCATCCTTGCATTTATGCTGAACTTCAAGTATCAGCCGGGTGTTTTTATGAATTCTTCCTTTTTCTGATAGTTTTCGGTACTCTCTGAATTTGGATAAAACGATCTTAAGTGATTCCTCAGGGTAGATCTCCTCGGCAGAAAGATTCATGAATTCCCTAACGGTAAATCCCCTTTGCGCTTCAATAGAAGGACTAACATAGGTGTATTTCAGGCTCATGTCCAGCATCCAGATCACATCAGAAATATTCTCTGCAATAGCCTTGTACTTTTCCTCACTTTGAAGTAAAGCGTTTTCCTTTTGTTTCAAAGCGGTAATGTCATGCATTGTGAGGCAGTACCCTGAAATTTCACCTTTCTTATTATACAGTGAAGTTGGGCTGACTTCTATATACCTGGGAGGAAACGCATAGATCTTTGATTCGGAATTTTTTTCTATTGCAGTATGTATAAGCTGCAAATGATCCGAATTTATCTCATTCGTTCTTTTTCCTGTTATGTATTCATCCATCCCGATGCCAAGAATTGATCTTGCAGAAGGATTTATATCGATGATCCTTTTTTCAACATCAAACACTAGTATGCCATCCTGCATGGTCTCCAGGAGCAGTACCCTGGCTCTTGGGAGCAGGTCGAGAAACCGAAACTTGGAAATCGCAAAGACAAGAACAATTCCAGAACCAGAGAAAGCGATCCTGGTCAGATCAAGGCCCGGAAGAGGGTTAATATCCAGCAGATACAAAATACTCCCCGTCCAGGGGAGCAGGGCTGCAATTCCCAATGCAATCAACTGGTATCTGAAGGTATGCCGGTATTGTACGAGGGAATTGATGAGAATGATCATGCTGGCCAGCAGCATAAGATAAGAATATCCTGTAAAACCAATCCAGAACCATATTCCATGGTGATATATGATCTGATTTGATCCGGCAGGTCCGAATGCAAAACCTGTCCAGATCAGATGATGGAGATCATTGGTAAATGCCGCAAATAAGGTAAAAACAGGTACAATAAACAGTAAGATAATCCATGAAAGCCTTAATTTAATTGCCGGACGGGTATATTGAATGGTCAGTAGAAAAAATAAAACAGGGACATTGACACCGCCCAGATATTCAATCTTCGACCAGAAAAATTTCGCAGGAGGAGCTATGGATGAGGTTTCGAACAACCCGCCCAAACACCACCAGGCTGTTAACAGCATAAGAATAGCCAGTGTAAGGCCACCCGAAACATTACGGTGCTGGAAGGCCACGAAAGCCGCCATTAGGGAAATAACCACTGTAAGAGCATACAGAAGTGTGTAGATACTGATATAGTATTGCGGCATAGCCTTTTTTCTGAAGCGTAAAAATACAAAAACCTTCGTTGGTCCTATAATCTTTTCGGGGATTTGCCGTTTACTAGTTTTGTAGTAACTTTGCAGATAAACTGCAGCTTTAACAAAACAACAGGATGATAGAGAAGATAAGAAGGAAAATAGGGCTGTATTATTTTAACAAGGAACAGTTGAAGAGCAGGCTTGCCCATGGCATGGTCAATCTTCCTGAGGCCCGGCGGGTAGGCATCCTTTACACTCTTGAGGAAGCACCGGATTATGACAGGGTATCGGAATTTGTTACCGAGCTGCAGCAGGATCATAAAGAAGTTAAAGCGCTCGGATTTGTTAAGAGTAAAAACCTGATACAAAGATTTCTTCCAAAATTATCATACGATTTTTTTTCCCGGAAAGACCTGACCTGGTTTTACAGGCCTATTCACGATACTGTCAGGAATTTCATGGATAAGGACTTTGATCTCCTGATTGACCTCAACCTTGCAGATTCTTTTCCCCATAAATATATTGCCGGTTTATCCAGGGCCATCTGCCGTGTAGGCAGGTTTTCTGAAGACAATACCATGTATTACGATCTTATGATCGATGTGAAGCCGGCCATGACCATTGATGAGTACCTCTCCCAGATCAAGCATTATCTTACCGTCATTAAAACTGATGAGAAACATCCGCAGTAAATTAAAAGGCACGGGAGTTGCAATTATCAGCCCGTTTAAGAAATCAGGTGCTCTGGACTTTAATTCCTGCGCTAAGGTAATGGATCACATCATCACAGGAGGTTGCGAATTCATCGTTGTACTCGGTACCACGGGCGAGTCGCCTGTCATTGAGAAGCAGGAAAAAGCCGAGTTGATTAAATTTGCCGTCGGGAAGAACTCAGGCCGTGTTCCGCTGGTGGTTGGAATAGGAGGGAACAGCACATCCGAAGTCATTTCTGCAATTGAACATACTTCCTTTGATGGCATTGATGCCGTCTTATCCGTTTGTCCGTATTATAATAAACCACAACAGGAAGGAATTTTCAGGCACTTTAAGGCCATTTCCGAAGCATCCCCGGTACCGGTAATACTGTATACTGTCCCCGGAAGGACATGCAGCAATATTGCCGCTTCAACAACATTAAAGCTTGCGAGGGAGTGTGAAAATATCATTGGAATCAAAGAAGCTTCCGGCAGTTTTGATCAGATCGGCCATGTTCTGAAAAACCGACCGAAAGATTTCCTGGTACTTTCGGGAGACGATGCACTTACATTGCCTTTGCTGTCACTCGGTGCCGACGGGGTGATCTCTGTTGTAGCCAATGTGTTCCCCCGGGAATTTTCCGATATGGTCCGTTATGGCTTAAAAGGAGATTTTGTTAAAGCAAGGGAACTTCATTTCCAGCTGCTGGATTTTATTAATTCCCTTTTTGCCGATGGAAGCCCGGCTGGAGTTAAAGCTGCTCTTGCTATGAAAAAGCTTTCCGGAAATTTTCTGAGACTTCCTCTTGTACCCGTCAATGACCCCACTTACAAACTTATTCAGCAACTAATATGCTTATGAAAAAACTAGTACTGCTTCCTTTGCTTCTGCTGTTTTTATTTACCGGGGCGCATGCCCAGTCCTATAATCACATGAAAGCCGACAGCCTCCTGAAGGCAAACGGGGAAATTTATTTCAGTTTCCGGATTGACGACAGAGCCGAACTGGATGTGCTTACCAATATAATCTCTATTGACAATGTAAAAGGTCAGGATGTCTTTGCCTATGCCAACCGTTCAGAGTTCGGCAAATTCGTCAAGCTGGGATATGAGATCCGACTTCTGACCCCTCCGGGGAGCATGCTTACCGATGCCGAGCTGATGAAACCAGCTAACACAACAAGTCCTTCGGGTCCCGAATTATGGAATTTCTATCCTACTTATCAGCAATACGTTGATACAATGGCTTATTATGCCAACGCTTATCCTTCGTTATGCAAGCTTGACACTATCGGAACAACAACACAAGGACGCCTGCTTCTGGCAGTCAAGATATCAAAGAATGTGAATGTTGACGAGGCAAAACCCCAGTTTTTATATACCAGTTCAATTCACGGAGACGAGCTAACATCCTATGTCGGAATGCTTCATTTAATTGAATACCTTCTGACCAGGTACGGAACTGATACTAAAGTTACCCGGCTTGTCGACAGTATACAGATCTTTATTAACCCGCTGGCAAATCCCGATGGGACTTATCATGGAGGAAACAATACAGTGAACGGTGCAACCAGGACCAATGCCAATGGCGTTGATATGAACAGGAATTATCCTGATCCCGGCTATGGGCCGCACCCTGACGGAAATGCCTGGCAGCCGGAAACTATTGCTTTCATGAACTATGCCGATTCCATGAGTTTTTCCATGTCGGCAAACTTCCATGGGGGCTCCGAAGTCTTTAATTATCCCTGGGACACCTGGCCAAGACTTACTGCGGATGATTCCTGGTGGAGATTCGTGGGACGTGAGTTTGCCGATACCATTCACAAGTATGGCCCTGCAGGGTATTTTACAGATCTCAATAATGGTATTACAGATGGGTATGCATGGTATACTGTTCATGGCGGGAGACAGGACTATATGAACTACTTTCATGCCTGCAGGGAAGTTACTGTTGAAATTTCATCAACCAAAACACCCCCAGCCAGCCAGCTTATTAGTTTCTGGAATTATGATTACCATTCATACCTTAATTACATTGAGCAGGTATTATACGGGATCCACGGAATTGTTACCGACACTGCGACGGGACTTCCCCTGTATTCCAAAGTAAGGATCGAAGGACATGATAAAGACAGTTCAATAGTTTATTCAAGAAAATCAAACGGTTTTTACGACCGGTTGATTGACCAGGGAACATGGAATCTGACATTCTCGAAGCCAGGGTATTACTCGAAGACTATAAACAATGTGGCCGTGTCTCATTATAGCGGTGTAAATCTTAATGTACAGCTGAAATCGATTTTTTACGGAACAGGAGAGTTGAACCAGGGAGCACTAACCATTTACCCGGTACCTGCATCAAAAGATATCCATCTGATATTTCCGGAAACAGACTCGAAAAAATGGAGACTGGATGTGGTTAATATTATAGGGGTAAGTATTTATTCTTCAGAAATCAACAATTCCGGCCAGCTGATCTATAAGATAGATGTGTCTGCATACCCCGAGGGGGTGTATTTTATCCGGCTTTCGAATAATAACGGGATATACCGGAAACAGATTATTGTGAAACACTGATCAGAGGGCGATCCTTAATCCGAATCCAAAGACAAATCTGTATACCAGTAAAAATGCCAGGGCCAAACCGGCAACTTTCCAGGAGATACTGAATTCGGGTACTTCTTCTTCAAAATAAATATCCTGAAGGCTGAACGACCTTGAAAGAACAGGCAGAAGGAATATTATACCGCAAAGCCTGACAAGAGTTGAAAACCAGCTGATCCTTGGAATTTCAATAAGCTGTAACAAGGATATGCCAGCCAGATATGGGAAAATGTACTGGTATATCACAAATTTTGTTTTTTCAAGGCCTTTGATATCCGTGAAATAAACATTTGCGGTGAAGAGTAAGGCTCTCGAAAGGATAACCCCGGAGAAGAAAAGCAAAATACTGCCTGTCAGGGTGAGCACCAGTTTACCTGTATCCATGATAAACATATACATGATAACATAACCGAATCCCTGGTTCATTAAAGCTCCTGTAATTATTTCTCCAAGGAAGGAAACGATTGAAAGAATAACAAGCCAGATGAGCAGGATCCTTAACATCCCTGTTTCTGCCGACACCTTGATATAAACGGCAAGTAAAACAAAACCGAGAATAAGACAAAGCAATGGCCCGGTTCCGAAAACAACGGTTACTGCATCCGATGTCCATTCGGAGCTCCTTATCAGGTAATCAATCTTATCGTAATAGATCCTTACGGGTATGCTGAATGCAGAGGCCGATACGGCTATACTGATCCTTGAGATCAGGAAAAGCAATACATAGGCGCATAAAAAATAAAACAGGGAATTCAGAAAAACAACCTGATATACCCTGTTTTTATGCATGATCATTAAGATTAATACTTGTCGGCAACAGCTGGGATGCCCCCTGAATTGTATTTCCCATTATCGAGGTTCTGCCGTACTTCTGAGAAAGCATTGATGGTGTATGTGACATCTTCCAGCGTATGCGCTGCTGTAGGAATAAGACGCAGCATAATCACGTTCTTTGGAACAACGGGGTAAATAACCATTGAGCAGAAAATACCATAATTCTCTCTCAGGTCAGCGACAATCTGGGTGCCCTGAACTCCACCACCCTGAAGAAATACAGGAGTAACAGGAGACTGGGTCCTCCCAAGGTCAAACCCTTTCTCCCTTAATCCGCTCTGCAGAGCATGTACGATGGTCCATAATTTATCTTTAATTTCAGGATGGTTTCTGATCAGTTCCAGTCTTTTCAATGAGCCGATTACCATTGGCATAGGAAGAGATTTTGCATAGATCTGTGAACGCATATTGAAGGTCAGTGCTTTTATGATCCGTTTTTCCGAAGCGACAAAAGCTCCGATCCCTGCCATTGATTTGGCAAATGTCCCAAAATAGACATCCACCTGATCCATCACTTCCTGGTCTTCGCTGGTTCCCGCACCGGTATGTCCCATGGTCCCAAAACCATGAGCATCGTCGATAAGCAGGCGAAACCCATATTTTTCCTTGTACTGCAGTATCCCCTTCAGGTTTCCGCAATCCCCTGCCATTCCGTACACTCCTTCGGTGATGACAAGAATGCCGCCTCCAGTCTGGTCAGCTAACTTCTTTGCCCGTTTCAGTTGCTGTTCAAATTTTTCCATGTTGTTATGCGGGAAAACAAACCTCTTTCCCAAATGCATTCTCAAACCATCCAGAATGCATGCATGTGAATCTGAGTCATAAACAACCACATCATGACGGTCGATCAATGAATCGATGATTGAAACCATTCCCATATAACCGAAGTTGAGCAGGTAAGCAGCTTCCTTGTGCTCAAATGCAGCCAATTCCCGTTCAAGCTGTTCATGGTAAACGGTCTGTCCTGACATCATTCTGGCGCCCATTGGATATCCCATTCCATATTTTGCAGCTGCCTCGGCATCGGCTTGCCTGACTTCAGGATGATTTGCCAGTCCGAGATAGTTGTTGAGACTCCAAACCAGCACGTCTTGTCCTCTGAATTTCATTCTGTTAGAGATTTCGCCTTCAAGTTTGGGGAAGAAATAATAGCCGTAGCCTGCATCAGCAAAAAAACCAAGAGGTCCCATGTTATTCACTACTTTTTCAAAAATATCCATGGTAATACGTTTTTAGTTTATAAAGCGTTATCTAATTTGAAGCCGCAAAATTAGTATTATTTCGCTAAAAAAACGTACCTTTGCCGCATGAAATACCGGATATCCTTTCCGCTGCTGTTAATCCTTCTCCTAACCCTCGGTTCATGCTCTTTTCAGAAGATCCTGAAGAGCGGTTCAGTAGATGAGAAATATGATAAGGCAATGAAGCTTTATCATGAAAAAGATTATTCCCGCGCCTTACAGCTTTTTGATCAGCTGATCAACGTTGTAAGGGCCACCGATAAATCTCAGCGTATTTATTATTATTATTCCTATTGTTATTACTATCAAAAGGATTTCACACTGGCAGCTTATTATTTCAAGCGTTACACGAACAATTACCCAAATACTCCTGAAGCCGAGGAATGTTTTTACATGAACGCCTACTGTCTTTATATGAACTCCCCGGTTTTCACGCTTGATCAGACTAATACTTATGAAGCTTTAAAGGAGCTCCAGCTTTTCACAAATACCTATCCTACAAGCAAACGAATACCTGATTGCAACGAGCTTATTGATAAGCTGAGAGAGAAGCTGGCAGCCAAGGATTTTCGTATTGCGAAAATGTATTTCAGGATGGAAGATTATGCAGCCGCAATCCAGTGTTATAATAATATTCTTAAAGAGTATCCCGAAACAAAAGACAAGGAAGAGATCCTGTTCATGATTGTTAAAACATATTACAGGTACGCAAAGGAAAGTATTGAGGATAAGAAAAAGGACCGTTATTCCAAAACAGTCCAGGCATATAATGAATTCGTGGCCCTGCATCCCGAAAGCTATTATATGAATGAGGCCAAAGACCTTCATGGAAGAAGCCAGAAGGAACTGGAAGCCCTTTATTCAAGGGAGCAGAAGAAATTAAATCAAATCAGTAAAGAACCAATAAACACAATACATTAGGATGGATTACAAAAAGATCAAGACGGATGTGAATGCTGTAACCCGTAACATCGAAGATTTTACAAATGGGACGGCTAATGTGTATGAAACAGTTTCTATTCTTTCAAAACGTGCGAACCAGGTTGGGTTGGAAATGAAAGAGGAATTGAACCAGAAAATCTCTGAATTTGCAACGACTACTGACAATCTGGAAGAGGTTTTTGAAAACCGCGAGCAAATTGAGATTGCAAAGTATTACGAACATTTGCCAAAACCGACTCTGATTGCTGTGCATGAGTACCTGAACGGTGAGATTTATTTCAGGAACCCGCATAAAGAAAGACCTGATGAGTTCTAATTGTTGAGGTAACCATGCTCAAAGGTAAAAAGATCGTTGTAGGTGTTACAGGCAGTATCGCTGCCTATAAAACACCCCTTTTAATCAGGATGCTGGTCAAGGAAGGGTGTCAGGTACGAGTGATCATGACGCCCGTTTCAAGAGATTTTGTAACACCTTTAACGCTGGCGACCCTTTCGAGGAATTCTGTCATCGTTGAACCTTTCAGCCCTTCGAGCGGAGAATGGAGCAATCATGTCGAACTGGGTATTTGGGCTGATGCAATGATCTTTGCCCCGGTAACTGCAAATACTCTTGGGAAAATGGTCAACGGGATTGCCGACAATTTTGTGATCACCGCTTACCTGTCGGCAAAATGCCCTGTGTTCATTGCACCGGCGATGGACCTGGATATGTTTAATCATCCGTCGACACGAAAAAATATTGACATTCTCAGGTCTTACGGCAATTTCATAATTGAACCCCAGACCGGAGAACTTGCAAGCGGGCTGTCAGGTCCCGGCAGGATGGAAGAACCTGATAAAATACTGGCGATTTTTAAAACCTTCTTTGCAAGGCAGAACCAGCTAATCGGCAAAAAAGTACTTATTACTGCCGGACCGACTATAGAACGTATCGACCCGGTGAGGTATATTAGTAACTTCTCATCCGGATTAATGGGGGTTGCCCTGGCCAATGAAGCTCATTCCAGGGGAGCAGAGGTTACTCTGGTTACCGGACCAAGCCATCCGCTTACAGTATCAGGAGGGATAAAAGAAGTCAAAGTTGAATCGGCTGAAGAAATGTATAAAGCCTGTATGAAATATTTCGCTCAATCGGAATATATCATTATGGCTGCTGCGGTTGCCGATTATACGCCGGTTAAAACTGCACAGAACAAGATCAAGAAAACATCTGACAACCTTTCGGTTAACTTGCATTCCACAACCGACATACTCAGGAAAATGGGGCAGGCCAAAAAAAACATGCAGGTACTTGTCGGGTTTGCTCTTGAAACTGAGAATGAAATCGCAAATGCCGGGAATAAGCTTAAAAACAAGAACCTCGACTTTATTGTCCTTAATTCTCTCAAGGAAAAAGGCGCAGGTTTTGGTACTCCCACCAATAAAATAAGTATTCTTAACGCTGACGGGATCATCCATCGGGGAACAATAAAACCCAAGGAAGAAGTTGCTAAGGATATCTGGGATATTATCTCCAAAAAATGAAACGCTGCCTGATCATAGCCTGTCTTCTTTTATCCGGCATATTTTCCTTTGCCCAGGAATTGAATTGCACTGTAAGTGTGTCTGCCCAGCAGATTGAAGGGACAGATAAACGGGTTTTCGAGACGATGCAAAATGCCATTTACGAGTTTATAAACAACCGTAAATGGACAAATTACAACTTCAAAATTGAAGAACGAATAGAATGCACCTTCCTGCTTACCGTTAATGCACGCCTGAGCGCTGATGAATTCACCGGGAATATCAACCTCGTTCTCCGGCGCCCTGTACTGAACTCTGCCTATAATGCCGTGTTGCTCAACTATATAGACAAAGGATTCCAATTCAGGTACACCGAATTTCAGCCCCTGGATTATTCCGACGGAACATTCAGTTCAAACCTTACTTCAGTCCTGGCTTATTATGTGTATATGTATCTCGGATTGTATTTCGATTCATTCTCACAAAATGGGGGACAGGCCTTCCTTACCAAGGCCCAGGGAGTCGTGACCACTGCTCAGAATGCCAGCGAACCTGGATGGAAAGCTTTCGATGGAACGAAAAACCGTTATTGGATGGTTGAGAATTTTTTAAATCCGAGCAATTCGGCACTAAGAGAATTTTATTATAAATACCACCGGCTTGGCCTTGACCAGATGTATGAAAAGGTTGACGGCGGCAGGGATGTATGTACCCAAAGCCTTGAAGGAATTAAAATACTATTTGATGCCAAGCCTGAGCTCTTTGCACTTCAGTTGATCACCGATGCAAAACGCGATGAATTTATTAATATCTATGCCGACCAAAAAGTCCCGCCCACTGAAAAGGCCACAGTAGTTAATATTTTTAAAGAGCTGGATCCTGCAAATGGATCTAAATACCAGGCAATTCTGGAAAGCAAGTAATTCAACTTCTAAATAGCGGCAATGCTCAGGAAGCTGTCGATCGGTAATTATATCCTTATCCGAGACCTGGAAATAGACTTTTTGCCCGGATTATCAGTGGTAACAGGTGAGACAGGGTCAGGTAAATCAATTTTGCTGGGTGCGTTGAACCTGATCCTGGGGCAAAGGGCCGATACTTCTTCACTACTTGATAAATCAGGAAAGTGCATTGTTGAAGGCAGCTTTTATATTAAAGGATACAACCTCGAATCCTTTTTTATATCTCATGATCTTGATTATGAAGACACTGCGGTTCTGCGAAGGGAGATTAACCAAAATGGAAAATCCAGGGCTTTCATCAATGATACGCCTGTGAACTTAAATCTTCTCAAAGAGCTGGGCGATAAGCTTGTAAATATCCATTCACAGAATTCTGTCGTAACTCTGAATGATGCTGATTTCCAGATGGCTATTTTAGACAGTTATGCCGGCCAAACCGAGGCTCTCAGGATTTACCAGCAGGGCTTCCGGTATTACTCCCAGCTGAAGAAAGAACTGGAAGATTACAAGGCAACAGAGGCGAGATCCAAAGGAGAGCTTGATTATTACCGTTTCCTTCTTGATGAGTTGGTTAAAGCCGCCCTGAAGGAGGGAGAACAGGATGAAGCTGAGCAAAGACTTGATATTCTGTCTCATACCGAAGAAATTAAAGGCAGTCTGTTCGCAGCTGCAGAAAAAATAGGCAGGGCTGAGGTAAATATTCTTTCTCTGTTGAATGAGGTGATAACAGGATTGCTCGCAGCATCCAGATTCCATCCGGCTATAGAGGAACTCGCTTCCAGGCTTAAACTTGATCAGATAGATATCAAGGATATCCTGAAGGAGGTCGAAAAGCTGGAAGAGGAAGTTCAGTTTGATCCGGAAGAAATGCAACGTCTTACCCAACGTCTTGATTTGATTTACAGGCTTGAGAAAAAACATTCCGTACAAACGATAGGAGGACTTTTTGACCTTATTAAAGCTATTGATAATAAGCTTAATGAAGACGATAACCTGGAGTTAAAGATCAAGTCGATTGAGACCGAACTCAACACAATTTATGTGAAGCTCACCCAGGAAGCACAACGTATTTCCGGGGCAAGGAACCGGATAAAAAATAAATTTGAAAAAGAAGTTGAAGACCGGCTTGTACAGCTTGGAATGCCAGCATCAAGATTTCTAGTTGACATCAGGATAAATAATGAAATATCCTCTGGCGGGCTGGATGAGGTAAAGTTTATGTTTTCAGCGAATAAGGGAGTCCTTGCCAATGATGTTTCAAAAGTTGCCTCAGGTGGTGAACTTTCCCGCTTAATGCTTACTGTCAAGTCGATGGTAAGCAGGAAAAATCTCCTGCCTACAATCATTTTTGACGAGATCGACAGCGGGGTTTCAGGAGATATTGCGGGAAAGGTTGGGTCTATTTTAAAGGCTATGTCGGCTGAAATGCAGGTAATTGTGATCACTCATCTGCCTCAGATCGCCGGTAAGGGCGAACATCATTATAATGTATATAAATCTGAAGGAAGGGATATGACAATGACCCTGATCAGAAAGCTGAAAAATAGCGAAAGGGTAGAGGAGATAGCCAGGATGATGAGCAATGAAAATATTACTGCAGCGGCTATGAAAACTGCCAGGGAATTATTGGCAAACTAAGTTCTTCCTGATATATTTCAACGTTAAATTTATTATTTAAATAAATTTAATAAATAATAGTCAATTAATAAGATAGCTATATGACATATAATTTGTTAAATGGCAAAAAAGGAATCATTTTCGGAGCTTTGGATGAAAAATCTATTGCCTGGAAAGTTGCCGAGAAGGCCCATGAGGAAGGAGCAGTTTTTACTCTTTCAAATACCCCCCTGGCATTACGATTCGGTAACCTCAAAGAGTTATCGCTGAAATGCAATTCGGAGATCATTCCGGCTGATGCAACAAGTGTAAAAGATCTTGAAAGTGTTTTCAAGCGTTCCATGGAGATTTTCGGGGGTAAGATAGATTTCATCCTTCATTCCATTGGGATGTCGATGAATGTGAGGAAAAGCCGCGAATACGATAATCTGGACTACAACTTTTATCAAAAGACGATTGACATTTCGGCCATGTCGTTTCACAAGATGATACAGGTTGCCAAGAAATCGGATGCCATTAATGACTGGGGGTCAATTGTTGCCCTATCATATATTGCGGCTCAGCGGACTTTATACAGGTATAATGATATGGCCGATGCCAAAGCCATGCTGGAATCTATTGCAAGGAGTTTCGGATATATATACGGCAGGGAAAAAAACGTCAGGATCAATACGATTTCACAGTCACCAACCATGACAACTGCAGGAAGTGGAGTCAAGGGAATTGATGCATTGATCGATTTTACAGAGAGGATGTCCCCGCTTGGTAATGCAACGGCTGAGGAATGTGCAAATTTCTGTATTGTCCTTTTTTCAGACCTTTCAAGAAAGGTGACTATGCAGAATATTTTCCATGACGGGGGTTTTTCGGGGATGGGCATGAGTCTGAAGGCGATGACTCAGTATAAAAAATGCCTAGAGGATGAATGATAATTTCCGTTTCGGGGTTATTTTTTTTATTTTAAATTTGCACCTGCAAAAACATAAGAATGAATATACTTGTATGTATCAGCAATGTTCCTGACACCACCACGAAAGTGAAGTTTATCGATGATGCTAAAAAACTCGATACTACAGGAATTCAATGGGTTATCAATCCCTGGGATGAATTATCCCTTACGCGGGCATTGGAACTTAAGGACGATCCTTCCAGAGGAATACAAAAAGTAACGGTGGCGCATGTGGGCCTTGCAAATTCCGAACCCACGATCCGCAAAGCGCTTGCCATAGGTGCTGATGATGCGATTCGGGTGAATGCTGATCCTGCCGACGGCTTTTTTGTCGCTGCAGAGCTGGCAGAGGTCCTTAAAAAGGAAACATACGATATCATCCTTTGCGGGATTGAATCGAGCGATTACAATGGTTCAATGGTTGGAGGTATGCTCGCCGAATTTCTGGATATTCCTTCCGTTTCTTCCGTCTCGGGCATAACCGTTGAAAACGGTCAGGTGGTCCTGACACGTGAGATTGACGGGGGAAAAGAGGTGATAGACAGTCCTGTCCCCGTCGTTGTCATAATACAAAAGGGAATTGCCAAAGAGCCCAGGATTGCCGCCATGAGAGGGATCATGATGGCCAGGACAAAGCCAATCAGGGTATTCGAACCATCGGGAAGCTTGCCTTTGACAGAGATGCTGAATTATGAGAAACCAAAGCCCCGGGCTGCATGCAAATATATCGATCCGGAAAATCCGAAACAGCTTGTTGAGCTTCTTCAGAATGAAGCCAAAGTAATTTAATTGTTCTTGTTTCATCAGCTTAAACATATAACATGTCAGTATTAGTATTCGTAGAAAATTGGGACGGCAGGTTTAAAAAACTCTCTCTTGAGCTTGTTTCGTATGCGTCTAAAGTAGCCGGGATGATAGGTTGCAATACAATCGCCGTATCTATTGGTAAAGTTGATGATGCAGAGTTGTCCAGGTTAGCTGCTTATGGGGCCTCTAAGATTGTAAGTGTTGAAAGCGAGTGTTTAGCCGTTTTTGACAATCAGAATTTTACTTCGGCTATTGCGACTGTCGCGATGAAACAGGATGCCAAAGTGGTCATTCTTTCTAATAACAACATGGGTAAGGCATTAGCTCCCAGGATTGCCGTAAAGTTAAAAGCCGGGCTTGGAGCGGGAGTGAGCCGTCTGCCTCTCTCCATTGAGCCTTTTGTGGTATATAAAAAGGTCTTTTCGGGCAATGCATTTGCCAATCTTTGTATTAAATCGGAAATTAAAGTTTTAACACTTGCCCAGAATTCATTTGAGATCATTGAGAACCCATTGCCTGTCGTGATTGAAAAGGCCGGCATCGAAACCCCTGAAAATAAAACCATCGTAAAAGACACCCAAAAACAATCGGGTAAAATATTGCTTACCGATGCAGAGGTGGTTATTTCAGGAGGGAGAGGCATGAAATCGGCCGACAACTGGGGGCCTCTTGTGGAGCTGGCAGACATCCTAGGAGCTGCAACAGCCTGTTCGCGGCCTGTTTCGGATGAAGGATGGAGGGGGCATGAGGAACATACAGGGCAAACAGGTAAGATCATTGCACCGAACCTGTATTTTGCGATAGGGATCTCGGGCGCCACTCAGCATCTTGCAGGGGTAAGCGGCTCCAAATATATCGTTGCCATCAATACCGACAAGGATGCTCCCATTTTTGAAGCAGCCCAGTACGGGATCATCGGGGATGCCTTAAAGGTCTTGCCGAAACTTGTTGAAGCATTCAGAGAGGTTAAAGGGAAATAACCTGAACATGTTGAAACAAGTTGTTTTTGCCCTTGTACTGCTAGCCACTCTTGGAGTATTTACTTATTCCGTTATTCGTTACATCAGCTTTTTCAGATTGACCAGAACCGGTTTCCCTGTCAGGAATTTTGGTAAGCGATTTTTGAACATGTTCAGGGTTGCCATCGGCCAGACCCGGATTTTCAGGTTTCCGTTTGTTGGATTGTTGCATGCAATTGTCTTCTGGGGCTTTTGTATTATTCTGTTCGGAAGTCTTGAATTAGTAATAGATGGGCTTTCCGGCTCAGAAAAATCGTTGAGGTTTCTCGGACCTATTTATAATGTTATTATGGCCGGCGGGGATGTCTTTGCTCTGCTTATCGCTATCTCAATTCTTATCTTTCTTAGCCGGAGGCTGTTTTTGCATGTCAAACGGTTTGAAGGTATAGAGATGAAGAAGGTTTCCCATATTGATGCCAATATCGCCCTGAGCCTGATCCTTTTACTGATGATCTCCCTGATTGGGATGAACACATTCTATGTTCTCAGGCAAAAACTCATTTCCCCTTTTGATGGGCAGCTCCCCGCTGGAATTACCCATTGCCCGGCCGAGTCAATCCTGGGCGTTTATCCCATCAGTTATTTCTTTGCCGGTCTTGCCGGGCATACCTTCACTCCACTGATGGCCAGCGTCCTTTACGAAGTCTTCTGGTGGTCCCATATCCTGTTGATCTTCCTGTTTGCCAACATCCTGCCCTATTCAAAGCATTTTCATGTGTTCATGTCGGTCCCTAATGTGTTTCTTTCCAGGCTTGAACCCTTGGGCAAACTCACCAATATGGACAATATCACCCACGAAGTCCGGCTGATGCTTTATCCGGATACAAAATCCAGGGCCGTCACTGCCGATGCTCCTGCTGAGCGTTTCGGTGTTAAAGATGCCGAAGATGTTTGCTGGAAAACCTATCTCGATTCCCTGGCTTGTACCGAATGCGGTCGTTGTACTTCGGTATGCCCGGCCAATATCACTGGGAAAAAGCTTTCTCCGCGTAAGGTCATGATGGACCTCAGGGCCAGGATGAAAGAAAAGGGTCCTCTGATGGCAAAAAATGGCAGGGATTACTCCGATATGAAATCTCTTGTTCGTGATTATATTTCGGAAGAAGAACTCTGGGCTTGTACGACCTGTAATGCCTGTGCAAGGGAATGCCCTGTAAACATTAACCATCCATCGCTCATCATCGATATGCGTAGGTATCTTGTCATGGAAGAAGCTTCAGCACCCGGACAACTCAGGATTATGTTCAATTACATTGAAAACAACGGAGCACCCTGGCAATTTTCCCAGGGAGACCGACTTTTATGGGCAAAAGATCTGGAGATCAAACAAACGTTTGAAGGAATCGGCCATGATTGAGACAATTTCGATACAAGTACCAGTGATGGCCGATCTCTTTGCAAAGGGGGAGAAACCCGAATTTTTATTCTGGGTCGGATGTTCAGGTGCCTTTGATGACAGGTACCGCAAGGTTGCAAGAGCTTTTGCCAAAATACTGACCTACCTCAATACAAGTTATGCTGTGCTGGGGACTGAAGAAACATGTACAGGAGACCCTGCAAGGAGGGCCGGGAATGAAATGCTATACCAGATGCAGGCCCTTCAGAATATTGAGATCTTCAAATCTTATGGGATTACCAGGATACTGACCATCTGCCCTCATTGTTACAATGTATTTAAAAACGAATATCCCGACCTGGGGGGGCATTATGAGGTAATCAGCTATGTGCAGTTCCTTGATAACATGATTTCCTGCGGAAAACTTAATGTCGGCAAACAAACATTCAGCAATACAAAAGTTACTTACCACGACCCTTGTTATCTTGGCAGAGCCAATGAGATCTATGAAGAACCGAGGAACATTCTGAAACATCTCAGCCCCCTTTTCACCGAAATGAAGAGGAACCGCAGCTCGGCCCTGTGTTGCGGGGGAGGAGGAGCACAGATGTTCAAAAAAGCTGAAGCCGGTACCAAGGAATTGTATATGGAACGTACCGAGGATGCGCTGCTTTCAGGAGCCCAGGTAGTGGCTACAGCCTGTCCTTTTTGCATGAATATGATTACCGACGGAATAAAATATAAAAACAAGGAAGCCGAGGTCAGTAATTTGGATATCGCTGAAATGATCGCTGTTTCATTAAACCTGTAAGCATTAATCAACAAACAAAAGAAATGGAAAACCAGCAAGTATTAAAAAGTGGTGAATTTCTCGTTCGCGAGATCACTCCCGCGGATGTTTTTATCCCTGAAGAATTTAATGAAGAGCAGTTGATGATTGCGCAGACTTGCCGTGACTTTCTTCAGACTGAATTATATCCGATCGTGGATAAGCTAGATGCACCGGACATAAATCTGATGAAGGCCACTCTTAAAAAAGCAGGGGAGCTGGGTTTGATGGGCATTGCCTTACCTGAAGAATACGGTGGCTTCGGTCAGTCGTTTGTGACACAAATGCTTGCTGCTGAAACGATCGGTGCCGGCTATTCCTTTTCCGTTGCATTCATGGCCCACACAGGTATCGGGACGTTACCTATCATGTATTACGGTAATGAGGACCAACGTCAGCGTTATGTAACAAAACTCGCATCGGGTGAAATGATAGGCGCATACTGTCTCACAGAACCAGGAGCAGGTAGTGATGCCAATTCAGGTAAAACACAGGCTGTTCTTTCAGAAGACGAGAAGCATTATATCCTTAACGGGCAGAAGATGTGGATTACCAATGCAGGATTTGCCGATTCACAGGTTGTCTTTGCCAAGATAGACAGGGACAGAGTATTGTCGGCTTTCATAGTTGAACGGAATTTTCCCGGAGTTTCGGTGAATCCCGATGAACACAAGATGGGCATCAAGGGATCCTCAACGGCACAGATCTTTTATTCGGATGTCATGGTCCCGGTCGAAAACATGATCGGAACCAGGGGAGAGGGATTCCGTATCGCATTGAGCATTCTGCATATGGGCCGTATCAAACTTGGTGCGAATGTACTTGGCGCCAGTAAAAAAGCCATTAATGATTCTGTAAAATACGCGAACGAACGTAAGCAGTTCGGGGTTCTTATCTCCACTTTCGGATCGATAAAGCACAAACTGGCCGAACAGGTAATCCGGACTTTTGCACTTGAATCTGCGATTTACAGGGTGAGCCATGATGTAGATATACAGATTGAGAAAAACAAAGCCGAAGGGATGGATAAAGGCAGGGCCAGCATTGATGGGATCAGTCATTACGCAGTTGAGGCGGCTATTCTAAAAGTGTATGGTTCTGAAGCCCTGGATTTCGTCATTGACGAAGCTGTCCAGATACATGGAGGTATGGGATATTCGGCCGAAATGGCTGTTGAAAGGGGTTACCGCGATTCAAGGATCAACAGGATATTTGAAGGAACCAACGAGATCAATCGTCTTCTGGTAGTGGATACAGCGATGAAACGTGCAATGAAAGGCGATTTTGACCTGATGGGTGCTGCCGAAAAACTGATGGCCGATCCCGATCAAGTTGCTGAACCCGCTTCTTCATCCGCAGGGTATTTTGAAGAGAAGATGAGGTATATCAGGAATTTTAAAAAGGCCATTTTGCTGGTTATATTTGGTGCATCCAGGACATTTGATAAAAAGCTGGTTTATGAACAGGAAGTCCTGAATAATATCTCGGATATGATCACTGAACTGTATATCTCCGAGTCGACCACTTTGAGGGTACAAAAACTTAAAGGTCTGAAAGGAGAGGAAGCTGTTTCATTATATAAGGATATCCTTGATGTCCTGGTTTATGATGCTGCCGACAGGATCAGGAAAGCAGGTTGCGATGCAGTATTTTGCTTTGCAAGCGGTGAAGAAGCAATCCGTTTGGCGGGAGCCATGCATTCACTGAGTGCAGTGGCTGGTTTGAACACGAAGGAGGCCCGCAGGAGGGTTGCTGCAAAGCTTATCGAGGAAAACCAGTACAAATTTTAATGATATTCGTTTGCAGCCGTAATCGAAAATTAGATTACTTTTGCACTGCCAAATTGAAATTGCAATCTGCTGGTGCTGAATTGTAGCTACTTATGAACCCCCTGTTTCTCAATTTTATTTTGCTTGCAAGGACAGCAAAGGACAGTACATCCTTTGACCCGAGCATGCTTTACCTGATCCTGGCCCTGGTCGGGATTTTTTTACTTGTGCTTCTTCTTGTTTTTACCCGGGCAAGGTTATACCCATTGTTGAAACTTTTATATGTAAGGATGGTATATGGTCGTTTCAGTTATGAATTTCTTGAATTTTTCAAGGAAAATGACCTCCGAAATCCTCATAACAACTGTATCAAGGATGAGATATCAATGCATTTTTTTACATTCTATAAACCTAAGAGGGGTGCATTGTTCTTTCAGACTGAGACGAAGATAGAGTTCGGTGATATTCCGTTCCTGACGGATTACAAAAAACTTACAAAAATAAAAGGGGAGCCTGAATGCATCAATGTGTCGAGGTTTAACAATACCAGGGTCAAACTTGTCGGGTATAACGAAGTGCTTCAGAATATGAAGATGAAATCGTTTTATTATTTCCTTGAAGAGAAGTTTGTCATGGGCGAATATCATTTCATGGACATCACCAAGGTAAAGTCGGCTGATATACTTGGTCCGCTTACAGTGAAATACCTTAAAGGTGAGAATGTTCAGGCTGATAATTTTTTCATAACAGATCCTCTTGGTGACAAGATCAATTACGAGAATAACGGATTTTCGATTACAATTCGGTATCTTTTCAGGAGTGATAGTTCCTGTAACCAGATACTGGATTCTGTTTTTGGTAATGCCGGGGAAAACGGGGAGACCCTTATCCGCACATTAAAACAGGAAGAGTTGCTAAATCGTTTTTAATTACTTGCTTCTTCCGCAGGGAGCATTGGTTCAGCCTTGCCTACTGTTACAAAGACATCCGATTTTTCAGAGTTTATATCCAAGGTGAGAATATCATTTGCTGTAAGCTTTGTTTTGATCACTTCTTCGGCAAGGACATCTTCGATATATTTTTGAATAGCACGTTTGAGTGGTCTTGCTCCAAACTGTGAATCCCAGCCTTTTTCAGCAATAAAATCCTTTGCTTCGGGGCTTATAACAACCTGGTATCCGATATTTTTAATGCGTTTGAAGAGCTGTGCCAGCTCAATGTCGATGATCTTATGGATATCTTCCTTCTCCAGGGAGTTAAATATAATGACGTCATCGATACGGTTAAGGAATTCGGGGGCGAAGGTCTTTTTCAGTGCATTCTCGATTACACCCCTCGCATGGTCGGCGCCCGATTCCATCTTGGCTTTCGTCATAAAACCGACTCCCTGTCCGAAATCCTTCAGCTGGCGTGAGCCGATATTGGAGGTCATGATCACGATTGAATTTTTAAAATCAACTTTGCGCCCGAAACTATCGGTAAGCTGTCCGTCGTCTAAGACCTGCAACAAGAGATGAAATACATCGGGATGCGCTTTTTCAATTTCGTCAAGCAGTATAATGGAGTAAGGCCGGCGGCGTATCTTTTCGGTAAGCTGTCCGCCTTCCTCGTAACCTACGTAACCCGGAGGTGCCCCTATAAGCCTTGATACGGCAAATTTTTCCATATATTCGCTCATATCAATGCGAACGAGTGCATCTTCAGTGTCGAAGAGGTAGCGGGCAAGGATCTTTGCAAGATGGGTTTTCCCAACCCCAGTAGGACCAAGGAAAATAAATGTTCCGATAGGTTTGTTGGGATCTTTTAATCCGGCACGGTTACGGCGGATGGCTTTAACGACTTTTTTGATGGCTTCATTCTGACCGATCACCGAATTTGCCAGTTCTCCTTCCATATTGATCAGTTTCTCGCTTTCATTTTTAGCGATTCGCTGAACGGGAATTCCAGTCATCATGGCCACAACTTCAGCTACATTTTCTTCGCTGACGGTTTCACGATTGATCTTAGCCTGTTCCTCCCATTTTTTCTTTTCCTTTTCCAGGTTTTCCTGGAGTTTTCTTTCTGTATCGCGAAGATCAGCAGCCTCTTCAAACTTCTGGCTGTTTATGGCTTCCATCTTTTTCTTCCTGGCTTCTTCAATCTGGGTCTCAATGTTTATGATCTCCTGGGGAACATTGATATGAGTGATATGTACCCTTGCACCTGCTTCATCAAGGGCGTCAATAGCCTTGTCGGGGAGATATCGGTCGCTCAGGTACCGGTTTGTAAGGGAGACGCAGGCCTTGATTGCCTCATCGGTATATTTGACCAGGTGGTGGTCTTCGTACTTCTCTTTAATATTCTTAAGGATCTCTATGGTTTCATCAGGGTCGGTAGGGTCAACAAGGATTTTCTCAAAACGACGTTCAAGAGCACCGTCTTTTTCGATATACTGTCTGTATTCATCCAGAGTTGTAGCACCTATGCATTGAAGCTCACCTCTTGCAAGTGCAGGTTTGAACATGTTTGATGCATCAAGGGAACCGGAGGCATTGCCGGCACCGACAATAGTGTGGATCTCGTCGATAAACAGGATTATGTTGGGATTTTTTTCCAGTTCATTCAGGACGGCTTTCATCCGTTCTTCAAACTGTCCGCGATATTTTGTCCCGGCAACCAGTGATGCAAGATCAAGTGAAACAAGACGTTTGTTGAACAAGGCTCTTGAGACCTTCCTCTGAACGATCCTCAGAGCAAGTCCTTCGGCGATAGCCGATTTGCCGACGCCAGGCTCTCCGATAAGGATTGGGTTGTTCTTTTTTCGGCGGCTCAGTATCTGAGCAATGCGCTGAAGTTCTTTTTCACGTCCCACGATAGGGTCGAGGCGGCCTTCTTCGGCAGCCCTGGTTATATCCCGGCCAAAATTATCAAGTACGGGAGTTTTGGATTTAGCTTCTCCTGACCGTTTGGGAGTTGAAATAAAAGATTTGCCACCTTCTTCCTGTTCCTCGTCTTCTTCATCCTTGGGGAGGATGTTCTGGGGCGGGATGGATTTTTCATCCCGGCCTGAACTAACTATTGCCCGTAATTCTTCCTTGAAACTGTCATAACTTATGCCAAAATTGCCGAATGTCTTGGTTACAAGGTTGTTTTCATCTTTCAGGATAGCTAGAAGAAGATGTTCGGTACCAATAAGTTCGCTGTTAAATACTTTGGCTTCAAGGTAAGTGATCTTAAGAGCCCGTTCAGCTTGTTTGATCAGGGGGATATTCTCGGCACCCGCAGGGCGCTCTTTATGGCTGGCCACAGCTTGTTCGATTTTGCCCCTGATCTCTTTAAGATCGGCTCCAAGGTTCCTGAGTATCTTGATCGCCAGGCCTTCGCCTTCCCTGATAATACCCAGAACAAGGTGTTCCAGTCCGATATAATCATTACCCAGACGCTGTGCTTCTTCGCGGCTATATATTAACACGTCTTTGACGCGTTGTGAGAATTTTGCTTCCATGCAATTCTTTCTTTCTGATTAATAACATTACAGGATACAATAAATCTTATTTGGAAAAGAATTAATTGTACCTGTTCCCTGTTGATTACAATAATCAAGCCAGACTTTCTTTGTCGGTAAAAATGGCAATGGGCCAAAAATACGATCGAAATTGTGATAATCATAACAAAAGGCCTTTAATTATTAACATTTCCGTGTTCATAAGAGGGCGAAATATTAATGCTTTTTTTCATGGTTTAAACGA
Source organism: Bacteroidota bacterium (assembly GCA_026391735.1). Taxonomy (GTDB): domain Bacteria; phylum Bacteroidota; class Bacteroidia; order Bacteroidales; family FEN-979; genus CAIRDP01. Next base: position 77,666 of record JAPLDL010000025.1, on the reverse strand, counting down.
GGATTTTTGCTACCTTCGTACACTGGAGAATAAATTATTATTTTCTTGATAATCAATAGAATAAAAATGGAGAAAATGGATTCCGGAGAGAAGATCGTACCTGTCAACATTGAGAACCAGATGAAGACTGCATATATCGACTATTCCATGTCGGTAATTGTTGCCAGGGCGTTGCCAGATGTAAGGGATGGATTGAAGCCTGTTCACCGCCGGGTGCTTTATGGGATGTATGAGCTCGGGGTGCTCTCAAACCGTTCATATAAAAAGTCGGCAAGAATAGTAGGGGAGGTGCTTGGAAAGTATCATCCTCACGGAGATACGTCAGTATATGATGCTATGGTTCGCATGGCCCAGGATTGGAGTCTGAGATATCCGCTGGTTGACGGACAGGGTAACTTTGGTTCAATGGATGGGGATAATCCTGCTGCCATGAGGTACACCGAGGCCAGGATGCGTAAAATTGCTGAGGAAGTTGTCGCCGATATTGAAAAGGATACCGTTGATTTCAAACTGAATTTCGATGATTCATTACAGGAACCTACAGTTATGCCCTGCCGAATCCCCAACCTGCTCATTAACGGAGCATCGGGGATTGCAGTCGGTATGGCGACCAATATGGCTCCGCATAACCTGAGTGAGGTGGTGGATGGCATTATCGCATACATTGATAATAAGGAGATCACGATTGATGAATTGATGAAATTCATTAAAGCTCCTGACTTCCCTACTGGTGGCGTTATCTATGGATATGAAGGAGTGAAGGAAGCTTATCATACCGGCAGGGGAAGGGTTATGATGCGCGGAGAAATCAAGATAGAGCAGGAAGACAATGGTCGTGAAAAAATCATCGTAACCTCAGTCCCTTATCAGGTGAATAAAGCTGAGATGATTAAAAAGACAGCTGAACTGGTGAACGATAAAAAAATAGAAGGCATTACTGATATCCGTGATGAATCGGACCGGAACGGGGTCCGCATTGTTTATGAACTAAAGAAAGAGGCGATCACCAATGTTGTCCTCAATAAATTATACCAATATACTCCATTACAAACATCCTTCAATATCAACAATATAGCTCTTGTTCATGGTAGGCCAATGACCCTGAACCTGAAGGATCTTATTGTCCATTTCGTCAATCACAGGCATGATGTGATCACAAGGAGGACGAAGTTTGAATTGTCAGAAGCAGAAAAGCGTGCCCATATCCTTGAAGGACTTCTCATTGCTCTCGATAATCTTGATGCGGTGATCAAACTGATCAGGGAATCGAGGACACCCGATGATGCAAGGGCAGGCCTGATGGAAAGTTTTACACTGAGCGAGATCCAGGCAAGAGCGATCCTTGACATGAGGCTTCAGAGGCTGACAGGGCTTGAGCGTGACAAGATAAAGGCTGAATATGAAGAACTTATGAAGCTCATTGAACACCTTAAAGAGATCCTCGCAAATGAATACCTGAGGATGGATATCATCAAGGCAGAAATGAGGGAAATCAAGGAAAAATACGGCGATGAATCGCGCAGCCAGATTGTTTATGCAGCCACCGATTTCAGGATGGAGGATGTTATTGCAGATGAGAATGTGGTGATCACAATTTCCCATATGGGGTATATCAAGCGGACTCCCCTATCGGAATACCGCAGGCAGAATAGGGGAGGGAAAGGTTTCAGGGGATCCGACATCCGCGATGAAGATTTTCTTGAACATTTATTCGTTGCCACAAATCACAATTACCTTCTATTCTTTACAGAAAAAGGTAAATGCTTCTGGCTCAGGGTTTTTGAGATTCCGGAAGGAACCAAAATTTCGAAAGGAAGGGCGATACAAAACTTAATCAACATTGAACCTGATGATAAGGTTAGAGCCTTTATCAATGTGAAGGATCTGAAGGATGAGGAATACTGTGAATCTAACTATATAATTTTATGTACCAAGAGGGGTACTATTAAAAAGACCTCACTTGAGTCTTATTCAAGGCCTCGCCAGAATGGTATTATTGCAATAAATATAAATGAAGGAGATCAGTTGCTTGAAGCAAAGCTGACTCATGGGGAGGATGAAGTTCTGATGGCCCTGCGATCGGGCAGAGCAATCCGTTTTAACGAAATCAAAGTCAGGCCTATGGGGCGTAATGCTTCCGGTGTTCGTGGCATAACCCTTGGTGGAAAGGATGATGAAGTTGTCGGAATGATATGCCTGCCAAAGGATCAGCAGAGAGAGGTGTTGGTGGTTTCCGAAAACGGGTATGGAAAACGTTCCGATATCGATGATTACAGGGTAACTAACCGGGGAGGAAAGGGAGTAAAAACAATCAATATTACCGAGAAAACAGGACCGCTCATTGCAGTGCGCGATGTTACCGACAGCGATGATCTTATGATCATTAACAAGTCGGGGATAATTATCCGCATGGCCATAGCGGATCTCAGAATCGTTGGCCGTGCTACACAGGGTGTAAGGCTGATCAAGATCAATGAAGGAGATGCAATAGCTGCAGTAGCCAAAGTTGAGGTTGAAGAAGGGGCCGAACCTGATGATATTCTGGAGGATGGCGCTGATCAGTCAAACCCTGAAGATGACGGAGCTCCCGAAAAAAACAATCCGCAGGCAAATGAAGAAAATTAATTTCCTGAGTATCTTTATTTTTCAGGGGGCTTTTCATAAATTTGCCGCTTCAAATTTGAAAATTAATTCTCTATATATGAAAAGGATAGTAGTAATGGTGTTAATGGTCATCTCCATTTCACTCGCATTTGGTCAAAAAGCTGTCCGCCAGACAGCATCTAACTACCTGAAAGAAGGAAAGTTGGATAAAGCGCTCGAATCTATAAACCAGTGCATACAGGATCCCAGTACAGCCCAAGACCCAAAAGCCTGGTTCATTCGAGGTAACATTTATTCAGAAATTGCCATAACCAAGGATGAGAAATTCAAAGCGCTTGAACCAGAGCCACTCGCAAAAGCGCTGGAATCCTATAAAATGGCTACCAAATTTGATGAAAAAAGGGAATTTACTGATGATATCTTCCAGAAGGTGAACTGGCAGAGGAATACATTTTTCAACCAGGCTGTAGATTTCTACGGGAAGAAGGATTATAAAAATGCAATGCTGGCTTTTGATCATTCTTATTCTGCTCTTGCAGCTATTAACATTCCCGATACATTATCTTTATTCTATGCAGCAGCTTGCGCAACCCTTGCGAATGATAGGAGCCAGGCAAAAAAATATTACATTGATCTCTTAAAGTTAAAGGCGAAATCAGTTAGTATATATGCTTCTTTATCAGAATTATATCGCCAGGAAAAAGATTCTGGTGCAGCTCTTGCCGTAATCCGTGAAGGACAGAAGATTTATCCCGGTAATATGCCTTTGTTTCTTGCTGAGACTAATATTTACCTGACCTTTAACAATATTGATAAAGCTCTTTTAAACCTCAGAACTGCAGCAAAGAAGGATAGCGCCAATCCAAGCATATACTATGCGCTGGGGACAATATATAATAAGCTGGTTGATGATACTTCAAAGAATGCCGCTTTCAGGGAGCAGATGTTCACTAATGCCGCTGATGCATACAAAAGAGCTATCGAATTGAAACCTGATTATTTTGATCCGATTTTTAATCTTGGCGCTTTATATGTAAACAAGGCTGTGTATTATGACGATAAAGCAAAGAATTTGCCTTTAGATGCTGAAGCAGAGTATAAAAGCCTGAAGGCTGAGGCAGATAAATATCTTAGTGCTGCTATACCATACCTTGAAAAAGCGACTGAATTACAACCCAATGATATTTCAACGCTGAATTCCTTAAAACAGATTTATATCAGGCAGCAGAAGAATGATAAGATCAAAGCAATCAACGAAAAAATAAATTCCGTTCAACAAAAGAAGTAGGAGCATTTACATAATTAAAAAGCCGTCTGTATTGGACGGCTTTTTTTTTGCCTGGCAAAGCAGGTTATTATATTTCAATACTTTCCTGGGGGAGGATTATACTGTATTAGAGATCGAGAATATCCAAATTTTCTATTTAACATAATGTTAATTATAGGAAAATAAAGGAAGCTTATAACCGATGTATTTTAACGATTTATTTTACCGGGAATAGAATATCCGTTTCTATTTTAGCAGGATCCTTTTCAGTCATGGGATCAGTAACATAAACCTCCCAGGGGCCACCGGCCATTTGTAGTTCGGCTTCCTTCACATACTGGTGCAGGTATTTGTAAGCATCGCCTGTTTTGTCGTAGGCACCGAAATAATAAGCCTTTACGATGTTCATAGCCTGAATATTTTCGATTCTGATCCTTCCCTTGCCTTTATCGGCTTTCTCAACCGGGATGCCCATGTCAAATAAACCGTTCATGGTTACTGTGTCATATTTAATATAGATGGCAAATGGAGCCCCGGTGCATTTCAGTTTATTGGCTTTTACAAATCCCATGAGTTCGCCAAAGCCTTTACCCATGACCTTGGAATATGTTTTTGGTCCTGCAGAATCCCTGACCAGCAAAGCGATCTGTGCTGGCATGGTTGTTTCTACAATCCTTGGCCAGGATGCCCTGACTTCGCAAATGCTTTTCAATTTATTCATACCTTTAGTGAAATCCGGTCCCAGCATCTTGCCCAACATCAGTCCGAAATACCGTGCGGCAGGGTTATATCCCAGGTCTCCTTCATCAATCCATGAAACTTTGCATGAATCTCCTGCTGATTCAATCGTGATCCTGCCTTTTGACTGGCGTTTCCCCTGGTCAAAGGCCAGGTCATATGCAAACAACTGTCCTGGTTTGTATTCGGTTGCTGTCATTTGTCCGTTGCCAAGTATCTTGCCATTCCATTTCCAGATAGTTCCAACCTGCCCTTCCTTTCCTATCAGTTCATAAACAGCCGTAGAATCAAGTGCTTTGGTCCAGGGCTCCCATAAGGACCATTTTTTGAAATTACTTGTAAGATCGTAGATCAATTCAGGCTTAGCCTTTATATACACAGAACGTTCCACCTTGTACGTTTTAGGTAAAAGGTAGGAAACCAGGACCAATACAAGAATGATTGCAAGGATCCAGATGATGATTTTTTTAAATGTTTTCATGCTTGTATAGTTTAAGGTTGTTTCGTTATGTAAAATTAATCTAAAAACAGCTTAACGCACAGTGTGCAATTTTAAATTGCTATTTTTGCACGCAAACAAAAAACACTATGAAAATCGCCGTTACCGGAGCCAACGGGCATGTAGGATATAACCTTTGTAAGTCTTTGCTGGATAAAGGATTCCAGGTGAGGGCCCTCACCCACAAACATACAGAATCGATCAGTAAGCTGGATCTCACCCTGGTAAAGGGCGACGTATTGGATAAGGCATCCCTGCTTGAGCTGATGGATGGTGCCGAGGTTGTCTTCCACCTGGCAGCTCAGATCTCCATTACCGGGGACCCTTCGGGTTCGGTTTACAGGAACAATGCCGAAGGAACCAAGAACATGCTTTCCGCGGCTAAAGATCGCAACATCAAACGCTTCATTCATTTTAGTTCCATCCATGCCTTTCAACAGGATCCCCAGGAAAAGGCTCTGGATGAAAACCGACCGTTGGTTGGTACAGAGGCTTTTGCTTATGACCGCAGCAAGGCCGAGGGCGAACGGGCTGTTATGGAAGCATCCCGCAACGGACTTGATGCTGTAGTGCTAAGCCCGACAGCTATTATAGGGCCTGCAGATCCTGAACCCGGACTAACAGGAAAAGCCGTATTGCAGCTGATCCATCGTAAAATCCCCGCACTGGTTCCCGGAGGTTATAACTGGATTGATGTAAGGGATGTCGTAAGTACTGCGATTTCTGCCATTGAAAAAGCAAGATCAGGGCAAAAATACCTTATTGCAGGCAAGTGGCAGAGTGTACAGGAGCTTTCGGCTTATGTGAAGAAGCATTCAGGTGTGAAGACAGTTCAGACAGTGCTGCCTTTCTGGTCGGCCAAGGTTGGGTTGCCATTCATTACTGCTTACAGCAAGCTCACCGGCAATGAGCCGCTCTATACCAGCGAATCGCTCGAGATCATAGCCAAAGGCAGCAGGCTGATCGACAATTCCAAGTCAAGGGCTGAGCTGGGTCTCAATCCGCGTCCGCTTGATGAAACAATCAAAGATCTTATCAACTGGTTCAATCAAAATAACTATATAAACAAAAAAGCATGATCACTACTTCTGTGTTTTACGTTATCGTGTATGTCTGGATCGCCATCGGCCTGGTGAGCTTCCCGTTTGTTCTCAGCAACGTCGCCCCCTACGGCCGTCATACTTCATCAAAATGGGGAGCCATGATCAGCAACCGCTGGGGGTGGATTATTATGGAAGCCCCTGCCCTTCTTGTGTTTGTTATTTTTTTTCTGATGGGTTCACCTTGCCATAATGCCCCCACCTGGATATTTTTCATTCTTTACGCAATCCATTATATCAACCGCGATATTATTTTTCCATTCAGGCTCAGGACTAAGGGGAAAAAAATGCCCCTGGCTATCATGTTCATGGCCATTTTCTTCAACCTCGTCAATGGGTTCATAAATGGCTATTACCTCGGCAACCTGGCCGATGAGCATACTGCTGCATGGCTTCAGGATCCGAGATTCATTGGCGGGATCATTGTTTTCCTTTCGGGTATGTTTATTAACATGCAGTCCGACAACATCCTGATCCACCTGAGAAAACCTGGCGAGACCGGGTATGTCATTCCAGTAGGCGGTTTATTCAAATATATCTCCTGCCCTAACCATTTCGGCGAAATCCTTGAATGGTTCGGATATGCATTGATGACCTGGAGTTCACCGGGGCTTGCATTTGCTGTTTGGACCATGGTAAACCTCCTGCCCCGTGCCTTGCATCATCACCGATGGTACCAGTCCACATTCCCTGATTATCCTGCAGAGCGAAAGGCGGTCCTCCCCTACCTGTTGTAAACACTTGAACCGTAAACCTTGATCCGGATTAAAACCGAAGCGGAACCCTTCTGGCCGATGGATTCCGCTTCACGCTATCCGGAAGCCGTAGCTACCGTGAACGCCAGGATCTGGTTATTATGACCTGCTTGCGGCAGGCCTTTTATCAATCTCCTGTAAAACAAAGATAGAATCAGTAAATACCCGATCTCAATATTCTAGGTCATTTTATACTAACAGGAATTCAACAGGAGATATTAACATTTTGTTCATAACTATCCTGCCGTAATATATTATTGGCCAGATGATTAGAATTATAAAAAATAGTGATGTTAATAATTTGTTGAAATCCTGTTAATTACTCTATGGTGACGATAAGTCCGCGGTTTGTCATCTCCGATTTAAGGGGAATAAGGATATCGCTGGCACCGTTTTTAACAGGGCAGCGGCCTTTCATATGAGCAATCATTGCGCATTGTTCTGCCTGTTCAGGATTATGTTTGCAAACATCAATAAGCGTTTCGATAACGAAATCAAATGTATTCACATCGTCATTATATAATATAAGATCCTGAATATCTTCCTGCTGATCACGAGTATGATTTGACGGATCTGTTTTTTCTTTGGTCATAATGAAGGAATTCCGCTACAATATTACTAAATAATCATCAAATCAAAGGAAGCATCATTTACTTTTGCACACAGTATGAAAAACTTGTCCTCTTTATCAAAAAGGCTTTCCGGAAAATTGAGCGGACCGCTTCCGGGTCTTGAGGCTCAGCTCATTATGGCAGGCAAGAAGCGTCTGAAGTTTCCTTTCAGAAATGGCGTTCCTTCAACGGCCAGGCCAAGCGGAGTCCTTATCCTTCTGTATCCTTTTCGTGAGGATATTTATTTCGTCCTCATGCGCCGGCCGGATTACACGGGGGTTCATTCGGGCCAGATAAGCCTTCCTGGCGGGAAGTTTGAAGAGAATGACAGAGACCTCATAGAAACTGCAATAAGAGAGGCAAAGGAGGAGGTCGGGATCGAGCCATCCGCCGTCAATATCATTGGAAAATTAACCCCTTTGTACATTCCACCAAGCAATTATATTGTAACACCTGTTGTGGCATGGACACAGCAACGTCCCGAATTTATTAAAGACCCCAGGGAAGTTGATGAGATCATTGAAGTAAGTCTCAACGATTTTCTGAACGAACTGAACGTTCAAACCAAGCGGATCAGGCTGTTTATGGGATTATCGGCCAATTTTCCCTGTTATTATGTTGGGGAAAATATAATTTGGGGAGCAACCGCTATGATATTGAGCGAGTTCAGAGTAATATTAAAGGAACTGAATTGAATTATTTTTTTGAAGAAGACGTAAAACAGAAGGAGCCTGGAATCCGCCCTGCCAAGTAAGTATTGAGGATCTGTCCGCTGGACTGGCTGCATTTAAACACATACCCGCTTTGTACATAGTTCACGGCATCGCTTACATACACAAGGCCGTTCTGAGGATTAACATCAAGGCCGTAAAATAAATGTCCGTTAGCCGGAATCAGGGCCTGGGCCGGGAGTTCTGTGGCATTGGCTGACATCTGGAACACTCCCCCGTTGATAAAATACAAAGTATCTCTTGTAGGATTCATGCAGAGTTTGCTCGGAACTCCTTGCTGGACAGGGAATGTAAAGGTTTTTTCCACGATCATAAGTGCAGGATCAATCCGTTTCAGGGTAGGTGCTTCATAATTGTCATAGCCCCCGGTACAAATAACCCAGATCTTGTTCTTACGATCGACTGTGATGCTCACGGGTTCCTTACCCATCATAATGCTGTCAATTATTTTGTCTGTCCTGGTGTCAACAACATACACCTGGGCTTTACGGTTTGCGCTGGATTCATTAAAACTGCCGATACAAGTGACAAACATGTACTGGCCATAGTGCAGCAAACTCTCAGTCCAGTAAGGCGTAGAAATATCTTTTTCAATTGTCATCGTTTTGAGGTTAACCACAGAAATGTTCTTCCTCATGTTAGTAACATAGGCCTTGGATGAATCGATGAATTCGATATACCTTGGGGAGTTGAACCCTGTTATAGATTTAATTGACCTGAAGTCTTTAAGTGAAACAACTTCGATCCTGTCATTGTTGTTCACTATTATAAATCCTTTGCTCCCAAGTACCTTCATGGATTGTGCAACATCCCCAAGACCCCTGTTATTTGCCTGGTTGAAAATATCCTGGTAAACTGAACCGCTCTTATTATCAATATAGGTAACAGAAGCATTGATCCAATTGAAATTACCCTCGTTCACAACAAAAACCCCATTATTATAAGTGACTTTGGATGTGTCGACGGGCGGATTCTGTGTTACTTCACGAATAGGCTCTTTTGAGCAGCCCGGGAGTAAATAAATTATCAGGCCGATAAATACAAGAAAAGAAAGGCCTGAACTTTTGATATATATTTTACTCCTGTTTATGATCTTATCTTTTAAACTCAAATCTTGCAGTTAATGAATAATTTCTTCCCGGCATAGGCCAGTTCTTTACGCTTTGGTAGTCAACATCAAACAGATTATTGACTTTTACCTGTAAAGATAAAACAAAATTACTCAAATTAAATGATTTACCTAAAATAATATTCGACAATGAATACCAAGGCATATATGATTGATTATCAGTCGAAGTATATCTTTTATTAACAAAAACCAGGTTGTATCCCAGGATGAAATTCCAGCAATTGAGGTTCAGGGTACCGTTGTATGTATCTTCAGGGATATAGATTAATTGTTTCCCCAGAGACTGGTCTTCGGGAGAGGTGGTTTTTTCATAAGTAGATTTGCAGAAAGTATAATTATTTGATGAGGTGATCTGTAGTCTACTGATCTTCCATTTCAGGTTCAGGCTGGCTTCAATCCCTCTGGCATTCACTTCGCTGACATTCTGGGGTCTCCAAACCGAAGGGTTTTCGGGGACTGGGTTCCATACGATCATATCGTGCATCCATGAGTAATATCCCGAAACGGCTGTTTCGATAAAGAACTTTCCGTTATCTGAAAGATAATTATACGTAATTCCACCTTCAATCCCGTTATCAAATTCGGGTTTCAGATCAGGGTTTCCCCAGAAGGCCCAGTAAAGGTCGTTGAGAGTGGGGTAACGGTAATTCCTGAATGCATTTGCACTGAGATAAAGGTTTATTGCATTGAAGGGTTTATATTCAAGACCCAGGGATGGGACAAATGGCATGAATGCCCCATCAAGATAATCTTCTCTGAGAATCATCTGGGTTTTAACGTGATCATTGAACCTGTAAGAAGCTTCAAGGTAAAGCCCAAGAGTGTTCCTTGTCTTAATACCGGAGTAGGCGTCGGATTTGACATAATCATAGGTATAATCAAGCCCGGGCTTCACGCTCAGGTTTTTCACTCTTGTCCAGGTGAACCTGGCAGAAGTAAACCATGTGTAATACCTATGATCATTATTAATAAACATACTGTCGTTCCTGTAGTTCATGAACTGATTGACCAGGGAAGTCTTAACTGAAAAATTCCAGAACTTCTCCACCAGCTTATACTCTATAATCGACCTCAGGGTTTTGTTCAGCATTTTTTGCGGATAATATGTTGAGCTTCCGGCGACCACCGGCGGGATATCCCGGTCATCATAACTATACCACACACGGGCGGTGAAGAGATGTTTGTCCTTTATTTTCCAGAAGGCCTCTTCGGTTATCCCATACTGGAGAACGCTTGCATCATGCTGGGTCACTTGTTCTTTTGTAAAATCATCATAATAGGGAAAATCATTAACAGCTGAAGTGAAATTCAGGCGTGTATTCGACTGGAAGGAAGAAGATCCGCCAATAAATCCTACTTCAGTAGTATAGTTATCAAAACTGGCAATGGTTTGGGCTACTTTTGCATGGATCCTGTTATTCCAATCGGGGTTGGTAACCAGGTTGACTACTCCTCCGAAAGCTCCGCTTGTTTTAGTCAGTCCGGATGCCCCATACAGCACTTCAATCTCATCAAAGGCTGAAACCGGGATCTGGGAAAGGTCTGATTGTCCAAGCATCGGGTTACTAAGGCTTATACCGTTCCATTCGACCTGGGTATGGTTTGCCGGCGTTCCCCTGAAGGAGGTGGTTGCAAGACTTCCAGGGCTGTATGATTTAATAAATATCGTTGATATCTGGGACAAGACGGCCGACAGGTCGGCATCCCGGTAAGGCAGAAGGATCAGGGAATCAAATTTAACCCTTTTATAACCGTTGTTGTCGGGAACCAGGTTAGCTCTGACTTCCGTTTCTTTAAGCTGCAGTGTATCCCTGAACGACTGGGCATTCAGATTTCCCGGATCCTGAAAAAGAAAGAAAAAGGAAATCCCGGAGAAAAGGATGTATTTAATTAAAGCATTAATATTTCAGCAGCTTTTTTGTTATCCGTGATGAGGAACCGGAAGAAGTGAAATTTACAAAATAAATTCCTGCAGGGAGTTTGGAGATATCAACGCTGGTGCTGACCGAGAAAGATGCCTGCATTAAAGCTCTTCCAGTTTGATCGCTGATCTCATAACGGAGAGGAGCAGAATTTCCGGAAAAGAATCTGGCCTGAGATGAACAGGGATTCGGGATGATACTGACTTCAGGCAAATTCAGATTGTCATTTACAGCAGAGGGTGCATTATGGACAAGCCCTATCCCGTCCAGGTCAAACCCTCCCGTATCGAAGGGGGTTGGCCATGGATCATTGATTTTATGATTCTGAGAGTCAAAGCGGGCATAAGCATCCTGGATGCATCCCACTACATCTATGATCCTGATAAACTGGATATGATTGATATCGATCCCTGCGCTGTCTTTAAGCTCATTCAGATCAAACGGAGTCCCGTAAAACAACCTGTATTTCCCTGCCAGGTTATTGATTTTCCGGGTATCCAAAGTATCAAATGTGCCTACCTGTTGCAGGGTCTGAGTAAGCGAGACCGAAGGAAACCGCACAAAATGGTTACCATCGGAGCTCACCTCGACATAAGCCAGCTCAAGGAATCCGTCGCTGAATGAATTTTCAAAAACGGCAAAATCCCAGCCGGGATGGTCAGAGATCACTGTGTCAAATGAAAGTGTAGCGATACCTCCGTCACCAAGGCTAAGTACCAGTCCGTCGGCTATCCCCGTTGCCATATACATGTTTCCATAGGATGCCCTGTTAGAGTTGTTATAAATAAAATTCGTATCGCTTATATTCACAAAACCCCTGACCACAGTGCAGTGCGTGGCCCAGGCATAAAATACAGAACTGTCTTTGCTGATAGCAGTGGTACCGCTATGACCGGGAGGCGGTGCGTACTGGCCAAACGAAAAACCTGTGACCAGGATCAGAATTATGCAAGTGTAAACGGATCTCAGATTGAAATTCATGCCTGCGAAGATACAAATTCCAGGCGGAAGAGTACTCCACTCCGTTGAATCCTTATATTTCTTACCTTTATGGCCTCAATTTCTTCGTATGTATTTGCCCATGTTTTTCCCCAAAGGCTTACTGTATAAATTGACCATGGCCGGAATCTGCCTGATGTTTTTTCTATCCGGCTGCTCTAAGAATAAATACTCCTGTGAATCCAACCATGCCCGATACAGCCATAAAATGAAGAAAAATAAGAGCAACTACAATCTCTTATATAGTCCGAAGACAAAACCAGTCCCTAAAAATTATCTGATTAAAAACGGAAGATAGGCAAGCCTGAAGATTTATTTTTCCTCCACGGTTCCGTAAAAACTCTGTGGTCCTGGATAATATAAAGTTTCCTTAGCTTTTTGAGGCGAAACGGTAAAGTATACCATAAGCGATTCGGCACAGAGAACATTATCGCTATCGAAAATTTTCACTGAGATATCAGCAAGATTCCTTCTCATCTGAAGGAGGGAAGCCCTGATAGTGAGCACTCCGCGGTCGACATACAAAGGCTTGATATACCTGATCTCAGCTTTTGAAGTGACCCCGGCCGATTTTAATTTGACATATACAAACCAGCTTGCAATTTCATCCATCAACGTTGCCTGAATTCCTCCATGAAGCACGGTATGGTAACCCTGGAAATTTCTTTTCGGTTCCCAATAGGAAACAAGATCATCACCTTCTTCGGTAAACTTCATCTGAAGGCCAATGGAATTTCCCGGAGCACAACCAAAGCAATTGTACCCTTCAAGAGAAACAAAAGGATTGCGGAGTTCCTTCATCAGGAATTATTTTGGTCCGTTTCCAGCTTTATATTTAGTGGTTTTAACGGCTTTACCTGTTTCATCATATTCGATCCACGGACCTTCTTTAAGTCCGTTCAGATATTTCCCTGTAATTTTCGGCTTGCCATTCCTGTAAAACTCTTTATACTCTCCCGACAGCTCATTTTTTACATAATTCGACCTGACCTGAACCGTATCATTATCGTAAAAAGTTTTCTGAACGCCTTCGAAGCTCCCTGATTTATAATTGTATTCGGCCATCATCCTGCCATTTTTATTGAACCAACGTGAAGGCCCATCCTTCATGTTCTGGAGGTAATTAGATTCCTCCTGTATCTTGCCGTTATCGTAATAAAGCCGGTACAGGCCGTTCTTAACACCCATGAAGTAATTCGTTTCAGAAACAGGGAAGTCGGCGACCTGGGAATAGACTATCTGCTGTCCGCTAAGCGTGCCCTGATGATATGTTTCAAACATACTGACCTTGCCCCTGCGATCAAGTTGAACCGAAGGCCCTTCTCTCAGTCCATTCTTAAAATATTCAAGCTTGGCAATCACATTATTGGGATAAAAGCCAATCCAGCATCCTTCTTTCTTACTCTGGTTATAAGTTCCCTTATTCATGACCTCCCCTGATTTTTCTTCCCAGTATCCTGTTCTTAAACCCGAAACATCTGTTTTATTAATCGTATCCCCGGGTTTGGCCACTGTTTGAACCTGGGCTTTCAAAATGAACGGAACCAGGAATAGAAATGCAACTGTAATTAGGATATACTTTTTCATATCGTTTTATTTTTTATTATGTTTCGGATTATGGTTATGACCAATGCGCAAATTTAGGATTATTTCCTTCGCTTTGCAATCCACTGCAACGGTTCAGCATAAAGATCGAAGCTTTCTGCTGCGGTTATTGTTACTTCTGAAAACGTTCCTGGAATTAATTTATTGCCGGCAAGAGGGATCAGAACTTCATTATCAATTTCAGGAGAATCGCCTTCGGAACGGGCAATATAATAATCGCCTTCTTTCCTGTCGATTAGCACTTTAAGCTTCTCTCCCACCCTCTTTATATTGTTATTCAACGATATCTGTTCCTGCAATGCCATGATCTCGTCAGCACGCTCCTGCTTTATTTTCCGGCTTATGGTATCCTGTTGTGAATAAGCAGGGGTGTCTTCTTCATGAGAATACATAAAAACACCCAGACGTTCAAATTCCGTTTCCCTGATGAAATCGAGCAGATCCCTGAATTCTTTGTCAGTTTCCCCGGGATAGCCAACAATAAAGCTAGTCCTCAGCGTTACCCCGGGAATTTCTTTCCTGATAGTTTCTACGAGAGTTCTTGTCTTTTCAGATGAGAGCCTGCGTTTCATGGATCTTAAAATGCGATTATTTATATGCTGAAGAGGTATGTCTACATAACTGCAAATATTTTCATGATCGCGGATAACAGACAGCAGCTCAAAAGGAAATCCCTGAGGATATGCATAATGCAGCCGGATCCATCCGTTGCTGTTGATCACAGAAAGTTGTTCAAGAAGGCTTGCAATTTTCCTTCGTTTAACCAGATCGAGACCGTAATAAGTAGTGTCCTGCGAGATGACAATGATCTCTTTAACTCCTTTCTCTACCAGGTTTTCGGCTTCACTGATAATATCTGCGGATGGCCTGGACACATGGCTCCCGCGTATACCCGGAATTGCGCAGAACGAACACTGCCGGTCACAGCCTTCTGCAATTTTCAGATAAGCATAATGGGAAGGTGTAGAGATCATACGCTCGCCAAGGAGATTTTTATTGTAATGCCCCCCCAGGTCACCGACTATCTTTTTAAGTTCATTTACTCCATAGAAGCCGTCGACCTCAGGAATATCTTTAATTAGTTGCTCCCTGTATCTCTCCGAAAGGCAGCCCATGACGAAAACATGTTTGAGTTTGCCTTCCGACTTGGCTTTCAGATAACTAAGGATAGTGTCGACCGATTCCTGCTTGGCATCCCCGATAAAACCACAGGTATTGATGACCATAGTATCGAGGCCCTTCACGGAAGAAGGATCAAAAGCGATATTCAGCCTGCTGGCAAATAATTGCTTCTGTAAAAGTTCAGAATCGATAAGGTTTTTTGCACAACCAAGGGAAACAATTCCGATGTTATTTGGCCGGGATTTGGTTTTCAACCGGATATTTATTTAAACAGACTATCTACGAATTCAACCCTGTTAAATATTTGCAGGTGCTCGAGTTTTTCTCCAATGCCGATATATTTTACAGGGATCTTGAACTGGTCTGAAATTCCGATGACTACACCTCCCTTTGCAGTGCCGTCGAGCTTGGTAAGGCAAAGTGCATTGACTTCAGTCGCTGCAGTAAATTGTTTTGCCTGTTCAAAAGCATTCTGTCCGGTAGAAGCATCAAGGACCAGAAGCACTTCATGGGGGGCATCCGGAATAAGCTTTTGCATGACCTTTCTGATCTTGGTCAGCTCGTTCATCAGGTTGATCTTGTTATGGAGGCGGCCAGCGGTATCAATGATCACGACATCCGAGTTTCTTGCGATTCCCGATTTTACAGTATCATAGGCAACGGATGCCGGGTCGGCACCCATTCCCTGATTTACAATAGGTACATCGACCCTTTCGGCCCAGATCTTAAGCTGGTCAACAGCCGCGGCCCTGAAGGTATCGGCTGCACCCAGCAATACTGATTTACCCGCTTTTTTAAAATGAAATGCAAGTTTTCCGATAGTCGTGGTTTTTCCCACCCCGTTCACGCCCACCACCATGATCACATAAGGTTTTGAGGGAAAAGGGAAATCAAATCCTTTCTGGTCTTCAATGGAATTTTCGAGAAGCAGCCCGGCGATCTCTTCTTTAAGAATGATATTCAGTTCCGAAGTTCCAAGGTACTTGTCTCTAGCCACCCGGTTCTGGATACGCTGAATTATCCTGACCGTGGTTTCCACCCCGACATCCGAAGTCACAAGAATTTCTTCAAGATTATCCAGGACTTCTTCGTCGACAGTTGATTTGCCGGCAACAGCCTTGGATATCCTCGAAAAAATATTCGTTTTTGTTTTTTCGAGCCCTTTGTCCAGGTCTTCTTTCTTGTCTTTGCTCAGGAAACTGAACAATCCCATGGTCCGGTTTTATATAAAAAAAGCTTTTTTCGGATGAAAAAAGCTTTCCATGATTGAATAAATTTGTTTAATCGAGCTTTCCAGCCAGGAAGTCTTTTACCTGGTCATTGGGAACCATAGCTTCTTTGAAAACATAAGCACCGGTTTTCTTTGAACGGACCATACGAATGACTTTAGTATAATCTTTACCGGTGGAAGAACCTTTAAATGAAGCAACTACTTTCTTTGCCATAACTTAACTTATTTAATTTCTTTGTGAACGGTCACTTTTTTAAGGTATGGGTTGAATTTTTTCAACTCCAGCCTTTCGGGTGTGTTTTTCTTGTTTTTTTTGGTGACGTAACGAGACATCCCGGGCACACCGCTTGTTTTCTGCTCAGTGCATTCCAGAATCACTTGAATTCTCTGGTCTTTGCTCTTCTTTGCCATGAAAAAATCTACTTAATGGTTAAGGGACTGCAAAAGTACAAACTTTCCCCGAATAAACAAAAATATTTTAATACTTTTAGCCATGCATTTAATTCAACCCTAAATTCCAACAGGCCGATGAGCTGGAAATCCTATATTCACGGGTATCAGTCCTTTCTCCTTCTGGAAAAATCCCTTTCAGCCAATTCCATCGATGCTTATGTGCATGATGTTGAAAAACTGACGCAGTATCTTGATCATGCCGGGAAGACATATCAGCCTGGCCAGCTGGGTTTACATGATCTTCAGGATTTTCTTAAATGGATCAGCAGCCTGGGAATGACTGCTACATCCCAGGCAAGGATAATTTCGGGTATTAAGGGTTTTTATAAATATCTTTTGCTCGAAAATATTATCAGTAAAGATCCAACAGAACTTCTTGAATCACCCAAAATGGGGCGCAAGTTACCGGTTTTTCTGACCGTTCCGGAGATCAATGCAATAATGGGAGCCATCGATCTCAGCAGCCATGAGGGAAAGCGTAACAAAGCCATTCTTGAGGTATTGTATGGGTGCGGATTAAGGGTTTCGGAACTCACAGGGCTTAAGATTACAAACCTGTATTTCAATGATGGTTTTATTAAGGTGACAGGTAAAGGGAACAAGGAAAGGCTGGTGCCGCTGGGAGGTGTTGCAAGGAACGAGATCCTGTATTACCTGAGTGAAGTGAGACCTAAAACACCTGGAAAGCCCGGGAGCGACGATATCCTGTTTCTTAACCGCAGGGGGGCAAAACTAAGCAGGGTGATGATATTTACTATCATCAAAGACCTTGCTCGCAAAGCAGATATACAGAAAACAATCAGTCCGCATACCTTCCGTCACTCCTTTGCCACTCATCTCGTTGAAGGCGGCGCTGACCTTAGGGCCGTGCAGGAAATGCTGGGGCATGAATCAATCACCACTACAGAGATATATACCCATCTCGACCGTGAATATTTGCGAAGTACCATTATACAGTTTCATCCCAGGAGCCGGTAGAATGTACCATGTACCATGTACAAAGTACAAATATGAATAAATTTACAAGGGAGAGATGAATTCCTGATTCTTCAATTTGTACATTGTAATTTGTACATTGTACATCATTTAAAGGGTGAGTCCGGCTCCTTTGCCATATGATTATATACCATGCCATCCATGAATTTCGGGAAGAACTTGTTCAGGAGAACAGTCGTTTTACCCATTGCAGTCAGAACAAGGGAATTCTTTCTTTTTTCTATTGCATTGCAGATATGGGACGCAACGGCTTCGGCTGGCATCAGTTTGTTTTCATCCAGGGGAGTTTCTCCTTGTGAACTTCCGTCTTTGGATAATGCGATATTGCGGATGTTGCTGCTTGTAAAGCCCGGACAGGCGATCAACACATGAAGTCCTTTCTTTATATTCTCAATTCGGATAACTTCGAGCAATCCGTGCATTGCGAATTTCGAAGCTGAATAACCAGTGCGGCCCGGAAGCCCCTTATATCCGGCAACCGAGGAGACCCCGACCAGGGAACCTTTAGTTTTCAGCAGGTATGGGAGGGCATACTTCGTGCAATAAACCGTGCCCCAGAAATTAGTATCCATCAGCCGGCGGATCACATCCAGGTCAACATCTGCAAATAAGGCTCTCATAGAGATCCCTGCATTGTTGATGAGCACGTCGATGCGTCCGAACTTTTCCACTGCAGCTTCAATCAGTTTGAAGCAATCCTCCTCCCGGGTAACATCGGCCTGAACATTCAGGTAATCCTCAGCGTTCCATGAAGAAGCTAATTCGTCAAGCATTTCTTTACGGCGGGCCGATAGAATGACTTTTGCACCCCGTTTATGGGCTTCTTCGGCAAGGGCTTTACCTATCCCTGAGGAAGCGCCGGTGATAATGGTTACCTTATCTTGCATGGGTTCATGTTTGAGGCAAAGGTATGAAATGGATTTACGATTTACGAAGTACGATTTACGATTTAAGTCTCCTCATCCTGCATCCCTCATCCCATATAAGGGAAAAATGTACTTTCGTATAAATTTCTAGTTATGACCGAAAGGGAATTGTTTTACCGTTACCTGGGCCTACCTGCTTTTGGCCCGATGGCTCTCGATATTGTAAAGGCCGAAGGGGTGTATTTGTATGACCGTGGTGGCAGGGATTATATCGATATGGTTTCAGGGATTTCGGTAAGCAACGTGGGGCATCGTCATCCGCAGGTACTGGGAGCAATAAAACAGCAACTGGATGCTTATTTGTATTTAAATGTTTATGGTGAGTTCATTCAATCTCCCCAGGTTAAGCTGGCCGAAAAGCTATGTGGTCTGCTCCCTCCTTCCATGGATTCGGTGTATTTTGTGAATTCGGGTTCTGAAGCCATAGAAGGCTCTTTAAAGCTGGCAAAGCGATTTACCGGCCGCCCTGGCATGGTCGCTTTTAAAAATGCTTACCACGGATCAACACATGGCTCGATGAGCATCTTAGGCAATGAATCCATGAAACAGGCTTTCAGGCCATTGCTGCCTGATGTGAGTTTTCTGGAATTCAATAATTCTGCCGATCTTGAAAAGATCGGTTCACAAACTGCCTGTGTGGTTGCCGAAACGATACAGGCTGA
This sequence comes from Bacteroidota bacterium, assembly GCA_026391735.1. Lineage (GTDB taxonomy): Bacteria > Bacteroidota > Bacteroidia > Bacteroidales > FEN-979 > CAIRDP01. Next base: position 58,316 of record JAPLDL010000025.1, on the reverse strand, counting down.
AGCAGGCCTGATCCTCCCGGCCGATGAGTTTATGTCAAGGTTGCGTGAGCGATGCCATGAAACCGGGGCATTGCTTATTATTGACGATGTACAGATGGGGTTTGGACGAACCGGGAAATTTTTCAGCTTTGAGTCTTTCGGGATTGTTCCAGACATCCTGGTATTGGCGAAGGCTTTAGGAGCCGGTATGCCTTTGGGGGCATTTATTGCACCAAGAAACATCATGGATACCTTGGCTTATAATCCGGAACTCGGGCACATCACTACTTTCGGAGGTCATCCTGTCAGCTGTGCTGCAGCAATAGCGGGGATTGACGTGCTGCTCGGAGGACAATATCCGCAAACAGCAGAAATGAAAGGTAAACTCATAGAAGATATGCTGTCCACCTCCCTTGAAAGCGGGTTTATTTCGGGGATCCGACGCAAGGGCCTGGCCCTTGGGATTGACCTGGCTGATCCATCCAAACGTAAACGTTTTCTTGACGCCTGCCTTGAACAAGGAGTCATTATCGATTACTATCTGTTCAGACCGGCGACCTTCAGGATCGCACCTCCGCTGGTGATCAGCCTTGAGGAGATAAACCAGGGTATGGAAAGATTACTCAAGGCGATGGCTTCACTTTAAGCCCATACGCAAAACAAGACTTAACAGGGATTTCAGAGATCCTTGTCAGTACAACAATTAATTGATCTTTGCAGTTCCGATCGAACAGCTGGATGTTCCTGATGAGACTCTTAAGAAATAGTATCCTGCCTGAATATCTGCACCTGAAAGGCTTGCATGGTGATTTCCTTTATCCTGGTATCCCGAAATAATATTTTTTATTTCTTTTCCACAGATATCTACCAGAGATAATTTGATGAACCCGGCTTCAGGCAAATAATAATCGATTGTTGCATGGTCATTGAATGGGCAAGGATAAGACGATATACGGATTGTCTGGTCATCGGGTATGATGTTTGATATCCCTGCGGCGAAAGGTGTTATCGTGCTGAAATATACATCCTCTTCGGAGTTAAGTGTATTTGTCCAGGCGAGGTATGCCTTGTTGTTATCAGAGCTCATTGAAACATAATCTCCCATTTTAGCCTGTTGTGGCCACCCAACGCGTGAATCGAACAAGGGCGATAGTTTCTGGTTGGCCGACCAGCTGACTCCATGGTCCAGGGAGTATGAATAATACAGAGCTGAAAGCAGTGAACCCGGGGGTGAGTCACGTGTGTCGAGCCAGGTCGCATCGATCCGTCCGTTAGGTGCGACTGACATCGTGCCGAACCACTGGTAGCTTCCGGTTCCGATATCATCGTTTACCCTTACCGGGGAACTCCAGCTCTGTCCGCCATCGGTGCTCCGAGAGAACATTACATCGGCTGAATCACTGTTTGAGAATCTGGCTACTGATGAGAGAATGTATACATTGTCGTGTGCGGGACCAGTGGAAGGGTCGACCGCAATACTGACCTGCCCGGTTAATCCGCCTGGATTAATAAGCTCCCCGTAAAATACCTGTCCGTCGAGGTCTGCCATTGACATAGTCCATGTCGGAGTGGCTCCGGCGTTCTGGGCATTAGTTGATTTTAAAACAATTAATCCAAAGGTATCGCTCCATCCGGAGATATAAACCTCCCCGTTGTTGCCCATGGCTAATGTTCCCCAATAAGGACCTCCAGGGAGATCGGTGCAATTTTCGAAAGTGGCCCCATCATCTGTGGAACGGGTAAAGGAACCGGGGAGGCAGGAACTGAAATAAGCATTCCAGTCACAATAAATATTACCTGTCCCGGTGCCGCCGCTGCGGTCGATGACCATCCACTGCTTGTCTCCCCCGTGTGCATCGACACCTGCATCCCATACAGCTCCTCCGTTTTCGCTTTTGAAAACCTTGCAGAGGTAATTATTGCCTGCATCCAGGGTAAGGCTGTTGTAATAGAAGTTACCTGATGAATCACAATCAAGTACCGGGTCGCTTCTGAAGATTCCCTGGTTAATGACGCCCGGGAAAGTCCAGGTTTGTCCTCCATCAGTGGTATACCCGTAACCTGCCTGCCTGAAATTACTGTTTACATTGTCGAACTGGCGCCATCCTATCAGGATATGTTGGGGATTTTTATGATTAATGGTCATGGAAGGTTCATTGGCCGCATCACCCACGATGTTTTGCTGGTTGGCGTCCACATTGACCTGCACCATGGTATATCCTGCACTTTTCAGGCGGGGCGCAGTGGTACGGAGATTCCCCGCAGGGGGTAAATAGGGTTGATCTGGAATCTCATGGTGGAAGCGGACCCGTGAAGTGGTTGTGTCATTTCCCTGAAAGGAAAACGAATACAATGGTGCAAAGAGCATCAGCACCAGTAAAGCTCTTTCAAAAGTTACTTTCGATTTCATAACGTGAAATTAGATAAAATCTTAACACCAGGCCCACTTTATCCAAGAATTTATCAGCTTAGTTTACTACTTTTGTTTATTATCTTGTTGTAAACGGAATATACCTCAGTTCATTAAACTTCAAAAGAACCCTGAATTATGAAAGCTTTTAAATTATTGCTGATCATCAGTGCATTATGCACTATGCAGTTTGCCCAGGCGCAGAAATCAGATTACAAAGTATTAAAAAACATCGCTCTTGAAGGTGATGCCGGATGGGATTATCTCCTGGCCGATGATGCTACCCAGAGGCTTTATGTTTCCCACGGACAGATGGTTCAGGTGCTGGATCTGAAGACTGAAAAACTTATCGGCACTATTCCCGGTACTCCAGGCGTTCATGGGATTGCCATTGCGAAAGAGTTTGGCAAGGGGTTTATTACGGCAGGCCGTATCGATTCAGTTGTTGTGTTTGACCTGACAAGCCTGCAGGTCACGGGAAAAATTAAAACAGATAAAAATCCGGATGCTGTGTTATACGATCCATACAGCAAAAGGGTTTTCACGTTCAACGGACGAGGCAGCTCCGTTACTGCGATTGATGCAAAAACCAATGAGGTAGTCGGAACGCTGCCTGTTTCAGGTAAACCCGAAGCTGCTGTTTCGGACGGAAAGGGAAAGATATTCGTAAACATTGAAGATAAATCGACTATTTGCAAATTTGACGCAAAGAGCCTGAAAATAGATGCTGAATGGCCTCTGGATCCTGGCAAAGAACCCTCGGGCCTGGCTATTGACCTGAAAACAAACAGGTTGTTCTCTGCCTGCGGTGAGTCTAAAACCATTGTGGTCATGGATTGCACAAACGGCAAGATTATTGCCTCGCTCCCCATGGGAGACGGCTGCGACGGTCTTGTTTTTATAAAAGAAGATCAAAACATCGCTGCTTCCTGTGGTGAAGGACTCATGACCGTAGTTCATCAGATCAGTTCTAAGGAATATAGCGTCATCCAATCTTTGCCTACCCGGAAAAGCGCCAGAACTATAACATATAGCGCAGCAGAGAAAAAGATATATATGTCTTCTGCTGATGTGACCATGGAGAACAACCGCAGGAAAGTTGCACCCGGGAGCTTCCAGGTTATAGTCGTCGGCAAGTAACCCCCGAAGAATGCCTGTTTATCTTCTTGCTGAAGAGCCTGTTTTTCCAAGTCCCTCTAAAGCTGAACCGGATGGATTGCTGGCCATTGGAGGCGATCTTTCGCCTGAAAGGTTGATGAAGGCATATTCTGAAGGTATTTTCCCCTGGTTCAGGGATAACGATGATATCTTCTGGTTTTCTCCGGACCCCAGGCTGATATTGTTCCCAGAGAAACTAAGGGTTTCTCCTTCACTGATGCGGGTTATCAGGAGCGGAAAGTTCGAAGTCCGCATTGACTCTGCATTCAAAGAAGTGATCACTGCCTGTGCCGAAGCCCCCCGTGAGGGACAGGACGGGACCTGGATCGATGAAGAATTCATAAGGGGATACACCATGCTTCATACTATGGGGTTTGCCCATTCCTTTGAATCATATCTTGATGGTGATCTGGTTGGCGGACTTTACGGAGTATCAATAGGCAGGGCTTTTTTTGGTGAAAGCATGTTTCATAAAGTCACTGATGCATCCAAAGTGGCATTTTTTTTTATGACAGAAAAAATAAAAACCTGGCAGTTTCATTTTATTGACTGCCAGGTTGAAACGGATCTTTTAAAACGCCTTGGAGCAAGGTCCGTGCCAAGATCGGAATACCTTGAACGCCTTAAAAAAGCAACAGGGTTCCAGACTCAGAAAGGCCGCTGGACTCTATAAACCAAGTTTTTTTCTGATTTCCTGCGGGATTGCATTTTTATGAACCATGATATCCATGGTTTTGAGCATTACATATGCTTCGGAAGCATAAAAATACCCTTTGTATTTATGGTCATCAAGTCCCCAGGAGTTTTTTATAATGTAATATTTATTACCATTCTGGTCTTTGGCAATACCAGTGATCTGCATACCATGGTCATCAGTCGTTTGGTAGTTGTCAAACTCAACCTGGCGCATCTCCTGGGTGATTTTCTTTTCAGGAACCGGTTTGTCAAATTTATAGAGCAATTTATCCTTTTCTGCATCCGTCATTTTTTCCCATTTCGCCTGTTCCAGGCCTGCGAGTTCAGGGGCATTTTTATCAGGGACTATGGCAACCCCATTTTTCCAGGAAAAACCTTTTTCACTTACATCAGCGCCCCATACAATGGTGTACCCATTCTGGATTGAGTTGTCTATAATGTTCATGAGATCGTTGACGGGTACATTGTAATCACTCTCCATGAGCCAGTTGTCGGGCACTTCAAGGATAAACCTGGAATAAAAAGGATGGTGAGTATAGGAGGTAAGTTCAACATAATTGTCGGGATTGAGACCCATCATATCAGCGAAAGTCTGTGGTGTATAGGTCTTCCCTTTATAGGTGAATTGTCCAGGCACTTTCCCCAGGTAAGCATCAAGGATACCGTCAAAACCGGCATGCCAGACCGGGGTTAGTTTCTTGTTCGGATTTTTTATAACCGCATCCACATAGGCAGACAGTACAGCATCCATCTCGCCGTGAACCGGAAGTTTTTCACCTATGGTAAGCCCGGTAAAAGCTTCCTCGGGGACCATGCCGTAATTTTTCAATACGTACGTCACATCGTGGGCAGCGCCACCACCTCCGAAATTATGTTTACCCTCAAAGCGGACATAGATCCTTGCTTTATCGGAATAACACTGCCGAACACAGTACATTTCGGAAAGATCGAAAGTGTCTTTACCAGTTCTGAGCAACTCTGATTCAAGGAATGCTATTGCTGAATAACTCCAGCAGGTCCCTGAACGGTTCTGGTTTTTAATGCTTGTTGCAGGCAATTGTTTTACCACAGTAAACTGGTAAGAGGAATCTGCTTTCTTTTCTTTTTCCTGGGCAATACCTGATACAGCCAGGAAGAGCAATGTCAGAAGGATTAGTGTAATTTGTTTCATGGAGAATTGTTTGTTAGTTTGAACGGCGCCAAAAGTAGCGACATTATGAATTCCTTCATAAAATAATCGGTGAAAACGGCGATTGTGCCGATGATATTCAAAGAAATTATTCGAACGGATGGTTCAGTTTGAAATCGGGCCTGTAATGCGAGGCGCTTTCAAAATCCTGTACCCAGCCATATTCAAGACCCAGCTTTTCCATTTCATTAACAACTTCCAGGTACTCTTCCCTGTATAGTTGCCGGTACAGGAAAGGGTGATCCATGACCCTGGCCGTAGGATAATATTGAGACATCAGCGATATATGCATCTTCAATGAAATCTCTCCTGCAATGTACCTCAGAACCTGGAGGCTGTTCCCGACATTTCCCGGCAGCACAAGGTGCCTTATGACAATACCTGATTCAGCGGTATTGTCAGCTGAAAGATGCAATACAGGGCCTTTTTGCCGGTACATTTCCTTTAATGCTTCCCTGGCCACCTCGGGATAGTCTTCTGCCCCTGAGAGCGATGCAGCAAGATGAGAATCCATGTATTTAAAATCGGGAAGATACACATCAATAAGGCCTTCCAGCGATCGTAAGGTGACGGCTTTGTCGTATGCATTCGTATTGTATACCCAGCGCGGGGAATATCCTTTCTGTTTTATTGCCTCAATGATTATTTTCATCTGCGGAACAAAATGGGATGGTGAAACAAAACCGACCATGTTAATTCCCAGGTCCAGAATTTCTGTTACAGCATTTACGATATCAGGGAGTTCCATACGAAAGGATGCTCTGTGGATCCCTGTATCACTTATCTGGTGATTCTGGCAGTAAATGCACCTTAGGTTGCAGTTTGTGAAAAAAATATTGCAAATGCCCTGGGGGCCCGAAATGACAGGCTCCTCCCCTTTGTGAATACATATGGAAGCGATATTGAAGGATGCATCGCTGCGGCAAATCCCATTTGAAGACTCCCAGCGGTTAACATGGCATTCCCTTGGACAGACCGAACAATCCTTTAAGATCTCAAGAGGTTTCAGCAGTTCGCCTGAATTCATGCCTGGGGTGATCTTTTTGCTATCTTTGATTTCACAAATTTCGTCAATTAATTTCATACAATGTCTGCCATCTTTCTCTGGCCATGCTAAAACAATTTTGATGTTTCATAAATTTACTGATTATAAACACATTATATGGGACTGGAACGGTACCCTGCTTGACGATGCCTGGCTTTGTGTTGAGGTTATGAACGGAATGCTTGTGAAACGGGGCCTGCCTGCAGTCAGCCTGGATTTTTATCGTTCGGTGTTCACATTTCCGGTCAGGGACTATTATGAGAAACTGGGATACGACTTTGAAAATGAGCCGTTTGAAACAGTAGGTATGGAATTTATGGTACTATACAACCAAAGGCAAAAAGAATGCAAGTTGCATCCCGCTGTGTTGACCGTTCTTGAAAAATTCAAACAGGCCGGTTTCGGACAATCCATACTCTCGGCCAGGGAACAAAACGAATTACTTGCAGAGACTTTAGTTCTCGGGGTCAACCGGTATTTTGACAAGATCTACGGGCTGGATGACCATTATGCGCATGGAAAGACTGATGTTGGTTTTCGGCTGATAGCTGATCTCGGTGTGCAGGCTTCTTCCCTCCTGTTTATTGGAGATACAATGCATGATGCGGAAGTAGCATGTGAGATCGGGATAGACTGTCTCCTGATCCCCAACGGCCACCACAGCGAGGAAAGACTCAGAAAATGCAAGTTCCCTTTGTTCAGAAACCTTAATGACTTAATTGCCGAATTATGATAACCAGGATTGCCGTTTTTCTTCTTTTGACTGTTTTTTTGAACGGGATAAGCGTTTCGGGGCAAACCATCAAGGGGAAAAGTATCCAGATCCATACTGTAAAACTTAGTAAAAATAAGGGTTCAGAAATCAGAAATTATGGGCTTGCAATAGCTCTTCTTTGCGATCAGTCCTATGAAACTTCCGATACCATCATCCGTTCGCTGTATTCTTTTCTGAGGTCACAGCCCAACTGCATTTGCGATTTCCTGTCAGCAGGAGACCTGGCAAAACGCCCATCCGCCCTCAAGTCTTATACTATTGTAATATACCAGCGAAATAGAAAAGGACCAATCCCTGCTGAACTCAGCAATGCAAAAACGGTCAAAGCCTTCAACGAATATCTTGGGAGCGGAGGCAACATGTTACTTTCGGGTTTTGCAATGCATTACCTGAACATCCTCGGCCTGGAGTCTGTTGAGCCTGCCGACAGTCTGAAGCCGTGTATTGATGAGGGTTATGGCAGGAAGCTCGGTTTTCATGCATTTCCCGATCACCCGATATTTTCGGGATTGAACGGGGGAGCCTATATTTTAAAGCCTTTAACCGATCAGGCTACTGGGCTTTGCGGGTACTTTGGTGAAAAACTTCCTGCAAACGGCAAAGTAGTCGCTGTTGACTGGGATTACATTTTCCTCAGGGAGGAATCAAAAATTGTTCTGGAATACACCCCAGGGAAAGGACGGGTACTTGCCGTTGGCGGGTATATGGATTTTTCACAGCCTAATCTTAACAGTCTCCACCTTAAAAAGTTCACAACGAACTGCATTGAATATTTGTCGGGTAAATTGCAGGGACAAAATATCTGTTACTGGGATTACTTAGGGAATACAATTTCCGAATGTACCGGGGATACCATGAAGAGCCCGTCATCAATGATCAAACCGGGGGTTTGCTGGATGGAGCCGGAGGACCCGTTGGCTTTAGAACGCAGGTATTCATCAGTTGACCCCTGGGACGTTGCAGGTGAACGGATTCTGACCATGGGAACCGGGAATGGGGGTATTGAAGAGGTATGGGCCCATCCGTTTATGGCATTCAGGGATTATGAAGTGGGACTGAAATTCGATTACAAGGATACCATTTACTGGCTGAACGACCAACGCCCCGAAGTAATCGCTCACCCCTCTTATTTCTGCAGGCAATACAAGTTCCCGAGAGCTTATTTAAAAGAGATCATTGTTAGTGATCCCGAAGATCCGGCAGGAGTTCTTCATTATGAATACAGAGGAGTTTACGGGGCGGAGATGTTTATACGATTTAAATCCAATTTACGTTTGATGTGGCCTTACTCAGAAAAAGCCACTGGCAGTATCTGCCATAGCTGGCTTAACGGGATCCAGGCGATGAAATTTTCAGATAAAACGGGGATGCTGAATGTTTTCGTGGGAGCGAACAAACCGGTTTCCCAGCAACTCTCAGGGCAATTCTCAGGCTTTGCCATCGATAACAATTACAAAGCTTCTGGAATTCCTTCAACTGATTTCCAGGCTGCAACATTCCTTCACTACAGGCTTGAAATGAATGACCAGATCGACGTGGTTTATGCTGCGGGAAACGAAGGAAGCAAAGCGATTGCTGAATATTATGAAAAGTATTCAGTTGCACCGGGGGAAATTTTTCAGCACTCGATCAGCCACGCTGCCGGTCTGTTTAAACACCGCCTGGTGATCACATCACCCGATGCAAACTTTAACCGGGGTTACCTCTGGGCTCTGGTTTCGGCCGATAAATTCTTCGTGAATACCCCGGGTATGGGAAAATCTCTGGTTGCAGGCTATGCGACTACAAGGTTCGGCTGGGACGGAGCACAGAAAGTCAGCGGAAGACCAGGGTATGCCTGGTATTTTGGACGGGATGGCGAATGGAGCGGGTTGGCCCTTCTGGATGCTGGAGATTATGAAAAGGTAAGGTCGGAACTTGAATTTTACCAGAAATACCAGGACCTGAACGGGAAGATCCTGCATGAAGCCAGCACTTCGGGTATTGTCCATTACGATGCCTCCGATGCTACACCTTTATATATTATTCTGGCCGGAAGATATTTCAGGTTTACTAACGATACTGCTTTTTTACGCCTGAGCTGGCCTCAGATCCGAAAAGCCATTGATTTCTGTTTTTCAACCGATACCGATAAAGACCATCTCATAGAGAATACCAATGTAGGCCATGGCTGGGTCGAAGGAGGCGAGCTTTATGGCTCACATGCCACTTTCTATATGGCCGGTTGCTGGGATGAAGCTCTCGAAGAGGCTTCAAATATGGCCACATTCATGAAAGACATGGAAAAGGGCAGGTACAAAGATGAGGCGGAAGTCGTGCATGGGATTATCAACAGGGATTTCTGGAACCAGAGCACCTCTTTTTTTAATTATGGAAAGAATGCGGATGGCAGTTTCCGCTCTGAACCTACTGTATTACCAGCGGTTCCTCTCGGGTTCGGACTCGCAGATCCTGAAAAGGCGGGCCTTGTATTAAGACAGTTTGCCTCCAATTCCTTTTCTGCCAACTGGGGTGTGAGGATCATAAGGGATGACAGCCGTTTGTTTAAACCCACCGGGTATCATTACGGAAGCGTATGGCCCCTGTTCACCGGTTGGACTTCCATGGCCGAGTACCGATATGGCAATACGGTTCAGGGTTTTTCTCATATGATGAGCAACCTTAATATATACAGTTCCTGGGCCCTGGGGCATGTGCAGGAAGTGTTGAATGGTTCGGTTTACAAACCATCGGGGGTATGTTCAAACCAATGCTGGTCAGAGACCATGGTTTTACAGCCTGTCCTTGAAGGGCTTCTTGGGCTGGATGTTGACGCAGTAAAAGGAAGACTTAAGCTTGCCCCTGCCCTGCCTGCAGGATGGGATTCACTTGAAACCAGGAATATCAGGATCGGCGACAGGTTCCTAAACATGAAGTTTAAAAAGAGTAAGGATAAACTCTCCTACCGTTTTACATCGGTATATCATGAAACCATGACCCTGGAATTTGCTCCTTTATTACCTGCAGGAACAAGTATCATAAGCTGTAAACTGAACCAGAAAGAGATCCCGTTTACAATAGCAAGTTCCGCCAGGGGTGTCAGTGTAAGGATGGAATTCATACCCGACGGTGTGGATATGCTTGAACTGGAATTCAGGAACGGGATAGCTGTCCTGCCGGTAACGGGGGATGCCAAACCCGGCTATTCATCGGAAGGTCTCAGGATCATTGACCAGCAGCTTGACAGCAAGGTCTATTCTGTTATTGCTGAGAACAGGTCCGGTTCCTCTGCTGAGGTCAGTGTGTGGATCAATGACCAGGATATTGACCATATCGAAAACGGGACCCTGCTATCAAAAAAAGGAAATGTTTCCAACATCATGGTATATTTTCCCGAAAATGGTCTGAAGTATACAGAGGTTCCTTTAAAGATCTACCTGAAATGAAAAAGCTTTTATTCATCGTTCTGCTTATACCGTATTTTCAAAGCCCGGCCCAGTTCCTTTCAAAGCTTCAGGCTACTCGTTCTGATGCTTTGTTCACGACCTATGCTGCCCCGCTTTCACGATCTTCATATAAACTTGACCAGGGCTACCAGCTTTTATTCAACGATACTGAGCGGGGTGTAGAGATGATCTCCTCCGACGGACCGAATTTCGGGCTTGCAATAGGCTTGGGAAAAGAGGTCAGGTTCAAGTTAAAGGAATTATTCAATGAACCTGTTATAACAACTTCATATAGTGATATATTAAAATACAAATATTTTCCGTTCAAAGACATCCGGATAGATGTTTCATTTGATGTTTTTTCATCTTCCGGTTCGTTCATGGAAATTATGGTGAAGAACGTCGGGAAGAACATGGAGGAGGTTCTGCTCATTCCGTATCATTATTATCCCTCAACTGATTCTGCAGTTAACCTTGGGCATGATAACCTGTGTGAGGGATATTGTTATCCCCTCATTAAAAAAGCTGATTCCTGGATGAAGGAACTCAGAATCCCGTTTTCAACAGATCTGCAGGCTTTTTTTTCGCCCGGATTGCTTCTTGATTCAATGGTTTATTCGGCTTTTAAAGCCGGATCAGAATCCTCAAAGCCAATTGGACCTGCGGATGACATCCGCCGAAGCATTCAGCTGAGACCAGGCAGCCAACCCTACTGGGTTTTAGCCGCAGGATTCAGGAGAATCAGGCTGCAACCCGGGGAGTCGACCAGTTTCAGGATGAAGGTGTACCTTGAAGAGGTAAGCGTAAGAAAGCCTGAAGGCTTCAGGAAATTAGCATCATTGAACAATGCTGATCCCTCCCTGGTAATAGCAGAAGATGAGCGGATATATAGTAAAATACCAAAAATCACCCTGCCATCAGGAGATTATGAGATGTTGTATTGGAGCTGCTTTTCGCTTATGAGGCAATGCATGATGCCACCAGAGGGAAAATGCAGGGTAAACTACTATGTATTCTCAAGGGAACCCAAATGGGGATGGGGATATGGTGGACAAGTGTTCCATGAAAGCCTGAGCATGCTGGCGTATGCTTATATGGATCCGGCAGGCGCTATGAATTCACAAAGAGTGTTTATGCAGAGGCAGCAACCTGATGGCTACATCAATTACCGCACAGGGCCTTATCTTGACGAAACCATCCCCTATGCGAACCAATTAACGACATCCGCCCCCTGGTTCAATTATATAAACTGGGAAGTGTTTAAAATAAGCAGGGACAGGAATTTTCTGAAGGAGGCCTACAGTTCAGGAAAGAAATTCTACAGTTATTTTGTTAAGAACAGGGATGCTAACAGGAATGGTTTATGTGAATGGGGCGCAGAAGGAGAGCTTGAATCGGTTCGAGATGCAAGGGTTGCCGTTTGGGATAACATAGGAAGACCTATGAATTTTGAGGGTCCCGATGTCAACTCCATGTTGGTAAGGGAAGCCAGGTCACTCTCGGAAATGGCCCGGACGCTTGGCCAGGCTTCAGATGCAAAACTATGGGAAGATCTGGCTAAACAGAGGTCGGCCCTTATAGAGCATTATATGTGGGACACCCTGAGCTGTTTTTATTATAACATAAACAAAATGGACCAGGGCTTTACTTTTCGTAAACCCAATGATTTAAAGATTAAGGAAATCATTGGATTCCTGCCACTTTGGGCCGGGGTAAGCTCCGTGGAACATTCCGGTCAATTGCTGAGGAGTTTGCGAGACCCCCTGGAATTCAGGAGGCCTTACGGCATCCCTTCGCTTACGGCAAAATCAGCCTATTACAATCCCATCGGATACTGGAACGGACCTGTATGGGTACAATGGGACTACCTGATCTACCGTGGACTTAAAGATTACTCGTATACTAGGGATGCATCGGAACTGTTATCAAGAGTGCTGGATAACATGATCTGGCATCTTAAACAGGATCATGTATTCTGGGAATTCTACAGTGCCGATGAGCACCAGGCCGGATGGAATAAAACCTATATCTGGGCAGGGATTGCAGCGAGAATGTTATTGGACGAATATTCGGTAAAATGAAAACAATATCAAGTGTGATCATGTTTATTCTGCTGGTAATTCAGGGTTATAACCAGAATTTCAAACCAGTTGAAGATTATATGAGGATCGACGCCCGGGCAGATGATCCGTTATATACCACTTATGCAGCCTCCATGGCAAGATCCAGATTATACGGTGATAAAGCCTATAAAATGGATTATTATTCTTGCTGCATGCCCGTGAATTATTCCAGTGATCATGCCGGGCGGATTTACTGCCTGTGGAAAATTGACCAGGTCGTTGTTGGAAGGATGTCGGAATATTTCAAAAAACCTGTAGTTTCTTTTTCATTTCCCGATATGGCAATCATGGAGTATGAGCCTTTCAGAGGAGTTCATGTTAAGGAAACGTTTCTTGTGTACAGCTCAACGATCGCTGTAATTGATCTTGAAGTGACCAATACTGATATGATCAGCCATGAGGTTTCTGTTTATCCAGTTCTTGAAGCAGAAAACGATTCAGCAGAAGTAATGCAATTTGATCCTGTTAACAAGGCATATATTCTTAACCGTTACGAAAGCCCTTACCGGTTGATAAGCAGCCTTAAAACGGAATACGGTTACCCGACGAGGGTCCGTGATTTTTTCACATCCAGTCCCGCCCCGTATACATTTGGAGCTTATTTTGGTGATCTTTCCGGTTTTTACAATACTATTAAAACCGATTTCTATTCCGACAGGAGAAGTGATACCCTGAATCAAAGGAAACAAGGGTTATGCCGGTTCGTTGCTTTGAATTTTAAGAAGATTCTGAAACCAGGCCAGGCTGTTTCATTCAGGGTTCTCAGGGGTTTCCAGGGCCGGGATGAGGACCAGGACCTGTTGCTGAACGACATGGGAACCATAAAACAGACTATACTAAAAACGTTTTTTGAGGACAATCTTATCCTGTTTTCAAAAATCCCAAGAATAAGTTTCAGGACCAGGGATGAAAAGATCGCTTACCTGGGGGCTTTCAACCTGGTGAGAGGATGCATGTATCCTCCTGCTGGAAAAACAAATTACAATTCCTATGCATTTTCGCGCAATCCTTTATGGGGCTGGGGTCACGGTCACCAGGTATTGCACGAATCAATAAGTATGCTGGCCTATGCCTATATGGATCCCCAGTCGGCTGAGGGCTCTCAAAGAGTCTACATGGAACAACAGAGGGAGGATGGCTTTATCGCATACAGGAACGGACCCAGAGGTATGCAGGATTATCCTCATAAAAACATGCCGACTACTTCGGCGCCGTTCTACAACTGGATCAATTGGGAGGTATATAAAGTGAGCAAGGATAGACATTTCCTTGTAGATGCATATGTCTCGGGCAGTAATTACGTGGAATGGCTGATTAAAAACAGGGATACCGATCATGACAGCACATTTGAATGGGGCCCATACGGAATCATAGAAAATGTGAGGGATTGGTATAATGCAGTATTTCAGGTTTCTGCCGAGCGATACCTGGATGTGGACAAGGAAGATATTTCAGATGAGCTGGAATGCCTGGATCTAACGCTCATGGTAGTCAAGGAAGAAAGATCCCTTGCACAGATGGCGGAGGCGCTGGGTAAAATGCAGGAATCCAGGAAGTGGAAAGAAAGGGCCGATGCTGTCGTCAGACTTGTTAATAAAAGGATGTGGGATGATAGTACAGGTTTTTACTATTCAGTCAATAAAAACAATCACAGCTGGTATTTTATGACCAGAGACCTCAGAAGGCAGGAGATCATTGGCTTTCTTGCACTTTGGGCTGATGCCGCTCCAAAGGACCGTGCGGAGAAACTGGTAAAAACTCTCACCGATACCACAAAGTTCTGGAGGCGATACGGAGTGCCAACATTATCGGCCAGGGACCCATGGTATAGTCCCTATGTCGATTATTGTTGTAAATGGAATGGGCCTGTATGGCTCCTGTGGGATTATATGGTTTATGAAGGGCTGCGGGATTATGGCTATACCGACCTGGCTCACCAGCTTGCTGGAAAGATGCTGAATGCCGCTGTTGGACAACTAAAGAAAAATCACAATTACTGGGAATCATTCAGTGCCGATAACGAAGTGCTCAATTCACCACCCAACTATATCTGGGATTCCATTATTGCACGTTTGCTCATCGAGGAATACCAGGGTAAACAAAAATGAACAGGGCAAATAATACAGGTAACTATTTATCGGAATTCTCGTACAACAGTTGTCGGACAAGAAATATCAGGTATGGTATTTTGCATTGAACCGGCTGAAAAACTGAACAAGTGATGTTGAAAAGATGATGAGGAATACTACTGCTTTTCTTTATTTGTTCCTGCTGTTTCTTACCCTGGCCGGCAACGCCCAGCCATTTCAGAAACAAGTCAGCACCATTCCCGGCAATTTTAGGGTCAGCGAGGAAGAGATGAGGTTGTACAGGATGATCAACGATTACCGCGTGCGGTATGACCTCCCCCCCATCCCGTTGTCTGTATCGCTTTGTTATGTTGCCTCTGCCCATGTTAAAGATCTTTTCTTTCATCACCCCGACCAGGAACCCTGTAATTCTCATTCGTGGTCTGATAAAGGACCCTGGAAACCATTTTGTTATCCCAGAGATGAGAACAAGAAAAATTCGGTATGGGACAAGCCAAAAGAGTTTACTCCTTATAAAGATAAAGGATATGAAATTGTTTACTGGGAGAATAACCAGGTAGATATCGATAGTGTTATCAATTTATGGAAAACACTTGACTACTTCAACAGCTTTCTTATGAATACCGGTAAGTGGCAGGGAAAAAAATGGGAAGCTATCGGGGTAGGGATTTATGAAAATTATGCTTGCGCATGGTTCGGGCAGGTTCCCGATCCATATGGCCCCCCATTGTTGGTTGGCGAGAACCCAGCCATCACCGTTTCATATGATACCGGAAAAAAGAAAGAAGCAGTAAAAAAGCCGGTTCCAGCTGTCGCTGTCGCTGTCAAACCGCCACCAGTAGCTGACAGCACAATACCCGATACTTCCAAAGCAGGTCATTTGAAATATTATATTATCGTGAAAAGCAATGTCCTTTTCAAGGATAGTGCAAAGTTTGTAAAATTTTATTCCGAACAGGGATTCCCTTTAAGTAAAAGCCTTACCAAGGAAGGCAAAGCCAGAATTTCGGTATTCGAGACCTTTGACAGAACCGAAGCCACAGCTAAATTAAAAGAAGTCAAAGTTAAAAACAAGGGAGCCTGGATCCTGAAAATCAATCAGCATCCTTAACACAGCGAAACCCAACGGTGGCATTCCTGTCTAGTCCAGGTGAGATAAGCAACAGCATTTCGGGATGAAATGCAGGCATTGGCCCTCCGGTCACATACCATATACTCTGGGTCGGGTGATAATAGCTTCCTCCTTTAATTATTGTAAAATAATATGCTCCATTATAATAGACATCATTGGTCATCTGCCAAACGTTGCCTATCATATCCTCGACTCCGAAAGGACTTGCTCCGCTCTGGTATGTATTGACGTCGGTTTCATGGTTGAGATTGAAATTGCAGTGAACCGAATCGGCTTTATTTCCCCAGGGGAATGTTCTCATATCAGTTCCCTGAGCCGCAAATTGCCATTCCTGTTCCGTCGGTAACCTTTTCCCTTGCAAACGACAGTAGGCATCTGCATCCTCTGGACTTACGTATACCACAGGTTTGTTTTCCTCACCTTTGAGAGGGGAATGCATGTCTGTCCATTGTTTCAGGTATGATGCTGTATCTGTGGGCTGATAATGTGTTGCCAGGATGAAACGGTAGTATTCACTGTTTGTTACCGGGTACTTGTCCATATAAAACTTTTTTATCGTTATTACCAGGGTATCGCGGTAATTGGGAAAGGCGATGAAGGGATCCTGTGACTGCGGGTCTCTTTGCGTATAAAATCTGAATTTTCCTCCGGGAACCTCAAGCATTCCGGCAGGCGTTGTTTTGGCAGACGGTGAGCGTTTCAGCACTGACACAAGTCTCGGTACATCTGGTTTAGGTATGATCACCGCTTCATCGATCAGCTCATCTTTTTCAAAAAGCTGCAATACTAGTTTGGGACAGGCCTGCCCGAACACATCCCGGTAAGGTAGCTTACCTCCATTGGCAGGAAACTCTGATCCCCTGGATTTATTAGAAGGATCTTCTCCAAATACCCGGATCTTATCCCCTTTTCCGGCTCCGAAAACGATCGTGTCGCCCATATCCCTGCAATTGATCAACAGCGGAAACAGGGCTATACAGCCAACATTTCCTTCCATCCTTGTGTTCAGGAAACGTTTATCGAATGGTTCTATATAAACCTTAGCTTCGGTATTCCCCTGATCCTGAACAAGGTCCGCCTGCTGATGATTCCAAAGGTCAATATAATGGAATCCGCTACCTGGTGGTTGGACTCTGAAAAGCGGTGCATTCCATCCACCCGGTTTCAGGCTGTATATCGTGTACAAGGTTTTGCTGCCCGACTGCCAGCGATTCACATAGATTGAATCAGTAAGAGCCGGGATCATAGGCAGCCACAGGTAATTATGGAAAACTGAGTTGTTTTCACGAAGGATCCTGGTAGTCCTGCCCAAATAGGCATATTCTTCCCTGATCCATGCTGGCCTTCCGGGTCTCATAGTATTAATCTCCACTCCGTATCCGTTGAAGAATGAGCAGGCCAGTTCACGGTGCAGCCGGTCATCAGCTAATTGTAATACCCTGAAAATAGCAAAATCAGGTTTGATAAATTTGTTCAGATTCAAAGGAGGAGGCAATACGAGTGCATCATGGACGCGGCCGGATACTATCCCAGGCATGTCTTTTGGGACAGCCATACCCTCGCTGTACATGATTACTCCGGGTTTGACACGGTCGGCAGAAGCCTGAAGTTCCCTGCTTGATTCTCCCTTGGTGTCGAGGACAACACCATCGGCATCTGTGGCGCGAAGCAGGACTTCCATGCCATTCATCTGGTCTTCTTTACGGGTACCTTCATCCCATGGGTTATAGGAAATAAAATATTTTTTACCCTTGCTGTGGGTAAAGGCCGACTGCTTTTTAAGTTCGTTGAGGCCTCCCGGGAGATCACGGTACATATCCCATTGGTTTCTCTGGTCAAGACCCAGCCGGGGCCAGGTAGGCCATATAGTGAAGATGTCATAACCTCCTGTAAGTTCATCATATTGAGTAAGCGATGAATAAAACGTGGATTTCTTTTTCCGGTAATCATAATATTGATCGTCCCAGGCAAACTGAAGAAGTATGATATATTTGTCTTTCATCCATTGCAGGTCTTTCCTTTCAAACATGCTGTTATCAAAATTCTCCAGATCGTAAAGATAGCGCTGCTGGAACATGAGCCTGAGCCCTTCCTGCCAATCGCCGGAATGGGAATCTATATACAGGCTGTAATCAACCCAACCTGTTGGCTGCAAGGTTACAGCCCAACGGTCGGCTGAAGTTTTTTCCTTATCTCTGCCGGTCCTCCTTGCTAATGCTGTGATTGAAACACTGTCGTTGATCTTTATATCTGAGAAGCCCAGATGCCAGGCATTATCGGGCAGGATGACTCCAATCGGGCCGTACCCCGGACGAAAAAGCAGAGACCGGCACAGGTAATGAGGCCATTCTTTGGTTCCACCGGCAGTGATATATACTTTATCTTTTCCCTCCCCAAGCGGAACCAGATTTTCAATTTTATGAAATGCCTTGCCATTGTTGGAAAAGCGCAGGATAAATCGTATTCCTTGTGTACAGGTTTGATCTCTGAGAAGTAATCCTCCGACAGAATCAGACAGTTTAAACAAAATACTGTCATTCCTGAATTCTGCCTTTATTGAGTCTGAGGAATAAAACACACTGTCAATTAACACGGTGAATAATGGAATTCCATGGGACGTTGCGATATTACCCTGGTTAAATTCTTTGATTGACAAGGGAGAATTATGGTCGAACGATACCGATGAAACCTGTGCAGTAAGCACGCTGATCTGACCGGCAGCCATCAGCAGAGAAAGCAACAACTGAATTCGTTTCATGGCAACCACGCTACTTCGCCGTTTCGATAACACCGGTATCTCTGGCCAGGACAGGAGGAACTACCAGAGGCGGGTGCGAATCGATAATTTTCTGCATTTCTTTTCTCAGCCTCACATTTGTATTGATGGCCGAATCATATGCTTCCCCGAAAGAGGCTCCCGCGGCCATCAACTTTCGTTCAAGGAGTTCGGTTTTGATGGAGAATTCAGTCTCCTCGGATGAGATCTGCCCGTCGAGCCATATTTCCTTCGGAGGGATATAATGGTATGCCATATCATTTCCGCTAAGGCCGAAATCGGGAAAGATGCCGGCCCTGACCTTGTATCCGTCTACAATCCATACACTAATGCCATCCCTGACGCCAAGGGGCATTTGGTAGATACCACTGATAACAATACTGTCGGCAATTCCCGGGATCTCTTTAACTTTTGTGGCGTCTTCGGGGCATACCTTGTGCAGTGAGGCTTCATGGGCCCTGCAGATGGAATCATACTTTTTTCTCATTTTTAATTCCAGCATAAGGGATGAATCATGGGATTTCTCATATGTCCATCCAAATTTCGCCATCAGGGACCTCTCATTCAGTTCATGGGCCAGTGTCAGCTCAAATTCCTCGCATGAAACAGCATGGTCGATCCATATCTCACCTTTGGGGTTGAACAGGTAGCGTTGCTCATTGCCTCCATAAAGGAATTGCTTATAAATTTCCTGCCTTACCTTATAGCCGTCGACGATCCAGATTGCATAGCCTTCTTTTTCACCCCAGTAGCAGCGGTAAACACCCTTGACCGTTTTGCTTTTGTCACATGAATTCAGTAAAAGAAGCAAACACAGGCCGAATATATAATTCATTTTCATAGGACCGGAATATAGACATCAAATGTAGCAATATTCAAGTATATTCAGTACATTTGCAATAACTTCCACCTACTAAAATGACTATACAGAAACTGGCATATGAATTCCGATATAAGATCGGGCTTGTTCTTATTTTTGTCCTCCTTGAGAATGTTGCCTGGATCATTGAACCGGGTTATTTTGGCAAACTGCTTGACGTTCTGATCGATTATTTTTACGATCACGAGAAAGTAAATTACTTATACCCATTATTCGTCTGGATCTTCATTTACCTGCTTAATGTTATCGGTGGAACCATGCACCGGTATCTCAGCGGTCGTATTTATTCCAGGATGTTTGCTGATGTGGCTGAAAAAGTCATCATTTTATCCAGAAAAAAGAAAGATCCTGTTTCAAGGACACTTATCAGGGCCGAACTCACTAAAGAGTATGTCATATTTTTCAAAGAGAGGCTGCCCGAAGTCTCCTGGCAGTTCTGTGCCACATTCGGTGCGATTATCGCCATGTTTTTTTATGACTGGAGAATTGCTGCAGTTTGTCTTGTAGTGGTATTTCCTTTATATATCTTTTCACGTTTTTACAGGAAAAACGTACTGGCTTTGCAAAGGAATATAAGGGATACTCAGGAGGATCTTTATAAGGTTGTTGAAAGCCGCAGTAATGTTTCTATTCATGAATTTTACCGCAATATGGTTTGGCCTCAGTTCAGGATAGCCCGGTGGAATTCATTCAATTACCTTGTCATCAAAGTGATCCTGATGGGAATTTTTATCGTCGTGCTCTTTATCTGTGTGGATGTTGATAATTTCTCAACCGGTAATATCTATTCTATTGTAGCTTACCTGTGGACCTTTATCTCTTCAGCTGAATACCTGCCTGGGCTTATGGAGAGTTATTCCTCGGTAAAGGAATTAGGTCATCGCCTTAAGGAAGAAGAAATCTGATCAACGGTAAAAGAGATCTCTTTGGGCAAATGCATGCTCATGTTCAAGAAGCCATTTCTTCCGTTTTAATCCGCCTGCATAACCTACCAGTCTCCCATTTGTCCCGAGTACCCTGTGACACGGGATAATAACCGAGACAGGATTTGTGGCATTTGCTCCGCCTACCGCCCTGAAAGCACTTGGATTCCCTATTCTGCGGGCCAGTTCATGGTATGAAATGGTAGAACCATAAGGTATTTTGATAAGCTCACTCCAAACTTTGAGCTGAAAGGCAGAGCCTTCAAGGTCAAGGTCTAGACTGAAATTTTTTCTTTCGCCTATAAAATATTCATGAAGCTGGTCAACAGCGTCTTTCAATTCATGCGGGACTCTTGGGACTTTTACTTTGAAGTCAAGGAAATAAAGGCTCTTCAAACCTTTTGCTGTACCTGTGATTTCGATGAACCCGATTGGTGTTCTAAGAAAAGCCCGTGGCAAGGATTTCATGTAATTATGGTTTGGATTTTTTTGATATCATAGCAAGAGCCAGCATAAGAATACCTAAAACCAGCATCCCGATTCCTGACCACAGGTTAATATTTATTCCCAGGGAGGGTTTATAAAGAGCATCATCAAGCCTTGTGAAAAATCCATAGGCTGTAAGCAGCAAGCCGAAAATGGTGAACATCAGCCCGATCGGAATTTTTATATCTATACCCATATACTATTTATTTTACCAGAACAGAATTGTTAAAATGCTTACAAGTGCCAGAACGATAATCGCCAATGTTGTTGACCTGGTATACCAGGGAACAGATTCTTCATTTAGTTTCGGAGTCAGCACATAAACCAGTCCCTTTAATTCGTCATCAGACTTTTTCTGGGTTGTAAGCAAGGAAAGTACCACAGTAACGATAGCACTTGTGGAACAGGCAAAGATGGCTGTCCAGAAGTTCTGTGCCATTTCCACAGGATATGCATGCAGGTGGGCTATCCAGCCACCTTTGACCAAGGTATCGGCACCTTCGGGAAATGTAAGCCCGTGATGCATCAACGCGATGAAAAATCCGGCCAGCAGTCCCGTGAATGCTGCATGTCCTGTCGCACGTTTCCAGAACATACCAAGGAAGATCACTGCAAATAATGGCGCATTGACCATCGAGAAAATGGTTTGCAGAAAATCCATGATATTGCCGAACATGCTTGCCAGGTATGCAGCCGCTATGCTGACCACCACTCCAAAGATGGTTGCCATACGGCCGACAAAGAGGTAATGATTGTCATCGGATACTTTATCTTTAGTTGTAGGCCTGATGTAACTTTGGTAGATATCGTAAGTCCACACGGTATTAAAGGCCGAAACATTTCCTGCCATTCCCGACATGAAAGAAGCCAGCAAAGCCGTGACGCCAAGCCCAAGCACACCTGCAGGGAGATATTGCTTCAGCAGCATAATTATTGTATAATCGTAAATAGGTTGTCCGGCTTCATTCAGAGGCAAGGAGAAGCCTTTGCCGGGAGTATTTGCAAGGACCAGTGCAACAATACCGGGAACGATAATAAGGAAAGGGATGAACATTTTAGGAATGGCCCCGATCAGAGGGGTATTCCTTGCGGCTGTAGTGGATTTCGCCGACATGGCCCTTTGAACAATAAGGAAATTCGTACACCAGTATCCGAATGATAAAACAAATCCAAGACCGGCAAATATCCCGTACCATTCAACACCCAGGGGGTTTGCCTTGGCCGTGCCGGTATACTTCCAGGTCGTGGTCCAGGTATCAGGTGCATAGTGCTGGGGCATATGTGATACAATAGGTGCAAGGCTTTGCTGAAGACCATGCCATCCGCCTACATCTTTAAGACTTAAAATAACTATCGGCAGAAGGCCTACAACAATGATAAAAAACTGCAGGACTTCATTGTATATGGCTGATGAAAGTCCGCCAAGATAGGTATAGGCTAGCACAATCGCAGCCGACAGGATCAGGCTCAGATGAAAGTTCCATCCAAGAACTTTCTCCATGAGAATTGCGAGGGCATACATCGAGATTCCTGATGCCAGAATAGTCATTACGGCAAAAAGTATGGCGTTGAGCCCTCTTGTTTTTTCGTCATAGCGCAGCTTCAGGTATTCAGGGACCGACCTGGCTTTTGAACCATAATAGAAAGGCATCATGAAAATCGCCAGAAAGACCATGGCAGGGATAGCCCCGATCCAGTAAAAATGGGTTGTAAGCATACCGTATTTCATACCCGAACCTGTCATACCCATGACTTCAAGCGCACCGAGGTTGGTTGATATAAAAGCCAGTCCTGCCACCCAGGCCGGCATGGAGCGTCCAGCCTCAAGAAAAGCGCTGGCATCTTTCATGTACCGTTTAAGAGCCCAGCCAATCCCCAGGACAAAAGCGAAATAAATGATCATGACCAGATAGTCAATCCATGACAATAAAAATCCTGAATTCATCGATTAGAGTTAATTTGATTAATACTAAGAACAGTAAATTTTCCGTTTAGAATCATTCAATATCCTGAGTAAAGCAAGAATTAAAATATCTTTGCCACCCGAACAACATTTCAAAGTTAAAAATTCCTTGAAAACAACTGCTATGATTTTATTTGTAACTGTTGTGGTTACAATTTATACCCTGGTAAACTATATTATTTTTAACAGGGCATTGCAGGCCATGCCTCCCGGGTCGTCATTGAGGATCTGGTTTATTATAGTTTTCTGGGTGCTTGCTTCTTCTTTTGTAACAGCGCGGATACTGGAACGTACAACCCCCTGTCATTTCACGGAAGTCCTTACATGGACAGGCAATTTCTGGCTGGCTTTCATGCTTTTCTTCACGTTGATTGTGATCCTTCTTGATATTACCAGGCTGCTTAACCATTTCTTCCATTTCCTTCCTGCTATTATCTATGCTGATTATCTCAGGACCAAACAAATCATTCTCATTGTATCAGTTGCCTGTAATGTTATCATGGTATCTGTCGGATATATCAACGCCCGGAATCCCCGGGTCAGGGAACTTAACCTGAAGGTTGCAAAATCGGGACATGGCAGGAAAAGCCTGACGATCTCCATGGCTTCCGATATCCATCTCGGGACCATTATCCGTAAAGCCAAGGCCAGAGAGCTTGTGCGTTTGCTGAATGCGCCCAATCCCGACCTGATCCTGCTTGCAGGTGATGTGGTTGATGAAGACCTCGCCCCGGTTATCAAAGACAATATTGGGGAAGCTTTATGTGAATTGAAGGCAGGGATAGGTGTGTTCGCTATCACCGGCAACCATGAATACATTGGTGGTGCAGGTCCCGCAGTGGAATACCTTGAGAAACATTGCATTAAAATGCTCAGGGATACAGCCTTACTGGTCAACGGACAATTTTATCTTGTGGGCCGGGATGACCGCGACAAACCTCGTTTTACCGGTAAAGCCAGGAAAGAACTTTCAGATATCATGAAGGATGTCGACAGATCCTATCCGATTATCCTGATGGACCATCAGCCGTTTAACCTTTCAAATGCCGCTGATAATGGTGTCGACCTTCAACTTTCGGGACATACCCACCACGGCCAGATCTGGCCGTTCAATTACATCACCAATGCTATATATGAACTCAGCTGGGGATATAAAAAGATCCGTGACACACATTTCTATGTTTCCTGCGGATTCGGGACCTGGGGGCCTCCGGTCAGGCTTGGTAACCGCCCTGAAGTTTTGATAATTCACCTGATCTTTAACAATGAATAAATTGAGTCTGAAACCGCAGGTATGGATTATCCTGCCTGCTCTCGCAGCTGTCCTTATCATCGTAACCATTCTTGGTATTGCAGTTTACCATCTGAGGGTGACCGAAAAAGCAAGCCCTGCTGTGGTTCCCAGGCTGAGTATGGCCTATAATTTAAAGCTCGACAGTCTTCAGGTCAGTTATGGAAAGGTTGGGAATAACCAAAGCCTTTCCGATATTCTATCGCCTTTTATCCCCGGAAGCATTATAGATAAAATTGCAAAGGAAACCACTGAGGTATTTGACGTAAAAAAGATGCACCAGGGCAATGCCATTGCCAGGATATGTCTGAAAGATTCCACTCACCGTACATTGTATTTTATTTATGAGATAAACAGCATTGAATTTGTAGTCTACGATTTCAGGGATTCCCTTAGAGTATACCGGGACAAGAAACATGTAAAAGCTGTTGTCAAAACAGCCAGCGGAATCATTTCCGGTTCGCTGTGGAATACGTTTGAAAAACTTGGACTGGATATCAACCTTGCACTTGATCTTTCGGAAGTCTTTGCCTGGACTGTCGATTTTTACGGATTGCAGAACGGGGATGGATTTAAGGTGATCTATGAAGAAATGTATGTGGATGGCAGGATGATAGGAATAGACCGGGTGCTGTCGGCAAGTTTTCTCACCTCGGGACGGGAATATTATGCTTTTTTGCTTGAGGGAAAAGGGAAGAGAGCATATTTTGATGAGAACGGCCAAAGCCTCCAGCGTTCATTTCTGAAAGCACCCCTGAGGTTTTCAAGGATCAGCTCCAGGTTCTCAAGGGCAAGGATGCATCCTATTCTCAGGATTGTACGTCCCCATTTCGGTGTGGATTATGCCGCACCCCATGGGACTCCGGTTGAAGCCCTGGGCGAAGGAAAAGTGACTGAAGCAGGTTGGAAGGGCGGTTACGGAAGGTTCATTGCCATCCGCCATAATTCGGTTTATTCTTCATCCTATGCCCATCTTTCGGGATATGCAAAAAATATTAAACCCGGGGCTCATGTGAGCCAGGGCCAGGTGATCGGTTTTGTGGGTAGCAGTGGGCTTGCGACCGGCCCTCATCTTGATTTCAGGGTATACAAAAATGGTTCGCCGGTAGATCCCCTGCACCTGGAATCACCTCCATCGGACCCGGTCCCGGCTTCAACTATGCCGATGTTTAAAATACTGGTGGACCGCTGGAAACCTCAGTTAGATAAAATTAAACTTTAATCCGGCTGCTGTTGCTTCAGCTTTTTACGTGCCGGGCAAAGATCGCTGGTTTCATACCACCGGCATCTGGGTTTGCAAGAAAAACATGCATTGATATTCTCCCCATTCTGAATATGCTTCACCCAATACGGATCGGCAAGCTGAGGTCGTCCTATTGAGACAAAATCAGCCAATCCGCCTTCAATAAGAGCATTAGCTCTTTCTGCAGTTTTGATCTCATTGACTACTATAACCGGGATCTTCAGCTGTTCCCTGACCTTCACTCCTGAATAGACGATCCAGTTATATTCAAACCCTTTCGGAGGCCTGGGAAGGTTTTGAAGGTTACCCCCATGCGATACATGAATGTAATCCAGCCCAATTGATTCAAGGTATATGGCTGTCTTTATACCGTCTTCAAGGGAAGGTGTGTTTGCTCCCATCCTGTATCCCAGGATAAACTCATTACCGCATTCCTTCCTTATCCCGTGGATCACTTCGGTTGCAAACCTCAACCGGTTTTGGAAACTGCCGCCGTATTCATCCGTTCTGTGATTCCAAAGCGGATTTGCAAACTGGTTTAAGAGATATCCGTGTGCACCGTGAAGTTCTATTCCGTCGAAACCGGATTCGCGGGCTCTTATTGCCCCCTTGATAAAGGCAGTGATTATTTCATGGATTGCATCTTTTGTCAACTCACGGGAGGAAGGTTTATCAGGGTCGGCTGAGGGGCAAAACTGGACCGGAGACACTGCAGGCGGCGTCACTAGCCCCGCGTGGTGAAGCTGAAGAAGAGAAACTGAACCGTGGCTCCGCACAATGCTGGTGAGTTCGCTGAGGCCTGCAATATGATCATCAGACCAAACACCAAGTTGGGAATTTGCTGCCCTGCCGTCTTCTTTAACGGCGGTAGCTTCAGTGATAACAATCCCGGCCCCGCTTTCGGCCCTTTTCCGGTAATGCTCAATGTTGCCGGGGCCAACAATGCCATCATCACCGGTATATCCGAAACAAACCATAGCAGGAAATACTATCCTGTTCTTCACTTTGAACCCCTTAAGCGCAACTCCGGAGAATAATGCATTCAATTCCATGTTTTTCGTATTATGTTTCAGTCTGCATTTGTGAACGGATGCTCCTTTTTCCACATCTTCCAGATAAGGAAAACCGGGAACAGGAACCAGGGAGCATTAGCAAGTAAGACCAGAGGCAGATTCTTTGCGGGAGTCGGTCCAAAGATCTCTTCGCTGCAGATGATAAACACATTGGTGAAGAGGATCGACATGATGATGAAAGTTGGGATGCGGATCCATTCCCTGCCTTTTACGAAAGCGTAAACTGCTGCAATATAATATGGACCGAAAAGAATGACATCGAGCCAGATTGTAGCTTTCCACCAGGTTGGTCTCAGCCATTGAAGAGGGTCAAAACTGGCCCCCCACCAATGAGTCATATCAACAAAAAACGGAAGGGGCCATATAGGATAATCGAAATTTGTGGGATCTGCAATCACCAGCTGTTCAAGGTCTACTATATAGGTAATAAACAGTATATTGACAAGGAAAAATCCAATGTAAATGAAATCGACAGGCCTGTCTTTTAATGGGATTACGTTTCTCATTGATCATGTATTATAGATTAAACATCTTAAGGTTTTTCTTTTTTCTGGCTGTATTTGCCATTTGAAAAGCAATAGAAAGCCTGAACGGACTTATATTGGAAATATAGGCTCCGATTTTTGTTGAAAAGTCAGAATAGGTAAGGATTTTTGGGGTTCGTGCAAGAGCCACTAGTTGCTTTGCCACTTCATTTGGATCTTTGGGTTTTGCGAACAACCTGGTAATGAAATTCTGTTTGCTGTTCATCAGGAAGTCCTGGTCCACCTCACCCAGCCTTGATTCTGGCTTGGAGTCGGTTTTTATATAACCGGGGAAATATTCACTGATAACGATGCTGCTGTTTTTCCATTCAGCCTGGATAGTCCTGGTCCAGGCCGAAAATGCAGCCTTTGAACATACATACGGTGTATAAAACGGTATTCCCATCATAAACCCCGGAGAACCTATATTGATTATATGTCCTCCTCCCCTGCTGAGCATATGAGGGATCACAGCCTGTGTTAGTGAGACAGGTCCCAGCAGGTTGGTCATAAAGGCTTTCAGGAGATCATCCCTGCTCACACTCTCAGAAGGAGAAACAATAATACTTGCGGCATTATTGATAAGGATATCAATGCGTCCGAAACGGGAAATGGATTGCTCTATTACCGAAAGGCAATCATGCTCTTTTGAAAGATCGGCAGGCAGCACAAGGGCATCAGGCATTGTTAAAGCAATATCCTGAAGAACTTCCCGACGTCTTGCAACAAGTATGGTTTTAGCACCGCAACGGTTGAATGCCAATGCAGCAGCATGGCCTATGCCTCCTGATGCACCTGTGATGATCACTACTTTATCCCTGATATCCATTAACGGAAAAGAAAATTTGATTACGTTTGTTCGGGGTTTCAAAATTAGAAAAAAATGCGACAGGTTTTATGGGTGAGTTTGCTTCTTGCAACGGTCTTATCAGGAACCGGCTGCAAGCCTTCCGAGAGAAAGAATGAAAAAGTGTTAAAAAATGTAACAAACGTTTCAATTATGAAAAGTAATTTCGGCCGGATCGGTGACAGGGATGTTTTTCTTTATACTCTGACTAATAAACATGGTATCAGCATTAAAATAACCAATTACGGTGGGATAATAAATCAAATCGTGATGCCTGATAAAAATGGTCTGAATGGAAACATCGTTCTGGGATATGACAATTTGCCGGCATATATTGCAAACAGTCCTTATTTTGGGGCAATCGTTGGTCGTTATGCGAACCGTATTGCAAACGGTGAATTTATTCTGGAGGGTACAAAATACCATCTTGCGAAGAATAACGGGAACAATGCATTACATGGAGGGGTCAGGGGCTTTGATAAAGTTGTTTGGGATGCTGTTGAATATAATGATACATCCTTAGCAAGGCTTTCACTTACCTATCTGAGTTCTGATGGTGAGGAAGGTTATCCGGGAAACTTAAAAACACAGGTCACTTATTCATTGGATAATAATGATGAATTGACAATTCTGATCGAAGCCTCTGCTGACAAGGCCACACCAGTTAATATATGCAACCATACTTATTTTAACCTGAACGGAGCAGAGTCAGATATTCTGAAACATATTCTGATGATCAGGGCTGATCGGTTTACCGAAGTGAATGACCAGCTTATTCCGACCGGGAAACTACCTGAAGTGAAAGGGACTCCGATGGATTTTAATACCCCGACTCCGATAGGGAAAGGCATAGATAAGGTCAATGGAGGATACGATCATAATTACGTGCTCAGAAAGCAAGCGGGTGTTATGTCGGCAGCAGCCGTATTATTTGACCCGGACTCGGGCCGTGAAGTCACTATCGAAACAACACAACCGGGAGTGCAGTTCTACAGCGGGAATTTCCTTGATGGCAGCATAAAAGGATTTGATGGGAAAGTGTACGGGAAGCATTTCGGCCTTTGTTTGGAAACCCAGCATTTTCCTGACTCGCCAAACCAGCCGGGGTTTCCGTCGGCGATTCTGAAACCCGGAATGAAATATCTTGAAAAGACTGTTATCAGGTTTTCGGTAGTCGAATAAAAAAAGAGAGTGTCTCGACTTTTGAGACACCCTCTGAAAATAACCAAATTTGATCAGAATTTATTGGGCACAAACGTTTGCTCCGACATTGGCGGGCGAACATACGATTTTTCCTTATCAAGTGGCGGTAACTTGATCTTCTCTCTAGGAACATCCTTGTATTTGATCTGTCCCAGCAGGTGGCTGATGCAGTTTAACCTGGCCCTGCGTTTGTCGTCAGCTTCAACAACAAACCACGGAGACTGCTTCGTATCGGTATATGCGAACATGTCGTCTTTCGCTTTTGAATAATCAACCCATTTTGAACGGGATTCAACATCCATAGGACTTATCTTCCATCTTCTTGTCGGATCATCAATTCTTTGCTTGAACCTCCGTTCCTGCTCTTTATCGCTTACCGAGAACCAGTATTTTATCAGGATTATACCTGACCTGATCAACATGTTCTCAAAGTTGGGACATGATCTCAGGAAGTCCCAATATTCCGTTTCTGTGCAAAAACCCATCACTCTTTCTACTCCTGCCCTGTTGTACCAGCTGCGGTCAAACAGTACCATTTCCCCTGCAGCGGGAAGATGCGCCACATACCGCTGAAAATACCACTGACTTTTTTCCTTTTCAGTCGGCACTCCAAGGGCAACAACTCTGACAACACGGGGATTCAGTGTCTCGGTTATCCTTTTAATGGTGCCTCCTTTTCCTGCAGCATCCCTTCCTTCGAAAAGAACAACAGCCCTGAGCCCTTTGAATTTTATCCATTCCTGAAGTTTTACGAGCTCGAGCTGAAGATTTGCCAGCTCTTCCTCGTAAAATTTCTTTTTAAGCCTGCTATTTATCTCTTCTTCCTTTTTAAGGATATTCAATGAGTCTGTTTTTTCTGCTTTGTGTTTTTTTGGTTTTGTAACCTCGTCAGGCTGGTCCCCATTCTTGACTTTTGAATTTTTGTGTCCCATATGGTTTGATTTTAAAGGGTGTCATTGATTATTTCTTTTGGCCCGTCAGATACTTCTGCAA
The DNA here is from genome assembly GCA_026391735.1 of Bacteroidota bacterium. Classification (GTDB taxonomy): domain Bacteria; phylum Bacteroidota; class Bacteroidia; order Bacteroidales; family FEN-979; genus CAIRDP01. The sequence continues at coordinate 28,092 of JAPLDL010000025.1, read as the reverse complement.
TATAAAATGAAGCATCCAGCCCTGTTTTTCGTTTATAATTGTCACCTACCTCCCTTATAAATTTATCAACAGCATCATCCCTTACAATACTTACCGTACATCCCCCGAAGCCTGCACCGGTCATCCTGGATCCGACGACCCCGTTGATCTTTTGCGATTCTTCAACCAAGGTATCTAATTCGATTCCCGTTACTTCATAATTGTCACGAAGTGACTCGTGAGAAGCATTCATCAGTGCGCCGAACTGGAGAATGTCGTTCTTTTGCAGTGAGGCTACAGCATTAAGAACCCTCTGGTTCTCAGAGATCACATGCCTTGCACGCCGTCTGACCTTTTCATCCTTAATAACTTCCTGAAATTTATAAAACTGCATAAATCCAACCTCCCCCAGATGTTTTACCGGAAAATGGGGAGCAATGGCATCTACCGCCTCACGGCATTCATTAACTCTTTCGTTATATTTTGAATCGGCCAGCCCCCTCCGCTTATTGGTGTTGGAAATGATGAGTTTATATCCGCTCAGGATGAAAGGGATCCTTTTGTATTCAAGGGTAAGGCAGTTTAAAAAGATCGCATGATCGGCCGATCCCATTCCAACAGCAAACATATCCATGATCCCGCAGTTCAAACCAATGAATTCATTCTCGGAACGCTTTGCCATATTGATCAGATCAGTCATCTGCAGAGAGGTCACATTAAGCAGGGAGGCCAGGGCATAAGCCATCACCATTTCGATTGATGCTGATGAAGAAAGCCCTGCACTGTTCGGGATATCTCCTGAAAACAACATGTCGAAACCAGGTAAAACCACATTCAAATCTGCAAACTGGGAAAATATGCCAAGCGGGTAGTTGATCCACTGCCCTGCTTGTTTAACGTATCCTTTTGATTGGTCGTATTCAAACTTTTCTTCAAAATTGGTCGAGGCCAGTTTAAGGAAGTGATCATCTCTTTTCCTGATCAGCAAATAGGTCCCGAACTGAAGGGCGCAGGGAAGAACAAAACCCCCGTTATAATCTGTATGCTCCCCAATAAGGTTAACCCTTCCAGGTGCAAAATAAATGTGCGGAACCTGGTCCTGATTCCCGTATAAATTAAAAAAGATCCGTTTGAGTTCCTGAATGTTCATCATTATAAGTGTTTGCAGTCACCGAAAATACCACATTTTCGCAATTATTTGGTAGTTTTGTTCGATAATTTTTATTCGGATGACGCATAAATTGCTCTTCCTCCTTTTTTGCTGGGGGCTGCTACCTCCTGTCAATGCTCAAATACTTGAAAAATATGACCTTAACGGTCCCTGGGAATACCGTCAGACAGGAACTTCTGAATGGTTTCCGGCTTCTGTCCCCGGTTGCATTCAGCTTGATCTTATGCACAATCAACGTGTAAAGGATCCCTTTTACAGGACCAACGAAGACAGTGTTCAATGGGTTTCGGAAAAAGATTGGGAATACCACAGGATTTTCATGCTCAGCGGGAAATTACTTGAGGCAGAGCATATAGACCTGGTGCTTGAAGGTCTTGATACCTATGCTGATGTATACCTGAATGATTCGCTTATATTGTCGGCCGGCAATATGTTCAGGGCATGGGAATGCCCGGGTGTAAAACAACTCCTGAAGCCAGGCAGGAACGAACTTCGCGTGAACTTTAAGTCCGTCATCCGCCAAAATACAAAGTTGTATAATAAGCTTAAATACAAGCTGCCCGGTGATGAAAAGATAGTATGCCGTAAAGCGGCATATAATTTTGGCTGGGATTGGGGCCCCAAACTCGTGACCATGGGAATCTGGAAACCTGTTTACCTGAGGTTTCACAGGCATTTTGAGCTGCTTGATGCCCGTTTCATACAGAAAAAAATTATAGAAGGAAGGGCGGAGATGTCTGGTGTTTTCACCTTTACTTCCGACCAGGAAACTACGTTGAAAATAAAGATCGATAATGATTCTATGCTTCTTGCCCATCAAACCGTTTCGGTCAAAAAAGGGAGAAATCTCATCCGCCTTGATTTTGTGATCAATAATCCAAAGCTTTGGTGGCCAAACGGAATGGGAGCCCCATTTCTTTATTCATTGAATTACTATCTTTTTCATGCGGATGAGGTCGTTGGTAAAGGCCGGCGGAAAATAGGATTGCGAACCATCGAACTGAAACAGGAAAAAGACAGTACAGGGACGGGCTTCACCTTTTTTATCAATCATGTGCCGGTTTTTGCAAAAGGTGCAAATTATATCCCCCAGGACAATTTCCCTTCCAGGGTAAGCGATTCGTCATACCGGGAGCTTCTTGAGGATGCGAAGGATTTAAACATGAATATGCTCAGAGTGTGGGGCGGCGGTATTTATGAAAAAGATGTTTTTTATGACCTTTGCGATGAGCTTGGGATCATGGTCTGGCAGGATTTTATGTATGCCTGTGCCATGTACCCGGGAACCGGGGATTTTTTAGCCAATGCTGATGTGGAATCCGCTCAGAATATAATACGACTGAGAAATCATCCATGTTTGGTCCTCTGGTGCGGAAACAACGAGATTGATGAGGGATGGAAAAACTGGGGCTGGGTAAAGCAATATAATTACTCAAGCGCTGACTCCGCATTGGTCTACCAGGCTTATAAGGATCTTTTTAACGGTATACTCCCCAATAATGTTGAAAAGATGGATACACTAAGGCCATATATCTCCACTTCACCACACCTGGGCTGGGGCAATCCGGGAAGCAGGTTTACCGGTGATATGCATTACTGGGGAGTTTGGTGGGGCCGATATCCGTTTTCCTTATATAAAGAAAACACAGGCCGTTTCATGTCGGAATATGGCTTCCAGGCTTTTCCCGACATCAGCAGTATAAGAAAATTTGCAGAACCTGGGGATATGACCTTAGGATCTGACGTAATGAAAGCTCATCAGAAAAATCCTGTCGGTTATGAAACTATCGATGAATACATGATTCGTGATTACAGGCATCCAAAGGATTTTGAATCGTATGTTTATGTAAGCCAGGTCCTTCAGGCCGAAGGCATTAAGATGGCAATTGAAGACCATCGCAGGGCAATGCCGGTTTGTATGGGGACCCTTTTCTGGCAGTTTAATGATTGCTGGCCCGTTGTCTCCTGGTCAGCAAGGGATTATTATGGAACCCCCAAAGCTCTGCATTATTTTTTACAAAAGGAATACAGGGATATACTGGTTTCAACAATAATGGAGAAAGACAGGTTGAAGGTTTATATTGTGTCTGACAGGAAGGTTGAAACAAAGGGCAGTCTGAACCTTAAAGTTATTGATTTTAAAGGTAAAGTGCTCAGGGTTACCACCAGACAATTCTCTGTCCCTGGTCCTGCCTCGACTTGTTGTTTCAATATAGACTCACTTGCCTTCCTGGAAGGAGTGGACCTGAAAAACGCAATGTTAGAGGCCCGATTTACAACATCAGATTTAAAACCACAGAGATACAGCAATACATTTTACTTTGTTCCTGTCAAAGATCTGTCTCTTGAAAAAATGGAGATAACCAGTGAATTTCTCAAGATCAGCGGAGGGTATAAAATCACTCTGAAGTCAGATAAACTTGCAAAGAATGTTTGGCTGAATACAGGTTTAAAGGGAAGATTCTCTGATAATTATTTTGATTTACTGCCGGGCGAACCCGTCGAGATCTTTTTTTTCACATCAATCAATCAGGCGGACTTTCCTGGCAAAATCATGATACGCTCTTTACAGGACACTTATAACAATTGATATGCGAAAGTTAGCGTTCCCCGGAATCCTGATAATACTATTCCTGTTTTCCTGCCAGGAAAAGCATCGCCTACCTGCCGATTTCGTAAATCCTTTTATTGGCACTGGCGGGCATGGCCATACTTATCCCGGGGTATGTCTTCCCTTCGGGATGGTACAGTTGAGCCCCGATACAAGGCTTGATGGCTGGGATGGGTGTTCGGCATACCATAGCAGCGACTCTGTTATCTTTGGATTCAGCCATACCCATCTGAGCGGAACAGGATGTTCCGACTATGGTGATATATTGATCATGCCGGTAAAAGGGAAGGCCAGGCTTGATCATTATGGTTATTGTTCGGGGTTCAGAAAATCATCTGAACAGGCCAGTCCGGGATACTATTCGGTTGAACTTGACCGTCCGGCAGTGAAAGTCCGATTGACGGCTACTTTAAGGACAGGTATGCATAGCTACGAATACAAGGACCCTGATGGAGCAGGCATTGTTATAGACCTAAAGCACAGGGACCTGGTCCTGGATTCAAGGCTTAGAATCAGCAGACCTGATGAAATTGAGGGTTTGCGGATTTCTCAGGCGTGGGCTTCAAAGCAGACCCTGTTTTTTGTAATCAGGTTTTCTAAACCAATCTCGGCATCCAGGATGGAGTCGGGAGGCAGGACAATTGCTGATTCCAAAGAAATTACCGGCACCGACATTAAAGCTGAGTTCAACTTTGATCTGAAAAAAGGAGAACCTCTCCGGTTAAAAATCGGGATCTCTGCAGTCAGTACTGAAGGTGCCAGGGAAAATCTTGAAAAAGAAAACCCTGGATGGGATTTTGATGCCATTGTAAAATCCGCAGCTGAATGCTGGAACAGGGAATTGGGGAAGATACAGGTTGAAGGTGGCAGTATTGACCAGAAAACAGTTTTTTATAGTGCACTCTACCATACGTTTCTGACTCCTAACCTGTATATGGATGTTGACGGCCAATATCTCGGCAGGGACATGAAGCCGCATTCTGCTAAAGAATTTGACTACTATACCGTATTTTCATTGTGGGACACATACAGGGCCGAGCATCCTCTTCTGACGCTGATTGACCGGAAGCGTTCCAATGATTTTATCAATACTTTTTTAAGACAGTACCAGGAGGGCGGTAAACTCCCTGTATGGGAGCTTTCATCAAACGAAACCGGCTGCATGATTGGCTATCATTCAGTACCGGTTATTGTTGATGCGTATTTAAAGGGCATAACCGGCTTCGATGCAAATCTTGCATTTCTGGCCATGAAGCACAGCGCTGAACAGGATGAGCTTGGGCTTAAATATTATAAATGGTTGGGGTATATTCCTTCGGACCAGGAAGGCGAGTCTGTATCGAAAACCCTGGAATATTCCTATGACGACTGGTGTATCGCCCAAATGGCAAAAGCGCTCGGAAAAGCAGGCGATTACGATATATATATCAAACGGGCCCAGTATTACAAGAACCTGTTTGACAGATCCAGCGGGTTCATGAGGGCTAAAACCAATGCTACCTGGTTCTCTCCTTTCGATCCTTCAGAAGTAAATTTCAATTATACCGAAGCCAACGCATGGCAGTACAGCTTTTATGTCCCTCAGGATCTCAGCGGGCTGATGGATCTCATGGGAGGCAGAGAAAGTTTTTCGGAGAAACTGGATGCAATGTTCACCGCTCCTTCTGTGACCTCGGGACGCGATCAGGCCGACATATCAGGGATGATCGGGCAGTATGCCCATGGTAATGAACCCAGCCACCATATGGCTTATTTATATGATTATGCAGGGAAACCCTGGAAAACCCAGGCGCTGATCCATAGGATATGCAGCCAGTTATACAGAAATGACCCTGACGGTTTATGCGGCAACGAGGATTGCGGGCAGATGAGTGCCTGGTATGTGCTTAGCGCCATGGGATTTTATCCGGTAGTCCCCTGCTCAGGGATTTATGCAATAGGTTCACCATTATTTCCCAAGGTTTCTGTTCATCTGGAAAACGGGAAGACTTTTACAGTTGAAGCAAAGGATATAAGCCGTACAAATTTTTACATCAGTTCAGCCACTTTGAATGGTAAAGCTTACAATAAATGTTTTATTTCGCATGCCGACATTATGCAGGGTGGCAACCTGGTTTTCACCATGTCGCCAAACCCTGATACAACCTGGGGCAGCAAAGAAGGGGATTTCCCTGTTTCCTCTGTTACTGACGGGCTGATTACACCTGTGCCTGCCGTGGAACAGGCAAAAAAGACATTTTTTGATTCAACTCTTCTCGGGCTGTCTTGTCCCCGGCCAGGGGTGAAAATTTACTATACCCTTGACGGTAAGGAACCTGATATAAAGCCGATCTTATACTTAAAACCCTTTTACATCTGCAGAACAACAAAATTAAAGGCGTTTGCTGTTGCAGAAGGCTTGCAAAAAAGTTTTACCATAGAAGCAAATTTTCTGAAAATACCTAAAAACAGGAAGATCAATGTTCTCACAAAATATGCAGGCCAATATTCGGCGGGCGGGGACCTGGCTCTGATCGATTTTGTGCGCGGTGGCGAGAGTTTCAAAACCGGTGCCTGGCAGGGTTACGAAGGTTGTGATGTCTCGGCTGTGGTTGATCTTGGTTCAATGCAACCGGTTAATGAACTGTCGCTTGGCTGTTACCAGGACCAGGCGGCCTGGATATTTATGCCTTTGGAAGTGAGATTTGCCGTTTCCTCCGACAATAAAAAGTTTACCGATCTCCCCCCTGTAAGAAATACTGTGGACGAAAAGAAAGAAGGGGCGATAACCAGGGATTTTTCCATCAGGCCACATAATCTGTCGGCCAGATATGTAAGAGTACTTGCCGTTAACCGCGGGAATTGCCCGGCCTGGCACCCAGGTGCCGGCAGGAAAGCCTGGATATTTGTCGATGAAATCGTGATAAAATGATAAACTGTAAAGTCAAGGCCGATCTGATCCTTCTCCTTGCCGCTGCGATATGGGGCTTCGCCTTCGTTGCTCAGAGAGTGGGAATGGATTATACCGGACCTTTTACTTACAACGGGGTGAGGTTTTTGCTTGGTGTTCTTGTTTTGCTCCCATTGCTTTACAGCAGGATGAGAAAAGGGAAACAAATGATCTTTTACAATTCTGCTTCCGACCGCCTGAAGATCATTACAGGCAGCCTGATCACGGGACTCCTCCTGTTTGGAGGTGTTGCATTACAGCAGCTCGGGCTTCAAACGACCACAGCCGGGAAAGCAGGGTTTCTAACCGAGTTGTACGTGATGTTTGTCCCGGTGATCGGATTGTTTCTGGGGCAGAGAAGCAACTGGTATATTTGGGCCGGAGTATTGCTGTCAATGATCGGACTTTACTTTCTGAGCATTACCGGAGGATTTAAACTTGGGCCGGGTGACACCCTGGTTTTAATGTGCTCCTTTGTGTTCAGCTTTCATGTTTTGTTTATCGGATGGCTTTCTCCCCGCATGGATTCCATATTTCTGGCAGTAATTCAGTTTACAATCACCGCTGTCATGAACCTGGTTGTGGCATTCGCCCTGGAAACTGTTGCCCTGGCTAAAATAATCCAGGCCTGGATTCCCATTTGCTACGGCGGGATCCTCTCGGTTGGAGTAGCTTATACTCTGCAAATCATCGCTCAGAAAACAGCTCATCCGGCGTATGTAAGCATAATACTTGGACTGGAAGCCGTATTTGCAGTTATCGGGGGCATGCTATTGCTTGGAGAAACCATGAGTATGCGGATGGCAGGAGGCTGCTTGCTTATGCTCGCGGGAACCGCATTGGTCCAGATAAAAGGGAAATCCGCATAAAAATTAATTTATGAACAGAATCAACTATTTTTCATTCGTTTCCTTCCTGATATACACCCTGCTGTTATCAGGCATGACCATGGCCCAGGATAAGGCTTCCACGTTGGCCGTAAATGTTCCTGAACAATTCAGTTTCGATGACTGTTTTTTGAATAAGACCCTGAGGATCGATTATTTTCTTGCAGGGAATAGTTCCACTGAGAATGTTTTTTTCAGGGAAATGAGGGAAGAACCAAATTATGGAGGCCCTCACAATGACCTGCTTGCCCTGAAGAATACAGGGACTTACCGGTACATGTTAATTGATTCTGCATCGGGAAGACTGGTGTTTGCCAAAGGATTCTCAAGCATCTTCCAGGAATGGAGAGGGACGCCCGAAGCAAAAGAGATCAGCAGGGCGTTCTCCATGGTTGCTGTCATGCCATTTCCTAAAAAGACCATGCAGTTTGTTATTGAGAAACGCTCGTACGAGACGGGGATATTTCAGAAACTGTTTGAAATGAGGATAAGACCTGATGATTATTTTATTTTGAAAGACAGCATTCGCCGTTTGAAAGTTGAAACTCTCATGTATTCGGGAGTTCCTGCCAGCCATGTGGATGTGGCTTTTCTTGCGGAAGGATACACTGAAGCCGAAATAAATAAATTTATTGCTGATGCACGTTCAATGATGGATTATTTTTTATCGGTTGAACCGTATAGTAACTTTCGTGATAAATTCAATTTTTATGCCGTGATCTCGCCTTCAGAGGAATCGGGAGTGACGATACCCGGTAAGGAGTTGTATGTGAACACGAATATACACAGCAGCTTTTATACATTTGATATGGACCGCTATCTGACAAGCTTTGATACCAAGTCAATCTACGATATCGCTGCAAATGTCCCCTATGACGCCATTTTTGTACTGGTCAATTCAAAACGATACGGAGGAGGCGGCTTTTATAACCATTATTGCGAGGGAACAGTTGACAACCAGTATTCAATGGTCGTTGCAATTCACGAATTCGGGCATTCATTTGCCGGTCTTGCCGATGAATATTATAACGCCGAAGTTACTTATTCGGATTTTTATAACACAAAAACCGAACCCTGGGAGAAAAATATTACAACGAATAAAGATTTTGCTTCCAAATGGAAGGATTTAATCCCTTTGGGGATCCCTGTCCCTACTCCAAGAAAGGCTGAGTACAACGACGTTACTGGCATGTTTGAAGGTGGAGGTTATGTGTCGAAAGGAGTTTACAGCCCCTCCATGGACTGCCGTATGAAATCAAATGAAGCAAGCGGGTTCTGCCCTGTTTGCCGAAAGGCTATAACTGAAATGATAGAATATTATGCAGGTTCCGGGAAATAAGAAAACTGTTGAATTCGGCTCGCATTAAACATGGTGGAAGGACTGGTTTTTGATATAAGGAAATTTACGGTGCATGATGGTCCGGGGATACGGTGCACAATATTTTTAAAAGGATGCCCCCTATCCTGTCGCTGGTGTCATAATCCTGAAAGCCAGGCTGAGATCCCTGAAACAAGCACTAAAACTGTTACACTTGACGGCGCCATCTATATGGAACAGGAGGTTTCGGGTAAATGGATGACAGTTGAGGAGATACTTGAAGAAGTTGAGAAGGACAGGGTATTTTATGATGAATCGGGAGGAGGTGTGACTGTCTCCGGCGGGGAACCATTATTTCAGGCTGAATTCCTGTTAAATTTACTTAAAGGATTAAAAACAAGAGATCTACATGTAGCTCTGGATACCTGCGGGTACGCGGGATGGCAGGACCTGGCCCTTACTATGGATTACATAGATTTGTATCTTTATGACCTGAAGTTGATGGATGATATATTACACCTTGAATATACAGGAGTCTCGAACAAACCTATCCATGAAAACCTGCAAAGGCTGGCGCGATCGGGGAAAAAAGTTGTTGTGAGGGTGCCTGTGATACCTGGGATCAGCGATTCCGAGTCGAATTTCAGGTCATTACTGGCATTTCTTGAACCGCTTCGCCCAGGGGTCAATGAAATTAATCTTCTCCCCTATCACTCGGCAGCAGAGAATAAATATAAGAGGTTCGGTAAGGTCAATTCTATGAAAGGTATCAGCAGTACTCCGAGAGAAGAATTGATAGTAAGAAAGAAAGAGCTTGAAGGATTGGGATATGTTGTTAAGATCGGAGGATGAGAAGGGATAACGGGATAATTGGATAACAAGATAGCTGGATAGCTGGATAAAAGTGAAACGGGATGGTTATTAATAAAGAGTTTATATGACCGACAGAATAAAGAGATTGAGGGAACAAAGCCTCAATGCCGTTAACCGGATCAGTGCAGAACGGGCGGTACTGGTGACTGAATTTTATGCAACAGGGATCGACAGGCAGCTATCTGTGCCTGTTTGCAGGGCGATGGCATTTGACTATATCTTAAGCCGGAAATCGATTTGCATTAACGAAGGTGAGCTTATTGCAGGCGAACGCGGACCTGCTCCCAAATCCTGTCCCACCTATCCTGAAATATGCCTTCACACGCTTGAGGATCTTGAAATCCTGGATTCACGTAAAAAGGTATCTTTTAAGTGTGATGATGAGGTGAGAAGGATATATTCCGAAAAAATCATTCCATTCTGGACAGGACGAAGCAACCGCGACCGAATCATGAGTTCGCTTCCCGAAGAATGGCATAATGCATACAAAGCCGGGTTTTTCACTGAATTCCAGGAGCAACGGGCGCCGGGTCATACCGTTTTGGGAAATAAGATATACCGCCAGGGCTTGATGGGTATGATCAGCCAGATCAGGAAAGAGGTTGGCAGTCTTGATTTCATTCATGATGCCATGGCTTACGAGAAGCAGGAAGAGCTTAAAGCCATGGAAATAGCTGCCCTGGCACTTATAAAATTTGCCGGACGCTATGCTGAAGAGCTTGAGAATCTTGCAAAAAAGGAAACCGACTCAGAAAGACAGGCTGAATTGCTTGAGATGGCCGGCATATGCAGGCATGTTCCCGCTCATGCCCCCCGTACCCTGCATGAAGCCTTGCAGTATTACTGGTTTGTCCACCTGGGTGTGATTACCGAATTAAATCCCTGGGATTCTTTTAACCCCGGACGTCTTGATCAGCATCTGTTCCCTTTTTACAGGAAAGGCATTGAAGACGGTTCACTTACGAAAGAAAGTACGGTGGAACTTCTGCAGAGTTTCTGGATTAAATTCAACAATCATCCGGCACCGCCAAAGATCGGAGTCACCGCTCTGGAAAGCAACACTTATACCGATTTCTGCCTGATCAACCTAGGAGGCCTGAAACCCGATGGATCGGATGGGGTAAATGAACTTACATTCATCCTTCTTGATGTAATAGAAGAGATGAGGCTGCTGCAGCCCAGTTCCATGGTTCAGATCAGTAAGAAGAACCCTGATAATTTCCTTCAGCGTACCTTAAAGATCACAAAAACCGGCTTTGGTCAGCCGTCATTTTTTAATACGGATGCCATTATACAAGAGCTTGTAAGGCAAGGTAAAAGTCTTGAAGATGCGAGAAACGGCGGGGCCAGCGGTTGTGTCGAAGCAGGTGCGTTCGGTACCGAAGCATATATCCTTTCGGGTTATTTCAACCTTGCTAAAGTTCTTGAACTCACATTGAATAACGGGTTCGATCCCCGGACAAAAAAGCAGGTGGGCATTAAAACGGGTGATCCCGAACTCTTTATTTCCTTTGAAGAGCTGATGAATGCTTTCAGACTGCAGCTTGAGTACCTTACTGCGGTTAAAATTAGAGGCAATAATTTGATTCACAGGATTTTTGCCGATAATATGCCGGTCCCATTCCTGAGTCTTTTTATTGATGATTGTATCAGCAATGGGATGGATTACAATGCAGGGGGCTCGAGGTACAATACGACGTATATACAGGGAGTAGGTCTGGGCAGCATCACTGATTCACTGACCTCGATCAGATATCATGTATTTGAGATGAAAACCATCACCATGCAGGGATTGTTAAAGTCACTTTCTGCAGATTTCAAGGATTTCGAAGAGTTCAGGAAAGAACTGGTTTACCACACACCCAAGTATGGGAATGACGATGATTATGCTGACGACCAGGCCCGTATGGTATTCAGGATGTTTTTTGATGCTGTAGATGGCAAACCTACCTCTGTAGGGGGGAAACACAGGATCAACATGCTGCCCACCACTTCACATGTCTATTTTGGAAGTGTGATCGGAGCCCTGCCTGATGGAAGAAAAGCCTGTAAGCCTTTATCGGAAGGAATTTCGCCATTCCAGGGTGCCGATCATAATGGTCCGACGGCAGTCCTGAAATCGGCCAGCAAGATCGATCATTTGCTGACAGGAGGAACTCTTTTGAACCAGAAATTCGCCCCTTCGTTTTTTGAAGGGGATGAAGCGATAGCCAAGCTAGCAAGTCTTATTCGTGCTTATTTCAGGCTGGACGGTCATCATATTCAGTTCAACGTGGTTACTGCAGATACTCTTAAAGATGCCCAGAAACATCCTGACAAACACAGGGATCTTATTGTGCGCGTTGCAGGTTACAGTGATTATTTTAATGACCTGGGCGAAGATCTTCAGGATGAGATCATCAGGAGGACGGAACATGAAGGGATTTAATATAAAACGGCTGTTGCCGGCAATACAAATGATATGAAAAAAAGAACCAGTATCTTATTGAACTTTATTCTGCTTGCCGGATTACTTTCACTTTCCCCTGTCCTGCTTTTTGGACAATCTTTTTTTATCGGAAAGTTCAGGTCAATGAAGCAATCGGGAACAGGAGTTTTGATCAGGGCTGAAAATGCAAACGTTCTGATCAGGTATTACTCTCCTGCTGTTATCAGGATCAGGATAGACAAAGAAATTAGTGCAGCAGATTTTTCATATGCAGTAATTGCAAAACCGGAAGCCGGTGATTTTAAGGTCAGCGAAACCGTTGAGAAGATCGTCCTTCGAACAGACTCACTTCAGATGGAGATCAGGAAGGATCCCATCCGCATACAAATAAAAAATATGAAAGGCCGTATCCTCTCGGAAGACTATGCCCCATTTGGTACGGGATGGCAGGGTTCGGAAATCACCTGTTACAGAAAACTCTTCCCTGATGAGAAATTTATTGGCCTTGGTGAAAAAACCGGTAACCTGGACAGGCGGGGTGGAAAGTATGAAATGTGGAATTCAGATATACCCGCGTATGCATCCAACGCCGATCCACTGTATGTGAGTATTCCTTTTTTCATGGGCATTCACGACAGCCTGACTTACGGGATATTCCTTGACAATTCCTCTCGTACAAAATTTGATTTTGCGGCTTCAACAGATAATCTTTTCAGCAGGTTTTCAGTGGCCGAAGGGGAACTGAATTATTATTTTTTCGGATCTTCCTCTGTTGCCGGTATTTTGAAAGACTATACCTGGCTTACCGGCCGAACGCCTCTCCCACCCTATTGGAGCCTGGGCTTTCAGCAGTGCAGGTGGAGTTATTTCCCTGATACCGAAGTTCTTGACATAGCCAGGCAGTTCAGGGCTAAAAAAATCCCCTGCGATATGATATACCTGGATATAGATTATATGGATGCTTATAAGATCTTTACCTGGAACCCAAAGGGATTTGCCGATCCCAAAACACTTATCGCTGAACTGAACAGTATGGGATTTCATGTGGCCACCATTGTTGACCCCGGCATTAAAGTCGAACCGGGGTATTTTGCCTATGACGAAGGGCTTAAGAATGATTATTTTGTTAAGTATCCTGATGGCGTGAGGTATATTGGAAGCGTTTGGCCCGGAAGGTGCCATTTCCCTGATTTCACGAGGGATGCAGTAAGACAATGGTGGGGCGCCTCATTTAAACACCTTGTTGATCCCGGAGTTGAAGGGTTCTGGAATGACATGAATGAACCATCGGCCTGGGGACAGAACATTCCTGAAATCGTTCAGTTTGACTTTGACGGGCATGGGGCAAGCATGAAGCAGGCCCATAATGTATACGGGTTTAATATGTCGAGAGCAACTTTCGAAGGAACCAAAAATCTGCTGAAGGGGAAACGTCCCTTTGTGCTCACCCGCGCTGGTTATGCCGGGATACAACGTTATTCTGCCGTTTGGACAGGTGATAATGTGGCTTCTGATGAACATATGCTGCTTTCGGCCCGGATGGTCAACAGCCTTGGGCTTTCTGGCCTGAGTTTCACAGGCCCCGATATGGGTGGCTTCATAGAAACCCCTTCCAAAGAACTGTTTATTCGCTGGCTTTCAATGGGTGTTTATACTCCGTTTTTCAGGAACCATGCTGCAAAGGGAACAAACCGGAAAGAACCCTGGTCGCTGGGTGAAGGTGTGGAAGAGTCTTCTGTAAAACTTATCAGCCAAAGGTACCGGCTTCTCCCTTATATTTATTCGGCCTTCTATTCTTCGTCTCAAACCGGGTTACCCGTTGCCAGGAGCCTTGCAATAAACTACACGAACGACGACAAGATCTGGTGGTGGAAATACCAGGAAGAGTATCTTTTTGGTGACAACCTGCTTATTGCACCGGTTTCCTGTACCCAGGATTTTGCCAGGGTTTACCTGCCTGATGGAGGATGGTACAGGCTTTCGTCGGGAGAATTTTTCGAGGGAAAGCAGGAAGTGAATGTTGAAGCTCCCACCGACGACCTCCCTGTATTCGCTAAGGCTTCAGGAATCATCCCCATGCAATCGGTAATCCAGAATACTTCCGAAAAGCCTTCCGATACACTGGACTTGCATATTTATGCAGGTACTATAACAAGTTTTTATGTATACTATGAAGATGACGGGCAAACCTATAACTACGAAAACGGCGTTTTCTTCAAGCGTGTGATAAGGTATGACCCTTCCATGAAAACAATCGCTATAGGCAAGGCCGAAGGAAGCTATGGTTCAAGGTATAGTAAAATCAGGCTGATACTTCATGCTTTCAGGGATATTAAAACCCTTAACATCAATGGCAGCCGGGTATCTGTTGTAACTTCAAAACCCGGAACCATTTCAGCCGTGTTGCCTTTTAACACTAGTGAAACAGTCATCCATTTTGAATAAGAGATGAGCCAGGATATCAGGAATGAAAATAGAATTCATGCTTCACTGTATGCGGCTTTCTTTACAACAGGCCTTGTTGAAAGCCTGCTCCCCTGGCTTAGCGGGCAAATCAATTTCATTTTCCCTGATGAACATTATAAGCGGGTATTGACATTTGCAGGTTTGATGACCCTTGCATTATTGGCTGTGTTATTCAGTTGGCTGAAGACGGGAAAAGGCAGGCGGCCTAACCTGATGATCGCTCTTTTGGTCATCCTCCCCGGACTTCTTCTCCCCAGCATCAATTTTAAATCGGTCAGCATTATTTTACTGAGCGAGTTGTTTTTATTTTCAGGCAGTTTATTTGTACAGGTTTCAGGACTTAGGTTTATTTCTTTATCACCTGACCAGGATAAACATGCAGTAAAGATTACCTTGCTGTATTTCATAAAATCGGCCGGCCTCATAACAGGAATCGGTATCCCTTCAATCCTTTCCCATGGTTCAATGCCGTGGAACGGAGTGATTTTATATGTTTCCCTCTTCTTTCTGATGCTTTCCATTGTCTTTCTACTGGTAAAACCCATACCAGCAGGAACTGACATCCCCTGTGAAGAAAAACTCCGGTCCGGAATATTACGCCTGGTCACGAATAAATTTGTCCTTTTAGTTTTAGGAGGATTAGCTGTGTATTCAGGCGCTGAATATTGTCTGGTAAACCTCATCCCATTCTATTTTACAGAGACCTTCGGAATTAAAATCCAGCAAACCCTGATTCCCGGCATCGGGCTGTTTATGTTTTCATTTTTTTTCGGAAGGCTTTTCGGAGTTATTATTTCAGGGAGAATAAAGCCGGTGATTGTTTTTCTTCTTAGCAGTATACTATGCATCTTCGGCTTATTCATAATTTTTATTGGACAAAAATATCTTTCGCTTGCAGCCTCTGTAATGATAGGACTTGGAGCATCCAATATCTTCCCTGTATTACTTTCGATTGCTATAGAAAGAATAAGGACTGATCGCCGCATTTTTATTGGGATGATGATAGGGACAGTCCCGTTAGGAGCATTATTCCCTGCCCTTATGTGGGCTGTTGCAGATTCCGTTTCCATTGCCATGAGTTTTACCGTCCCTGTTTTCTGTATGTTTTATGTTACCTGGATCGCTATTATGGTTGTTAAGAGGAGAGACTATTGGTAGAAGATTGGATAATAAACACAACTAATTCCTTTCTATGAAAAACCTGAGTTTGATTTATGCACTTTGTATTATCCTGACCTTTACCGCCTGCCAAAGGGGTGAACACTTTATCAAGGACAAGGCTTGCCGTGAGAAGGTTGAAGCCCGGTTTGAAAAGCAGAAAGAGCTCGGGAAGAGCAGGTGGAATAAAGCGTTCAGCCTTCCAGGAGAGAAGATGTCTTTACAAGAAAGCGAAGCCCTAAAGTTCATTCTTGCGTACTCCTCGCTCAGCGATATTGCCGATTATGACGGTAAGTTTTTTCTTGAGAATATCAGGGCTTCTTTTGCAGCCAGGGATACGTTTTCCTGGGGTAAAACCATTCCGGATCAATTGTTCCGGCATTTCGTTCTTCCCGTCAGGGTAAACAATGAAAACCTTGATTCATCACGGATGGTCTTTTTCGGGGAACTTAAAGACAGGATAAAAAAGATGAACATGCTGGAAGCTGCACTTGAAGTCAACCATTGGTGCCATGAAAAAGTCACATACCGGGGGAGTGATGAAAGAACTTCTTCTCCCCTTGCCAGCGTGATGACGGCATATGGCCGTTGCGGGGAAGAGTCAACATTCACTGTTGCAGCATTGCGCTCTGTTTGTATTCCTGCCAGACAATGCTATACCCCCCGCTGGGCCCATTCAGATGACAATCATGCCTGGGTAGAGGTCTGGATTAATGGCAAATGGCATTTCATTGGAGCCTGCGAACCGGAGGCAGTACCAGATGCTGCATGGTTTACCGGCCCGGCAAAAAGAGCCATGCTGGTAAACACGAATGTTTTCGGCGATTATGAAGGGCCCGAGGATGTTTTACTCAAAGACGAACGATATACCAGGATCAACATTCTTTCAAATTATACTGAAACGAAGAGGATCATTGTGCTGGTCAGGGATTCAGCGGGAAAACCTGCCGATAGCGCAATGGTTGAATTCCAGTTGTACAATTATGCAGAGTTTTATCCCTTGCTCAGTACTTACACTGATTCAAAGGGGTTGTGCAGTTTTCGGACCGGATTGGGTGACCTGATTATTTGGGCAGCGAAATCGGGGAAATATGCATTCAGGAAAATCAGCGTAAAATCGACAGATAGCATTGCCCTTGAGCTTTCTTCGAAACCTGGTGGTGAATACAACATGCAGCTGGATCTTGTTCCTCCTCCAGAAAAACCAGTTGCTTTTGCGATCCCCGACTCCATGAAAGCAGCCAATTCAAAAAGGCTTGATTTCGAAGATAAGCTCAGAACGGCCTACGAAATGACTTTCATCGACAGTGTAAAAGCATACCGGCTTGCCAATACCTTAAAACTGAATGCTGATTCACTATGGTATTTTCTCAGGAAAAGCAGGGGAAACTACAGGGCGATAATTGATTTTGCAGGTTCAGCCGTTGGACGAGGGAAAGCTTTTTTGTTTCCTCTTTTGGGGGCTGTTTCTGAGAAAGACCTGAGGGATATCAGCTTTGAAGTCCTAATGGACAACATAAACAGTACGATATATAATAGCATACCTGGTATAGACCGGGAGATATTTATCAAGTACCTTTTAAACCCCAGGGTAGACAACGAATGGTTAAAGCCTTACAAATCTTTCTTTCAGAGCCAGTTTGACAACCGGTTAAGGGCAAGTTTCCAGGCCGATCCGGGAAGCCTTGCCGAATGGGTGAAAACAAATATTCTGATCGATAATAAAGCGAATTACAGCAGGGCACCAATAACTCCTATCGGGGTATTTGAATTAAAAGTTGCGGATCCTCATTCACGGGATATTTTCTTCGTGTCGGTATGCCGAAGCCTTGGTATTGCTGCTCGGTTGGAGCCAGGGACCCGCCTGCCTCAATATTATCTTGGTAATTCATGGCACGATGTTTTGTTTGACCCAAAAAAAACCAGCCAGGGTGAGAGGGTCAGGCTCATCCTGAATTCAGATACTAAAAATGATCGGAAACCGGAATATTATATCCATTATACTCTTGAAAAGTTTGAAAACGGATTTTTCAGATCCCTGGATTATGAAACCGATCCCCGACTGGCTTCGTTCCCATGTGAGCTTGACCTTGCCCCGGGATATTATCTTATGGTTACCGGGAATCGTTTGAAGGATGGATCCGTGTTGGCGAACCTCAACTTTTTCAACCTGGAAAAGGGAAAAGAAACCAGGCAGGATATTACTCTGCGTAAAGAACCTGCCACTGCAAAATTTGGGACAATGGATATCAATGCTTTAAAATCTGTTTTACCGCAGGCAGACCAGCATGCAAAAGAGTTCCTCGTTCTGGCCTGGCTGGAACCTGGGAAGGAACCTACTAAACATTTTATTGCCGATCTCAAAGAAAGACGGAAAGAGTTTGAGAAAAAGAAGTGCTGGATATTCTTTTTATTTATCAATGAAAAGGATGAGACTGATTTTATTTCCTCTACGTCAGGTAGTATGCCTTCCCACTCCTGCTGTCTTGTACCTGCCTCAAAGGTTATACAGATGGTTTCTGCCTCTTCAGGAGGGAATCCTTTATCATCACTGCCTGTTGTAACTTGCATTTCAGAGAAGGGTGAAATTCTGTATCTCTCCCAGGGTTACCGCATTGGCATTGGTAGCGACCTTCTTAAGCTGCTCCCCTGACGATCGGGCAGCAACTGGAAGCGGTGTTCTATGCAGGATCAATGATCAGAGCCGCTGGGTCTCTATAATGGGATAACCTTTCACTCCCCCACTGTAAAAGCTTACAAACCTCAGTTTGTAAAAATACCCTTGAGAATTTGTGATGATGTAAGCCAGGTTTGTCCTTACAGTGTATGAGTCTGCTGTAAAATTATACACCTTCCAGTCGTATCCTATTGCATCCATTGCGTCGGTATAATTCATGGTCCGGGCAATAGAAAGATCAATTGAAGAAAATGAATTTACAGTATCGATAGCTACTTTGACTCCATTCCTGTTTGAAAGAACACCCGTGACCAGGTATGGGTAAGCGGCGCCCTCACTCGTATAAAGCAGTGTGGTGTATTGGGTGAATAGCAGGTCATACCGGCTTTTAGAAGGTTCCAGGGGTATTACCCCCTCTCCTGACCTGATCCCGTAAAAAAGGTAGTTCACCGAAGGGTCTTTTTGTACTGAAACGGGGCTTACAGTTCCTCCCCTGATCCCGCAATACCTTAGGTAATAAATGCCATGTTTAAGGCTGTCAAAAACAAGCTGTCGTAACCCCAGGTGCAAACCGGCTGTGTCCCTTCCAAGGTCCAGAACCCAAACATGTCCGTTTGAAACCGTATCCCCGTTCACCAGTGAAAACCACTGCCCGGTAGCAATGGAATCCTGATTTCCATCCGACTTGTCAAATTTCCACCTGGCCCCTGACGTATCAACTGCCTCCCCAAAAGGCCTGATCCCCATATCGGCGATCCGCATGAAATCGGCCGCATTAAGAATGATGTGATACCCCGACGGACTGCATTCAAACCCAAGATCGCTTTTTGTCCGCTCATTCCTGGAGACAACCAATCCTGAATCCAGCCTGAAATAGATCTGGTACAAGTAGGATGCAGTCATTGCAATGGTATCTGTCAGAACATTTCCACGCTCAGGCAAAGGTACCATAGCGTCCTTTTTAAAGCAGGAATTCAAACTCAGACTGAGCAGAACAATCAATACCGCAATGGATAATCTCTTCATTTATACTTGTTGAATGTGAAACTGAATTTTATAAAAAAGGTTCTTCCCCATGCGATATTCATTCCATCTCCTCCCGAACCGTGAGTTCCCACCATCCCGCTGGCAGGCACAGTTGTGACATTGAACAGATTCTTAATGCCGGCCGAAAGCCTGATACGGTTCTCCCAGAATCCTTTCGTGGCGGTAATATCCATCAGGTTATAGGGATCGACATACCCCCAGGCAAGGCTTTTATCATTGAAAACTACCTGGGGAGCCGTGCCTGTGTATTTGTAATACATAGCAAATGACAGCCCTGGCTTTGAAATGCTGAAATTGATTGAGCAGCTTAGCTCGGTTAGCCAGTGAAGGGGATCAGGTTTTGTCCCTTCATCCAGGCTTCCGGTCACACCTGTTTCAGAAATGGAAAGAAGCAGCTTCAGCTCGGGATACAGACTGAATCCTAAACTTCCTGTTCCTCCCGCGGTCGTATACTTGCTAAGGTTAACATAAGTATACTGGTTTGGTGTGATTCCCGTTGGCGCCAGAAGTATGACGTTATTGATCAGATTATAAAATCCGTTCACTTCGGCATTCCAGGCAGTTTTCCTTTTTTCGGTATTCCAGTTTAATCCCAGGTTGAAATTATTTGATTGCTCAGCTTTAAGATCCGGGTTGCCGATCACATCATGATTGACATCCTGGAAATTCAGGTACAGTTCTTTAAGGTCAGGTGCTCTGAATCCCCTGGCATAGGAAAACCTCAGGTTCCAGTCAGATGACATATTCCATTTGGCACTAAGGGCATAAACAATGGGTGCACTGTATTTCGTATTATAAATAAACCTGACACCAGGTTGAACAGAAAAGGATTTGACCGGATCATATTTCAGGCTGAAAAAAGCAGCATAGTCACCGATCTGCTGGTTATGTCCGAGGATTCTTTTCCCTGCCCCGGTTTCAACGTCAATGTCAATACCTGTCTGGTAATTGAGTTTGTGATCGGGGTTGTTCACAGCAAAAGTTCCCCGGCCTATCCATGATGATATAGAGGTTGTGTCACGCCCATCAGAATTGGTTATGGGAATCATTTCAAGAGTGGTAAGCTCCATGTCATATTTCTGCTTGCGCCTTTCATAGTAGGAATATGAAGCAAGCAGGTTGATAAATTTATTGCGTGGGAGTTTGATGGAGACTTCTGCCTTAGTGCTGTATCGTATTGTGGTAAAATAGCTATCAAGAGCATTAATGTAATATACAGGCTGTAATGCTCCCTTGTCTTCCAGAAGCTCATTAAAGTAATCGCCTCCCAGTTTGAGCTTGAAGCCTCCTGTCGTAAAAGTATAGTATCCGTCAAAGAAATACTGTCTTCGAGGCTTAAACGTTTTGGAACGGCTTGTATCGGTTGCTGAATAGCCAGGGGAGAAATTTCTTCCGCCGTCTATCATGAAACCATTCTTTTTCAGGCAACCCGATACTGATGCATCAAAATTGAATACGCCAACGCTTTCGTAATAGGTATTGGCGGTAGCGCTTAATAAGGAAGTCTTATTTTCTTTAGTGATGACATTGATCACACCGGCCAGGGCGTTGCTTCCATATATTACCGACATCGGACCTTCGATAAGTTCGACATGGTCAACATTGTTAAGGTTGATCTGGTTCAGGTCGAAGTTACCGTTCATCCTGCCAATCATGGGAACGCCATCCTGCAGAAATTTCACGTTCTGACCCGAAAGCCCCTGGATCCTGAGGCTGGTTCCAAGTACTCCATCCTGGGAAACCTGCATCCCCGACTGGTTTTTAAGCAGATCAGACATATTGGTTGCCGCTTTCATCTCAATCTGCCTGGCATTGATGACTTCAATGCGGTAAATTGATTTATCAACTTTCTCAGGAGTGTACTGCGCTGTTACCACCACTTCATTCATGTTAAGAATTGATGGGATAAGCCTGATCTCAACGGATTGCCCGGGCCTGACAGTATCTTTAAATGTTGTATAGCCCATGAAGCTCACGACAATTTTTGACGGTTCGTGAACTTCGTTTGTAACTATTCCATCAATGGAAGTAAGGGAGTATTGTGGTTTGCCTGTTTTCAGACCTTCAAAACATACATGAGCGTAAGCAACAGGTTCGGAATTTTTTTTATCAATGACTTTAATAAAAGCCTTCTGGCCATGAGCTGATGCTATGGCCAGAAGACAGATTATCAATCCATTCAGGAGGCTGAAAGGGCCTTTGTTCATGTTAACGGGTGATGATCACTTTCGCAACTGCTCTCGTTGCTGCGGTTGAAGCAGTCACGAAATACACTCCAGGGGTGATCCCTGCAACATCAAACGTAAACAGATTAAGGCCCTCTGCAAGCCTGCCCGGATGATCTGCACCAAGTTGTCTGCCCGACAGATCTGAAAGAACGATATGGATTTCGTCCCCGGTTTTGCCGGAAACGAGAAGATTCATGCTTGTCCTCACCGGGTTAGGATATACTTTAACATTTAACCCGGATTGACTTATTTCATTGATACCGAAAGATAATACCTTCTCTTGCGTAAAACTTAAATCGCCTGTAGTGCCACCGGCAAAGCTTGTAAAATAAAACTTGTAAACATCTTTATTGGTTGGCTGGATAAAAAATACCAGGGAATCAACAATGGTATATGTATAAGTTTGATTGTTTAGTAATTTCCAGTTGTAACCTATTGAAGATTTGAGAGAATCCCAGGGGCTGACTTCCCAGTTTACATATGTTAGTGGAACAGGTTTAAACCTTTTGCTTTTAATTTCAGGATTATTCAGAACACCCATTACAGGATAAGGAATACCTCCGGGTTGAATAGACATGTATTTTGTAAATAAAATATCCCAGGCAGCCAGGTGGGGCTGAAAGTCAACTCTCTGGTTGGTTTCAAGCGAGAACCCTACAAAGTCGGTTGCTAAGTCATTTGCGAGATTGAGCGTATCGGTGTGATCGCTGCTGCCGTCAATGTTGGCAAACCTGAAATGGTATATGTCCTGGACCGAACGTTTGTTTTGTATCCATATTTTCCTCAAAGACCCGTCCCTGAGCTTAATGATAAATAAAGAATCTGATACGAGGTCATGAGTCACATCATTATATATGGCCCATCCGTAATCGGGATGGCCTTTGGCATTTCGTGAGAAAGCGCCGTTTTCCCAATCGTTAGGATCATTGAACATTGGTGTCCAGTTAGTCAAACCTGAAGTGTCAACACTTGCCCAGCCGCTTGTGTCTGACTTCGGATAAGTATAAAGTACTACTCCAAAACCATCATTAGTCAGAATGCTGGAACTGAATTTTTTGGTTCTGAAAGCTATATCCCAGGAATTTCGGGGCGAAGCCAGGATCTTCCCGTTAGCCAAGCTGTAATAAATCTCATTTGTATAGGATGCTCCCATGACCAGGGTATCTGAAGACAACGAACCCTGCGCCCTAAGAGAGTTTTCAAAACAGATGTTTGTTAATGTAATGACAATTACCATAAGAAAGTAAATACTCTTTTTCATTGTTGACTAGTATAAAAATGTATTATTGAATTGAATTTTGCCGGTTTCGGCGGATGATATCTTTCCTGAACGGGACAAGTTCACGTATTAACAAGGCATACCCAGGCAACGGAATGCAGGACAGGCTTAGTAACAGGCGAATCAGGATTATGAAAGAGGGGGTGCTCTCAGGCCACAGGCCAACAAATGCTGAAACCCGGGTCCCTTAAAACAAAGATCCAGGGTGATAAGGCAGGCAGGTCCGCTGTTGTGACGCATAACCTCGGCAGGTATGACCGCAGCGTCCTGAGAAGAAAATGTTTGTTCGAAATTATTTTTAAGGACTAATTTCCCGTTAGGAAGTATTTTGGTTGCTTTTTCAACATCCCGCTTGATCCCGACAAATTGGGGAATCAAAGGCTTCCCCCAAATTTTGTACTGGTGGAAGTTGATGATGGACCCGAAAACAATAATAGCGATTGCCAGGCTGTGGAACAGAACAGAAAAGATTTTAATATTCCTTTGGCTACCTAACATCAAATGATAATTTTTTCACAGGGCACAAAGATATAAAAAAATAACAGTTTGAAATCCTGCTGGTATAAAAAAATTATAAACAACGCAATAAACACTAAATCTTTCGGGTCCCGGTCTTTTATCATTCATAAATAGTTGGATTTATTTTTATTTTTTCATTTAGGATTCTAACTTTGCATGGCGTATGCAAATAAATCATTTACAAATCAATTCTTTCCAGCATGAATAAAATCCGGATATTTTTAAGATATGTGGCTGATTATTTGAAATATGGCGAATTCTACTTTCTTTGGACATCGATTCAGTATGTAGTTACCAAAAAAGTGAATCCGCCGGGAAGGGTCTATAAAAGCAGTCTGGGCACATTTGAGACACGAAAGGGAACTCTTGATTTTCAGTTCCTGAATTATGCCTATGAATGGAATGTCAAACGTTTTATTCTGCAACATTACAAGGAATACAACAGGTTTTTCGATGTAGGAGCCAATGTTGGAACATACAGCTTTCTGCTGGCAAGGAAAGGGATCGAATGCCAGGCTTTTGAACCTGTACCTGAAAATTGCAAATCAATTTTCGGGAATATCGTGCGAAATGGACTGGAAAACATGATCACTGCTCATCCATACGGTCTTGGGGCAAAAAATTCGGAAGAAGATTTCATTTTTGAATCAAAGAATACCGGTGCATCACACATGGCTTCCATAAATACTAATTATGTTGAAACCAAAGGGGAGACAGCAACTATTGTAAAAGCCGAGATCAAGACCCTTGATTCAGTGCTTTCAACACTGAACTTCAGCCAGGATGATAAGGTTTTGATTAAGATCGATGCTGAGGGAATGGAGATTGATGTTCTTCAGGGCGGCAGGGAATTTATTAAAAATCATCCTCATTTTCTGATCGTGATGGAATCCAAGCATTCCGGAGCTGACCGTATCAAAGAATATTTGAAAACCGTCGGAAATTTCATCTATATGGAGGTCGATGATGAAAATATGGCGATAATGAAATAATATCGTTCTTTCCCCCCCTTATGCATCATACAAGCCATTTTGTAATAACATTTATCCATGGCATGATTTTCTTAATTTTCTTTACGAATCCCAAACGGGGCTGACCTCGTAATCAAAAATTGAACGTAAAATAAAGCTCATAATGCTAAGATTCTCTAAGAGGTATATCTTTTTACCCATCGTATTGGTGTTATTCATTTTTCTTTTCTTTTTGGTTTATAAGGACATAAAAGACAGAACTATCAATGAATTCAATAATGAACAATTAATACTGGCACAGACTGCATCCCAGGGAATTACCTCTTTTTTCGCCGACTACCAGAATGATCTCAAATTTCTATCACAGTTTAAGGATATTATTGAGTTTAACGGCGAAAGCAAAACGCTTATGGCCAGCTTTTATAAAAATCATAAAGATTTCATTGAAGCTATTACCCGGGTTGATGCCAAGGGAGTTATCTCATACACTTATCCAAAGAATGATTCTGTAATCGGTAAAGATATCTCCTATCAAAAACACATCCGGCAGATTATTATCACACATCAACCAGTCATAAGCGATGTTTTTAAATCGGCCCAGGGCTATCTGGCGATAGCCATGCATGTTCCTGTATTTAACGGAAAAGAATACAAAGGCAGTCTCGCAATGCTGATTTCAATTGATAAATTAGGGAAACTTTATCTTGGAAAGATCAAAATACGAGGCACTGGTGATGTATGGTTGCTGAGTGAAGACGGGGTTGAGATTTATTGCCCGATCAAAGAGCATACGGGAAAACAGTTTTTGCAGAACGTGAATCATGCTTCTTCAGCAATAGAGATATTGAAGAAGACAAAATACCAGGATCATGGAACAGCTACCTGTGTTCATCTGCAAGCAAAGGATACGGGAAAAACCAGGTTTATTGAAAAGTATGTGGCCTTTTACCGCGCTCAGCTTGGAAACACATACTGGACAATTTTCATCTCGTACCCTGAAGAAGATATATACTTAGCTCTTACAAAATTACGAAACCGCTTAATCCTGATTTTTTCATTGCTCTTCATCATTATTTCATATTATTTCTATTCGCTTGCCAAAGTGAGAACAGTCTTAAAGGAAGAAGCAAAACGAAAACAAACCGAAAGAACATTGCAGGAAAGTGAAGACCGGTTTAAAAAACTTTCAAACCTCACATTTGAAGGGATATTGATTCATGAGAACGGTAAAGCCCTTGATGCCAACGAATCATTTATTAGAATGGTTGGCTACAACCGTGAGGAATTGATTGGGAAGAATGTGATTGAACTGCTTGTCGTATCTGAGTATCAGGATCTCGTAAAAGCCAATGTGGCAGAAAAAAGGGCTGAACGAATTGAAACTGTTTTAAGAAAGAAGGACGGGATTTTATTTCCGGTTGAAATCGAAGCCAAGAACATTAAATACAAGGATGAAAGTTTCAGGGTTGCTGCAATCAGGGATATCACAATCCGCAAACATGCAGAAGAAGAGTTATTTGCAGCAAAAGAAAGAGCCGAAGAAAGTGACCGCCTTAAATCGGCATTCCTTGCAAACATGTCGCATGAAATAAGGACTCCGATGAATGGAATTCTGGGTTTTGCTGAACTATTAAGAGAACCCGATCTAACAGGTGAGGAGCAGCAGCGCTACATCAGTATTATAAAGAAAAGTGGTGAACGTATGCTAAACATCATCAATGATATTGTTGACATATCAAAAATTGAGTCGGGCCTTATGGAAGTTTTCATATCTGAAATAAATATCAACGAACAAATCGAATTCATCTATACATTTTTTAAACCGGAGATGGAAAATAAGGGGCTTCATTTCTCTGTAAGGAATGAATTACCCAATGAAAAGGCCAATATAAAAACGGACCGTGAAAAGACCTATGCAATCCTTGTCAACCTGGTTAAAAATGCCATTAAATATACAAGAAAAGGCTTAATTGAGATTGGGTACAGAAAAACCGGAGATTGGCTGGAATTTTTCGTGAAGGATACGGGCGTTGGAATTCCGAAAAACAGGCAAGAGGCTATTTTTGAACGATTTGTTCAGGCTGATATTGCAGATAAAATGGCATTGCAGGGGGCCGGATTAGGCTTGTCCATCACAAAAGCATACGTAGAGCTGCTGGGAGGGAAATTATGGGTTGAAAGCGAAGAAGGAAAAGGGTCAATATTCTATTTTACACTTCCTTATGCAGCCGTAATTAAAGAACAAGTTGCACGGGAAGAAGATGCAATTCCCGGCAAGGAAGATAATTCGCTGCTGAATCTTAAGATATTAATTGCCGAAGATGATGAAACATCGGAAATGCTGATTAAAATTATGGTCAAAGCGTATTGTAAAGAGATTATTGTTGCAAGAACCGGCCTTGATACTGTTGAATTATGCCGACGGAATCCCGATCTTAATTTAGTGTTGATGGATATGCAGATGCCGGGTCAGAACGGATATGAAACAACAAGGCAGATCAGGGAATTTAACCCGCAAGTGATCATCTTTGCGCAAACGGCTTTTGCTTTGAGCGGGGACCGTGAAAAGGCCATTGAAGCCGGTTGTAATGATTATATTTCAAAACCTATTAATGAGCATGAATTATCGGTCATGATATTCAAGTATTTCTCTCCTAAATGAAACAGCCACTCCGTTTTTATTCGTAAGTGGCTGATTCTCTTGTGACCCCGGAGGGAGTCAAACCCCCAACCTTCTGATCCGTAGTCGAAAAACTACCCTTTTTTGATATTTTGTAAAAGTTTATAAAATAGTTTAAATATCTCTATAACAGTATGTTAATGTCAAATTGTTTAAAACTTTACAAAGCGTTTTTTGTTGTTTTTTGTACATTTGTTTGAAAAATGTTTGAAAAATTTTCCCTCTATGAAAGCAATCCAAACCCCATCAATTTTACTATTTCTGGGAAAAAATTCCGCTAAGGATGGCCGCTTCCCGGTCTATCTTCGGGTCATCTACCAGCGTAAATCATGGCAGGCAATTATGAAATATCCTCAAAGGGAAGAGCCTGAAATGGCAGGTTTGGCGGGCAAATCCATACAATTATCAAAATATGATTTTGATAATGCTACAAGTATCAAACCCACTGGCGTGAATAAAATCATTGCCAAAATTTTTTCAGGGTTCATAACAAAGGCCGATGAGGTGATTAAAAACATGAAACCATTTTTGTTTGAAAATTTTGAGACTTTATACTTCGCCAAACCCAAAGATAAAGATGATCTTTTTTCCTCATTGGAAGTTGCAGCTGAGAATATCAGGAAGGAAGGACGTATAAGTACCGCGGTTGCCTATGAATGCACTCTGAGGTCTCTGAAAGAGTTTACAGCCAAAGAAAAATTCCCTTTCGAGAGTGTCACAGTAAAGTTTCTGAAAGATTATGAAAGTTGGATGCTCACCCCCAAAGTGATTGAATGGAAAACGAAATCCGGCAAGACCAAATCCCGCACGAAAGTGAACGGCCGTACCACCGTCGGCATCTATCTCCGGAATGTCCGCACGGTCTTCAACC
>JAPLDL010000005.1 GCA_026391735.1 Bacteroidota bacterium | reverse complement strand
AGATCAGAAAAATCCTTTCGGCTATGGTATAATTCCCCCTTACGACAAGCAGCCATACCATCAGTGCCGCAAGCGGGACAGATATATATTTTGAAATCCCGAAGATCTCCATGGATCCGGCGACCCCTGCAAACTCAGTGGTTGTGTTGCCGACATCGGCAATCAGCAGTCCGACGAAAATGAAAAAGGTGACCTTCACCCCGGCATTTTCACGGATAAGGTCCGCAAGCCCTTTACCAGTGACAATACCCATTCGTGCATTCATTTCCTGTATAACGATCAGAACAATGAAAGCGGGGATCAGAGTCCAGATCAGGCGGTATCCGTAAAGCGCTCCGGCAACCGAATAGGTTGTAATGCCTCCTGCATCGTTATCCACACTGCCGGTGATTATTCCGGGGCCAAGTATTGCAAGGAATACAAGAAAACGTTTCCACCAGGAACGACGAAAATTAATTGCTGCCATAGTCCTCCGGGTTTACTTGGTTTTACGTTTGTCGAGCAGGTCTTCGACAATATCTTCAATGACCACTACCCCTTCCAGCTCCTGGGAGCGGTTTATCACCGGTACGGCAAGCAGGTTGTATTTCGAGACGATCTCGGCCAGGGTGTCAAGGTCGTCGTCATCATATACCATAATGGGATCAGGCTTCATGATCTGTCCCAGAGTCAGCAGGGGATCGCTGATCACGAGCTCACCCAGGGGGATGGACGAAATGAGCTTGTCTTTTTTATCGACCACAAAGATGGAATAGATATAGGAAGGCTCTGGTTTTTCCTTGCGAAGGGCTCTGAATGTTTCTTCTACCGTAAGTTCCGGAGTGAACGTCATATAATCGGTTGTCATGATGGAACCCACGACCTTATCGGGGTATTCCAGCAGTTCACGTACTTCCTTGGAACTTTCGTCCTCCATCTCATTGAGGATTTCTTCGGCTTTCTTGACACCCAGCTCGTCGATGAGATCGGCAACCTCATCGGCCGGCATCAGTTCCAGAACATCGGCAACCATTTCAACAGGCAGACTTTCAACAATATGCGCCTGGACTTCAGGTTCAAGTTCTTCCAGGACATCAGCAGCCTTCTCTTCATCAAGGGTTGAGAAGACATAGGCGCGAGAAGCTTTGTCGAGGTCTTCGATAATATCGGCAAGGTCGGAAGGATGCAATGTATTCAGTTTTGAGGATGCTTTGGATAGCTTGATGCTGGAGTTCGAGAAATCCACGGCTTCGATATCATCCCAAAGGATCATTTTATCGGGAAGGCTCAATCCGAAACTTTCCACGAATCTGCTTATCGGAGTAAGCACTCCCAGCCTCCTGAGCAGTCCCTCAATCCCCACATCCACCGCCAGCGCGTAAGTCCCCGATGGGATCATGACCATGCGCACGTCATTCACACGCACCAGCTTGCGGCCTTCAAGATCGACAATTTGTTTGTCGAGGATGTTTTCCTTAAGCCAGATACAGTTCTGGAGGTTTTCGGTGTTGTGTTCTTTCAGTTCCCTGCAGATCAGCTGCTGTTTCCCTTTATATTTCCTGATCTCGAAATTCAGGAATTCGCAGGTTTTATGTTCCTTCCCCTGTTTCATGCTTATAGCAAGAACCCGTGGACGCTGGGGTTCATGGGATTCGGAAGACCAGGCACGTACATCGATCAGAAAATCATTGATCCTGCCCAGGGTTTCGCCTGTAGGATCATAAAATAACTTTCCTGCAAACTGGCTGAAATAGAATGTGGTTTGTGAAGTCATGTGTGCATCCTCCATACGTTAGCATAATCAGGAAGATGCACCTGCGGCGGGCAGATGTCCTTTCAGACTATGGGATGATTACTGAATTATTTTTCGCCGGATAAGGGTCCATTATGTTGTAATTGTTATGCGCTGCAAAGGTAAAAAGTTTCTCCGGGAATAATGCAAGAAAAAATTTCAAATTCCATGCTTGAAATAGTGCTTCACCCTTTCCCTTGCATCCCTCAGCTGCGGAACTACTGCGACCCACCATCGTCTTGCTTCCTAAGGCTTCGGGATGCAAGGGAAAGGACTCAGAGCTTTTCGAAGCGAAATATATCGCAAAAGTCGCCTTGGCTTGAAAGCGAAGCAACTTACACAAGCTGCCTTGCTGTAGTGAGCGAAATATATCGCAAAAGTCGCCTTGGCTTATCGAAGCGAAACTGGGAGTTTAAGGAAATTTTGGGAACAGTGGAGTTGAGCGCAGATAAGGCGCAGCGACGTTGCGAATATATGAGCGACAGGCGCAGCAGCGTTGCGAATATATGAGCGACAGGCGCAGCGACGTTGTGTATATACGAGCGATAAGCTGAGGGATGCAGGTGAAAGGGTGAAGCATTATATGCAAATTGAATTATTTAATTACTACATTTACATCCACATCCGCCGATATGAAAACATTTATATCCGGGATCATCATTTTAACAATGCTTGCCTTTACACAATCGGCAGGCGCCGGCATCATCCCCGGCCTGAAACAGGATTATTCGGTGCGCGCATGGACCAGCGACAACGGACTGCCCGTGAACAGCATCCGCGCCATCGCCCAGACCCCCGACGGGTTCATCTGGCTCGCCACAGAAGAAGGCCTCGTGCGTTTCGACGGGAACAGCTTTTTCACCTTCGATCCCTCGAATACCCAGAATTTCGTCGATAAGGACGTGCAAAGCCTGTATATCTTCCGCGACTCTTCCATGGTGGTCGGGTTTTACCACGGTGACATCCTCAGTTATAAAAAACTCCAGTTCAACCGGCTTTTCGACCGTGAGCTGAACTGGATCAAATGCGTGCTTTCCCTCGCCGACGACCCGGGTAAAGGCTTATGGTTCGGCACCGACGGCATCGGCCTGGGCCACCTGGCTTTCGACGGACAAATGACGTTTATCACCGATAAGAACGGCTTACCGAACACTTTCATCCAGACCCTTATCTCCGACCGTGATTCTTCGCTGTGGATTGGCACCCGCTTCGGTTTATGCCATTTGAAAAACGGAAATATCAAAGTCTACTCAACCCGCGACGGGCTATCTCATAACGATATCCGTTCTCTTTGTTTCGACATGAACGGGGACCTCTGGGTGGGTACGAACGGAGGGGGGATCAACATCTTCAGCCAGGGAAAGTTCAGCCGATACCAGGCATTCGGGAAGAATTTCAGCCTGAACATACTATGCCTGTTCAGGGATACCGAAGGAGGGATCTGGGTTGGGACAAACAGCGGATTATATCTCTCGAAAGAAGGAAGGATCAGCGGGATCACCTCATCCGAAGGCTTGTCGGGAAACATCATTTCCAGCGTGTTTGAAGACAGGGAACACACGATTTGGGTGGGTACCGAGGGTTCGGGACTTAATGCCCTCCGCCCCAGAATCATTAAACTCTATACCGAAGATGACGGGTTGAGCGACCATACAATCGGCCCTGTGATCAATGGCCCCGGCGGAATCGTATTCCTGGGAACAGGTAAAGGTGCCGTCAACGCGATCTCATCCGCAGGTATCGAAAAACTTGAAAAAAAGATCGGCCTGCCACCAATCCCTGTCAACACTCTTGCTTATGACAGTTCAGGAATGCTTTGGATTGGCACCGACGGGGCAGGAATTTACGGTTACCGCAAGGATAAGAT
This sequence comes from Bacteroidota bacterium, assembly GCA_026391735.1. Taxonomy (GTDB): domain Bacteria; phylum Bacteroidota; class Bacteroidia; order Bacteroidales; family FEN-979; genus CAIRDP01. The sequence goes on along the minus strand of JAPLDL010000005.1, from coordinate 76,262 downwards.
CATTCATCTGACAACTGCGGATGGCCTCGCTTCGGATGTCATCCGGGCACTGTATTTCGATCGGAGCGGGAAGCTCTGGGCAGGAACAGCCAACGCCGGGATCAACGTGCTGTTCAACGGAAAGATAGAATGGTTCAACGCGAAAGCCGGGATGTCCAATGAACAGGTGCTTTGCCTCCTTGAAGACAGCAAAGGGCGAATGCTCGCAGGCACCAACGGGGGCGGTATCGACATCATCGATAAGGGAAAGATCTCCTGGCTGACTACCGAAACGGGGATGCCCGACAATGTGATCAATACGCTGTACGAAGATAAGGAAGGGATTGTTTGGGCTGGCTGCGCGCATGGCGGACTGGTAATGCTTGAAAATGATTCCTCCTATATTTTTAATACTGATGATGGGTTGTATTCGGATGGCATACTGCAAATCGTCGAGGATCTTTCGGGTCGTTTCTGGCTGACCTCCAACAAGGGAATTTACTCGGTTTTCAGGAACGAACTCATCGCATACCATGACAATAAAGGGGATATTTTACATCCAGTGGTCTTTGGAAAGCCAGAAGGCATGCTTACTTCGGAGTGTAGTGGCCGTGTATTCCCCGCCGGATGCATAGATTCGCATAACCGACTTTGGGTACCCACTCCAAGAGGGCTGGCTCTGCTTGATGCTGACAATACTTCTCCGTTCACTGCCAAATTATCTGTATTACTCACACGGCTGTTAGTCAATACCAAAGAATATGATCCCCTCTCTCCTCTAGTCCTGGATCCGGGAACGGTGGACCTTGAATTCGACTATACTTCACCCTCGTTTCTGAGCCCCGAAAAGATCCAGTATAAATACATGCTGGTGGGATTCGACCATTTCTGGGTCAATGCCGGGAACAGGCGGCAGGCGTATTATACACATATCCCTCCCGGCAGCTATGTGTTCAAGGTGATGGCCCTGGGGCATAACGGACAGTGGACCAAAGAACAACGACTTTTCGTGCTGAAAGTGCAACCATATTTTTACAAGACCTCCTGGTTTATTCTCCCTGTGGTGTTTGTGCTGGGCCTGCTTTTATGGCTTTATATCTCGACCAGGATAAGAAAATCGAGGGAAAAGATCCTGAGATACCTGGTGGATGAACGTACCAGCGACCTTGAAGAGGAAGTTGAAAGGCGGAAGACCGCCCAGGAGGAATCTAACATTGCCCGGATAAAGCTTGAGGACTCGGACCGTCTTAAGTCATCACTCATCGCTTTCATGAACCAGCATTTCCGTTCCCCTGTCAACAGCATCATGGGGTTCAGCGAGCTGATGATGAAAGATAAGAAGGAAGAGGGGAAGGAGGAGATGCCACAGTACATTCATGATTCGGGCGAGCAGATGCTGAAAGTCCTGGATTCGGTGATGCTGGTCGCAAAAATACAACCTGATGAAGAAAGCCCCGAAACTGTGATGGATATCCTTCCTCTTGTTGAAAAGTCCCTGAAACCTGAAGTCCAGACGAAAGATGGTGAAAGCATCCCGCTGGATGAGGTGATCATCAAAGCTCCGCGTTCAGGATCAGCATCTGGGAAGTTCAGGATACTTCTTGTTGAGGATAATAAGATCAATGCCGAACTTGTTAAAGTCTATCTCAGCGATAAATACGAGCTGGACATGGCCAATGATGGGGAGACTGCGATCAAACTGGCAGGCAAAACAGCCTATGATGTGATCCTGATGGATATCAACCTCGGTCCGGGAATCGACGGCATACAAGCTACCCGGGAGATCAGAAAACTCGATGGCTACTCCGATGTTCCCATCATTGCCGTCACCGGTTTCACTATGGCCGGGATGAAAGAAAAAATCATGAACGGCGGCGCCTCATACTTCCTCGCAAAACCCTTTGGAAAGAATATGCTCGTAGACCTGCTCGTTACTGTGCTTCCCGAAGCTGACAGGGAAGAATCCTGATGTATGGAGCGAGCGATTCACCGGTACAATCCTGGCATTCTCCGGCATATAATTGAGCAAACCCAGCGATTCCCTATCTTAGCTTCATGAAAACCAAGGTCGTCACCGTCCTCACCCACATCATCGTCTGGACTATTTTCCTCAGCCTTCCATATATCTTCAGGCCCAAACCCATGATGGGCCCCGATATACAGGAACCTATGCGAGCATACTTCATAGCCCGTTTCCTGCTTTTCAACATCTTCCTTATCACCTTGTTTTACGTTCATGCCTATTGGATGCTGCCCAGGCTGTTCAACAAAAAATTCATGCTCCTTTATACAGGACTTATCATCGTATTCTTTGCCTTGTTTTTATTCCTCAGTAAACTTTTTTTTACAAGGCCCATGAAAATGCCCGGAAAGGGGATGGAAGCCCCTCCCGGTTTCGACCTGTTCAGACCCGACCGAATTGAATCAATGTTCCTTTTCTTTGTGATCATGATGATCAGTGGAGCAATATGGATAATACAGGAATGGAAGCGGGCAGAGAAAAAAGCCAAACTGGTTGAGGCTGAAAGGATGACCATGGAGCTCTCTTTTTTAAGGTCCCAGATCAATCCGCATTTCCTGTTCAACACCCTGAACAGCATATACAGCCTGGCTCTGGTGAAAAGTGATGCGACTGCCGATGCGGTGATGAAGCTCAGCGATATGATGCGGTATATCACCCAGGAAGCGCATGCCGACAAGGTGTCTCTTGAGATGGAGGTAGAATATATAAGCCATTATGTGGACCTTCAGAAGATCCGCCTGGGTGAAAATGTAAAAGTCCAGCTGAACCTTAGCGGTAATTTTAATGAATTCCGAATCGCACCCTTGATCCTGATGCCTTTTGTGGAAAACTCGTTCAAATACGGCATCAGCAGCCACGAACCGGCGCCTATCAGTATCGACATCAGGATAATACACAACCTGCTTACCCTGAAAATATCCAACAGGATCTTCCCCGACAGGAAACAGAATGGGGCCCAGGGGCTGGGTATCAGCAATACCCGCCAAAGGCTTGAACTTTCCTATCCTTCTCACCATGAGCTGACTATTTCAGATAACGGGCAGATCTTTATTGTAAACCTCATGATGCAACTCGCATGATACCTTGTATCGCTATAGACGATGAGCCACTGGCCCTTGAAGTGATCAAGAAGTATGCATTTGACACGCCTGCGATCAGCCTGCTGGCGACTTTCACCGATGCTATCCAGGCAGCCTCATGGCTCAAATTCAATCATGCTGACCTTATATTCCTCGACATCCAGATGCCCGACATCAACGGCATCAGGTTTTACGAGAACCTGAAAGAAAAACCCCTGGTAATTTTCACTACTGCCTTTCAGGAATATGCCGTAACGGGGTTTGATTTGGAAGCCCTGGATTACCTGGTGAAACCGATCAAGTACGACAGGTTTATCAAGGCGGTGGAAAAAGCGCAGAAAACGCTTGAAAAAATTAAATCCGGTAATGAGGAAAAAGGGGAATTTATTTTCGTCAAATCCGAATACCAGAACATACGTATCCCAATCAACGAAATCAGGTATATCGAGGGACTGGATGATTACATTAAAATCCATCTTGAGCATTCGCCCAAACCATTGCTCTCGCTGATGAGCCTGAAAAGTTTCCTCGAGAAACTTCCCACCGGGCAATTCATGCGGGTACACCGTAGCTTTATTGTCCCGGTGAAAAACATCCGCAGTATCCACAACCGGTTTATCTGGCTGGGTGAAACAAAGATCCCCGTGGGCGAGACCTACCATGACGCAGTCCAGGAATGGCTGTCGGGGTTCTGAACTTCCTGTTCTCCGGTACATTTTCGGTATTCACCTATTTGTTCCAATCCTCCTAAAAATCGCTCCTAGTTTTACTGAAGATTTCATCTTCACCAGATCGATTTGACTTTTATACCCTGAATAAAAACTCCACAATGTCAGTCTTCAGTTTATTAATCGCCACGTATAATCATGAACGCTTTATTGAGGAATGTATAATGTCGGTTATCAACCAGTCCTTTACAGACTGGGAAATGATCATCCTGGATGACGGGAGCACCGATGATACCGGTGTGATCGCAAATAAATGGGCCTCTTCAGACCGTAGGATTCACTATGTTTATCAAACCAATAAAGGGATTTTCAGGTTATTTGAAACTAATAATTCCGGGTTGGACATGTCGCGTGGGAAGTATATCTCCATTCTCGAAGGGAATGATTCCTTGGATAAACAAAAATTGCAGTTGCAATACGTAGCCCTTAAAAGGAATTCAAAAAAGCATTCTTTTGCAAAGCAAGGCTGCTTCTGGTCTGGCGAATTTCGGCCATTATCGGTTATGTTTTTCATTTTTTTCATTGCGATATGGAAAAGTTCATCTGCGTTTTTAGCAGAATAGGGTATAAAACGAATTATTAATCATTGTTTGGGCATGAAAAAGCTAAAGATTGTCAGGTTATTCCCTGAAATGTTGGTTATAACCTGTTTGGTTTACGGGATGTTTTTCAATACCGAAAAAGTCTATGGTGGTGATAATCAGAAGTCTAATCCTCCTTCATTAAAATATCCCTGTTACTATCATGAGAAGTTCAGTGCGGATGGCTGGTTGGGTGACTGGCCAACGAGGATGTTTTATGATAATACCGATGCAAGGTTGACTTATGCAGTGGCGAATGATTCGTCGAGACTGTATTTCTGTGTACAGATTCTTCACCAGGCCGAGCAGATGAGCGTACTTCATGAAGGATTGACGTTTGCTATCGAAGCTGACGGAAAGAAAAAATATAAATGTGTGTTTCAGTTCCCGTATGGTATGGTTAAACCCTACGGATCTCCTGCAGGAGGTCCGGGCGATCGCACGGATGCAGGCCAGCCGGGTACAAACGGCGAAGTCAGGGGACAAGGAAATCCGCCGGATAACCAGAGCCAGCCTAAAAGCAAGGTGAAGAAAGGTATGGAGCCTGCAGTAATGGGTTCAACACCGGTGGTGAGACAAAAACCCCGCAGGCTGTCAGCCGGAATTAAACTTTCGGGTTTTCAAGGCGATGTCGACGGGATATATCCCCCCGATTCCATGGTCCGTGGTGTGGAGACAGCAATAGCCTATGATTCCTCGGGCTGCCTTGTCCTCGAAGCCGCTATCCCGCTGTCATATTTTACAAAGGACTTGCGGATGGCAAAGTTCGTTCTATTTGGTTTTGTCCTCAAATCCTCCCAGGGTGGCCCACCCCAGGATGGATCGGAAGGCAGGGCCCGGGGCGGGATGCAGGGCGGTGGTCCAGGTGGTGGTGGACAGGGTGGAATGGGCGGTGGTCCAGGTGGCGGAGGCCAGGGTGGAATGGGTGGAATGGGTGGCGGTCCAGGTGGCGGCGGCCAGGGTGGAATGGGTGGAATGGGTGGCGGTCCAGGTGGCGGACAGGGAGGTATGGGAAGTGGTCCCGGAGGGCCGCCCCAGGATTCAGGTTCCCAGTCCCAGACAAAAAATTATAAGATCTCTCACAAATTCTCTATCGCACCCATGCCATGAAACCTATGAAAATACTGCTCCTGGCTTTACTTATCAATCATACCACAGCAGCAGCAACACCCGACAGCGCCTGGACCCTCGAAAAATGCATCTCCTATGCCCTCAATAATAACATACAGGTGCGCAAAGCCGGGGTCACCATACATATCAGCGAAGCCAACGCAGTCCAGGCGAGATCATCAAGGTACCCCTCGGTCAACGCTGGTGTGAACCAGAACTACTCCTGGAACAACCAGCAGGTCACCATCACCAGCGGGAACCTGGTAGGCTACGCGGGAACGAACATCTCGGTGAATTCAAATTTCGTGGTGTTTAACGGGTTCAAGATCAACGGACAGGTTAAACAGTCTAAAGTCAACCTGGAAGCGGTAAAATATGATGCCGAAACCACCAAAGAATCGATAACATTGAATATTCTTAACGCATACCTGCAGGTTCTCTACGCTGAAGAGCAGGTAAAAAACAGCCGTAAACAGGTAGAACTGACCGAACAACAACTTGAACTGTCATCTGAACGGCTGAACCTGGGAGCATCCTCCAGGTCAGATTACCTGCAGGTTAAATCACAACTGGCCAGCGAGAAACAAACCCTCGCTACTGCTGAAAGCACATTGGCCATGGACCGTATCACACTCATACAGCTCATGGAACTGCCGGCTGATACCGCCCTTATAGTATACCATCCAAGCCTTGAGCCCCTCTCCCTGCTCTCATACCACCCCAGGGCTGATTCGGTTTACCAGCTCGCCCTTGCCATCAAACCCCAGGTGAAAAGCGCAGCTTTCAACAAAGAATCAGCCAGGCTCAATGTGAAGATCGTCAAAGCCGACTACTATCCTTCTTTATCACTCAGCGCCGGCCTGGGAATGAACTTCGCTGCATCAGGACAAACACAGGCTTCCTTTGACGACCAGATCAACCCGACTGTCGGGGTTTCACTGAATATCCCTATTTACCAGAACTATAAAGTGAAGTCAAACGTAAACATCGCCAAACTTAACACTTCCAATGCCGAACTGGACGAAGCCAATATCAGGAACCAGCTCAGGAAAAGCATTGAACAGGGAGCCCAGGATGTAGTCTCATCCTGCCGGGAATACGAATCAGGCCTCGAGCAATACAACGCAGCTTATGAATCTTACCTCGTAGCCGATGAAAAATTCAGGCAGGGACTGATCAGCTCTGTCGACTTCCTCGTACAGAAAACCAACCTGATTGTTGCTGAAGGAACCCTCCTTCAATCCAAATACAAACTCATTTTCAGCAGGAAGATCCTGGATTTTTATTCCGGGATTCCGATCACAATATAACATGGCTTATGAAAATCAAGGTTCTTTTTATTTCCCTTACAGTGCTTATACTGGTCGCCCTGTCACTGATCCTGCTCAGGTCGTGTAACAGCTCTTCGGGCGGGGTAATCTACGAAACAGCAAGAGTCAGAAAAGGTTCAGTGAGGATCACCGTCACGGCGACAGGCACCATCCAGGCGATTCAAACAGTGAAAGTGGGAACCCAGGTCTCGGGCAAGATCAGCAGGATCTATGCAGATTACAATTCCCGGGTGAAGATGGGCGATCTCCTCGCCGAGCTGGACCGTAAACCCCTGGAAACCCAGCTTACGATCTCACAGGCTGCTCTTGACGATGCACAAGCCGTCCTCACCTATCAGACAGCCACTTACAACCGCACCAAAGCCTTGTTTGAAAAAAAACTTATTGCCGAAAGCGCTTATGACGAGGCTCTGTATAACTTCCAGAAAGCCCGGATCCAAATAAAAACATCCCAGCTGAACTATGACCAGTCGAAGATCAACCTGGGCTATGCCTTTATTTATTCTCCCATTGATGGCGTGATTCTCGAAAGGGCGGTGACCGAAGGACAGACAGTAGCCGCTTCATACAGTACCCCAACACTGTTCACCATCGCCCACGACCTGACCCAAATGCAGGTGGAAGCATCGGTGGATGAAGCGGATATAGGTTATGTTAAACAAGGGCAAAGGGTAAGTTTTACAGTGGATGCCTATCCCGACAACAAGTTTACCGGGGAAGTCACCCAGATCAGGCTGCAGCCGGTTACCACATCCAACGTGGTTACCTACACGGTCATTATCCGGGCTCCCAACAAGGAACTGAAGCTCATGCCGGGAATGACGGCCAGTATCACTGCCTATGTGAACGAAGCTAATGATGTGCTGACTGTTTCCAGCCAGGTCCTTCAGTATAAACCCGAAGGACAGCCTGCCGGACCTCCCGCCCCCCCGGGGGAAACAGCTAAAAAAGAAGTATGGGTGAAAAACGGGAAGTCAATACATCCAGTTTTTATAGAAACCGGACTGGATGACGATCTGAATGTTCAGATCCTTTCAGGGCTCAGGGAAGGCGATGAAGTCGTGATCTCCTCCACAGCCGGAGCTTCTTCCATAGGTTTAGCAACAGCAAAAAAAGACACAAGCGAAAGCAGTCCGTTCATGCCCAAACCACCAAAAAGAAATGGAAAGAATCCCGGTCCTCCTCCGGGATAATATTAAATCCATTAACAAGCACTCAAATGACAATATACGCTTTTCTGCAAATCGCTTTCGACGCCCTGCTGAGAAATAAAACCCGGGCTCTGCTCACCATGCTGGGTATTATAATCGGAGTGGCTTCGGTGATCGATATGCTTGCCATCGGACAGGGTTCCAAGCGCAGCATCGAAAAGCAGGTTTCCGATATGGGGTCCAACCTCATCATCATCATGCCGGCAATGCAGTCGAAGGGAGGCGTTCAGCTGGGAAAGACCAACAGCCGCAGCCTCAGCCTGGAAGATGCCGTGGCCATTGCCGAAAGCTGTAAATCCATTGCCCTGCTATCACCCGAGGTCAGGAACAGCGGGCAATGCATCTATGCCCACAATAATACCCCCACCGATATCTACGGTGTGAATGAACAATATCTTGGAATTAAAAAACTCTCTGTTCAGAAAGGCCGGGTGTTCAATGAGAAAGAGATCCGGTCCGCAGCCAAGGTTTGCCTGATCGGGAAGACCGTTGTTAAAAACCTGTTCGGGGATAATGTATATCCTATAGGCTCCGTCATCCGGTTTACCAACATACCCTTAAAGATCATAGGTGTGCTAAGCAGTAAAGGCCAGAATACCTTTGGCCAGGACCAGGATGACCTGCTTCTGGCTCCTTATACCACCGTCCAGAAAAGAATGCTGGCAATACAGCATCTGCAGGGGATTTATGCTTCAGCCGTTTCTGAGAAGCAATCACCTGTTGCAGAAAAAGAAATTGAACGCCTGCTCCGTTTCAGGCATAAACTAAAAGGGACCGATGAGAATGATTTCGACATACGCACCCAGGAGGAACTCATAAAAACCTTCAGCTCTATCAGCGACATGCTTACTATACTCCTGGGTGCTATTGCCGGAATCTCACTGGTCGTGGGAGGGATAGGCATAATGAATATCATGTATGTTTCCGTGACTGAACGTACCAAAGAGATAGGTTTGCGGATGTCACTCGGTGCCAAACGAAAATCCATCATGCTTCAGTTCCTTACCGAATCGGTCCTCATCAGCGCTATTGGCGGCGTGATCGGGATCATCCTCGGTATTGGCGTCTCGGAAATTATTTCATATACCCTTCACTGGCCCGTGGTGATCCTTCCCCAGGCAGTTCTCCTTTCCTTTCTCTTCTGTTTCATGATTGGTACTTTCTTCGGATGGTATCCTGCCCGTAAAGCTTCCCGCCTCGATCCTATCGATGCCCTACGCTATGAATGAACCGGGAGCCGGATCACAAAAAAACCGGGGAAGCGGCTGTGTTAATCTTTTTTGAAGCCTGATGGTAATCCCTTCCATCTTTCCCCGGGCCAAACAAGCCTCAACGGTTATGAGAAAATTGTTTGTGTACCGGCAAAATTATAACCTGCAAACCACAAGCGTTTGCTATAATCGGTGAATGGCGGTAAATAATAGGTGAATAGGGAAATTGTGGGAAAGAAAGTGTAAAAACATCAGGATCATCGCTTCAGATTTTTACTAATCTTGATAACTGAATTGTCGCATAATGAAAATTATTTCTCAGCCTGTAAAATTATCTGTGCTTTGGGGAGCGAATGTTTATCCTTTAAACAAAAAGAATGAGCGACTGGAATATACTTCGTTTATCAACATAAGGCCATCACAGGGCAACCGCTCCATGGAGGTTATGGACGAATTTCTGCGAGCTAAAATGGAAGAAATAGTTAGTCATTTACTCATATAATTCACGAATCGCGAATCACGGATCATCACTATATGTACCCATTAGTTTATCATAAATCCCTTTCAACAGAGAAGTGGTTTTCATTCCCGCGTCACCAGCAGTTATTAATGATCGCAAATGAAATGAACCGGGCGCAGAATGCATTATTGAAAAATGAATCCGATAATGCAGTTCATGCCTGGGAGCGTTCGTTTGAATTGACTGATCTTACAATCAATGATCCAAAAAATGTCCGTTACATTAAGGAATTGCTCCGATTCAGAGAGCTTGCAGGGGAATTATTTCTCAACCCTTCCGTTCAATTTAATAAGCAGTTGATGGATGGTATGATCAGCCTCGACCCAAAGGCTTATAATTCGCTGGTTTGATGAGTTTCAAGGTACTTTTCAATAATCCTTGCCACGGGTAATTCAGGAATGTTTTTCGGATGGATCAGGCTCCCGAATTTTTCAGAGGATTTGTCGATCTCAATGTTGTAAAATGTTGCATTGATTTTCTGGTGGCTTAGCAAATGGCTGATGGAACCGGTTTGTGAAAGAATCTTAAGTGGGGTTTTCCCAAAGTTTTGTTTCCATTCAATGGAATTTATCAACCTTGGCAAGGTAACAGCTTTGGAGGTTTCAATTAAGGGGAATTCATATAATCCTTTCCAGATATCGTTTCCTGTGCGTTTTCTAAAATAAATTCCTTTCTTTCCCCTGACCTGGATAACCAGGTAATGAAAATACCTGAGTTTAAGTGCCTGTTGCTGTTTCTTCAAAGGCAGCTTTTCGACCATCCCGAATTTCAGGGCATAACAGCTTTCATTGAAAATACAATCCTGGCAGTTTGGATTACGCGGAATGCAGTATGTTGCCCCGAATTCTATCATGGCCTGGTTGAAGTCCCCGGATGTCGGATATCTGACATCTGACATCTGACATCTGACATCTGACATCTGACATCTGACATCCGACATCTGACATCTGACATCCGATATCTGACATCTGACATCCGATATCTGACATCTGATATCCAGTATCAGCTCTGTTAACACTTCCATGATCTCTTTCTTGGTTGCTGCCAGGTCAACTGCCCCCGTAATCCCGAAATGCCTGGTAATAAACCTGATCACATTCCCGTCCATCACCGGATGCGGCAATCCATAGCAAACCGAAGCTATTGCAGCAGCAGTATAATCTCCTACTCCTTTTAATTCACGCAGACTTTCATAGCTTTCGGGAAACCTGCCCCCGTATTTTTCAACTATTTCATTTGCTGTTGAATGCAGATTTCGCGCCCGGGAATAATAACCCAGTCCCTGCCATTGCTTAAGAACCTCTTCTTCGGAGGCCCGGGCAAGCTCATGTATTGTTGGGAACACTTTGACAAATGAATTATAGTACGGCACGCCTTGCTCAATGCGGGTTTGCTGCATAATGATCTCCGAAAGCCAGATCAGATAGGGATCGGTCGTCCGCCGAAACGGAAAATCCCGGGCATTCGCACCATACCACCCAACCAATTTATCAAGGAAATCGCTCATACGTAGGCAAAAGTAATGTAAATAGCGAAAGGCGAAAAGCGAAAATATTCAGAGCGACGCATTTTGCATAAGCGGCATCAGGTGTAAGGAGCGAACAAATTATGGCTTCTGTTTTGGGATAGGGAATGCGTGAGCGACGCAAACACCGTAGCCGCGATGCAAAGATGCGAGCGAGTGGCACAGCGACGATGCAAAGATGCGAGCGATGTATCGCCTAAATGTCAGATTTTGACGACGAAATGCAATTATTTTTCTGCCAGGCGCTTGTTTTCCGGAAAAAGTTCTATATTTGCATCCCCGTTCCGGGTTTAACCAAAGACATTCAGTATTAATTATATATAACTTCAAATTCTAATTTACAATGACAAAAGCAGAAATTGTAGCAGAAATTGCTAACAAGACCGGAATTGAGAAGGTCGCTGTCCAGGCTTCTGTTGAAGCTTTTATGGAAACCATTAAGAACTCCATGGTAACTGGCCAAAACGTTTATCTCAGGGGATTCGGCAGTTTCATTATCAAGAAACGTGCAGAGAAAACAGGAAGAAATATTTCAAAGAATACCACCTTGATTATTCCCGCACACAATATTCCTGCCTTCAAACCTGCCAAGACCTTTGTTAATAAGGTTAAGAATCACGTAAGGGTTAAGTAAGCAAATTTATTCACAGGATATGCCGAGCGGAAAGAAACGTAAAAGACATAAGATGGCGACGCACAAGCGTAAAAAACGCTTGCGTAAGAACCGGCACAAGAAGAAGTAACCCATGCATCACGCATGGGCCCCTTCCCTGCTACAATTCCTATGTTCATTACAATTCCCGGATCTCATCCGGCCTTTGTAATCAATATATTATACTAAGTGAACAAGGAACTCATCATCAACTCGACTTCTTCGGAAGTTGAAATTGCCCTTCTGGAAGATAAACTCCTCGTTGAGTTAAATAAGGAAAGATCGAACAACGAGTATTCCGTAGGCGATATTTATTTGGGGCGGATCAAAAAGATCATGCCTGGGCTGAACGCGGCATTCGTGGATGTTGGCTATGAGAAGGATGCATTCCTTCACTACCTCGACCTCGGTCCGCAAGTGCAGTCCCTTCTCAAATACATCCGCCAGGCTCAGTCGGGTGCAGCCCAGAACATCAACATAGGCGATTTCGCCAATGAACCTGAGATCGTTAAAACGGGAAGGATAAACCATGTCCTGAAATCAGGTCAGAACATCCTGATCCAGATCGCCAAGGAACCTATATCCACCAAAGGTCCCAGGGTTTCCTCCGAACTCGCTTTTGCAGGTAGGTACCTCGTACTTATTCCTTTTTCCGATAAAATCTCTGTTTCTCAGAAAATTAAGTCTGCGGAAGAGCGTAATCGGTTAAAGCGCCTGATTACCAGCATCAAGCCAAAAAATTGCGGGGTGATCATCCGCACAGTAGCCGAAAATAAACTGGTTGCCGACCTGGATGCCGACCTGAGGGCTTTGTATAAACGCTGGGAGTCAATCTCCGCAAAGTTGTCAGCAGCCAAGCCGCCGCTGAAAATAATCGGTGAAATCGACCGCACTTCGGCTATTCTCAGGGATGCCCTGAACGAAACCTTCCACAATATCGTGGTGAACGACCCTACCTTGTTTGAGGAGATCAAATCCTATATTGGCAAGATCTTCCCCGACAAGATTGGCATCGTAAAGCTGCATACCGGGAAGACTCCTATTTTTGAGCAGTACGGGATCGATAAACAGATCAAAGGTACGTTTGGGAAAACAGTTACGATCAAAAGCGGTACTTACCTGGTGATAGAACATACCGAGGCGCTGCATGTGATCGATATCAACAGCGGGCACCGGGTGAACCAGGACCAGAACCAGGAAATGAACGCTCTGGAGACCAACCTGGAAGCTGCAGCTGAAGTTGCAAGGCAACTCAGGCTGCGTGATATGGGCGGGATCATCGTGATCGACTTCATCGATATGACACTGGGGCAGAACCGGCGTAAACTCTATGATAAACTCAGGGAGGAGATGAAACGCGACCGCGCCAAACATTCTATCCTGCCCCCGAGTAAGTTCGGACTGGTACAGATCACGAGGCAGAGAGTACGGCCTGAGATGAATGTTCAGATCCTTGAGAGATGCCCCACCTGCGATGGCAGCGGGGAGATCCGCCCGAGCATCCTGCTTACCGACGAGATTGAGAACAATCTCAGCTACCTCGTCCGTGAACAAAATGAAAAGATCCTTACGCTGATCGTTCACCCGTATATCCATGCTTACCTCACTAAAGGACTGTTCAATACCGAACTCCGAAAGTGGAAAAATAAATATGGCGTCAAACTTACCCTCGAACCCCAGAACGCATATCATTTCCTCGAATACCATTTTTATAATAAGAATGGGGACGAGATAAAGATGTAAGGCAGCGCGTTGCACTGCAGATGTCAGGTATCAGATATCAGATATCCGAAATCTGACATCCGTCTTCCTTAACAAAAAACATATGCAAACAGTAGTCAGCGGCATACGCCCCACAGGCAACCTTCATCTAGGGAACTATTTCGGCGCCCTGAAAAATTTCGTCAGGATGCAGGAGGAGAATACCTGCTATTTCTTTATTGCTGACTACCATTCCCTTACCACCCATCCTACTCCCGCCGACCTTCACGGAAATGTGAAAACCGTTTTGGCTGAGTTCCTTGCATCAGGGCTTGACCCGGAAAAAGCCACCTTGTATATCCAAAGTGACCTTCCTGAAACAGCTGAGCTTTACCTCCTGCTGAACATGAATGCATATATTGGAGAACTGGAACGTTGTACTTCATTTAAGGATAAAATCCGCACCCAGCCGCAGAATGTGAATGCAGGCCTGCTTACATATCCTACTTTGATGGCTGCGGATATCATTATCCACAAGGCACATAAAGTGCCCGTGGGCAAGGACCAGGAGCAGCACCTGGAGATGACCAGGACTTTTGCAAACCGCTTCAACCGCATGTATAAGGTTGAATATTTCCCTGAACCCCAGGCATATAACTTCGGAGAAGAACTTGTGAAGATACCCGGGCTGGATGGTTCGATGAAAATGTCAAAGTCCGACAATGAAAGTTCTGCGATCTTTTTAGCTGATCCCCCGGAAGTCATCCGCAAGAAAGTAATGAGAGCCACTACGGATTCTGGCCCTACGGTTCCCGATTCACCCAAAGAACAGGCTGTTCAGAACCTTTTCACCCTCATGGAGGATTTTTCTTCCAAAGAAACGTACGATCATTTCAACGAATTGTACAAGACCTGCCAGATCCGTTATGGCGACCTTAAAAAGCAGCTGGCCGAGGATATCATCAGATTCACCACACCGATCCGCGAGGAAATTCTCAGAATCAAATCCGACGAAGATTATATCAGTAAAGTTGCAAGACTGGGAGCCGAGAAAGCCAGGGCCAGCGCTTCGAAAACGATTAAAGAAGTCAGAGAGATTATAGGGTTCAGGAGTTTTTAGCAGATATCAGATATCGGATATCAGATATCGGATATCGGACTACACTTTCGGCAGCGTCACGCAGAACTTCGACCCCTTGCCAAGCTCGCTTTCAACCCAGATATTTCCCCCGTGTTTGTCAACAAGTTCTTTACAGAGGATCAGCCCCAGACCGGTACCTTTTTCATTGGCTGTCCCGGTTGACCTTAGCTGCTGATCGATACGGAATAATTTATCCATGTTTTCGGCCGATATGCCAATGCCTGTGTCGGTAATACAAATTTTGATCATATCCTTATGGCCGTTCTCATCTTTCACGGTCTCGGTATAGATCTTAACCTGTCCGCCCAAAGGAGTAAATTTAATGGCATTCGAGATCAGGTTCCTGATCACAGTCCTCACCATCTGTTCATCAGCCAAAACAACCGTTCCAAAATTCACCGCAGTAAAGATCTTGATCTGTTTTTTCTCTGCCTGGTCGCGGAGAAGGATCACCATATCGTTGGTCACAACGCTCATATCGACCGGGAAAGGATTGAAATTTTGCCTGCCGGTTTGGGCGATAGACCAGGCCAGGAGGTTTTCGAGAAGTTTAAAGGTGTTTTGCGCCGAGGAATTGATGTTGCGGACAAAATGCTGGCGTTCCTCATCCGTAAAATCAGCCCATTCCCTGGTCAGTATCTCTGAAAATCCGAGGATTGCATTAAAAGGTCCTTTAAGGTCGTGGGAAATGATCGAAAAGAACTTGTCCTTGGAATTATTCAGTTCCTGTAGGTCCTCGGTATATTTTCTGATCTTCTGTTCCACCTCTTTTTCCTTGGTGACCTCCCGTGCCGTCCCAACAGTGCCGATCATCTCTCCCTTTTCATCTAAGATCGGGGCCTTATATACATCGAAAATGGTATATTTTCCATTCAGGTATCCCGATTCTTCGAATTTCTCAGCCTTTCTCGTTTCCATTATAATTTCATCGGTATCCCGGCATAGCTCACCGAAAGTATAATACTTGGGATCTCCCGGATGAAGTAATCTCTGTTTTTCAGCAAAGAATAAATCGGTCTTGCCTATAGGATCTTCCACATCTTTGGCCTGAAGTGATATTTCTGCATGTGACTTATTGGCAAACAGATATCGTTTCTCAAGGTCTTTGGCCCAAAGTTTATCAGGCATGTTATCGGCCATGAGCCGGAACACCCTCGTCAGATCCTGGTACTTTTTCTCGCTTTCCTGAAGTTTCAGGTACTCACTTAGCCTTACCTCCTCCATCCCAATCGCAGAAGCAACCATTGAAATAATAAGTTTATCGGCTTCGTCGGGGTTAAAATCATAAGTGAATACAGCACATAAGGAACCTATTGTATTTTCACCGAACCTAACCGGATGTCCCATATATGTTTTCAGGCCATATTTTTTTACATTGGGATCCGTAGCAAAATACTGACTTGACGGCAGATCATGAACCAGAAAGATTTCCCTGGATTGTTTTTGAATTACATCAAAACACAAATGCCCATCCGCTTTATCAAGCTGTATATAATCGGCGGGGACTCCCGATTTACCTAAAGTGTGCAGAAACTCCCCTTCGAGCCGGTTATACAAAGCAGCATCAGCCCCGATGATCTCTGCGAATACACTGGTCATCGACTGGATATTCTGTTGGGAATCGGCTGTGAAATGAAGGAGACACTGGCTGAACTTACGCAACTGGTTATTGGCTTTGTTCTTCTTGCTCACATTCCTGACCATAGCCTGCAGGTAGATCTTTCCTTCAAGATTGACTGTGTTCAGGCTCACTTCGGCATCGAAGAGATGTCCGTCGAGCCGTTTATGAAGCCAGTCAAACGTCTGGGGCTTCCCGCTGAGTGCCAGGTTTATCTTTTCAAGGCCTTTTTCGGTTGACAACCGTCCGTCAGGCTGTAACTCGGGCGACCAGGCAAAAGGGCTCTGGCCGATTATATCTTCACGTTTGCATCCAAAGGTTTCAAGGGTCTTAGGATTGCAATCTATGAACACTTCCTTATCCATCAGGAAAATGGAATCATGGGCCGATTCAAAGATCAGGTGGTATCTGTTTTCCTTTTGGCTGAGTTCCTCCTCAATCTTTTTTCTCTCAGTGATATCCCTTATTACAGAACCCAGGTAAAATCCATCGCTGCTTTTAAACATGAACGCCGTCTGCAGAATGGTTTTCCTCTCTCCATTTTTCGTAAATATCTTTGCCTCGGAAACAGCATCGACTAAAGGATGTCCTCCCCTTTTAAAAGCCTCTGCCAGGGATTTTTTGATCCGATTCAGTATTTCCGGTGTCTTTTTTTCAGGCACAACAAGTTCGTACATCACCTCAAACTGTGGCCTGTTCAGAGCTTCCTCCCGTTTCATTCCGGTGATTTCTTCCAGCGCCTTATTCCAGAAAATTATTTTTCCACCTGGATCTATCAACAGGAAACCCTCCGAAAAATGTTCAAGGATTTCAGAAGTATTTATCAAGCTTACCGGTTCCATTTGTGAAATTATTAGCAGAACCTGTAAAGTTATGAATATTTTCCGAATAGGAATGTGGTGATTATTGCGGGTTGAGAATCGTTGACTACCTTTGTAATCCTTATCTTACTCCGATGAAGTACCTTAAACTGCGGCTTATTTTATTGTCTCTTGCTTCAGGATTGCTCTTTTCCCTGGCCTGGCCCGAAAGGGGGTTTCCTGCTTTGCTGTTTATTGCTTTAATCCCTTTACTGCGCATGGAGGAGCTCATAAGCTCCAACCGGGAACGGTTTAACCGCTTTTCTGTTTTTTTCTATTCCTATCCAGGGTTCCTCCTGTGGAATGTTCTCACTACATGGTGGATCGTCAACTCCACAGGAGAAGGAGCTGCAATGGCTGTTGTTTTGAACTCCATGTTCATGAGCATTGTATTTGCATTTTTCAGCGGCACCAGGCGCAGGCTTGACAGCAGGCCGGCAGGGTATCTGGCTCTGGTCTGTTATTGGGTCATGTTCGAATACCTTCACCTGAACTGGGACCTCAACTGGCCCTGGTTGAATCTCGGTAACGGTTTTTCATCATCTTACCACTGGGTACAATGGTATGAATACACCGGAGCTTTCGGCGGAACGGTATGGGTGCTGGTGGTGAATGTTCTGATATTTACACTGTTGCGCAGACTTCCTGTTGGTAAATCGATACGGGATACGGGATACGGGATATTTCGCATCTCGTATCTCGCATCGGTGCGTAGCACCTTAATCTGTATAATTTTACTCGTCTTTCTCCCCATCGCCTTCTCCTACATTATCTATTATACCTACCACGAAAAATCAAACCCCGTCCACGCCGTAATCGTGCAGCCCAACATCGATCCGTATTCAGAGCAATATAGCCTTCCTCCTATGCAGGTTGTGGGCAGGATCATGAACCTTGCAGGCCCGGCCATAGATTCAACCACAAATATACTGGTCACTCCCGAGTCGGCCCTTCAGCAGGAAATGTGGGAGAACCAGATAGAAACTTTCGAAAGCGTCTTACTGGTAAGACAGATCATCACGAAGTATCCTAACATTAATATCATTGTCGGAGGTTCTACTTATTATGCCTTCAAACCCGGAGAAAAAATTCCGCATACCGCAAGAAAGTTTACCCAGGAAAACGCATGGTACAACAGGTATAACGCAGCTATCATGGTAAGCCGCTATCCGACTTTACAATTTTATCATAAATCAAAACTCACACCTGGTGTAGAGGTCCTGCCGTCTTATGGCCCTTTCAGATGGCTTGAGAAATATGCCATCGACCTGGGCGGTATTGTAGGAAGCCTGGGTACCGATTCGGTGCGGAAAGTCTATAAGACTGTTAACATGCCGCCCGTTGCAGCTTGCATATGCTACGAATCGATCTTTGGAGAGTTTTTTGCTGAATTTGTCCGTAACGGCGCCCAGGTGATGTGCATTATCACCAACGACGGATGGTGGGGAAATACCCCGGGGCATCGACAGCATTTTGCCTTTGCCCACCTTCGTGCGATCGAGACCCGCCGCAGCATCCTGAGATCGGCCAATACAGGGATCTCCGCCTGGATCGATCAGAGAGGCGATGCGCATGAACAAACGAAGTACTGGGTTCCGGCTGTGATTAAAGCTACGGTAAATGCCAACAATAAGATGACATTCTATACGCTCCATGGCGATTATATCGCGTTCTGGCTTTCCTGGCTCGGCGGATTGCTGTATTTCGGCTCGTTGGGAGTATGGCTTATTTACCGCCGTTCCCGCCTGCATTCGCACAAAGTTGCTGCACCCGATCTTCGCTCAACTCCAGATCAGCCCTGATCCAATGAAACGCCTTCTTTACATCATCCTCATTGCATTTCTCCTTTTGGATACGGCGTATTCATTTTACCAGCATTATAAAATGCCACTGGATGGAGACCTTGCGATGAATGTGCTTAGAGCCGGAGATCTGGCCCCTACCTTCTCCGATCCTTTCGGGTTCAGGGCGTTTGTTCATCATGAAAAATATTTTAATCCGAACCGGTTTTTCTCCCAGTATGCCAATTCAGAATATTTCCTTACTACGCCATTCTTACTTCAGCATTTCGTAAACCCTATCGACAGCGTTTACCTTGCCTGTGCGATACTGAAAACCGTTTTGCAGGTGCTGTTGATATATCTCCTCTGTGTAATGATCACAGGAAGTTACAGGGTCTTCAATAAGGATTTTCTAATTGCGGCTGTTCTGATTACACCTCTCTTTCAAACCGAAGGATATAATCCGTACATGGGGATCATCGACCAGAGTATCAGTTATGTTTTCTTCTATGCCCTGCCCCTGGTGTTTCTCCTGCTATATTTTCAGCCGCTCTACCGGTTTGCCATGTTTGATAAGCCGTTTCGCTTATCCTGGATTTCGGGGCTTCTCCTGTTCTGCCTTGCCCTGATGGTTTCATTCAGCGGTCCCTTGAACACGGGGATTGTTTTGATCACTGCCCTTATCCTGCTGGGAGCCTCATGGTACAGGCACTATAATTTATTCAAGGACAGTTCATCGGCTTCAAGGATCAAAACTGCAGCTGCCGCGTTACCGAAAACATACCTGTACCTGCTCATTCCGCTGAGCCTTATTTCCCTGTATTCCCTGTATATCGGCACTTTCAATGTTTCGAATTACAATAACATCCCTTTGGCTGAGGCCTATTCCAGGATCCCGGCCGGACTCTATCTTCATTTCACCCCGAAGCTCGGGTTTCCCTTGCTGTGCCTGATCATAGCCATTAATGCGGTATTCATTAAGAAATGGCATTATGACAATGAGGGGAAGAAGATCTTTGGATTTCTCATGTTCATGATCGTTTTCTCGGTTATCTATATTGCCCTGCTTCCGCTGGGCGGATATCGTCCGTACCGCCCCAACATCCTGAGGTACGACACCGCGATCCCGATTACGGTTGGATTTTTCATCGTGTACGGCATCTCCACGCTGTTCGTGCTGAGAAGGATAGGCAGGAAATATAAACCCTGGTATATTCTTGCCGTTGTCGCGTTCCTGGTGTTGCTTACGATCAACGACAATTCATCCTTTAACGCGAATGATTGTGAAAAAGCAGCTTTGCAGAAGATCGCTGCTTGCAAAGCTGATGTGGTCGAGCTGGATTCCGGTTGCAGGGTGATGGCCTGGGATACCATCAGTAAACCAGGGGAATCGGTATTTAATGCTGAACTTTTAAACTATTGGGGGGTTACAAAGAAAAAAACATTGTACTTTCAAACCGGGAATAAAACCTTTAATTAATTCTGATTGTAACCTCGTAACCTTAAGCTTTAAGGAATGAAATATGTATTAATTTTTCTTATCGGACTTGCCTTGATTTCCTGCAACAACAATCCGCAGAAAGTGAATTCTGCAGCTGCAGATTCCGCTGCGATGAGCAAACCCAGGGTTGACGTGCCGTCCTTCAACAAGGATTCGGCTTATGCCTATGTTGTGGCCCAGCTGGCTTTTGGTCCGCGTGTCCCCGGGACCCCGGCTCATGAGAAGTGCGCAGGGTACATCGCGTCAAAACTTAAAACATGGTGCAAAGACGTGATCGTTCAGAAATATCGAATGGCGGCATTTAACGGCAGGATGCTTGACGGGAAAAACATAATTGCTTCCTGGAAACCCGGATTGAAGAACCGTATCATCCTTTGCACCCACTGGGAATCACGTCCCTGGGCCGATCATGATCCCGATCCGAAATTGCGTAAAAAGCCTGTGGATGCCGCGAATGACGGGGCCAGCGGCGTGGCGGTCCTGATGGAAGCCGCAAGGCAGTTCAGCCTGAAAGAGCCGAACATCGGAATTGATATTGTTCTGTTCGATCTTGAAGATTACGGACCTCCCCAGGACGAAAGCCAGGGTGAGGACAAATGGTGGGGTCTCGGATCTCAGTATTGGGCTCAGAACCCTCATGTACAGGGATATTCGGCAAAGTACGGAGTGCTTCTTGATATGGTTGGTGCACCGGGAGCAACCTTCCTTCTGGAAGGAGTCTCCCAGCAAAATGCAGGCGATATCCAGAGAAAGATCTGGGATGCCGCCAACCGCATCGGGTATTCATCCTATTTTCGTTATGAGAAAGGCGGTATGGTCACCGACGATCATATTTTCATCATGAAATACATGAACATTCCGGTTGTCGATCTGATCCACCTCGACAAAACCACCGATTCGGGCTTTTATCCTTACTGGCATACCACCCACGACAACCTCGCATCCATCGACGCCTCAACGCTCAAGGCCGTTGGGCAGACGATGCTTACGGTTGCGTACGAAGAGCAATAGTAGCTCGCATTTTCGGTAAGGTTGGTGGATATTTCTATTTTACAAGCCCAGTTGTGGCAGTTCTCTCATTTCTCGCAGGATTTTTAGGGCCATCTGCAAAGGAGCGAAGTGTTTTTCAACAAAAAATCACCCTTTCCCATGACTATCCGTTTTTTGTGATCTGATTTTTAACGAAACTTATTCTTTAATCCATTTCCCGCATTCTTTCACCTGTGAATTCTGAATTACTTTGTAGATGTATAATCCTGAATTAATGTCCCTGACCTGAATTGAATTCCTGCCCGGACTTAGTCCACTGTTGAGGATTTCTCTCCCAGTTAAATCAAATAAATGAAAAACAGCATTTTTCAGTTGTGTTTCAACGTAAAGAAGATCATTCCCGGGGTTAGGATATATGACAACTTGATTCGTTTGATCGGGGGGATGATTATTTATCCCGGTGATCAGACCATTGGAATCGACTTTTAGAATATAAATATCCCTTTCTTCCCCCTGAACGGCATAATCATTGGAACTTGCACCGATAATACAACCTCCATCGGTTGTAGCGATTACCGACCAAACCATATAATACATATCCCCACCATAATATTTTTGCCATGACAGATTCAGAGACGAATCGAATTTGCCTAAAATAATATAAGACAAGTTATATGAAAAAACGCCTCCCCAATCTTGGTTAGCAACACCACCAAGAAAAATATTGTTTACGTTTAAAAAATCCAGATTAGTATTATAGGCAGGATAGCTTACAGTATCATCAGGACCAAAAAAGAATTCTTTTTTAATATGAAATGATGTATCCAACTTTAATATCCCAATTTTATCAGTTCTGGGATTACTATTCCAAATATGTTTTAATCCCGTTATCATATATTCTCCAGCGGATATAGTTCTTACAATAAGGTATGCCTCAAGACTTCCAGGGACACTATCGGTACTTGTAATATTAAAATCATAATCCATTTTTATGAACTGACAAGGTGAGTTTGCAGACGGCCCGTTCATACTACCCTCAAGAGACATTAAGTACCCGGAAGTATCCTTCTTTTCAATCATTGAAAACACCATTTGACCCCAAGGGTTGATATAATAATGAGAGAATAAAGAATCACTGGATTGACTTATTAAGAAAACAAACGGGTTTGGGCTTGGAGGATCAGTATGGGGAATGGCATCACCATAAATAATTATATTATGCATATGATTTATCAACCCGTAGAGATTCCAGCAATAAGTAAAAACAGTTGAAAATGTTGTATCATTAATGACAGTCAATGAATCTGATAATGTGAGTAACCAAAGGCGCGCTGAAATTGAATCTGGTTTCTTTAACCCAAGCCCCATGTAATTTCCATTATCTAGCTTGACAATATCATATATAAAGCATGTACCCCCTGGAACAATGATCTTTTTTGTCCTTATCGTATCACCGTATTGATCAAGACGAATTAACAATGTTTGATAATCCAAAGGGTAAGTCCCAATTGAAATGGAAATAATAAAGCCACCATCACTGGTCTCAATAATATCATTAGGGTACTCATCCAAAGATGTTGAATACCGGAATATAAATCCGGGTTGAGAATAACCTTGTACTAAAGAAAAACAAAAGAAAAGAAGTAATAATGGAATGATTTTTTGTTTAAACATACAGTTAAATTTTGTTAAAGATTAAATTGGGGTATGTCATCAGATGACATACCCCAATTTAATCAATGAATTTATAATGGTGATTGAAAACCTCCTTGTAAATAAATTCCATAATGACTTACTCCTTGGTGAACTTCAAGACCTCCTCCAACATATAAAGCACCGATTAATTGGATATTAATAAAACTGGAACCATCCGTTGGCTTGGCCCCTGAAGGCTGTTCAGTATAAACACAATATTCGGCATATCCCAGATATCTATTCATTTCAAAGGGCATTAAGCAATCATGATAATTCCCATAACTTGGAGAATTGAGGAAAAACAAATACCGGAAATAGTTATAGCCGTCTGCTGAATGCCAACCTGGGTTTGAGAAAGTAAATGGCCATAATTGAACATCGGTAAATGGTGGCACATAACAACCTTGACTGGTCCCTTTTCTAAGCATAACGCTATTTTGAATTTTCTTAGCAGCATCCAGGCACGGATCTCCGGTTCCAGCATAAGTTCCACACTTACCCCCATCACATTGCTCGGCACGCCCATAAAACCAGTAATCTGTGGTGTCAAACGTCCCAAAGGAGCTGTTATTTCCATAAATAACAACAGAAATGGCTTTTAACGTAATATGATCCGATTGTTTACTAAGTAAACATACATGAACAGAAACAAGGTTCTTATTTGCACAAACAATTGAATTATATGATGCACGCACACTGTCAATCATCAAAGCATAGGCTGCTCTAACGTCTGTCATGGCTGCTTTCTTATTACTTAAGGGTATTGAAAAAAGGCTGGAATCAGTTTTTTGAGCATCTCCATGGGCTGAGGCTATCCCATAAGTATAGTTCGACGTTGCTTCAAGATAATAAGCGACACTGTCGTAAGGGATACTATCGGTAGTTTTAAGAGAATTATGAACTCTGTTTGTGCAATACTTGACAACAGATTCAATTTTTTGAATATCAATCGGAGTTGTTTTGGCGTTTGTGCTTTCAGATGTCTGATTTTTCTTACACCCGATAAGCAATGCAATTATTATAATTACAACGGATAATAGTCTAAACAGTGATTTCATAACGATAAGTTTGTTAATGAGAGAAAAAATTAATACATTTTATCTAACTTTTCGTTACCTGAAAAGAACTCCCAGTTCTCTATCAGGTAATCTTTAAATTGTTAAAATGAGTATCTTTGCGCTCACCTCCTTTCTTTGTTAATTGTGGATATGATCTAGCGGTCATTATTTGCTTTTAATTTAAGATAGGAGGTTTTTCTTACTTCCCATTAATATACTAAACGAACTTGCATATGAATTCGTATTCCGAGTTATTTGTTAGGCTGATTATCAACACATAACATGATAGCAAAAATGGTTGAGAGGCATAATATGTACAAAAAATATGCCATATTTAAATATATCTGGATAACAAGTATTTAATTTTTCTATATTTCTCAATAGTGTCAATTTATTTTACACACATGTAAAATATTTTTACAGTAGTGTCAATTTTTTATACACTTATTGAAACAAGGGGAGAAACGTGAAAAAGATTAATTTAGAATCAATCCAGGTCATTGTTAGGGCAAACAGCCCCATTACTCCATATTTGAATGGTAGTAAATGAGCTAGGGTTTACCGATTGGTTCCGTCAAGATACTGTCCCACCTTTGCAAGAAATTTTTCCTTTGTAAATGGTTTCATGATATAATCATCACAGCCAGAGGCAAAAACTTGGGAACAGTCATACTCGGTGAGGGAAGCGCTATCCAATTTATAGGAATATCAGGATGTGTCATTTTAATTTAACTTTGATCCTGAAGTTCTTTGCCTGGAAATTTCTGATTTTTAATCTTTTTAGTATGAAAACCAGTCCCTTGAAATCTTTGCTCCTTGTGATTTTGATTTCATTCCTTTTGGTTCAATCTGCTTTTGCTCAATATCTTTCCAAAAGACATTTTACCCGGGGTGCCGATACTGCCGAGATTTACATTAGCTGTGAATGGTATGCCGATGCAAGCGGCAAAACATGGAATGGAATCTTTCATTCAACTGATAATGGCCTAACTTTATCAATGCAACGAAAAACAAACTGGGATGTGGAATGTGGATTGATTTTTGGCGATTCTGTTTCCGGAGCCCTATTTCAAATCCCTTTTCATAGCATCGATACATTTGGTATAAGTTTTGATTATGGAAAAACCTTTGAACCGAAATATTTTAATGATATTTATTTCGAAACGGCAGGATGTATTGCTGGTGAGTTATATGTTTCAGGGTGGGGGTTATATCGAGGAATCGATTATGGGAATGCGTTTACTTATCAGTCATACCACGATTCGTTAGCATTAGAAGAAGTAGGCACTCTACCGGGAGAATTATACTGGATCAAAATCCCTCTTGGATATAATCCTATAAAACTGGCCTACAGTAATGATTACGGACAAACATTTTCGATCAGGGAGATTTTACTTCCAGGAATACCTCCTATGTTTGATGAATGTGATATTCACAGGGGAACAACACCAGGGGAACTATATGTAGTAGCATGGAATGGCCTCGATACCATTGCGTTATTTCATTCAAACGATTATGGTCAAACACTGACATTTCAAAGTTACATGACTCAGACTTACGATGAGATTGTTTATACTGCAGGCCGAACTCCGGGTTCTTTTTATTATGCAAGGAGGGAAATTTGCGGAACACCCCCTGATCTCCATTCCTGTTTATGGATTTACTTCAGCCGCGATTATGGGGTCACCTTTTCTACTTATTTTCATAACCTTGACAGCCTTTACTCAAATGTGCCTCAAAAGGAGGTCCTTCCTGATCTCACGGTGTTTCCAACCCCAGCCAACGAAAGGGTAACTTTCAAATTCGGAGGGAATCCAGGCAACACGAATTCCAGAATCACGCTCTATGATCTTGTCGGTAAACCTGTGTTGGAGGGAATTCTACCAGAAGGACAATCTGAAATCACCCTGGATACCAGAAACCTGTCGCCAGGCTTCTATTGTTACAGGGTGATCAATATCCATACCGGAACATCATCATCCATAACCTCGGGAGTCTTAAAAGCAAGTCTGTTTGGGAAAATTTTGATTAACCGATAACTCCGATCCGCTCCAGAAGCGTTGCGTGAATGCGAGTGCCCTATTCGCTAATTTCTCATTACAATAAATCATTCGCGAGATTCGCGAGATCGGAGCGCTCGCCTTTTTCGAGCTTTACATGAGCGTACAGCGGCGAATTCCTGATCTTGTCGATAAGCGTCGACAAGCCGTTCGACTGTGCATCCAGGTAAGGCGTATCGATCTGGTGGATATCACCGGTGAAAATGATCTTGGTGTTTTCTCCTGCCCGTGTAATGATCGTTTTGATCTCATGTGGAGTGAGGTTCTGAGCTTCATCCACTATGAAACAAACATTAGAGATACTTCGGCCACGGATATAGGCCAGAGGCGTGATCACCAGCTTTTCATTTTCAACGGCTTCCTGTATCACCTTGTATTCCTTGTCCTTCTCGTTGTACTGGTTCTGGATGAACTTGAGGTTGTCCCAGAGCGGCTGCATATATGGATCGAGCTTCGACTTGATGTCGCCGGGAAGATAGCCGATATCTTTATTGCTTAAAGGAACAATCGGCCTCGCCAGGTAGATCTGTTTAAAATTCCTCTTCTGTTCCAGGGCGCCGCTTAACGCCAGCAGGGTCTTCCCGGTGCCTGCAATGCCCTGCAGGGTGACGAGTTTCACATCGGGGTTCAGGATGGCGTGAAACGCAAATACCTGTTCGGCATTGCGGGGAGTGATCTTGTAACATGAATGCTTTTCTATCTTTTCAATCCGTTCGGTTGCCGGGTTAAAAAATGCAAGCACCGAGCTTTTCCCGTTCTTCAAAATGAAATAATGGTTCGGGAGGGGATGTTTAACGCCAATATCTTCTGGCAGACAAAACCCGGTTTCGTACATCAGGTCGATGATGGTTTTATCGAGACCCTCGATGGTGGTCTTGCCGGCATATAAGCCTTCCACATCCTTGACCTTGCCAGTAAGGAAATCGTCGGAAGCAATATTCAATGCCTTGGCTTTCAAGCGCAGATTGATGTCCTTGGAAACAAGCACCACCTTTTTCCCGGGGTTTTCCTGCATCATCATCAGGGCGGCGTTGAGAATCCAGTGATCGGGCTTGTTTTCGCCGAATACCTTGTTGGCATCCAGGTCGCTGTGCTCGTTCATCACGACTTTGAACTTCCCTCCTTTCGTCCCCCCTACCGATATCCATTTTGTCAGAGTTGAACGGGCCGAGAGTTTATCCATGATGCGGATGAATTCCCTGGCTTCGAAATTGATGGTATCATTGCCTTTCTTGAAGTCGTCGAGTTCCTCGAGCACCGTGATGGGTATCGCCACATCATTGTCTTCAAAACTACTGATCGCGTCATGGTTATAAAGGATAACTGAAGTATCCAACACGAAGATCTTCTTTTCTGCTGATTTCTTTTTTATCATGGAAGATGTTTTGACCTGTATAAAAGTATATGTTTAAATACGGGGAAATGA
Source organism: Bacteroidota bacterium (assembly GCA_026391735.1). Taxonomy (GTDB): domain Bacteria; phylum Bacteroidota; class Bacteroidia; order Bacteroidales; family FEN-979; genus CAIRDP01. The sequence continues at coordinate 48,481 of JAPLDL010000005.1, read as the reverse complement.
CATCCGCCAAATAAAAATATAAACAAGGTTTTGTTGGGAAATTTTTTATGCTTAATTCCTTTATCTTTGCCGAAAACCATTAGTTTGCCAGATAATAAACTCTTCCTCCTTGATGCTATGGCCCTGATCTACAGGGCGTATTATGCTTTCAAGAACAATCCCAGGGTAAGTTCCAAAGGCGTTAACACTTCGGCTGTCTTCGGATTTGCCAATACCCTGTTCGATGTGTTGCGCAAAGAAAAGCCCACACATATCGGGGTGGCCTTCGATACCATCGCCCCTACCGTTCGTCATGAAGGGTATGAATTTTACAAAGCCCACCGCCAAGAGACACCTGAGGATATCATTTCTTCTCTCCCACTTATTCACGAACTTCTTCACGCCTTTAACATTCCCGTTCTTTTTGTAGATGGGTTTGAGGCGGATGATGTGATAGGCACCCTCGCAAAGCAGGCTGAGGCTGCAGGTTGGATTACTTATATGATGACTTCGGATAAGGACTTCGGACAGCTCGTAAGCGCTACCACTCTGATCTACCGTCCGGGCAAATTCGGAGGGGATGTGGATATTTTGGGAGTCAAAGAGGTTTGCGAGAAGTTCGGTATAAGCCGCCCCGAACAGGTCATCGATATGCTGGGTTTGTGGGGGGACGCTTCGGATAACATCCCGGGCATACCCGGGGTGGGTGAAGTTACTGCCCGTAAGCTGCTGGCCGAATTCGGCTCGGTGGAGAACCTGGTTGAGCATCCCGAAAAAGTCGCTAATGAAAAGTTGAGGCAAAAAGTCATTGAATTCAAAGACCAGGCCCTGATGTCGAAAAGCCTGGCGACTATTATTCTCGACGTCCCCATCGCTTTCGAACCCTCTAAACTGATCATGGAAGCACCCGATGAGCAGCGACTGAAGCGTTTGTTCGACGAGCTGGAGTTCAGAGCCCTGGGGGAGCGTGTGTTCAAATGGGCCCAAACCGGGAAACAGGAAACGGGAAACGGGAAACTGGATAACGGGATACGGGATAATGGGATGCGGGATAATGGGATGCGGGATAATGGGATGCGGGATAACGGGATGCGGGATAACGGGATGCGGGATACGGGATCCGATATATTGCATCCCATATCAGATATCCCTGACCTCTTCTCTAATCATGTATCTTCGAGCGCAGCGAGGCCAGCAATCCCGCTATCCCGCATCCCATTATCCCGTATCCCGGATCGGCCGAGCGCAGCGAGGCCAGCAATCCCGCTATCCCGCATCCCATTATCCCGTATCCCGGATCGGCCGAGCGCAGCGAGGCCAGCAATCCCGCTATCCCGCATCCCGAATCCGACAATTCACTAGCCACCATCTCCTCCACCCTCCACACCTATTTTCTTGTCACCACGCAGGAAGCGCGCTATGACCTCATCCGCAGTCTTAAAGAAAGTAAAACATTCTGCTTCGATACCGAGACCACCGGCATTGATCCCAACAATTCGGAACTGGTGGGGATGTCGTTTTCGGTTAAGCCGCATGAAGCGTATTACATCCCTTTCCCCGAGAATTATCATGAGACCGAGCTGATCGTCCAGGAATTCAAAGAAGTACTTGAGGATCAGAAGATCGAGAAAGTCGGACAGAACATGAAATTCGATATCGCGATTTTAAAATGGTATGGTATCGATGTGCAAACGCCAATGTTTGATACTATGATGGCGCATTACCTCATACAGCCCGATATGCGGCATAATATGGATCTGCTCTCGGAGATCTACCTGAAATACAAACCGGTTTCTATTGAAACCCTCATTGGGAAGAAGGGTTCGGGGCAGCTCAGTATGCGCACGGTTGATACGGAAACAGTGAAGGAATATGCAGCGGAAGATGCAGATGTGACGCTTCAGCTGAAGAATGTGTTCGAGCCGATGCTGGCCGAAAGCGATACCCGGAAATTATTCGATGAGATCGAGATCCCGCTTATTCCTGTGCTTGCTTCTATGGAAAAGGAAGGAGTGCGGATTGATTCTTCGGTGCTGAACGAATATTCGGGGGAACTCGAGAAAGAGGTGGCCAGGATCACCGAAGAGATTTACCGGGATGCCGGCACCACCTTCAATATTTCTTCACCGAAACAGTTGGGTGAAATACTTTACGACCGCTTAAAGATAGTTGACAAGCCCAAGCAGACCAAGAACAAGCAGAATTCGACCTCCGAGGATGTGCTGAGCAAGATGGAGGCGAAACATCCCATCATCAGCAAGATATTGGAATACAGGTCTCTGACCAAGCTCAAGTCGACCTATGTGGATGTGCTTCCGTTGCTTGTAAGCCCTCGTGATAACCGCATACATACTTCATACAACCAGGCTGTTGCGGCTACAGGAAGGCTGAGCTCCAACAATCCCAACCTTCAGAATATACCCATCCGTACCGAGAAAGGACGTGAGATCAGGAAAGCCTTTGTACCGAGAAACGAGAATTACACCTTACTGAGCGCCGACTATTCCCAGATCGAGCTCAGGATCATTGCTTCGATGAGCGGGGATAAGAATATGATTGAAGCGTTTAAGAACGGGGAGGATATCCACCAGGCTACGGCTGCGAAAATTTATAACATCCCCCTGGCTGAAGTAAGCAAGGATATGCGCCGCAATGCCAAAATGGTGAACTTCGGCATCATTTATGGGATTTCTTCCTTTGGGTTATCTGAACGTTCAGGAATGTCGAGGAAGGAAGCCGGCGATGTGATCAAACAGTATTTTGAACAGTATCCGGGGATCAGGGAGTATATGGACAATACCATTGCTTTTGCCCGTGCAAACGGTTATGTGGAAACCCTGATGAAACGCAGGCGATACCTCAGGGATATCAATTCGGGCAATGCCAATGTTCGCGGATTTGCCGAACGAAATGCTATTAACGCACCTATACAGGGAACGGCTGCAGATATGATAAAAATTGCCATGATCAGAATTTTTGATAAGTTTGAAAAACAAAAACTGAGATCAAGGATGATCCTCCAGGTGCATGACGAACTTGTTTTTGATGTTTATCAGCCTGAAGTTGATGAAGTTAAAATTATTGTTGCCGAAGGGATGAAGAATGCTATGCATCTTGATGTCCCGGTTGAAATTGACATGAATACCGGGGCGAACTGGCTTTTAGCACATTAGCATCCGACATCTGCCATCCGCCATCTGCCATCAGATATCAGATGGCAGATGGCAGATGGCAGATAAAAAAATGAACGTATGAACTACCAAACCGACAAGCGAATCGTCATGACACTCGACGCAGGGGGGACCAACCTGGTGTTTTCGGCAGTCCAATTTGTTAAAGAGATTGTTGAACCCATTACCCTTCCATCCAAGGCTAATTCCCTGGAAGAAATACTCAGGACGATTATCAAGGGGTTCCAGCTTGTACAGGCAAATCTCCACGATAAAGCCTCGGCAATTTGTTTTGCTTTCCCCGGTCCGGCCGATTATGAGAACGGGATTATAGGTGATCTCCAGAACCTTCCCTTCTTCCGGGGCGGTGTTGCCTTAGGTCCGATGCTGCAGGAGCAGTTCGGGATTCCGGTATTCATTCTCAACGACGGTGACCTGTTTGCTTATGGTGAAGCAATGTTCGGACTGCTGCCCCAGATCAATGCGAAGCTCCGTGCTTCGGGGAACCCGAAAGAATACAGGAACCTCCTGGGGGTCACTTTCGGGACCGGTTTCGGAGGCGGGATAGTAAGCCGTGACGGACTGCTTTTTGGTGATAATTCAGCCGGGGGCGAGATAAACCGCTCCCGCAACCGCACATTCAAAAACTGGGATGCCGAGGAAAGTGTGAGTATCAGAGGCTTGAAACGGGAATATGCCAACCTGAGCGGACTGAATATCGGCTCGGTCCCTGAACCTAAGGAGATTTGTGCGATCGGCCTGGGTCAGAAACCCGGCAATAAGGATGCTGCAATCAAAGCATTCAGATCATTTGCCATCGACGCGGCAGATACCATTGCAAACGCGATCACCCTGGTAGACGGACTGGTGGTAATCGGAGGCGGATTATCTGGAGCTTATCCCTTATTCCTGCCTAAACTCGTTGAGGAGATGAACCTGCCTTTTGCCACCATGAGCGGCCACCCGCTTCCAAGACTTGAAGTGGAAGTGTATAATCTCGAGGAACCCGAAGAATTAAAAAAATTCCTTTACTCAGGATCCGGCAGGATACAGGTCCCTTTCTCTGAAACGACGGTACAATATGATCCGCAGAAAAAAACAGGGGTTGGAATCTCAAAGCTTGGAACCTCAGCAGCTGTTTCACTCGGTGCTTACGCATTTGCGCTTTCCAGGTTATAAAGGCAAGATCCCGTTAAATACACCTGTATTGAATCTAAGACATCGATTTTCCTAACATCTGTATTACATTGGCCTGATTTTCACCTTATAAAGAATGAATAAAAATTATATGGATTTTTTCTGCGGATGATTTTTCTGAAAAATAATATCGTACCTTTGTAAGGTGTAAAACTTAACATCCTGATTATTAACCAAACAGAATATTATATGAAAAAAATGATCTTTGACTTTCTTTGCAATTTTTGCAATGATTTCGGTTGTTTATTCCCAAACCGTTCCCCGTAAAATGGTTTGTCTGGAAATCGCTACCAGCACCACCTGTACCTATTGTCCGGGTGCCGCATTGGGTGCAGAAGACCTGATTCTTAACGGAAAACAGGTAGCTGTGGTCGAAAACCACTGTAATATTCCTTCATCAGGCGACCCTTACGTATGGCCTGGTTCGCTAGGACGTCTTACACTTTATGGAATAAATTCGGCTCCCACCGCCTCATTTGACGGGATGCTCGGCTATGCAAACGGGAACCATACAACATCTCTTTACGCCCAGTACCTCCCAAAGTACAATACCAGGATTGCTGTTCCTTCGGTTATTGATCTTTCCATGTCATTCACTAATACCGGTCTTCATTACGACATCACCGTGACAGTCACCAAGGTGGGAGATGTAACTGCAGCCAGCCTGAAATTGTTTTTCTTCATTACCGAATCCAATATTTACAAGAACTGGCAGGGCCAGCATTGGCTTCATTTTGTAAATCATAACATGCTTCCTGATAAAAGCGGGACGACAGTGGATTTTTCCACAGGCAATGTGCAGACTTACAATCTTTCAACCGATCTCGATGCAAGCTGGGTCATTGACAATCTGGAATTCGTTGCAACAGTCCAGAATGTTGATGCTGGTCAGGGTTCCAATGGCGGTATTACGAAAAGAGAAGAATACCAGACCATCAAGAGTGGCGTAATTCCTTTAGCCGTCGACTTTTCGGCTAATAACGACACTATTGATCCCAACAGTACTGTTACATTTACCGGCACTGTCGCCGGAGGTTATGTAAACGCTCCAAAATCGTACGAATGGCATTTCCCGGGAGGAACACCTGATATGTCAACTGACTCTATGCCTTCTGTAATATATGGCGCTCCGGGGAACTTTGACGTCATGCTCATTCTCAACAAAGGCGGAGAAATTGACACAATTACCAAAACTGGTTTCATCTATGTTAATCATGGTCTTGGCATGAAGGAACAGAACGATAAACAGATTATTGTTTCCCCCAACCCAAGCAACGGCACCTTCAAACTTTCATTCAATGTCACGAACGCTTTTACAGGCCAGCTTAAAATCATGAATGCTGCCGGTAAAACAGTTTACAGCGAAAACAACGTAACGATCAGCAATGATCTTACCAAAACGATCAATCTTCACGGTTTGCCCTCCGGTGAGTATTTCCTCACTATTAAGAACGGCGATAACAAACTTAGCCGGAAGATCCTGATCAACTAATCCGCAAACAAAGAATAACATTATTATGCCAGGAGGCCGTCACAAAATGGCGGCCTCTTTTTTTAAAAGCAACCATCAACTACAATTTACTGTCATATACCGGTACTTACCAGCATTTTTTAACATGAGAAAAACTTTACTTTTTGCATTGGCATGTCTTTTCAGCCTGCCTCTGTTTTCAGGGACTATCACAAAATCTTACCACTTTGGCAAGCCCGTAATTAAAAGCAACGGCAATTACCAGACGATCTCGTTTGGCAAATCGGTCTTATCAGGAAATGCAGGGGAACCCATGATGCCATGGGAAGCCGTTTCCCTCGTTCTGCCTCCGGGAGAATCTGCAAAAAATATCAATATGCAAGGGAATGGTTTCGTGGAACTGCAGGGACAGTTCCTGATCCAGCCCCAGCAGGATATCAGCCCGATTTCTAAAGGCAGCAATGGTAAATTCCTTAAGAATGAACTGGTGTACAATTCCGCATCAGAGTATCCTCTTGTGAACAAAGGGAATCTGATGACTTCTTACATGAACGGGGTTGCTTTTGGTTTGTGTACGTTTACTCCGATGGTGTATTACCCTTCGCTTCAGAAGGCCGGTTATTACTCCGAAGTGACCATCACAATTACAACTGAACCATCAGCCGCTTCTGTTGAAGCAATGAAAAATCTCTCCTCATCAGAGAAAGTATTGAATAGGGTAAAACAGTTTGCCCAAAATCCTGAATTGCTTACCGGTTATCCCCGGAAAAAAAGTTCAGCTGCCGGATATCAGCTCCTGATCATTACCAAACAGGCTTTTACCTCAGGCTTCGCTGCGTTTACAAGCATGTATGACTCCCTGGGAATAAGCTCCCAGATCCATACCGTGGAAGATATTACTGCAACTATGGGCGGGATTGACGTTCAGGATAAAATCAGAAATTTCATACAGCAGGAATACCAGCAGAATGGTATTGAATATGCTTTGCTTGGAGGTGATGTGGATGTAGTTCCCCATCGTTCATTTTACTGCTCAGTTCTTTCGGGAGGAAGTTATTGGACCTCCTCTGATATCCCTGCAGATCTCTATTACTCGGGTATGGATGGAAATTATGATGCAAACGGTAACGGGATTTATGCTGAAGTTTTGGATGATCCTGATCTGCTTCCTGATGTATCGGTAGGGAGGCTTCCATTCGGTACGATCGCGGAACAAACGAATATCCTTCATAAAGTGATCTGGTACAGGACTCACCAGAAGCCAAATGAGCAGGCCAAGCCACTGCTTGCTGCAGAATTTATGGATCAGGCCACCCTTACTTTCGGCCAGGACTATCTTGAGTTGCTGGTTAACGATCATACCGATAATAATTATTTCACCCACGGCATTCCGTCGGCACTCAATAATATAGACAGGCTTTACGATACCCTGATCAATCCGATCGGACCTCAAATCTATGAATGGCAACCTGCGGATCTTTTTGCCAGGATAAACAAAGGGCCATCTTTTCTTTATCATGCAGGACATGCAAGTGAAACTTACGTGATGAAATTGTACATCAGTGATGTTACTAATTCGAATTTCTACGCGATTAACGGCGTTACCCATGATTATATATTGATGTATACCCATGGATGCGATTGCGGAGCTTTCGACAACAATGACTGTATCGCTGAGAGAATGCTGCTCATTCAGAACTTTCTTGCAGGAGGTGTTTTCAATTCCAGATACGGATGGTTTGACCAGGGAACCACCGAAGGACCCTCGGCCCACCTGAACAGGGAATTCGTAAGCGCCCTATACAACGATACCGTCGCCGACCAGATACACGAATTTGGTTCTGCCCATCTCATGTCAAAGGTGCAAACCGCGCCTTTTGTTACAGTGCCAAATGAATTTGAACCCGGGGCCCAACGCTGGTGCCATTACGACTGCAACCTTCTTGGCGATCCCACCCTCTGGGTTTTCACCGAAAATATTAATGTCGGGATCCAGGATAAGAAGAATGATGTCACGCTTTCGGTATATCCTAATCCCTGTTCCGGGAAAGTGACTTTGAAAACCGGATCAGCCCTTACCTCCAAAGTGAGTATTTGTTTGATCAATACTTACGGGCAAATCGTAAGGACCTGGGAGAATTTGTACCTTTCCGATCCGGAACCCCTAACCCTGAGCCTGCCACAACTCCCAAGCGGAGTATATTCCCTCGAAGTTGATGGCCTGAATACTAAAGCAAGAACTAAACTGATCATCAGGTGATTCTTTATATAATCTTTATTACCTTTGTATTCAATTCACATTACTTAATGTAAACCAAACACTTGCATTTTATGAAAAGAATTTTATTTGTGCTCTTTATCCTGCTGTTCTCAGCATCTTCAATGAATGCAGAGAAATATACATACAGTAACAGCTGGAGTAAACATGGCTTTAATCTCACTATGTCAAAACCTGATGTGGTGCAGGTAGTGTATTCCATCACGAACTTTTCAATTGATCCCGTTGTGATTAACGGACAAACATTACAAAAAGTAAACCTGCCGGGAGTTTTTCTTTGTAATGATGCCGGCAAACCGGATCTTCCCGGTACGGGGCATTATATTGCAATCCCTCAGGGTTCCACACCTCACCTGAGGATCGTGGATTTTGAAGTGGAAACAATTCAAAACGTTGACCTGGCCTGGGCAATGCAAATCCCGCTCGACACCCAGAAAGATATCGTCTTCAGCAAAGATCAGGCTGTTTACAGCACAAATGCTTTTTATCCTGCAAACCCGGTACAGATCTCAGGCGTGGACCAGATCCGCGGCACCGATGTGGTTATGCTTGGCATAACTCCTTTCCAGTATAATCCTGTTACCAGGGAACTTAAAATTTTTAAAAACATTAAAATCGATCTCACTTTCCAGGGAGGCAGCAGCAAATTCGGCAATGATTTATTCCGCAGTCCTTACTGGGATCCTATCATGGCCGACAATATCATGAATTTTTCATCCCTTCCCACCATCAATTATCCGGAACGGATGAGACAACTCAGAAATTCAAAAGCTCCCTCCACCGACGAATGTGAATATATCATTATAAGCCCTACCGGTCCTGATTTCCTGGCCTGGGCCGATACACTTAAAAACTGGCGTAACCAGCAGGGTATTCTTACCAAAGTTTTCACCCTCACCGATGTAGGGGGCAACACTGAAGGCGCCATTAAGACTTTTATCAGCAATGCCTATACCAACTGGACGATTAAACCCGTCGCCTGCCTGCTCCTTGGAGATTATGGCACGGATGCCACAAAGAACATCATTTCCCATTTGTACCCTCATGATGCCGGGTACCCGAATTTTGCATCCGATAATTATTATGCTGATGTCACTGGCGATGAAATGCCCGATGTGGTGTTCGCCAGGATCGCTGCCAATGACTCATCACAGCTGCACAAGATGGTTGGACGCATTGTGAATTTCGAAAGACATCGTCCAACCGATACCGGGTATTACATGCATCCTATCTCAGCACTCGGATGGCAGGATGACCGTTGGTTCCAGCTTTGTTCGGAACTCGTGGGCGGGTTCTGGAAGACTGTGCTCGGAAAGCACGTGCAGAGGATCAATGCCCTTGGTTCTCCTGCAGGCAATTACACCTCGGGGCCCTGGTCAACGGCAACAAATACAAATACCGTGATGAATTATTTCGGCCCCAGCGGGCTAAACTACATCCCTACGAGCCCGGGTGATATCGGCGGGTTTACAGGCGGAACAGCTGTGAAGATCAATAATGCGATCAATGCGGGCGCATTTATTTTGCTGCACAGAGACCACGGAGCCTACAACCTTTGGGGAGAACCTGCATACAGCACAACTAATATCAATCAGTTAACCAATACGCTGCTTCCCTTTGTGTTTTCCATCAACTGTGAAACCGGTGCTTTCCATAATCCTTCAGGCTGCCCTACCGAATGTTTCCAGGAAGTTTTCCAGCGTCTCTACAAGAATGGCCATGACGCAGGAGCTCTCGGCCTTGTGTGCCCCACTGAAACATCGTATTCCTTTGTGAATGATGCTTTCCTGTGGGGAGTTTTCGACAATATGTGGCCGCAGTTCATGCCTACTTACGGCTCACCGATAGCTCAAAGAGGCATCTTACCGGCTTTTGGCAATGCTGCAGGCAAGTATTTTCTGAAAGCTTCAAGCTGGCCCTATAATACAGGTAACAAACAGATCACATACCGTTTGTTCCATATGCATGGGGATGCCTTCCTTCAGCTTACCGATACTGTCCCCATAAACCTGACCGTAAACCATCCTGCTACCCTGGATTACGGAACCACTACCGTCAATGTCACGGCTAACGACAGCGCTTTTATCGCGCTCACAGTAAATAATGAAATTATTGCAACAGCTTATGGTAGCGCATCAGGTCCGGTATCCATAACTATCCCTGTTCTTCCGGAAGGAACACAGGTCATGGTCGTGGCAACGAAACAGGACTTTAACCGCTATACCGGATTTATGCTCGTGACTTCGGCAAATCTTGCAGCTGATTTCTCGGCAAACAGTACAGCGATATGCGAGGGAGCATCAGTGAACTATACCGACCTTTCGGGAGGATCTCCCACGGCCTGGGAATGGACTTTCCAGGGTGGAACACCTGCCACATCCATTGTTAAAAATCCATCCGATATCGTTTATTCCTTACCGGGTGACTATGATGTGACCCTTACCGTGACAAAATCGGGTCTTACTCCCAGCACGATAACCAAAACGGGGTACATCCATGTTTATCAAAAACCTGTTGCAGCTTATACAGCCATTGCAAGCTGTGCCGGTTCTTCAACTTCATTCACCGACCAGTCAACCCATCCGGGTTCAACCATTACCGGATGGTCATGGAATTTTGGTGATCCTACATCAGGAAGCAGCAATACTTCAAATCTTCAGAATCCGGTACATTCCTATGCTGCAGCCGGCACTTATTCCGTCACCCTCAATATTCTGTCAACAGGCGGTTGTAGCGATACCAAAGTCACGGAAATTGTCATTGCAACCGTTCCCGCCCAGGCCGGAGTCCCTTCGGGGAATGCCGAAATTTGCCAGGGCGCAACAGCTGTTGAATATACCACAGCAATAGTGCCTTATGCCACTTCGTACACCTGGGTTGTCTCTCCTGTAAACGCAGGGGTAATGACAGGTACCACCACTACGGCAATACTGGATGTGAATAATGAATTCTCAGGCGCTGCCACTGTGAAAGTCCAGGCCGGCAACGACTGCGGAACAGGTGTGTTTTCAGCTGAATTTGCAGTCAATGTTAAACCTTTGCCTGGTGTTGCTGCAAAGCCCAGCGGTGCCGACAGTGTTAACACCAACAAGACTCCAACGTCGGATTTCACAACCACGGGAAGCACGAACGCCACCTCTTACGACTGGATCATTGACCCTGTTGCTGCCGGGACCATCTCAGGCGCCCAAACTACCGGTACCGCCCTATGGACCAATAAATACTCAGGTACTGTCAGGATCAGCGTGAAAGCCAAAAACGACTGCGGCGACGCTGTTGCATCAGATGAGAAAACCGTCATCCTCTATGCTCCTGCCGGTATCGGCGATATCAACGCTCTCGGTTTCGAGGTTTACCCTAACCCGAGCAATGGCAAGTTCACTATAGGTTTCAGTACCCGGTCGACGGTAGTTGCAACCGTCACTATCTTTAACTCACTTGGATCAACAGTATATTCCGAAAAAGACCTGCAGATCAACGGCAAGTCTGGCGTAATTGTCGATTTTACAGGCAAACCTGAAGGGATTTATTATATCAGGATCCAGAGCGATGCAGTTTCCCTCATAAGGAAACTCGTCATCCAGAAATAAAGATTAGTGGATCTTTAATGAAAGTGGCAAGGGATCAATCCTTTGCCACTTTTTTTATGATCAGTTTGTCGATGCGGTTGCCATCGAGGTCAACTATCTCAAACTCGAATCCCATGAAACTGAACTTCTCGCCCGGTTTGGGGATATGTTTCAGGATGCTGATAGCAAGACCGGCAAGGGTGTTGAATTTAACCCTGGTTTTATCGAAGCCCTGAAGGTTGAATTCATAGGCAAATTCGTAAAACGACATCTGTCCGTCGGCCAGCCAGCTCCCGTCATCCCTTTGGTTGATCTGGGGTTCATCCGGATCAGGTTCGTTAAAATCACCAACAATAGCCTCAAGAATATCATTCAGCGTCACCATCCCTACAATGGAACCATACTCATCAACCACAAGCCCATAATGAATTTTATGCTCTTTGAACAACTCCAGCGACTCATAAGCGGTGAGGGTTTCCAAAACAAGCTGGGCAGGCTGGATGAAATCTTCCAGATCGAGCACGGCATCGCAGTTCGTCCGCAAAAAAAGGTCCTTGATAAAAACCACCCCAAGCAAGTTGTCCAGGTCATCGCGGCATACCGGGTAAACCGAATGTACTTCCTCCCTCATTTTCTTCCACATTTCAGAGGGAGGCTCGTTTACATCCAGCCAGGTAATATCAGAATAATGGGTCATCAGGGAGGCAATTCTCTGGTCGCCAAGGTGGAACACCCGCTCCACAATATCCTGTTCGATCTCCTGCACCTCGCCATCGTCGGTACCTTCCTGAACCATAGCTCTGATCTCTTCCTCAGTTACTTTTGAGTCGGCGGATGTCTTTATCCCAAGAAATCGCAGGATGCCGTCGCTCAGCCTGGTCAGCAACCAGGTTACCGGTTTCAGGATATAAGAAAGGGCTACGATAGGCCGTATCATTACTTTGGAGATCCCTTCAGGATTGATGAGCCCGATACGTTTTGGAACCAGTTCCCCGATAAGCATGGAAACCAGGGTTACCACTATAACGACGATAGTAAGCGCAAGAGAACGTGCTATGGATTGTGAAACACCCACCGAAATAAGTATCTGGGCAAACCCGGAGGATATCTCAGCCCCGCTGAATACCCCGGTGAGGATACCGATCAGTGTTATGGCGATCTGGAAAGTGGATAGTATCCTGGCAGGCTTGTTGGCCTGCTCCAGCGCTGCACGAGCTCCTTTATGCCCGCTTTGTGCATCCAGTTCGAGCCGGGTCTTTCGTGATGACACCAAAGCGATCTCGGTCATAACGAAGAGACCGTTGATCAGGAAAAGGAAGAATAAAATTATAATTTCGAGTACCATAACGTTTTTTTAGTGACTTGTGACTAATTATCAGTTACTGCTCATAGTCTCCACCCACTAGTCACCTTCACATGTCACTCCTCAAAGTTACGAATCTTTCCCCAGAATTATTCCGTACCTTTGTCCTTACCGAACTTTAATGACATGAAAAGGCTGTTTGTCCTTGTTGCCATATACTTCGTATTCAACGTATTGTCTTACTCCCAGAGGTTGTCGCCCCTCCCTGAAATCACCCCTGCTGGTAAGGGAATTGTCATTCCCTATGCCGATAATATAGGTTACTGGAAAAATATGGTCAGGCAGGGTTTTGTGAAACCCCAGAAGGTGTTTCCCTGGACAGCTCCAAAACAGGGCTCTCCAATAACAGCTGCTGCAGGACTTCCGCCCCAGGATTCCCCGGATGTGCCAGTAACAACAAGTACCGCGGTTACCCAAAGCGAAAATTCCATCTTTATCGATCCGATGGATGAGGATAATGTGCTGATGTCAAATAATTCGACCGACTGGTCTTTGGGCTCGGCCTGGTATATTTTCGGAGCCGACTCATATCATTCTTCGGATGAAGGACTTAGCTGGGGCGGATTTTACCAGGGTGCCGGCAAGCCAAATAACGGGGATCCCTCTACCGCGATCGGCAGGGACGGGAGATGGTATATCGGCAAGATCAGCAATACCTATGGGCAAAATGTTGCCTATAGCACCGACCAGGGAGGCATATGGCATGATGTTGAAGTTGCTGCCGGCCCACCCAACGTATATGGCCTTCTGGATAAAAACCATTTGTGGATCGATAACTCGATGTCAAGCAGCTTCAGAGGCAATGTGTATGACTCATGGACCAACTTTATCACCGGATCTGCTGATACAGGCCAGGTGCAAGTTTCCAGAAGCAACGACGGAGGGTTTCACTGGAGCTCACCGTTCGCCGTGAGCCGGGATGTGAATGCCCTGAAATTAAATCATGGAGTAAATATTGCAACGGGACCAGGCGGACAGGTCTTTTTAGCCTGGAGTATTTATGATTCCTGGCCTGCCGATGAAAATGCAATTGGTTTCACAGCCTCCTTCGACGGAGGAGGTACATGGCAACCCTCTCACCGCATCATCTCCAACATCAAGGGGATCCGTAACAGCATGACTTCTAAAGCAATGCGGGTGAATTCATTCCCTTCCATGGCCGTGGATCTGAGCAACAGCCCCGGCCAGGGAACGATATACCTTGTTTGGGCCAACGTGGGAACCCCAGGGATCAATACCGGCAACGATATCAATGTTTACCTTATCAAATCAACTGATAACGGAATTTCATGGTCGGTACCCCTCAAAGTAAACCAGGATCCCGCCGGTCTCGGCAAAGAGCACTTTTTCCCCTGGATCACTGTCGATGCCGTGACCGGCGGGATCTGCGTGATCTATTATGACGATCGTAATGTTTCTTCAACGGAGGTCGAGACGTGGGTTTCATATTCTTATGACGGGGGTAACAGCTTTTCCGATTTCAGGGTAAGTGATGTGTCGTTCACCCCTTCCCCGGTTCCCGGACTGGCATTTAATTATTTCGGAGATTATATCGGCATTCAATCCCTCAATCTGAAAGTGTACCCGGTATGGACCGATAACCGTTTGGCCGGCGGACAAACCATGACCTGGACCTCTCCTTTTAATCTCGGCCCTGCACCGGGTCAACCCTGGGTAATGTATTATTCAAATGCATTTTCGAAGATTTCAACCGGTAATCCAAGCACCTTAAACTTCGGGGACTCCCTGCACCTGGATTTAGGGCTTAAAAACATCGGTGACCAGACATCCAACAACCTGACAGTCAAAGTAACCTCCCCTTCCCCTTATATCATCATGACCGATTCCATGGAAGCTTATCCCAATATAGCGGCCGGCGGGATCGAAACGATCAGTTCAGGGTTTGCGTTTAAAGTGAATGATACCATCCCGTATAATGCAAAGGTCAGATTCAATGTGAAGGTAAGCAATGCCGACACATCCTGGTACAGTCATGTGACAGTGGATGCCCATGCTCCCGGACTGCAGATCGTTAATCTCACTATCAATGACGCTGCAGGCGGGAACCATAACGGGAGATTTGACCCTGGCGAGACCGCCGATGTGACGGTGATGTTGTTCAATGCAGGCGACTTCCCCTGCCCCGGAACTTTCGGCAAACTTACAACCGGCTCACCCTATCTGACGATAGTCAACGATTCGGTCTTTGTTGATACTATTCAGCCTTCCCGGTTCGTAAATCTTCATTATACAGTCATTGTCAGCGATACCGCCCCAACTTCATCCGGCGCAAGGATGAATTTTACTGCACAAAGCGGAAAATACATCCGCCATGCAAGTTTTTATA
Organism: Bacteroidota bacterium; assembly: GCA_026391735.1. Classification (GTDB taxonomy): domain Bacteria; phylum Bacteroidota; class Bacteroidia; order Bacteroidales; family FEN-979; genus CAIRDP01. The sequence goes on along the minus strand of JAPLDL010000005.1, from coordinate 33,107 downwards.
AGATCATTGGCGCCGTGGTGGAAGACTGGGAAACCAATACATTTACAAAATTTCCCTGGCACTTCGCAGGAAACGCTTTCTGGAATATCACGAACATCAACCCATATGAAGGCTTATACAGCGCTGCATCAAAACCCATTAGTGATGAACAGAACTGCCAGCTTTTTGTTTCTTACACTTCAGCAGCAGATGACAGTATCAGTTTCTGGTATAAAACATCCACCGAACTGGATTATGATTTCCTGAACTTTTATATTGACAACACCCTCCAGTCGCAATGGTCGGGTGAAACCCCATGGACCAGGGCATCTTTCCCTGTCTCTGCCGGGACACATACTCTCAAATGGATTTATCAGAAAGATATGGCTTCAAGCGCGGGTTCCGACAAGGTAGGGCTTGATTTTATTATTTTTCCGCCTCCGATTGTACCCGACATCACGATAGTGCCCGATGACACTATATGCGCCGGAGCAACTCTTACTCTCCAGGCAACCGTCCTTCAATACGATTCCCTTAGGTGGTCGACATACGGGGACGGCAGTTTCAGCGACCCTACCGCTTTGAACCCGGTGTATACTCCCGGAAGTAATGATATCATCAGCGGCGTGGCCAAACTGAATCTCACAGCATTCAGCACCTACGGGCGCAGCATGAAATCAAAGAAAATCACGATTGCCGGGCTCCCTGTCGCAGAGATCAGCGTATTCCCCAAAGATACCGTCTGCCACTGGCAAACCATCACTCTCACCGCCGACACAACGAATGTCCATACCTTTCTCTGGACCCCGGGAAACCTTTCGACCCAAACGGTGATAATTGATACGGCCATTGCCGGTGGTATTGGAACGACGCTTTTCCACCTGAAAACATGGAATATCGCAGGTTGTTTTAAAACCGATTCGGTTTGGCTTACATTCAGGAACTGTTTAAATGTTTCGAACGGGCCTGAACAATTCTCGGTGAATATTTACCCTAATCCATCGGATGGTGAATGCAACCTGGATATTTTTGCACCACTGAAAGAAACTGTAGGAATATCAGTAGAAGATCTTCAGCAGAAGACAGTTTTTGAAGAAAAAAATGTAAGGGTATCCGGTAGAATCATAAAATCATTTAACTTTGCAGCCCTTCCTCCAGGGATATATATTGTTAAAATCCATAGGAAGGATGGATCCTTTTCCAGAAAACTGTTGATCAGCAGATGATGAAAAAGATAGTACCGGTTGTCGTCCTCATTGCAATGCTCTTCAATGCTGCCGGTTATTATATTGTTTATGAATTCAACCGTTTCCTGATCCGCCGGGAAGTTACAAGCCTGGTCAGGCATGGTTATTTTGATCATGAACTTTCCAGATTTTCTGTTTTTAATCCCTCCGCCAACCCGAATTTCCGTCGCGTGGACGACCGGGAGATCGTTTACAACGGCAACCTGTATGACGTGGTGAAAGAAGTTCCCAATGGCAGGATCATTACCTTTTATTGTATTCATGACAGTAAGGAAGAACTGCTGATTGCAGGCCTGAAAAGCATGCAACACAAGAAAAAAGCGCTGGATCTTATGCAGTATCTTGTAACCATAGCCTTGCCTGTTACCAACGAACGTCCTCATCCGCAGGAAACAAAAGCATTGATCTATCCCTTATTGTGTGAGAATTATACCGGCAACCCGGTGATCCCGTTCACACCTCCTCCTGAAACCATCTGAGTTTTTTTCATCCCTGCCTGGTTTATTGTTTAAACCTGTTTGGGTATTTCTATCCTTAGCGGAAGCTATTATATATTCCTGCCGGGGTAATTCATATTTATTTCCTTTAACAATATACAATTTACTATGAAATCAAGATTACTTACAGGCCTTTTCCTGCTGATCGCTTTTGCATTCCAGGGCGTGGGCCAGAAAAACAAAACAGATAAAGTCATCTTTACCAAAGACACAGTAAAACTCGACGAGGTGATGGTGAGCGCTATGCGTACCGTTACTCCGTTGAAGGAACTACCGGCTCCTATCTCTGTTATAAACAAAGCCCAATTGCAGGAGTTCAGCAAGAGTATCGCCCCCGATGAGGCATTGCGCCTGGTTCCGGGTTTGAAAGTGGAAAACGGAACCGACGGTTCAAGGGTTCATCTTTATATCCGCGGGCAGGGTATACTTTCTGAAAGCGGTTTCAGGGGGATCCAGGTATTGATCGACGGTATCCCTGTAAACGACCCGGGTGGTTATTGCCCCGACCTGTATGATGTGGACTGGAGTGTAGTGAAGAATGTTGAGGTCGTTCGTGGCCTGGCCGCTTCATTATACGGCGCTAATGCAACCGGCGGGGTGGTCAATATCCTCACCGATAACGGGGGAAGTAAACCAGTTAATTCCACTCTTATGGCTTCAGCAGGTTCTTATGGTTTCTGGAAGATCCTCGGACAGGTCGACGGGACCCAGGACAAGATCAACTACCGCGTGTCATATTCGCATATGCAGGGCCATGGATACCGGGACCACCAGTCATTCATGGGTGATAATTTCAGTGAAAAGATAAACTGGAAACCCTCAGAAAAGGTCCAGATTACACAGTTGCTCACCTATACCAATTACTTTAACCAGAATTCCGAAGGGATCAATATGTACCGGTATGAGACTTTCGGCCCCAGGGCTGCCAATACCGATGCCGTTCCCTACAATGAATTCCATGAAACCAAGCGTCTTACCGGGGCACTGATCGCCAAATTCGATATCTGTAATAACCAGGATATTACTGCCAAGGTTTTTGCCCGTTCGAATTATTACAGGGAAACCTCCAATAATGGAGATGATTATAAACCCTATGTCAACATGGGGGGATCGGCCCAGTATAATCTTCACCTTGGGAAAAGTGCTGTTAAGAACCTCCTGAGCCTTGGCGCAGATTACCAGACCCAGACCATCACCGAGCATATGTTTGCAGTTCCCGGCGAATATAACAGGGACTCAACCCGCGTGGATTCATACTGGAGCCGCGAATGCTTCGATCTTGACCAGATCCTGATCAACCAGATCATCAAGCAGAGAAGCATCGGTGTTTTTCTGATCGACAAGCTGGATATCACTCCTAAATTGCACGCCCTTTTAAACCTGCGTTATGATAATGTTTACAGCAGCCTGCAGAGCAATATCCCTGTTCCGGATTCAGTAAGTCCTTCGGGCAGCAAAACCTATGATAAGCCGACTTACCGTATCGGCCTTGCTTATGATATTATCAGGCCATTCAATGTTTTCGCCAGCTTTGGTACCGGATTCCTCACCCCTTCAAATGATGAATTGTATAATAACCCCCAGGCTTATGGTGGGTTTAACAACCTGATCAAACCTTCTACTTCATTGGGTATTGACCTTGGTGTAAGGGGTGATGTTGGGAAAGTGTTTCATTACGATGTGACTTTCTTTGATATCTGGTCCAATAATGAATTTTACAGGTACAGCATCCCCAGCAGGGGGAATAACACTGCCTTTTACGGGAATATGGGAAAAAGTACCAAATGGGGGTTTGAGACTTTTGTTTCTTACTCACCTGTTAAAAACCTGATCATTGATGCAGCTTATACCTATTCGAATTTCACATATCAGTCGGCAGACACTGCAAAAGTTCAATGGACCCATTGGATGCCGAACTCCCCGAGGAACATGCTGTATGGCGAGATCACCTACAATTTTCTGAAGAATTTCAGTGCCGGTATCGCTTGCCAGTGGCAGACGAAATACTGTATTCAGGTCGATGATTCGATCTATAACAATTACACGATCGGGCAAACATATTATCAGCCGGGCAGTGTAAGAAGTTCATGGGTGAGCGGTTACAACACCTGGAATGTCGACCTGCATTATAAATGGAAACTCGGATGGCTGAGAGGCGATCTTGGTTTTTATGCTAAGAATGTCTTTGACACCCAGTATTTCGGGTTTGCCGAACCTAACAACGGAGTGGATTACAATTCGTACCAGCCTGCTCCTGGGAGGGAATTCTTTGTAAACCTAAGGCTAAACTTATAAAAATCTCCCCCCGGCAGAGGGTCTATTCTGCCTACGCTGATCCGGGCTGCCTCTTTTGGGAGGCAGCCTTTTTACCAAAAATCAAATTTTCTCCCGTTATATTCGGGAAATGCCATATCTTTGAACCATAAATGTTTATCTATAATGAGAGCCAACAGATCAGTAATTTTGACAATCGCAATTTTTCTCACTTTTTCTGCCTTTTCAAAAAAAGTTGAACTCCCTGCCGCTATGCTTGCTGGTAAGAATTTTTACTATGAACGCGCAAGCCTGCATCAGGTCGTATCTTATCCCAGTCTGAATCTGACCCTTGCCAGGGTTGTTAAAGATCATGACGTTGATTTATTCTATATTTTCAATGTAAACAACAGCGGGTTTATCCTTGTTTCTGCCGATGATGCCTGTACCCCGGTCTTAGGGTATTCTTTTGAGAATATTTATACCGGTTTATCTGATCCTGAGGCATTTACTTCTTTGCTTAAGGCTTATCAGAAAGAGGTGGTCCTGGTCAGGAATATGGATCTAAAGGCTGATGCAACTATCAGCTCAGCCTGGGCCTATTATTCCGACGCCAGCTTCTCGTCTAAAAACAAGCCGTTAAACCCTGCCAACCCAGCTGATGTGCTGCCCTTGCTGACGAGTACTTGGGATCAGACATTTCCATACAATGCCATGTGCCCGCAGGATGCAGGAAGTCCGGGCGGTTATGGCGGCAGAGTCCCGGTAGGTTGTGTTGCAACGGCAATGAGCCAGATCATGTATTACTGGAGATGGCCCAACCAGGGAACGGGCTCGCATTGTTATACCCCCTCTGGTTATGCGCAGCAATGTGCTGATTTCGGAAATACAACCTATGACTGGACCGGTATGAATAATGGCCCCTCCACTGAATGCGATCCTATTGCAACTCTTTCGTGGCATACCGGTGTTTCTGTAAATATGATGTACGGAGCAAACGGATCAGGTGCATATTCCAGCGATGTTCCAGGCGCCTTGAATTCATATTTCAGGTATTCAGGCATTTCTCATTTTGCCCATCGTACGCAATACCCCGGAACCATCTGGCACGATTCCCTGCAGAGCAACCTTGATAAAGGCCATCCCGTTTTGTATGAAGGGTTCAACCCCCAGGAAGGTCATGCTTTTGTATTTGACGGTTACCAGAGCGGCAACTATTATCATGTTAACTGGGGCTGGAGCGGGGCTGATAACGGGTATTTCAGTATCACAAATCTGAATCCCGGTGGAACCACGTTTAACAATAACCAGGGTGCGATCTTCAGTATCGTGCCGGATCCTGCCCAGTATCCGGTATTTTGCCAGGGGAATACAAACCTGACGGCTTATGATTTCGGTTCCATTGAAGACGGCAGCGGTCCGGTTCTGAATTATCAGAATAATTCCAACTGCACATGGACCATCGCACCTTTTGACAGTTTATCCTCAATTACCTTGAGCTTTAACCGTTTTGACCTTACTAATGGTGATCATCTGAATATCTATAACGGAAATTCTTCTGCATCCCCACTGATCGGAAGTTATACCGGTAATACTGTTCCTTCGAATGCTGTTGCAACCGCAGGGTCGATGTTTATTGAGTTTATTTCCGGCTCATCTTCAACCTCCCAGGGATTCGAGGCTCAGTACAATGCTGTTCCGGCCCAGTTCTGCAGTCCGGCAACTATAGTGTTCACCGATCCTAACGGCTCTTTCAGTGATGGCAGCGGGACGTTTCAATACAGAAATAATACTATGTGCAAATGGAGGATCACCCCCAGCGTACCCGTTACCAGTATCATGATCAATTTCCCGGTGTTCAACACCGAACCCACGAATGATGTGGTAACTCTTTACGATCTTGTTACTTCCCAGCAAATAGGTCAGTTTTCTGGTAGTCCTTCCACCCCTCCTTCAGTGACTGCCAATACAAACTCAGTTATGATCATGTTTAACACCAACAGCACTGTGCGTGGTGATGGCTGGCAGGCTTCTTATTCATCTCTTGTGGGTATTGAGGATCAGGGGGGATTCAATAATTTCCAGGTTTACCCAAACCCGGCCTCAGACCTGCTCAATATTGATTTTAACCTGGATCACTCCTCATCAGTAATATTTGAATTGCTGAACCTTGACGGCATCACGTTGTATACCGAAAAACAAGCAGGGCTTAATGGCAGGATTCACGAAACGATCAATGTTTCTTCTTTTCCGAAAGGTGTGTATTGCCTCAGGGTTAGCGGGGAATCAGGGATTGTAAATAAAAAGATTGTCGTTCGATAGCAGGACATTTCTTTAGGGAGCTGGTTTTCTCTCTGGCTGCACTTCATCCCCGGATGTGGATTCGCCGGGGAAGTTTGCTTTAGCTGTGTAATTGAACAGGGCCCTGAGTTTATCCCAGAAATCGCCCCCCAAAACAAAAAGGCTTGAAAGGAAAACAAGGTCAAAAAAGATATTGACATATACCCTCCATGATGCCAGTTCAGGCAGCAGGTGCGGAGCATAGGCCATTACGTAAGAAGGGACAAATGGAAGCGTAAACATGAACAGCCCGATATAATATCTGGTCCTGCCAACGGGTTTAGGTTCAATAATGCGTTTATAGTGGATCTTAAGGTGTTCGATTATGTAATAGTACGACACTTTTCCCATTATCCCTATACCCAGGATCTTCCATAGCGGGCCGTTAACCCAGAAGAAGCCAAGGACTAGGGCTTTCAGGGCATGCCTGTGCATATGATGTGTAACAAGAAGTCCAGTGGGAACCATAAAAAAAGACAAAAAGATGATCGCGGCTCCGAGGTAAAACCTCAGCCCCGGATTGTGTTTATTGTTTATGGTTTGTGTTATTGTTTCCATTTCTAATGCAATTATAAGAAGAAAATTGCAACTCCGCCAACTGCAAGTATGGCTCCAATTACTTCTTTCAGGCTGATCTTCTCCTTATAAAGGATCATGGACGGAGGGATGATCAGGACCGGAACAATAGCCATTATAGTGGAAGCGATACCTGTAGAAGCGTATTTTATAGCGATCAGTGAGAAAGAGACTCCAAGAAAAGGACCAAAGAAAGCTCCCAGCGAGAGCAGGGCCATGGGTTTGGCATGAGTAATCCCCCTTAAAACATCTTTCCATTTGCCCATAAAGGAATAGATCACTGCAAAGCCTGCGGTGCCGGCCATCACCCTGATCTGGGTTGAAGCAAAGGTATCATAGCCCTGCATGCCGACTTTGCTCAGAACCAGTCCGACCGCCTGCCCCAGTGCTCCACCAAATGCAAGAAGCAAGCCCCAGATCGGATATGAAAATTTCAGGATATTCAGTAGTCCACTTTTTCCATTTTCCCCGCTTCTCCTGAGGACGACCAAAGCGATGCCATTCATGGTCACGGCCATCCCTATCCAGCTTTGAACGCTGAGCTTTTCCCCAAGTACCATCCATGCAAACAAAGCCGTCATGGGTGGCGCCAAAGCCATGATAAGCATAGATACCCTGGCCCCAATGAGGACGAATGACTGGAAAAGGCAAAGGTCTCCGAAGGTAAACCCAATCAGTCCCGAAAGTGAAAGCCAAAGCCAGTTGTGCAGACTGGCATCGGTGGGAAAAAGATATCCGCGGTAAAAGAAAACAAAAATGGTAAGAAAGAGAAAGCCAATGATCAGCCTCAGGATATTCACAACCATGGAACCTATCTTCCGGCTGGCAGCTTCGAAGGTGATGGCGGTGACTGTCCAGAACACAGCAGTAAGTAAGGCCGCAAACTCTCCACTATGTGGCATAAAACCTATAGATTATCTTCCGGCCAGCCAGCTTTCGGGGTTCTGGATCATTTTTCCTTTCCAGATCTCAAAATGCAGTTCGGTCTTTTGTTCTTCCGTATTGTAATGAACTTTCCCAATGGCCTGGCGTGTACTCACTTCCTGTCCTTCCTTCACACTGACCACGTCAAGGTTTGAATATACTGTAAGATATTCACCATGCCTCACAATCACGACATTGTTCAGATTTGGGAACGACATCACTTTGCTGACCCTTCCGTTGAACACTGCTTTCACGGCCGCGTTTGGTTCTGTGGTGATATCCACTCCGTTGTTTTTCACTTTTACCCTTTCCAGTACAGGATGAGGATGCTCACCGAAAGTACCTGAAATGAATCCCTTTTCACAAGGCCAGGGCAGCCTTCCCCTGTTGGAGGCAAACGAACTGGAAAGCTCCTTTTCACGCGGTGTCATCTCATAGGTTGCAGGTCCTGAAACGATATGTCCTGTAGGTTTTTTCTCGTTGCCCGTAGTCTTTTGCATCCTTTCTTCAGATGCCCTGATCTCGGATGCGATCAGTTTCTCAATTTCATATTGCAGTCTTGCAGCAGCCTGTTGCTTCGTTTTTAACGTAGAGACAAGCTGTTTCTCCTTGCTTGAAAGTTCTTTGACCGTTTTTGCCTTATCCTGTTTTTCAAGGTCCAGCTTTATTTTCTCCTTTTGCTGGGTTTCGAACAAGGTAAGTTTTTCCTGCTTCTTTGTTTCCAGATCCTTACGCTGGTCATTGATAACATGCGTTGTGCTTTCAATACGTTCAGCCTGCCTGCGCCTGTACTCTGAATATTGCTGGTAGTATTTGATCCTTTGCCAGGCCTGGTTGAAATCCTTTGCCGAGAAAATGAACATCAGCTTGTTCCTTCCGTTCATGGTGCGGTAAGCATGATAGATCATGCGGGCGTAATCTGTTTTAAGGGCCTTGAGTTGTTTCGACATTTTGTCTAATTCCACATTTTCGACCTGGATGTTCATGTCGATCTGGCCCAATTCTTTGTTGATCGTTGCAATAAGCGCCTCACGGCTGCGGATCCTCTGGTTGAGTATCTTCAGTTTCTCCATGGAAACCTGCTTCGACGCTTTGGTTTTTTCCAGCAGCTCGGTGGTATAGCGGATCTCATCCTCAAGCTGTTTCTTTGTTTTCTGAAGCTTTTCCTTATCCATTTGCCCGAATGCCCCGGCCACCAGCATAAACACCAGGACCAACTGTAAACTGATTCTTGCTGATATCCGGTAACGGGCTGTTACTTTCATTCTATCAAAGGAATTGGTTATTTGACCTGTCTGTATCCGTTAGGTATCCTGAAAGGAAACTGCAGGGGTGCGTTCACGGTGATCTTTGAAAAAGAAGCTTTCACTTTAATCGTATTATCGGCCCAGATGGTTACATCCAGGGCTTTGGGGAACAGCTGTCCTTCTATATTTTCGAAGTCCCCGTAGCTGGCTTCAAGTTTGATTTTTTCATTGGATATTTCCTTCACATCCGCTTCGGTGATCTTAAAGGTTTCAGAATCAAGCCATATGTTCTGAATGAAGGCCCTGGCGTTTTCCTGGCTGTTCCTGACGTATTTCTTCAGCTTTATCCTGGCTGCAGTAGAAAGCTTATAGCTGTTGTTTTCAATAGTGACCCTGAATTTTCCGTCTTCATAAAACTGGAGGTCATTCCCAAGCAGATAGGCCTGCAAAATATCAAAATCTATATTGGTATTCAGGAATTTATTCACCGCTTCATAATTGCCGATAAAATAGGTATCATTGAGCTTGTTTATCATCTTAACCGAATCCTGGGTAATGATGAGTCGCATAGCTTCAATGCCAAGGCCTGGCGTCAGGGACAACCAAATCACGCTGTCTTTCTGAATCCTGATCTGGCCGTTGAATGAAGTGGTTTTTTTCTGGTTCTTGTACTCGGCCGAAAATTTACCCATGAAATAGGTGTACTTAAGCTCATGTTCTTTCAGCTTCTTAAACAGGTAATCGGCCCCCTCCTCTTTGATGGGAGCTTTTATCGCTTTCCTTGACGGGCTGCATGAAACAGCAGCCAGCATGACAAGAACGCTAAGTCCTGCGAGGAGCCCCTTTCTGAGCCTGTTATTCTGTACCATTATGTTCAATTAATTTTTTCTCGCTGATTTTTTTATTTAGCAGTTCCGACCCTTCTCCTTTAGCCTTTGCTTTATTCCAGAATTCCAGAGCTTTCTCCGGTTCTCCAAGCTTGTATAGTACATCTCCGTAATGTTCCAGAACTTCACTGCTCACGTTTTCTTTGTCTTCCAAGGCTTTTCCGATCCATTTTTTTGCTTCCTGAGTTTTTCCTATCTTATACAGGACCCAGCCGTAAGTATCTTCAAAAGAAGCATTAGCGGTATCCAGTTCAACAGCCTTCTTTGCCATTTTCTCAGCCCGTTCAAGGTCTTTTCCCCTTAGAGAAAGATAATAGGCATAATTATTCAGGACATAGGGATTATTGTCTTTGGCTTTTAATGATTTCTCGTAAGCCTTATCCGATTCATCCGTATTTTTCAGGGAATGCCATGAATCCCCGATATACATGTAAAACTGGGCTATGAGGTCATCATTATTTACTACCAGCCTCACACCGTGATCCAGTATTTTAATAGCTTCCTCATAACGTTTTAACTGGACAGCCCCCAATCCCGTAAACAGGTACAAAATACTTTGGTCAGGGAAAAGTTCAAGGGCCTTATTACCATGATCATATAATTCCTGGTAATCGCTCAGCTGCAGCTCAAGGCGCAAAAGTTCTTCCCAAACCACATATTTACTTGAATCCAGGCTGATCACTTTCATAAAAGCAATCTTTGCTTCAGCATATTTTTTATCCTGTGAAAGCAGGTCCCCGTATATCGACCATGCTTTCGGGTTATCAGGATGTGTAGTGATCATGATATGTGAAAGTTCAAATGCCTGTTCCTTGAGCTGGTCATAGATCTGGTTGATGGTATAAAACGAGAGCAGTATGCTAACCTTTGTATCCACATCCAGGTTGGGATTGGCAAATCCCAGTTTTAATTCTTCAAATGCTTTTTCCTTATTTCCTGTCTTCCTGTAATAATCGGCCATTGACATATGGATATACGGATTATTAGGGTCTTTTTCGGCAACCCGCTTATACAGTTCAAAAGCTTTGGCCGATTGGTTGTTCCCCATGTAAAACTCGGCCAGCATCGAAAGATAGCGTGGTTCGTCGGGGAAAGCGTTGATCAGGCTCTGCAGCTCTGATTCCGCCTTTATAATATCCCCGAGGTGAAGATAGATCTTCTCTTTCTGAAGCGAGATATCTTCATTTTCGCCAGCCTTTTCTTCGATGATGTCGTAGATGTCAGCAGCTTTCTTTTCGTCTCCAACCACCAGGTAAAGTGCTGCGAGTTCAAAATAATAATCCAGTTCTGCCGGGTATCTCTTCACCAGGTTTTCATAAATGCTCACCGCTTCTTTCTCTTTTTTACATTGCTGGCAAACTTCGGCAAGAAAGATCTGGTAATATTTATTTTGGGGATCAAGGCGGATGGCATCCTTTATCAGGTCATACGCTTGGTCAAAATTCTCACGAGCTGCATACAGCCTGGCAAGTTCAAATTTCCCTGAAGGATCGTTAGGGTAGTGCTGGATATAATAAGTGAACATCTGTATCGCTTTATCGGCATTCCCCAGCAATGCTTCCTTCTTGGCATCTATAAGCATCGCAGTGTTCTCAACGTCGAGAAGAGGCTTATCGTCGCCTTTATGCTTCTTCCCGTGTTTTGCCAGACTCGAATCCGCTTCTTCCCAGTGAAGCAGTTTTATTCCGGGACTGCTTACAGCCGAAAGGGTTATCAGCAAAAAAATATAACCTGTTATAAGTCCTTTAATTTTCATTCAGTAATTATTTATTCATCACATTATCTCGCTATCACGCCCTTCACTTATGTCCCGTAGATCCAAATCCCCCGGCTCCCCTGCTTGTTTCCTCCAGTATATCCACCTGGTGCCATTCGGCCTGTTCGTGAGCTGAAATGATCATCTGTGCAATCCGTTCGCCATCCTTCACCACGAAATCCTCATTCGATAAATTAATGAGGATGACTTTGATCTCGCCCCTGTAATCGGCATCAATGGTTCCCGGGGTATTCAGGACCGTTACACCTTTTTTAATCGCCAGTCCGCTGCGGGGCCTTACCTGGGCCTCAAATCCTTTCGGAAGCTCAATAAATAACCCTGTAGAAACCAAAGCTCTGTCGAGAGGTTTCAGAACGATATCAGAGGGGATAAAAGCTCTGAGATCCATCCCTGCCGAAGCAGTAGTTTCATATGCAGGCAAAGGATGATGGGAATTGTTTACAATCCTGATTTTCATAGGGAATTTTGATGTGCAAAGGTAATAAAAATCTCAATCGGGGGCCTTGGTCAGGCGTGGCTTTTCAATGAGGAAAGCAGTCAGCAGGAAAACTAAAAGTAATCCGGAGTGAAAAAAGATACGGGATACGGGATGCGGGATGCGGAGATAAGCGCTGATCAGGTAGAGCAGCAATGCAAGGCCGGTATATCCGGCTGCTTTCCAGATCCTGTATGGTACAGGATAGTATTTTTGTCCGAGCATGTAAGCGATCACCATCATCGAACCATAACAGATAAACGTAGCCCAGGCCGAACCGACATATCCATGGATCAGATGGTCGGGACCCAAGGGTATCCACCAGAAGTTCAGGGCTAGTGTGATAATTGCACCTATAACCGAGAGCCAGGCCCCCCAAATGGTCTTTCCTGTTAGCTTGTACCAGATCGATAGGTTGTAATAAATCCCCAGGAAAATATTGGCGAACATCAGTATGGGGATCACACCTTTGCCTTCCCTGAATTCTTTTCCTATAAGACGGATGAAGATATCGTCGAGATATAGCATGGTGACCAGGAACACAGTGGAAATGGCGATGACGAAAAAATCCATGATGCGTGCATAGGTTTGCCTGGCATCCTTTTCTCTTGCATGGGCAAAAAAGAAGGGCTCTGCGGCGAAACGGTAGGCCTGCACGAATAAGGTGATCAGAATGGATATCTTGTAACAGGCGCTGTAGATCCCTACCTGGGCCTCGGTAATATTCCTGGGGAAAGGGAGCAGGTATCTAAGCATCAACCTGTCGAATGTCTCGTTGACCATTCCTGCAAGCCCGGCAAACAGCAGTGGGAATGCATATAACAGCATTCGTTTCCACAATTCATGATGCATCTTCCATTTCATGCTGATGATCATTGGCAGAAGGAGAGCAAGGGTGATCAGACTGGCTGCAAGGTTTGCGATAAACACATATTCTATCCCCCAGTCGGGACGGTACACCAATCCCAGGGCTCCCTGAAGCGAGGGATAATGTTCCCAGGCGTAAGGACAAAACAATATGAAAAAGAGAGTGAGCCCGATATTGATGAAGATATTGATCATCCTGAGTGTTGCGAACCTTGCGGCTTTATTTTGTGACCTCAGCTGTGCAAAAGGGATGGCAACCAGGGCATCAAGACCGAGGATCCAGGCAAACCATACTACATATTTGGCCTGACCAGGATAATCGATCCATCCGGCAATTGAGCCGGAAAAGATGCTGGCCAGGAAAACGAAAGAACCGGAAGTGAGCAGCAGTGAAATCATGCCGGTACTGAAAACGCTGTCCTTATCTTCTTCCTTCTCGCTGAACCTGAAAAATGCGGTTTCCATGCCGTAGGTCAGGACCACCATCAGGAAGGAGGCATAAGAATAAAACACACTGATCGTCCCGTATTCTGCCTTGGAAAATGTTCTCGTAAGCAGGATGACCAGTAGGTACTGCAGGAACCGTCCCAGGATAGTAGGGACTCCATAGACTGCGGTTTGTGAGGCAAGACGCTTTATTGATGCCATTCTGTAGGTGACTGGTGACTGGTGCCTGGTGCCTGGTAACTAATCACAGGTAAAGTCCAAAATTACTCATAAATTTGGCCTGACAAAGAAACGATGGCTAAATCAAAATATTACGTCGTCTGGAATGGCCGGAAACCGGGGATCTATGAGGGCTGGGATAACTGCAAGGAACAGGTTGCCGGGTTTAACGGGGCAAAATACAAGGGTTTTCCAACTAAGGATCTTGCCCTGAGCGCATTCAGCGACGACCCCCGGAAGTATATGGAGAAAGGACTTCAGCCTTCAAAAAAAATAATCTGCAGCAATCCCCTGGTGGGCGAACCCATTACCGACAGCATCTGCGTTGATGCTGCCTGCAGTGGGAATCCGGGTGTACTTGAATACCGGGGTGTTGACACGGCTTCCGGTGCTGAACTTTTCAAGGTAGGTCCCTTCCCTGAGGGGACAGTCAATATTGGTGAATTCCTCGCTATTGTGCATGCGCTGGCCTATCTCAAACAGAGGGATTCCAACTGGCCCATTTATTCCGATTCACGCACGGCTATTGCCTGGCTCAGGAAACGTGCCATCAATACCAAACTTGAAGTTACAGATAAAAACCGTGAGCTGTTCAAGCTGATTGAACGCGCCCTGAACTGGCTCAGGAACAATACCTGGAATAACCCTGTAAAGAAATGGGAAACTGAGTATTGGGGAGAGATCCCCGCCGATTTCGGGAGAAAATAATTGACTGATGTCAGATGTGGGATGTCGGATAACTGATATCTTACATCTGATATCCCATTTCTTTACAAGACAGGATAAAACGCATCGGGGATATGCCGGATCTCAGTACCCTTATCATCCGCAATCACAGAAACCAAATCAAATCGCACCTCCCCCCTGAATCCTTTGTACTTCACAAAAGCATTTGCTGCCCTTATAAGGAGTTTTTGTTTCGCTGGCGTGACCCAGGCTTCCGGTTCGCCGAAATAATGCGTATTCCTGGTCTTAACCTCAGCGATCACAAGTATTCCTTTATCAAGGGCAACAATGTCGATTTCGGCTTTTCCGGCCCGGAAGTTGCGGGCAAGGATCTTAAATCCCTTTCCGAGCAAGTGTTCTGCTGCAAGGTCTTCACCTTTTTTACCGAGATCATATGACTTTGACATTGTGTGTAATTATTTGTCCCGGCGCTGTATCACCAGTCATCCAGCTATCCAGCTATCCAGTCATCCAGTCATCCAGCTAAAATCCCAGCTCCACCTCCTCATCCACGATCAGCTTCACCCTGCGGCCAAGGATCATGGCTACATTTTCAGGGCCGTGGCCTGCAGGGAAATCAAAACAAACCGGGTATTTGTACTCTTTAACTGCCTCGAAAATGATCTGATTGGCAGTTTTGCCAAAGGGTATAGTGTTGTCTCTCATATCCTGCATACTTCCCGTAATCAGTCCCTTCAGGTCTTTAAGCATCCCTGCCCGTTTCAGGCTCATCATCATGCGATCGATATGGTAAAGGTATTCATCAACATCTTCAATAAAAAGAATTTTACCTTTCGTATCAATCTGGGAATGCGATCCCATCAAGCTGTATAAGATCGAGAGGTTCCCCCCTGCAAGTATGCCTTCCCCGGCACCGGTCCTGTCAAATGGCCCGAGCCGCTTGGAATAGATGATCTCCTCCCCGAATAAAGCTTTCCTTAATGTTTCTATGGACGTGCTTCCAAGCTGGTGTTCGGGCATATTCAGGGGCATGATCCCATGCATGGTTTCAATACCGAAATGCCTGTGAATATGGGAATGCAATACGGTCATGTCACTGTAACCAACAATCCATTTCGGATACCTCAGGAACTTTGAAAAATCCAGTTTGTCTATGATCCTCACAGTACCGTAACCTCCCCTTGCGCAAATAACAGCCCTGATGGAGACATCATCAAGCATAGTCTGCAGATCTTTCAGCCTTTGTGCATCACTGCCCGCAAACTGATGTTCCTTGTTGAAGACATAAGATCCCAGAATGACTTCAAGCCCCCATTTCTGGAATAACTTCAAAGACGGGTGAACCTCGTCAAAAGATATGGCCCGCGCCGGGGAAACGATCGCGATCCTGTCTCCTTTCTTCAGGTATGGTGGCTGAATCATATACGCAAAAGTAAAAAATTGATTCGTATCTTTGTCCTTTGTTATGCTTATTATGGAAAGACCGGAATATAAACGTTATACTGTTACATCTGCACTACCCTATGCCAACGGGCCTATACATATTGGTCATCTGGCCGGGGTTTATGTTCCTGCCGATATTTTTGTCCGTTTTCTGCGGATGAATGGAGAGGATGTGATCTTTATCGGTGGGTCCGATGAACATGGTGTACCTATCACGATAAAAGCCCTTCAACAAGGCGTTTCTCCCCAGCAGATCGTGGATAAATACCACGGCATCATTAAAAAATCGTTTGAGGAATTCGGAATTTCTTTTGATATATATTCCCGCACTTCCAATCCCATGCATCATGAAACCGCCTCGGCGTTCTTTAAAAAAATGTATGATGCAGGACAGTTTATCGAAAAAGTCTCTCAACAATATTGCGACGAAGCTACCGGTCATTTTCTTGCCGACAGGTACATCACGGGTACCTGCCCGAACTGCGGATATGAGAAAGCATATGGCGATCAATGCGAAAAATGCGGCTCATCCCTGAATGCAACCGACCTTATCAACCCAAAGTCGGTCCTGAGTGGAAATGCACCTGTAATGCGCGAAACAAAACACTGGTTTCTTCCGCTCGATCAATACGAACCCTGGCTAAGGGAATGGATCCTGGAAGGGCATAAGGATGACTGGAAAACCAATGTTTACGGACAGTGTAAATCATGGATAGAACAGGGCCTTCAGCCAAGGGCGGTGACCCGCGACCTTGACTGGGGAGTGAAAGTCCCTGTTGAAGGAGCCGAAGGAAAAGTGCTGTATGTTTGGTTCGATGCTCCGATAGGATATATCTCGGCAACCCGCGAATTGAGATCCGACTGGGAAAAATACTGGAAAGACCCGGAAACCAAGCTGGTGCATTTTATAGGGAAAGACAATATTGTATTCCATTGTATCATTTTCCCGGCTATGCTCAAGGCCGAGGGTTCATATATTCTCCCCGACAATGTACCGGCCAATGAGTTTCTGAACCTTGAAAGTGACAAGATCTCGACATCCAGGAATTGGGCCGTATGGCTGCATGAATATCTTGAAGACTTCCCGGGCAAACAGGATGTGTTGCGTTATGTGCTCACTTCAAACGCCCCTGAGACCAAGGACAATGACTTTACCTGGAAGGACTTTCAGGCGAAAAACAATAATGAACTGGTGGCGATCCTCGGGAATTTTGTGAACCGCACCATCGTCCTTACCCATAAATATTTTGAAGGCAAAGTGCCTTTGCAGGGCCTTCTGAATCCGGGCGATCTTGCTGCTTTTGCCGAAATGAAACTCTTTCCTTCAAGGATTGCGACCAGCCTGTATGCTTACCGCTTCCGTGAAGCCCTTTCAGAAATGATGAACCTCGCCAGGCTGGGAAATAAATACCTTACCGATAACGAGCCATGGAAACTATATCCGTCAGATAAGGAAAGAGTTGCAACAATTTTGAACATTTCATTGCAGATCTGTGCCGAATTGTCTATCGTTGCCGAACCCTTCCTCCCTTTTTCGGCAGCAAAGATCAGGGAAACCCTTCAGCTCAAAGCCCATACCTGGAAAGACGCCTTGAATTGTAGCTGGATGGAGCCGGGTCAGCAGCTAAATCCGCCCTCATTATTATTTGAAAAGATCGACGACGAAGCCATTCAAAAACAGGTTCAGAAACTTATGGACACTAAAGCAGCAAATGAAGCAGCCCAGGCTGTGACCTCGCTTAAACCAGCGAAACCGGAGATTGTCTATGATGATTTTACTAAAATGGATATCCGGGTTGGGACCATACTTGAAGCTGAGAAAGTTCCCAAGACCGACAAACTACTTAAGCTCAAAATCGATACCGGTATTGACCAGCGAACTGTTGTTTCTGGTATTGCGGCGTATTTCAAACCCGAAGAAATTATTGGCCGGCGTGTGAGCATTCTTGTGAATCTTGCTCCACGCAAACTCAAAGGCATTGATTCCCAGGGCATGATCCTGATGGCCGAAAACCCTGATGGTACTTTGTTTTTTGTTACTCCAGATGAGGGATCCCAAAACGGAGGCGATATAAAATAATTTTTATACCTTTGCCGCCCCATTGGCCCCGTAGTTCAATGGATAGAACGGAAGTTTCCTAAACTTTAAATATAGGTTCGATTCCTATCGGGGCTACTGAGAAATATAGAAAAGGACGGTATTGAATAAATGCCGGCCTTTTTTTATTTCCCTGCCTAAGCTCAATGCCTGACTGTGATTTTTTTAACTCCTATGCCATGGTCTGTAACAATTTTGACCATGTAAATACCTGAATTTAAAGTTGATACGTTGATTTGAGAAATCTTTCCCTGAAGGTCTGGATTGCTGTACACAATACGGCCGGTATAATCCATTACTTCTGTTGAAATGATCGAGTACTCGCTTTTCATGTAAATGTTATCGGTGGCGGGATTTGGGTAAACGGTAATCTTTATGTTTTCTTCTGTTTCAATTCCCCATCCGACCCAAACACGAATTGTATCACTACCGGTCGATTCACAAAGGAAGGTATTGTCAATGGTGTCGCTGAAGACAGAAGTAATGTAATATTTAAATTCTCCAGCTTCCACATAAGGTAAACTATCGATATAGCTGGTACTGGGAACCAGGTTTGTATTCAGTTTATGAAAAGTTAAAGGCCAACCCGTCGAATCAGTCCTGAATATATTATACCCCTGTAATGAACCGGTGGTGGGATTATCAGAGTAAGGGGACTGACCAGTAGCAATTGAGAAGGTTCTTTCTGACTTAGACGAGATTAAGCCATTGGCCCTTTCAAGATATACGCCATGATCACCGATCAATGAACCGATGGTACCCCATGTGCCTGCGCCATCATAATACATTCCGTAGTCGGTATTGGCATAAGGACCGTCATCATCAAAACCCAGCCAGTTAGGTCGTGTTGGTGTGCCATTTTCGTTGACCATCCCATAAAATGTACTAATGAAAGGAATTGAAGGGACCGGTATATTCTGCCATACCCCGTTTCCCTGTATGAAAGGAGCCGATGAACCGAGCAGGTTATAGTTATCATCATATACATCCATAGTTAGGCTAACAGGGCTGCTGGTTCCACTCTGGTAAAAAAAACAGTCGAATGAAGTAAGATACCCGTTTGAACCCGGAGGAAGAACAAACATATTACCAAACGAATAGGTGTATCCGGGTGGGTTGGCGATCCCGTTTTCATAGGTACCGTCATCGTAATCTATTTGAAAGGGTTCCAATGGGCTGCAATTCGGGATTGACCATGAAAGGTTGACTATTCTGTGGCTCCGATAATAGTTTAACTGCCTTGGCGGCTTGCAACTGGCGTAAACATGGATGTTGTCAACATACCAGTGATGTAAATCAACTGAGTTGCTGCCATGCGCTCTGAATTGTATTTTGAAAGTCTGCCCGATAGTGTATGTCAGTTCCAGATGTTCGCTTGTCCAGTCAACATTGCCTTCATTTTTATATTCGGTTATTTTCCTGCTAAATCCTCCGGCAAGTTTTTCAACAGCCAGATACTCATTCCCTGTATGGTTTTTGTCGTCCAGTTTGATATCATAGTCAAGCCATATCCTTGCACAGGTATAAGGTGCTGCATCGATAAGCAGGCTTCGCAAAGTGTCGGAATAGTTGGAGAGGGCCGGTTGCCCCCTGAAATCTGCACATGGTAAAGGATTGCCGGTCAGCAGATTAACAATCCAGTTACCTGTATGATGCCATTCGTTGTTTACAAACGTCCCCGAATCCCATGGTTCGTCGAATGGCAATGGATGGCCACTGCTGAACGGGATTATAACAGAGCCGCCAGTGAATGTACTGTCATGACTAAAGCTCTCTTGATTCGATGCATTTGCATGAAGGCTGATTATCAACAGGCTGCATATGATGATGGAAAGATGGTTCATATCGCAATTGAATCAAATCCCGTTGCTCTGTAACCTAAGGGTACATCCAAATGTACGAAGAAAATAAGAAAGTTTTATATATAGACTAATTATTTTGCAGCGCTTTAACAGGTTAAGGCTTTACCCTCTTCATAAGGCAGAAAAATAAATTTGGTTTTCCTGTATTGGAGAAAGAATTATTATCTTAGAGCTTGAATTCCACTTTGTAATTTAAAGTTAAAGAAAACCGAAATCGATTAAAGTCAAAAAAATTGTAAGTTTGAACTTAAAAACATGAGTCATGAAAAAGATTTTACTCATTTCCGGCATTTTGATATTTCTTTATGCCTGTTCTTCTGATGTTGCGACTTTCAGCCAGTTGCAGGATCGTAATGGTGTTTTTTACCTTGCTAACAAAGATAAACCCTTCACCGGGGAGGTAGTTGAGTACAATAACGGGAAAGTTGCCATGCAGGGAAGGATTGATAAAGGTTTGCGTGAAGGCTTGTGGGTCCATTATTACCCAAACGGACAAAAGAAAATGGAAGGCAATTTTAAGGAAGGGGTCAAAGATGGTACCTGGACTTACTGGAGAGACAACGGACAGCAACAGGCTCTGGAAACATACAAATATGGGAAATTATTATCCAATGAGGGATCGTTAGTGGATTCCGTTCCCGGTACTGTGGCTCCGGCAGCGGCAGCTGCTGCAGCAGCAGTTCCGGAAAAGAAAGCTGCCGTGGCGCCAAAACCTGCAAAATCGCATGAAGCCCGCGCCCCCGAAGCAAAAGTTGAGAAAGCACAGGAACCTGTACCATGGACAAGATTGAAGGGCGGTGCAATAAAATTCCTTGACGGGGCTCCGTATACCGGTCCTGTGGTGGGTTATCATAAGAATGGGCTGAAGGATTTCGACGGATATTTAACCAACGGGAAAAAAAGCGGGAAGTGGACTTATTATGACAGCAAAGGAAACCCCAAGGTTGATAAATACTATTGATCTTCAAAAAGTAAGAATTTATTGAATCTATTTCAAGGAGGTTTTTCACCACTTCCCTGTTTATAAGTTCTCCTATCAAATAAACTTCGAACTGCATAATGGCGTTATTTTGCAGACGCGATGGAGCAATTTTTTATTCCTGCTGCAGTACTTGGTTCATTTCTTATCCTGGTAGTCCCTGGAAAGTACCGATATTACTATACTCTCACACTGATATTGTTTATCAGTATTGTAACATCTGTGCCTGCTGCGTTACAATTTATCGGCTCTCCTTATATTGCCGGTAATGTTTCAGGTAACTCGCTGTCAGCCTCTCTTTTTTCTACAAACTGGATATTCAAGGGGTACCTTGGCGAGTTACGGTTTACCATAGATAAACTCAGTTCATTTTTCATACTGGTCACGAACTTTACTGTCATTACCGGGATACTGTATTCAAGAGGGTATCTTAAGGCCTACGCAGGAGTAAAGAATCCTGCCCAGTTTGCCTTGCACAATTTCAGCTATACCTGGCTGCATCTTTCCATGCTGGCTGTGCTTACACTTCGCGACGGGCTATCATTCCTTATTGCCTGGGAATTGATGGCCGTTTCTTCTTTCATGCTGATATTATTCGAGGCTGAAAAACGGTCCACCCTGAAAACAGCCGTCAATTACCTGGTCCAGATGCATATCGGTTTTGTATTCCTGCTCATCGCCTTCCTTCTCACCGAGGCAGGAACCGGGCAAATGAGCTTTGATGCACTTCCGGCTTACTTTGCAAACCATAACAATATTGTTCTTTTTCTGATTTTCTTTGCAGGGTTTGCGGTCAAGGCCGGGTTCATACCTTTTCATACCTGGCTGCCCGAAGCCCATCCTGCTGCTCCATCACATGTTTCAGGGGTAATGTCGGGTGTCATGATCAAGATGGGTATTTATGGAATTGTCAGAGTGCTGATCTCAGTCCAATCCGATTTATTCCTGATCGGGTGGATCATCTTAGTCGTATCGGCCTTCTCGGGACTGTTTGGCGTTATGCTGGCGATTGCCCAGCATGATCTTAAAAAGTTACTGGCATACCATAGTATCGAGAATATCGGGATCATCGGGATCGGTCTTGGACTGGGGACAATAGGTCTTGGGTTGCAAAATCCCTTGCTGACTTTACTTGGTTTTTCAGGCGCATTGTTACATGTCCTGAATCATTCCCTTTTCAAGTCCTTGCTGTTTTTCAGTACCGGTTCTGTTTACAAGGCATTCCATACCCTCAATATTGACCAGCTTGGCGGAGTGATACATAAAATGCCAAAAACAGCCGCTTTGTTCCTGATCGGTGCGGTTGCTATTTGCGGTTTACCTCCCCTGAACGGATTTATTTCAGAAGTCCTTATTTATATCGGATTATTTAAGGGTTTATCTGCAGGCAGCGCTTACCTTTCGATCACCCTGCTTCTTGCCCTGGTCTCCCTGACTCTGATCGGAGGTTTGGCGATTTTCTGTTTTTCCAAAGCGTTTGGGATCGTTTTCCTTGGAAGTCCGCGCACCGAAATCAAACATCCTGTTTCGGAAGCCGAATTCGGAATGCTGTTTCCCCAATATCTGATTGCCGGACTGATTGTGGTGATCGGTCTGTTACCCATGATCTTTCTAAACCCCTTGATAAACCTGATCTCAACGGAGTTCCACCTGGAACCATTACCCATCATGGGTTCTCTTTCAGGGGTATTCACAAAGATATCATTGATAAGCATTATCCTGATTATTATGATATCCGTGCTGATGTTTGTCAGGCATTTTCTCCTTAAATCCAGAACTGTGGAATATGGTCCTACCTGGGGATGTGGATCCATGAATACAAGTGCGCGCCAACAATATACGGGTACCTCCTATGCTGATAACTTTCTCGAAATTGCCCAACCGGTTTTACGTTCTAAAGTTGAATATCGACCGATTCATGATGATGAAATTTTTCCGTCACATCGGTCATTCAGCATTCATCCATTCGATATTTTTCGTTCGATACTGAACAAACTCACTGACTTTACAATGCTGGTCCTGAAAAAACTGGCGCGCCTGCAAACCGGGAATATCCGCCATTACATATTGTATGCGTTTATTTTCATTCTCCTGATTTTTGCACTTTTATACCTTAAAATCATATGACGGGAGCCCTGCTGGCCATAGTATCTGCAATATTCTTCCCGGGAATCATCCTGAGGGTGAAAAGCATTGCCAGCGGCCGTAAAGGTCCGGGAATACTGCAACCCTGGAATAACATCTTCCTGCTGTTCAGGAAAAGCAGCGTATTCAGTACAACGACCAGCTATATCTTCAGGCTGGCGCCTGCTGTCTATCTTGCTACTATTTGTTGCGCATTGATGCTTCTGCCATTCCCGGGCATGCCATCTATTATGGGATTTGAAGGCGATTTCATCCTCTTTGCCTATCTGCTCGCCCTGGGGAAGCTGTTATTCATTCTTGGTGCATTGGATACCGGGAGCAGCTTCGAAGGAATGGGAGCCAACCGCGAAGCCCTTTATTCCATGCTCACCGAACCTGCCTTCTTTATACTGTTTGGAACACTTGCCCTGCTTTCCGGCCATCTTTCAATGCATGAAATCTTCTCTCATTTCCAGTTTGCAGGGGAATTTTCGCTCATCACAGGCGCCATCGCAATTTACCTGCTGGTTCAGATCGCCATGATTGAGAACAGCCGTATGCCTGTGGATGACCCTAAAACGCATCTCGAACTTACCATGGTCCACGAAGTGATGATACTTGATTACAGCGGGGTCGACCTTGCTCTGATCCAGACCGGAACAAACCTTAAATTCGTCTTGTACGGCGGACTTTTAGCGAATCTGATTTTACCTGTTAACGGCGGATGGCTGAGCGCGAATGTGATGCTGTTCTTCCTGGTTCAGGCCGCATTCGCTGCTGCCATCGGGCTTATGGAATCATTCCGCGCAAGAAAAAAACTGGCTAAAAATCCCCAGTTCATCGTGACCCTGAGTTCCATCGCCCTCATAGGATTTATACTTGTTTTGTTATTAACCCGCAACCTCATCCGCTGACATGACCCTGATGCTCATCATCGTTTTTGCGATCAGCCTGATCTACCTCAGTGTTACCGAGAGGTTCAGGATATATGCCGGTTTGGTCGGGTTGCAGGGCCTTTTGCTGTTTGGAATCTCCTTCATGCAACTCGACAGGATAACCCTGGCAACAGTATTGTTTGTTACCATAGAAACCCTGCTCTTCAAAGTGATCATTGTACCATACCTGTTGTTTAATGTAATACGTAAAACCGGTGTCGCAAGAGTCCATGAAAAAGCGCTCCCCTCTTTTTATTCACTGCTCATGGTGACCCTGGGACTCCTGCTCAGCATCGTCGTCTCCTTTTCGATGAATGCTACCCCCTATAACCTGATGTTCTTTATTGTTTCATTTTTTGCAATATACACAGGACTCTTCCTGATCATTTCGCACAGGAAGATCTTTTCACACCTTATAGGTTTCCTGGTAATTGAAAATGCTGTGCTTTTGCTGTCCCTGGCCATAGGAAGCGAGATCCCTATGCTGATTAACCTGGGGATACTGCTGGATATATTTGTAAGCGTGCTCATCCTTGGGATCTTTGTAATGCGGCTGAGGCAACAGACCGATGACCTAACGATTTTGAAAGATGACTGAGGCTGCTTACATATTCATCCTCTTCTTCGCCGTTTCCCTGGCGCTGGGTCTTTTGGTCGGCCTGATCCATTCCAAAGCCCTGGCAAGAACCCTGGCATCGTTTTACGTGCTTGTTCATATTGCATTTACGGTTTACTGCTGGATGCACAGGGGTGAAACCGTTCTGGATTATTTCACCTTCGATACTCTTGGTTTATTACTTCAATCGGTACTTTCGATACTTACTGTAACCACGGTGTTTCACGGGTTTATCTATGTCAGCAACGACTCCCCGAGGACCTATGCCATTTATCATGCAGCATTAATAGCCCTGATTGCATCCATGACCGGCGCTTATTTTGCCAACGGGATGACTACCGTCTGGATCTTCGTGGAAGCTACGACTCTTTCAGTTGCGGCCCTCATCTATCATGACCGGACTGCAATGGCCCTTGAAGCCACCTGGAAATATGTCTTCGTATGTTCCGTGGGTATTGCGCTGGCATACATCGGTATTCTTTTCCTGGGTTTCACCGTGCGTGATGCCCGTTTGCTTCACCTTTCGTTTTCATCAATCACCGAGATCGCAAAACTGGCCAACCCCCTTTACCTGAAGATTGCTTTTGTATTCGTACTTGTAGGCTACAGCACCAAAATGGGTCTCTTCCCCATGCATACTGTGACCGTGGATGCGCATACAGTGGCTCCTCCGCCGATCAGCGCTTTCATCTCAACAACCCTGATGAACGTTGGCTTCCTGGCCATCTTCCGCATCTATGCACTGTTTTCGGCAACTCCGATATTGCCTTTTATGAATCATGTGCTGCTTCTTTCGGGTTTCCTGTCCCTGCTGATTTCAGCCGGGTACATGCTCAAAGCCAAGCACAACAAACGCATGCTTGCATACTCAAGTCTCGAAAACATGGGTATCGTTGCAATAGCCCTTGGAATGGGAGGCATTGGCTATTATGCTGCGATACTGCATATCATCCTGCATTCCTTTGCCAAGGCCGGGCTGTTCTACCAGATGGGCCAGTCGTACAAGATCATGGGGACTTATAACCTGGATGAATCGGGCAATTACATGAACCTTTACCCGGCCGGCGCTACGGCACTTCTGCTTGGTCTTGTTTGCATTACAGCTATTCCTCCTTCAGGGATGTTTATTTCGGAACTTCTGATGTTTAAGGCAATGGTCGCAAACGGGAATTACCTTTACATGGCAGTGGCCGCATTACTGCTTTGCTTCGTGCTGTATGCCCTGCTTACAAGAGTTCTTCATATCGTTTTTTCGGAACCAAGAACACAAAGCCTGAAGCCGCGTGAAAAAGTAAACCCCTGGCAATCCGTTTCGCAGTTTGTGCTGTTCGGGATAGTCATTCTGATCTGCTTTACCCAACCGGCATTTTTCAGGGAACTGATCAATGATATCATTCAAAACCTGCCGAAATGATTGAAAAACGTGATGATCGTGATATCATGATGGTCGTGATGAAATCCAATCCATTCGTTGTTCAGGTTAAAGATATCCCTGTCCTTGATTATCCTTCATTCATGGATAAGATAAATTTATTGATGGCGGATGAGGGATGCCATATCGTTACCTATCACGCGGTCCCGCTGGGCGCAGCACTCAGGTTCTTCTGCTGCATCGCTTCCGACAGTGATCATTTATTAATACTGCTTTCACATGAACAGCAAGCCTCTCCCCTGCCTGTGCTTGATTCTCTCACTGTCTCCCATCCTTCATTTCATATGTTTGAACGAGAGATCCGTGAACAATATGGGGTGGAATTCACAGGACACCCGTGGATGAAGCCGGTACGTTTGCATAACCTGGATGCAGGATGCAGGATGCAGGATGCAGGAATCATTCATCCCGCATCCCGCATCCCGTATCCCTTTTATTCTATCGAAGGCGAAGGCATCCATGAAGTGGGCGTAGGCCCCATCCATGCAGGGATCATTGAACCCGGGTATTTCCGCTTCAGCTGCAATGGAGAGAAAGTCCTGCACCTTGAGATACAGCTGGGTTTCCAGCACAGGGGAATAGAATCAATATTCCTGGAAAAGCATTCAGGAATACAGCGTGCAGTATTGGCTGAGAGCATTTCAGGCGACACGGCAGTGGGTCACTCAATCGCCCATGCCCAGCTGTTGGAAACCCTTGCCGGGATAACACCTGCTAAAGTCGTGCAAAGCGAACGCATTATTGCTCTTGAACTTGAACGGATCGCAGTCCACATAGGCGACACGGCAGCACTTTGCACCGATATTGCCTACCAGTTCGGACAGGTTGTGAATGAAGCCTTGCGAACCATTATCATCAACACAACGCAGTCGTGGTGCGGGAACCGTTTTGGGAAAGGGCTTGTACGGACGGGTGGGAGCCATTATCCTTTAAGCGGAGGTTTTATTAAAATCCTCCTTTCAAACCTGAAAGAGGTAGAAGAAAGATACGGGCAGATCACTCATGAGATGTTCACAAACCCCAGCGTCCTCAGCCGTTTTGAAGGTATCGGTAAAGTTAGTGCCCGCCAGGCAGGGATGATCGGTGCTGTAGGAATGGCTGCCAGAAGCAGCGGGGTCAACCGTGATATCCGGTGGTCGCATCCCTTCCAGGCCTTTACAGATTCAGTTTATGAGCCCGTAACCCTTCACCAGGGGGATGTCTGGGCCAGGGCCATGCTCAGGAAGCAGGAAGTTGAGAAATCAATTCTGCTGATCAGGGATCTTCTTACAGGAAAGGATTTTGAAAGGGATCTGGCTCAACCCTTATATGAATTCAAACTTCAGCCTGCAAGCTTTGCCTTGTCGCTGGCCGAGGGCTGGAGGGGTGAGATAATGCATTCCGCAGTCACAGACCAGAATGGGAATATCATTCATTACAAAGTAAAAGACCCTTCATTCCATAACTGGATGGCGTTGGCGCTGGCTGTAAGGAACCAGGAAATCTCCGATTTCCCCTTATGTAACAAGAGTTTTAATTTATCGTATTGTGGAAACGATCTTTAAAAAATGGCTTTAAGCATTTTTAAAATATTTCATCAGCACGGACGGCAATATGTGAAGGACCTTCGCAAGAGCTTTATTCCTGAAGGGTTCCGCGGCCGGCCTGTGATAAGCAGCGATATTACGCCTGCTGAAGAAAAATCGGCTGAGATTGTTTGCCCCACGGGAGCTATCACTTCAGGGCCTTTCAGCCTTGACCTCGGGAAATGCGAATTCTGCATGGAATGCAGCTTCGCCACTTCAGGGAAGATACGGTTTACCAACGATCACAGGCTGGCAACAAACAGCAGGGAGAGTCTTATTATAAAAACCGGGGAAGATAAGCCGATAACAATCGACAAGGCTTTGGTAAAAAAAGAGATACATTCTTACTTTGGGCATGCACTGAAACTGCGCCAGGTTTCGGCGGGCGGAGATAATTCGGCCGAAATGGAACTCAATGCAGCCGGGAACGTGAACTTTGATATGGGCCGTTATGGCATTGAATTCGTTGCATCCCCGAGGCATTCCGACGGCATTGTTGTCACCGGTCCCATCAGCGGGAATATGGCCAAAGCACTGCAGATCTGTTACGATGCAATTCCTTCGCCAAAAATTGTGGTCCTTGCCGGGACAGCCGCAATCAGCGGGGGCATCTTTGAGAATAGTCCTGTAACAAACAGGAGCTTCCTTGAAACGGTAAAGCCTGATCTTTACGTACCAGGCAATCCGCCCCATCCACTGACTTTCATCAACGGGATACTTGATCTTACAGGGAGAAAGTAATCAGCAGTCTATTCGTATCTTAAAGCATCGATCGGATTCAGGCTTGCAGCTTTGCGGGCCGGGTACCAGCCGAAGAAAATTCCTATCACGGTCGAAAACATAAACGAAAGCACAATAGATTGAATAGTTATAGTTACAGGCCAGCTCATAATACTGGCTATCACGCCTGAGGCAACAATCCCGAGTCCGACGCCAAGTAACCCACCGATAAGGCTGATCATCAGGGCTTCGATAAGGAACTGGAGCAATACGTCCCGGCCTCTGGCACCTACGCCCATCCTGATGCCAATCTCCCGGGTCCTTTCGGTTACCGATACCAGCATGATATTCATGATGCCGATACCACCCACGAGCAGGGAAATACTTGCGATGCTGGCGAGGAGTGCTGTCAGTATGCTGGAGGTTGCAGTTGCCGCGCTGGAGATATCAGCCTGAGAGCGAATGCTGAAATCCGGGTCTTCCGAAGGCCCCAGCCTGTGCCGTTCCTTTAAAACCTGGGTGACTTCATCGGTAGCTTCGGGAATCATTTTTTCTGATGTGGCCGAAAGCATGATGCTCTGGATATAAGCGACAGTCATCATACGTACCTGTACGGTATTGAAAGGCGCAATCACGATATCGTCCTGGTCCTGCCCCCAGGCATTTTGTCCTTTTGTAGCTATCAGGCCTATAACCTGGAAAGGAATTTTGTTAATGCGGATGATCTTTCCGGTGGGATCCTGGCCTTCACCAAATAAGTATTTATTCACTGTTTGCCCTATCACGCAGACTTTGGTTGCTGTTCGGTCGTCATTCAGTGTGAAGGCTGCCCCTTTGTCAATATCAAGATTACGGATATTGAAATAATCAGGGTATACTCCCCATACCGTGGTCCTCCAGTTCTGCCCTCCTGCAATAAGCTGTCCGCTTGTCCTGACAGTTGGGGTGGAATATAAAACGGCCGGGCAGCGGCTGGAAACCGCCTTGTAATCGTCCATTGTCAACTTCACGCTGGAACCAGCTTCCATCCTTACTCCACCGGTCATACTGGCCGAAGGGAACACGGTGAGGAGGTTGGTGCCGAGGTTAGCGATCTGTTTCTGGATGCTTTCCTTGGAACCCTGCCCAATGGCTAGCATGGCTATCACCGATGCAACACCGATGATGATCCCCAGCATGGTGAGGAATGTCCTCATTTTATTTTTGCCTAAGGACCTTAATGCTGCCTTTAACTGGTTTCTGAGTTTCATATTGTATCCTCCTCTGATAAAACGGGCATGGTTAAAAGTTCTGCCGCGGCATTCCGGGGTTTTTCTACAGTTAAATCCTTTTGAATTCGTCCGTCCCTGAAGGTCACATTCCTGTTCGTATATGCTGCAATATCGGGTTCATGGGTCACGATAATGACCGTGATACCCTGGGTATTCAGCTTCTGGAAAATGCTCATTACTTCTACGGATGTGCGTGTATCCAGGTTCCCGGTAGGTTCATCTGCAAGGATCACAACAGGGTTGTTTACCAGGGCCCTGGCGATGGCAACTCTTTGCTGTTCCCCCCCGGAGAGCTGGCTTGGAAAATGGTGCGAACGGCTGGCAAGTCCTACTTCCTCAAGAGCATTAATGGAGCGCTCCTTCATTTCCTTTGAAGTGATCTTACTGTTGTACATCAGGGGCAGTTCAACATTTTCAAGAGCTGATGTACGGGAAAGAAGATTGAATGACTGGAATACAAATCCAATCTTTTTATTCCGCAGATGGGCGAGCTGGTCTTTATTCAGTTTCCCAACATCCACGCCATCGAGCATATAATCGCCTTTCGTGGGGACATCGAGGCAGCCTGCGATATTCATGAATGTGGATTTGCCTGAACCGCTTTTCCCCATAATGGCCACAAAATCGCTTTTATAGATGTCGAGCTTGATCCCTCTCAGAGCATGGACTTCGAGGTCTCCCATTTTATAGATCTTGACCAGGTGATTAACCGAAATGATAGTCTCTTTCATATCAGCGCCCTCCTCTTCCACCGGCGCCGCCGCCCTGGGGTGGACGACCCATTGAAGGTGCAAACGGGTTTTGCTGCTGGGTTGTTTGCTGGGTTGAACTTGTATTTACTATGCCGGTCACCAGTTCATCTCCTTCTTTTAAATTACCTTCCACTTCTGTAGAGCTGTTATCGGATATCCCGGTTTTAACCCGGTGAGGAATAAGCAATTCGCCTTGTTTTACCCAGACCATGCCCATTTTCTGGCGGTTGAAGCCGCCGCCCTGGCCGCCCCAGCCCTGGCGTCCCTGGCCTGCCGACCGCTGTCCGCCACCTGCCATCTGTTGACCGCCGGCCGCTGACTGTTGCCCTCCACCTGCCGGCTGCCGACCGCCGGCTGCCGACTGTTGTCCGCCACCAGCTGCCTGTGCTCCATTGCCTGCCGCCATACCGGAACCTGCTTGTCCTCCGCTTCCGCCCTGGCCGCCAAAACCCTGTCCGGATTGCCTGCGGGCCATAAACTTCAATATCCTATCCAGCATCTTCTGAGTGGAATCGGGGTATTCTTTCATGTGTTTGTCAAGATAATCCTGAGGTGGCCAAAACCTCAACGAGGCCGAAGGTATTTTAATTACGTTGAGCGCTTCCTGTATCTTAACAGTTAGGTTTGCCGTCATACCAGGCATAAGCTTCTTCTCGGGATTCGGCACGTCAATAACCACTGTGTAATTTACGACATTCTGCAAGGTCACCGGCTGAAGCCTGACCTGCCTTACTGTTCCAGAGAATGTCTGGTCCATATAAGCGTCAACCCTGAAAGTGACATCCTGGCCTACTTTTATCTTCCCTATATCGGCTTCATCAATGCTCGCCTGGAGCTGCATCTTTGTAAGGTCGTTGGCAATGGAAAACAAGGTAGGAGTGCTGAAACTTGCAGCTACCGTTTGCCCCACATCAACACTCCTTGAAATGACTACCCCTGAGACCGGGGCTATGATAGTGGCATAACGCAGGTTGATATAAGCCCTGTCAAGCGATGATTTAGATGATCTTTCATTAGCCTGTGCGGTCTCATAATCAGAGAGGCTCTGGTCAAAGTCGGACTGCGCTATGACTTTTTGTTCCAGAAGAGTCTTGTTGCGTTCATAGTTACGCTTGGTAAGCCTGGTCTGAACCTGGGTCCTGAAAAGGCTGGACTTTGCATCCTCAACGGAAGCAGCAAGGAAAGTAGTGTCAAGAACTGCTATAACCTGGCCCTTGCGGACAACCGAATTGAAATCCACAAAAATCTTTGTGATGATCCCCGATACCTGCGTGCCTACGGCAACCGTGGTGTCGGCGCTTAAGGTCCCTGTAGCCGTTACAACTACCTGCACGTCTCCTTTTTCAACTTTCCCCGTGCGAAATTCCACTGCTTTTTCAGTCTTCTTTCCGAATATGAAATAAGCCCCTGTGAGCAGGGCAAGAACAACAACAATCAGGATAATCCAATAAGTCTTTTTCATTTGATATAATGAGTTAAATTTTTAAAATGATATTGCCTTCCCCTGGTAAAAATCAAGGATCTTGGACTGAAAAATGAAATTATATTTTGCCTGTATTAAATTCGATACCGAGTTTATATAGTTGTTTTTCTGAATCAGATAGTCGGTTACGCTCATGACCCCGACATCATACTTCTTCTCTGCATTCTTGTATGTGATCTCTGTGGAACTAAGTTGAATCTTGCCTGCTTCAAAAGACCTTGCAGAAGACTTCAGGCTGGTATAGCTCTGTTCAATATTCATCCGAAGGGTCTGCTGGGTGTTGAGCTCGTTCAGTGCGGCAGTTTTTGAGTTTACTGTTGCCCGTTCGATGCTGGATTGTATTGACCTGTTACTATAGATCGGGATGCTCAGGCTAAGGTTCATTGATTGTCCTACATTATTCCATACCTGGTCGTACCAGGGATAGCCCTCAGCATTTACGTCGGGGTTTCTGCCGCTCGAAGCATAGTTTGAACTCAGCCCCGCCGAAAAAGACAGCCTTGGCCAACGGGCGCCGGTGGCTATTTTAATGGCCATCAGGGAACTGGAGGTCTTAAGAGAGGCCGATTGAATCTGGGGCATCACTGTCAAGGCTTTCTGGTAAATCACTTCCTTGCTTTGAAGGAGATCAAGCCCGGGTTCAACAAGCGTCGGGACTTCCACGTCAAATTTATCGATCACCGGGATCTGCATCAGCTGCATCAGGGTTACCCTTGCAATATCCAGTTGATTCTGCGCATTTACAAATGAAAGATAATCTGTTGCAAGTTGTGACTGGATTTGCAGAAGATCACTCTCGGCAGCCCTACCGACGTTCAGCATTTTCTGGGTCCTGTCAACCTGCACCGAATCCGCTGCAAGCTGGTTCTGGGCTACTTTGAGGATCTCATATTGTTGTAATATCTGCAGGTAGCCGGTCGTGACACTAAGAATTACCGCATTCCTGGCGTTCTCAATATCAAATTTACCGGATTCTATGTTCAGTTTGTATTGTTTGATCGTGTTATTGTTCTGCAAACCGTTGAACAGGTTGTAACTGGCACTCAGGCCGTAATTCCCCGAATGGAATGTACCAATAACAAAGTTGTTGGTCGTGGCATCAACATTTTTACCGAAGTTGAATGATTCTCCGACACTGGCGCTAAAACTGGGGATACGGTTTGCCCGGGACTGTTCCAGGCTTATCTTATTCAATTCATTCGAAAGCCTGGTTTGGTTCACCGAGATGTTCCTTTTGAGCGCCGTATCCAAACATTGCTGGAAAGTCCAGGGTGATTTCTGCGCCCATCCTGCAATGGAACAGTAAAACAGAATGCTTAATAAAAGAAATGTACGTTTCATAATTTATTTTGTTAATCTTTATTCCATGATCTTAGTCTTCTGAACCAGGGAAAGAAAGCTGTCT
>JAPLDL010000012.1 GCA_026391735.1 Bacteroidota bacterium | reverse complement strand
GGCAGTACAATGTTCCGAATTACCTTACTCCGCGGCTTTTCAATCTCAAGCTGGTAGCGGGATTCTGAACGGGGAACGGGGAACGGGGAGCAGGGAACGGGGAGCAGGGAACGGGGAACCGGTTCTAAGTCACCATTCACTATTCACCAGTCCCCAGTACCCGGTTTATTCCAACTCCTTTATCGACTCTTTGATAATAGCAACCGCTTCGAGTATCTGTGCCTCGTTGATCACCAGAGGAGGAGCAAAGCGGATGATATGGTCATGAGTAGGCTTGGCCAGCAATCCGTTATCCCGCATTTTAAGACAAACGTCCCAGGCGAACTTACCGTTATGGGGTTTGATCACAACAGCATTCAGCAATCCTTTCCCGCGAACGAGTTCGATGAAAGGTGAGTTGATCTTCCTGATCTCCGAACGGAAGAGCTCTCCCATCTTTTGGGCATTTTCGGCCAGTTTTTCATCCCTTACCACTTCAAGTGCTGCAATGGCAACGCGGGCGGCAACAGGGTTTCCTCCAAAAGTCGATCCGTGTTCTCCCGGATGAATGGTCATCATGATGTGGTCATCGGCCAAAACAGCCGAGATGGGATACACCCCTCCCGAAAGAGCTTTGCCGAGAATCAATACATCGGGTTTGAAGCCTTCCCAGTCGCAGGCCAGGAGTTTTCCCGTACGTGCGATACCGGTCTGCACCTCATCCGCAATAAACAATACATTCTTAGACTTGCAAAGATCATATGCCTTCTTAAGGTAGCCTTCGTCGGGCACGAATACCCCGGCCTCACCCTGTATAGGCTCAACCAGAAATCCTGCAACTGTGGGGTCCTGGAGGGCCTTTTCAAGGGCAGGAAGATCATTGTAAGGAATGGTTATGAACCCGGGGGTGAACGGTCCGAAGTCATCCCTTGCCTGAGGGTCGGTCGACATGGATATCACCGATATCGTCCGCCCGTGAAAGTTATTCTCGCAGCAAATGATCTTGGCCTGGTTCTCGGGAACGCCTTTTACCTTATAGGCCCATTTACGGGTCAGCTTCAGAGCCGTCTCATCTCCCTCGGCGCCGGTATTCATCGGCAGGAGCCTCTGGTAGCCGAAATATTCTGTGATGAATTTCTCATATGCTCCCAGTACGTCATTGTAAAATGCACGCGAGGTAAGCTCAAGAGTCTGAACCTGGTCGATCAGTGCTTTGGTGATCTTCGGATGGCAGTGTCCCTGGTTGACGGCTGAGTAGGCCGACAAGAAATCGTAATAACGCTTGCCTTCCACATCCCACATGAAAACGCCCTTTCCTTTGGCAAGGACCACGGGAAGCGGGTGATAGTTATGAGCTCCGTATTTATCCTCGAGCTCCATCGCCATTTTGGAACTTGTTACTTCAGTCATGTCAGTTTAGTTTATTAGTTTCTCAATTCTGGTTTAACGCGACACGTGAACCGGATCACGGCTCAAGGTTATCGGTTTACGATAAATGATCCGGTATTCACAACTTCCCCGGCATTCCTGAAACGATAATAATATACTCCCGGGCTCAGGTTGCTTACATTGATCTGAGCTGAAATTTCTCTCATTTCGAACTGCCCTGTTTTCCTGCCCTGGCCGTCATAAATTTCCAGTGAGCCGTCTTTCATCACCTTGTCAAGCTTAACATTGATATAGGAAGAAGCAGGGTTCGGACTGATCTTCACATCAACCGAAGGCTGGAAAACATATTCAATGCCGGCAACATTGGTGATGGTGACATCATCGAAATAGGCCTGGCTGCCGGGTTGTCCCACTGAACCCATCATGTCGGAGGCTGAGTAGCCTGCACATGAAAGTAAAAGAACAGTGATCGAATCAGGCATGGTAGTATTGTCCCTGTATGTGATTGCAGCGTCAAACTGTGTCCATGTATTGACTGTTCCCTGGAAAACAAGCTTGTTGTGTGCAATGGTATCCCTTTTATGTGTTGCGCTGTTCCATTTTGAAAGAAGGATGATGGCGGCGGAAGAATCGCCTTTTAAAGGATAAGACTGGTACCAGCCCTGGAAACGCTCGGGTTTGGTGGTCCAGTTGAATTTTTCTCCGAGGACCGCTGCTGACTTGATCCAATTGATCTTCAAAGTCCCGATCACGCCCGGGATAGTAACTACCAGCGGATAAGCAATAACCATAAGCCTGGTGATGCAGCGCGCCGAATAACTTCCCCTGTGAACTGTATCGCTGCAGCGGTAAACAGTCACGCCTGCCGAGGTAGGAACTGTATCCAGAATGTTCAGGGTATGAAAGAAACCTCCGGTGGGTTCATAATAACCCCAGTTGGGTTTGAGCCACCATGATTCAAAATTTCCGTTAGGGAGTGAAGATTCCTGGCTGAATCCATTCAGTCCGAGGCAGATAAAAGCAAAAAGTACGAGTAATTTTTTCATATGAATTGATTTGTTTGATTAATGTTCTGTGATCAGATATTTAACAACAGCTGGACTGAGGTTGTCCTTGGAGCCTCAATGGTCACAGGTCTCAATGAGTACTCGGTATTCATTATGTTGTTCACCATCACCGAGACTTTGAAGATCCCGAATGCATATCCCATCCTGAAATCCACGATAAAGTTTCCGTCATGATGTTGTTCGCGGTACTTGACTATCCCTGAATGCATCAATGGGGCAGGTTTGTCAAGGCTGTACAGAAAGATATCAATGTTCTTCATGTAGCCATAATACCTTCCTGTGATCCCGGCCGAAAAACGTTTTTTAAAGGTAAACTGGAAGTCCGATTTAACCAGGTTCTGTATCCTGTACTTCAATATGTTCCCGCTGGTATCTGAAGAAGTGTTGGCATAGGTATAAGATACTTTAGGCGGACCATCCTGCACGTAGTAAACGTAATCGGGTTTCGTGGCCTGCGGCACGGTATAAGTATAGCCCCTGCATAAGTAAAATCAAAGCCATAAATACGCGCCGGACCGGTATTCAGGAATTTGAAACCCATGTTTTTCTGAAAGTTCCCGCCATGCCCCCAGAGCCCGAAATTAAATTCAATATAATTAAAGTAGTCTTCATAAAAACCGGCCAGGTCAAGCATAGAAGCAAATTTCCCGATCTTGAATAACTGTTTGATCCCGACTTCATAAGAATTACAGTTCTCTGACTGCAAAGTCGGATTTGGATAAAAACCAAATCCGCCCGAATTGGTGGTGATATACCTCTCACCTATACTCGGGGCACGGTAACCCTGTCCGGCAGAAGCCCTGATATAGGTCGTCCTCGAGGCCTGCAGGTTTAGGCCGGCCCTGAAGATAGGCTTGCTTTCTACGAGATCGGCAATATTATAATATTCATACCTGGCCCCTGCTTCAATAGTCAGTCGCTTCCAGAATTTTTTTGAAAGCTGGGCATAAACTGAAAAATTTTCCGAATTGTATTGTCCGCTTTGGTAAGCAGTGGTTGTCCCGTCAGGTGCGAGTATACCGCTGAATACCTGCCCTTCGGAATGTGAAAAAATATTCACGACACCCCCTACCAGGGTGAAATCACCCAGCTTGCTGAACCTGCGGCTGAATTTAATTTCATCGTAAACCGTTGTATAACGGTTCGACTGATTATTCGTCGCATTGGTATTACCATAATAAATGCGGTTCTTAAAGCTAATCTGGTTCCCATATTTATCGAAGTACTTGATAAAAGGGTCAACATAAAAACTGAACACCTTAAAATAGGATAAAGCGCCTGGGTAAGATTTATAGATGTTCGTATCGGCATCATACCAGAAATAGGTTTCAGCACTTTGGTTATACATGAAATTCCCGTTCAGGCCATAAGTAAGACCGTGTACCTTCTTATTCCTGACCTGGGTATTGAAATAAACTTTGGCCCGTTTTATGAACTCCCCTTTGTTAAAAGCAGTGTCGGAAGCTGCCTCGGGAACACCGCCAATATATCCCCCGTCCTGGAAATAACTTGCGCCTATGCTGACATCAATGTTGTCGAACTGCTGAAGATGAGATACCGATATTCCATACTTGAGAGGGTTAAATCCGTTCCAGGGTTTTGTATAGCTCCTCGGAGGAGCGCTGTAAATGCCAATAAAGGAATTTACCTTGGTTTCGGGTGTTGACTTCGGATAAACAGTCCTGATGTTGATGGCCCCTGTGATAGCCGAAGAGCCGTATACAACAGAGGAAGCGCCTTTAACCAATTCAATCTGCTCCACATCATCAACCGGGAGAAAACCCCAGTCGGGCCGCCCTGCATCACCCCTCATCATGGGGATCTCATCAACCATTACCATAACCCTGCTCCCCAGTCCGGAACTGAAACCACTCCCACCCCTTATCTGAGGCTCATTATCTACAATCGCGATACCAGGGATCTTATCAATGGCCTGGTCTACACTGGAAGGATTGGAAGCTTGTATTGTCTGGGCTTTAAGAACGTCTATCGTGGCAATTGACTCTTCAACCTTCTGTTCGTATTTGGAACCGGAGACGATCACGGTATTCAGTTCCTGTGTGGTGGGGTTGATCAATACATTAAGAATGATTGGCTTACCATCGCCCGGAACATTGATCGGGCGCTCAAGTTTTTCATAACCGATGCAGGAAAAAACGAGAATATGCTCACCCTTCTCTATCTCAAGCTTATAATTCCCGTCATTATCGGTAAAAGTTCCTCCGGTTTTCCCTTTGATCCCAATATTTGCAAAAGCAACCGGGTCGGAGTTCGAGGCATCGGTAAGTTTGCCCTTCACCAAAGAATGGGTCTGGGCTAAAAGGGCCGAAAAAGGAAGGACTAAAAAAGAAACCAGAAATATGATTGAGAGTATTATTTGCTTCATCCACTTTTTTGTTTCGCGGTCAAAATTACAAAAATTAATTGTGTTAACTCTTTTCTCCTTGACTTGCAACTGCCTTATCACTGATAACCAGTGATTTAAATTGAAGCGAAGGCGAAGGTATGAAGTCTCCGACACCCAGGGAGTTCCATTTGGAGTCGATGGATGCAATTGTTTGCTGGTCCATCACGATCACATTGGGCCAATCCCGCAAAAACCTGTCCAGCCCGGCAGTTTTCATCGTGGCATCAGCGAACAGTATGGGGAACTTACGGCCATCGGCTTGTTCAATATAAAAACAATCCCGCATGGGATCCAGGTTATTGGCCGCAACCCAGCAAAGGGCCGACAGATTGTGAATTTGGAGAAGGTGATCCGCAAACAAAATAAATCTCATATCCCTGATATACCCTGATTCAATGATTTGCTTTGCAATGGCCCGGATCTCGGCAGGCTGAGTCTTCTTCACAGCCAGGATTAAAGCAGAAATCCCTTCCTGTATAAGGTCTGTGTTGGCGGATGTGATTGCGGGTATAGCCTTCATCAGCCCCTTCTCATCAACAAAGGGAGTCCCCCCGGCCGGTCTGCCGGTTTCCTCCTCGGCTGTTTTTAAGGTGGCATCCAAACCTATCTTGCTTCCAAAGCCGTAACGACGGCTGGAATGGTCCAGGATATCCACAGGCCCCTGTATGAAATGAATATCTTCAATGGGGTCTGTATTCCGGCTTATCAGGCGGGCAAGCTGCTTATAATCTTTCAGATCCGTAACGTTATCAAACACGGCCATGATCTTGTTGAACATCATCTGCCCTGCCCCCCAAAGTGAACTCATGACTTTGATAGCCTGTCCGGGGTATTGCTTTTGTATGGAAACCAGCGCTATATTATGAAACACTCCTTCGGGAGGCATATGCATGCCTGTAAGTTCAGGGACGACCGACAGCCGGATCGGGGTGGTGAAGATCCTTTCCGTCGCCATGCCAATCCAGGCATCTTCCTGCGGAGGGATACCGACAATGGTGGCAGGATAAACCGCATCCTTCCGGTGGGTAATACAACTCACATGAAAACGGGGAAACATGCCGGGAAGTGAATAAAATCCGGTATGGTCCCCGAAGGGCCCTTCCAGGATCAGTTCTTCCTCCGGGTCAATATATCCTTCAATAACAAAGTCGGCATCAGCCGGTACTTCCAGATCGTTGGTGAGACATCTTACCAGTTCGACCCGCTTCTTTCTCAGAAACCCTGCAAAAAGGTATTCATCCAGGTTCTCGGGCAGGGGTGCGGTGGCAGAGTAAGTATACACCGGATCACCTCCCAGCGTTACCGACACAGGCATGAGCTTACCTGCTTTTTTATACAACTGGTAATGAGATGCCGAGCCCTTGTGCATATGCCAGTGCATGCCGGTAAGATCCTTGCCGAATACCTGCATCCTGTACATGCCCAGGTTTCGGGTGTTGTTTTCAGGGTTTTTTGTATGTACACAGGGAAGTGTTATAAACGGCCCCCCGTCGTGAGGCCAGCAAGTCAATACAGGCAGGCTCGAAAGATCCGGCTTTTCCATAACAACCTGCTGGCATGCTCCGCGTCTGCTCAATGTCTTAGGAATCCAGGAAGAGATCTCCTTCAAAGCCGGGAGCAACTTTAGTTTATCAAGAAAATGATCTTTCGCACCCGTGAACTCCCTCACCATGCCTTCGATCATAGTTCCGGCATCGTCCAGACTTTTAAGGCTGAGAGCCAGGTTCATCCTTCGTTCCCCTGCAAAAGCAAGGATCAGGATAGGGAACCGGGTTCCGTTATTTTCAAACAGCAAGGCCTTTCCGTTGCTCTTTACGATACGGTCGGCAATCTCTGTTACTTCAAGATTTGGCGACACGAATTCTTTCACACGGATGAGTTCGCCCGAGGACTCAAGAGTTTGGATAAAGTGACGAAGCGACTTGTAGGGCATTGGGTACTGGATTGCTGGATAGCTGGATTACTGGATAGCTGGATAACTGGATAGCTGGATATCTAGTTATCCCGTTATCTAGTTATCCCGTTATCTATTTAAATTCCTTTTCCCCAAATTTGCTGGGGTTTTTTTGGTCATTGTACTTCGATGGGCACTTCAGAAGCAGAGATTTGGCAATAAAAACATCACCCTGCATGGAACCTACAACGACAACCTTTTCAGATTTCTCAAAATCCTGTGGTTTGGCATTATTGTAAATGACCTGCTTTACAACACCTTTAGCATCAATAATAAAAAAACTAAACCGGTTAGCATCTTTTTTTGCGTCATATTCTATAGGTTTGCTCCGGTCAAGTTTCCCGATAATATGCAATTCCTTTCCCGGAGACCTTGCAGCCTCACCGAAGTCGGAATACGTGCTGGAATCGCTGATGGTGGTAATCACAACGGCGATGGCAATCACCAAAACAAGAATAATAATAATATGTATGGTCTTCATTGCTTAGTATGGTTTTCTTTTTCCCTGACTTCATTTTCAAGTTTTGAGATCTTTCTGTCAAGAAAGAAAAGGTACACGAATATCCCTACCAGTATCAGGGCCAAAACAGCAACTACAACAAATATTTTTCCG
The DNA here is from genome assembly GCA_026391735.1 of Bacteroidota bacterium. Lineage (GTDB taxonomy): Bacteria > Bacteroidota > Bacteroidia > Bacteroidales > FEN-979 > CAIRDP01. Next base: position 49,820 of record JAPLDL010000012.1, on the reverse strand, counting down.
TAAGTCTCCATATATGTAATTTACGATTTACGATTGACAATTTACGATTTACGATTTACGATTTAGATTTCCTCAAGCCGTTGTTTGATCTTCGACAATCTGACCCTTATCTGAAGTATCCAGGTCCCTAAAAGGATCCAACCGATCATGGCCGGATAAAACACAGTACGCATGGAAGGATTGAGCCCCATAGGCATTACCGGTGTGGAACTATCGTTCCCTGTCGCCGGATGCAGGCTGCTCGAAAGTTTAGGGAGGATCAATACAAAAATGATCCACAGAATAAATGCAAAAATATTGTAAACGGCCGAAACCTTGGCCCGTTTATGACGGTCTTCAACTGAACTTCTTAAAATGATATAAGCCAGGTAGATTACCAGTCCGACTGCAGCCCCGTTCAGTTTTGGGTCTTTGACCCAGGGCGATCCCCAGGTGAAATTCGCCCAGATCATTCCGGTAAAGATCCCAAGAAAACCGAACATTAATGCAACATTCACAGCTTCGATCGCGATCCTGTCATTCTTTTCATCGAAGCCTTTCAGGTACTTAAGACTGTATATGAAAGAGACAATAAGCATGATAAACATCCCAAACCACATTCCAACATGATAAAAGATGTTTCTTATCGATTGATGAATTATCGGCATTTGAGGTATGTCAACATAAAATCCATATATAACCGCATAAAGCAGTAATAAAAAGCTCAGGATTTTCCACCAATATGTCTTTATCATAAAATTTATATTCATTTTCTCGCATCCCGCGATCCCGCTAACTCGAAATCCCGGTTATTATGCGATCACGTTATTTATAATTAGTCTCGCCAAAGATAAGGAAATAACAGGAAAGCCAGGAGGATCACGGCTACATTAATTATCAACAAAATGATAATCAGCGGGATATTTCCACTCCAGGAAGCAGTTGTTAAGGCCGATCCTGATACTTTCATAAGGGTCATCAGAAGAGGAAGTACGATAGGGAAGCTCAGGATAGCCATCAGTGAAAAATTATTCGATGCACGGGAAGCAATTGAAGCGATCATTGTAAGGACCGATGACAGACCGAGGCTGCCCAGAATCAGAGCAGTAAAAAACAGGCCCGGGTTCTGGATCATATTTCCCATAAGCAGGACAAAGAACAACAGGGCCAAAACCGATAAGATCGCCATCAGAAGCAGGTTATACAGGATCTTTGAGAGGATTATGGCTTCGGGACTGGCGATAGTATAATAATAAAGGTGGCGGGCCGGGTTTTCCTGGACAAAGCTTTTTGAGATACCGTTCACTGCAACAAACAGCAATATGATCCAGAAGAGGGAGTTCCAGGTTTCTGTAGTAATTGTCCCGGTAAAGGCAAGGTAAGTTACAAATACTGTTGATACAAGATAAAGCAGGATACCATTCAGGACATAACGTTGTTTCAGTTCCAGACGGATCTCCTTTAGAAAAAGATAAGTAAGTTCCCTGCCGAGCAGCATAGTGTATATATTAAAAAAAGAGGTTGCCCTGAGGGCAACCTCTTCCTTTGTATTTCAGAGAAAGATTATTCAACAATGAACTTTCCGGAAACTTTCTGGCTGCCCTGCTTAACAGTGTAGAAATAAACACCTGCAGTGAGCTGTGAAGCGTCAAGGTTGAAAGTATCAGTGCTTTCAACATTCCTGGTCAGGTTCATTACAGTCTGGCCAACAAGGTTGGTAACCTGGATTGTAACACTACCCTTCTGGGGAACGGTAACTTTCATATTAGCAACACCCTTAACAGGATTCGGGTATACGCTGGCCGTCATGGTTGTGGTAACAACCTGGTTGTTGATACCAACAGGGAAATTGCAACCGCTGCCCCAAACAGGACCGGCGGCATCGATAGTGAAATCGTTCACTGTAGCATCCTGCCTGAACCTGAAGTCGGAGACATACTTGAACGTTGCAACCTGAGCCATATCAAACGAAGTCAGCTGTTCGCAAACCATGGGGATGAGACTTGAATTATCAGCTTTTGTGAATGTAAGCTGTGGTGAATCACCGCATACTGCATTCTGAGTAACATCCGAAAGATAGGTTGCGTTTGTACCTGCATCCTGTCCGCTGTTGTTGGTTAGTTTGTCGGTAACAAGATCCCAGCCGCGTGCGAAAATATCAGGTGCACTGTTGTCGGTAGCAGAGGTTACCCAGGTATCATTCCAGGTAACAAAAATTTTGTCGCCGGCTGCATTTCTTGAGATATTGCAACGGTTGTATTCAGGGTAGGTGGTGCTTGGGAAAGCTCCAACCATGTGTTTTACAACACCCATCATACGAGCACACCAGGTTGCTCCCCTGTCGGTTGTGAAAATATCAAAAACGGCTGCCGTGCTGTCAAAGAGAGGGTAATTGGCGCCATCAGGGTTGATGATCGTAAATCCGCCGCCGGGCATGCAAACAACACAAGCTAAATGAGGATTACCCCATTTATCAACGGTAAGGTCGCCTTCGAAAGCGCAGGTATAGGGAATCTCGTCCCTGGTGGGAACTGTAGTATAGACCTGAGCAAGCCTTGCATCGGAAATGTAATTCTTGATAGCGGGAATACCGTCAACACCATCAAGGGAAACACTCATAGCAGGTCCCCAGGTAGCTCCACCATCAGATGAATGGTAGAATATAGGATAATATGTCGAGTCAAAAGCATGAGTGCCTTCGCCATTACATCCAATGGCTGCGATCCATACATGATTACCGCTCGGGTCGGCCTGGATTTTTTCCGTTGCAGGCATACTGCCAAGGGCTCCAGTACAGGGTATGAGGCTTGCTGTGTAATCAAAATCACTGGTTGCGGCATTCCAGATACCCGTTTGCAGATATAAATTATTATCATATCCGTTCCCATAGGAATAATTCTTGTCAAGGGCAAATACTTTTGCAAGAGGAGTAACTGTCCATCCTTCAGGAATGTCACGCTTTGGAGGAGGGGCGTACCAATCAAGGTGTTTGATAGAATCGGCCGGCGGGAATGACCATTTCATCCTGCCGTAAACATAACCGCCCCATGTAGGAGCGGTGGAACCTACGTTGTTGATATCGCAAAAACTTGCAGCATGGTAAACAAGATACGCATTAGCGGTATCGGTGTTTCCTGCAGGATTGTAAATACCGCCCTGGGGATAACGACCTGCATCAAGATAATATGAGCCTGTCAGATTCAGGGTGGCTGCATGAACCTGGAAGTTTACCTTCCAGTCGGCCAGGGTTGCACCATAATTTATTGAATGGTCAATTGCAAGATAACCTGAATAACTAGGAGGTGATGTTGCAGTAGCAGGTCCCATACGGTGGGTAATGGCAACTGATTTGAGGTCCTGGTCTGCCCAGAGATGTTCCCTCTGGCCACCACCGTAACCCCAGCCAAGACCGTTGGCAGAAGTACCAAGGGTTAGGACTGTGACTGTGCTGGCAGATTTTACCGGGTTTGGACGAGGAGTAACTACAGTTGAGCCCTGGGTTGTAGGTAGAGGGTCAATTGCAATGGCGTTTTTGTCGGAGGCCTTATAAGAAGTATGACTTTTTAATTGGCTCTGCGCAACAACGGACAACCCTAAAACAAGGGCTGCACCTAAGAGTAGAACTTTCTTCATCGTTGGAATTTTAAGTTAAACATTTCAGGATTGATACTTTTCTAATGGTTTTGGGATAACAAAAATAAACTAAATCAGGAGAATCTGCAATTTTTTTAAAAATTTTTAATGAAATTTTAATTGTCGCCTTTGATCACCCTGGTTTTTGTGTCGACCGGAATGATCGTTGAACGCTGGAATTCAATGCTTTCATTGAAAAGTTTCCGGTAAGTAACATGTCTCTTGGCAAATACCGCCCCTACCGACTCATGCAGGGCTCTCATTTTCGGGTTGAAATCACCCACCCAGCCAAGTTCAACCTCGGTGATATGGGGTTTTTTCTTCATCTTTTCATTAAGATGATAGAAAATCCCCGACTCTACCCCGAACCTCTGATATTTTGGTTTAACCCCCATGATAACAATCCTTGCGCGGGTGATGGTCTTACGGTATTTCAGCCAAACGAATTTCAATTTATTCAACAGATGAAGTTTGCCATGCAGATGTTTGATGATCTGGTTCACATCGGGGAACTGGATCAGAAATGCAACAGGCTCATCATTATAATACGCAAACCAGATGAGCTCAGGGTCAATGAAAGATTTTGCTTTTTCCAGGCCTTTGATCATCGTAGCTTTATCAAGGGGGGTATAATTCTCATGAAATTTCCAGGCGTCATCATATACTTCCTTCATGTCATCCATGAACTTGTCCCTCATTGAAGGCTCAAAATGCCTGAATGTCAACTCCTTCTTTTTCATCGCCCAATCAGCTATCTTCCAGAACCGGTCGGGGAAAGACTTCCTCAGATCAAGGTGGTTCGAGATCTGCTCGAAATAGAATTTGAAACCGTAGGATTCAAAAAAATCTTTGTAATACGCATGATTATAATTCATGCCAATGCCCGGGTGCATGAAGCCTTCAACCAACAAGCCCCAGTTGACATCATTCTCGCCAAAGTTTATTGGTCCGTCCATTGCTTCCATCCCTTTGGAGGACAACCAGTTCCTGCAGGTATCAAAAAGAAGAAATGCCGCTTCCCGGTCATTTATGACCTCGAAAAAACCCATTCCGCCGGTAGGCTGCTGAAAGGTGTATGCCTTCCTCTTATTGATGAAAGCCGCAACCCGTCCTATTACATTTCCATTCTCATCTTTAAGGATCCAGCGGGTCGCCTCTCCATGCCCGAAAAAACTGTTGGTCGCCGGGTTAAAAACAAGTTCTATCTCCTGGTCCAACGGCCTTACATAGTATTTATCTCCCCTGTAAATGGTTTCAACCATGTCGAGAAAAGAACGACGCGACTTTCTGTCGGTTACTTCGATGATTTTCATGGTACAAAAATATACTTTTCTACGGGATCTGACATCTGACATCCGATATCAGATGTCAGATATCAGATGTCAGATGTCAGATGTCAGATATCCTTTCTATCTTTGTATTAAGATTCAAATCATGAAACGACTCGACTGGTTTATCCTGAAATCCTACCTCGGCCCACTCGTGATGACATTCTTCATTGCCCTCTTCATCCTTCTCATGCAGTTTTTATGGAAATATATTGATGACCTTGTTGGTAAAGGCCTTGAATTATATATCATCCTTAAACTGCTCTTCTTCGCTTCATCCACTTTTGTACCCATGGCCCTTCCGCTGGCTATTCTGCTCTCATCCCTTATGACATTCGGAAACCTGGGCGAACATTATGAGCTGGTGACCATGAAAGCTGCAGGGATCAGCCTGTTCAGGATTATGAGACCTCTGATCGTCGTATCTATCCTGATTTCAATCCTGGCTTTTTATTTTGCGGATGTCATCCTGCCAAAGGCCAATCTCAAGTTCCTTTCATTGTTATATGATGTCAGGGAAAAGAAACTGGCATTTAATTTAAGGGAAGGCGTTTTTTATAATGGAATTGACGGATTCGTGATCCGCGTCGGGAAAAAAGATACCGATGGCAACACCATCCGTGATGTGATGGTATACGACCATACCAAACACCTGGGGAATGTATCTCTGACTGTTGCCGAATGGGGTAAAATGGAACTGAGTGCCGATAAAAGGTTCCTGGTCTTCAGGCTGTATAACGGGTACAACTATGAAGAACGTGTCGATCTGCGAAGGAACGAGATGACAAGGCCATTCCAGCGGACAAAATTCAGCGAGCAATACCAGATGTTCGATCTTTCGGGGCTTCAGCTCACCCGTACCGATGAAAACCTCTTTAAAAAGAATTATGAGATGCAAAACATCGGCCAGCTCCTTTTTTCAATTGACTCCATCAGGCAGGAGATCCAGAGGGAGAGAAAAAATTCATCGGAGAACCTGTTCAATAATTTTGCTGCCCTTACCGGCCGCGATAGTATTCTTGCGGCATTTAAGCGAAAACCTGCCGATAAACCCGAGGTCAAAAAGATCAGGAAATTCTATGCCAGTTATGTGCTGGGAAGTTTTGAAACTGCCGAACGTGTCAACATTATCAACTCAGCCTATAATACAGCCAATGCCGTTAAAGAGAATATAACCATTTCGGGAGAGAATTTTGCGACCAAGGAAAAGCTTGTGTTCAGGCACCAGATCGTATTTCAAAAGAAATTCACCTTCTCCATCGCCTGTTTCCTTCTGTTCTTTATAGGTGCTCCACTTGGCGCGATCATCAGGAAAGGAGGCCTGGGGATGCCGGCGGTCATCTCGACCATATTCTTTATTGTGTACTGGATCATCTCCTTTACAGGGGAGAAGTATGCCGCCGATGGACAGGTTCCTGTTTGGCAGGGCATGTGGCTGGCTTCGGCAGTCCTCCTTCCGATCGGCGCTTTTCTTACACGAAAAGCCACTGTTGATGCATCGTTGCTCGATGTTGACAGCTGGATCAAACTCTTCCAGAAGATATTCCGAATCCAAACCGAACAGGGATTATGAGGATCTTATTCCTTTGCAATAAATCTCCCTGGCCTCCCAAAGAAGGCGGACCAATGGCAATGAACATGCTTATTGAAGGGATGCTGGAAGCTGGTCATTCGGTTAAAGTTCTAGCTGTGAATTCGTACAAATACAATATAAAAACCGGAGATATTCCATCGGTTTACATGGAGCAAACCGGGATTGAATTCATTGATGTGGACCTAAGGGTAAAAACCCTGCCTGCCCTTGCAAATCTTTTCACCAGCAGGTCTTATCACGCAGAACGTTTTAAATCAGAAGCTTTTACCGCAAAACTGATAGAAGTTCTCAGAGAGGCTGAATATGATATCGTCCAGCTTGAGACCCTGATGATGGCTCCCTATATTCAGGTCATCCGCAATAATTCAAAAGCAAAGATCATATTAAGAGCCCATAATATTGAACATCTTATATGGGAAAGGCTTGCAGCCAACTCATCCAACAGATTAAGAAGACTGTATATCAATCATCTTGCCAGAACACTGAAACTGTTTGAACTTACCATTCCTGACCTGGTCGACGGGGTAGTAGCCATTTCAGGAAAGGATGCGGAATTTTTCAGATCACATACCGAAAAGCCGGTAATCTCGATACCTTTTGGCATTAACCCTGCCGATTATCATGTAAAGGAAAAAGTAAACCGGCATCCTACCATATTTATAATAGGCGCTATGAACTGGATCCCTAACCAGGAAGGAGTACGGTGGTTTCTTGAGAATGTGTGGATCGATCTTTACAAGCGTTACCCTTCACTTAAATTTCATATCGCCGGACGGGAAATGCCTGAGTGGATGAAAAAACTTTCACTGGAAAACATTGTTGTGGAAGGTGAGGTGGACGACGCTGCCGGTTTCTATGCAGCCAACGACATCATGATCGTTCCTCTGTTTTCGGGCAGCGGCATTCGGATTAAGATCATCGAAGCCATGGCTTACGGCAAGACTGTGATCTCTACTTCCCTCGGAGCCGAGGGGATTGAATATTCCCGGGGCGAGAACCTGCTTGTAGCCGACCTTGCCTGCGAGTTTTTCGAAATGATATCGGTTTGCATAGAGCATCCTGAAGTCATGGAAAGAACTGGATCAAATGCCAGGAGACTGGCAGAGACAGTATATGACCGAAAAAAAATCATCGAAAAACTTCAGAGATTTTACACGAAACTCACCTCTTAGGAAGGATTTTCCTATTTTTGTCCTCCACAGAAACCCTCATGAGAATATTTTTTCTTTTACCCCGCGTACCATATCCGACAGAGAAAGGCGATAAACTCCGCGCATTCCATCAGATCAAACAACTTTCGCGGCACCATGAAATTATCCTTTGTTCACTTAACGACAGTGTGGTTCACAAAGATGCACTCCACGTTTTGAATAAATATGTGAAAGCGGTTCACCTGATATCCCTGAATAAATTCAGTATACTTCTGAATATCATCCTTGCATTCTTCAACGGCAGGCCAATGCAGGTAGGATATTTTTACAATTCTTCGGCCAAAAAGCAAATCCTGAAACTGATTAAAACCTATAAACCCGATCATATTTTTTGCCAGCTTATCAGGGTTGCCGAATATGTTAAAGATATTCCTATCCCAAAAACCATCGATTACCAGGATGTTTTTTCAAAAGGGATGGACCGGCGGATAGCACTTTCCCCTTTTTACCTCAGGCCTTTTCTGAAAAGCGAGCATCGCAGGTTGCAGAATTATGAACGCATGGTGTTCGACTGTTTTGATAACAAGATCATCATTTCGGAACCGGACAGGGATCTTATCCCCCACCCCGAACATGACAAGATCGTGGTTGTTGCCAACGGGGTTGATACCGAATTTTTCTCCCCCCAGGAAAGGGAGAAAAAATACGACCTGGTGTTTACCGGGAATATGGGTTATCCGCCGAATATCAACAGCGCCGAGTTCCTGGTGAAACAGATTCTGCCGAAGCTTCTGCCCTTTAAGCACGATGTAAGCCTACTGCTGGCAGGGTCCAATCCCAACCTCCGTGTGATGGTTTTAAAATCAAGCATGGTGGAAGTGAGCGGCTGGGTCCCCGATATGCGTGAATGTTATGCAACCGCCAGGATATTTATAGCACCCATGCAGATAGGCACCGGACTTCAGAACAAACTCCTGGAAGCTATGGCCATGCAGATACCTTGCATCACTTCACCCCTGGCATTCCAGGCTTTAAAAGCAAAAGCCGGAGAAGATATACTGGTTGCCGAAACTCCCGAAGAATATGTTAAACATATCCTCTTCCTCCTGAATAACCCCGTTGAAGCGAGGAAAATCGGCCTGAACGGCCACCGCTTTGTTAAGGAGAATTTCAGCTGGGAAAGGGAAACGGCAAAGATTGAGGCATTACTAGAGAAACCAAAACAGATGTAACATGCAGGTTATCCGGATAAGGCAGCAAAGGTGCCGATCAGACGCTTCACCCCGATACCTGGATAAATGATATCCGGTTATCCAGTTATCCAGTTATCCAGCTATCCAGTTATCCAGTCATCCAGCTATCCAGTCATCCAATTATCCAACATATGGCCGACGATAAAAAAATAATTTTCTCCATGGTGGGGGTCAGCAAGATCTTTCCTCCGCATAAACAGGTATTAAAAAACATTTACCTTTCCTTCTATTATGGAGCCAAGATCGGGATCATAGGTCTGAACGGATCAGGGAAATCCACTTTACTTAAGATTATTGCCGGGCTTGAGAAGTCTTTCCAGGGGCAGGTAGTGTTCTCCCCCGGGTATAAAGTTGGTATGCTTGAGCAGGAGCCGCTGATCGATGAAACAAAGACCGTACGCCAGGTTGTGGAGGAAGGAGTTCAGGAGGTGGTAAACCTTCTGAAGGAATATGAAGAGGTGAATCTGAAGTTTGCCGAACCCATGAGCGATGAAGAGATGAATAAACTTATCGCCCGGCAGGGAGAACTTACCGAACTTCTCGACCATCACAACGCTTGGGAGCTTGACAGCAGGCTGCAACGGGCAATGGACGCTTTACGCTGCCCTGATGAATCCATGCCGGTGAACGTGCTTTCGGGTGGGGAACGCCGCAGGGTTGCGTTATGCCGGTTGCTTCTTCAGGAACCCGATATTCTTCTCCTCGATGAGCCTACAAACCATCTTGATGCCGAATCAATACAATGGCTTGAACAGCATCTCCAGCAATATAAAGGGACTGTCATTGCAATAACCCATGACCGTTATTTCCTTGATAATGTCGCAGGGTGGATCCTCGAACTGGACCGGGGTGAAGGCATTCCATGGCAGGGTAATTATTCCTCCTGGCTGGATCAGAAGTCGAAACGGCTGCAAATGGAAGAAAAACAGGAAAGCCGCCGCAGGAAAACACTTGAACGTGAACTTGACTGGGTGCGGATGTCGCCTAAAGCCCGCCAGGCTAAAGGGAAAGCCCGCCTTAGTGCATATGAGAAACTGCTGAATGAAGATGTAAAGGAAAAAGAAGAACGTCTTGAGCTGTATATTCCAAACGGACCCCGTCTTGGAAGCCTCGTTATTGAAGCCAAAGGGGTGTCCAAATCGTTTGGGGATAAACTGCTTTACGAGAACCTGGGTTTCACCCTTCCTCCTGCCGGGATCGTGGGAATCATCGGGCCCAACGGTGCGGGGAAAACCACCCTGTTCAGGCTGATCATGGGCAGCGAGAAACCCGAACAAGGCGATTTCCGTATAGGCGACACGGTGAAACTTGCATATGTTGACCAGGCCCATACAGCCATAGACCCTGAAAGGACTGTTTACCAGGTCATTTCTAACGACAGCGAGACCATAACTTTAGGCGGACGCACCATGAATGCAAGGGCTTATGTGGCCCGCTTTAATTTTACAGGTGCCGACCAGGAAAAAAAATGCGGAGTACTCTCGGGAGGGGAAAGAAACCGGCTCCACCTTGCGCTCACACTGAAAGAAGAAGCCAATGTGCTGCTCCTTGATGAACCTACAAACGATATCGATGTAAACACCCTTCGCGCATTGGAGGAAGGTCTTGAGAATTTTGCCGGCTGTGCGGTGATCATCTCTCACGACCGTTGGTTCCTCGACCGCGTGGCAACTCATATCCTCGCATTTGAAGGCGATTCCCAGGTATATTTCTTCGAAGGGACGTATTCTGATTACGAGGAAAACAAAAAGAAAAGACTGGGTGATGAAGCGCCGAAACGGATTAAGTATAAGAAACTGAAAGCATGATCCGGATCGACAAAACCCTTCTTGACGCCACCACTGCTGAAGCAAAAGCATCACCCCGCCGCCGTAAGAATTACAATTTCCACAAGGAATACTCCGATACACTCCAGCGGTTGCTTAACGCCATGGAACCACTGAGCTATATCCAGCCGCATAAACACGAGGATCCCGATAAACGTGAAGTTTTCTTTGCACTCAGGGGGCGTATCCTGGTTGTGGAATTCGATAACGAAGGGAACATTATGGAACATATCGTGCTCGATCCCGCCATGGGCTCCTTTGGGGTGGAGATACCCGAAAAAACGTTCCATACCATTGTTTCCCTCGAAACGGGAACCGTGGCCTATGAATTTAAGGATGGCCCCTACAGCCCTGTCGACGACAAAAATTTCGCTTCCTGGGCTCCGGCCGAGGGATCGCCGGAAGCAATGGCTTATCTCGAAAATCTGATCAGGAAGCTTAACATCGGCAACCGGTAACCGGTAACCGGGAACCAGAAACCTCATCCCGTATCCCGCTATCCCGCTATCCCGTTATCCCGCATCTCTGACACCATGGCGGGCGTTTCGAATTTTACTATCTTTGCACAAAGAGCTTCGAATGTCTGTCCAGAAACCTTCCATTCCTAAAGGAACCCGTGATTTTACGCCGGCCGAGATGGTGAGGCGAAACTATATCTTTAATACGGTACGTGCTGTTTTTGAGATCTTCGGCTATCTCCCCATTGAAACTCCTGCAATGGAAAATCTCTCAACACTTATGGGAAAGTACGGGGAGGAAGGAGATAAACTTTTGTTTAAAATACTCAACTCGGGAAATTACCTGGAGGGGATACCAGATATCGGATATCAGATGACAGATGACAGTAATTCGGGCTCTGGCATCAGACATCAGACATCTGAAATCGGTGCTTTGACCCGCCATATCTCCGAAAAAGGGCTTCGTTACGATCTTACAGTCCCCTTTGCCCGTTTCGTTGTCCAGCACCAGAGCGAGCTTGTCTTTCCTTTCAAACGTTATCAGATTCAACCCGTTTGGCGTGCCGACAGGCCGCAGAAAGGGCGCTACAGGGAATTCTTCCAGTGCGATGTGGATGTTATCGGAAGCCCGTCCCTGCTTTATGAACTGGAACTGATACAGATCATCGACGAGGTATTTTCAAGGCTCGGAATAGAAACCACCACCCTGATCAACAACCGTAAGATCCTGGCAGGTATCGCAGAAGCCATCGGGGCTCCAGAAAAAATGACCGACATAACCGTCGCTATAGACAAAATAGATAAAATCGGGTTGGAGAATGTATGCCTGGAACTTAAAGAAAGAGGGCTGAGCGATACTGCAATTTCATCGCTTCAGCCGGTTCTGCTGATGGAAGGGAAGATAAACCAAAAAACAGATTTACTTGGTGATCTTCTGAAGAATTCAGAAACGGGCATGAAAGGGATAGAGGAGTTGAAACATCTTTGCAGATTACTTAAAGATCTGGACCTTCGGAATAAATGGACCTTTGATGTGCGGCTTGCCCGGGGACTCAACTATTATACCGGAACGATCATTGAGGTTAAGGCAAATGAGGTCTCGATGGGCAGTATCTGCGGGGGTGGACGCTATGATGATCTGACCGGCATCTTTGGATTGCCGGGTGTTTCGGGCGTCGGTATTTCATTCGGAGCCGACCGCATATATGATGTTATGAACGAATTGAACAGGTTTCCCGACACCATTCAACATACAACAAAGGTGTTATTTGCCAATTTCGGTGCTGAAGAAGAAAGCTTTGCACTTAAGCTTTTAAGTATAATCAGACTGGAAGGAATCCCCTCCGAAATATATCCCGAATCCTCAAAATTAAAGAAGCAGCTGGAGTATGCAAGCCGTAAACAAATCCCTTTTGTTGCCCTGATCGGCAAGGATGAAATGGGAAGCGGCATGGTCACTGTAAAAGATATGAACAGCGGGGAACAAAGCCAGGTTAGCCGGGAAGAATTCATCCGCAGACTAAAAAACAGTTAATTTATATGGTCAAGAGGACATTTACGATTTCAATTTTCGGGGCCCGGACCTGGGTGGTCGGAGCAGAGTAGCTATCCAGTTATCCAGCTATCCAGTTATCCAGTTATCCAGCTATCCAGCTATCCAGCTATCCAGTTATCCAGCTATCCAGTTATCCAGTTATCCAGAATACAAATCCCTAAAAACAAAACAAATGACATTTATCATAAAAGGATCCGGGCTTACCATAGAAGACGTTGTACGTGTTGCCCGGCACGGAGAAAAAGTACAGCTTGCCCCCGAGGCCATCGAACGTATCCATAAATGCCGTGCCATGCTCGAGAGAAAGATCGAGGCTCATGAGATTATGTATGGCGTCAATACCGGTATAGGCGAGTTTTCGGAAGTTGTTTTGAATGACGACCAGGTCAAGGAATTCCAAAAATATCTTATTTATAATCATGCTGCAGGTATTGGTGATGCCATGCCCATCGATTGGGTGAGGGGCGCCATGCTTGGGCGAATCAATGTTCACGCTCACGGGAACAGCGGTTCCCGGCTTGAGATTACCCAGACCCTGGTGGATATGCTCAACAAAGGTGTTACACCCTTTGTTTGTCAGAAAGGCTCTGTTGGTGCTTGCGGGGACCTTGCTCCCATGTCGCAGATCGCTCTTCTGATGATGGGAGAAGGACATGCTTATTACGAAGGCAAGATGTATGAAGGTAAAGAAGCTCTTGCCCTTGCAGGAATACCCATTCCCGGATTGCAGGCACGCGACGGACTGGCTACCATCAACGGCTCGAACGTTCTGACCGCGATGAGTGCGTTATACCTGTATGATGCAAACAACTGGCTGAAACAAGCCGAGATCGCGGCTTCAATGTCCCTGGAGGCAATGAAAGCCAATATGAGGCCATATAGCCCCAAACTTCACGAGATCCGTGGATTCAAAGGGGCTGTGCGTTCTGCTGCTGCAATTTTAAAATGTGTACAAGGAGGCGACCTGGCAGAGCTGAAAGTCAAATGCAAGGTCCAGGATGCATATTCCATGCGTTCAACCCCTCAGGTTATTGGCGCTGCCCACGATGCACTGGCTTACGCCCGTTCCCAGGTGGAGATAGAGCTCAACGGAGTAGGTGATAATCCTGTCTTTTTCCCGGATGAGAACCTCCAGCTTTCAGGTGCCAATTTCCAGGGATCACCTGTGTCGGTGCCGATGGATATGGCGGGTTACGTGATCACCATGGTTTCAGTCATGAGCGAACGTCGTATGAACAGGTTGAACCATCCGGCTCTCAGCGTTGGACTGCCTGCATTTCTTACGAAGGGTGCAGGGATGTTCTCGGGAATGATGCTGAGCCAATACACTGCCGATATGCAGATTGTGGAACAGCGTATTCTTTCCATGCCCGCTTCAATCCAGTCGATACCTGCCGCGGCAGACCAGGAAGACTTCGTATCCATGGGCATGAACACCGCCCTGAAAAATTTCCAGATCCTTGATAATGCTTATGGAATACTCGGTATCGAACTCATGGCTGCAGCCCAGGCGTTGGACTTCCGTGAATATAAGTTCGGCAAGGGTACAAGCAAGGCAAAAGAGGTGATCAGAAAGCACGTTTCTTTCCTTGAAATAGACAGGCCACTCTACCCCGATCATAACACGATGAAAGAACTCGTGAAATCGTGCGAGATCCTGAATGAAGTGGAAAAAGAGGTTGGCCGCCTGGAATAAACTGAATGATGGAAGAAGAAACCTTGACAAACGGAACTGAGCCGGGGATAAAGCCCCCGGCCAGGCCGAATTTACTGACAATTCTGTGTATCCTTACCTTTATAAACGGATTACTTACTTTTATATCGGGGGTCGTTACAAGTATTTTCTATGATCAGATCATTGCAACAGCCCCTCAGATTGTTAAGGTTTTTAATAGTTCGGGGCTTAATGAAATGATGCAGAAATTTGTAGATATGCTCGACGAAGGTGGCCGGATGTTTTTCATTGTAAGTTCTTTACTCATGATTGTTTCAGTGGCCGGAGCTGTGATGATGTGGAACCTGAAAAAAAACGGTTTCCATGTTTATACTATTGCGCAGATATTGCTCATCATTGCTCCCATGTACTTTTTTCACCTCCCTGGGCCGTCAATATTTGATATCATTCTTTCGGGAACTTTTATAATTTTATATTCGACACACCTTAAACTAATGACGTGAACCGTGATCCGGGATCCAGGAAAAGTAAAAGCTTCCGGTTCCCGGATCCCGGATCATGATTCAATTGACCATGGAGCTCAATTCAACCGGCATCCCCAGCCCACTGCCCCAAAAAAAACGCCCGTTTTTTCTGGAGGTTCTGTGTATTTTCAGCTGGGTGTATTTTTTCGTTTTCTCAATGTTGTTTATGGCAGGATTCCTCTGGTCGGGATGGGTGACCGATGCGATAAACCTGTATGCCCCGGTAAGCCGGTACTCAGGCCTGGATGTTAAGTTGCGCCTGGCGGCATATGCCGTTCTTTTTATCCTGGCTTTCTCAGGGATTATTCTTATCTGGAATTTAAAAAGGACCGGGTTTTATCTTTACGGTGTATCTTCAATCACGATTGCTTTCATGCAGCTGCTTCTGCCGGGTGTTACATTTTCCGGCACAATAATAATAATCGTCCTTCTAATTTTATTCGGATTGTATTTCAGACGATTCCGGTAACGGTTAAAAAAAAATCATATTTTTTTTATTTTTTTTATTGCTAATCACATAACAAAGTAGTAAACTTGCTTCTTCTTAGTGGCTTTAAATCTATCACAATATAATCCCAAGCAATTAATGTCACTGATTATTAACGCAATTACTAACAAAAATCAACGGTTATGAGAAAATTTACGCTTATCCTTGCTTTTCTGCTTATGGCAGGCTTGCAGGGAGTGTTTGCTCAGACACGAGTCATTTCCGGGACGGTTACATCTTCGGATGATAAACAGCCGATACCTGGGGTGACGGTCGTGGTGCCTGGTACCACTATTGGTACCAATACTGGGATGGATGGCAAATATGTACTTGCCGTGCCAACCAAGTATACCAGTATTACCTTCTCTTATGTAGGTATGAAAACCAAGGAGGTTCCCATCGGAACTGCAACTACCTTGGATGTTGCAATGGATAACGACGTCATGAATATGGACGAGGTCGTTGTTACTGCCATCGGTATTCCCAGGGAATCAAAGGCTTTGTCATATTCGGTCCAGGAAGTGGGATCGGATGATATTATGAAAGCCGCCCGTACAGATGCTGTCAATGCTCTGCAGGGGAAAGTTTCCGATGTACAGGTCATTAATTCAGCCGGTGTTGCCGGTGGAGCCACTTACGTACAGATCCGCGGTGTTCAGTCAATCACGCAGAACAACCAGCCTTTGTACGTTATTGACGGGGTTCCCATATCAGGTAGCGAAAGTGGCGGTATTTACGGTGTTGACGGTGTTGCAACCTCAAACCGTAATATTGACATCAACCCCGATGATATTGAATCAATGAACGTCTTAAAAGGTGGCGCAGCAACCGCCCTTTATGGTTTGCGCGCTGCTTCGGGAGCCATTGTAATCACGACCAAGAAAGGGAAGTCGACTCCGGGCAAAAAGATCTCCGTAAATTTCAACACTTATATTCAGTTTGATAAAGTGAGCATGCTGCCCAAGTTGCAGACCACTTACGGACAGGGTCATAACGGGAAATGGTATTCGGGAGACAGGCTTACATGGGGCGCTAAAAACGATACAATGTCCTTATCCAAAGATCCATCGGTATGGAACACCTGGAAAAATTTTGACGTTGCCGGCTCCAACGTTTCCAATAACAATCCGGTTGCCAAATCAGGTGCGGTTGAAACCTACAATCCTTATGATTTCTTCCAGACCGGTGTAACCACCAACAATGCACTCTCACTTATGGGCGGTACCGATGTGTCGACCTTCTATTTCAGTTTCTCCGACAACCAGTCCAAAGGGATTGTTCCCAACAACAAATTCCGTAGGAACACCTTTAAAATCACCGGTGATACCAAGCTTGGCGAGCATTTCAAACTCAGCGGATCGGCCAATTACATGATCACAGGCGGTGACCGTATCCAGCAGGGCTCCAACACCTCTGGTGTGATGCTCGGCCTCCTGAGGACTCCGAATACCTTTGACAACTCGGCAGGATACTTATTACCCGATGTTGAAAACGGTACAATACAGAGAAGCTATCGCCATGGACGCGGTTATGACAATCCGTATTTTACTGCAAACGAGAATAAATATTCCGACCGGCTTAACCGCCTGATCGGGAACGTTCAGGTTGATTATTTTGCCACGAAATGGCTGTCCTTCACCTATCGCCTTGGTGTTGACTGGTGGGGCCGCAAATGGCAGGATTACATGAATGTTTATTCTTCGGCTTATTATCCTGATGGTTATAACAGAAATGGCCAGGAAACAAGCAAGGACATGAACTCTGACCTTATGATGAATATCGACAAGGATTTCGCAAAGGATTTCAACCTGAAACTCCTCATCGGCCAGAACATGACCCAACAGTATTACCAGGGACTTCAGGCAACAGCAAACGGACTGGTAATTCCCGAATATTACAACCTGAATAACGGGACTACCATCAGCGCCTATACATCCACCACCGAGATCAGAAGGGCTGCAATTTATGGAGACCTCCAGTTATCGTGGAAAAATATGCTGTACTTAAGCTTAACAGGTCGTAACGACTGGTCAACTACTCTGCCCCAGGGCAAGAATTCATTCTTCTATCCCTCGGTAGGTGCAGGCTGGATCTTCACTCAGCTGCCCGGTCTGAAGGATAACAAGGTACTGCCTTATGGTAAGGTAAGGATCTCTTATGCCATCGTTGCAAAAGATGCTACCCCTTATAACACTCTGACTTATTATAACACTCCTGCTGTACTTGACGGATGGACGACGGGTCTTGTTTTCCCCTGGAATGGCAACAATGCTTTTGCATTAAGCAATAACCTCGGGAACAACCAGCTGAAACCTGAAAAGACCAAGACCTTCGAAGTCGGAACTGACCTTAAATTCTGGAAGAACCGTTTTGGCCTCTCCTATACCTATTTCCATAACAAAGGAGAAGATCTGATCCTTTCAGTTCCTATTGCAGCTTCAACAGGGTATTCTTCAACAACTCTGAATGCTGCATCCATGACAACATACGGTCATGAAGTTACCCTTGATCTCGTTCCCGTCAAAACAAAAGACTGGACCTGGGACATCCTTGTAAACTGGTCATTGATCAAGAACAATGTGGATGCACTTGCTCCCGGTATCACCAAATTATTCCTTGGTGGTTTTGAAGGATCCGAAATCGATGCTTTTGCCGGACAACCTTATCGTACTATTTACGGTTATGACTGGCAGAGGGATTCCCATGGGAACCTCCTTATCGGCGACGACGGTTATCCTATAATGACAAATGACATGGTCGGATTAGGCAACGTTGACCCCAAATGGACTGCAGGTATCGGAACCAACCTTCGCTGGAAGGACCTCAGCCTTTATTTGTTATTTGATATCAAATACGGTGGTATGATGTGGAACGGTACCCGTGGAGCTCTGGATTATTTCGGGACTTCGCAGGGAACTGCAAACCGCGACGAATGGTATACATTCCAGGGCGTAAACTCCAAGGGACAGACCAATAATATTCCTGTTAAACTTGACTATTTCTGGAGAACTCAGAATGTAGGCAGCGGTTTTACCGGGCCTATGTCTGATTATGTTGAAAATTCAGGATGGGTTCGTTTACGTACCGTTACTCTGACTTACAGTTTCACCAATTTGCTGAAAAAGACCTTCATCAAGGGCCTGAGCGTATATTTCACCGGAACGAACCTCTGGATCAGTACCAAGTACCAGGGTATCGATCCTGAAACAAACCTCCTGGGCGCTTCAAATGCACAGGGTATCGACTATTTCAACATGCCCGGCACCAGAAGTTACACCGTTGGTCTGAACTTAGCATTCTAAGCCGTTTCAGAATAACAGAAAATAAAAATTAAAAACAAAACAGATATGAAAAACATTAACATAAAATTCATAGGGCTGGTTTTCATGATGGCTTTGGCGCTCGGTTCATGTAAGAAATGGATCAACACCGACCTAAATGTCAACCCGGATGCACCTTCCGATGTGCCTATGAGTTCAATATTGACAGGTGTTCAGGCCAACATGGCCTACAACACTATCGGAGGGAATGACCTTTGCAGGGTTACCTCCATTTGGTTGCAGTATTTTCAGGGCGTCGCCCGTCAGTCACAAAGCACAGCGAATTATTATCTGCTTCCGTCGGATATCAACAACCTGTGGGTGACCAACTATACCAACACCATGATGAACCTTGAGACAATCATGAGCAAAGCCACCGGCTCTAACCCCACGTACATGGGGATTGCCGAGGTACTTATGGCAAATTCCCTGGGTATTACAACCGACTTCTGGGGAAGTATTCCATTATCTCAGGCATTCCAGGGTGTTGGAAACCTTACACCTGCTTTTGATAATCAGGAAGCTGTTTATACTGAGGTCCTCAGGCTGCTTGATGATGCTATCATTCAGTTAAACACACCAGGAGCACCTTCGGCTCAGGGTGACGTTATGTATGGTGGCGATCCTGCAAAATGGCTTGCAGCAGCCCATTCCCTCAAAGCACGCTATATCTTGCATAAATGCAAACTTGATAACACGGTGTATACCCAAGTCCTGGCTGAAGTCTCTGCCGCCATCAGCAGCAATGACAACGACCTGCAATTCACATTTTTTGATGCAGCAGGCTCACAGAACCCCCTGTACCAGTTTATGTCGCAGCGTGGTGATATTACCATGGCCAAGGTGTTCATCGACACCCTGAACCTGGTTCGCCATGATCCCAGGCTTCCGATGTTTGCAACCGCTGTTGGCGATACTGCTTATGTTGGAAACGGATGGGGCGAGGTGAGTGCCGACGTATCCATGCCGGGCAACGCTGTAGCCGCAGCATCTGCCGTGGTTCCGTTTATATCCTATGTGGAGGTATTGTTCATCAAGGCAGAATGTCTGTATAAGACCAATGCTCCTGTTGACCAGGTAAGAACCGCCCTGATCGATGCCGTAACCGCCTCCATGCAGAAATGGGGAGCCGACTATACAGCATGGATGGCTATCTATTCTCAATATATCAATTATTCTTCAGGTGCTCCTTTATTTAAGGAGATCATGACCCAGAAATGGATTGCCCTTTATAACCAGGCTGAAGCTTACAATGACTGGAGAAGGACAGACAATGTTATAGGTCTTCAGGCTAATCCTTTAACATCAGCCCAGAGGAATGAAATGCCGAGACATTATCCTGAAGCTCAGAGCGAAACTAACTATAACCCTAATACTCCGACCGATATCGATCTCTGGTCAAGAGTATGGTGGGATGTTTCAGCACCAACCAAATAATCAGATTGACATGAATAAAAAAGGCGGCCGCAAGCCGCCTTTTTTATTTTCAGAAATGCTTTACCCAGCAGCGCCGCCTGATAGTCTGCTTCCCGTTAAAGTTCTTCCAGATGGAAAGTGCTTTTGTATTATCCTCAAGCTGTGGATTTGAATACGCTTTTTTAATTCCGTATTTCAGGTAGGCCCTGTGAAGATCCCTCCACACCAGAGCTGCCGCGCCTTTCCCCTGATAATCGGGATGAACGCCAACCAGGTACATGTCGATGATTTCGTTTTTATATACAGACCTCAGCAAATGAATCCATCCAAAAGGGAAAAATCTTCCGTTGGTCTTCTGCAGCGCTGCTGTCACCGACGGCATGGATACACCAAATCCAACCACCTCATCTTTCGGATCAAGAACAAATGCGACAAACTCCGGGCGTATAAATCCAAAATATTGCTTAACATATGCTTCCATCTGTTTCTCGTTGATGGCAGCAAAACCATACAACTCATCAAAGGCATGGTTAAGCATAGCGAACATCTTTAAAGCATAAGGCATCAGGTCTTTTCTCCGTTTTGCCTTCAATACCCTCAGATGGAACTTCTCCTCCACGATCTTTGCCGTCCGCTCTACCTTATCAGGAACCTCCTGAGCAATATCAAATTCATACTGGATCCAGTCGGTTGCCTTTCCAAATCCCATCCGCACCATATGATCGACATAATAGGGATAGTTGTAAATTGAAGAAAGTGTACAATGCTGGTCAAACCCTTCGATAATCATGCCTTCATTATCCATATCGGTGAACCCGAGAGGACCATGAATTCCTTTCATACCCCGGGCCCGGCCCCATTCCGATACCTTGTCGATCAGCAGCTGTGAAACCTCAGGATCATCGATGAAATCAATCCAGCCAAAACGAACCAGGTCCTCACCCCAGCGTTGATTGGCCTTCGGATTTATGATCCCCGCAACCCTGCCGACCAGCTGCCCGTCCTTATAAGCCAGCCAGTATCTTGCTTCACAATATTCAAAGGCATGGTTTTTCTTCGGAGAAAGGGTGACCTTTTCATCCATAATAATAGGCGGACACCAGTATGGATTGCCTTTATAAAGATGATGGGGAAATGTGATGAATTTTTTTAAGTCTGCGGATGTGGTTACGTCTCTGATCTCTGTCATCAGGGGAATGATTAATTACAACCAACCTTCTTTTTGGTACCATTCAAGGACTTCTTTTACTCCTTTGTCGAGATCGTATGCAGCCCTGAAATCAAAATCTTTTTGAAGCGCATCGACCTGGCAGGTCCAGTTGGTGCTTTTCATTATTTTAAATTTATCGGTATTCAAAGTCGGCATCTTGCCGCCGAGACTGAAGATCTTTTCCATCACCAGGGCGATACCCCCTACAAGACCCAGAGGAAGTGTGATCTTAAAGGTTTTTTTCCCAAGGTGCTTTTTTGTTATGGCAGCAAATTCCCTGGAATCATAATGCTTCCCGTCAGTGATAAAATAAGCCTTTCCTTTAATATCCGACACAGTAGCATCGAGGATCAGCCTCACAAGATCCCTCACATAAATAAAAGTAAGAATCTGCGGCTTGTAACCGATATACGGTTCCATTCCCCTGCTGATCGTTTGGAAATAAACAAAATAATCTTTTTCCCTTGGGCCATACACTCCCGAGGGGCGTATGATCAGCAAGGGAAACCCGGGAAGCGTCTTAAGGTATTTTTCAGCTTCCAGTTTGCTTTTCCCGTATTCGTCGACCGGCTTAGGCACATCATCGAGCATCACGGGTTTCATACTGGCTTCATCACCTGGTCCGTATGCAGCAAGGCTGCTTATATAAACAAATTTCAACGGAATACAGTCCGATTCGATCAGGGCTTCGGCAAAGTTCCTGGTGTAAGTATAATTGACGCGATAAAAATCCTCTTTTTTCTGAGCCTTGGTAAGTCCGGCATTATGAATGACATAATCGAACCTGATCCCATTCTGCTTCTGCTCAAGAAAAAATTCCTTAAGCCGGGTTTTATCGGTAAGGTCCAATTCTGCAAAATGGATCCCGGGATCCTTCAGGTAAGCGAGAGAACTTGATTTCCTTACACCTGCATAAACAGAGAGCTCCCTCTTCAGGGCTTCTTCCACAAGAAAACTGCCAATGAATCCGCTTGACCCGGTGATCAGGATATTGGCCATCAATGGGAGTCAAAATGTTTTACCCAGCAACGGCGAGTAATATGCTGGCGAACGGTTTCGAAATTTTTCCACATCAACACTGCACCTTTATTGTCCTCAAGCTGGGGATTTGTAACAACGTATTTGACGTTGTTCTTAAGGAATCCTTTATGAATCTCATTATAATAGATTGATACAACGCCTTTATTCAGGTAATCGGGTTTCACCCCGTTGAGATACATGTCAATGATTTCATTTGATTTCAGGGCTTTCAGCACATGATACCAGCCAAAGGGAAAAAGCCTGCCGTTTGATTTTTGCATAGCCCGTGTGAGTGAAGGTAAACAGATCCCAAAACCTACCACCTCATCCGCCTGGTCCAGAACCATGCAAACATAATCGGGGTTGATGAACGGGAAATACTGTTTTGTATAAAGGTCGGTTTGTTTTTTCGTAAGCCTGGTATAGCCGTAAAGATTATCGAAGGCTTCATTCAGGGTGTTCCACATTTTACCGGCGTAAGGTAAGAAGTCCTTTGCTTTTTTGGCTTGCAGGATCCTCAGGTTGTATTTTTTCGCAACCAGTTCTGCAGTCCTCTTTATCTTATCGGGAATTGGCAACATTTTTACTTCATTCTGAACCCAGTCGGCAGCCCTCCCGAAACCCAGTTTCTGCATATGATCAACGTAGTACGGGTAATTATAGATCGAGGCCAGGGTTGCCAGTTCTTCGAATCCTTTGATCAGCATGCCTTCGTTATCCATATCAGAAAAACCCAGGGGGCCATGAATTCCCTGCATTCCTTTTGCTTTTCCCCATTCGGTCACTGCATCAATGAGGGCTGTGGAAACCTCATTATCATCAATGAAATCGATCCAGCCGAACCGCACAAGCTTTTCATTCCAGCGGTTATTGGAAGCCATGTTTATGATAGCCGCAACCCTTCCCACAACTTCTTTTCCCTTAAAGGCAAGAAAATAACGCGCTTCACAAAACTCAAACGCCGGGTTCTTTTTAGGGTCAAGGGTATTCCTTTCATCCATACGCATGGGAGGGCACCAGTATTTATTGCCTTTGTATAGTTTGTAAGGAAATTTGATAAAACGGTTCAGGTCACCCCTGGACTCAACCGGTTTAATAATGATGGTCATGGTTCCTGTTTTTTGCATCACTTGATGATGCGAAGCTTCTTTCCAACCCTTTGGAATTTCTCAAGGGCGGTATCAATCTGTTCCTTGGTATGTGTTGCCATAAGAGAAAACCTGATCAGGGTATTGTCTTTGCTGACTGCCGGAGAAACCACCGGGTTGATGAATACTCCCTCATCCAGAAGCATTTTTGTCAGGGTCAGGGTTTTAATATTATCACGAATATACAGGGGTATGATCGGTGTATGCGAGAGCCCGGTATCAAAACCCAGCCGTTTGAAGCCATCCAGGGCATACCAAGTGAGATCCCAGAGATTCTTGATCCGTTCCGGTTCGCTTTTCAGAATTTCCAGAGCGGCAAGGACTGCAGCCGCAGAGGCTGGAGTCATACTGGCACTGAAGATCAGTGTACGGGAGTGGTGTTTAATGTAATTAATTGTTTCAAAATCGCTTGCGATGAAACCTCCGAGCGCCGCCAGTGATTTTGAGAAGGTTCCCATGATCAGGTCCACTTTTTTGGTCAGTCCGAAATGTGAAGCTGTACCCGATCCGTGCTCTCCTATGACCCCGATTGCATGTGCATCATCAACCATCACTGAAGCACCGTACTTATCGGCCAGCTTAACGATTTCAGGTAGCTTGGCTATATCGCCGTCCATGCTGAAAATACCGTCCACGACAATAAGTTTCACTCTTCCGGGTTCGCATCGTTTTAAGATCCTTTCCAGGGACTGCATATCGTTATGCCTGTATTTAATTACCTTGGCAAATGAAAGCCTTGTTGCTTCAATAATGGAAGCATGATCCAGTTCGTCAATAAGAAGGTAATCGTTCCGGCCTGTTACGGTAGGAATTACACCGAGGTTAACCTGGAAACCGGTACTGAAACATAGTGCAGCGTCTTTTTTAACATACTCAGCCAGTTTATTCTCCAGCTCAACGTGAATATCGAGGGTGCCGTTCAGAAATCTGGAACCGGCGCATCCTGTCCCGTATTTTTCAGTAGCTTTTATCGCTGCTTCCTTTATCGCAGGATGATTGGTTAGTCCCATATAGCTGTTCGAACCAAACATCAGCACTTTTTTCCCGCCAATGGTAACGACGGTATCCTGATCAGACTCAATCATCCTGAAAAACGGGTAAATGCCCATCCTCTCGACTTTTTGCGGATCAGTATAATGAGAAAATTTCCGTTGAAGGATCCTCATAGATATATATTTGAATGATAAAACATGTAAAGATAATTTATTTTTCAGATATTTCTATCTGCAAATTCCCTGCCCAGTTTCAAAGCAGCAAGGTTTTTCTCTATCACTTCATCACCTTTAGTCCTGAATATAAAGCGGATGGCATCCTCAAATTTTTCATACCCCAGGCCCAGGAAAGGTGAAGCTGCACCCAGAATAACGATATTTGCCGATTTCGCCGATCCTGCCTCCTTTGCAAGAGTGTCGGCATCAAGAGCTATGTGGCGGGGCAGTTTATTGATCTCGGCCATCACATTCCCAAGATCCGGGTAATTGGGAATGTTGTTGAAAGGGGTTGTATTTGTCACAAGCCAGCCCTGTTCGGGCGAAAGGTAACCAAGGTACCTGAGTGATTCCAGCGGCTCCACCGAGATGATCAGGTCGGCTTGTCCGTAAGGGATCAGATCCGATGCGATCTCATCATGGGATATTCTCAGATTTGACATCACATCCCCGCCTCTCTGGCTCATCCCATGGACTTCTGATTGCTTGAGGAACATTTTTTCCTGAAGTGCAGCGTAACCGATGATCGAAGCGATGGAGATGATGCCCTGGCCTCCGACGCCGGCTAAGATGATATCTTTTTTCATTCTTGGAAAATTATACTTTATTTAAATTTTTGCCTCATACGCTTATCAATGGCTACGATACACTCCCTTCTCGGGATGATGACCGAAACCCCATGGTAATCCAGTTCCTCCTGGATGATTTTAACATTCTCTTCATGGTATTTTTTCAGAGGTTTTATCACTCTGATATGGTTTTCCTCAACACCTAAAGCTTTACAGATATCTTCAAGACGCCCGGTGCCGGCCGAATCCTGTCCACCGGTCATAGCTGTAGTAGCGTTGTCAAGTATCAGGACGGTAACCGGAGATTTATCATTAACAGCATCGAGCAGTCCGGTTATACCGCTATGGGTAAAGGTGGAGTCTCCGATCACGGCAACTGAGGGTATAAGTCCTGCATCAGCAGCTCCTTTGGCCATTGTAATGGAAGCCCCCATATCCACGCAGCTGTTGATGGCTTCGTAGGGAGCAAGGGCTCCGAGGGTGTAACAGCCGATATCGGAAAATACCCTTCCTTTGGGAAGAGCGGCGAGTACCTCGTTAAGGGCCTTATAGGAATCGATATGCGGGCAACCCGAGCAGAGCTGGGGCGGGCGGTTTACAACCAGGTCGGGAACGGGCAGACCTTTAGTATCAGTCAATCCTAGAGCAACAGCCAGGATGTTCGGGTTGAGTTCCCCGGTTCTTGGGATCGTTCCGTCAAACCTTCCCCTGATCTTCTTCCCACCGGGTATGTAACCCCGTATAAGTTCTTCGATCATCGGATACCCGTCTTCAAGAATAAGGACCTCACCGCATTCGGCAAATAGCTTTTCAACCAGTTTGCGGGGCATGGGATACTGACCGATCTTAAGTACAGGATAGGGAACCTTCCGGTCAGGGAAGTTCTCCATCAGATAATTCAATGCAATGCCTGAAACCAGTATTCCCATCGATTTATCCGGCCCGTCGGTATAGGAGTTAAATGGAGAATTCTCAGATTCTTCAATGAAATGCATTTGCGTGTTTAACAGGTTTTTATAGCGTTTTTTAGCAATACCGGGTAAAAGGACAAACTGCCTGAGATCACCGGGCATTTGGAGCGGATTCTGGTCGCGGCATTCAATGCGTACCACACCCGACCGTGAATGTGCCATCCGTGTAGTTATACGGAGGAGAACAGGTGTTTTGTACTTTTCCGAAAAATTAAAGCCATAATGAACCATATCATAGGCTTCCTGCTGGCTTGAAGGTTCAAAGATGGGAACCAGGGCGAATTTGCCGTAAAACCTCGAATCCTGTTCATTCTGGGAGGAATGCATGGAAGGGTCATCGGCCGAAACTACAATGAGGCCACCATTCGCGCCTGTAATAGCCGAGTTGATAAATGGATCGGCGGCAACATTAAGCCCCACATGTTTCATACAGACCATGGCCCTCTTACCGGCGTATGACATGCCGAGAGCAGCCTCCATAGCGGTTTTCTCATTGGTAGACCATGTACAATGAATATTTTTTTCTTTTGCAGCTTTTGAATGCTGCACATATTCGGTGATCTCAGTTGAAGGAGTACCCGGATATGCATAGATCCCGCTCAGGCCCGCATCCAGCGCTCCCAAGGCGATAGCTTCGTCGCCAAGTAATAAAAGCTTTTTTGCCATGATAGTTCAGTGGTTGTATCTGAGCAAAAATAAGAATATTTTCATTAAGCGTTTCCTTTTTTGAATCGCACATTTTAGCTACTTTTGAAGCAATTTTATATTTTCTTTCTATAAACCATGCCATGACCATCCGGAAATTATTCTTTGCTGCCCTTGTTTCCCTTACTTTCCTTTTCTTTTCCCCTAACACCGCATCCTCCCAAAATGGTATCATTCGTGGCTTTGTCTATGAGAAAGAAACCGGTGAACCTATTCTGTTTACAAATATCTACCTGTTTAAAACCACTTATGGCGCCACTACAGACCAGAACGGGTTTTTTACCATTTCCAAGATCCCTGCAGGCCAGTATACCCTGATGGTTACTTATATCGGTTGCGATACCTTAAGGATCCCGGTCACAGTAAACAAAAATGACCTGTTCACGAAAAAACTTTATCTCACCAAATCCAGCATTGAACTGATGGAGGTCAGCGTATCGGCCGCAAAACAGGATAAAACAACTGAGACCCAGACTTCTATCATTAAAATCACTCCCAAGGAGATCATGCAGATCCCAACAATCGGGGGCCAACCCGACCTCGCCCAATACCTCCAGGTCCTGCCGGGGGTGATTTTTTCGGGCGACCAGGGTGGACAACTTTACATCCGAGGCGGTCCGCCCATTCAGAACAAGGTATTGCTCGACGGGATGATCATTTATAACCCCTTTCATTCCATCGGATTGTTTTCTGTGTTTGACGTTGATATCCTGAAAAATGTAGATGTGTATACCGGAGGTTTTAATGCCGAATACGGCAACAGAATCTCTTCTGTTATGGATATCACCACAAGGGACGGCAACCGGAACCGGTTCGGCGGTAAGATTGATGTAAGCACTTTCGGGGCGAAAGCCCTGTTTGAAGGACCTATTGCAAAAGCAAAAACAGAGAATGATGCCTCAGCCTCACTCATCCTTTCAGTTAAAGGCTCATACCTGGAACAAAGCAGCAAATTATTTTACACTTATGTGAATGAAAACGGTTTACCGTACAATTACCTAGATGTTTATGGGAAGATTTCGATCGATGCTCCCAATGGCAGCAAGGTAAATCTTTACGGTTTCGATTTTAATGACAAGGTCAAGTACCAGGTTCTGCAGAATTATAAATGGAACTCCTATGGGGGCGGACTAAATTTCGTGGCTATACCCGGCAAAAGCCCGGTACTCCTTGAAGGTCACTTATCCTATTCATATTATAAAGTCGAAATGGCCGAAGAAAATATGTCACCCCGCACCAGTTCCATCGGGGGGTTTAATGTAGGCCTTGACTTTACCTATTTCTTCGGGAAAAATTCTCTTCGCTACGGACTGGAAGGTTCGGGATACCATACCATTCTGAGTTTCTACAACAGCATCAACAGGAACATCAATTATGACCAGAATACAACGGAAGTATCGGCTTACGCAAAGTATAAGTGGATATTGGGCAAATTTATCATTGAACCTGGTCTGCGGCTTCAGTATTATGCAACGCTTTCCAACATCAGGCTGGAACCCAGGCTGTCGGTAAAATACAATGTATTGCCCCAGTTCAGGCTTAAAATGGCCGCCGGCATGTATTCCCAGGATCTTATCAGCACAACTTACAGCCAGGACGTAGTCAGTCTTTTTACAGGCTACCTTGCCGCACCCCAGAACCTTCAGAAGGAATTTTTAGGGAAACCAGTTACGACCCGGCTGCAACTCTGCGACCAGGTTATATTCGGATTTGAGTGGGACCTGCTGAAAAATCTCTTCCTGAATGTTGAAGGATATTATAAATATTATCCGCAGATGACGACAATGAACAGGAATAAACTGTATGACGATACTCCTGAAAATGCCAGCAAGCCCGACTATTATAAGAAAGATTTTATCCTTGAAACAGGTGACGCCGAGGGGCTTGATGTTTCGCTGAAATACCAGCTCAAAAAGCTGAGCCTCTGGATGACATACTCCCTATGCTTTATTCACCTTTATGACGGTGTTATGCACTATGTTCCTATCTGGGACCGAAGGCATAATCTGAACCTCGTTGCCACCTATCTTTTTGGCAAAAGAGGAAGCTGGGAGTTTGATGCAAGGTATAACTTCGGATCAGGGTTCCCTTTTACACAAACCCAGGGCTTTTATGAAAAGATCACATTTGTGGATATGGGCGGAGACTATACGACCAATAACGGGCAGCTGGGCATCCTTTATGCCGACTATAACAAAGGCAGGCTTACCTATTACAGCAGGCTTGATTTAAGCCTGAAAAAATCATTTTTCCTTGGAAAAAATACCAGACTTGATGCCACAGTAAGCGTTACAAATGCTTTGAATGAACAGAACATTTTCTATTTCGACCGCATCTCCTATACTCAGGTGAACCAGTTGCCGTTCATGCCAAGCGCAGGATTAAGTATAACATTTTAATATTTAAATGAGATCAACACTTCCCCTTATGCCTGGAATTAAAATCTTTGGCTTAATCGTTCTGCTGTCTTGTTTGGCAAGCGGCGGATGCCTGAAAGAAACCACCTCAACTCCTTCCACCGATGCCAGATCGGCTTTCATTGGCAACTGGAGTGTTCAGGAAACCTGGGTCAAACTCAGTTATGAAGTTACCGTCACGGCTGATACCAGTTCCAAAATGGGCGTATTGCTCCATAATTTTGCCGATATCGGATTCTCATTTCCGCCGGCAAAAGCGCTTGTTTCGGGAAATACCATAACACTGGATCCAAACCAGTCGATTGGCGATGGACTGGTTGTAAACGGTTCAGGAACACTTTCCGGAACAACGGTTATACACTGGAGTTACACTATCAGTGATGGGGCGACACAGAGGCAGGTTTCTTCGACTTATTCCAAACATTAGGTTTCGCCAGAGGTGTTTTCCGAAGCCTGTCGAGACGCTGAATTACAGTATCGTATATGACTGCAAAGGTTTTCGGGTCTTTCTGATAATAGTCAAGGTTCCTCTTAAACTGAGACTCGGTGATCCGGTACCTCAGGAATAGTTTCCGGTATGCATCGTGGCTCCATTTTCCATCCTGTTCGCCTTTATTTCTCAATATCATCAGCCCTCCTTCAAGCAGATGAACATCAACCAGCAGGGCCATCATCTTTTTCTCTGAAATAACTGAATCGGCAGGCAAAGATTCATTTTGTTTCGGCCGGTCGGGGGAGCTGCACGAAAAAATAAGCGGCATCAGGCTTAGAATGAAGAAAGCAGCATTTTGCTTCATTACTTCTTTCTTTCCAGGTATTCCTTATTTATTGCATCAAGAATAGTACGTGTGATATCAAGAGTATCATTGGCCACAAGGATCTCCCCTTCGCTTTTGTATCCCATGATATAATCAAACCTGTATGACCTGTTAAAACGTTTCAGGAAACAGGTAAGAGTATCGGTTAACTTCTGGTTCATAGCAATCTGCTGCTGTGTCATCATCTGGGTATACCGGTCCTTCTTCTCAAGCAGGGCCTGCTGACGCTTCATAAGGATCTCATATATCTGTTTGGCTTTATCTTCCGAAATGGCATTCGCCTGAACCTTCTGCTGAAAATCGGCCCCGTCCTTCTGCAGGCTTTCCTCATCTTTCTTCAGTTCAGACTGCAGCCTGTTTACAGTGGACTCAAGATCTTTCCTGAGGTTTCTGATCAGCTCATACTTCAGGTTCAGGGAATCCAGGTTAAGGTATACGACCGAGAGCGCTTTCCCTTTGGAATTCTGCAAAGCAGCCGGCAGCTGAACCTGCGATTCTTTTTTTGTAAGGACTATGACGTACAGTATGACCAGACCAACCATCAGCAAAAGGCCTAACACCGTATTGATGGTAAAAACAAAGAATGGATGCTTCGCGGCCTGCTGCGAGATTTCTGTTGTTCCAGGCTTTTCAATAGTTGAATTTTCCTGAATCTCTTCAGGCTTGTTTACAATTTCTTCCTGCATGATGTGATGTTTTAATTACCTAATTCCGACATGAATTTGATGCGCATGAGCCGGATCTCTTCCTCGGTGAACTCATCTTCTCCAAGTTCACGCAGGGCATCATTAATGGAGTCCGATTCCGCTTTGCGAAAGTACTCGAAAATTTCTTCCTGGTGATAGGGATCTACCACTTCATTAATATAATAATCCAGATCTATCTTCGTACCCGAACCCACAATACTCTCAATCTCTGAAAGCAATTCTGAAAAACTCAGGTTTTTTGCAAGAGCTATATCTTCAAGAGCTATTTTACGGTCTATACTGCGGATGATATACACCTTTATTCCGGACTTATTCACCACAGATTTTACGACCATGTCCATTGGCCTGATAATCTCGTTCTCCTCGACATATTCCTTGATCAGGTCAAGGAACGGTTTGCCGTATTTATGCGCCTTACCGCTTCCTACGCCCGTGATCTGCTTGAGTTCTTCGGCGCTAATAGGATATTGAATGGACATATCCTCAAGGGAAGGATCCTGGAAGATCACGAACGGGGGAAGTTTTTCCTTACGGGCTATTTCTTTCCTGAGGTCTTTGAGCAGGGCAAACAAGGTTTTATCGGCTGTACTGCTTTTCGATCCCATAGCTTCCATCAGGTCCTCTTCTTCAGGATTTTCATAATCCCGGTCATCCATGAGCATCATGGAATAAGGATTCTTCAGGAATTCGGTGCCTTCGGGGCTGATCTTAAGCAAGCCGTAGTTTTCAATATCCTTGGTGAGCAATCTTTCGATCAGGGCCTGACGGATCACGGCATTCCAGAATTTCTCCTCCTTGGCGGCGCCCTTGCCGAACTCGGCCAGCTTATTATGCTTGTACGACTTGATAGTAGCCGAATTCTTCCCGATTATGATATTGATGATATGTTTGTTCTTGAATTGCTGTTTAACGGCAAGCACGGTCTCAAGGACCAGCTGAACATATTGCTTCCCTTCGAATTTTTTGCGTGGGTGCATGCAGTTGTCACAATTCTGGCAATTTTCTTCCCTGAAGATCTCTCCAAAATAATGAAGCAGCTGTTTGCGGCGGCAAACCGATGATTCGCTGTATGCTACAGTCTCAAGCAAAAGCTGTTTGGCAATCTCCTGTTCTGCAACTGATTTTCCTTTCAGGAACTTTTCCAGCTTCTGAATGTCTTCGTAGGCATAAAAAGCAATGCAATTGCCTTCCCCGTCATCCCTGCCGGCGCGCCCGGTTTCCTGGTAATAGCCTTCAAGGCTTTTAGGCATATCATTGTGGATGACATACCGTACATCGGGTTTGTCGATACCCATGCCAAAAGCTATCGTTGCAACGATCACATCCACCTCTTCCATCAGGAACTTATCCTGGTTCGAACGGCGCGTGGCCGCATCAAGGCCTGCATGGTATGGCAGGGCTTTGATCCCGTTCACGACCAAGGTATCGGCCAGTTCCTCAACTTTCTTACGGCTCAGACAGTAAACAATACCCGATTTCCCGATATGCCCTTTGATATATTTAATAATATCCTTGGATGAGTTTTTGGTTTTGGCCCTGACTTCATAGTAAAGGTTCGGCCTGTTGAAGGATGCTTTGAAGACTGTCGCATCCATCATGTTCAGGTTCTTTTGAATATCCTGCTGAACCTTGGGTGTAGCTGTTGCCGTGAGGGCAATCACCGGCACATCCTGTCCGATAGCCTGGATAATAGGCCTTAACCTGCGGTATTCCGGCCTGAAATCATGCCCCCATTCCGAAATGCAATGCGCTTCGTCAATAGCATAAAAAGATATGTTGATCTTTTTCAGGAAATCAATGTTTTCCTCTTTGGTGATTGTTTCAGGCGCTACATATAAAAGTTTGGTCTTACCTCTGGAGACATCCTTTTTTACCTGAGTGATCTCCTGTTTGGTGAGTGATGAGTTCATAAAATGCGCCACTTCCTCTTCTGTTCCAAAACTTCTCATGGAATCCACCTGGTTTTTCATCAGGGCAATAAGAGGGGAAACAATGATCGCAGTGCCGGGAAGCACCAGGGCTGGCATTTGATAACATAATGATTTACCACCCCCGGTGGGCATAATGACAAAAGTATCTTTTTTAGCCAGGACATTCCGGATTACAGCTTCCTGGCTTCCTTTAAAACCATCAAACCCAAAAACCTTCTTTAATACTTCATGCAGCTTGTATTCGTCTTTGCTTACTGCCATTTCAAAATGATTAATTTCGTACTTTTGTCGGACGAACTTGATTATTAATTTTTTAGCTCCTATATACAAATATAAACATAAACATCACCAAATAACCAAAAAAAATTAAAAAAATTGTGCATTGAAAACATCTGATGCCTTGAAAAAAGTTGCCATCCTCACCATTGAGGATGAGGCAGCGGCCATTAAAAACCTTACCAAATCGATCAATGACGATTTCCTGGAATGTGTGCGTCGCATCATGAAGTCCAAAGGCAGGGTCGTTGTGACCGGGATCGGGAAAAGCGCTATCATAGGCCAGAAAATCGTGGCCACATTTAATTCCACAGGCACTCCTGCGATCTTCATGCATGCTGCTGATGCTATTCACGGCGACCTGGGGATAATCCAGAAAGATGATATCATTATCTGCCTTTCAAAAAGCGGGGAAACCCCAGAGGTTAAAGTCCTGGTGCCTCTTCTGAAACAACTTGGCAGCCTCCTGATCTCCTTTGTAGGCAATAAAAGCTCTTACCTGGCCCTTCAGAGTGACATTGTGATCGATACCACCGTGACCAGGGAAGCCTGCCCAAACAACCTGGCTCCCACATCCAGCACAACAGCCCAGTTGGTCATGGGTGATGCCCTGGCCATCTGCCTGCTTGAAGCAAGAGGTTTCACAGCCGGCGATTTCGCAAAATTTCATCCGGGCGGAGCCCTTGGAAAGAAAATGTACCTGAAAGTCTCCGACCTCTATTTGCGTAACCAGAAACCCATGGTAAAAGGGAGCGATGATATTAAACAGGTGATCCTGGAGATTTCTTCGAAACGGCTTGGCGCAACCGCTGTCCTTGAAGGGAATAAACTGGTCGGTATCGTTACTGACGGAGACCTCAGGCGAATGCTTGAAAAGGATCTTGATCTGCGCAAAATGAAAGCCAGGGATGTAATGTCGCCGGGACCAAAAACAATAGCTCCCTCCACCCTGGTGATCGATGCTCTCACCACTATGAGAAAAAACAACATTACACAGCTGCTCGTTGTAGAAAAATCATCCTACAAAGGGGTCATCCATCTGCATGATATCCTTAAAGAAGGTATAATCTGATTCAGCATGGGAAAAAACCTCGATGAATTCAATGCATACAGGGAAAAAATGAACGAGAGAATCCTCGCCCTGGATAACAAAGTGATCAAACGCATTTACAATATTGATGCAAACGCCTACATGGAAGGAGCCCTGCCGGTGAGGACCAAGGAATTGTTGGGACTTGTCGCTTCCATGGTTCTGCGCTGTGACGACTGCGTACGATATCACCTGATCAGATGCCATGAACAGAAAGTGAGTACCGAAGAACTTTCGGAACTATTTGCTGTTGCGACACTGGTCGGAGGCAGTATCGTTATACCCCACCTCAGGAGGGCCGTTGAATTCTGGGATGAACTTTCAAAAAATGAACCTGCCGTTTAAAGGCACATATCACATAGCAAGAATCACAGGGGCGCGTAAATTCGTGCCCCTCTGTTTCTTTTTACTTTCATTCATCTCAATGACTTCGGTATCGCAGGTCACAAAGATCATGGGCCACGTTAAGGATACCAAAACCGGGGAAGCGATCCCCTTTGTAAATATTGTGATCAAAGGTACAACCCTGGGGACCCTGACCGATTTTAACGGGAATTATGCGCTGGAATTCAAGGTAAAAGCCGACAGCCTCAGGGCATCACTGCTGGGCTACGTCAGCAAGACCAGGAAAATCAGCCTTCATCAGTTCCAGACACTTGATTTTGAACTGGAACCACAGCTGTACAATTTGCAGGAAGTCATAGTATATTATAAAGGGAATCCTGCGGATATCATTATCCGTAAAGTCATAGAGAATAAAAAAGCGAACATGCTCCAATCGTTCAACAGCTACCAGTACAAAGCTTATACGAAGATTGAAGTG
The DNA here is from genome assembly GCA_026391735.1 of Bacteroidota bacterium. Classification (GTDB taxonomy): domain Bacteria; phylum Bacteroidota; class Bacteroidia; order Bacteroidales; family FEN-979; genus CAIRDP01. The sequence continues at coordinate 14,728 of JAPLDL010000012.1, read as the reverse complement.
GATGCAAACAATATCAGCGATAAACTCAAACAGCGGAAAATACTTAAACCCTTCGATTTCGTCTGGAATTATGTTGATACATCTATCATCAACGGTAAGTCTTACCTCCCGGTCTTTATCACCGAGACCATGTCGGACGTGTATTACAGAAAATCTCCCCGCGCCAAAAAAGAGATCATCAAGGCAAGCCGTCTCTCGGGACTTGAGAACGAGAGCGTATCCCAGTTTCTGGGGAACCTCTCTCAGGAGGTGGATGTATATAAAGACTATGTGCTGGTTTTCGAGAAGAATTTCATCAGCCCCATTGCTGACTTCTCACTGGATGCTTACAAATATTACCTGGTGGATTCAACCTTTATCGGTAAAAACTGGTGTTACCACCTGATGTTCAAGCCAAAGCGGAAGCAGGAACTTACCTTTACAGGGAATATCTGGATCACCGATACATCCTTCGCCGTGCGAAGAATTGACATGCGTATAGCCAGTGACGCTAATATCAATTTTGTGAACGACCTGGCCATTGCTCAGGAATACGACCGTGCCGATGACCGGTATTGGTTACTGACCAAGGATAAGTTCTCCGTCGATTTCAATGTTGTGGAGAATGCACGTAAGTTGATTGGATTTTTCGCCCACCGCACGGTACAGTATTCCGATTTTCAATTTGACATTCCCGAAAACGGGAAATTCTTTTCCATGCCCTCGAATGTCCTGATTGAACCGGAATCGGGTAATAAGGATGAAGCATACTGGGATAGCAACAGGCCCGAGAAGCTAAACAAAACAGAAAAAGGGATCTATAAAATGGTGGATTCCGTAAAGAACATGCCTATTTTTAAAACGTATGTGGATGTAATTTACGGCATAACAACCGGCTATCTGTGCTGGGGCAAGGTTGAACTCGGACCGTATACAAAGTTATTCAGCTACAACGGCGTAGAAGGTGCAAGGTTCAGGTTCGGCGGACGCACAGCAAACAGCTTCAGCAAGAAGGTTCAGCTGGAAGGCTACCTGGCTTACGGAACACTTGACGGGAAATTCAAGTTCGGGGCCGACGTCATTTATATGCTTTCAAAGAACCCCAGAAGGGACTTCACGGTGGCTTACAAATGGGATGTGGAACAACTCGGTCTAAGCCCCAACGCATTCTCAACCGATAACATCCTCTCATCGCTTTTCCACAGGGGGCCCAATAACAAACTTACTATGGTGAGGGAATATAAAATGGGATATGAACATGAGTGGTTCAATGGCCTGATCAATACACTCACATTGACCCACAGGGAGATGTTCCCTTTGGGCATGACACAGTTTGTGGTATTTCCCAACGACCCGTTAACACCCGTCTTTATGAATTCAATTTTTACTTCTGAAATACGGGTTGATACCCGCTTGTCATGGAGGGAAAAGTTTATCAATTCCGAATTTTACAGGTATACCATCAGCTCCAGTTATCCGATTATCCTGGTCAGCCTCGCATGCGGCATTCCTCATGTTTTTAAAAGCGATTATGAATATTATCGGCTCCAGCTGAACATTCAGCAATGGTTCAACTTTTCAACGATTGGCTGGTCCAAATACAAAATAGAAGGAGGTAAAATATGGGGGACCCTGCCTTATCCCCTGTTAAGGAATCATGATGGCAATCAGACTTTCCTGTTCGATGAAGATGCTTCCAATCTTATGAATTATTACGAATTTGTAAGTGATATGTGGTTCAGCGTTTATTTCACTCATCACTTTGATGGACTTATTTTCAATCACATCCCGCTTCTCAGGAAATTAAAATGGAGGGAAGTTGTTCATGCGCGCTGTGTATTTGGAACCCTTCAGGCTAAAAACGAGGCTTACTCTTTGTTTCCCGACCAGATGAGGGCCTTCGGCAGCCAGCCTTATTGGGAGGCAGGTGCAGGTATTGAGAATATCTTCAGGATATTCAGGGTGGATGCCGTATGGAGGATGAGCCACCTGGATGATATCCAAAATCCTAATGTCAGTAAATTCGGACTGTTTGTGTCGATGAACTTTACGTTCTGATGTTTTTCTTAATTTTGAATGAGCTATTACAAATTTACCCCCTATGATACTACGCACCGAAAAGATTGTCAAAAAATACCGTCAAAGAACCGTTGTCAACGAGGTCTCCGTCGATCTGAAACAGGGGGAGATCGTTGGTTTGCTTGGCCCGAACGGGGCCGGAAAAACCACTTCGTTTTATATTATTGTCGGCTTGATAAAACCCTTAGCCGGACAGGTTTATCTCGATGAACTGAACATTACTAATGAACCGATGTATAAACGGGCGCAGAGGGGTATTAGTTACCTTCCACAGGAAGCTTCAGTTTTCCGCAAATTAAGCGTTGAAGATAATATCAGGGCTATTCTTGAATTCACGGGCCTTACCAAAGACAAGCAAAAAGAGAGGCTGGAAACTTTGCTGGATGAATTCGGCCTTCAGCATGTTCGTAAAAGCGACGGGATCACCCTGTCGGGAGGGGAACGCCGCAGATGCGAGATAGCAAGATGTCTTGCGGTGGATCCCAAGTTTATTTTGCTGGATGAACCATTTGCCGGGATTGACCCTATTGCCGTTGAAGATATCCAGAATATCGTCTCCAGGCTCAAGGAAAAGAATATCGGTGTACTTATCACCGACCATAACGTTCATGAAACCCTGACCATTACCGACCGTGCTTACCTGCTTTTTGAAGGTTCAATCCTGAGGGCAGGCACATCCCGCGAACTCGCCGATGACCCACACGTTCGTAAAGTATACCTGGGGGAGAATTTTGAACTTAGGTAAGAGTTGCTCGTATCCCACACCGCTGCTGCGCCTGCTGTGTCGCTCTAATAATCAATCACCTGAATTTAATCATTCTCCTGATCGCTCCTTGCAGCCAAGGCAGCTTGTGTGAGATACTTCGCAAATAACAATTTCAATACTTCATTATCCGCTACCTATATCTGCCTCTGAAATCCCAGTGAAAGCAATAGGTACAGCAAAATAATCAGGGGGATTGCGTTCAGGGAGAACAACAAGAGCAAAACCAGGGACGAGATCAATAAAATGTAAGACTTCTTATTTTCAGCCCAGCCGGTGGTTTTGAATTTTATTGAAAATATTTTGAACTCCGAAACGAGCAGGTAAGAGAAAAATACCGTCAGGATGGCGATGACCCTTGAGTTTGAAAAGAACTCAACCAGGAAATCCAGCTTGATAACCGAATAAATATGCGGCTGCAGGAAAACTACCAATGGAATGGAAGCAAAGAAAATTGCGTTGGCCGGAGTAGGTAACCCTATGAAATTCACCTCCTGCCGAAGGTCAATGTTGAACTTGCCAAGCCTGATGGCCGAACATACCGGGATCAGTAAGGCAAAGTAGGGGGTGATATGCATGCGGTCAAGTGCATTGCAACTTACAGCGCAATTGGCCGATAAGAGATTGAAAACAATGATACCCGGCGCTACGCCAAAGGAAACGACGTCGGCTAGTGAATCCAGTTGTTTTCCCAGCTCTGACCGGGCGTCAAGCAAGCGGGCCAGAGTACCGTCAAGGAAATCGAATACCGCTGCAAAAAAAATAAATGCAGCAGCCCACACAATCTGTCCCGACATCATGGATGTTACCGACAGAATACCGCAAACCAGGTTCAGCAGAGTTACGGAATTAGGGATGTAATATTTGAATTTCATAAATGCAAAAATACACTTTTTAAACTGCAATCGATGTGCATGGTTTTACCGGTCGCTTGATTTTTTTTTCTACTTTTGTACCCACACATTTAAACAAAGATACTATGAAAGACCTGTACAAGCTAATTCTCATGGCAGCTTTTCTGCTGCTCCTGGGCACATCATCCATGGCCCAGTTCACCGTTTCGGGCGAATTCAGGCCCAGGGCCGAATACCGTGACGGGTATACGAAACTTCGCGATTCAACACAAACTGGCTATGGTGATATCCTCGGCCGGGCCCGTATCATTTTTGATTATAAAAATGAAAAATTCACTACCCGTTTTTCATTGCAGCATGCTTTTGTTTTCGGTGAAAACAATTTCTTCAACAGCGATACTATAAGAAACAATACGGTCAATATTTTTGAAGCCTGGTTTAAATACAATTTCCTCAGTAACTTCTCGGTACGTGTTGGTAGGATTACCATCTCTTACGATGATCAGAGGCTTATCGGCTATAACAACTGGAAACCGCAGGGATCTGCCCACGACATGGTCGGGTTCCAGTGGGGAGCAACAAAAGCCGCATACCAGGGAGATTTTGGTTTTGCCATAAACAATACCAGTCCGGCCGGCGCATTCATCTCCAATTACAACATGAAAAATTACAAATACATGTCGTATCTCTGGAACCAGAAAACATTCTTTAAGGATATGCTGAAAGTTTCGGTGATGGCCCTTGTCGACGCATACCAGTTGCCGACCCAGTACCAGACGGTGACTTCTTCGCAGATACTCTGGGTTATCAATGGTACCGATACGGTTGGCCATACAACCATCACAACCAAATCCCAGGTCCCGATAACCAATCCCAACCAGGTTTACGCAAGGTTTACGGTGGGCGGCAATGCATGGTTCAACTGGAAAAATCTCAGCGTATGGGCCGGTGGTTACTACCAGGGAGGCCATATCCAGGACGGGCGCGAAGTCAGTGCTTATATGTTCGGTGCAAATGTGGGTTACCAGATCGTGAAACCCTTTAAACTTATGATTGGTTATGAGCAACTGAGCGGGACCGATAACAACCCGGCCAATAAAGTGGATGTTGCAAAAAAAGTGAACAGTTTCAATGTATTGTACGGGACCAACCACCAGCTTTACGGGTATATGGACATGTTCAACAGCATGCTCCAGAGTACATATAACTATCCCGGACTGAACCAGATCTATGCCCGTGGCACCGTGAATTTCAGCAAAGTCACATCGCTTGAAGCAACATACAGGTATTTCAGTTTTGGTAAGGAGTATCTCACCGACGGCACAAAAGTCAATAAGAACCTGGGATCGGAACTTGATATGATGTTTCTTTACAAACCCCTCCCCAATGTTGAGCTCAACGCTGCTTACTGCTATTTCTTCCCGACTTCAACTATGGAACTTCTTAACGGTTTGAAAAGCTCGGTCAGGGGATCCCAATATGTTTACCTGATGATCACTTACAAACCAAAGTTCTTCAGTACCGAAAAGAATTAGTCTTACCTTTGATACATCCGGCGTACAGGCCTCATGCCTGATGCCGGGTGTTTTTATTTTTACCGTTTGTTGAAACTGCCAGAGTATTATGGAATTGCCCCCTGAGATCAACATCAAGGATTATCATTATGATCTGCCTGCGGATCGCATCGCCCAAAGGCCCGCCGGAAAGCGGGATGCATCACGCCTGCTGGTTTCCCGCGATGGCCTCATAACAGATGAGCAATTCGGACGTATCGCCTCTCTCATCCCCGAAGGCAGTCTCCTTGTTTTTAATGATACCAAAGTGGTCAGAGCCAGGTTGTTGTTTTCCAAATCAACTGGTGGTGAAATTGAGATATTCTGCCTGGAACCATTATCCCCTACCGTGGATTTTCAGCTGGCTTTTCAACAGGAAACGGGATGCCGCTGGAGTTGTTTGGTAGGCAATTCAAAAAAATGGAAAGATGAGGCCCTGATAAAAACCCTGGATGAGAAAGGCAGCTGGTTAAAAGCCGAAAGAAAATCAAATCTCTCCGATGGTTGTTTTGAGATTGAGTTCAGCTGGGCTCCTTCTTCGCTTAATTTTTCAGAAGTCCTCCTGCGTGCAGGCAGCATCCCTCTTCCACCATATATAAACAGGGACTCTGATGATGAAGATGCGATCAGGTATCAGACCGTATATGCAAAATATGAAGGATCTGTTGCAGCTCCGACAGCTGGGCTCCATTTTTCAGAAGACCTCCTTGAGCAATTAGGAACCCTGAATTGTATTATAGAGAAACTTACCCTGCATGTGGGGCTGGGAACTTTCAGACCGGTGACTGTAGCCAACGTACTCGACCATATTATGCATAGCGAAATCTTCAACGTTAAACTTTCCACCCTCAGGTCTTTGAGAAACCAGGTGAGCTCACCAGTCATTGCCGTAGGCACCACTTCGGCAAGAACCCTTGAAAGCCTTTATTGGCTTGGGGCTAAGGTGATCGCACATCCGCAGTCAGAAATAAATACAGTAAACCAATGGGATCCTTATCAACCCGATGATTCCGAACTACCCCGCATAACTGAAGCGCTTGATGCCCTGATCTGGTATATGGAACAGTCCTCACTGTTGGAATTTCATGGAAGTACCAGCCTGATCATCGTCCCGGGATATAAATTCAGGGTTCTCACCGGGCTTATCACCAACTTTCATATGCCCCGCAGCACGCTGCTCCTGATGATCGCGGCATTTGCAGGAGATGACTGGAAAAAAGCCTATTCACATGCCCTCGAAAACGGCTATCGCTTTCTCAGCTATGGAGATGCCTGCATGTTTTTATAAAAATAAAATGCCATATTTCTGTTTCTTTGCTTAATTTTGTGTCTCAAATTCATGAATCATGACCTTAGGGATATTATTGATATTCGGCCTGGGCACCCAGGAAATTATATTAATTGCACTGATCGTTCTGCTTCTTTTCGGAGGGTCTAAGATCCCCGAACTTATGAAAGGCATTGGTAAAGGAGTTAAAAGCTTTAAAGACGGCATGGCGGGTATTGAAGAAGATCTGAAGTCAGACACCAAAAAAGATCAGGCCGAGACAAAGCCTGAAGAGAAGAAATAAAGCCGGATCCACCGGTAATCAACGACATCCAGATAATGCAGTGAACCTGCATTATCTGGATGTCGTTTTTTTGTACTTTCACTTCTTTGATTGTGAATGTTTTAACAGTATTTGGAAATAGTCTGAATATAAATTTCCAAAATATTTTTAAATCGCTTTGGTAGCACCATATAAAAATATATATCTTTGTCTATATTTGCACAGAACCCGTATTATTTACTGAATTTATGAAAAAGCTACTGATCCTTGGCGCAGGTACCGGCGGTACCATTATGGCCAACAAAATGAGGAAACTTCTCGAGCGTGACGAATGGGAAATCACTATCGTCGACCAGTACAAGACTCACTATTACCAGCCGGGTTTTTTATTTATGCCTTTTGGTTATTACAACAAGCATGATGTAGTAAAACCCAAAACCAGTTTCATCCCGTTCGGCGTAAACGTCATCTTCCGGGAGATTGAGAGGATCGATGCCGCGTCCAATTCTGTCCACCTGAAAGACGGAACTAACCTGAGGTATGATTTCCTGATAATTGCTACCGGAACACGAACTGCTCCCGAGGAAACTCCCGGGCTGATGGGCCCCTTGTGGCACAAGCAGATCTTTGATTTCTACACCTATGAAGGTGCCTCAGCCCTGGCCGGTTTTTTCAAAACCTGGAAAGGTAAAGAACTTGTGCTGAACATTGCCGATATGCCGATCAAGTGCCCTGTGGCCCCTCTGGAATTCGTGATGTTTGCCGATGCCTTCTTTACCGAGAGAAACCTTAGGAATGATGTGAATATAACCTACGTTACTCCTCTTTCGGGAGCTTTCACCAAGCCCCGTGCTTCGAAAGTCCTGGGAGAACTGCTGGTCCAGAAAAATATAAATATTGTACCTGATTTTTATATGGAACGGGTCGATAATGACAAAAAAGCCATTATTTCATACGACGAACGTGAGATCCCGTTTGACTGTCTGATCACGGTCCCTGTGCATAAAGGCGACCCGGTGATAGGCCGCAGCGGTCTCGGCGATGAAATGGACTTTGTAAAGGCCGATAAATATACCCTTCAGCAGATCGAATTTCCAAACGTATTTGTGATCGGTGATGCCGGGAATTTCCCGACATCCAAAGCCGGTTCTGTTGTTCACTTCCAGGCTGATGTACTCACCGAGAACCTGATGTGTGCTATTGAAGACCGGCCGCTTACCGAAAAATTCGACGGCCATTCGAATTGTTATATTGAAACCGGTTTCGGCAAAGGTGCCCTCATCGATTTTAATTACGACACCGAGCCTTTACCCGGCTCCTTCCCTTTCCCGGGCATCGGACCTTTCGGGCTTCTTAAAGAAACCCGGACAAACCATTACGGAAAACTCATGTTCCGCTGGATCTACTGGCATATCCTTCTTAAAGGAAAGGAAATGCCGATTGATTCCAAGATGACCATGGCAGGTAAAAAAATGTAAAACCAGGATTATGGCTGATAAAGAATTACAGGAGCAACTGAATGAGCTCCATCAAAAAATGGACATGGTTCTGGAGTACATTTCAATACAGAACCAGAAAAGGGAGGAGATCGACGACTTTATTGAGGATGCCGGCATCGTTGTTAAAGATGTTGTGCGTCATACATCCGGCATGCTCGAAGATGCACAGGTTGAGCTGGATCATTGCGGATTGACCTGCATGATGATCAAAGTCCTTCAGAACCTTAACACCTTCTATGAGATGTTTGAGATGATGGAAAGTGCGAAGGATTTCATGAAAGATGTCACCCCTGTTCTCCATCAGGTTGGCCTTGATGCAGTAAATAAAATGAATGAACTGGATAGGAAAGGATACTTTGAATATATCCGTGAACTTGGTAATTTCGTAGACAAATGGATTCAGGTATTCACTAAAGACGATCTGGTACGGCTTCAGGGTAACCTTGAAAATATTGCAGGTATAGTGCGCAATCTTTCAGACCCAGGGCTTATGAAGGGACTTAACAATATGACCAGGGTGCTTGCAGAAGTTAAACCGGATGAAAAACTTGACAATAAATCCTTGTTTGGATTGTTGAAACAGCTGAACTCGCCGGAAGTGCGGAAATCGCTTTCATACACACTGAGGCTGTTGCAGGTGATGAAAACCTAGATAGCTGGATAACTGGATAACTGGATAACTGGATAACTGGATAGCTGGATAGCTGGATAGCTGGATAACTGGATATCCAGTTATCGCAGCGAAGCTGCTTATCCATCTTTTCTAAAACAAATGACAATAATAATTTAAATCAAACAACATGGCACAGAAAGTTATTGCTGGAATCAGCGTAGATGTAAACGATGAAGGTTATATGACCGACCGTACTCAATGGACAAAAGACATTGCCAGGGAGATTGCAAGGGAAGAAGGCATTGAACTCACCGAAAAGCATTACTCAGTGATTGAATTCCTGCGTGAAAAGCAGGCAAAAGGAGAAACACTCACGATCAGGTCGGTCGGGACCAGCGGTTTTATTGACATCAAAGGATTCTACCAGCTCTTTCCCGGAGCTCCCATGAAGAAAGCCGCAAAAATATCTGGAATTCCCAAACCTGCTTCTTGCGTTTAGTCAATTAATAAACATCCAAAAAACAGAACAATGATAAAAGAAGAATTTCCCCTGAAAAAAGTTTGCCTGATATGCGCAAAAGGCACAATAGAAGACGTTTACGCTACGCTTGTAATGGGTAACGGAGCCGTTATGGAAGGCATAGAGACCAAAATATTTTTTACTTTCTTCGGTCTGGATGCAATCACTAAAAAACAGATGAACAGTCTACATACTGGCACTGTTGGTAATCCGGCAATGCGTATGCCCGGCGGACTTCCCTTCCCTTCCATCCTTGGAATGCTTCCAGGAGTAGAAGCAGGAGTATCTGCCATGATGAAAAGCCAGATGGGTGCTCTTGATATCCCTCCGGTAAAAGAATTCCTTGAAATGATCGAAGCCGGCGGTGGCGAAATATATGCCTGCAAACTGGCTATGGACATGTTTAAACTGAAAAAAGAAGACCTCTGGGAAGGTGTTAAAGACGTGCTTACCGTCGGCGACTTCTACGAAAAGTGTGGAGGACTGCAAACACAGATCATCTTTACATAAAAAGTACGAAGTACATTCTATTGAAGAGGCTAAGGATTCCTCTTGTTTTTTTGGTATCCCTCTACGATCAATTTTGCCTTTTCAAAATCAGCAACAGTTTCCCGAAGAACTGCAATCGCAGTTGGGTTCTGTTCCTCTTAAAATTCCGTTAATAATCCCCGCGGCACAGCCCACGCCAGAACGTACGCTGATCGCATGTTCGGGGCAATTTTTATCACAGGCACCACATTCCATGCAGAGATCCCTGTTCACGATGACTGCTTTCCTGTCCTCAATCATGAAAACATTGTGTGGACAAACAATTATGCACATTCTGCATCCGTTGCATTTCTCCCGGTCCAGTTCGAGGGTGACCACATTGCTCAGGTAGACTAATCCGTTCATACGGTAATAAATTTTGAGATGACCCATAAAATTATGCCCAGTGCAGCCATGCCGATTTGCAGAGGCAAGGCGGTCTTCATTTCCTTCTGCACGCCCGAAAGAGAGGTGAACGTGCTGCTGCCGGTGAAGTTCATTGCAAGAAAAGATGTGAGTCCTCCAGTCATCAGGAACCAGGATGATTTTTCAATCCATCCGGAACCGGTCATCTGAAACATCCATAATACAAGCGCTGCAACCCAGCCTACAATCAATCCCTTGAGCGCGAAGCGCCTGAATGGGATCCAGGGCAGTAGCAGAGGAGTTACTGCAAGGCCCGCCAGATATGCCACCAGAAGGTTGAAAGTTGCCCTGAGACCACCCGTGAACGCATGGTCAAGTGAATATCCGCTCCTATTCAGCCCTGATAAAATGATAAATAAAGCAGGAACAAGCAATAAATAATAACTCCCGTATGAAAGTTCAACCGGGATCAACTTCATACGCTCCCACATGGGAAAATTCACTGTGCGCATTTCCTGGGTAGCTTTCATCGCCTGTTTCATAAATTCGCTTATGTCTTCGGACCTGACCGGCCCGTATACAACCCTGAACCCTGTTTGCGCTTTCACCTCATGGGCCGAAACACCAGTTGCTCCCAGCTGAGGTAGGATAATCCTGTGGTGAGTAACTATTTTACTCAGGCCCACTTTCCCCATCCGGCTTACAAGTTCCTTTGTCCCGAATGTTCCTTTCCCCGCCGCACACCAGACGTTGATCCCCCTGGTATCGAGGATGAGCAGCCATGCATCCGTCCCGGCCAGCGCTTTTCTCACCTGGTCAAAAGTCAGCTTGAAATTGCAGGTAACGAACACCTCTGAGCCTGCATCAGGATTTCCAACGGCATATAATCCCGGCTCAACTTTATAGTTCATTCGCCCGATAGCCCATCTGACCCTGATGGTATTCAGGATGTCATGAAAGCTCAAGGAAGCAGATATCCGGGGAACAGTCCCGGCGGTCGTTGCCAGTGAACCGGTAATGTAATCCGCATTCATGATCATAAAGTTAAAAGCAGGTAAAACCCAAGTAAAACAAGAGAAATTCCACCAAGGTATTTCACTGCAGTACCAACTATATTAAGGGTCTTTGCGGCCCTGCCGAAGCCCATGCTCAGGCCAATCATCATGGCCGAAAGGGGTATGCAATAACCCAGTGCGAAAGTGGTGAGCATCAAGAAACCCCAGAATGCGCTGCCTTTGACAAAGGTCGCAGCGAGCACGATAGGGAACAAAGGGTTGCAGCAGGAGTTCAGGGCGCTGAACAATCCGCCAACGGCGAGCCCGAATAAAACTGCAGCTATAGTCCCCGTTTCCTGCCGGTCAGGTTTTATATTCATACCCGGCAGTTTGAACGGGAGAAGATCCATGGAATATATCCCGAAAAAAATGGCGATGAGCGCGGCTGTGATCTTGCCGTAATTCCCCATTGAAGCGCTGATCCATTGTCCGGCGTAGCCGAATAACAGCCCTATTATTGCCATGGAAACAACGCCTCCCATAAGAAAAGCCAGTCCCCTGAATACCGTTGTTTTTGTTTTGACTGCGGATGAGCTTGCCCCTGAATAGCCTGCAACCACCCCGATTACCGCGAAATTGCATCCGCAGGTTACGACACTGATCATCCCCATCAGAAAAACAGCGGACAGGATTGTTAGAGCTGCATGTTCACCGCTCAAAACCTGGTTGATCCATGTATTCATGATCTCTATTTTTTGGGACAGCAGGATGAATTTTTCGTGGTATCACAGCCTGATTTCTTTGTCGTATCGCAGGAGGCTGATGAACCTGAGGGACAGCATGCTTTCTTTGCAGTTTCAGGAGGGGGCTTATGGGTAAGCTTGAAAGCGAGTATCCCGAGAGCAGCCAGGATAATGACTGCAAATAATATTTTTTTCAAAGGGTTCTTTTTCTTCGGGGGACAGCAGTTTCCGTCGCAACCGCAGTCGCTTGTTTTGTCCTGGTTTGGAGAGCCTGATCCTGTCATTTCCTTTTCTTCCATATCTAATGATGTTTAAGCTATGTTATTTGCAATTGAATGTGCCCGGTACATTAATAAGATCATAAAACTGGCGGAATACCCTTTCCAGTTCGCAGATTTTCATCGGATCAAGGCAGTAATTCACCTTGACACCATCCACCGTTCCCTGTATCAGCCCGGCATCCTTCAATTCCTTCAGGTGCTGGTTTACCGTGGTCCGGCTTAAGGGAAGTTCATCGCAAATATCACCTGTCATACACACTTTGGTCTCGGCCAGGTACTGCAGTATTGCCAGCCTTGCCGGGTGCGCGAGAGCTTTGAAAAGCACCGAAGCAGAACTCAGTTTAGGATCGAATAATCCTGTTTTGGAATAGGCCATGATTAAAGTTTATGACGCAAATATACGTCATATTCTGAAATATAGTAAAACATGTCAACGATTGAATTTCATAATCTGTTGTTTTATCCCGAAATTGATATCCGCTTAAAAAATCTTTTTATTTATCCGGCGCGATAAAACGGAACACAACTATTTACATTGTTTTTGTAAATTTGGGAAAACAAAGGTCCAAATGAAAACTTTTCTGATTACAGGAATTTTTATCCTTTTCCAATTCGTGAACACAGAACTCCAGGCACAAGTAAACCCATACCTGCAAACACCCACGCCGACTTCGGTTTATATCAGCTGGCATTCAAATGACACCTCATTTACAAAAGTCCGGTATGGCCTTTCAGCTTCAGGCCTTAGCCAAGTTACAACCGGCTCATTTCAGAATATCAGCGGCAAGCACTGGCATACGGTCAAGCTGACCGGCCTTACACCGGATACCAGGTATTATTACCGTTGCATCAGCGGGCTTGATTCTTCAGATGTTTACCCGTTCCAGAGTGAACCTCTTCCGGGAACTGCAGGCAGGCATATCCGCTTTGTTATTTTTGGGGATTCAAGGTACAACGACACTATCCCGTCGATTCTTGGCCAGCTTTGTCAGAATGTACAGCAAACACTGCAAACAAAGTACGGTTCGGCATGGTACGATTCGGTTAACCTGGTCATGCACACTGGAGATATCGTGTGGACCGGCAGGGATATCGACCGTTTCCAGACCGAATATTTTTCTAAGATCGCGAATCTTTCCTGTTCCCTTCCTTTCATGGTCGCCATTGGTAACCACGAACATGAATCGGCAATTTATTTTGATTACATGAAATACGAGGATTTCACCGACTCAGCGGTTGCCAGAACGGCTTATAACGAAAGGTTTTATTCCTTCGGGATCGCCGGATGCAAATTCGTGGTTCTTAACAGCAATGAAAAGATCATTGGTGCGCCTATTCAGAAAACCTGGCTGAACAAAGTCCTGACTGAATCAGATGCCGATCCTGCGACAAACCTCGTTTTCACCTTCGCTCACCACCCCTGGCATACAGAGATCTGGACAGAAGGGAACACCGATTCGGTTGACATTTCATTTTACAGGGAGTTCGTGAAGTTTTATAAAATGGTTCAGTATTCCTACGGTCACGCCCATGATTTTGAAATGGGAGCGATAGTGGACACTCTCACCGGGAACACCATACCTCATGATTTCCGAACCATTCTTGCAGGAGGCGGGGGAGCTGAACTAACAAGATATTTTTCAGGTTCGCATGACTACCCTGAAATCCAGGAGACAGTCGACGACTATAACTATGTGATAATGGACATCAATGTCGATGATAAATCTTATGTTGCCGAAGCTTATACGATGGGGAAACCAGAGCATCCTCTCCACCAGGTACTGGATACCTGGCATTTCAGGATGAACCAGCCTCCTCCTCAGAAACCCATAGCAAATCCGGTTACTTCAACAAACCCGGTGATCCTTTCAGCCTCTCCAATGGCCGGCGTGGATTCCTGCATGTCATCATGGTTTGAGGTTACGGGTACTCAGGGAAATTATACAAGCCTGGTTTTTGACAAACTCCGCGACCGGGAGGATATTTTTGAAAATACAGGGTCGCCAAACTTTTTCCCCACCAACAAAAATGCAGGAATCGACCTGACTTCAGTTGAAGTCCCCGACAGCATTCTAATCCATGGCAGGACGTATTGGTACAGAGTAAAGTACAGGGACGATAATTTAAAGTGGAGCCCTTGGTCCGACGAGGTCGTATTTCATATCACCGGTATTAATAACCCGGATTTTTCATCAAATGAGTTCAATTTGTCTCAAAACTCCCCAAATCCTTTCAGCACTTCCACTGTCATCAGCTATCAATTGACTCAAGTTTCGCACTAATTTAACTATTGATAAACAGATTGTTGCATTATATTATTCGATAATCGGTGTTGAGACCGAATTCATCTGCTGAAGCATGCCGATCATTTTCTCTTCGATTTTATCATTGCTCATCATCATCTG
>JAPLDL010000007.1 GCA_026391735.1 Bacteroidota bacterium | reverse complement strand
TTCTGCATCGGAAAGTAAGCCCGCAAAGCCTCCCGTTACCATTACTTAATGAACATCGTAAATAAAAATAAACTGGTGAAAAAAACTAAACTTCTTAACGCTCTCTGCCGATTTTCCTTTATCACGTTAACATATTAATAATCAATGCTTTAAGATAGTCAAATGATGTATTTTTCCCAAAAGCAGGACCAGATCAGGGTAATGATTGGAAAGACCCTGAAGTTTAAGACCCTCATCAATATCGGAGATTTTTTTATGTGAAAATAAGTGTTTCAGCTTTCAACCGCTGTATTACTTTGGTTGTATCAGGAACGGATTCACTCCAAGCTTCTCAACAACATATTTTATCACTAGCTGTGCTTTCACGCTGTTCCCGGCTGCATCAAGCGGTGGAGAAACTACCGCGATTCCGAATTTGCCCGGGCAAACGGCCAGTAGTCCACCTCCAACCCCGCTTTTTGCAGGTAAGCCTGATCCGAAATACCATATTCCGGAATCATCGTACAATCCGGCCGTTGCCATGACAGGAAGCGTATACATGACCGTTTCGGGGGTAACCACTTTCTTTTTTGTAAGCGGATTAACACCTCCGTTAGCCAGGGTTGCTGCCATTGTGGCGAGATCTTTGGCATTCACGTTGATGGCACATTGCTTTGTGTAAATATCGGTTGCCTGGACAGGATCGAAATACATTCTTCCGTAGGCCAGAAGCAGGTGTGCAATAGCCTGGTTGCGAAGATTATCTCCCGCTTCGCTGATATAAACAGGCATATTGAGGTAAAGAGGCCGGCCTGCAAACTCACTGTGAATGTTCAGAATGCTTTTCCACTTTGCGGCAGAATCGGCGCCATTAATGAGACTGGTGGCGGCAATGGCACCCGGATTCACCAGGGGGTTTATCTCCTTGCCTTTTTGCAGCTCAACAGCCACGATGGAATTGAACCTCATCCCGGTTGCATCCACACCTATTTTATCCATGACTGCCTTTGGACCTTGTTCCTCTATAACTTTTGCCATGGTGAATACCTTGGAGACGCTCTGGATTGAAACCTTCGCATCAATATCTCCCTTTGTGAAAACCTGTCCGTCTGTTGTTACGATTACAATCCCGAAGATCTTGGGATCAACTTGCGCAAGTTCCTTAATGTAATTGGCATTCTTACCTTCCTTAACATCCTTAAACTTTGTATAAGCCTCATCCAATGCAGCCTGGATCTTTTCTTTGGTCAGTGTATTGCCTGTCTGAGCTACTAGTAAACCCGGACGAATGAATACAAACAGGCTAATGATCATGACGGTAAGCACGCCTGACTTGTTGACAAAATTTTTCATTGTTTGTTCCTCCTTTATAAATAATTACTGAATTTTGAATTTTATTTTTTTGTGATTGTCAAAATATCTTTACTTTTTCTTTGCATAGAATATTTTTGAGAAAGAATACTTAAAGCTGAGGTTTATTTTAGTAGCCTGGGAAGTATAGGCTGAACTTTCGCCCAAGGCTGCCATATAATTTTGCCTGTATATCCATTGAAACTCAACGCCAACCATCACGTTTTGCCAGGGATAATAGAGGAGATTTGCTTCAACAAAATGCCCTAAATGATATGCCTCAGGGTTCTGACCATCCGAATTCGTGATCGTGGTGTTTGACCATCCTACCGAGCTGGTAAATTTCTTGCTCCAATTCAGGTCGACAAATGCCACAAGGCCCAGGTCGGGCAATGCGACTCCTTCAATGGGCTTGGTCTTATCACCGGGATTCTTCTTGATACCAATATCCACCGGTGCATCGTTAAAATAGTTTTCAACGCCTTGTCCGTAGATTGCCTGCAGATGAAGTACGATTACCTTCCCGATGTTGAGGCCTGAACTTAGGCTGACCCCCCATCCGATGGCACTCCCGCTAAGGTTCATGGTATCTAAATGGGCCTGGTCACCCTGGTCCTTCCAGCCAATGTACCGGGCAACACCGCCCAGCTGAATATAACCCCATTTCTTTCCCGTATAGCGGTAATGACCGGTAATGTCGGGAAATGGGTAATGCGATTTCACACCGGTCAGTTCTACACGGTCGGAATAAACTCCCTGGTCGCCACTGGCACCCGGCATCTCCAGTGCAAAGACAAGGAAATGGTGTTCCTTCATGATCGGCATGTATCGCACCTGAACATTCCTGAAAAAGAGCATACCACAGGGGCCCCAGTATTCTAGAGTGTTCGGGAAAACATCCAGATCCATAAAAGCACTCTCTGTTTGCCCTGCTCCGAAGTGACCCAACTGGCCATAAGCATGCCTGAGCCTTATCGTGGTTTGTCCTGCGTTCGCACCTACCCCGAACATGTCAAAATCAAATACCGTCTTGAATTCACCCCATTTGGTCGGCATTGAGGTTTTAACACCGAACCTGGACTGACGAACACTGAAATAAAAATTTCCATCGGTCCCAAATTCGTTTTTATAGGACGGCAGCTTAGAAGGCCGCATTACATCGTACCACTGCGGGTTCACCTGATTGAAGTTATATCCCATGTCGGTCTGGGCAAAGCCGTAAACTTCAAACCATTTTGAACTGTCAGCCTCCTGCCCACTGGCAGTTGATATCCAGCACAAAACCATTAATAAAAAAGTAAATCTCTTTGTTTTCATAGATCGGTTCTTAATTGGGGTTAATATTAAAAGCCACGTATTATGGTTACAACAATATCAGCTGATTAACTTTTCTGTACAAAGGAAGGGAAAACCGGTTTCAAACTGCTTCATTATAAAAACTTAGCGAACAAAGATATTTAAAACTTTCAAAAAACTTTTTAATTCGGTCATTGAGTTGGTAATTCGAACCTGGCTCGCAATGCCTGACCGGCTTTCGAAAATTCGGTTGTATTTCTCTTTTTGGACTTCTATTTTCCCAGCCTTAATGCCACGTCTGAGGAGAGCTTAATCTTTCATATTCTGGTCAACATATACAAAAGAGAAAGCAGCGATTGATTGATCGAATACCTGGATGACTATAAGACACATAAACTTGCCAGGTCTGCGCTTTTCGTGGGAATTTATGAATAAGGTTCAGGAAGTCAATCCAAAAGGTTTGTCTGCTTAAACGTCCGGTTTTTTTGCCACTAAATATATATATTCCCAAGGATAAACCAGGAAACCAATGGTTGAGATTATCCAACGGATATTCCGGTTAATTACCAGATTGACCGGATGTGAAAAAGCCCATTTGCGAAAATAGGGTCGTACGTGGGAAGTAATGTTTTTTGCATTAATAATTTCAAAACCTGCATCCCGGATCTTCTTAATGTAATCAGCAAAGCTATATACGTTTGCTGATGGGATATACAAACCATCCTGCAGTCGTGGTAATATAATTTCCTCCAATGCATTCCGGGGCGGATTATATACCATATCTGCCAGCGATAAAATACCACCGGGTTTTAGTGTTCGGTAGGCTTCCCGAAAGAAATCAACTCTTGAATCAAAATGAAAAGCCGCTTCAGTGCTGATCATTTTGTCTATGGAATTATCTTCAAATTGCAATTCCGTTGCCGACATATTTTTAATTGCAATCTTCTGTTGAAGGTTGTGTCGTGCAATTTTCTTTAAGGATTGCTCGATTTGGTACTGCGAAATATTTATACCTATGACAGAAGGACAATGAAAGTCTTTAACACAATTGATCACAACATCCCCGAATCCGCAGCCGATATCGACAACAAGACCGTCATTTTTGGACAATCCTGCGTTTTGACAAACCAAATGAAAAAGTGCTAGATTCGAAAGCATCAGGTGCCCCTTGGCAAATGAATTTAGCCCTTTCCAATATCCTAGGTTGACGAGGGAGACATCTTCGCATTCAATATATTCAAGTGGAGCATGACCCATGAAATCATACAACGCACCCGCATCCATGAAAGTTTCACTGACATTACTCTTTATAATCGGATCGTCACTCATATCCACATCGTAAAGGCATATTTAATGGGGATGAATATTTCATCAATCAAAGGTTAATCCCTTTCCTGAAGGAATAGTTACATAATTCTGGGAAAAAGTTACATAATTCACACCTCTCCCAAAGTGTTGGGTCTTTTATGTTTAAGAAGTTTAAAATGAAATGGTGTAAGCCCTGTCATTGTTTTCAGTTAATCCGACAGTCTTTATTACACCATATTTTTTAACGTTTGTAGTCGTTTACTTCTTTTGGATGGCAGTTGTTGATAAAGCTAACCGTAGCTACATTCTCGGCGCGGGCTTTGCGGATAAAGATATCGGCACTCATAGTATATTCATCGCTGCGGTTCGCATCGTACAGCAAGAGGTATCCTATAAGGACATTTGCTGCCATCTCTACCAGCCGGCGTGAGTGGAAATCGGAATATTCGTTATCTCCGTATTCATTGATCTTCTCAACAGTTCTGGCGAACTGTTCAGTCATTTTCTCAAGCGAACTCCTCAGGTATTCCAGTTCAGGTTTCACCAGGAGTCCGGATCTTTCACGCATGACAGCAAGATAACCGCCATTCCCTACATAACGTATAGCGGCCACCACCTGAAGCTGGGAGGTACCTTCATAAATCGTTGTTATACGTGCATCGCGGTAAATCCGTTCGATCGGGAAGTCTTTCATGTAGCCTGTACCTCCGAATATCTGGATGGCATCGTAGGCGATCTGGTTGCAACCCTCACTGGTATAAAGCTTCAGGAGCGGGGTGAACATATCGGCAAGCTTCTGGTAGTTTTTGGCTTCCTGGCGCTCCTCAGCCTCGGGTTTGCGATCCCTGGCAGCAAAATTGAAGCCTTTGTAAAGGTCCACGTAACGCGCGGTTTCGTAAAGCAGGGAGCGCATCCCGTCTATCTTTATTTTCATGTTAGTGAGCATCTCGTAAACAGCCGGGTACTTGATGATAGCTTTCCCGAATTGTTCGCGTTCTGTTGCATATTTGTAAGCTTCGCGGTAAGCAGCTTCGGCAATGCCAACCGACTGTGAACCAACACCAAGGCGGGCTGAGTTCATCAGCGACATCACATACTTGATAAGTCCGAGTTTGGTATCGCCAATGAGTTTTGCAGGCGCATGGCGAAATACCAGTTCGCAGGTTGGGGATCCTTTGATCCCAAGTTTATTTTCGATGCGTCTCACAGTAACTGCCTTATCCTTACGGTCATAAACGAACAGCGAAAGTCCGCGTGCATCGGTGGTTCCTTCTTCAGAACGTGCGAGGACCAGCGAAATATCGGCATCGCCGTTCGTAATAAATCGTTTTACGCCGTCAAGCAGCCAGCAGTGCTTGTGAGTGTCATAGGTGGCTTTCAATTGCACTGCCTGGAGGTCAGATCCTGCATCGGGTTCGGTCAGATCCATGGCCGCTGTATCACCTTTGTTAAAACGGGGCAGAAATTCAACCTTTAGCTCATCAGATGCAAACTCAAGGATGGTTTCTGCACAGTCCTGCAGCCCCCAGATATTCGCAAAACCAGCATCGGCGCGTGAAATGATTTCACCCGACATAACATAAGGAACATGAGGCATATTCAGCCCATCGTAATCCCTGGGAAGGGTGAATCCCACCAGTCCGGCCTTTACCAATGCGTCGTGATTCTGCCGTGTGCCACGTGCGTACTTCACCTCGTTGTTAACCAGCTTCGGGCCTTCCTTGTCGACAGATTCGGCATTCGGGGCAATGATCTCCCCGCTGATTTCGCCGATGATCTCCATTATTTTGTCGTAGCTGTCGATTGCATCTTCGTAATCGAGAGGAGCGAAATCGTATTTGTCTTTTTGGGTATAGTCTGACTCCTTCAGTTTCACAATCCTGGCCATCAGAGGATGGCTAAGGTGAAACCTTAGATGAGGATTGTCGGTATAGAAATTTTCCATGACAGCTTTTACTTCGAATTTTTCTTGTAATACTTGATCATTTTGGGAATTACATCGGCCACGTTCCCTGTGATGGTATAATCGGCGATCTGGTTGATCGGAGCATTGATATCGGTATTGATCGAAATGATCTGGGCCGACTGGTCCATCCCTGCGCGATGCTGCACAGCTCCTGATATGCCGCAGGCAATGTATAGTTTTGGCCTTACGGTGACTCCCGTCTGCCCTACCTGGCGCTCGTGGTCCACAAATCCTGCATCCACGGCGGCACGTGAAGCGCCAACCTGTGCACCCAGGACTTCGGCCAGGTCGAAAAGCAGCTGAAAATTCTCCTTCGAACCTACCCCGTATCCTCCGGCTATAACCACCTGCGCATTCTTGATGTCAATCCTGCTTTTCTCGAGATGACGCTCGATAATCGTAACCGCGAAGTCGTCGTCCTTCAGAATGCTCTTTACATCTATTTTATTGAGTTTCCCCTTGTATTTCACAGAGTATACTTCTTTCTTCATCACGCCTTCACGAACGGTTGCCATCTGCGGCCTTGTTTCGGGATTGATGATTGTGGCAATGATGTTTCCTCCAAATGCAGGTCTGATCTGGTAAAGCAGGTTTTTGTATTCAGTCTGGGTTTTGTTTTCGAAATGGTCGCCGATTTCAAGGCTGGTGCAGTCGGCCGTGAGCCCGCAGCGCAGCGCCGAGGCCACCCTCGGAGCGAGGTCGCGGCCGATGCTTGTAGCTCCGAAAAGCACGATCTCAGGCTGTTCTTTTTTGAAGAGTTCAATAATGACACTTGCATGCGGAAGCGTAGTGTAAGGGAACAACTTTTCATCGTCGGCATAATGGATCACATCCACCCCAAACGGATAGAGCAGGGCTTCTGGTTTTATGACCTTATGCCCGATTACAACGGCCTCAAGTTTAACTTTCAGATCGTCGGCCAGCTTTCTGCCCTTCGACAACAGCTCAAGGCTTACATCGGCAATGGACCGTTCTTCTGTTACCTCGCAATAAACAAATATATTGTTCACAGTAAAATGATTTCTGTTTCTAATCTGTTGACTACCCGATGATATGGCTGCTGATAAGGGTTTGCATCAGTTTCTCGATATCCTTATCGGAATTGCTGAGAATCTTCGAATCTTTATGCGCAAATACCACATTTTCGATTTTTTTCACCTTTGTCGGCGATCCCGACAATCCAAGGTTTTGGGTATCGGCTTTCAGGTCCTCGGCCGACCATTCCTCTATGAGCAGGTAGGGCCGTTCATTATAGAGCTCAGTGTAGTCCTTGGTCTCATTCTGCAGCTCGGTCACGGTGCGGGCGTGTTTGTATTTCATAAGCAGTTTGCCGATACGCTGGCGGCAGGGAGGTGCTGAACTGTGCACCGTGATGAGAGCCGGCAGAGTCGAATTCACAACTTCCACTCCCCTTTCAAGCCTGCGTTTGACAATGATCTTCTTTGCATCGAGTGAAAGGATCTCTTCAGCATAGGTTATCTGGGGAATACCGAGTTTTTCGGCTGTCTGCGGACCAACCTGTGCGGTGTCGCCATCGATAGCCTGACGACCGGATACAACCAGGTGATAGGGCGCTAATTTCTTCACCGCAAGGGATAAAGCATAGGAAGTGGCCAGGGTGTCGGACCCGGCAAATTTGCGGTCAGTGATCAGGAAACCCCGGTCGGCTCCACGGTACATGGCCTCCCTGATGATCTCAGCTGCACGGGTGGGTCCCATGGTAAGCAGGATCACTTCAGCATAGGGAATTTTATCTTTGATGCTGAGCGCCTGCTCCAGCGCATGAAGATCTTCGGGGTTGAAAATGGCAGGAAGGGCTGCCCTGTTGACTGTGCCATCGGCTTTCATCGCATCCTTGCCCACATTCCTTGTATCGGGAACCTGCTTTGCCAGAACTATTATTCTGAATCGCATAAAATATAAACCTGTTTACAATTCGGTACTATTTTATTCTGCTTTCTGAAATAAGATCAGGGGCGCAAAATTACAATTATAGGAAATACAACAAGAAAAATATTCATAATAAACTCATTAACAATATATTAAATATTCATCAAATTACATATTTGACTATAATCAAGTATGTATATTGATGTTTGAGCATAAGTTCAGAAAAAAACGATTTTTCAGACCCACAGTCGTGAACTGTTAATATTTACTATTTTCGCATTGAAAGAGATGTAAGATGTTGCGACTGATTTTAATAATAGGTTCAGGGAGTTTCGCAGGAGGTGTAACCCGCTTTCTGCTTTCACGCTACATTCACAGCAATGCCGATACAACTTTCCCGCTGGGGACCCTCATTGTTAACATCACTGGTTGTTTTCTGATTGGCATTTTTTACGGGATGTCAGAAAGAAGCAATTTGCTCAGCCCTGAGTTGCGGATGTTCTTAACGGTAGGATTTTGCGGTGGATTTACTACGTTTTCCACATTTGCAGCAGAAAATATTTCGCTGATGAAAGATGGAAATTTCTTGTATTTCGGACTCTATACCGGCCTCAGTGTTTTCCTGGGGCTAATGGCAGTTTACCTTGGCAATATGTTTATTCAGAAAATACTTTGAACATGGAAATCACCGGAGAAGCAAAATTACTAAGGATATTTATAAGCTCTACCGACAAGTTCAGGCATAAACCCCTGTACGAGGTGATCGTATTTGCTGCCAAACGTTACGGGCTTGCCGGCGCAACAGTATTGAAAGGTTGCATGGGCTATGGCGCAAGCAGCATGGTATATTCCCAGAAACTTTGGGATATCTCTGAAAAGATGCCGATAATTATCGAGATAGTAGACGATTCAGTAAAAATTGATGGTTTTGTTGATAGCATCCTCCCCTATTTCGAAAAAGTTCCAAAAGGCGGACTGATTACCCTGGAAAAAGTCAGCATTGTCTTGCACAAACGCGGAGGTGATCAGGGGTCAGGATTTCTTATTTGAAAAATAATACCTCCAGTCAAACGCAATTCTAAGTCCTATCGTCCATGTGGTTGTGGTTTTAGGAGCTGAGAATCCTTCAGGCCATACCACCTGACATTTGCCAGGGATATCAAACCCTCCGAAGACCTGAACTACAAGGCTGGCTGTCTGATTTGAGGAAAATGTATGGAAGGGTCGGTATTCCAGGATGGGAAATTCAAGCTGGGTCGTTCTCAGGGAGACTAAAACCTGGTCGGGCATTCCATTAATTTCAACAGGCAGGATGTACCTGTCGGCATTTTTGGGCCAACCATATAAATAGACTGCCACTTCCCTTCCAAGGATAAATTGAAACCTCCCGATAGAGGTGACAAATCCGATTTGCCATGGAATCAGTCCCCCGTTGCCGGCTTTGGTTAGCATCCTGGTTGCCGCGGCCCGGTTGAATAAATACAAAATCGGTGCAACAATAAGGACATCTCCGGGAATTATATAAAAAGGCATCCTCAAACGTGCATAGAAAGCATCCCGGGCGGGAATTGCCGAATAGATGGCACCGAATTGTTTCAGGTCCGGATCGGCAGAAAGCTTCATTGAAGAGGCACCGTCCTGTCTCCATCCGATGTCAAGGAATATCTGTCCGTCCCCAGCCTCGTTCAGAACCCCTTCAAGACCAAGCCCGATGCGGACTGCCATTTCAAGTCCGGGAACTACTCCTGTCATCTCCTGGTAATAGCCAAAACCTCCGAAAACAACATTTCCCCTTGCTGCTGCAGTAAGCCCGATATAAGGCCCAATTTCAGAGCGAAAGCGTGGCAACTCCCCAAGTCCGGAAGCAAGCCCCGGAACCGGAGTCGGCATTAATATCGGATTCAACAACCTGCCATACACGGTATCTATTTTATGTATGGGCATAAAGTTATTTTTACTCACATTCAAAGTATCAGGGCCCATAGTGACTTCTTCCTTTGCAGCAATCAGTGCCGGGCCTTTTCTGAAAGCAGCATCAACTACCTGTGTCAGGCTTAACTGTATATCAGCTGCAGCTCTATCAAGATCCAGGGGTAAGATGAAAGCATCTCCTGTCAATATCATCTTTTCACCATTCCAGTTTGAAACTTCGAGCCCCTTCTCATCATAGTAATCATGTGTACCCTTGCGCTGGGCTGAATTCCCCCAGGTGCCCGCCACATGTCCTGATGCAAACATATCCTCCAGGAAATGAATGGCAAAGGCTTCATCAGCCAGGGCTGAGAGTATCAACTCCGATTTTTGGCCGGCACTAAGGCTGTCCGAGGCAAATTTTTCGGCTTTGAGCAGGGCGCTCAGATGATACCAGGCATAGGTTCCCGCCGCATTCAGTTCGGCTCCCTGTTTGAAACAGGCGTAGAAATACTGTTTCGCGGTTGTATTAACATCCGGCCTTGCGAGCATGAAATGAACGTTATTCGAACCGGCCCTTGTCACATACTCAGGATCAACCCTTAACAGCTTCAGGTCGGAATCTCTTAGCTTATTCAGGCGCTCACTGCGGTTTTTAGCGTTTGCGATCCCGATCTTCAGCTCGGCAGCCACATCTGCAACGCGCATAATCCATTCAGTATTCAGAATATTGTTAAGCATATCAGCGGAAGAAGTGGAATGATCCCCGGCTATGCCCGGGAAGGCGGCATAATCCAGGCAGCTTGGTTTGCGCGACTGCCCTGTATCTATTGTAGAAGGGCATAAACGCAACTCCTGCCCTTTCCTGGCCAAAGACCATAAACGCTCAATCTCCGCCCTTCTGACAGGATCCAGGTTTTTAATGGCAAGGGCAGCAATATCGCGATGTTCCGGGTATATCCAGGCAAATCCGCAATAAGACAGATTGGCCAGCAGAAGGAGGAGGAAAATTTTCTTTATCATATCGGGATGGATGAGTCAGGATGAGGACCTGATAAAATTATTGATTTTTTCCGGATTAAGTGAGGAGTTCAGCAACTTTATCATTGTTTTCAAAAAAAAATCATTTTGCAGGAATTATTCATATATTTACATGTGATCTGAACCCAATGCGAATCCCGGAACGATTATTCATCTTCACCATAGAAGGACAGCGATTTGGCCTGGACCTGGTAGCTGTTCAGCGGATTGAAAGAGCTGCCTTGATCACAAAAGTTCCTGAAATGCCGGAATTCATTTACGGTATAATAGATTACCATGGCAAGATCCTGCCGGTTTTCAACCTGAGAAAAAAACTTGGCCTTCCTGATAAGCCGGTTGCCTCATCCTGGAGGTTCCTGATTCTTAATACTGCAAACAGGATGATGATTATTGCGGCTGATATTATTGAAGGCGTGATGGATATGCCTTCAGGCAACCTCATCCAGGGAACCGAGATTGAAAGCAATCTCAGCCAGGCTGCCTTTATAAGGCTGGATGACGGAATAATTTTTATTTATGATATAAACAGCTTTCTTTCTTCGGGGGATGAAATTGATCTGGAAAAAGTGTTACAAGGTTTTACCCATCAATCTCCATCTAAATGATTGACGAAGATTCCCGGAAAGCAATAGCCTCATTGATCTCGCGGAAAGCGGGACTGAATTTTCCTGCATCGCACTGGGGTGACCTCGACCGGGGTATCCGCAATACCTCTGAAGCCTTGAAAATTGGAAACACGAAACTATTTCTAAATCGATTGCTTGATAAAGACTGTGATCCCGGTTATTTTGAGATACTGATCAATAATCTGACTATTGGTGAAACCTACTTTTTTCGTGAAAAACCATTACTGGACGTCTTTACAAATAAATTAATACCTGAGCTGACAAGCAGGTGCCGGCAAGGCAATAAGATTCTGAATATATGGAGCGCAGGTTGCTGCAGCGGAGAAGAGGCTTACACCATTGCAATGCTGCTCAATGAGTCTTTACCTGATATAGCGGAGTGGAAAATAAAAATTCTGGCCAGCGATGTCAACAAAACATTCCTCAAAAAAGCCGAAACCGGAAAATACTCAGCATGGTCTTTCAGGGAAACTCCTCCTGAGCTCCGCAAAAAGTATTTTACTTCTGAGGGAAACAGTTTTATCATCCGCCCTGAAATAAAAAAAATGGTTCGCTTTTTCCAGCTGAACCTGATGGATGGGGACCTCTCGGTACATGGAATTTTTAAGGGACAAATGAATGTGATCTTCTGCAGGAATGTGATCATGTATTTCACGACCGAAAGCATAAGGAAAACCTATGCATTGTTTGCCAATGCCCTGCAAGAGGGAGGATGGCTAATTACCAGTCCTGTTGAACTTCCCCCCAGCCCTCCACGCTTCTTTAATCTGGTGAAGATTGGGCAAGCCATGTTACTGCAGAAATCAGATAAACCCGAGCAAACGGATCAGGAGTTTATTCTCCCTGTTCAACATAATTATCAGCCTCCGTTAGCGGCAAAATCAGTACTGCCTGATTCAAAACCTGCCGATCATAAAATCCCTGACCGGGAAATAAGGATAAATAAAGCAAAGCCCCGCCGGAATGACTCTGTCGCCCTTGCCAAGCGCGCTTTCCAAAAAAGATCATATGCCGAGGTCATCCGTTTGCTTGAACATGAAAAAGATACCCTTATATCAACCGATGCCTTGGTATTGCTGATCAAGGCCTATGCCAACACAGGGCATTTACAGGAGGCTGAAAGTTTATGCATCCGTCTCCTTGAATTTAATTCAGACAATCCTCTGAACTATTATTTTCACGCTTCGATTTTGCTTGAACTCGGGCAAGAAAAACAGGCCGAAGAGGCTCTGAGGAAAGCCTTATATCTGGATCCTGAAATGGTATTATCCCATTTTTTAATGGGGAACCTGATGCGACGGAAGGGAGAGTTGAAACTTGCCGGGAAACATTTTCGTAATGTCCTGAAGATCGTCAAAGACCTTGCAGATGATACCGACCTGCCTGAGTCGGACGGGATAAAAGCAGGTTATATCAGGGAGACGGTTAAATCATTAATTCAACAGAGTTTGTAATGTCACCAATCAGAACTGAGAAGGAAATATTAAAGGAAAGGGCACAAAAACTTGCAGTGCTTGTTCATACCGACAAGCAGGAATCCGCTCAAAACCAGTCAATGGTGGGATTTTACCTGGCACCGGGACATTACTGCCTTGAGTCAGCGTATCTCAGGGAAGTAGTTATTCTCAAGGAACTGACGATGATCCCCGGCGTACCTCCATTTATACAGGGGATCATAATCATTCGCGGACAGGTGATGTCACTGATGAATCTCAGAAAGTTCCTTGACCTGAAGGAAACAGGTATTTCAGAACAAAATAAGATCATGATTGTGTGTCACAAGGGCATGGAGATCGGGATACTTGTCGACCGGATTGAAGGGATGTTTAAAATTGATCCATCATCTGTTGATCCTGCCCTGCCCCATTTTGGCGGATTAGGTGCAGAATTTGTCAAAGGGGTTACCAGAGAGGGTGTGATCGTTCTGGACTGCGCAGCAATGCTTGAAAGTAAAAAAATCATCGTACAGGATAATACAAATCAATAAAATTAAAAGGGAGGACTAACT
Organism: Bacteroidota bacterium; assembly: GCA_026391735.1. Lineage (GTDB taxonomy): Bacteria > Bacteroidota > Bacteroidia > Bacteroidales > FEN-979 > CAIRDP01. The sequence continues at coordinate 2,001 of JAPLDL010000007.1, read as the reverse complement.
ATGTTTTCACGGTTGTTTTACAGTACCAGGTTCAGGTTGATAGGAGGTTTCAGCGTTATCATTCTGTTTATAATAGTCGTTTTGCTGACGGTTGTGTTCAGTGTTTCTTCGGTAATCAATTTAAATTCAAAGGCAATTGAAGCAGAGTCGATTACAACTACAGTCGTGGCAATAAAAGCTGATCAGAACAGGACCAGAGCACTTGTTCTGGATATGATGCTGACAAAAAAACAAGCTGATCAGGCCCGGATTAAAGACCAGATTCTTAAAAAAAAGGATGAGATAAACGGGCTTGTAAAAAGGGTACAGGATTATTACAAAGATTCTCCAGATGACATGAAGCAGGTTAATATCTTTCTGCAGCTGATCAATACATATCGCCAGAACAGGGAACTTCAGTTCCAGTTGATCGATTCGGGGAAAATTCCTGAAGCCATATCCATGGGCAGTGGGATCCAGGCTGAAACCTATGAAAAGATAAGGGCCATCATCGACGGGTTCGAGAATAAAGAAGCAGCCAATGCAAGGCAGCTCCGGACCAACGCTGAAAACACTTCCCGGACTTCCGAGAGCTGGATACTTGGAATCGGCATTGTTGCAATATTAATAAGTGTTATCATGGCGTTCGCGATGTTCAGTATGCTTAGGAAGATCATCAGGGGACTGAGAAACAGCATCACGGTATTAAGTGAATCTACAGCCAACATTCTGTCAACCGTCACTGAAGTCTCAACAGGCGCAGCCGAAACAGCAACTGCTATTGCTGAAACCACGACCACTATTGAAGAAGTGAGGCAGACTGCAGAATTGTCAAATGAAAAAGCCAACCTGGTCGCGGAAACCAGCCAGAAAGCGTCAAACATTGCTATTAAAGGAAAACAATCGGTCCTTGAAACCATTGAAGGGATGAGGAAAATAAGCCAGCAGATGATGGTGATCACCGAGAGCGTCATTAAATTATCGGAACAGAGCAGGACCATCGCTGAGATCACAAGCACTGTCACAGATATTGCCGACCAGTCAAACCTCCTGGCGGTCAATGCAGCCATTGAAGCTGCAAAAGCAGGGGAGCAGGGGCGTGGCTTTGCCGTAGTAGCCCAGGAGATCAGGAGCCTTGCTGAACAGTCAAAGCTATCTACTGCACAGGTCAAAGAGATTCTCAATGACATTCAGAAATCTGTAAATCTCGCTGTTCAGGCTACCGAGAACGGGAATACGGTTGTTGAAACTGGGAGCATTCTTTCGGCCCAGAGCGGAGAAGTGATCCAGCTTATGACTGATTCGGTGACTGATGCTGCCCAGGCCGCCATCCAGATCTCAGCCTCCAGCCAACAACAGAAAGCAGGCATGGAGCAACTGGTACCGGCTATGGAAAATATCAAACTTGCCAGTGAACAAAGTGTGGTTGGAAATAAACAAACACAAAAAGCTGCGCAGTCTCTTGACGAACTAGGCAAAAATCTGAAAAAACTTATCGATCGTTATAAGGTTTAACCTCCTGTTATGGATAAAAAGCAGGATAAATTTATGCAGGAACTGCTCGCGGAGTTTAAGATTGAAGCCGCCGAGCATCTTCAGTTGTTTGTTAACGGTCTGCTTGAACTTGAGAAAAACAGCGATCCCGAAGCCGTAGCTAAGGTTGTGGAGGATATCTTCCGTGAGATCCACAGTGCAAAGGGAGCAGCCCGGGCCGTTAGTCAACTTGAAATTGAAAGGCTATGTCAAAGCCTTGAATCTGCATTGGCCTCACTTAAAGCCGGAAGGCTGAGTTTAAGTGCTCCTTTGATAGATGTTTTGCATGAAGCCGGGAACCTTATTGAAACAATGCTTTCAGACCTTTCATCCGGTACCAGGTCAGTCAAGGGAGAAGACACATTGAACATGGTATGCAGGCTTACTGATATAGCCCAGGGCAAAGTTGAACTGATCGGAACTAATGCCAGGAAGAAAGATAACCATACCATTGAGAAACCTCTCACGTCTGCCGGGAACTCAGTTCCC
>JAPLDL010000009.1 GCA_026391735.1 Bacteroidota bacterium | reverse complement strand
CTGGGTCCAGAACTGGTATCTCAGTGTGATATTGTTTCCGATATCGGGCACCCATCGCCTCCCTCCCAGCCTTCGTCCCTGGAAACTGAGGTCCGATTCAAGCGCCTCTTCAAATGCCGGGATAGCATCCACCCTGGTAAACCCGGCTTTTTTAAAAGTCAGTACTGCCCGATATATATGTTCAGGGGATGAAACAATCAGTAGCGAAGGCAGATTTTTCGACAAGTCCGAATAACCGGAATTTGTACATTGTACATTGTACATTGTACATATTTTCAAAATGTTCAATGCCTCCGCCCTGGTGTTCGTTCCTGAATCTTCAAGCAGTATCCGCTCGGCCGCAATGCCACGGATGGTAAGTTCTTTTTTCATGCCGTTGATGGAACTCAGGCTGTCCCTGATTTTGCCCGGCAAAGCAATAATGACTTTTGACCGTGTAAAATAATTTGCCGCTTTCGCTGCGTACCAGCAGCGCATCAGGCCCGACTCACTGGGCATGCCCCCTCCCCCAAGCACTATTATATAATCCGGAGGACGGTTCACACCGGCTTTCGAAACACTCAGGTCGTACCATAACCAGAAAGGCCCTGATGTGAATGCAAGGATTATGATAAGAGTGAACATCCCGCCCATGCTCACCATGAATATTTTCAGAAATTTTTTCATCCGGCCATTATGATGTTTCACGCTCACCAAAGATAAAAACTTCCTCGATAGACATCCCGAAGACCTTTGAAATGTCAAAGGCAAGTTTAAGGGAAGGATTGTACTTGTTCTTTTCAAGGAACACAATGGTTTCTCTCCTTACCCCAACCCGCCTGGCCAGTTCGTCCTGGGTGATGTCGAGCCTTAGACGCAGTTCCCTTATCTTGTTATTCATCTCTCAGCCCCCTGATCCTGATCACTACCGAAGAAATGATGTATACGCATATGTGCCGAGGATGCCCGAATGAAACCTGACCTGGTTCTTTTCAGCAAACATCAACCCGATCCAGCACCAGATCGAGATATAAAATGAGATGGACGAAGCCTTTACCCTGATCTTTCGTGTAAGTTCATCCTTCAGAGGATCGCCTTTCCATGCCGACCATGCAGCTGAAAATCCCTGGTACAGTCCGAAAAGCCCGACGATGCTCATGAGAATGGCCTGGACCAGGTCAATCCATGTGTTTTTCACCATTGGACTTAGCAGCATATATAATCCGTCAGCCAATATAAAAAGGGAAAGCCAGGGAAGAATAATATATCTTTTCATGCCTGATAATGTTAAATATTTCTAACGCAAAGTTAAATATTTCTAACACTCAATTCAAGCTTTTTGAAAATATTTTTTAAAAATGAATGTAGCCGCTTGCGGTTTTCGCTATCCCGCTATCCCGCTATCCAGCCATCCAGTTATCCAGTTATCCAGCTATCCCGCTATCCAGCTATCCCGCTATCCCGCTATCCAGCCATCCAGCTATCCAACTATCCAGCTATCCTGCCCGAAACAACCGAAGAAACCTGTTCCATCCCAATCCTCTCCTGCAGCATGGTATCCCGGTCACGAATGGTCACAGTATTATCCTGCAATGTCTGGTGGTCGATGGTAATGCAATAAGGGGTTCCAAGAGCATCCATGCGGCGGTAACGTCGTCCGATCGTATCCTTTTCTTCGTAGAAGCAGCGGTGGTCATACATCAGCTTATCCATGATCTCCCGGGCTTTCTCGGGGAGCCCGTCTTTCTTGACGAGAGGCAGCACTGCAACCTTGATGGGGGCAAGCCTTGCAGGGATCCCTAAAACAACGCGGTCAGAACCATCCTCTAGTTTTTCCTCCCGGTAAGCATGGCTGAGTACCGCCAGGAATGTTCGATCCAGTCCGATTGAAGTTTCCACAACGTAAGGAACATAGCTTTCATTCTGTTCGGTATCGAAGTATTGTATTTTCTTTCCTGAGAATTTCTGGTGGGCCGAAAGGTCGAAATCGGTGCGGCTGTGAATGCCTTCGATTTCCTTGAAGCCGATGGGAAATTCAAATTCAATATCGGCGGCTGCATTGGCGTAATGGGCCAGCTTGTCATGGTCATGGAAGCGGTACTTGTTTGCGGGCATGCCCAGTGAAAGGTGCCACTTCATCCGCTCTTCTTTCCAGTATTCATACCATTTCATTTCTTCTCCCGGCTTCACAAAGAATTGCATTTCCATCTGCTCGAATTCGCGCATACGGAATAGGAATTGTCTTGCCACGATCTCATTGCGGAATGCCTTGCCTGTTTGGGCGATCCCGAACGGGATCTTCATACGGGCGGTCTTCTGTACATTCAGGAAATTCACAAAAATGCCCTGAGCCGTTTCAGGCCTTAAGTAAATTTCGCTGGCATCTTCATTTACCGACCCCATCTGGGTAGAGAACATCAGGTTGAACTGCCTTACTTCGGTCCAGTTTTTCGTTCCTGACACCGGGCAAACGATACCCAGTTCCTCGATCAGCAGTTTGACATCCGCCAGGTCGTTGCGGTCAAGTGCAGGATAGAAGCGGTGTTTGACTGCAGTGATCTTTTCAAGGTATTCCTTCACCCTGGGATTTGTTTCCCGGTACATTGTTTCGTCGAACGTCTCACCGAACCGTACCCGCGCTTTTTCAACTTCCTTTGAGATCTTGTCCTCGGTCTTCTGTATATATTCCTCGATAAGGACATCCGCCCTGTAACGTTTTTTCGAATCTTTATTATCGATCATGGGATCGCTGAAGGCATCCACATGCCCCGAGGCCTTCCATACCGTAGGATGCATGAAAATAGCCGCATCCAGGCCGACGATATTCTCGTGGTATTGTACCATGGATTTCCACCAGTATTCGCGGATATTGTTCTTCAACGCTTGAAGGAAATACAAAGCCGTACTCCTTGGCATGGGAAATGATCTTTTTGAACAATTCTTCGTTATTGGCCATCTGACTTATAAATAGGGCGCAAATGTAAGAAAAAATCTTACTCCGGCCGGCATCTTCACACCGCCGCTTTCGCTCGCAATCATATGTATAGAAAACTTGATTTTCTATACATAATTGATTATCTTTGCAAAGATATTTCGATTTTCTATACAAATAGGATTTGATTTGTACAGGAAATCAGAAAAGCAAAACATATGAAAAAAATTTCTTCGACACTATCCTGGGAAGTTGATTTACTCCCTCCTGAAAGTGATCTGGAAACAAGAAAGGTACTGAAGAAGCTGCCTTCGGTACATCGTGCCCTGGCCGAAATGAAAGGAATTGCCGGGACGATTCCCAACCAGGCTATATTGCTGAATACTCTTGGGCTGCAGGAAGCTAAAGACAGTTCTGCGGTTGAAAACATCATTACAACACATGATGAATTATTCAAGGCCGGCCTGAATTTTGCCGGATCATTGACAATTGCTGCCAAGGAGGTCCAAAATTATGTTTCCGCCCTTAAAAAAGGCTTTTCCCTGGTATCGAAAAACGGCTTATTAACCTCAAATCACATTCTCCAGATCCAGGCAACTCTTGAACAAAACCAGGCGGGTTTTCGTAAAGTTCCCGGGGCGGTCCTCAAAAATGCAAGCACAGGCAGGATTGTTTTTACACCCCCCCAGGATCCCGGCGAAATCGTGAAAGCAATGTCAAACCTGGTGAAGTATATTAATGATGACTCGCTCAGCGATGCCGATCCTTTGGTTAAGATGGCTGTGATCCATTTTCAGTTCGAGAGCATTCATCCCTTCTTTGATGGCAACGGCCGAACCGGGAGAATCATAAACATCCTGTATCTGGTACAAAAATCACTTTTAAACATTCCAATCCTTTACCTGAGCCGTTACATCATTGAACACAAGGCCGAATATTACCGACTGCTTCAGAATGTAAGACAGAAGTCCGAATGGGAACCCTGGCTGTTGTTCATGCTGGATGGTATTGAGGAAACATCAATTCAAACAACCGAACTGATCCTTGAAATAAAAGACCTCATGATGGATTATAAGCATCGTATCAGGGAGAATTACAAATTCTACAGCCAGGAACTGATCAACAACCTGTTCAGGCATCCTTATACGAAAATTGAATTCATTCAGAATGATCTGAAAGTCTCAAGGATCACAGCTTCCAATTATCTGAATACTCTTTCGGCGGATGGCTTTTTAAGCAAGAAGAAATTAGGTGTGGGGAATTATTACATCAACACACCACTTTTTACTTTGTTTACAAAATGAACAATGAAGTTTTTGTAAGTTTGCATCACTGGCTATCGGCCGGACTTCTATTATTGCACTGAATATTTCCAACTTTTCAATAACCCGGGTTTATGAAAACCAACCGACGTAATTTCCTCAGGACTGCAGCCGCAGGGATTGCCGCTGCTACGCTTGCTGATTTCAGCAGTTTTGCTTCGAATACCAGTTCCATCCGGCTTACGGCTCCCGAACAAAAGGGAAAAAGCGTTATGGGGCTAACCACCGAACCTTTGAAAACGGTTCGCATTGGCCTGGTCGGACTGGGGATGCGTGGAATGGATACTTTGGGCAGGTTGATGTATGTGGATGGCTTGGAGGTGGTGGCCTTATGCGATGTCATTCCCGGGCGGGTTGTCCAGGGGAAAAAAATTGTAACCGATGCAGGAAGGAAAGAGCCGGTAGGCTATTCCAAAGGGGAAGAGGACTGGATGAACCTCTGCCAGCAGAAAGAAGTTGACCTGGTATACAGCTGTACTCCATGGCTGTTGCATACTCCTGTTTCAGTTTTTGCCATGAAGCACGGCAAACATGCAGCTACCGAAGTTCCTGCTGCAACATCCCTTGAAGAATGCTGGGAACTGGTGAATACCGCCGAGGAAACTCAGAAGCATTGCATGATGCTTGAAAATTGCTGTTATGATTTCTTCGAGCTGAATACCCTGAATATGGCCCGTCAGGGGGTTTTCGGCGAAATCATGCATGGGGAGGGTTCATATATCCATGATCTGCGCTGGCTCAAGTTTGACAAAGAAAAAGGCTATGCCGGTATGTGGAGGCTGAAGTTCAGCCGGAACCATAACGGGAACCCTTATCCTACCCACGGACTCGGTCCGGTTGCGCAGATCATGTGCATCAACCGCGGCGACCGCATGGATTATCTGAATTCCATGTCGACCAACCAGGTCGGTATGAGTCTTTACGCAAAGGAGAAGCTGGGGGCCGACAGCCCTGAGGCTCGCCAGACCTACGCACTGGGTGATATGAACACCACGGTCATCCGCACAGTAAACGGAAAGACCATTATGGTGCAGCATGACACAACCAGTCCGCGTCCTTATAGCCGCATCCATCTCATAAGCGGAACGAAAGGCATGGCCCGTAAATGGCCCATCGAACAGATTGCCCTCGAACCCAAGGCCCATGAATGGCTGAAAGACGAAGATCTCAAAAAGTTGATGGAACAGTATGAACATCCCCTCACAACCAAAATCGGTGAAAAAGCCAAACAGGTCGGCGGCCATGGAGGTATGGATTTCATCATGGATTCCCGACTTTCTTACTGCCTCCGCAAAGGCCTTCCACTCGACCAGGATGTTTACGATGCCGCGACCTGGTCATCCATTGTCGAGCTAAGCAATATTTCAGTAAACAACCGGGGGAATTCCGTTGAAGTCCCTGATTTCACCCGAGGCGCCTGGCAGGATGCCAAGCCTATCGGGATTGTGACGGTAGACTAATTTCATTATTGCCCGAAGTGGAGATCTTTGCTAGCGGATGGTAATTTTTTTTCTCCACATCGCTCTCCAATCATCCTTATAATCTCATACTCTTCAACGGTGCTAGGCTTTACATTAACCTTGCGAGATGTAATATAGGGTTGTATATGATTTAACGAAAAATCTGTCCCAGCTTCAACTTTCGGAAAACTTTCAATCGTTATTTTAGTTTGACTATTTGACAAAGAATCTAAAATAATGTGATAACTTGGGATTAATTTTAGGTCCCACCAGTTATAATAAATTTTAGAACTTTCTCCAGAAGATTTCCACCCAAACCAATTTATAAAGTAGTGATTCCTATTCCCATTATAAGTAATCTTATTAGTTTCTCTTTTTATCGAGTTATAGCCAATGACAAAATCTAAACCATGATGTAAGCTTAAGTATATAGGCCTCAATATTACCGGACGTTTGGATTTTCTGAACGATTATCGGAATAAATATATTCAGTTGGCAAATCGTTTCATCGAAAGCGATTACGCCAAGGTGGTCGATCCCGAACATTATAGTTGGCTTACTCTGAACGCTGTAAAAGATTAGCGGAAAGTGTGCATTTTCGGCATTGGAGAATATACATTTTGTATTTAACAAATTGACTCATGGGTATTCAAATCCGAAGTGATATTTTATTAGTTTATTGTCTTTTATCCAAAATTCTTCTAAATAAACTGGCATATTATATCTCTTTAAGAAAGATGATTTATCAAAGCTTTTCAATACATATCTGATGATTTGTGCTTTCCCTTCCTTCAATTCGATAAATCCTTTCCCTTTTATTTCTATTATTTCTTCTTTAGTCATTCCTAACTGAATTTTATTCTCTGTTATAAAAGAAAGCATTTCTACAGTTCTTTTCATATTTCGATTGGGAATCGAAGATACATAGCCTACTTCAAATTGACTTATAGAATTAATAGTATTTCCTGGGAAAAATACAAGTTTTAGATATTCTTGCTTCGATACATTTAATATATAGATATATGCAAAATTCTCATCCTTATTCAAGTTAGCCATGATATTTCCAAATGCCATTTCTATTGAGTGAGGATTATTTAAGAATAATTTGCCATTAATGGATGTATCAGGTATAAAATTGTTTATTTCTATTGAATCTGCATTGAAGTTTAGGTTTAAATTAATCGATTCATTTTCACCTAGTAAAAAAGAATCAAAAGAAAAAACGTTAATTAATATTAGTGAACAAATAATAAATTTCATCATATTTTATCTTTGTGGACAATTCATTCTCCTTGATTATTGGGATTGCCTATAATATTAATATTCATTTTTATAGGGCCGAAGTCTTTAATTGATGTATTTACTGGAAAAAACGGTCAAATTGACCCCCCTTAGGCCGGTGTAAACTGACCACCCCCAAAAAGACCTAAAACTGGCTTCTGGCCGATTCAAACTGACCACCCCCTGGCCGGAGCAAATTGACCCCCCGTTGATCATACGATTCTTCCCCCTGTTTTGCGACATTTTTGATTGAATGCGGTAAAAGTATTGTTACCAAATTCATTAATCATGTCAAATAAACCAATTCGTATGACGAAAGTAAAACAAATTTTGCAATGGCACTCTGAGGGTGTCGGCAAGAAGAAAATCAGCCTTCGGGCAGGAGTTACCCGTAACACAGTAAAAAGCTACATCCGGCAGTTTATGGCCATGAACCGGTCCGTAGAGGAACTGTTGGCATTAACAGACAAAGAACTGGAAGAGCAGTTTGCTGCAAAACCAGCGTATGAGCCTGATGAACGATTAAGAACCTTGATTGATCTTTTCCCCGATATGGAGAAGAAAATCAAGAAGGGCTACACAAGACGTCGCTTATGGGAAGAGTATCGGGTTCAATACCCCGACGGATATGGGCTTTCTCAGTTTAAAGTCATCTATCGCATATGGGCCCAACGGGTCAATGCAACGATGCATATCGAACATAAAGCGGGGGATAAGATGTATGTTGACTTTGCCGGGGATAAATTATCCCTGGTCGATCCATTGACCGGCGAGGTCATTAAGGTTGAAGTCTTCATAGCAATCCTTGGCTCAAGCCAGCTGACCTACGTGGAAGCCATGATGAATCAGCAAAAGGAGAACTTCATCCGGGGTTGCGAGAACGCATTGCATTATTTTGGAGGTGTTCCCCTGGCCATCGTTCCGGATAACCTGAAAGCCGCTGTGATTAAAAGTGACCGGTATGAACCCACGCTGAACGAGACCTTCCGTGACTTTGTGGAACATTATGGCATGGCCGCCTTGCCTGCAGGACCCTACAAGCCACGGCACAAGGCGTTGGTGGAAGGGGCCGTAAAGATCAGCTATACGACGATCTACCCTGCAGTCAGACAAAACACCTACAGTTCGCTGGAAGATCTCAACAGGGCCATCCTGATTGCGCTTGAGGCACATAATAACCGTTGGTTCCAGGGGCGGAACTACAGCCGAACACAGTTGTTTGAAGAGATCGAGCGTCCTGCTCTTCAGCCGCTACCACTGTTCCGTTACGGGATCAAGTCTAAACGGGTGGCTACCGTGATGAAGAACAATCACATCTGTTTGGGTGAAGATAAACATTATTACAGCGTTCCCTATCATTATATCGGTAAACGGGTCAATGTGCTATACAATACCTATAGTGTTGACATCTATTACCGCAATGAACGAATCGCTTCACATAAGCGGGACCCGCGACCCTTCCTATATACAACAGACCCCAATCACCTTGCCTCAAAACATAACTTCATGACTGATTGGACCCCCGAGAAATTTATTGAACGGGCCGCAGCTATTGGTGAAGATACCCGGAGTTACATCATCGAGATCCTTGGCAAACGGCAGCATCCCGAGCAGGCCTATCGAACCTGTCAGGGCATCCTTTCATTAGCTGCCCGGGCAGGAAAGGAAAGACTCAATGCTGCTTGCCGCCGTGCCCAGTACTTCGGCGATTATAGTTACAAAACCATCGTCACGATCCTCAACAAACGGCTTGAAGCCGAACCTCTGGATCATGAACAGGAAAAACCCATCATGCCGGTTCATGTAAATATACGAGGTGGTATATATTATGCCTGATAAATCCCGGCCACTCACTGGTTCAGGTCTGTTACAGATACTGGATCAGCGAGTGGCTACTTGTTTTATTAACCCTAAATCCCTTGATCATGAATGAAAAAAACTTACAACGAATGAAACAAATGAAGCTGCATGGCATGGCCCGTGCCTTCCAGACCAGCCTTGAAAATGGTAACAAAGATCATTTTACAGCAGATGAAATGGTTGAGTTCCTGGTCAACAGTGAATGGGATGATCGCTGTAACCGTCGTACTGAACGGCGTATCCGTAATGCCCGGTTCCGTTATAAAGCCAATATCGAGGAGGTTCACTTTGATATCAACCGAAACCTGGATAAGAACCAGATGTACCGTTTTGCAGAATGTGCCTTTATCGGTAAAGCTGAGAATATCCTCATTACCGGAAGTACAGGTATAGGCAAAAGCTATATCGCTTCTGCTATCGGTAACCAGGCCTGCATGCTTGGTTATAAGGTCTTTTATGCCAATACCGCCAAACTCTTTTCTATGCTCAAGGTAGCTAAAGTTGATGGTTCGATCATGCGCGAGATCGCCAAGATCGAGAAACAGGACCTGCTGATCCTGGACGATTTTGGCATCCAACCTTTCGATAATCAGAACAGGGCAACATTACTGGACATTATTGAAGACCGGCATGGCAAACGCTCTACCATCATTACATCACAACTGCCGGTTCTACAATGGCATGATATCATCGGCTAACAAACCATTGCAGATGCAGTGCTTGACCGTATTGTTCACAATGCACACCGGATCGAACTAATTGGTGAATCACTGCGTAAACACCAGATCCTTCTGAATTAACTTAAAAAATGAAATAGGAAAAGAAAAAGTATATTTGTATAACTGGAAACAGGGACAGAATTATGATCAAAATCAGGTCAAATAGGGGGTGGTCAATTTAAATCGGCCAGGGGGTGGTCAAAATCCACCGGCCAAAGGGGGTCACTTTGAGTGGCTTTTCCATTACGACGATAAATGAAAAAGTATCTTTTAATTTTATTCGCATTGATATTTTTAAGTGGGTGTGGGAAAACAAAAGTTTTACATTTCTTTTCTCCAGACAGGACGCAATGTATTACTATATTTAATGTTGATCAGTACCGCTATCTAGTAAATGGTATGCACAAAAAACTGCCTAACTCTGAATTTATTAAATTAAATATGCAAAATATTGACCCTTTAAGAGATCAATTATATATTTGCTGGAAAGAAAAATATCTTTGGGATGTTACAATAAATAACTCTGAGATTATAGAAATAACAATTGATACTTCAAAATTTCATTTTAATAGAAAGTTGCCGTTAGATGAGCGAGGTATTCCCACAGAAAAAAAATTTAAAAGTAAAAACTGTGCAATCTTTGATTTTTATAGTATGAAATTATCTCCAAATAAAGGGGCTATTGTTGAGTATTGAGATAAATAGAACAAGAAAAAAGATAGACTATATAATCCTTTCGTATATACCCGGTTGTCTGGCGAGCGCCATCAACCACTCAACCACTTCAGGTAAAACGTTAATGAGCCTTCCATAGGTGAAGATATCTTCAATACTTTCTGGACAGAAGCGTTCATTGTTTATAACACAAGTTGTTTCTGGACATTGTATTTAAACAGGAAAGCATCCAGAAACTCTGATATAGTCCCATAAAAATGGACAGAAACTTAAAGTTAGAAAAATGAGTATATATAAACCTCTTAAAATTTCACCTTGAGATCTACCCTATCCTAATCAATTAATTTTATCAGATTATATACTCAAATCAACTTGCTTACTTGTAATAAACTTATAAATAACCCCTTGTACTTTCAATTTGGCCAGGGTATCGCTAACCTGCAAATGAACCTCATCCTGATATTTTGACTTGAGAATATTCATCAGGCATATTGCCTTTTCAATCCCGTCCCCCCTCTTGTAATTCACAACTTCATCGGGCAGGGCAAGCCTGTTACCTTCATAAATGGACTCGTCGGGCCAGGATCTGAGTTCTTCGAAGATCTCATTCGCAGTTTTATCATGAAAATATGCAATCGATACGGGGTTACGCTCGAAAACAGCTTTGAAAAATGGCTTCCGGTCACAGTTATCCATGAAACGGCCGGCGTAAAAGGCGAGGTCGGCAGTTTGGTTGCTCTGACGCATGGAGCTGATGATGCTGATTACCTCTTCCCTTGAAGAAGATGGCGTGATGGCGTGATGGCGTGATGGCGTGAAATTTTTATTCTCTGATGGAATCCTGGGTACAAGGTGTAAAAACTTTTTCAGGTCGGTTATGAACTCATGGTTTTCCTTTAATGATGGATATTGTTCCACTAATAAATTGATGAACTCCTGGTACGGCCTGGTTTTAAATATATCATCATCAAAAGTGAAGATAAGCCGTGTGGGGTAAGCTGTCAGGTTCATTTCCTCTTCATCCATCTCGCAAAGAAGCTTCCTGCCGTTTTTGTCACCAAGCCTGTTCTTGCTTCCATGCTCATAGCCGAAAGCCCTTTCGAGTTTGATGAATTTAGTAGTCCCCTGGCAGAAAAATGTTATCTGGAAGAGTTTCTGGTAACGGCTGTAATCCCTCAGGAAATTAATGAAGATCTCGAAATTTACCTGGGTCTCCAGATACTTCGAAAGTTTCTCTCTGAACCTTTTATAGGCGGATTGATCAATGCTTGCTTCGGGATAAACCGAGTGGATATACCCGCTTGGATGAGCAACAATAGTTACCTCTTCATGCTCCATGGCCCGGCGGGCAAGAGCTGAAAGCTCAGTGCCGTTGTACCACATGCTCTTGGTCACAATCCGGCGGTTGTTGGTGATCACCCCCTCGTCGATCAGTATAAAATTCTGGGAATGAAGAGGGGTTCCCATCATGTAAATATCTTCAAGTGGAACCCTTGCTACAATGAATAAGGCCGCTACATACAGACAGGCCAGGGAAACGCATTCGCCTGCCCCGTTCTCATGGGCATCCTTGAACCTGAAGGCATTCATGGCCTCCACAGTTTCAGTCTTCCAGTATGGAATGATTTCGGTATCGAATTTGTCCAGCCCGAAATGTTTGCGGATGTCCAGATCGAAATAATATTTATCCCCTTCATAGCCAAACAAAGCGTTTGACCTGGCCAGGGTGTCCATGTCAATGAAATCCCTGAACCTGCCGATCTCGGTCTGCTTATCGGTGAGGCCCCAGGTTTCAAGGTCGAGGTTGAAATCATAATGGTCCATGATATACTGCTTCACCCTGTGAAGCTTTTTGAGGGGGCCCATTTTTTCTATTCCCGAAAACCAGGGATCATCCCTCCACTTCCAGATCTCGGGCGACATGATGTTGGCGTAAACCAGGGCATAAAGAAGTTCGGGAAAGATGAAGATCTCCATATCGGAGAGGGTGAAAGCGGAACTGTATTTTTCGAGATCCCTTGAACTGAATTCTCTTTGTATAGGTGTTTTTGTCATTGAGTCAGGGTTTGAAATTTCGCAATGAGGTGGTAAGGCCGCGATTACGTTGCTCCCTCATCCGCGATGCAAAATTAGCCAAAAAAGCCTGAAAAGACTTGCCTGTTTGACCAAAATCACGTACGTTTGCCTTACTAAACCATGTGTTATGTATTACTCAGGAAAAGAAATCGTTGAAATCGCCGTCCGTATCGAAGAGAACGGCTATGCTTTTTATATTGCCGCTGCGGAAATGATTCGCGAATCGAATGACATTAAAAACCTGTTCATCGACCTTGCCGAGCAGGAAACCATGCACACTGCATCTTTTCAAAAGATGTTCGACAAATTCGAACCTGAGGACTATGAACAGGATGATGAAAGCTTTTCGGCTTATATCATGAATCTTGCCGACAAGCATATTTTCGGAAAGCCGGAAGTGGGGGCCAGTCTTGCCAAAACATTGAAAACTCCGAAAGAAGCCCTGGAAATGGCCTTTAAATTCGAAAACGACAGTGTCGCTTTTTACAAGGAACTCTACAACAAAGCCAAAAGCGATTCAAAAACCCTCATCAAAAAGATCATTGCCGAAGAAGAGGCTCATGCCGCAAGGATCAAGAGGTTCCTGTAATTAATTGCTGGTCCCAATATCTCCATTCTGCAGAAGTTTGTCATGCAGCCGAAACCTGTTTGAGTATATTCAAGCCCGGTTTGGCTTACCTTTGCATACCAGTAACAAGATATCATTGCTATGAAAAAGAATCTTAAACGGGTATTCTATGGATTTCTCATTCTGATCGGTATCCTGGTCTTGCTTGCCGCATTTTTCGGGATCAGGTTCTGGTACGGCACCAGGGATATGTCGCCCGCCGAAACTCAAAAGCTTAACGATACTGTGTTTGCAGTGAAAGACAAGTTCGTGAACGCCTATTTTTTTAAAACCAGCCGGGGCTATGTGATGGTTGATGCAGGCGTGAATGAGGCAAACTTCAAAGCCCAGATGGACAAGCTGGGAATTCAGCCGGGCCAGGTGACCACGATCCTCCTTACACATACCGACTCGGATCATACCGGCGCAATGGCTTTGTTCAAAAACGCAAAAGTCTATATGCACAAGGATGAAGAGCAGATGATCAACGGGAAAAACGGCAAACTCTTCTTCCTTCGTGTTCACTGGAAATACGGTGTGTATACACTGTTAAACGACCGCGATACCCTGAATATAGGCGGGCTCAGGATACAGATCATCCATACCCCCGGACATACTCCCGGTTCATGCTGCTACCTCTTCAACCATGAATACCTTGCCACAGGCGATAACGTGGCCTGCAAAAACGGGAAGTTCATCCACTTTACCGATATTTTCAATATGGATACTCCGGCCCAGGAAGCGGCTTTGAAAAAACTTCCCGAGCTGAACACAACACCTTTCATACTCATGGCCCACCACGGGATTCTGCGGCAAAAGTCATCCGCAGTGGAAATAAAAAAGATGCAAAACACTTATTTTCTTGTGACCATTGACCTTACCGGTCTTTCGCATAAGGATATGGGGCGGATGTACGGAGAAAAAATACAACAGGCGATGCCTTCGTACGATACGGTAATGGATGCCATGATGAAGGATCAGTTTGATATGCTGAAACAGGCAGGTCTTACGTTTGATGTCGTGAAAGACCGCGCTGTTGCCCTGTTACAACAGATACGGTCAGAATACAGGGATGAGATCGAAGGTATGGCTTCGGTGTTTCCGTCAACAAAAGATGTACAGGGCGATGGCATATTCTCAAGAAATGAATTTTTGGTCTGGCAGTTTTATGCGGATGTCGTGCGGCCTACCCAGTGTTCGGCTTCTGCTGCCTTTGCCGATGCTTCAGCCTCGGGAAATACCATAGTGGGACGGAACCTCGACTGGTATGCCCTCAAAGATAACAGCCTCGCTAAGATCCATTCCGTTACGCTTATCCACAATGGCAATCATTCCATTGCCTGCGTGAATTTCCTCGGACAGCTTACTCCCGTGAGCGGTTTCAACAATCATCATCTGTTCGGCGCCATCCTCGATTGCGAAACGGGAGCCGCTTATCCGCCGGTACAGGGAAAACAATCCTACCATTTCGACCTGAGGTACGGCCTTGAAAATGATTCAACCATTGAGGGCCTGGCCGGCTTCATGAAAGATAAAGACTATACATTTAACCATCTTATTTTCCTGGCGGATGAGCATTCTGCCGGAGTTCTTGAAGATAATACCGGCAGCAAGGCACGCGGGCTTCGCACCGCCTCATCCGGGATGCGACCCGGCTCCGAATGGGGCATTCCAAATACCTTCGCTACGGTGAACGACAACCGGTTGCCGGGAAATTTCGTCGAGAAACCCGAAAGCCAGAGTAACCTCAAACGCTGGTCCAGCCTCAGAACCCAGTATACTTCACAGCTTAGATCAGGCAGGATCGATATCGAAAAAATGAAACTGATCGTGGGATACCCCTCAAAAGACGGTAATGCAAAATCTTCGGGAGCCCTGTTTCGTTCCAATGACCATGCTCCCACCCTTCAGTCGATCGTCCTGAAAATGGACACTTACGAACTCTGGGTAGCTTTTGCACCTCAGGGAAAACTGCCATTGAAACCTTTATTTCTGCAGGTTTTCAGCGGGAATCCCTTTTCACAAAACTAATTTTCAATTCATGATCACAGTCTCAAACCTTGGCATCCAGTTCGGCAAGCGCATTCTGTTCCAGGATGTGAACATGCTGTTCACTCCCGGCAACTGCTATGGGATCATCGGAGCCAACGGCGCCGGTAAATCCACCTTCCTGAAACTGCTTTACGGGGAGATGGATTATACTAAAGGCAACGTCACATTCGGTCCGGGCGAACGGCTCTCTGTACTGAAACAGAACCATGCCGAATTCGATGATTATCCTGTGCTTTCCACCGTACTGATGGGGCATTCAAAGTTGTGGGAGATCATGAAAGAAAAGGATACCCTGTATGCGAAGCCGGATTTTTCTGAAGATGACGGGCACAGGGCTTCGGAACTGGAAGAAGCGTTTGCCAACTTCGACGGTTGGAATGCCGAAAGCAACGCGGCCAGTTTGCTCAGCGGACTGGGGATCAAAGAGGATTTGCACCATAAACTGATGAGGGAACTCAAAGGACGCGACAAAGTCAAGGTTCTGCTTGCCCAGGCTCTGTTCGGAAAACCTGATAACCTGCTGCTGGATGAGCCCACCAACGACCTCGACCTGGATACGGTGAACTGGCTGGAAGGCTATCTCGCCAACTTTGACAATACGGTACTGGTGGTTTCCCATGACCGCCACTTTCTCGATTCCATCTGCACGCATATCGTCGATATCGATTTCGGGAGGGTTCAGCAGTTCCCGGGAAATTACAGCTTCTGGTACGAATCCAGCCAGCTGGCTCTGCGCCAGCAACTGGCCGCAAACAAGAAAGCCGAGGAGCGTAAAGCCGAACTCCAGGAGTTTATACGCCGTTTCAGCGCCAATGCTTCGAAATCGAAGCAAACGACCAGCCGCAAGAAGATGATAGAGAAGCTCAATATAGAGGAAATACGGCCATCAACCCGCAAATACCCCGGTATCATCTTCACCCCCGACCGCGAACCGGGAAACACTATCCTGGAGGTGCACGACCTGAGCAAAACCATGGATGGCACCCTGCTTTTCAAAAAAGTCAGTTTCACTATGCAGAAAGATGACAAGGTGATCTTTCTTTCCCGTGACCCCAGGGCCATGACTGCCTTGTTCGAGATCATCAAGGGCCATGAAAAGCCCGATACCGGGACGTATGTCTGGGGACAGACCATCACCAAGGTTTACCTGCCCCTGGAATACGAAAAACTGTTCCTAACCGATATGAACCTGATGGAATGGCTGGGACAGTATTCAAACGACACCACGGATAACTACCTCCGGGGATACCTCGGCAAGATGCTGTTTTCGGGTGAAGAGGTATATAAAAAAGCAAACATCCTTTCAGGGGGTGAAAAAGTGAGATGCATGATAGCCCGAATGATGATCCGCAATGCCAACGTGATGATCCTCGACACGCCTACCAACCACCTCGACCTGGAGTCGATACAGGCCTTTAACAATACCCTGATGAAATTCAAAGGCAACCTGCTGATGTCATCCCACGACCACGCTTTCATCCAGACCGTCTGCAACCGTATCATCGAGATCTCCCCCAAAGGAATGATCGACAAGCGCATGGAGTATGACGACTATGTGACTGATGAAAGGATCAGGGAGCTGAGGGAGAAGCTTTACTAAATGTCTGAACTTCCCTTTTTTTAATTAGCACGCTTAATATCCGATCTTTTTACGTTGGGACTGTGCCTCATGCTGTTGCTTGCTTTGCTCAAGTTGCTTAAGGTATTCGAAGATCAGGAGAATTTTATCATCATGGCCAATTAACTTTTGCTCAATTTTTTCCAATTTCAATAATATATCATTGTGGGTAAGCAACATTTCTCTGATTTTAATGAAGACTTCTATTATCCTGATGCTCATTTTGATCGCCCTTTCACTTTTCAAAACATTTGCAAGCATCAGAACACCATGCTCGGTGAAAACGTATGGAAGATGTCCTCCAAGATGTTGTTTCGAAGGTATCGCATTTTGCGATACCATAAAATTAGTTTCATCCTGAGTTAGCCTGAACATGAAATTTGGAGGAAAACGTTCGATATTTCTTTTTACCTGCTCCCGTAATCGGATGGACTCAACCTGGTATAATTCTGCTAAATCCTTATCAATCATTATTTTTCTTCCTCTAACCAGGTAAATCCTGCTGATTATTCTTTCCTCCGGGACTATCTCTCCGTTCGGTTCAATCATAAGTATTGGATTTTAAAAGGGTAATGCTTAACTCTTAATCCTTTTGCAAGCGAAAAGTGATAGATAAGACAGAGTTTTTTCAAGGTATTCTATATCAGCCCGCTGACCAGGAAAGGCAAAATTCCCAGCAGTATGATCAGGATGGCAAGGAAAAGGATGGCGATTTTAAAGGGCCAATCCGCTTTAAGAAGAATCCCCTGGTCTTCCCTGAAATACATGGAAATAATAGGCTTGAAATAATACCCCACACTTACGGCAGAACCTGCGATGGCAATGATGACCAGCCACAACCATCCCTGTTCTATTGCTGCTGCAAAAAGAAAGTACTTCCCTATAAAGCCAGCCAGTGGTGGGATTCCTGTAAGGGACAACATCGCGACGGTCAGTGTAAAAGCTTCAAGCCGGTTATTTTTGCTGAGGCCGTTAAATGAGCCGAAGTAATCGTTCCCCCTGGCTTCCCTCACGAGGATGAGGATTGCAAAGGCTGCAATGGTTGCAATGGAATAGGCAATTGCATAAAACAGCAGGGCGTTGGCTGTGCGCCCCGAAAACGCTACCATGGCCAGCATCATATACCCTGAATGGGAAATGCTGGAATAAGCCAGCATCCGCTTGAGGTTGGGCTGGTAAATCCCTGTCACATTCCCTATGACGATTGTGATGCCCGCAAGAATGGCAATGGTCATTTCCCATACCCCATGGATCCCGAAAAATGCAATGCTGAAGAAACGGTACATAGCGAAAACGCTGGCTGTTTTAACAACCGTGGCCATGAAAGCGGTAAGCAGCGTTGGCGTGCCTTCATACACATCGGGCGCCCAAAAATGGAAGGGGGCAATAGCGATCTTGAATGCAAGCCCGATGATCAGAAGGAATAGCCCTGCCTTGAACATGGGAGGCAACCCCGGGTGAATATGTTCAACAACATAAGTGTGGATGGCGTAGAGGTCAAAAGACCCGCTGGAGCCGTAAATCAAAGCTATTCCGAAAAGGAGGAACCCCGACAGGAAGGAGCCCAGAAGGAAATATTTCAGGGTTGCTTCGTTGGATGTGATGGCTTCTTTATGGCTGCCGGCAAGAACGTACAATGCAATGGAGAGGGTTTCTATGCCTAAGAATAACATGATGAGATTGCCGAAGTAACTCATCAGGACCGCGCCTACCAGGGCAAAGATCATGATGGCATAAATGTCGTCGAGGGGCCGCACCACCTTACGGTAGTATTGCGCTGCAAACATGAAGATCAGGAAGGTCGAAAAGATCATCACCGCGCTGAATGCCACCCCTGAATTGTCGATGATGAGCATGTTGTGAAACAGACTGCGGTTCAGGTTCCAGTGTAATACAGTCATAACCAGCGATGCAAGCAGTCCGACCAGGATCAGCGGCAGCAGCCAGGTCTTCTTTTTCAGGATACCCAGAAAAAGCACAAGAACACCTAAGACCGATAAAGATATTATACTATTCATGGCTCTTGAGTGTCAAGTGAACTTGTTTTAAATCGTAATTCGTAAATCGTAAATCGTAATTCGTAAATCATCTTATAACTCCTATTATCTGCCCTACCCCGTTTTCAGCCAGATGCATGAACATCCCCGGCGCAACTCCAATCCAGATCACCAGGACTACAATTGCTGCCAAAGGTATCATTTCACGCCAGCTCAGATCGGTGAAATTTTCTGTAACAAGATTTGTATTCCCGAGCATAACCCTCTGGTACATCCACAACATGTAAACCGCGCTGAAAATGATCGTCAGCCCTGCAACAGCTGCATAAAGCCAATAATATTTAAACAAGCCCAGGAGGAGCAGGAATTCTCCCACGAAGCCGTTTGTCAAAGGCAAAGCCACGCTTCCCAGAAGAATGATCATGAAAAATACTGCGAGCCTCGGAGCTTTCAGTGCTATTCCCCCAAGCTCAGAAATGCTGGTGGTTTTTGTCCGCGCTTCGATATACTGAATGATAATAAAAAGCCCGACAATATTGATGCCATGAGAAACCATCTGTATCATGGCTCCCTGCATGGCCTGTGAATTCAGGGTCAAGGCTCCGGCGGCAATCAGTCCAAGATGGGCAATAGATGTATAAGCAACGAAGCGTTTCAGCTCATCCTGCCTGATCGCGATTAGTGAAGCATACACTATCCCGATAAGAGGAATGATAATGAAAAGTCCGTCGGTTCTGCTCAGCACAGGATACACAATCGGGATCATCCAACGGATCAACCCGAACAATCCCATTTTTGACATCAGTCCGCCCAGCAGCATGCTTCCTGAATAGGGTGCGGTAACATAAGTGTCGGGTTGCCAGGTGTGGAAAGGGAATATGGGAACCTTGATTGCAAATGCAATAAAGAATGCCAGGAACACCCATAACTGTTCCGTTGGATTCAGGTTGTTTGCATACAGCCAGATATGGTCGAAAGAATGAGGAAGCGGGGTATGGGAATACAGGAAAATGATGGCTACCAGCATCAACAGGCTGCCGCTGAAAGTGTAGGCAAAGAATTTTAATGTTATGCGGATGCGGTTTTCCCCTCCCCAATACCCTGCTATGAAATAAGCGGGGATCAGGGTGAGCTCCCAGAAAATGTAAAACACCATGCCGTCAAAGGACGTGAAAACGCCAATCAGTCCGGCCTGCATAAGGATGATCAGGCTGTAGAAAGAGGACACACGGTATATTTTTTGTGAGAATGAAGTATAAATTATAATGGGCACTAAAAAGGTCGTCAGCAAGGTCATCAGCATACTGAGGCCGTCCATACCGAATTTCAGGCTGATGCCATAATTTGCAAGCCAGTCGAGGCGGAAGAGCAGTTGGCAGTGACAGTACAGGAAAAACTGGACCAGGGCTGCAATAGAAATGCCAAACTCTGTCAATGCCGCTGCCAGCGCCAGATTTCGGGCCCATCGCTCATTCTTCACGAAGAAAAGTCCGATGGCGGCAAGCAAGGGAAGTACTATCAGTATCAGGGTCAGCATCAGAGAATAATATTAAAAAACAGGATCAGAAGTATTCCGATGATCATAAAAAACATGTATACGCCAACATGCCCGGCCTGCAGGTAACGGATGATGCTGCTGAATTTAATGACCGTGTTTCCTGTACCATCCACAATACGGTCGATGAACCGGATCTCGACAAATCTATGCAGTCCTTCGGAAAGCTTCAGTGCAGGTTTTACAAAGACAGCATCATACAATTCATCAACATAAAATTTATTTTCGGCCCATCTGATGAACACATTCCTTGATCCCGCATCCCAATTCCTGTTTCCTGTTTCCCGCTTCCTGCTTCCCGCATCCTGCATCCCGAACTTCCGGTAAGCCATCCATGCCATCAGCAGCACAAGAAAGATTACCAAAACGATATTGAACCATTCTCTTTTTTCCGGGACAAGCAGGTGCTGAGCCTGATTTAGCTTTACTGCATCCGCGAATACCGGAGCAAGAAATTCCTTAAGTATCCCTTTCCCTCCCATTAGTTCCGGAATATTCAGAAACCCTCCGGCTAAGGCAAGAAGAGCCAGTATCATCAGGGGAATTATCATCATCGAAGGAGATTCATGAAGTTGGGACTGCGGATGTCCTGTTCCCCGGTAGCTGCCATGGAAAGTCAGGAAAAGCAGGCGGAACATGTAAAATGCGGTCATTAGGGTTACAGCTACGGCGATAATCCACATCGATTGCCCTGCACTGAATACACCGGCAAGGATCTCGTCTTTTGAGAAAAATCCTGAAAATGGCGGCAGTCCGGCGATTGCCAATGTACCAACCAGGAAAGTCCAGTAGGTCCTGGGCAGGGTATTTTTCAGTCCGCCCATTTTCCTTATATCCTGCTCGCCTTCCATAGCATGGATCACACTTCCTGCACCAAGAAAGAGCAGGGCTTTAAAGAAGGCATGGGTCATCAGGTGGAACATGGCGCCGGTGAAGGCGCCCACGCTTAGTGCAAGGAACATATATCCCAGCTGGCTGATGGTCGAATAAGCCAGCACTTTTTTAATGTCGTTCTGAAAGATGGCTATTACTGCCGCAAGCAGCATAGTCGCAAGAGCTATGACTCCGATGACATCCATAGTTTCCGGGGCAAGTACATACAGAACCGATGAACGGGCAACCATATAAACCCCGGCTGTAACCATGGTTGCAGCATGGATCAGAGCCGATACAGGTGTCGGGCCGGCCATGGCATCGGGAAGCCAGGTGTAGAGCGGTATCTGAGCGCTTTTCCCGACAGCCCCTACAAACAACAACAAGGTTATTGCTATCATGGTCCCACTACCAGGAGACATGGTTTTTGCCTGGTCGAAAACATTCACGTAATTGAAACTCCGAAAGGTTGTAAAGATCAGGAACATCCCCATCAGGAACCCCAGGTCTCCAATGCGGTTCATGATAAATGCTTTCTTGGCTGCATTGTTGAACTGCTGGTTTTTAAACCAGAACCCGATCAGTAAATAGGAACATAATCCTACTCCTTCCCATCCTATGAACATCACGGCATAATTCGCGCCCATCACCAGGATCAGCATGAAAAAGATGAACAGGTTCATGTAGGCAAAGAAGCGGTTGAAGCCTTCGTCATGCGACATATACCCTGCTGAATAAACATGGATGATAAAGCCAACCCCTGTAATGATCAGCATCATCAGAATAGAGAGCGGATCGATGAGGAAGTCGAATCCTACCGAGAAGCCGCTGAAGGAGAGCCAGGGTGCAAGATGATAGAATGTCGGATGAGGGATGGGAGATGCAAGATAATTAAATAAGACAATGATAGAAAGAATAAAGGATGCCATTATCGTCCCGGGCCCCAGAATGGATGCAACACGCTTTGGAATGCTGCGATAGCCCAATCCCAGGATGATAAATCCAAGCAGGGGCAGTAAAGGAATTAATGCAACGAGTATCGTCATCTATCTATTTGTAAGGAGCGAGTGACCTACCATTTCAGCTTGTTCAGTATGTCTATATCTATCGAATGCGTCGTTTTATATATCAGCACAATGATCGCCAGCCCAATCGCCACCTCCGCAGCCGCAACCACCATGATAAAAAATACGAATATCTGCCCGGCCGGGTCATTTGAATACGCTGAAAATGCCGCTAGCAACAGGTTGATGGAATTGATCATCAGCTCAATCGACATCAGGATCACCAGAGCATTCCTCTTGATCAAAACCCCTGTCACGCCTATGCAAAACAGCACAGAGCAAAACATCAGGTAGTAGCTTATCGGTATTGAATTCAACGCATTCATCTATCTAATTCTTTATCTGCCATCCGACATCTGCCATCCGACATCTGCCATCCGACATCTGCCATCCGACATCTGCCATCTGCCATCTGCCATCTGCCATCTGTCATCTTTTATATCTGTTCTTTCTTCCCCAACAACACCGCCCCAACCATAGCTGTCAGAAACAATATCGACGAAATTTCAAACGGCAGCATATAATCCCGGTACAAAATCCTGCCCAGCTCTTTCACCAGCCCGATCTGCGACTCCATGGGATGCTGAACAAGATGCAGGTCGTATCCCCTGAATACACCGATCAGCACCATTCCCAGCATGGCTCCGGCAATGATGGCAGCCCCTTTGACCCATACGGGCTTCGGGGAACGTTCGTCTTTGTTCAGGTTCAGCAGCATTACGGTAAACAAAAACAGCACCATGATTGCCCCTGCATATACAATGATATGCACAATAGCCAGGAACTGGGCATTTAGCAGTATATAATGTCCGCCAATAGCAAAAAACGTCAGGGTAAGAAACAGCACACTGTGTATTGGCTTCTTCGAAAGAAGCATCATCACTCCGCTGTATAAAGCCAGCGCCGACAAAAAGTAGAATATGTAGTTAGTGAACATTATGCCTTTGATTCCTGTCTTTTTTAAATTCCAGTACTTCCGGGGTCTGACGCTTTGACACATCTATCCTCTTCAAAGGATCCATGGGCTCAACAAGCAGTTCTTTCCCGTAAATAAATTTATCCCTGTCATAATCTGCATTCACAATTTCTTTTGTAAGAAAAATAGCTTCTTTCGGACAGGCTTCTTCGCAAAGCCCGCAGAAAATACATCTCAGCATATTGATCTCGTATGTCGAAGCATACTTTTCCTCCCTGTACAGGTTTTCTTCTCCCGGTTTGCGTTCAGCAGCAACCATGGTGATGGCTTCGGCCGGACAGGCTACTGCGCATAAGCCGCAGGCCGTACATCGTTCACGGCCTTCATCATCCCTCTTTAGAACATGTTTCCCCCGGTAAATTTCCGAAAATTCGCGTTTCACCTCAGGATACCTGACGGTGGTTTTTTTCCTGAACAGGTGTCCGGCTGTAATCCACATTCCATGTATAATGGCAGGCAGATAGATCTTCTCCCAAAAAGACATCGTTTTGTTTGAAACGATCTTGCTCCGTTTTGTCAGTCCTGCTGCGGTCATTGGTTTAATAAGATTACAACGCCTGTTATCAGTACGTTTAATATGGCCAGAGGGATCAGGGCTTTCCATCCCAGCCTCATCAGCTGGTCATACCTGAAACGCGGTAATGTCCAGCGAACCCACATGAAGATAAAACCGAAAAAAGTGATCTTGGCAAAAAACACCAGGAAGCTTACAAAGGCAAATGCATTGGGGGAAAGTCCCAGTTTGTCAATGAAAGGAAAATGATATCCGCCCAAAAACAAAGTCGCCATTACAGCCCCTGAAATGAACATATTGATATATTCTGAGAACAGGTAAAATCCCAGTTTCATACTGCTGTATTCGGTATGATAGCCCCCGACCAGCTCGGTCTCGCATTCCGGCAGGTCAAAGGGGGAACGGTTTGTTTCGGCGAAGGCGCAGATCAGGAAGATCAGGAAAGCCAGGGGCTGGTACCATATGTTCCAGTTGAAGCCCTGCTGCTGGTTTACGATATCCCTCATGCTTAAAGAACCTGTCATCATTACGATAGCAATGATAGATAAACTCATTGCCAGTTCATAACTGATCATCTGGGAGGATGCGCGAACGGCTCCCAGCAACGCGTATTTGTTGTTGGAAGCCCATCCGCCGATCATGATACCGTAAACACCTATGGAAACGATGGCGAAAATATAAAGTATGCCTATGTTCACATCGGCCATCTGCAGACTGTAAGTCTGTCCGTTGATCACGATATCGGGCCCCCATGGAATTACGGCGCTGGTAAGGCATGCGATGAGCATGGTGAGTGAAGGACCGAGAATATATAAAAATTTATCTGCCGTATTCGGCATGAACTCTTCCTTGAAAAAAAGCTTGATGCCATCGGCCAGGGGCTGAAATATTCCCCAGGGGCCTGCACGGTCGGGGCCAAGCCTGTCCTGGAAGAAACCTGCCATCTTTCGTTCGATAAGAGTGGAATACATGGCAACCACAAGGCTCAGCAGTAAAACAGCCGAAGCAAATATGGTTTTAAACAGTATCATCGTGCCCATTATTCCTGTGGTTCCGTGGTTCCTTCAATGGGATGGATGATCGATCCCTTTTTCATTTGTTCGTAATGATTACTGCTGATGACCGATTGCCGTTTGATCTTGCGCGGACCTTCGATCACCCAGTCATTGATATCTTTTTTTTCAAACCTGCATTCATTGCAGATAAATTCTTCCACTTCTCCGAACTGGTCCTTTCGGCCCGTGATACGGTAGATCTCCTTGCCGAACATCCAGGCCACAACCTTACCGCTGCATTTGCCACATTCACGGCGGGCATCCATGGGGTTTAAAAACCAGACCCTGCTCCTGAACCTGAAAGTCCTGTCGGTAAGAGCTCCCACGGGACATACGTCTATCATATTACCTGAAAAGTCATTGTCGATGGCCGTCTGGATAAATGTGCTGATTTCCATTGTGTCTCCTCTATAAAGCATTCCGTGAGCCCGTTTTTTTGTAAGCTGTTCGGCAGCGAGAACGCAGCGATAGCAATGGATGCAGCGATTCATATTCAGTTTGATCAAAGGCCCGATATCAATACCGGGATACTCTCTCCTGGGTTCGATGGTCTCTGTTTCTTCCATCCCGAACCCGAAACTCAGGTCCTGGAGATCACATTCCCCGGCCTGGTCGCAAACCGGACAATCCAGCGGATGGTTAATCAGCAGCATCTCCACAACTCCTTTTCGTGCTTCCTGAACTTCGGCCGAAAGTGTATTCTCAACCACCATACCGTCCTGGACCGGAGTACTGCATGAAGCCACCAACTTGGGTACAGGACGTGGATCTTTGGCCGAGCCTTTGACAACCTTTACCAGGCAGGAGCGGCATTTGCCACCGCTGTCTTTCAGTTTCGAGTAATAGCACATTGCAGGTGGTACGACTTTCCCTCCTATCATGCGTGCCGCCTGAAGGATGGTAGTGCCTTCCTCAACCTGGATCTCGATGTTATCTATGATTACCTTTAACATTTTATATGCTCCTCAAACTCTTTCCTGAAATGCCTGATCGCACTGGCTACCGGCCATGCTGCAGCATCTCCGAGCGGACAAATCGTATTCCCTTCAATATTTTTCGCAACCCTCACCAAAAGGTCGATATCACTCATCCTGCCTTTTCCGTGTTCAATACGGTAAAGCACTTTCTCCATCCAGCCGGTTCCTTCCCTGCAGGGAGAACACTGTCCGCATGACTCATGCCTGTAAAACCTTGTCAGATTCCAGGTGTTCCTCACGATACAGGCATCTTCGTCATAGACTATGAACCCTCCTGATCCCAGCATACTTCCGCTTTCAAACCCTCCTTCGGCAAGGGATTCGTAAGTGAGCAAGCGGGAATCCCCCCGGGCAGTATTCAGGATCAGATCGGCCGGCAAGATGGGAACAGATGATCCGCCGGGTATTACAGCCTTGAGCATCCTGCCGTTTTTGATTCCTCCGCAATATTCATCCGAATAAATGAATTCTTCAACAGGAAGTCCCAACTCAACCTCGTAAACCCCCGGTTTGTTTATGTTTCCGCAAGCCGACATAAGTTTGGTGCCGGTACTTTTGCCCATCCCCAGTTTTGCATAAGCATCGCCGCCCATGGTTATGACAGGTCCTACGGTCGCCAGGGTTTCAACGTTATTAACCACCGTAGGGCAATTATATAATCCTTTGTATGCCGGGAACGGCGGCTTGATCCTGGGGTTTCCACGCTTACCCTCAAGAGATTCGAGCAGGGCTGTTTCTTCCCCGCATATATATGCTCCTGCCCCGGGATGGACGTAGATCTCCAGGGAAAAATCAGTACCAAGGATCTTCTCACCCAGGTAATTATTTTTCTTTGCTTCGCGGATGGCGTTTTCCAGTATGCCTACCAGGTACCTGAACTCCCCCCTGATATAAATATAACAGGTTTTTACTCCGAGCGCATAACTGGAGAGAGTAAGTCCTTCGATAAGCAAATGCGGAAGATGCTCCATCAGGTACCGGTCTTTGAATGTCCCGGGTTCGCTTTCGTCGGCATTGCAGACAAGGTAGCGCGGCTTGTCGGACTTCCTGTCGAGGAAGCTCCATTTGAGTCCGGTCGGGAATCCGGCACCACCTCTTCCGCGTAAACCTGACTTGATGACCTCCTGCTGAACCTGGGCCGGTGTCATCTCACGCAGACCCTTGGCGGCCGAAGTATAGCCGCCATGAGCCCGGTAAACCTCAAAGGTTTGTATACCCGGTATATTGACCTTATCTAAGAGAATTGCTCTGCCCATCCCTTTGATGATCCTTCTTCTTTGGATTTCTGCCTCAGTCTTTCAATCAGTTTTTCAACCTGCCCGGCTGTCATATGCTCGTAAAATTCGGTGTTGACCTGCATAGCCGGACCATTTCCGCATGCGCCAAGGCATTCCACTTCTTTCAGGGTGAACATCCCGTCGGGCGTGGTTTCCCCGGTTTCAATATTCAGATATTCCTTTATATGTTTCAACACTTCTTCGCCTCCACAGATCGCACACGGACCTGTATGGCAGACCTCCAATACATAGTTTCCCACTTTTCCCAGATAAAACATTGAATAGAATGTGGCCACTTCGTATACCTCCATGGGATTAAGCCCCAGCAATGAAGCCACATAGTCCATTACATCCACGCTGAGATATCCTCCCAGCTCTTCCTGCGCAATATGCAATACAGGAAGCAGTGCCGATTTTTGTTTTCCTTCAGGATACCTGCGGATGAGGGAGCGCACTTTTTCCAGCGTTTCTTCTTTAAAAGAAACCGGCATGTTTTCCCTTACAAACAGATGGTGTTTTATCATATTATCCCGTTATCCAGCTATCCAGTTATCCAGTTATCCCGTTATCCAGCTATCCAGCTATCCAGCTCTTAAAATCAAGCATCCAACTCACCGGCTATGACATTCATACTGCTCATCGTTAATATCGCATCCGACAAAACCCCTCCCCTGATCATCTCGGGATAGGCCTGGTAATATACGAAACACGGCCGTCTGAAATGCAGCCTGTACGCAGTCCGTCCTCCATCGCTTACAAGATAAAAACCCAGCTCCCCGTTCCCGCCTTCCACCGAATGGAAAACCTCTCCAACCGGGGCATCGATCTCACCCATAACGATCTTGAAATGATAGATAAGAGCTTCCATTTTGCTGTAAACGTCTTGCTTATCAGGAAGAAAAACATGAGGTGCCTCCACATGATAGTTCCCTTCGGGCAGATTATCCAGGGCGTTCCTGATCAGTTTCAGGCTCTGCCATATCTCTTCCTGTCGCACGCAAAAACGGTCATAGGTATCGCCCTGGGTCCCCACAGGTATGGTAAATTCAAAATCGTCGTAGGAACTGTAAGGCGTCATTACACGAACATCATAATCTACTCCGGCAGCACGTAAATTCGGACCGGTAAACCCGTAATTGAGGGCCCTTTCGGCACTGATAGGTCCTACCCCAATCGTGCGGTCCATGAAAATCCGGTTACGCATTAACAGATTTTCAAACTCCTTTAAAACCTTTGGGAGGTGATCGAGGAATTCCTTGATCTTCTTGTAGACGGCCGAATTGAAATCGCGCTCAAAACCTCCTACCCTTCCGAGATTAGTTGTAAGCCTGGCTCCGCTGATCTCTTCATAGATCTCGTAAACCTTTTCCCTTTCCTGGAACACGTATACAAACCCTGTGAGGGCTCCGCTGTCGACACCGATCACGCTGTTACATACCAGGTGGTCGGTGATTCGGGCAAGCTCCATCACGATCAGCCGCATATAATCAATGCGCTTCGTGGTTCTAATACCAAGAAGTTTTTCAACCGTCAGGTGCCAGCCAATATTGTTAATCGGTGATGAGCAATAATTCAGGCGGTCGGTAAGAGGAGTTACCTGGTAAAAAGGCCGGTGTTCGGCAATCTTTTCAAACGCACGGTGGATGTATCCTATAGTCTGCTCGGCATCAATGATCATTTCCCCGTCCATCTTCAGCACGTTCTGGAAAATCCCATGTGTGGCCGGATGGGTAGGGCCCAGATTTAAAGTAGTATATTGTTTTTGTTCCAAAATCCTTTTTTACAAATTACGATTTACGATTATATTTACGAATGGAATTATTCGTAAATCGTAAATCGTAAATAGTAAATTCCTTTTCATCTTCCAAAATATCTGTTATCCTTATCTTCCCTCGTCGGATCCTCAAGCGGATATTCCTTCCTCATCGGAAAATAATCCAGATAGTCAACATTTAAAATACGCTTAAGATTGGGATGCCCTTCAAAAATGATCCCGTAGAAATCATAGGTCTCCCTCTCCATCCAGTTGGCGGCCGAGAACAGGTCGCTAACGGTCCTCACATTCGGATTGTCTCCGCTCACGAAAGTTTTCAGCCTGAGCCTTTTGTTCTCGTAAAAATTATGCAGGTGGTAGATCACTCCGAATGACAACCCCCGGTCAGGATAATGTATCCCGGTAAGGTCGGTAAGGAACCGGAATCCCAGACTGGGATTATCTTTTAAAAACGCGATCACATCATACGACACCGGCGCGGAAACAGTTATTGTAAGGATATCCAGACTGTCGTCAACATCCAGAATGTCCTCTCCGAACTGTTTGCGGAGCCTCTCGGTGATGAATGAATTTTCCATTTATATCGTTGGCGGATGAGATCCTGTGTAGTCCCTGTCCGCTGTTTATTTCTCTTTCAATATCCCGTATTTGATCAGAAGTTCCCTGTATTCCTGGGAATACCTCCTTCTCAAGGGCTCGTTGGCAACCAGGTCCTGAATTCTCATGAAACCGTCGATGATCTGTTCAGGCCTCGGCGGACAACCCGGTACATAGACATCCACCGGTACGACCCGGTCGATCCCCTGCAATACGCTGTAAGTGTCGAATATCCCTCCGCTGGAAGCACATGCCCCTACCGCAATGACCCAGCGTGGCTCGGCCATCTGCTCATATACCTGCTGAACCACAGGCCCCATCTTTTTTGCAATAGTCCCCATGACCATCAGAAGATCAGCCTGCCTCGGGCTGAAACTCAGCCTTTCCGATCCGAAACGCCCCAGGTCGTAATGTGCTCCCATGGTCGCCATGAACTCAATTCCGCAGCATGAGGTGGCAAAAGGCAAAGGCCAGATGGAATTGCTCCGGGCCAGTCCGATCACCTTGTCGAACGTGGTCGCAAATACGCCCGGTGCAGAATACCCCTCAGGCGGATCTACTTTGGTATATATCGGTTTAATGGTCATCCGCAATTCGTAAATTGTAAATCGTAAATCGTAATTCGTAATTCGTAACTCCTTCTCAGTCCTCCCAATTCAACGCCCCCTTCTTGTATATATAATAAAAACCAAACAGCAGAAAGGACAGGAATAATAACATTTCCCAAAAGCCATCCCAGCCGAATTCCTTGAAATTGATCGCCCAGGGATAAAAGAAAATGATCTCCACATCAAACAGCACGAACAGAATCGCTATCAGGAAATATTTAACCGAAAACGGGAAACGGGCATTTCCCCTGACCTCTATCCCGCACTCAAAATTTTCATCCTTCCTCAGGGTGCGGATCTTCTTGCGCTTCCCCCCGATAACATGAGTAAGTACCATGGTGATCACGACAAACCCCAGGGCAACAACCGATTGAATAATGATCGGCAGATAATCTGAAGGGATGAACTCTCTTTCCAAGTTTATTTAGATTAATTCTTTACAAAAATACAGTTTTCCGAAATTACTGTTACAAATTAAACAATTTTATGATGATGGAAAGAAAAAAATATGAAGTGTATCGTTTCAGGTCCCGGTGAAAATTCAGAACCAATGCAGGAAGAATACCAGCTTGACCATCCAGAGCAGGAAGATCAGAGATAGAAAGCTGATGAGAACCCATGGTATCTTCAACAGCCTGTCGGTCAGCAGAAAAAATCTGTAAAAACTCTCTCTCCCCAGTGCCAGATCGGCCAGGATCCAGTATGGTATGATCAGCACGATAAGGAACCCTAAATAACCAAGAGGGTTCTCCATGAGAGCCTGCCTGAAATTTCCATGAATTATTGAAACAATGGAATGAATAGTTCCGCAGGAAGGACAGGGCAGTCCGGTAACTCTGTTAAAAATGCAGGTATTGAATGCCTCTTCCTGCCTTTCCAGCTTCTTGTAACTGTATACAATCCATATCTGCCCGGCCAGGCCGAGAAAAAGTGCCAGGAAGTATAAGTTTCTCCGGGTCATTTAGCCGAGAACCATCCTCAGCTTCTCGAAATTCACTTCCTTGGTGCGTTCCATGATCAGGAACCAGTCAACGATAGTCCAGATCCCTAGCCCTCCGCAGGTCAGAAGTTTGGCAACTCCCAGCCCCATATCACCGATAATGAAGCGATCGATCCCGAAATGGCCTCCAAGGATTGAAATGATAAGCATGAGCACCGGTTCCCTGTAAGTCAGTGATTGTATTGTCATCCATTTTGACTCGTCGGTCTGTAATAGTTTTTCCCTGATTGCTTGGATCAGGTGGGGTTCGAAAAACTTCGCATGGGTCATGATGAACATGTCGGCTTTCTGTGCATCCATAAGTGTTGATTTTTGGTTTATGCCTGAATTTGATGCTAATTCCTATTTTAAGTTACAGCATCAGGAAGTAAATATACAAATTTTATACTTTTACAAACTCAAAATAATCCACCCGATGAATGCAATGCCCCTGGTTCTTGGCGCGCTTGCTGTTTTTGCCCTGGCTTACAGGTTCTATTTCAGCTTTATTACTGCAAAAGTCCTGACCCTGGATGATACGAGAGCTACCCCGGCTACTGAATTTTACGACAAGCAGAATTATGTGCCCATGAACAAATGGGTTTTATTCGGGCATCATTTTGCAGCCATCGCGGGGGCCGGACCTCTCGTCGGACCGGTCCTGGCCTGCCAGTTCGGCTATTTCCCCGGATTTTTATGGATGGTCCTGGGAGCCGTGTTCGCAGGTGCGGTGCATGATGTAGTTATCCTTTCAGCATCGGTCAGGCATGAAGGCAAATCGCTCGCCCTTATTGCCAGGGAAGAGATCGGAAAAGCTACCAGCGGAGTGACCGCATCGTTTGCGACATTTATCATCATCATTATTTCTCTAGCCGGACTGGGACTGGTGGTAGTGAATGCCCTCACCCGATCGCCCTGGGGCACATTCACAATCGCTTCGACTATTCCTATTGCCATCCTGATGGGCCTTTGGATGTTCGTCTTCCGCAAACATAAAACAGCAGAAGCAACAGTGATTGGAGTTATTTTGCTTACACTGGCTGTTATCTTTGGTAAATATATACCGGGCTCCCCTGTCGCCTCATGGTTTAATTTTGATGCCAAAACGATGACCCTGCTGTTAGCCGGTTACGGATTTTTTGCTTCGGTCCTCCCGGTATGGCTCCTGCTTTCCCCCCGGGATTATCTCAGCTCTATCATGAAACTCGGAGTAATCGCCATGCTGGCGGTCGGGATTATCATTGTTGCCCCGGTGCTTCGCATGCCTGCGTTCACTCCCTTTGTTTACGGAGGAGGTCCCATCATTCCCGGGACCCTGTTCCCTTATCTTTTCATTACCATCGCATGCGGTGCCATCTCCGGGTTCCACTCCCTCATCAGCTCGGGAACCACACCAAAAATGATCATGACCGAATCTCATATAAAACCCATTGCCGTGGGCGCCATGCTTTCCGAAGGCCTCGTAAGCATTATGGCCCTCATCGCAGCGGCAAGCCTTTTCCCGATGGATTATTTCATGATCAATGTACCTGCCGAAAAGCTGGCTCACTACCTGCCTATGCTGAAATCCATGGGGTTCACAGCCTCCGACCTGCCCCGTCTTCAGGCGGAAGTCGGGGAAAACGTCACAGGCCGGACGGGCGGAGCTGTTTCCCTGGCAGTAGGTATGGCGCAGATCTTCTCATCCATCCCGGGATTCAAATCCCTGATGAGCTACTGGTACCACTTTGCCATCATGTTTGAAGCCCTGTTCATCCTCACAACCATCGATGCGGGAACCCGTGTCGGAAGGTTCATACTCCAGGAAATGCTGGGAAAGATCTATAAACCCCTGGGGCGGAATGAATGGCTGCCAGCAAATTTGTTTGCAAGCGGGATCGTGGTTTTCTTCTGGGGTTATTTTATCTATACGGGAAGCATCTCCACGATCTGGCCTATGTTCGGCACGGCTAACCAGCTTCTCGCAACGATCGCCCTGACCGTTGGCACATCATACCTGATCAATAACGGGAAAGTACGCTATGCCTGGGTTACCATCATACCCCTGGTGTTTGTCGGTATTACAACCCTTACGGCTGGGACCATGAATATCATCGGCATTTATATCCCCCAGCTGGGTGCTGACAAATCTTTCGTCAAGGGATTGATCAACCTGGTGATGACTGCTGTGATCATGCTGTCGGTATTGATAATCCTCAAGGATGCCTTGCCCGCATGGATTAAAGCGTTCAGGAAATACCGGTTAAAATCAGCTGATTAAAGATACTATTTAAGCCCTGCCTCAACAAGCTTCAGGTCAAGCTCCCCCTGACTTCCATGATGACTGTAATGATAATGCACAATTCCTATCCCGGGAACTATTTCCAGTATCACATTATCAGCAAGGGTTCTATATTCAAGGGTGTAGCGGTCAAACGGACCGGAAATGCTGATTCCTCTGATAGATGTTGGCTCGAAAGCATGTTTGCCGGTCACCTTCCAGAAATAATTTCCATCGTTCCTTGTGAGCTGGGCCGCTTCCCCAAAGGTTTGCCCGGTATCGCACAAGGCTTCCATAAACAGATCTGAATCGGAAACCAGGCCCGATTGAACACTTTCCGCATCCGAAAAGGATTTCCTTATTGAATCTGACTTCGCTCCTTCAATTTTATAATAATGCCGGTTTTCATCCACCAGCAAACCCCATGCAGAGGGTTCCCAGTCGGCCCCTGCCATAACGTCAGAAGGAAATCCCTTCATTAAACCGAAAGTAAGCTTTCCTTTTTTCAGGATGTCATTAACGACCATGCTGAAGACAACAGGTTTTCCGTTAAAGTTCCCGCTGTAACTCCAGAAATTTCCCTTGTTAAGAGGGATCAGAGGCCTGGGTTGATTTGTACTGGTATTGCATGATGGGCCGGCCATCAGAAGACATATAAGAAACCCCAAAGCCGATTGGTTCAATAATCCTGTTCTTTTCATCGCATCAAAAAGAATTATAAGCTAAAATAAATATTTTTATCTGATCTGCTTCCCCTATTTGATAAATGCGATGACGATCATAGCCTCGGTTGTCCCCAGGTTCCTGACCGTGTAGCTCCCTGCAGCCGCAGGAATGGTAAAGGTTTCGGCATAACTGAACTGCATTTTCATGCCGTTCTCAGTTTCAACGAGGATGTTTTCTCCTTCCACCAGGTTCAGCACATGGCATTTATTGTTTGTTTCTATGAATGCGGATGTGATTATATGGTACCTCCACACATCGTAATAATGCAAGGCATGGGTTGGCAGATGGAATTTTTTCCAGCCGGATCCTTCTTCCAAAAGTTGTGGATGTGAGATGAACTCCCTTCGGATAATCTCCCCTTTCCGGCTGAAATCAAGGTTCTCGAAGGCTCTGTCAATATTCAGGTCACGCGGATTCCCTTCCAGGTCAAGCCTCAGCCAGTCATACATTTTAAACGTGAAGATGTAAGGCGTTGTGCTGATCTCGAGTACCAGGTTATTGGCGCCCGAACCGTGGACCGTTCCTTCAGGAATAAGAAAAAAATCATGCTTTGAGGCGGGATGCTGCTGAACAAATTCCGCTATATGGACCTGAGTCTTTTCTCTTGCACTTATTTCCAGATCTTTTTTAAAAAGTTCATGGTCTATAGTTTCCGTGAAGCCAAGGTTTACCAAGGCATTGTCTTTTGTATCAAGAATATAATATGCTTCCTGTTGGGTATAGTTTTCGCCGAATTTTTTTTGAATAAATTCTTCCTGCGGATGGCATTGTACCGATAGACTTCCCCCGTCGAAAGTGTCAAGGAAATCGAAGCGGATAGGGAATTCCTTGCCGAAGCGCTCATGGCAATCACCAAGTACCGATGATCCCTCTGAAAACATCAGCCAGTCAAAGCTCACTTCAAGCCTGTTACCGCTGCTTTCCATGACCAGTCCGTTTTCAGGGACTATCATTTCAAACGACCAGGCATAGTTAGGCACATCCTTTCTCAGGCCGGGAATATGGTCTTTTATCCAGGTCCCGCCCCAGGCGCCGGGTTCAAACCAGGGTTTCACACGAAATACATTCCGGCTCATCTGGTGCAGGGCCTTCCGCAGATCATGGCCTTCCATCCAGGTTGGATTGTATTCATCCTGCACGTCAACCGCGATATCAACTTTTCCGGAAAGCTCATCCTTATGTTTATTCAGCAGGACCCAGTCAACGAAATAAAACCGTTTGTACATGGCTTTGGGATGTTCAGGTTGAGCTGCCCCAAGATTGGTGATCAGTTTCTTCCTGGCCCTGTACTGCATTTCGTTCTTCGGGAGGTCGATATATATAAGGCATCCTTTCCAGCCGGCAAGGGATGCACCCGGACCGTAAATGATATTAAGCTCTGAATCCCGATCAGGTTTCAGGATTTTCAACTTTTCCTCATCGAACAGCTCTTTCAGGCTTAATGTGCACCGCGTTCCGAACAAGGGATCGTCCCCGCCCAGGAATGGTTCAATCAGTTTATCAATTCCGGCGGATGGCAGCATGGCAGATCCTGCATCCTGCCATCTTGCATCTATCCCGGCATTCTCAAACTGCCTCTCCATCTCCTTTCTGATGGCATCAAAGAAAATACCCTGGTAACCGTCAATGATCACTGTCTTTTCCCGGCTGATGCGCCTAGCAAGGCTCTCAAACCCGGAATGGATCTGCCCATCCCCCAGCGGAAAAACAGGATTGATATTGTACATTACTTTGCTGAAATAAACGGCAGTCGTGAATAAAAGGAATCATCGCAAAGTCTTGCCGCCCCTGCAATACCGGCAAGTTCCCCAAGTTCGGAAATGAATATGGGGATATTGCAGCCCTTGTTTTCCATGGCCTTCAGGAACGGTTTCTCAAAAAGCGAATATGAATTGGCGATATTCCCTCCAATGACCAGGCATTCCGCTCCGAATTTGAGCAGCCATGGGGCAAGAAAATTTCCCATATTGCTGCCAAACTCAGAAAA
This sequence comes from Bacteroidota bacterium, assembly GCA_026391735.1. Classification (GTDB taxonomy): domain Bacteria; phylum Bacteroidota; class Bacteroidia; order Bacteroidales; family FEN-979; genus CAIRDP01. The sequence continues at coordinate 4,699 of JAPLDL010000009.1, read as the reverse complement.
GATCAGTGATCCTGCTTCCCGTTTCCTGCTTCCCGCTTCCCGTATCCCTGATCCCGCATCCATTTCCGCAATCTCTTTCACTCCAGTAACATCTTCCCCGGTAAGCGCTTTGTAGCGGGCGACGAACCACCTTGTCGAAAAATGATCATCCGCTATACTGCCCCCGAATGGCAGGTGATACACACAGCCGGCTTCAGGAACTTCAGGTCCGGACTCCACCGGGATGCCATCCACAATAAAAGCAGAACCGAATCCGGTACCAAGAGTGATAGCCATGCTTTTTCTGAAACCTGCAGCTTTCCCTGTCCAGGCTTCGCCAATGGCAAAACTGGTGGCGTCATTTAAAAACCGTACCGGGATGGAACTATCCAGCTCAAGCCTGTCGCGGATCTCCTTGCGAATGTTAACGCCATAAAGACTGTCGTATTTCTGCACCCCTTTGAACCAGGCGATTCCACCCGGGTAATCGAAAGGCCCCGGCATGGCAAACCCAATGCCTCCAAGATTTTCTTTTCCAATTAGCCTGATGAGTTGCCCCAGGGCATCGGCCCAGCCCGACAGTATATGATCGGCGGAGGCCCGGCTGTCGACTTCCTTTCTTATTTTAAACACATCCGAAATACTATGTCCAAGGGGATCCACACCCATGCAGGTAATATGGCTCCCGCCAATGTCAGTTCCAACCAGAATTTTTGTCATTCAAAATCGTGTAAATAAATAAGGCATCATTTTTGACGCTTAAAATTAGAAAGTTAATGCTTACCTTTAGTTCACTTAATTAAAAGAAAATGGAAAATCTGAACATACTGCGCCCCCTTGGAAAAACCAATATGATGGTTACCCCTGTCGGGCTGGGTTGCTGGCAATTCAGCAAACAGAAAAACATGGCCGGAAAATTCTGGCCCACTCTGGAAGATGACCTTATAACCAAAGTAGTGTCTCTTTCCCTTGAAGGAGGCCTCAACTGGTTCGATACCGCCGAGATATACGGCAACGGGGCTTCAGAAAAAGCCCTTTCCAAAGCCTTGCAGGCTGCAGGTAAAAAGCCGGGAGAAGTAATTATTGCAACAAAATGGTGGCCGATGTTCCGTTTTGCTTCGAACATTGCCAAAACCATTGATGAACGTATTTCAGCCTTGAATCCATATCCTATCGATCTTTACCAGGTTCACCAACCCTGGGGGTTTTCGAGTGAAAAAGCTGAAGTGGCAGCCATGGCCGAACTCTTAAACCAGAAAAAGATAAAATATATTGGTGTAAGCAACTTCTCAGCCGAAAAGATGAAAAGCGCCTGGGAAGTCCTTGATAAAAAAGGCATCCCCCTGGCATCAAACCAGGTTCCTTACAGCCTGCTCAACCGCAAAATTGAAACCAACGGTACCCTGGCTATGGCTAAGCAGCTGGGAGTTTCCATCATCGCCTATTCCCCCCTGGCCCAGGGTCTGGTCACAGGAAAGTTCCACGACAATCCGGAACTTCTGAAAAATATCGGGCTGAGAAAACACACCTCCTTGTTCAAACCCGCCGGACTTGAGAAAAGCCGTCCGCTCATCATGCTGGTGAAGGAACTGGCAGCCAAATATAATGTTAGCACGTCTCAGGTAGCCCTGAACTGGATTATCAATTACCATGGGAACACAGTAGTCGCCATTCCCGGAGCAACGAAGGAATATCATGTAAAAGAAAACACAGGCGCCATGTCATTCAGGCTTTCCGACGAAGATATGCTGAAGCTGGATAAGGAAAGTGCGATCTTTAAATAAAGAGGCGAATAAAGTCGCTCTTTAAGCCTTATAATGTTTTCAGCGCCTCTTCCACCTTCATCAACATGCTGTCGGTAAAATCAAGATGGGTCACAAAACGTACCAGGCCGGGACCCATGGATATTGCATGGATGTCGTTCTCCCTGAGTTTTGAAATGAAGTCTTTTTCGGAATAATTCTTATTCAGGGTGAAGATCAGGATGTTCGTCTCAACGGGCATGACGTTATCGATATACGGCAGGGTCTCAAGAAGTTTGCCCAGATATCTTGCTCTTTTATGGTCTTCCTTAAGGCGGATGATGTTGTGATCCAGTGCATAAATACCGGCGGCGGCAAGATAACCCACCTGCCTCATAGCCCCGCCGAAAGCTTTTCTGACTCTCCGGGCACGCTTGATAAAAGCCTTGTCGCCTATGATAAGTGATCCTATGGGTGCGCCCAGTCCCTTGGAGAGGCAGATGGAAACCGAATCAAACAAAGCGGCATATTTCCCAGGGCTTTCTCCGGTTTCAGCCAGGGCATTGAACAGCCTGGCGCCATCGAGATGGTATTTGAGATTGTTTTCCTTGCATACCTTCGCGATCTCTTCCAGGGTTTCATACCTGTAAACCGATCCGCCCCCTTTATTCATCGTATTTTCAACTTCTACCAGGGTCGTTACCGGGCGATGTACATCGGTATCGGGATTGATGTGGGCAGCTACGTCGGCTGCGCTGATCTGTCCGCGCTCGCCTTCAAGCAGGCATACCGATACGCCTGAATTGCGCATCATCGAACCACCCTCATAATAATACACATGGGAATGTTTGTGGCAGATCACTTCGTCGCCCGGCCGGGTGTGGATATTCACCGCGATCTGGTTGGTCATCGTGCCCGACGGACAAAAAAGAGCCGCCTCTTTGCCCAGCAGGGCTGCGGCTTTCTCCTCCAACATGATAACGGTAGGGTCATCATGAAATACATCGTCGCCCACTTTGGCCGAGAACATGGCCTCAAGCATCTCTTTTGAAGGGCGTGTAACAGTATCGCTTCTTAAATCAATCATATCCAAAATTACGAATTTCCCCACTTACTCATCCGCCGAATAATAAAAGAAAAAGGGCGGTCCTTTCGGATCCGCCCTGGAGATATGAAGAGCAACATTACCGTTTCAGAGTTCAGATAGTAAAATCGGCTTCGGAAGGAGTTACGGGAGCAAGGGAAGTAATGTCGGTGTTTGCAGGTTCGGAATCGCTGAAGTCAGCTTCGGATGGTATAACGGGAGTAAGATTGATAAGATTCATGAACGTTTCATTTGGTTCATTGAAATCAGCCTTATCGGGAAATGAGGGAGCAAGGTTTGAGAAATCGTTAATGTTCAGTTCTGCATCATTAAAATCGCAGGTTTCAGGGCTTGCAGGAGCCAAGGTCCGGATAAAAGTATTTACTAAAGGTAAAGGGGCAGGAACATTCATATTTTTTTCTGCATATGATGAATTGATCTGGATTGAAAAAACACTTGCAAAAATGATCAGGCTTTTGATGATGTTGCTGGTAATGGTATTTGTTGCTTTCATGGTTTTTGGTTTTGTTGTTGTTGATGAAGCAAAAGTAATACGCCATGAAGGCCTGGGGAAGCTGTTTTCGGCCTGTTACAACCGCAGCCCGTTAAAACTCAGTGTTTTCCCGACGAAAAAACTTTGCGGTTTTTTCGTCGTTTCGTCGGGTAAAACTAAAAAAGGCAAGCTGCTTGATGCATACTTGCCTTAAAATCTGCTAATTACGTAAAGTTATTCTTTATTGAACCCAAATTTCCATACTAAAGCGGCGAGGACTGCACCAAGTATCGGGGCTACAAAAAAGAGCCAGAGCTGTGACAAGGCTTTCCCCCCCGCAAATAATGCAGGTCCAAGGCTTCGTGCCGGATTTACAGAAGTCCCTGTGACGGGTATTGCAACCAGGTGGATCAGCATCAGTGTGACACCTATCGCAAGTCCGGCCATCGCACCGTTCCCAAATTTCGACGTTGTTCCGAGGATCACGAAAATGAACAGGAAAGTCATTACAGCCTCAATAATAAAAGCACTTACCACCGTGTATCCCCCGAGATATCCTTCTCCCCAGCCATTGGCGCCAAGGCCCCATTCTTTGAGCTGAAAATCAGGTTTGGCACTGACGATGAGATACAATACAAACGTTCCCAGGATTGCTCCAGCGCATTGTGAAACAATATACCAGCAAGCATCCTTAACAGTCATTTTTCCTGCTGTAAGGACCCCGATGGTGACAGCCGGGTTGATATGACAGCCCGAAATGCCGCCGATCGCGTAAGCCATGGCTACCACGGCGAACCCGAAGGCGATTGCAATACCAAGAATACCGATACCGTTAGGACCGGTTTGAGACATCCCGGAGATCACTGCCGATCCGCATCCGAAGAGGACCAGGCTGAATGTTCCGATCAATTCTGCAATGTACTTTTTCATGATTTTTGGTTTTGGTTAATACTGATTCCCGAACAACAAGCTAATTTAATCATTTTATAATATCGAAGGATTTTCTTCGACAAGCCTGATTGTCCAAAAATCATCGCTCAGGTTCTCATTCAGCAGGTATTCATAAGGCATGGTGAAATATCCTTTTTCGCCCCATTGCTCGCTCCATGAATTGCGGACGAGGAAGCGGCGGTTTGAATCATCGTATCCAACAGCAAGTACAGCATGGCCTCCCATGACATGTTCGCCAGGCGCGGGCATTTCTACAACTCCTGTGCCTGCTACTTCGGCGCTCTCGAAACTCTCATACACGGTAAAACCGAAGATCATGGGAAAGCCTTCGGCCAGGCAGCCCCTGATCTGGTCAAGGATACGCGGAACCCGGTGGTACGACAAAACCTGGTGGTCAAGCGCCTTTTTATAACAGCCGGGTTCGGGCTTTATGGCAAATTTCGACAGGAT
>JAPLDL010000022.1 GCA_026391735.1 Bacteroidota bacterium | reverse complement strand
GTTAGTGCTGTATGGGGTAAAACCAGGGGCAACATTCGGAACCCAAACATACCCGTAATCAGGGCTGAGGACCCAGGTGCCATAAGGGCTTAAATTATCATAAAAAACCTGGAAGCTTACAGGGCCTCCCTGTGCAGATGCGTGTTGCGGAATAAAAGCTGTACCGTAACCAAGCATTAGGAAAAAAGAAAAAATAAGAATTTTTGTTTTCATAGGTCTTTCTTTACTGTAATACAATATCACGGTGCAAAGTTGGGACCTATAGAAGAGATAAGTGTTACATACTCAAGTTTCGCACTAATTTAACTATTGATAAACAGATTGTTGCATTATATTATTCGATAATCGGTGTTGAGACCGAATTCATCTGCTGAAGCATGCCGATCATTTTCTCTTCGATTTTATCATTGCTCATCATCATCTGAATCAAATCTTCAAAGCTTATTCCCATGAGCTGTAAAATGGAATGCTGTAATTCAATGAACATGCCCCACAGTCTTTCGGTCAGTGTTGTTTCAAGGATTTCTGATTCGATTTTACGGAATAAATCTCCCATGCTTTCATAGGCGCTGAACCGTCGACGAAGGCTAACCATGATATAAACAAGAAAGACACAGGTAAATGAAGCAATTTGACCATCAAAATCCCTGGACTGATCTTTCCCAAGACCAAGATACTGCTTTGTTTCCTTGAAAAAAACTTCGATGCTCCAACGTTTGGTATATGTTTTTATCGCTTCAGCAAAGGTCAGATTCCGGTCATCGGTCAATAGCACATTCCAACTGCGATCGTTAAACTGGGAGAAAAACAGTTTCACTGTATACCCTTTGTATTCGACCATCAGTTCAGCATACCGTGCCTTAATGGTTCTGGAACGCTTAATTTTCTTGTTTCTCTTGCACCAGTCAAGAAGTTGTTTTACTGTTTTTTCCTTGCCATTAAAGATATACTTACGGTCATCGAACTTACACATGCCCAGTAGATACACCGACGATAATTCATACACATACGCGATAAGGCCAAGGTTCATAAACCAGCTATCAACAAGAATATAATCAACAGCCAGGTGATGTTTCAGCGCACGTTTGATCATAGTAATTGTATTCTCACTCTTGGAAACGCCCCGTTCTATCTCCCGGATGTTTCCCGGACAATCTGCCTGCCTGGATTTGATGTATTGCCTGGACAGTTCTTCAGGCTTCAATCCATAGGGTTGATCGGGTCGTTTCCCTTTTTCGTTATGCAAAGAAAAATCAACGGGAATAAAGCTTTTAGAGTCGCAATAACCCATAATCAATCCTTTAAAGCCAAGGCAATACCGATGATACACATGATCAAACACCTTGGAAATACCTTCAATATATTTTCCTCTCTTGAAACAGCTGGTATCATCTATAATCAGGCAATGAAGATCTTCAGAGGATTCATCGATAGTCTGGGGAACCAACGAAAGAAACCGGTGAATGAAAATAAACATCATGGCACGCCAATTTATCCGGGGATCATTCTTCAGACGATAATACGTGTCTTTAGCTGCTTCCGAGGTGTCAGCGGCAACATACATCCGTACGCTTTGATTGGTAATGGTCATGAGCAATAAGTCAAACAGGGTAACTGAAACAGAACGGCCTTTATCCTTATATGAATCAAGGAGTTTGCAAAGTTTGGAACTGCTAAATCTGCTATACAGGGCATGAATCGAATGAACTTTTTTATCAGAATCATCAACAATCGTTTTAATCTCATGGAGATTCTTACTAACTTTGGTCTGTGGGGTCATCCTTCTGTGGCTATTTGTTATGTAGTGATCTCAAATATAACCACTTATGGGAAAGACCCCATATTTTTTACCCCTAAGTTATCATGAAGTTATAAACATATATTACAATTATTCATATGCAGTTCAGCTAACTGCGAAACTTGAGTCAATTGAAAACAAGAGCATTTGTAGCAATAAAAGTGTTTAACCCGTTTGGGATTGAGGTTGCAACCCTCGTAAACGAAGAAAAACAGCCAGGCGAATATACCGTTCATTTTCCTGTAATTCACGACAAATATCCCTCCGGAATCTATTTTCTGCAGATGAGATGTGACAATTATTTGCAGACAAGGAAAATGGTGATCCAGGATTAAAAGTGCCGGGTAGCTTTGCCTTATGCCTGAGAAACTTACCCGGGATTACCTATTCGATCTTCTCGATCTTGCCAATGATCCTCGACAGGGCTTCACTCAGTTTTGCCTCAGGCGTAATGGTGTTGAAGTCGCCCCAGAATGCATCATCAGCGCTGTATGGCTGATCAGAAAAAACGGCATTTGGCTTCAGTAACTCCTGTTTCGGAAACTTTTTCACGGCAGCCGTATCAATACTACAACTGGCCAGTTCCAGGAAAGTATTAAAGTTATCGGAGAACAGGTGATTTTTTAAACGGGTTTTTAACTGTATTTCACATCTAACATGATTCAGGTAATACTTGCCGTTGAAGGGCATGTAGCTGATGGAATACGTTATCTTTTCGAGTTTAACGATAAGCCTGCTGCTTTTTTTCAGCACCAGGTCTTCGGCAGCCAATTCGAGGTAAGCAGGATTAATTTCGAAATCGGCGCCTAGCAATGCAAAGCTCTCCTTTTCGATATAGAACGTTCCGGAATACAACGCTTTTCTCAGGTCGGCTTTTTGCACAAAAGTGATAGCGTAGGCATCTTTAGTATTATAAGAAACCAGGTTGGAGTACTTGTATGTATATTCAACAGGAGGTATCAGGTCAAGGAATCCCGGAATATTCTTAATAATATCAAGCTGAAGGGCTGATTGCACACCGGCTTTCAGTTTGAGGAAAACGGTGTCACGGGGATTAATATCCTGGACTTTCCTCGACTTCAGGAGTTTCACCTGGTCGGAATACTCACCGGAAGTAACAGCTGATTTATAGATTTTAAAAACAGCCTCGGAATAGCTGATATATTTTGTATTTTTTCGAACACCCTCACGATAGAAAGCTGTAAGATAAACTGGTTCAAGGGAGTAGTTCGCCTTTCGCTGTTCCATCGCTTTTTCTATAATTACCTTCGGATCCAGATAACGGATAATAACTTCCTGAATGGAAATAACCCTGCGGTCAAGGTACAGATCAACCTGTTGCCGGTTGAGCAGCTGAACCGGGATGCGCTGGCTCATATATCCCAGGTGTGATACAAGCAGTGAGGTTCCAATCATTTTGGCAGGGAGTTTAAGTGTAAAAAATCCCTCGTTATTTGTAATGGTCCCAATATTTTCTTCAGTGATCCCGATGGCAGCAAAAGGTATTGCTGATTTGTTTTCCCTGTCGTAAATATGCCCCCTGACCATAATTGGTTTGCCGGTGTCCTTTACCTGGATATCGGAAGCTATCTGAATAACAACAGCTGTATCTTTGTTTGTCCTGTATATCAGGATGTGCTTTCCAAGTACTTTGAAATTTAGCCGGGGATCGGAAAGCAGGTTATCGAGAACCTTCTTCAAAGTCTCATTTTCGGCATGCAGCTTAACTTTTTTATCGCTTTCAACGGTCTCGCTGTTATATAAAAAAAGGCAATCCGCTCGTTGCGAGATCAGGTTCAGCGCTTCGTAAAGAGTGGTATTCTGCCTGGGAATGGAGATGCTTTTTTCGAGCAGCTGTACCTGTGAGAAAGCTGGTTTATCGGGAAACAAAAAGAAGAATGCAGCAAAAATAAATGCATAGATAAAGGAATGCAAAAGGCTGCATTTGCAAAACTCAATTCCGTTTTGAGCTTTCCTTAATTTCTGATAGTACAACGGACCCATTAATAGTCTGGCTTTTCAGGTTCAGGGCCGCACAAATGAGCTCGGTCATTGTTTCGACAGTTTCGTTTTGAAAAGTAACTGTCAGTTTAAATTTCCCTATCTCATTATCTGCTAAGACAAAGGTAGTGTTGAAATTCCGATTCAGCACATTTATAATATTCTGAAGCTTTTCATCCTTAAAATGCATTCGCTGCTTATACCATGAGGATGCTTCAATTGTATTATGCTTCGATTTTACCAGGCTGTTATTCATGGCTGTTATCTCTTCGCCTGCAATAACCATTTGGCTGTGTGAAGGATCTTTCTTTAACGTAACTTTTACATTTCCCCGGTCAACAAAAAGTTTGAAGCCATTGCCATTGTTGGTTTTCACATTAAATGCCGTTCCCAGGACCTGTACCAGGGCTTCGTCGGTTTCAATGATAAATGGCTTACCCGGATCAGGTATAATATCGAAAAAAGCTTCCCCTTTAAGTTCAACATTGCGGGATGCGGATTTAAATTCCTGTGGGTAAGAGAACAAGGAGTTCTGTGCGAGAAAAATTATCGAGCCATCGGCCAGCGTTTTAATCAGGGTATTGGATTCGTTGCCGGTATTGATCGTAAGCATTTCGCTTGCAGGCTTGTGGTTAATATTCCGATATATCGCCGTACCAATCGCCAGCAGGATCAAAGCCACGGCAGCAATCCGCAGACCATAATAAACCAGATTATTTTTAGTCTTACCCCCCTCTGGAACCAGGTTCTCATCCTGAAGCCGGGCGTAAAGTTTATCCCAGGCTTCGCGGCTGTGAATTGGTCTTTTATTCTTAATGTCTTCCATAAGTGTATTTCTCTTTTAAATTTCGCTACCTCACTTCCAGCTACCTTGCTACCTTGCTACTATCTCCAGTATATTCCCTTAAGGATTTTCTGAATATCTGCAGCGCTTTACCCATATCTGCTTCAACGGTCTTCACCGAAATGGATAAGATCTCGGCAATTTCGCGATATTTTTTCCCTTCGAACCTGTTCATCCTGAATATCCGGGAGCAACGCTCCGGCATTTGCTGAAAGGTTTCGTTAATTGCTTTGTCCAGTTCGCTTAGATCGACCTCGGTTTGCAAATGCGCCGGAATGGTATCCTGAAATTCGCTGAGAACCTGTTCTGCATATCTTTTACGAACGGCAAGGTGTTCCAGGTAATGAAGTGAATTATTTCGGATTGACTGGTATAGATAAGCGTTCAATGAAAATTTCGGGGTGAAGGTTTTCCTGTTCTTCCAGAATTGATAGAAAAACTCCTGCACTACATCTTCGGCTGTATTCGTATCATTCAAAATTTTACCTGCATGCTGGCACAATGGTTCATAGTATCTCATAAAAAGCCGTTCAAATTCCCTGATGTCGCCACCCTGAATTTTCTTTTGTATGTATAGACCTGTTAAGTTCATATGGATTTGAAGAGATGAAGGAGAGGCAGAAATCGCTATTTCTTCATGCTTTTCGAAAGCTTTTTTATTGCATTTTCGATGGAGTTGTCAGGTTCAATAATATTGTTCTCGCCCCAGAAATCAACATCAGTAAAAGCCTGAACTTTATCGGTAAAAACCATGTCGGACCTGAAAACTTCCTGGTTAGCAAATTTAACGATATTATCCTCCCGCCTGTCTGTAATAGCCATCTCCGATATCAGGGTATAGTTATTTTTAAACAGTCGTTTCTTCCAGTCACAGCGGAATTTCAGTTCAATGCGCACATAGTCAATATAGAATTTACCGTTTTGTTGCTTATAAGTTACCAGGTATCCTGTCGAAGTCGGCGTAAAGACCAAACTCATAGGTTTTCTTTGAACAAAAAAACGGGATGCCTTGTCTTCATCACTGAGGTCAAGGCTGAATTCAGCCCGGGTAATTGCCATGTTGTCCTGCTCAATGTAAAGCTTTCCAAAATAAAGAGGTTCTTCTTTAACGACATCGGGTGAGAAATTGATTACCCAGTTCAGCTTATTATCAATATTTACAATCGTCCCGAATTCAAATTTGTAATTATCAAGGTTATTTAATGCTATACTAAGGTCGGTATTTTTGACAATATCAAGCAGCATTGAAACATGCGGACCACCCTGAAGCTGAACCATCAGGGTATCGGCCCGTTTCACATTGGAGCCCTTGCGGCCTTTGAAAATTTTCACCTTGTCGTTTTGAAGACCTGAATAGGGAGCTTTATAAATATCTACAACAGCTTCGGAGATTGAAAGATAGGTACGGCGCTGCCTGATGGATTCACGGTAGAAAGCGTTCATCATGTTTGGCACCTGGCTGTAATTCTTTTTAATGCTCTGGATTGCCGCCTCCACGATTTCACGGGCATCTTTTGGCACAACGGAGATCTCCTGCAATTTGATGGGCTGGGTATCCATAGAGTATGTTTTTTCCTGCCCCGCCGCTTCACTGATTTTAAACCTTGCTGTTGCATAACCCAGGTGAGATACTTCAAAAAATTCGGCATTGAGCGATGAATTTACTTTTAAAGTGAATTCCCCGTCGGAGTTTGAAACTGTTCCGATACCCGTATTGGGGACAGTGATTGCAGCATAACTTAGTTTTTCCCCGGTCTTGGCATCCTTGAGGATTCCATTAACAGTTACAAAGGAACTTTGTGCCAAAGTTGCACCGCTTAAGGCAAATAGCAGGAATATGATTCCAAAGCGGATCAGGGTCTCATTGATTTTCTTCATGGCTGAGGTTATTTAATTCAATATTTTTGAGTGCTTATATCTATAAGATCCTTCAAAAGGGAAATACCCTATGGATTAGTCCAATTTTTCCAGTAATTTGCAAAAAAAATTCTTACTCATGAAAAAAGTCATTCTTGCAACGTTAACTTTTATAATCGCAGCTGCATCATATGCCCAGCAGCCCAGGACCCCGGCGATTATGAAGGAAGGGAAACCTGGTTATTTTCAGAATACCATCATGAAGGATATCCGGGCAGTGGATGACAGTATTCTGCCCGCTAAAACAGAAAAACGATTCCAGGCAGATCTCTCGGGGATGACCTGGCCTAACAAAATCAACCTGTACCAGAAAGAATGGCACCTCCCTCCTGTATCCCAGGGAAACACAAATACGTGTTGGTGTTTTTCAACGACCTCTTTTTTCGAATCTGAGGTCCACCGGCTGACCAAACAGGAAGTCAAGCTCTCTGAGATGTATACCGTATACTGGGAATACGTGGAACGGGCCAAGCGTTTTGTTTCGGAACGCGGCAATTCTGCTTTTTCGGAAGGTTCTGAAGCCAATGCCGTGATCCGTGATTTTAAGAAATACGGCATCGTCCCGAGGGAGGCATATTCCGGAATGGAACCCGGCCGTAAGTTCTACTCGCATTCAAAAATGTTCAAAGAACTCAGCCAGTATATGGATAATGTCAAAAATACCAACGCCTGGGATGAAGCTCAGGTTATATCAACGGTTAAAAGCATTATGAACCATTACATGGGCATTCCTCCCGAATCCATTGAATGGAAAGGGATACGTTATACACCCAAAGAATTCCTTTCGTCGGTACTGAAGCTGCAGATGGATGATTACGTCGATGTTCTTTCGTATCTGCAGAAACCCTTCTGGGAAAAGGTAGAATATGAAGTACCCGATAACTGGTGGCATAGCAGGGATTATTATAACGTGCCCCTGGAAGATTTCATGAATGCCCTTAAAAATGCCATTAAAAATCATTACACCATGGTGATCGGAGGCGACGTCTCCGAAGCAGGATTCAGCCGTGAGGCGCAGGTGGCCATTATTCCCACCTTCGATATCCCTTCAGAAGATATCGATGATAATGCACGTCAGTTCAGGTTTTCAAACGGAACAACCACCGATGACCACGGGATGCACCTGGTTGGATTTTACGAAAAAGACGGGACCGGCTGGTATCTGATCAAGGACTCGGGATCAGGTTCAAGGAATCATGATGAGGCAGCCCCAGAGTTTGGTTATTATTTCTTCCGCGCAGATTACCTTAAATTGAAGATGATGGATTTCCTTGTGCATAAAGATGCAGTAAAGGATTTGCTCGGGAAATTCGGGAAACAGTGAGATATTTCATAAAACACCATGACATGAAAAAGTTATTCGCATTACTGATCATCGGAATTGTTATTCCTTTGATCCTGGTTTCTTTCAGACCTGTGAAACCCGCCAACCCCGAAACGGATCAGTACCTTGTCATTGCCTGGAACGACCTGGGTATGCACTGCGCAAACCTGGACTTTTCCAATATGTGTATCCTGCCTCCGTATAATAATCAGAAAGCTCACGTCATATTGAAAGGAGATGCTTCAAACCTGCCGACGATAATGCCTCATTCAAGCGGAATTTATGTGACCTATGAAATACCAGGCAATACCTATTCTGTTGGAAAAACAAACTTCTGGACTTATTCCCTGCATCTTTTCGGCGTTACACTGGCGCCAAACATGGGTCTGGCAGGGTTTGGCCTGACCGGGACCATGCTGAATGCCGATACGATGAATTATCATTATGCCACGGGGATACCGATCACTGCATTTCCTGATGCAACCCCTACTACATCTACTCCCTACCAGCTTACACTGATTAAAGCCTACACTTCGACAGGAACCCAACTGGCTTCCACCCAGAGCGTCATCCCCATATCTCATGAAATAAGTTGTGTAAGTTCGGGCTGCCATTCCAGCGAGATGGCAATTTTGCAGGCCCATGAATCTGTTACGGGTTTCAATATTGCCAACAAGCCCATCCTTTGCGCTACCTGCCATTCCGACAATGCACTGGGCACACCAGGCCATGCAGGAACTCCTCCTTTTTCCCAGGCCATTCACCAGAAACATGGAAGCTTTATCAATACCGGAACGATCGCAGACTGTTATAAGTGTCATCCAGGGCCCAACACACAATGCTGGCGCGATACAATGCATTCTGCAGGGGCAGCCGGAGGTACCGTCAGCAAATGCCAGAATTGCCACGGAAGCGTTGCCAATGTAGGTAATACCATCGCAAGTGGGAGAAATCCCTGGCTTCAGGAACCTTCCTGCGGAGCGGTTTCCTGCCATGGATCAAATTATGCAGAAGAACCGGGCAAACTGTTCCGCCAGTCGAAAGGCCATGGCGGATTGTTCTGCAGCAGCTGCCATAGTTCGCCCCATGCGATTTTGCCATCCGAAAGGCCCGAAGATAATGTTCAGAACATAGCCCTCCAGGGTTTCGCCGGTACCCTTAAAACATGCTCCGTTTGTCATGGCTATACTCCTGCCGCACCCGGTCCGCACGGCTATAACCCACTGGGAATTAAACCGGTGAATGGGAATATCCCATCCGACAACAAACTACTGGTGAATTATCCGAACCCAGCATCATTCATGACCAATATCCCATACCATATTAGCACATCAGGTAAAGTTAAAATCGATATTCTTGATATGAACGGGAAAACCATAACAACCCTTGTAAATAATATTTTGCAGGCTGGAGAGTATAAAGCCGAGTTCTATACCTCAAGAGTCGCTCCCGGAACTTATCTGTGTTACCTGAATGTTGACGGGATAACTGATGTACGTAAAATTATTGTTTCACATTAATTTGATAACTTAGGTACATCTGAGGAATCCAGACCTGATTGTATTATTTTTAAATCGCCTAATTATCACTAATTGAATTTTTATTCTTACCTTTGCTGCATAAATTTTTAATGTATGTGGATTACGATAAGTATACTTGCAGCCCTGGTGGTTCTTATAGGAATTCTTATCTTTAATGCCAGGCAAAAAATGAAAAGCCTGAAGGATGTGAAATCCAGCGAAAAAGTTAAGGAGTTGACTGACCAGAATTTCCAGAATAAAATCAAAACGGGACTTGTCCTGGTCGATTTCTGGGCTTCCTGGTGCATGCCCTGCAAAATGATGATCCCGGTTCTTAATGAAGTAGCCGAAGAAACCGGCGATAAAGTGACCATCGCTAAAGTCAATGTGGATGAACAAAAAGCTACAGCCGCTAAATTTGGCATCAGAAGCATCCCAACCATGATCTTATTCCAGAATGGGAAAGAAGTTAAACGGATAGTCGGGGTTAAATCCAGAGACTATTTATTAAAAGAATTTGACCGCAGGTACAATTTATAAGCTTTATGATAAAAACATCGCTGCTCGTATCATTTTTTCTGTTATTCACTGGGTTTTTCGACGGATTTGCACAGGTCAAATCCCTTGAAGGGAAACCTCTGGCCGAAGTATATTACTTCCACCCGTCAGAACGCTGCCCAATAGACCAGTCCATAGAACAAAACCTAATCAAACTCATACAAGGTAGTTTTGCCAAAGAAGTGAAGGAAGGCAAAATAAAATTCCAGGTCATCAATACCGATGACAAATCCCTGGCTAAAACCGTAGCCCGGTTTGAAATCAATGCTCAGGCATTATACGTGGTGAAACTAAGGAATGGCAAGGAAACCAAAAATGACCTTACGAAATTTGCCTTCGATTATGGACAAAGCAATCCCGACCGCTTCAGATCGGGATTGAAAGTGGAGATCGAGAAAGCACTGCAATAGATCAGACCAGGGTTGATCGTTTAATAAACATGTGATTCGGATTGCAATTCCTCAGTTGTGATCTTTTTATTATCCATTGCTCTCCAAACATACCAGATATAAGCCAGCACAAAAGGCACCAGTAACGAGACATAGCTCATAGCTGTAAGTGTGTAATGACTTGAGGAACTGTTCTCAATAGTAAGGGAGCTTTGAAGATCCCATGTAGACGGATAATATGCTGTATGGTTGAACCCTGCAAGCAAAAAGAGCGCCCATACCGTGAGGACAGTTCCGATACCGCTTACCCAGATCCCCCTGGTATGGCATTTTTCGAAACAGAAAGTCACACGGATGATCCCCAGTAAAACTGCAACGACTCCAAGCAGAAAAAGAACTGCAACGACGGGCAGTGCTATAAGATTATGCAGGTATTTATAAGGTTCCATGCCTACGACCCCTGTTTTTGGGTCCACTGCGAAACCACTTGACAATAACAGCCATCCGGCGAAGACAAGAAAAAACACCAGAAACGGAATGGCATTATGAAGGAGTTGCTTTTTCAAGCGTTCCATGATTGCTGCCTGGCCCATCCGGTTCATGAAGTAAAGGATGGCAAGCACCCGGGAAAGAAAGAAGACAGCAAGTCCCAAACTGAGGTTAACCGGATTCAACGCGGCTTCAAGTCCGTGAGCAGGGCCTTTCCATTGGGAAATTACCGGCATGTTTCCTGAAGTAAGGTCCAGGAGGTTCATCTTATTTACAGAAAATGCTGAGCCCGTGAAGAAAGTAGCTACTGCAGTTCCCAACAGAAGGGTTCCTAAAAGCCCGTTCAGCACTAGAAATATCTCAAAGGTTTTCTGGCCCAGGAAATTTCCGGGCTTTTTGCGGTATTCATAGGAAACCGCCTGGATGACGAACGCAATGAGGATGGCCATCCAAACCCAATAGGCTCCTCCAAAACTGGTTGAATAGAATAAGGGGAAGGATGCAAAGAAAGCGCCTCCAAAGGTAACCAGTGTGGTGAAGGTAAGCTCCCATTTCCGGCCGAGTAGATTGACCAGAAGACTTCGCTCTTCTTCGGATTTTCCGAGCGAATAGATCAGTGTTTGTCCTCCCTGGACGAACATAAGGAATACCAGCAAGGCGCCCAGAAGGGATACGATCAGCCACCAGTATTGTTGCAGGCTTAACAGGGATAATGATTCGAACATGGTATCTTGGATTTGTAATGACATAAAAAAATTAAACTGTGAAACCCTTTTTAATCTGTTTCAGCATAATACCGATCTCGGCAATCAGCAAGGCCGTGAAGAAAACAGCGAACAGCCAGAAAGTCAGCTGGACCGAAGAAGCTTTCAGCTGCGATACGGCTGCAATGGTAGGCAGAATATCCTGTATGACCCAGGGCTGACGTCCTACCTCGGCTACAATCCAGCCGAGCATGGAAGCAATATAAGCTAACGGGATTGTCCATAAGGCGGTATACAGGATTATTTTCTTGGATTCAATTCTGTTACGGACCGTTAAAATCAAAACGACAAGCAACAGCGCAAAAAAATGCAGTCCAAGGAAGACCATAATGCGGAATGAATAAAAACTGGTGGGGATGCTCGGGATTAGTTCGTGTACATCCCGGTTTGCATAATATCCATATCCGAAATTATTGTAGTTTGCTTCGAAGGTGGCTAATGAAACTTTTGCGAGGCTGTCATTCCCGGCAAGCCTGGCCCTTTTATAGGCAGCCAGCGAATTGATAGCTGTCTCACCTTTGGCGATCCGTTCATTATAAGAGGGTATTCCATGAGCCGGGTTCCCGTGAACAAGGTCATAAATGCCAGGCACATA
Source organism: Bacteroidota bacterium (assembly GCA_026391735.1). Classification (GTDB taxonomy): domain Bacteria; phylum Bacteroidota; class Bacteroidia; order Bacteroidales; family FEN-979; genus CAIRDP01. The sequence continues at coordinate 320,208 of JAPLDL010000022.1, read as the reverse complement.
AGCATTCGGATTAAGGAAAGCCATGTACGACAATACATCCGGGATCTCAACCAGGTATTTGAAATCCATTTTTTTATGGCCGGGTGCAGTTGGATCTGCTTTAAGGATGCCAAAAGCCGCCAAAGGAGCATTCTGCTGACCCATATATAAATTTTCCATCGCTGCGAATTTCATCGGCTGGTGATGGGCAACGGCTCGTGCCGATCCGTCCCCTGTGAACATAACAAAAACCGAGGCCAGCAAACCGAAGCACGCAGCCACAATAATGCTTCGCTTGGCATAAAGAACATCGCGATTTTTCAGCAGGAACCAGGAACTGACGCCAATGACAAAAATTGCAGCAAGAACATACCCCGCAGATACCGTGTGAAGGAATTTATTGATGGCAACAGGTGAGAAAAGCACTTTCCAGAAGTCCACCATCTCATTCCTTGCCGTATCAGGGTTGAATTTCATACCTTCGGGTAACTGCATCCAGCCGTTGGCAACAAGAATCCATAAGGCGCTCAGGTTGCTGCCAATGGCAACAAGCCAGGTAGAGAGCAGATGAAATTTCTTGCCCACCTTGTTCCAGCCGAAAAACATCACGGCAATGAATGTGGTTTCCATGAAAAAAGCCATGATGCCTTCTATGGCCAAAGGGGCGCCAAAAATATCCCCTACAAACCAGGAATAGTTCGACCAGTTTGTTCCGAATTCAAATTCAAGTATCAAACCAGTTGCAATTCCAATCGCAAAATTAATCCCGAATAGGGTCATCCAGAATTTTGTCAGACGCTTCCATTCTTCATCCCCGGTCTTTACATAAATCGTCTCCATAAAGGCGATAATGAATGATAACCCGAGAGTAAGGGGAACAAAAATCCAGTGATAACAAGCAGTCAGAGCAAACTGGGCTCTTGACCAGTCAACCAGAGAAAAATCAATATGATTCATAAATCTATATTATTAAATATTTCAGCAAGGCTGTCAAATAATGCTTTTTTATTGAAGGGCTTGGCCAGGTAGCTGTCGCAACCTGCTTCAAAACAACGCTTCCTTTCATCGGCCATGGCATAAGCAGTCTGTACAATGACTTTCAGGGGATATCCATTTTCACGGATTTCCTTTAAACATTCATACCCGGTCTTCCCGGGCATATTGATATCCAAAATCAGCAAGTCAGGCAGATTCTTATCCAACATCTCCATCAGGTGCCTGCCATTAACTGAACGAAGCAGTTTTGCCTTGGTTTCTTTCAGTAACTGCTCCAGGTAACTAAAAGAATCATCCTCATCTTCGGCAATAATGATTGTTCTCCCGCTGAGATCAAATGATTTTTTCCCGGTCTCAGAACCTGCAGAAGGCTCATGGCTTTTAACCGCACCAACAGGTATTATAAAACTGAACCGGCTACCTTTTCCTTCCTCAGACTCTACCTGGATTTCGCCACCCAGCAGTTCAATAAAAGACTTGCAGATGCTCAGCCCCAGTCCGGCTCCCTCGTGATACTCATTTTCTTCTACCTGTCGGAACCTCTCAAAAATAATAGGAAGCTTTTCCTCCGGAATGCCTTTCCCTGTATCTCTGACAAAAAACTCAAGAAAACCCTTCCCTCTCAGGCTGATCTTGTTAACCCCAACAGTAATGGTTCCCTGAGCCGTATATTTAATTGCATTGGTGATCAGGTTATCTACCACCTGTTGAAGTCTTATCGGGTCGGTGGTGATTTCCTCACCAGGGAGGCAATCCTTAATATCAGTAACAAGCTGGAGTTCTTTCTTTCTCTTCAGGATATCCATGTTCCTGAAAGAGTCCACAGTCGCTGTGAGCATATGGTATACATCACATGGCCCGCTAACAATTTCTATCTGTTTTGCTTCGAGTTTCGAAAGGTCAATGATGTCATCAATAATATGTAACAATCGCTTACCTGCATTCCTTATAATTCCCCCAAACCTCTCCAGTTCCTCATGGTTTGTATCGGGCTGGCCAATCAATTCAGAAAATCCCAGGATAGCATTCATGGGGGTCCTGATCTCGTGGCTCATATTGGCAAGGAAGGTTGATTTCAGACGATCCGACTCCTGGGCCCTTTCAACTGCAATTTTCAGGTCAATTTCCATCTGCTTGCGATCAGTGATATCCACAATGGAAATTATACCTGCAGGTCTTCCGGAGAAAGTGATTGTATTGCCTGTAAGAAATACCCACTTTGACTTACCGGTTTTAGTGATGATCCTGAATTCATAGGATGAAGTAACTTTTTCACCTGTCTGTCTTCTTCTCCCAATATTCCTTACAGTTTCCATGTATTCAGGTGCCACGATCTCCCAGAATTTCTGACTGTATATTTCTTCCGCTGTAAATCCGCTGATCTTTTCACCGGCAGGATTACTATAAATCCAAAGGTCATTCTGGTAGATGAGGATCGCATAAGGAGAATTTTCGGCCAGAGACCTGAACTTAGTATCGCTCTCCAGTAATTTCAACTCGATCTGCTTTCTGGCTGTGATATCGGTAAAAATTGTGGCAAATCCACCGTTGTCCCATGGCGACACAGAAATAGAGAAATGCTTCTCCATAGGGGGAAAATAAACTTCAAAAGAAGCTGGTTTTCCCGATTTCACCACCTCGATATACTCCATCAGGAAAGGAGGATCAGGTACACCATATACCTCTGTCGCAAGTTTATTGAGAATATCCTCTTCCTTTAAACCCAGAATTTTTTCAAAACTTGGATTGATTCCTTCAATCCTGTAATTCAGCGCTTCGCCTTGCTCCCCGTATATAAGCTTATGTAATCCAACCCCTTCGCTCATATTGGAGTATAAGTTCATCAGCTTATTTTCGCTGGTTCTCAGAGACTCATCAGCTAATTTTACTTCTGTAAAATCAGTAAAAGTTGTAAATACTCCGTTGGCTGTATTTTCTTCACTTCTGAATTGAGGGATTGCGTTAATCAGCAGCCATTTATGGGTCTGTAACTGCGGATTATATACTCCCATGATAACATTCGTGATTTTTTTTCCGCTCTGCAAGGCAATCATGGCAGGATGCTCTGAACCCGGGTATGCACTGCCATCTTCATGAATGGATCTCCATCTTGGGTCGGCCGATGACCGGCCCTGCATCTGATCAAGGCTTAACCCAAGCAGCTCCTGGGCCGCAGGGTTCGCCGTAATGATCTTTCCTTCCGCATCCTGAAAAACCACACCTTGAGACATGGTGTTGAAAAGGATTTTGAAATTTTCCTCATGCAGCCTTGTCAGGGTCGTATCTACGATAAACCCTTCTATACCTATGACTTCTTGACCACGATTTACCGGACGGGCTGAAAAGGAATGATACCCGATGCTGTTATCCATACAGCGCCTGCTGAACTCACCGCTCATATATTGATGATCGCCCTGCATAATGCCGGCAACAACCTGACTGGCTAATTCAATGTCGTCGAGCTTCTGGATTTCCGCAAAGTGATGCCCTATGATCTCATCTGCTGAATCATACTTGTAAAGCCTGATCCAGGTTGGATTGACTTCCCTGATTATCCCTTCCTTATCAATAAAAAAATATCCGATATCGGTATTCTTAAAAATCGACAAGAACCTTTGCTCGCTTTCATTTAACTTTTGCAGGGCCAGCATATGTGCATTCTCCTCCTCCCGGAGTGCAGCGATAAGTTCGCTTTTCGTGCTGGTTTCTTTAAGTTTGCCTGGAACCATCTTTAAGAAAACTGATACCTGACAATTTTGGGACTTTAGAATGTAAATATACATAAATAAATATATTTCCATCAATTCAAATTTTCTTCTTTAAAAAAATAAATCAATAACCAGAAGAGTCTGAATCGCGTGATTATTCAACCTTTACTTATATTATATCTACGAAAACAAATTATAGCTTGCTATCAGGTATTCCCGGGCTTACCTTTGTTAAAAAACAAACCATGAAACTTTTTTCCTTTTCACATAAAAAATTACAACCGGTTTCAATCGCAATTGTAATTCTGGCTGTCGCTCTGGTATTATCAGGATGTCGTAAACAGGACTCGAACACCGGGACCGTATCGGGAAAATCCATCGATCAGTTGAATGTATCACCAACTTTCGACTGGGCGACTGCGAGAAATGTAACTGTGTCTATTTCTGCAAAAGATAACCTTGATAACCCTATCGAAGGGGTCAGGTTTACATTATATACCGCCAACCCTGATTCCGGAGGTATATATCTTGTTAGTGGTATCACAGGTTCTGACGGGATGTGGAATTCCATCGCATCCTTGCCGACAGCTATGACCCGGGTTACTGTATTTAATAATTTCCTTGGTCTGATACGCCAGAAAGATTTACCGATCATTTCTAATGCGGTAAGCGGGCAATTCGGGGGCAAGCCTCCTCAGCCTGCACCAACCAAATCCCTCAATGACGGAGGTGAAATCAAAAGCCCCAATGCAGTTAAATGGGTTTATATGAGCACCCGTGATTCACAGGGTGTACCTGGCAACCTTATGCCGGTAAACGATCCGGTGGACCAGGTCCTGATGCATGATATCAACACGGCTCTCCCTGAATATAAAAATGAAGTCGCTGCCCATCCTGATTGGTTCGCCAGCAATGTCCCGAACAATATTGACATCCTGAGTGTGAGTGATGTCTACATTACCTATATTACTGAAGGAGCCGGATGGATGGACGCCCTCGGATATTTTACTTTCAATACAAATCAACCTCCTGCTTCAGCAGCAGCTATCGATACTATTCACTTCATCTTCCCCAACGTGAGCAATTCGGGAAGCGGGGGCGGACTGAATCCTGGCAATAAGATATATCTGGGCAAATTCCCTGCAGGGAAATCTATCGGTTTTGCCTCTGTCCCCCATGGCTGGAATGGTACCTCCGTATATGTTGGTCCCACCAGCGATATCTGGTATTCGATCCCTTCATTCAATACAACCGATCCCCTCATGCTCAAGCACCTTCTTTTATTCAAGGATCCTTCACGTCAGCAAATACTGTTTACCCTCGAGGATCAGGGTAAATACCAGGGATCGGATCTGGATTGTAACGATAATGTGTTTTACCTGACAATCACCCCTTCAATCCAGGGGATCAACACAACGAACATGCCCCTTCTTGCCACAACCGTTGTTGACTCAGATCATGACGGGGTGCCGGATGTTTCTGATGATTATCCCAATGATCCTACCAAGGCTTTCAACAATTTCACCCCTTCCAAAACAGGCTACAGTTCTCTTGCTTTTGAAGACCTATGGCCCGGTAAAGGCGATTATGATTTTAATGATGTTGTAGTTTCCTACCGGTTTAACCAGATCACCAATGCACAGAATCAGGTCGTCGAAGTTGATGCCAAACTCATCCCGGAAGCTTCGGGAGCTAATTATCATAACGGGTTTGCATTCCAGCTGCCATACACACCCGATAAAATATCGAATATTACAGGGTTAAGTTTACATCACGGATATATTACATTATCTGCGAATAATACAGAGTCGGGTCAATCTAAAGCTGTGGTCGTGGCTTTTGACGATGCATTCGATCACCTGCCTATGTCGGGTAGCAGCCTGGGCACCAACACGACATTAGGGGCTCCTTATGTTACTCCGGATACTCTGAACCTGGTTATCTCCTTGTCCTCAACGCTAAGTTTAAGCCAGGCAGGAACGCCGCCGTTTAACGCCTTTATTATTGCAAACGGAAACCGTAACCGGGAAGTCCACCTTCCTGACCAGCCACCAACCGACAAAGTCAACGGTTCTGATTTCGGGACGGCCGATGACAATAGTATTCCGGCTCAGAGTCGTTATTATAAGACGTCGAACAACCTCCCATGGGCTTTAAATATCAGTGGCAAATTCAGTTATCCTATTGAAAGAACCGCTGTCAACGCAGCTTACCTTAAATTTAATGACTGGGCCGAGAGCGCCGGAGTTTCATATCCCGACTGGTATATGAATTCCAGCGGCTACCGCCAGGCTTCTTTGATTTATTCTCATTAACAGGCTACAAATTTTTAAATCGCTTAATTATCACCAAATATATTTATATTTGCATTCATAAATATTAACATTTAAAACCGAAACGTCATGAAAAAGAACATGGGAACCATTGATGTGGTGATCAGGATACTGGTTGCAATCCTATTTGCAGTATTGTTTTTTACAAAAGCAGTTCCTCAGGTATTAGGCATAATTTTATTAGTTCTGGCCGTTGTTTTTGTCCTCACCAGCCTTTTCCAGTTTTGCCCTTTATATATTCCGTTTAAGATCAGCACAAGGAAAAAGGAATAGACATGTCGGTGCACAAAGTAGCTGTTGAATGGCAAAAGGGAATGGCCTTTAAAGGAACGAGCGGGGGTCATGAGATCATCATGGATGCCGACGAGCATGTGGGAGGGCATAACCTTGGATCCAGGCCGAAACCCTTGATGCTTCTCGCGGCAGGAGGATGCACCGGAATGGATATTATTCCCATACTGAATAAAATGCAGGTCGTTCCGGATTATTTCAATATGGTGGTTGAAGGTGTAGTGAGTGAGGACCACCCAAAGCAATATACCAGTATTCATATTACATTTGAATTCAGGGGGACCGACCTCCCATTGGAAAAACTGCAGAAAGCAGTCAGTCTTTCGCAGGATAAGTACTGCGGTGTTTCGGCAACCCTGAAAAAGGCCATGCCAGTCACCTGGGATATAAAAATCCTGGAATAGCTGATAATTTAATTTATACCTGGCTGACTTTTCCCTGCCTGAAATAGACCCATCGAATAAGGGTTGGGAATACGAACAGCAGCAAGGGCATTGCTACAATAAACCCGCCTATCACTGCTATGGCAAGAGGTTGTTGCATTTGTGCCCCAACGCCTATACCCAGTGCCAGTGGGGTTAACGCAAGAATAGCACCTATGGCTGTCATCAGCTTTGGCCTGATGCGGAGAGATATTGCATACCTTATGGAAGCGTCCACATCCCCGGCGGTGGTTTGCATTGTCGACATAAACTGGTTTACCGTGAATATGGCATTTTCGGCAATGATCCCTACGATCATGATGATCCCTGTGTAGCTCCCGACATTCAGCTGGATGCCGGTAATATATAAGGCTATAACGCAACCTGCCGTACCCAGCACCGAAATGAAGATCACCAGCAGGGGAATACGAAGGTCCCTGAACAGGAAAAGAAGTACTGAAAATACCAGAACGATGGCAGTCAGCAGGATCATCAGCAATTCATTGAAAGATGCCTGCTGCTGAGCATAGGTGCCGCCATATACGATATAATAACCCGGAGGCATGATGAGTTTTGTTTCCAGGATGGTTTTAATTTCCTTAACTGCTGATCCCAGGTCACGCTTCTCAAGCCTTGCAGTAACCACTATATTCGATTTAAGATCTTCCCTGGTGATGTCGGGTGTTCCTTTAGACAATTCAGCCCGGGCAAAATAGGCCAGCGGCCTGTAGGAGCCGTCGGGAGAAAATACAGGCTGATCCATGATACGGTCAAGGAAATTCTCTCTGAAATCGGTAAACCGCAGCAGTATTTTCAGCATCTGTTCACCGTTCTGGACTTCCCCTACTCTCACCCCTTCATTATTGGCTTGTAGCTGTGTTTGCAGATCGGCGGCGCTCAGGTGAAATTGAGCCAGCCTGGCTTCATCGGGTATCAGACTGATAGATGGCCCTTCAACGACAATACCGTTTTTAAGATCGGCAACTCCCTTTACGTTTGAGAGTAACTCCTGGGTTCGAACAGCAAGGGATTCGAGATTCGCCCTGTCGTCGCCGAAGATCTTGATCTCAATAGGTTCCGGACGGCCGATGAGGTCGCCCAGAAGATCGGCAATTCGTTGTCCGAACTCTATTGTAAGCGCCGGCTCCTGTGCCGAAACTCTTTGCCTGAGCTCTGTAATGACATCTTCAGTCTTACGGTTGATCCCGGGTTTCAGCTGGATCAGGTAATCACCTTCATTCGGAGGGATCACCCCGCTGGCCATACTGATGCTTGAACTCATGTTCGTTCCGGTACGCCTCATATAAGTGGCAACATCCTTATGGTGCAAAATAAGTGTATCTACACGTCGCATCATGGCATCGGAAGCATCCAGGGCTGTTCCGGGTGGTGTCAGATAATCAAATACAATGGTCCCCTCGTCCAGAATGGGCAGGAAACCCGTGTTCAGCCTTGGGATGAGCAAAACAGCGCTTGCGGCAAGAAGCACAATAAAACCAAGGGCAAAAGCCGGCTTGTCGAAAAACCAGATAAGCCATCCTAAGGATTTATTACCAGCCGATTTACCTTGTGGCTCTGCTGTTGTTTTTTTCCGGTGTTTAAATCCCAAAGCAAGGTGTAAAGCAGGCAATCCCAGCCAGGTTGTGAAAAAACTGCATACGAGCGTGATTTCCATGGTTGCGGTCAGCTCTCTGAAAAAACTACCTGCCACCCCGCTCATCATCACAAAAGGAAAGAAAATGACGATGGTGCTTAATGAAGAGCCTACCATTGCCGGGAAAAGCATGCGTATCGTATCGCGTACCACGGTCTGATTGTCTTTATCGGGGTTCTCTTCGTGAACCCGGTGGATCTGCTCAATCACGACAATGGCATCATCGATGATGAGACCTATTGAAGCCGCAATGGCTCCAAGCGACATAATGTTCAGCGTAATGCCGCTCAGGTAAAGGACTGTCAATGTAAGGGTAAGCGTAACGGGAATGATGATGATCACATTCAGGCTGGCCCTGAAAGATCGAAGGAACAAGATTACTACCAGCAACGCCAGGATCAGACCCTCGTAAATTGCCCGGAGGACACTGTTTATTGAATCCGTTACGAAAACACTCTGGTTGTAGTAGGTCTTTAATACCATACCCGGCGGAAGCTGCTGCTGGATCTCCCTTGCCTTTACCTGGATATCTTTTACGAAATCCAGAAGGTTGGTCCCTTTTTGTTTGACAATATCAAGGATAACCGCTTCACGTCCGTTGGCATTGATACGGATGAATTCCTGCTGCTCCATGAATTCAACCCGGGCGAGGTCCCCCAGTCGGATGATCCTGTTGCCGTCGTTGCGGATTACCAGATTTTTCAGGTCATCCAGGGTATTGATCCGGCTGTCGGTAACAGAAAGGTATAAACGGCGGTAGTCTGACAGCAAGCCGTTCGATTCAATGAAGTTGGTTTTCCCCATGACATCGATCAGGGTTTGAGGATTTACTGCAAGCTGAACCATCTTCATTGGATCGGGCTTGATTACGAATTCCTTGGTCTTCCCTCCCCTCACAAATACATTGGAAATTCCCTGCACTTCCGAGAAACGCGGTTTTGCAAAGAACATCGCTACATTCTTCATCTCAACCTGCCCGTATTTGTCACTTTCAAGAGTATAACCTATCACCGGGTAAATATTCTGGCTCATGGCTTCGATCACCAGGTTAGCTGTTGAGGGCAAAATGTTCTTGATCTCATTGATCCTGGCCTCAAGCTGCGTTCTCGCCACATTGATGTCGGTATTCCATTTAAAATACGCTTCAATAGTGCAGCTTCCTCTGTTGGTGGAACTTCTTACCGTTTCTATCCCGTTAACTCTTTTGACAGCAATTTCAAGCGGTCGAGTTACGGTGATCAGCATTTTATCGATAGGTTGTTCGCCATTATCGGCAATGATCCTGATCTTTGGGAAAACGACATCAGGGAACAGCAAAGTTTCCATTTTACTGTAAGCAAACCCACCAAGTATAAGCAACACCATAAGAACGAATATCGTTGGCTTGGTGTATCTGCTGTAAAAACCCTGGTTGATCATTTGGCGTGGATTGTTTATTATTCCCGATTTATCCTGCATCCTGCATCCCGCATCATTTTATTATCCGTACAACCGCTGTATCACCCAATCCGTAGTTTCCGCTGGTAAGGAAACGTTCGGAGGGCAGAAAGACAGGGGAAACGATCTCCACGCTGTCGGCCCCTGTAATGCCGGGAATAACAGGAATTTTCACCGCTATGGAATCATTGATAAGCTTCATAACCCAAAAATTCTTCATCACCTCGTCGCTGAGTACCGAAGATTTAGGAAGGATCAGGACTTTGTTTTTTAAATTCCTGATGATCTTTACCCTGGCAATCAGGTTTTCAGGAAGAGGTTTGGGAATTCTTGGTTGCAGGATCACCCTGACCGTTTGCGATGCCCCCGTCATTGCCGGTAAAACAGCATGAATGGAAGCGATTATTTTATCGTTGTCGGGCAGGAGAAGAATGCATTCAGAACCTATCCGCACAAAGTTTTTCTGTTCAAACGGGAGTTCCAGGATAAATACCAGGCTTTGAGGCAGAACCAGGGTGCACAGTGGTTCCCCTTCCTGGACGAAATCTCCTTTCGGATGATTGATCACCGAAACAAGTCCTTCTATCGATGCCCTCACCTGAATAAGCCCGGTGATTCCCAGCGCATGCACACTGTCCTGGTATAATATCGTAGCTTCTTTCGTCCTGAGCTCGAACAACATCTCACTTTTTTTTGCACGGTCGCCTGCCGACACAAAACATGTTTCAACATACCCGGTGATGGGTGATTTAATGACAGCTCTTTCAAGAAAAGACGAAGTGGCCGGGAATTCTGCATATTCGGCCATTGTACCTGTCCTGACATGGATGACGGTCGCCGGGACCACCGCCCTTACCGCTTTCTCCCCGGTGTCCTGCGAATTCCTGCAGGCGTAGAGGAAAACCAGGCAGCACAGACCGACCTGGAATATCATCCATATCCTTTGTTTCATTGCTTCCAGTAATTAATTTCGTTTAGAATATATTGTGCCCTTATCTGGTACTGCACCCCCTCATGAGTGGCATCAACCAGGTTCTTCAAAGCAAGGATGTAATCGGTGATGGTAAGAGTCCCTGTATTAAGTTCAGCTCTCTCCTGCGCTATCAGCATTTTTACGATTTCAACCTGCTTCGCATTGTCGACAGCCAGAGACCTTACGTTATCCAGTTCATCCTTCAACTGCTTCAGCTGAACATTATATTGTGTCCTGAAAAAATCCAGGTAATTTTTCCTGGTCTCTTCCTTCACTCTGAGCTTACTGTAATTCAGTTTTCGCTGGTTCCCGTCATAAACCGGAAGGCTCAGGCTCATTCCAAAACTGATCCCGAAATTCTGATAAAGGTAAACCGGTTCGTTGTTGACAAGTCCGCCATCCGAAAACCAGCTTACCGTTGGTTTGTATTTACGGTCTATTAGCAGCTTTTCTGTCTGGATCTGCAAGCTGTCGATCATGAATTTTCTGAAAAACAATGAACTTTCGTATGAACGTTTCAACATCTCTTCAATAGCGGGAAGGCTTAGCCTGTAAAGGGTAGTGTCGGAGATACCGCAGATCACATTCAGGTTCGAAAATTCTTTCCTGTACTGAAATTCAAGATTCCTTATATTTCGTTCAAGCTGAATGATCTCGACTTTAACCGAGAGATAGTCGGTTTGGCGGTAAGTCCCCTTCTGAACCCAAATCTTCAGCACTTTTTCTTCTTCCTTCAGGGTCGTCAGGATCTCCTGCTGAAACTGTGCTTCCATAATAGCCGAGTATGCAGTCAGGTATTGGGCAGTGATGGCTTTTTTAAGCTCCCCAACGCTCAGATTACGCGAATTTTCAAGGCTTCTGTTTTCAAGCCCGAACTTCTGGTAGTTGATTTCCCTTGTTTTTTTATTGAATATCTGCTGATTCACGTTCAGAGTCCCGCTGAGTTGCTGTCCGTTGGTGATCACATCACTGTATCCCCAGCCATTGACTACCGGCGCATACATCATCAGTGCATTAAAATTGATCTGCGGAAGGTATGTTGCCCTGGTGATCAGACTGTCATACTGGTTCGATCTGATCTGATTGGAAAGGTCCATCAGTACCGGATTGTTCTCAACACCCCTGTTGATATAGTAATCAAGAGAATGATCCTGGGCGGATACAGTGACTTCGGATATCAGCAACAGTAGAAATGCAAGAAATCTTTTTAAAAATGAATTCACATTAGTGGAATGAGAATTCAAATTTACACGACATTTTTTAAATTTCATTACTTTTGCGTTCTTATGTTTGGATTCCGCGGATTAAGTAAAAAAAACAAAAACGGGGACGAGATGTCCTTCTGGGAGCACCTGGATGTGCTCAGGGGCACTATATGGCGCTCGCTGCTCGTTGCATTCCTGTTATCACTTGTGGCATTTGCCTTCAAGGACATTCTGTTCGACACTATCATTCTCGGGCCAAAATCAAAGAATTTTATCACCTATCGTTTGTTATGCATGTTAGGGAATAAGATTTCGATGCCCTCCCTCTGCATTGACCCTTCTCATTTTGAACTCATCAACATAAGCCTGGCAGGACAATTCCTGGCCCATATGAATATTTCGCTTATTGCCGGTCTGGTACTTGCCCTACCTTACATATTATGGGAACTATGGAGGTTTATCAAGCCAGGGCTTACCGATAAAGAGATCCGTGCATCGCGGGGAACAGTCTTTGTGGTTTTCTTCCTGTTCATCACGGGCGTGCTTTTTTCCTATTTTATCGTAGCCCCGCTGATGATAAATTTCCTGGGAGGATATACTGTGAGCGAAACAGTTAAAAATCAGATTGCGCTTACATCATACGTCAGCAATATAACCCTGCTTACCTTGCTTATGGGTGTGGTATTTGAACTTCCCGTGCTTATCTTGCTTCTTACCAAATTGGGTATCATAACACCCGCAATGCTGAAGAAATACAGGAAACATACACTGGTTGTGATACTCATCGTGGCCGGCGTAATTACCCCCAGTCCGGATATGTTCAGCCAGCTTATTGTTTTTTTCCCTTTATACGGCTTATTCGAACTCAGCGTTCTTCTTTCTTCCCGCATGTACCGCCGAAAAAACCTGCCGGCCGGCTGAGTGTAACCTGAATCTTTCCCTAACGTCTAAGCTTTCATCTAAACCTAATGAAAAATGGAACCTAAACGTTTATACCGTAGCCTCATCGACCGCAAGATAGCGGGCGTAGCCGGAGGCCTTGCTGATTATTTCGACACGGATCCCCTTCTGCTCCGTCTTGCCTTTGTTGTTCTCGCACTTGCCGGAGGGGGAGGAGTTTTAATCTACTTCATCCTGTGGATCGTCACACCCGAAAAACCGGTCTCATACGAACAGTTCAATTCGGGGACCACTTCAGGAACTACTTCAGGAACCGCTCCAGGCCCTGGTGCATCAGGCCCGGCCGATCCTTTCAAACCCCAGGACCCGTTTGCAAAACAGGACCCGTTTGCAAAACAGGATCCGTTCCAGACTGCAGATCCTCAAAAAACTGCCGGAATTGATCCGTTTAAAACAACCACTGAAAAATCCAAAGGAAGCCTTATCGGCGGACTGGTTCTGATAACCCTTGGGACTTTGTTCCTGGTCAACCAGCTTGTTCCCAATGTCGACTTCGGGGACCTCTGGCCTATTTTACTAGTGGTTATCGGAGCCGGACTCCTGATCAATGCCTTTACAGGAAAAAAATAAGTTTCACACTTAAATAAAATCATATGAAATTCAGACATGTTTTCTGGCCCGTAATCCTGATCTCTCTCGGACTTCTGATCCTTTTGAGCAACCTGGGATTCGTAAATTCAGGATGGCGCATCCTCTGGAACCTCTGGCCCCTGATCCTTGTTTTCTGGGGTATTGCTGTGCTCCCTATCAAAGACCTGTATAAAATAATCTCGGTTATAATCATCCTGGCATTTACGGTGACCTTCTTCAACCGTCTCACTGAAAACACTCCCTGGTGGGGATTTCATAACGGTTGGCAGAATCACTATGACTGGAACAGTGACGATGATAGCTCCAAAGGTAATTATTCTGAGCAGAATTTAAGTGTGCCAACCGATACCCTCACAAAACGGGGCATCCTGGACCTTGATGCTGCAGCCGGTTCCTTTACCATAGAAGGTCTCACTTCCGACTTTATGAGCTTCAGGAAAACCGGAGATATCGGCAACTATTCCCTCACGTCAAAAGATACGCTTGGCGTGAAAAAAATCAACCTCTCAATGGAAAAAGAACATGTGAGCGGATCGGTCCATAGTAATAAAGTCGACATCAAACTGAATGAAAAGCCTGCCTGGAAAATGATATTCGACGTAGGGGCGGCCGAAATGAACCTCGACCTTACAAATTATATCATTGATACTATTTCGGTGGATGCTGGCGCTTCATCCATCAAAATGAAACTGGGAGATAAAAGCCCCTGTACCCATGTCTCGCTGAACGCAGGAGCATCATCTATAAAAGTTGAAGTTCCCGAAGGTACAGGATGCCAGATCAACTCAGAGTCTTTTCTGATCAGTCGCAACTTTAAAGGATTCGATAAAAAAGCTGACCGGATGTATCAGACTTCAAACTTTAACAGCAGCAAAAAGAAGATCTATATTACGATTGAGACTGCTGTCTCCAGTATTGAAGTGAATCGCTATTGATCAAGAAAAGCCCTTAGGGCTTCCAGGAATTCCCCGGGTGAATCTGCGTGAACCCAATGTCCGGCCTCCGGAATAGTCTTCACAACCAACCCGGGGAATTTATTTTTCAAGTCCACGAAGTCCTCATCCATGACATAACCAGAACGCCCGCCACGTATTAATAAAGCTGGACCCGAATACTGTAAGGGAACATCCACACCCTCAAAAATATTCAGGAGATTTTCATTGATCGCATGCAGGTTCAGCCTCCAGTCAAGGGTTTTATCATCACGCCAGTAAACGTTTTTCAGAAGAAACTGCCTTAACCGCTGGCTTTTCACTGTGGCCTGCAACTGCCGATCCACATCGGAACGCGCAGAAACCCGTGAAAAATCAACATTCAGCATGGCGTCAATGAGCATCTGATGCTCGGTATTTACCGGGGCCTTCCTCAGGCTGATATCCACGATCACCAGTTTTTTTATCATCTGCGGATGATGGAGCGCGAAATACATGGCCGTCTTCCCGCCGAGAGAATGGCCGGCCAAAATGATATTCTCAAGGCCGTACTCTTCGATCAACCCGAGCAGGTCATCCTCCAGAACATTAAAGTCGAATACCGGACTATGCGGTGACTGTCCGTGATTGCGAAGATCGGGAACGTAAACCGTATACTGTTCGCCGAGTGTACGCGCTATACTTACCCAATTGTCAGAAATACCAAACAGTCCGTGAAGGATGACCATGGGTGGACCGCTTCCAAACTGTCTGCAGAACAGCTTCATTTAGAGGAAGTTTATTAACAAATTCCTGTTAACAAAATTTATGATATTCTTCAAAAATAAATAAAAATCCAGGGATATGCGATGTATTTTTGTACGCGAAAAAAAATTACTGATAATGTTTATTTTTTCTTTACATAATAAATTAAAATTTCAACGTTTATTCATCCGCTTTAATTCAAAGGGGCATCATTAAATTAATACTAATTGAACATTCAAAAAACTGCAATGGAAAAATTACCGAACGAGAAGCTGGCCATTCCTCGTCCAGAACTCTCCGAAGAAGAAGAACCTCCAAGTAAACCATCCTTCATCGACGAAGCATCCTTCCTGGATGAATACCTGAAATCCCGCACCGATCGCGACAAATCCCTGACCTCTGACCGTTCCCTTGCCTTTATGCAGGAATTTTTTCCTGAGGCAACGCTTAAGGATTGGAATAACTGGCACTGGCAGATTAAAAATTCAGCCCGCTCAATCAGGCAACTGGCAAGATTTATCAATTTATCCGACAACGAAGTCAAACCCGACGGGAACAATCATTCACTACCACTAAGGATAACCCCGTATTACATCAGCCTGCTCGACAGGATGAACCCCGAACATCCCCTGCGTAAGAGCGTGGTCCCTGTGTTCGATGAATTTATTGTGCACCCGGGCGAAAATGCCGATCCTCTTTCGGAAGAACATGACAGCCCTGTTGAAAATATTGTACACCGCTATCCCGACCGCGTTTTGTTCCTGGTCACGGGATTCTGTTCAACTTATTGCAGATACTGTACCCGGACAAGGATGGTAGCGAAAGATAAATGCCATGTAGGTATCAAGGCCTGGGAAGCTGGTCTCAACTACATCCAGGAACATAAAGAGATCAGGGATGTCCTGATTTCGGGCGGCGACCCGTTTACTATGCCCGACCTGCATCTTGAATACCTGCTTTCCCGGCTTCGCAGCATTCCCCACGTGGAGATCATCCGCATAGGTACGAAAGTCCCGGTGGTAATGCCCCAGCGCATCACCCGCCCCTTGGTTAATATGCTTAAGAAATATCATCCTTTATACCTGAGCATACATTTCACTCATAGCGATGAACTGACTCCCGAAGTCAGGGAAGCTTGCGAAAAGCTGGCTAATGCAGGAATTCCTCTTGGAAGCCAGACGGTCCTGCTGAAAGGTATCAACGATGATATTGAAGTGATGAAAAACCTGATGCATGCTTTACTACGCGCCAGAGTCAAGCCTTATTATATCTACCAGTGCGACCCGGTCCTCGGCTCAGGCCATTTCAGGACAAGCATCAAAAAAGGTTTGGAGATCATGGAAGGTCTCAGGGGCCATACCAGCGGCTATGCCGTTCCAACCTATGTGGTTGACGCACCCGGAGGCGGGGGAAAGATCCCTCTTCTCCCCGATTATTATCTGGGTAAGGGAGAGGACGGCTATGCAAGACTCAGAAATTTCGAGAACAGGGAATTTCAATATCCGGATTTTTCCTAGCCCATGGTAGTCGGCCTAACTTATGACCTGCGGTCAGATTACCTGAAAGAAGGTTTTTCGGAAGAAGAAACAGCAGAATTTGATAAAGAAGAAACGGTAGCAGGCATTGAAGGTGCATTGCAAGGCCTCGGCTATACTACCGACCGAATCGGCCATCTGAGACAGCTCGTGCAGAGACTTGATAAAGGCGATCGCTGGGATTTGGTCTTCAATATCTGCGAAGGATTGTACGGCGTTGGGCGCGAAGCCCAGGTTCCGGCATTGCTCGATGCTTATAATATTCCTTATACTTTTTCCGACACACTGATACTTGCACTTACCCTTCACAAAGGCTTTACTAAGAATGTGGTAAGGGATTGCGGCATTCCTACTCCTGCTTTTACTGTAGTCACAAATAACGAAGAGATAAAATCAGTTACTCTCCCCTACCCTCTTTTTATTAAACCTGTTGCCGAAGGCACCGGAAAAGGGATCAATTCGAAAAGTAAGGTAGATACCCCGGCTGAACTGGAGAAGATCTGCATGGAGTTATTGCCGGTTTATAAGCAAGGGCTTATTATTGAGACCTATCTTCCGGGCAGGGAATTCACGGTTGCTATTGTGGGCACAGGAAAGGAAGCACGCTGCCTGGGAACCATGGAGGTACTGTTTACTGAACAGGCCGAAGCACATGGCTATTCATACATTAATAAAGCATTTTATGAAGAAAGGGTGACCTACCGGATCGTGGATGAACCTGTGGCCCGGGCTTGCGAAGAAGTTGCCCTTTCGGCATGGAGGGTCCTTAACTGCAGAGACGGGGGCAGGGTCGATCTTCGATTGGATAAGCATGGAGTTCCCGGGTTTATTGAAGTTAATCCGCTGGCCGGCCTGAATCCGGTTCATTCGGATCTCCCGATTATTTGCAGACTCCAGGGAATAGAGTATCAGCAACTGATCGGGATGATCATGGAATCGGCACAAAAAAGGAGCAATCTGTAATACCATAAATTTCCTGAATGAAAGAAACTGCATTGATATTACATGGCAAGTTATCGGAAAAACCTACCGAAGACGAACTTGATGTACTTGAGCAGGCCGATATTGTGAGAAGCGCTTTGGAACAACTGAACTTCAAAGTAAAGACTGCACAAGTTGATCTGAACCTCCAACAAACTCTCGATACTATCAGCAGAATAAAACCCTGTTTCATTTTCAACCTCGTTGAAACCATTCTTAACCGGGGAGAATTTGTGTATTTCCCGGCAGCAGTGTACAGTTACCTGGAAATACCCTTTACAGGGTCACCCCTGATCCCGCTTTTCTTTGCCGCAAATAAATTAAGAGCAAAGATCGAAATGAAACGCTTAGGCATTCCCACTCCACCATGGATGGAGCTGACCGAACTCAGGAGATTTGATCATGAAAAAAAATATATCCTGAAACCTATATGGGAAGAGGGTTCTCTCGGACTTGATGAGGAAAATGTGTTCCAGGGTAATGATAAAAAGTATATAAAGAGCCTTACTCAAAAGAACCCCGATTACTATTTCATTGAGGAATTTATTGAAGGCAGGGAATTTAATATTTCAATTATCGGAGGGAAGCAGGGACCGGAAGTTCTGCCATTCGCAGAGATGAATTTTCTTAACTTTCCTGAAGGGAAACCGAAAATAATGGGATATTCGGCAAAATGGAAAGAAGATTCTTTTGAATACCTGAACACCCGGAGAACCTTTGATGTTGAAAATCTTGATACCTTCTTACAATTAAGGATGAAACAGATCTGTGAAAAAACCTGGAATAAACTGGGGTTAAAAGGATATGTTCGTCTCGATTTCAGGATAGACCATAACTTAAACCCTTATGTCATTGACATCAACGCAAATC
This sequence comes from Bacteroidota bacterium, assembly GCA_026391735.1. Classification (GTDB taxonomy): domain Bacteria; phylum Bacteroidota; class Bacteroidia; order Bacteroidales; family FEN-979; genus CAIRDP01. The sequence goes on along the minus strand of JAPLDL010000022.1, from coordinate 301,597 downwards.
CTTGTTTATCGGGTTCCGGCGGGTTTATGGCTGCATCGGAAATGGCAGGAATGAATCATGTCGATGTGATCAGGCGAATAGTGGAACAGGCTCTGGGTCGCCCGGTATAAACATAGCTTCAATGCTTGCTAACGTCAACCTGGTAAACCTTTTTTCAGATGACTTCTTCCTTTAACCGGTGATCCAGTTCCCTTACTGAGGTATAGCTTTCCATCAAACCAGGCAAATACTCGGCCGATGCAATAAAGGTCCATAAATAGGCTACTATGGAATAAATATTTCCTGTTGAGAACCGGTCAACATCCACGCAGATAAAAAGTACTACAATAAAAATCCCCATCAGGATAACCTTCAGGACAAAATAATTAATGGAATTCCACCTGGCAATCTTGAACTGAGGGCCAACCATTTTCCTGTAGAGCTCATGAATAGCAGCTGTACCCTTATATTCCACAACTTTGTATAGATCCTCCTGTGTGTCGCGGATGTTCCTTTGAAGGGCAAGAACATTCTTTTTATAAAACTGTGAAAAAAGAAATAAAGGGCCAACAACGGCCAGACAAACTGCCGCGATCCGCCAGTCATAGAAAAACATGGCAATGATCGCCCCGAATGTTGCACAGAATTGCCAGGTGATTTCAGGCAACCTTTCTTTGAAGAAGATCACATATTCTTTCGTGAGTTCCGCCCTGATAAGAGTTTTGGATACAGGGTCCCCTTTCTTGCGCGACAGGATGATCACCTTCTCAGCGACATCCGAGAACATCCTGGAATAAATGCGGCCACTCAGATAGCGGCTCATCGTACCTCCGACAATGTTCAGCATGTAAATGAAGATCCAGACAAAGAGCGGATATAAATAATTGACTTTTTCGTGGTCGTAAAAGTAGTCGATCAGCCTGTCAAGCAGCATCCCAAAATAACCGGGTTCTATGATCCATGATACATTCTCAAGAAGGATGAAAAGAAGAACAATACCTATCTTGAAACGGAATTCATATGCCAGCTTTTGTATTGTCATCAGTATAGTTGGGGGTAGTATGCAAAAATACGAATTCATTGTCACAATTGCAATCCCGGGGGCGTTTTGAACAGATCCCTGTTTCATCCAATCTGAAATATTTCTAACTTTGCAGTATGTCTGATACCTTACTTATGGAGAAACCTCAAATTACATACCGCCGCCATGTTGAGCCAGGGGATTTGGAAGCGGTGAAGGAAATGGCTGAATCTACCGGCTTTTTCTATGACTTTGAAATACCCGTTGCCCTTGAACTTGTCGAAGATGGACTGAAGGAGGGTGAACACTGCGGATATAAATTCCTTTTTGCTGAAATCAACGGAAAGCCTGTATCCTACACATGTTACGGTCATATTATGGGGACTGAAGCCGGGTATGATCTTTACTGGATTATAACGCATAATGATTACCGCGGACAAGGGATCGGCAAAATCATCCTTGAGGAAACACATCGGATCATTAAAGAACTTGGCGGGAAATATGTGATAGCCGAAACTTCCGGCCTGGAAAAATATACTCCTACCCGCAGGTTTTACGTGAATTTTGGTTACAAACTGGAAGCCCAGATCCCTGATTTTTACAAGGAAGGGGATGCTAAAGCAATTTTCATTTACAGGTTCTGAAGTAAAGGGACAAGAAAGAGGCATGATACATGCCATATGTCTGCTCCCTGGTGGTGATCATCTCCCGTAATACCTGATCGCCATCATGGTAATATCATCACTTGGAGGTATTCCTGAAGCATATTCAGCAACAGAAGTTAAAACAGTTTTTATGATCTGCTTGTGATCTGCATCCAGGTTGGCCGAAAGCAGGGCTTCGAGCCTGTCGTCACCGAATAATTCACCCTGGCGGTTGAAAGCTTCTGTAACCCCGTCGGTATAAAGATACAGTATGTCGCCCGGCGCCATCTGAAGCTTCAAGGAATGGTAATTGAAATGTTCTATCCCTCCGAGCACCGTTCCTTTGGTCAGTTCCACGATCTTGAATCCCGAAGCATTCAGGAGATATGGCGGATTATGTCCTGCGTTTACATAATCCAGTTCCCCGGTAGCAGTATTCAGTATGCCATAGAACACCGTAACGAACATGGACGATACACTTTCGCTGCAAAGCAGGTTATTCACATAATTCATGCATTCATCGGTGGGCATGCCCTTGAGGCCTGTGGCACGGATGATAGTTCGGCTCACGGCCATAAAAATAGCCGCCGGAACCCCCTTGCCAGATACATCCCCGATCACGAAACCTATCCTGTCGTTGTCGATCATGAAAAAATCGAAAAAATCACCTCCAACTTCCTTCGCTGCATTCATTGCAGCATAAATGTCAAAATCCTTACGGTCGGGAAAAGGTGGGAAAAACTTGGGAAGTATGGCCTGCTGGATCTCCCTTGCAGTCTGCAAATCCTGCTGTATGGAGATCAGCTGGTCATGTTCTTCCAACCCCCTCCTGATCTGCAGGATCTCTTCCAATGTTTTATTGATGGTTATCTCAAGATCCTCGAAATTGATGGGTTTGGTTAGAAAATCGAAAGCACCGCGGTTCATGGCAGTTCGTATGTTGTCCATATCACCATAAGCCGAAACTACCACCGTTTTTAGCCCCGGGTTCTTCAGCTCTTTCAGCTTCATCAGCAATGTGAGCCCGTCCATCTCCGGCATATTGATATCGGAAAGGATGATCCCGATCTCAGGAAATTCGATCAACTTGGCAAGCGCCTCCAGCCCGTTATGCGCGAAAACGAAATCATATACTCCATCCCTGATCTGTCTTCTGAATTTCTGTCTCACCAGGGGCTCCAGGTCGACTTCATCGTCGACCACCATAATCTTTACATTTTTTGACAGTTCCTCACTCATAATTAAGTCAATTTAGTAATGATAACATGTATATTAAACCGTTTTCGGGATAGTAATCACGAATTCGGCATATTCACCTTCTTTTGAATCAACCTTGATCTGCCCCTGGTGCTCCTGTACGATGATGTCGAAGCTGATCGACAAGCCAAGCCCAGTACCGGACCCGGCAGGTTTTGTTGTATAGAAAGGATTGAAAATTTTCTCAAGGACGGCTTGAGGCATTCCCTTCCCATTATCCCATATCCTGATCTCGACAGTATCACCAAGGTCTTTGGTTGAGACTTTCAAAATCGGGAAATAGGCATCTTTAAGTTCCTTCTTTTTCTGGTGGGTCGAATAAAAGGCATTATTGATCATATTCAGGAACACCCTGCTGATGTCCTGGGGAATAACATTGATCTGTTTCAGCTCCTGGTCGTAATCGTCTTCAATTTTTATATTGAAGGATGAATCGGTAGCCCTCATGCCGTGGTACCCCAGGTTTACATATTCGGCCAGAAGAGCGTTGATATCAGTCGGCATCCGTTCGCCCGACTTGCCGCGGGAATGGAGCAGCATCCCCCTGATAATGCTATCCGCCCGCTTGCCATGGTCATGGATCTTTTTAACATTGCCTTCGATATCCTGCAATATCCCTTTGATATAACCGGCTTCCTTCTCACCCAGGCTGGAGGTCAGCTTATCGGTTTCGGCCAGTATCTCCTGGACCAGTTCGACAGAAAGCTCCGAAAAATTATTGATGAAATTCAGAGGGTTCTTGATCTCATGGGCAATGCCGGCAGTAAGTTGGCCCAGGGAGGCCATTTTTTCGGATTGCACCAGCTGTGCCTGAGCTGCTTTTAATCGGTTGAATGCTGAATCGAGTTCCTGGTGCTTGGCTTTCAGTTCGGTTGTACGTTCATCAACTTTCTGCTCCAGGGTTCTGTTGTATTCCTCAAGTTGTTCATGGGATTTTCGGAGTTCATCGGAAGTATTTTTCAGGTCGTGAATAGTCTTTGCCAGGGTTTCCTGCATATAAATGAACGCATTGTTCAGCCGCCCTATCTCATCTTCAGACCTGTTAGGAGGCAGAGCAACATTAAAGTCTCCCTCGGCAAATTTCTCGGCGGCAGAGGTCAGACGCCTTAGGGAACCGGTGATCGAGCGGGAGATAAAGAATATGACCAGGAAAATAAAAATAAGACCGACAACGGCCATTTCAACAAGATTTCGGACCAGTTTGTTGGCATCGGCCATAAATTCATCTACCGGAAAAACAACAACCACCGACCAGCCATTGGCAGGAACGGGAGCGTATGCAATCCAGCTTTTTTTACCGTTTAGCAGGTTATAGTAAGAGATATTCTCTTCGAACCCGCTCTTTCCGGCAATCATTTTTTTACCGATCTCGCGGAGTTTGGATAATTTTTTGTTATCGGCAAGGCTGAAAATGGATTCATTCATAATTTCCTCTTTATGCGGATGGGTGACGAGAGTGCCGATACGGGAGATCATATAGCCATATCCCGACTTATACACCTTAATTGAATCAACGATCTGCTGAAGGTGTAACAGTGAAACATCCACTGTTATAACCCCTATGAACTTCCTACGGTCCTTTTCTGTGACATATAGCGGGATGGAATAGGTTGACATCAGGGTATCACCTCCTCCCTGGTCAAAGTAGGGTTCGCTCCACTGAGCCTTCCCAAGCTCTTTCGGGATCTGGAACCAGTCCATGGTATAATAATTATAAGTATCGCTTCCGAGGTTCATGAACTTTAAACGGTGCCTGTCGCGGTAATAATAGAAGGAATAATATTTTACGTTCCGGCCTTTATAATTGGAATCGAATGCAAGTGCAGCCCCGTAAATATCATCATTGCTTTTAACCATCTGACTGAGGAGGTATTTCATCTTCTCCTCATTTCCGAGCTCCGAAAGGATCAGGGGAGCATAATTCTGAGGGATTATCTGAATATTGGAAAGTACTTTATTGATCTTTAAAATTGTATTTTTTGTTATGTAATCAGCCTGGAGTCTAAGGTTTTTCACAACAATGGCCCTTGTTGTAACATAGTCGTACACAAAAATCAGTACCATAATAGCAGCGATGGACAGGAATATCAGGAGGATTATTTTAAATGCAAGGCTTCGCCTGAAATTATTCCGTTGTGATTGGGTCATGGCTGAACTATTTTTCACTTACAGGATGAAGCAAATTCGTATACGGTCTGAAAAACTGCTTAAAAGGCGGAATGGAACTGATCTGTTTATTCTCCAGTAATACTTTTGCATTCGATATGTAATCAGACTCTGCAAGATTAATATTAAGGCTTGCTTTATCCTTTTGCAGATAAAGGTCCCTGTACCTCTCTATCATCCATTTCTGATGAGAATTGTTAGCCGTTTTTTTCTGCCGGGTCAGAGTTCTTATGATCACTGAAACGCTGGTATCAGGATTGTTCAGGGCATATACCCATGATTCAATGCTGGCTTTAACGAATTCCACGCAGAGCGCGGGATCGGTTTTTATTTTATCCTCAAGGCAATAGATCCCGTCTTCAAGAAAATTAAGTCCGTACTTTTCAAAAAAGAAAGTGACGAGTTCACTTGTATCATACCCGCTGTTGATGATTGCATGATACTCGTCGAACCAGTTCGCGTTTGTAACATCAACCCCATCAAGCAAGAACAGGTTATTGGTGCTTCCGATGCGAATGATTTGTGTATTCAGATGATGTTTGGCGAATAATGCTCTTGGCTGAAGTTCGTATCCATCCCAGATCCCTGCCCGCTTCCCGTTAAGGTCTTCAATTTTCCTGATCCCGCTTGATTTTTTCGCAACCAGCATCAGCGAAGATTTTTTTGATAACTGGGCAATGTTAACAATATTTATTCCCTTGCTCCTAAGCTCAATTGCATTCACAAGCCATAAAATAGCAAAATCGGCCTGGCCTTGTTTGATAATATCATCAGTTGTAATAAAGGGTTTGTATTCAAGAATATTCAGGTCTATCCCGTGTTTTCTGAAGATTCCTTTTTCTACTCCTACATAATAGCCTGCAAACTGGCAGGTTGTGACCCAGTAAGGATACAGCGTGACCTTTTTCAGTCGGCCTTCATGAATCCTTTGCCCGGCAACAACATCCGGGCCACTGATCTTCTCCCGCTCTTTTTGCTTGCAGGAACCAAGAATGAATAATGCAAGAATAAGTAACGGAAGAGGCCTCAGACTTAACCTGAGAGGGGGTGTTCGCATAGAACCTTAAAAATTTGCTTTAATTACATGTAAAATTAATTTATTTTCGTTATCAAAATCAATAAAACATCATGCAGGCATTGTTTTTCGACAACAGGCTTTCCTTACAGGATATCCCGGTCCCCGAGCCATCAAGAGGCGAGGTTTTGATTAAACTTCTTTATTCGGCTATCTGCAATACTGACCTCGAGATCATTAAAGGGTATATGGGGTTTAAAGGTGTACTGGGGCATGAGTTCGTTGGCCGGGTTATCACAGAGTCTCACCCTTTGTATGGTAAGACGGTCGTAGGCGAGATAAATTGTTCATGCCAACAATGTTACCTATGTCTTAGTGGACGGCGAACTCATTGTGAGCATCGGAGCGTGATCGGCATTGCGGGTCGCCAGGGAGCTTTTGCCGACTTCATTTCCCTGCCGGCCGAAAACCTGCATATTGTTCCTGATGCAATCCCCCTGCCTCTTGCCGTATTCACCGAACCTCTTGCAGCAGCGGTTGAGATCTTCGAGCAGCTGCATATGAAACCATCGGGATCGGTATTCATTTTCGGGGCAGGCAAACTTGGTTTGCTGGTCTCCATGGTAGCAAGGCTTCATGGCTTTGACTATACAACCTTTGATGCGGTAACTGAAAAGACCGCATTTGCATTCAAGCTCGGGATCAATTCAAGAACTATCAGGGAGCTCAGTCAGCATGAGAAAGCTGAGGTTTGTATCGATTGTACAGGGAGCCCTGCAGGTATCAGCCTGGCCATGTCACATCTCTGGCCTAAAGGGACCCTGGTTCTGAAAACAACGGTAGCCGATCCTGCGAAACCCGACCTTAACAGTATTGTCATCAACGAATTCACTGTAATCGGTTCAAGATGCGGATTGTTCAGCCCGGCGCTTAACCTGCTTGAACGAAGACTTGTCGATCCTTCAACTATGATCTCCGGGAAATTCATGTTCATGGACATAATTAATGCATTTGAAGCTGCTAAAAATCCACTAAACCATAAAATCATCATTGACCACAACGTATAAATGTTTTTTTTTATCAAGACTGTGTCATTAAAAAAAATCGTGTAAATTCGCTATTCCATTCAGAAACCTTAAAGATATGAAAGCATTCAGAACAATTTTAGCAAGCTTACTTGTGGCTCTCACCGCAACTTTAGCAATGACTTCCTGCAACAATCCGGCTAACCAGGATAAACAAGCCAATCAGGCAGCTGCTGACACAATTAAAAAAGATGTAACACTCTCACCCGAAAACAAGAATCTGCTTTACCAGTTTCCTACTCCGTTTGAAGTTACCTTGATGCTTCAGAGGGCAAAAGCAGGATTTATCTTTAAAATCACCAATCCTCCGGCTAACCTTACAAAGTATTCCACCGAAAAGGCAAAGGCCCTGAACCTTGGTGTTTACAGTGCCGATCTTGCTTATTCGGCAACTTACAACTTTGTTGACGAAACCAATAAATTCATTGCCTGCACCGGCAAACTTGCAAACGATCTCGGCATAGCCGGAGTGTATGATCCAAGCCTGGTCGACAGGGTTAAAAAATTCAACAACAATAAAGACTCCCTGGTAAATTTGGTTACCAAGCTCTTTAATAAGACCAATGACTTCCTCAGTAAGAACAACCGCAATCAGATCGCTGTTCTGGTGGCTACCGGCACTTTTGTCGAGGCCCTTTATCTTGCCGCATCGCTGAACCAGGTTGCTGCTGATAACAAGCCTATTTCAACTGTTATTTTCAGGCAGAAAGATAATCTTGATAAGCTGGTCACCCTCCTCACAGCCTATAATATGGATTCCGAACTTAAACCAATTGGTGACGAGGTAATCAAATTAAAAGCCATTTACACCAATTACGGATTGGAAGCAGACAAAAAACTGCCCCAGCAAAAAGCAGCTGAGATCGGTGATCTGACAGAAAGCGTCAGAGACTCCTTCATCAAATGACCGAACCAATTCTGATGGCCCTGGTCCAGCTGTTTGCTACTGTTGCAGCAACAGCCAGGAAGCAGGCTTCTGAGGATTCCAGGCTGATTCTGGAATCCTATCTGCGTGATCAGCTGAACACTGTAGAGCTTGAAGAATATTTAAAGCTTTTTGACGCTTTACTTTCTTTTCATCAGCCTCTTGATGAAGCCCCGGATGCTCCTCTTCCTGATATTTCCCATAAAATTTCAGGGATCTGTCAAAAGATCTCGAAGGATCTTCCCTATCTCGACAGGCTTATCGTTTTTATAAAGTTTACCGAGTTTATTGAGGAGATCTCAAGGAACGAGACTGGGAAGGGCCTTGACAGGAACAGCCTGATGATGACTTATACTGTCCTGCTGAAATCTGCGTTCAGCATTCCTGACAATGAGTACGCCAACGCCCTGAACTTTGTCCTTGACCCTTTTGGTGGGAATTTACAGTCCCAGGACCTGCTTCTGATCGACGGGAAGAAGGAAAGCAGTAATTCAAAACATATTTTCAGGGAGCATCTCGACGGATGTATCATGGTGTTGTTCTTCCCCAGTATACGCCGTTTATTTGCACGATACCTGGGCAAGGACACAATCTACCTCAACGGCCATAACCTGCAACCTTTCCGCTCATTTTTCCTGGCTAACGGAGCTATTCTCAACAACCTCAGAATCACCCCGGTTTATTATTCCGATATCGCTTCGAAATTTCTGCACGGAGATGAAGCCATACACATTGAATTCACTGCAAAAGAGATCGAATACCGCTTCAGGAACAGCACAAATGGCATTCATCCGTTCAGTTTCACGGCCCGCTCGGGGGAGCTGATCGGTATCATGGGCGGAAGCGGCGTCGGGAAATCCACGCTTCTGAATGTGTTCAACGGCAGCCTTGGGCTTAACAGCGGTGAAATCCTTATCAACGGCTACAAACTCGGGGCCGACAATGAGAAACTGGAAGGAGTTATAGGGTTTGTTCCCCAGGATGATCTCCTGGTCGAAGAACTGACGGTTTTCCAGAACCTGTATTTCAATGCAAAACTTTGTTTCAGGGATTTCAGCAGGAAACAGCTGATTAAGGCCGTTTTAAGAGTGCTCCAGGATATAGGCCTTATCGGGATCAAGGACCTCAGAGTGGGTGACCCGCTGAACAAGTTCATCAGCGGGGGGCAACGTAAAAGACTGAATATTGCCCTGGAACTGATCCGTGAACCCTCTGTGCTTTTTGTTGACGAACCCACTTCAGGACTCTCATCCACCGATTCAGAGCTTGTGATGCTGCTTTTAAAGGAACAAACCCTGAAAGGCCGGCTCGTCGTGGTGAATATACATCAGCCCTCATCAGATATTTATAAACTCTTCGACATCCTTCTGGTCATGGATAAAGGGGGCTACCCCATTTACTACGGTAACCCCATCGATGCTCTCGCCTACTTTAAAACCCTGAGCAATTATGTCAACCCGGGCGAAAGCGAATGCCAGAACTGCGGGTATGTAAACCCCGAACTTATCCTGCAGATCACCGAGTCAAAAACAGTGAGTGAATACGGGAAACTAACCGTCAACCGCAAGGTGTCACCGCTGGAATGGTATTCCCATTTCAGGACTGCAATACAACCCAGGCTGAAGCTTTCCGATGAAAAGAGCCAGCTGCCCCTTAATTTTTTCAAAGTCCCCGGCCGCTGGAAGCAGTTCGGCATTTTCAGCATCAGGAACCTGCTGACCAAGATCACGAACCGGCAGTACCTTGTCATCAACCTGTTCGAAGCTCCTTTCCTTGCAGCCCTCCTGGCATTCCTTACAAGGTATTACAGCAGTGACAGATACTTCTTCGGAGGGAACAAGAACCTTGTTGCCTATATGTTCATGAGTGTGGTGGTTGCCCTTTTCCTGGGCATGATGGTAAGTGCCGAAGAGATCTTCAGGGACCGCAGAATCCTTAAACGTGAAGCTTTCCTCCACCTGAGCCGCAGCAGCTATCTAAATTCCAAGATCATTCTCCTGTTCGTTCTTTCGGCAATACAAACGTTGTTATATGTGCTGATCGGCGACTGGATCCTCGGCATTAAAGGTATGACCCTCGCTTACTGGCTTATCCTTTTCAGCACCTGCTGCTTTGCAAATATGGCCGGGCTTAACATCTCTTCAGGACTGGATTCCATCGTAGCCATTTATATTGTCATCCCGTTCATCCTGGTTCCCCAGCTTCTTCTTAGTGGTACCATCGTGCCGTTCGACAATCTCAACCCCTCCATAAGCTCCAGGGTCAATGTTCCCTTTGTTGGAGACATAATGGCCTCCCGATGGAGCTTTGAAGCCATGGCTGTGGTCCAGTTCAGGGATAATCAATACGAAAAACAATTCTATCAGTCCGATAAGGAAATTTCAAAGTATTCATATATAACCGCTCTGCGCATACCGGCCCTACAGGAAATTCTTGATGAAACACGGATGAATATTGTACGGCAAAAAGATCAGAAAAAGACCTTGCAAAACTTTCATATTTTAAAAAATGAGATCACAGGATTGGCAAATGAGGCAGGGTTTGGAAAATGTAAGCTTGTCGAACACCTTTCAGCATCAGAATTTACCGATGAAGTAAACATGAAATTCAGATCTTACCTGGATTCGATGAGTGTTATTTTCTCGGCAAGGCTCAGCAAGGCCAGTAACTGCCATGACGCCATATATCAAAAACTTGTGAATGCATACGGACAGGAGGCAGTGTATTCCCTCAAACAGGAATACTATAATGAGAATCTTGCCGACCTGGTCTTGAATTCGGCTTCTACTGATAAAATTCTGCAGGGGAAGGACAAACTGATCCGAAAGAAGGATCCGGTGTTTATGGATCCTGAATCCAGGACAGGCAGGGCCCATTTTTATGCCCCTGAGAAGTACATCGGTTCAATTGCTATCGATACGTTCTGGTTCAATATCGGGGCATTATGGCTGATGTCATTACTGCTTTACCTGGCACTTCAGCACAATACCCTTCGAAAGACGATTGAATATTTCGGGCAGATAAAAAAATCCCGCAAAATCTGAGTGAAAAGTCTCTGAAAATTTGAATAATACCCTATCCGTTGCCGGGAAGCCACAGATGTTCATGACAATCCGTTAAGCCGTATGGTATCAAGTTCTGATGTGCTGAAAAGGCCGCTGCGGTGCAATTTCAGGAACTGCTCCGAGACCCCCGCCCTGAAAAGCAGTACATCATCGGAATTCACGGTTACCTTGACCCCATGGTCAAAAAGGATCCTTATAGGATGAGTCTTATAAGACTTCACCCGTTTGAGTCTGATATTGCTCTCGGGGCAGACGTTCAGTCGTATTGAATTGCTTGCAAGCCATCGCATCACTTCGGGGGAGGCGGCTGCTCCAATCCCATGCTGCACTTCTTCCAGCCCAAGAATCTCCACTGCTTTGCGAACAGAGTCTGCATCGCCGAACTCACCTGCATGGGCCTTAAGCTTAAGGCCTGCATTCCTGGCAAAACGGTAGAGCTCACGGAAATTCTCAAGAGGCTGGGCGTTCTCATCATCATACAGGTCAATACTGCGGAAGTAATTAAAACCCAGAAAGGGCTCAAGATGTTTGAGAATGATCCTTAACGACAAGGTCTTCGGGAAGCCCAGTTCGGGTCTGAAATCGATTTCAGGCGCAATTAGGGAATGGTAATGCTTGAGTGACCCGACGGCCCTTTCGGGCGAAATGTTGAACAGGCTGCCGAAAAATCCGTCCATGCTCATCTCAAGCACCTTTACCCCGTCCTGCTTTGCCTGGATAAAAGCGGCTTCAACGGCTTTCTCAAATGCGCCTTCCTTCTTCATAAAAGGAGCGTAAACATCTCCGATCCAGCGGTTAAGAGGTTCAATCCCCATCTTATCGGCACGGAAAGGCTGTAGCTTCTCCCCGTAAAACCTGTTCAGAACCGAAGCTTTTCCTCCAAGCATACAATGATTGTGAAGATCTGATTTGGGAATACTGCGGATGGCATTCAGGTCGCGTTCCTGCAATGCGTCTCTGAATGAAGTTTTATTTGCCGGCATGGTCAAGGTTTTGTTGCATAACTCTCATCAGGTTTCCACCCCAAATCTTTTTAATCTGGGCTTTTGTATACCCTCGTTTCACCAATTCAAGGGTTATATTACCCATTTTGCTCACATCATCACATCCTGTCACTCCTCCTCCACCGTCAAAATCAGTCCCGATCCCCACATGATCAATGCCGGCTACTTTTACCATATGGTCGATATGGTCAACTACATCGCTTACCGTTGCAAGCTTTGGAGGGTATTGATCATCAATGGCCTGCCAGTCCTTATGTGCAGCTTTCTTCTCATCCTTTGACAAGTTGTTAAAATCATGGTATTTCCGCCTCAAAGCTGCATGTGCCGAATCCCTGGCCGGGTTCGGATCGGGTTTCACATATGCGCTTAGGATACACATCTGAACCACTCCGCCATTTGCGGCCAAAGCCATCAGCATCTGGTCGCTGAGATTCCTCGGGTTGTCGCAAAGCGCCCTGGAACAGGAATGCGATGCGATAACTGGCAGGCTGGAAAGGTGAACCACATCATAAAAAGATTTATCGGAAATGTGAGAAACATCGATCATCATACCCAGCCTGTTCATTTCCTTCACTACCTTTTTCCCAAACTCGCTGAGTCCTCCGAAAGCCAGGGTGTCGGTTGAAGAATCGCAGAGGTCATTGTTTTTGGTATGGCAGAGGGTGATATACCGGGCGCCCCGCTTAAAAAACGTCTCAACCATTGACAGGTCGGTCCCAAGCGGATAAGCGTTCTCCATACCAATGAAAACAGCTATCTTCCCTGCTTTCTTCAAACGGTATGCATCACTTGGAGCCAACGCCAGTCCTGCCACAGCTAGGTTCCTGTTCAGTATGGCATGAATTGTATCAAAGATCTCCAGGGCCTCACTCTTTATCTTAAAATAAGCTTCCTGGTCGCGTTTTCCCTGTGAAGTAAATACCGCGAAAAAAATTCCGTCCAGCCCGCCTTCCTTCATACGGGGAAAGTCGACTTTGGAAGTCAGCGGATCATGCTTCTTGTTTACATCAAAATCACCCGTCATCAGGTGCATCGGGGTGTCGGTATGGGAATCAACGGTGAACACCGAGCGGTGGATCTCAGCCGCTTTCTTTTTCAGCTTGTCTTCCTTATTGTTACCGCAAATGCCTGTAAATACAAGGAAAAAACAACAGGTTGTGAAGGCAATTTTTCTTGACATCGGGTTGGTTTATTTAAGCAGGCGCAGGTACATTTGTATTGTGTTTTCCAATCCGTAATAGAGTGCATCACAGATAAGTGCATGCCCTATTGACACTTCAAGCAGATGCGGTACATGCCTGTAAAAAAAGTTTAGATTGATAAGGTTAAGATCATGGCCTGCATTAAGCCCCAAACCGCAATCAAAGGCTGTTTGCGCGGCTTTGTGAAAAGGCTGAACAGCTTTCGCGGGATCAATGGAAAATTCCCGGGCATAAGCCTCAGTGTAAAGCTCAACCCTGTCGGTCCCTGTCTTTGCAGCACGGAGAATGAGGTTTTCATCCGGGTCAATAAAGACCGAGGTCCGGATGCCGGCCGATTTAAAACCTGAAATGACATCCGCCAGAAAATGTTCATATTTAACGGTATCCCAGCCTGCATTGGACGTAAGGACCCCGGGTGGATCAGGGACCAGGGTCACCTGAGCCGGCTTAACCTGCATCACAAGAGCCATAAATTTATCGGAAGGATATCCTTCGATATTAAATTCAGTCTTCAGAACCGGTTGAAGGTCCAGAACATCCTGGTAGCGGACATGCCTTTCATCGGGCCGGGGATGAACCGTAATGCCATCCGCCCCGAAACGTTCACAATCCAGCGCAGTCCTGAGGAGGTCGGGAAGATTGCCACCCCGGGCATTCCGCAAGGTGGCTATTTTGTTAATATTTACACTTAGTTTGGTCATCGTGAGAATTTATGCAAAGCTAATACTTCAATGCGAATTGATATAAAAAGCTTGTAACTTTGTGTACTATGCGGATTGTAATACAGCGGGTTTCATCAGCTTCAGTGGAAATTGATGGCAAGACAAGAGCCTCCATCGGGCAAGGGCTCCTGATCCTCCTGGGTATAGAAGAAGAAGATACCCGGGAGGATGTGATCTGGCTTTGCCAGAAAATAGCCAGGCTCAGGATCTTTGATGACCGTGAAGGAGTGATGAACCTGTCGGTAACTGAAGTGAATGGGGAAATTCTTCTGGTAAGCCAGTTTACCCTGCATGCATCCGTTAAAAAAGGCAACCGTCCCTCATATATAAGGGCAGCGAAACCCGGGAAAGCAATTCCTTTGTATGAGATGTTTACAGGCTGCCTGGCCACAGAAACCGGGAAAGAGGTAAAGACAGGTGTATTTGGCGCAATGATGGATGTAGCTCTCGTGAACAACGGTCCAGTGACAATACTTATTGACTCGAAGAACAAGGAGTAAACCCACTGATAAGTTAAGTAAAAGTTTGGTTATTTTAACGAGCCTGAGTATATTTGTGGAATGAAGAAGGTACTTCTCATTGAAGACGACAGGATAATCCTTGAAACCACCTCTGATTTCCTGGAAACATCAGGTTTTGAAGTATTGAAAGCATCCAATGGAGATGAAGGGGTCTCACTTGCCAAGGTCAAGTCACCCGATCTTATTCTTTGCGATATACTGATGCCTGGCATGAACGGGCATGAAGTATACAGGATCCTTCAGAATGATATTACCACTGCTGATATTCCATTTATTTTTCTTTCATCTCTTACCGAGAAACAGGATATCCGTGCGGGTATGCAGATGGGTGCCGATGATTATATTACAAAACCCGCCAATCCCGGAGAACTCTTAAAAGCTATTGAAGCCCGCCTTGAGAAGTTTGAAAGACTGCTGAAACATAAGGAATTACGATATCATATCCTGTTTGACCTTGCTTCGGAGACCATCCTGATGATCAATCCGGATAGCGCGAAGATTGTCGATGCCAACCAGGCAACCCTGGATATGCTTGGGTATTCAAAAGCTGATTTACTCAGCCGTAACGCCGAAGATATACTCTATGAAGGGGAATGGGAAAATACCATACGGTTACTCGGCATGGGCTCGGGGAGTAAGATCAGCCGCACCGAGTCACGCTGGAGAAGGAAGGACAAGGCGGAAGTCCCGGTGCAGGTCAACGCCCAGGTTGTTGATATCCAGGGAGAACACTATTTCCTTTTGATCGCAAGAGATGTATCGGATATCAGGTACAAGGAAAAGGCTCTGAAAGAAAGTGAGGAGCGTTATAAAGAACTGGTTGAGAACATCGGAGAAGGCATTGGGGTGGTCGATCTCAATGAACGTTTTACCTATGTAAATCCTGCAGCTGCAGAGATATTCGGACTTTCTTCGACCCAGCTTCTCGGGCAAAAACTGCTGAACTTTATCCATCCCTCTTCTCATACCGAGATCCTGCGGCAGACCCAGAACCGGCTTCTTGGCCAGAAAAGCATATACGAGGTGGAAGTTCTAAGGCTTGACGGACAGAGGCGGTGGATTATCGTTACCGCCACCCCTCAGTATGATGCCAATGGCACTTTCTCAGGTACATTCGGGATTTTCCGCGATATGACCAAAAATAAACTTGCCGATGCCCGGATTAAGGAAAGTGAGGAACGGTTAAGCGCTATTGTTGACCTGACCAATGATTATATCTGGGAAATTGATCCCCAGTGGAGATACACATATCTAAGTTCTAAAGTATATGACATTCTGGGTTACCGTCCCGAAGACCTCCTTGGCAAGTCCCCTTTTGTATACATGCCTCCCGAGGATATTGAAAATGTGAAAGAATCGCTCAGGATCTTTGTTCACGACTTCAAACCGATCAACTTTTTAACAAACCGGGCGATTCACAGCGACGGGCATCTCGTTTACCTGGAATCTTCAGGCATTCCCATCTTTGATAATAACGGTAAATATATTGGATACCGCGGAGCCGATAAAGACATTACGTTAAGAAAATCTTTTGAGACCCAGCTGATCATTGCAAAAGATAAGGCCGAAGAATCCGACCGGCTTAAGTCCTCTATTTTGGCTAATGTTAGCCACGAACTCAGAACGCCCCTGAACGGGATACTGGGATTTGCCGAAATACTTAAAGCCGAGATGAAGGATACCGAACACGAGATGATGGCCGAGAACATCCACTCGTCGGGAAGAAGGCTTATGGGGACCCTTAACTCACTGATAACCTTATCCCAGCTTGTCGCAGGGAAAGTCACACTGACCTTACGGACCATATCCCTCAGGGATTGCATAAGTTCAGTTATCAAATCCCTCGCTCCTCAGGCAAATGAAAAGAACCTTAGTATTACTTTAAATGCCGATCCTTCAGTAAAAGTCATTACCGATGAGCAATTGCTTAAACAACTGTTTCGGCAGATCATTGATAATGCTGTGAAATTTACCGAAAAAGGTGGTATTACCGTGGAAGTTTCAACAGAGAAAACGAACCCGGAGGGTTATCTGATCATCTCAGTTTCCGATACAGGTATTGGAATTGATAAAGACTATCATGACATCATTTTTCAGGAATTCAGGCAGGTAAGCGAAGGATTTGGAAGGCAATACCAGGGATCGGGTATCGGTCTTACGATCTGTAAAAAAACGATTGACCTTCTTAATGGGAAAATAACTCTTGAAAGCAAACCGGGGAAAGGTTCCACTTTTCTCATCTGGCTTCCTTATAATCAGGATGGTTCTTCAGCCGGCGGAGACGCACAATCTTCCCAGCTAGTTTCAGAACCCAGGGTATCAATAAAAGCAGAATTGCCCTGGGTATTACTTGTAGAAGATAACCTCGTGAACAAGGAACTTACTGAGTTCTTCCTGAGAAAAGTTTGCAGGCTGGAATATGCTCCTGATGGTTCAACTGCCATTGAAATGGTAAAATTAAAAAAATACTCTGCTATTCTGATGGATATCAACCTGGGCTATGGCATTAACGGTATTGAAGCCATGAAAGAGATCAGGAAAATCGAAGGGTATGATAACATCCCGGTAATTGCTGTTACCGGGTATACTATGAGTGGTGATAAGGATATGCTTATAGGGCAGGGTTGTACACATTATCTGGCAAAGCCATTCGACCAGGCAAGTATTCTTGAAGTAATGACTAATGTTTTATCAGGTAAAAGTTAGGTTTTCCATTTTATAGCATTTTTGATTTTCTTTATAAAATCTTAATCTGTCTTTTTCATTCCGCGTTGTGGTCTTAAATTACCTTTGTGCCGCAAAAAAAATTAATTTCACAAACAATAAAAATCTCATCGTCATGAAAAAAGTTGTTGTCTTAGTATCAGCTATTATGCTGTTTGCCGGATTAACCTTTGCACAGACCCAGACTAAAGAACAGAAACCTGCTGAAAAGAAAGAAGCTGCAAAACCTGCTGCTGCAAATACAGCCGACAAGCCCGCTGCAAAGCCTGCTGAAAAGTCTGCAAAGCCTGCTGAAGTAAAGCCTGCTGCAAAGCCAGCTGAAAAGTCAGCAAAACCTGCTGCAAAACCAGCCGAAACGAAAGCTCCTGAAAAGAAGTAACCAGGAACTTTGTAATGTTCAAACGAAAGAGGCCGTCCCAAAAAGACGGCCTCTTTTAATTTCATCTGCCCGCAGCTCTGTTAAAAACTATAGGGAATTTCACCACTACCCTCACAGGCTTGCCGGCCCTGCGTGCCGGTTCCCATCTCGGCATCAGTTTGATTACCCTGATTGCTTCTTCATCACAGCCTCCGCCAATGGCTTTGGATACTTCAATATGTGAAAGGGATCCGTCAATTTCGATAACGAAGACCACCACCACGACTCCCTGTATTGAAGCATTGAGGGCGGCTTGGGGATACCTGACATTTTTTCTCAGAAACCAAAGCCTGGCATCATCCCCTCCTGGATATTTGGGATAAACATCAATTACAGTCATCAGTCCGTTGGCATCACCTTCCCCTTTGCCTCCCAAAACATTACCCGGTCCTTTCCCTGCCGTATCAGACGAAGGGGCTTCTTCATCAACCGGTGGGTGTTCTTCAACAGGTTTGAGCTTTTGTTCGACAACGGAGTCGGTGACGACGGGAGCCTGCTGTTCTTCCGGCTGTTTGGGGAGTGAACCGGCCAGTTTGTTCAGATCGTTATCGGGAGGGGGAAGAACGCTGTAATATTCCACGTTCATGATCATATCGTCGTCAAGCAGAGGTATAGGTTCGAAATAGTAATAGATGAAAGGAATCAGCACTAAGGCTGCGATAAGAAACACCCCAAGGATAAGCGAAATCGTAAGGTTCCTCGGATACAGTTTTCGCAGGATATATCCGCCATATTCCTGGTTCCTGCCCTTAAAAACAATATGGAAAAGGTCTTCCTGACGGTTTGATCTCATTCCTTCAGGTATTTCTTAAGTACTTCTATTTCTCTTCTCTGGCGCTTGGTAGGCCTCCCTGCACCTGGATCACGGTATTCGAAATTAAGCTCCCTCTTCATCCTGATCCTTGCATATTCGTCTTCGGGAGTGAGGTCCTGCATAAACTGAGGAACAAGAGGTGCGCCTACCCGGTTTGTAATCAGCCCAATGACTTTAATGGTCCTGGTTATGGCTCGATGGGAAATACTTACTTCTTCTCCTGGTTTCACTTCCCGTGAAGGTTTTACTATTTGCCCTTCAATCCTGATTTTTCCCGATTTACATGCATCTGTTGCCTGGCTGCGTGTTTTGAATAGTCTTACAGCCCATAACCATTTATCTATCCTTACTCCTTCTATCATTTCTGACGGAAAAATATCTCCATGGGTGCTCCGCTAAAATCGAAATGTTCCCTGATTTTATTCTCAATAAAACGCCGGTACGGGTCTTTTAAGTATTGAGGGTGATTGCAGAAAAAGACGAACGAAGGGAAGGCAGTTGGAAGCTGTGTAACATATTTGATCCGCACATACTTGCCTTTTACTGCAGGCGGAGGAGTTTGTTCGATGATGGGAAGGATGAAATCGTTCAGCTCCCGGGTAGGTATCTTACGCATCCTGTTCTTATATACCGCCACTGCAGTTTCCATGGCTTTGAGTATCCTCTGTTTCTCCGTTACAGAGGTAAACACTATAGGTACATCACGGAAAGGAGCAGTTTGTTCCCTGATAAATTCTTCAAAATCCTTATGGGTATTGGTCTGTTTCTCCACCAGATCCCATTTATTGACCACAATGACCACTCCTTTATGGTTCCTGTCGATGATGTGAAAGATGTTCAGGTCCTGGGCTTCAAACCCCCGTTCTGCATCTGCCATGAGTATACATACATCGCTGTGTTCAATGGACCGGATGGCGCGCATGACCGAATAAAACTCAATGTCCTCCTTGACTTTTCCTTTTTTCCTGATCCCCGCAGTGTCAACCAGGAGGAAGTTCAGTCCGAACGAACTATACACTGAGTGGATTGAATCGCGGGTTGTGCCCGG
Source organism: Bacteroidota bacterium (assembly GCA_026391735.1). Lineage (GTDB taxonomy): Bacteria > Bacteroidota > Bacteroidia > Bacteroidales > FEN-979 > CAIRDP01. Next base: position 281,987 of record JAPLDL010000022.1, on the reverse strand, counting down.
AAGTGGTGTAACTATTGTTCTGTCGTTCCCGAGGAGAAAGTTGATAAGGGAGGATTTCCCGGCATTAGGCCGGCCAACAATAGCAATTCTGGGAATATCTGGTAGTTCGTCATTCCTTTCAGGCGAGGATTCATCAAGAGGAGGGAAAGTCGCGGTGACCGCATCGAGCAGGTCGCCTGTTCCGCTTCCGCTTACCGCAGAAATCCCGAAGATATTTTCAATTCCAAGGGAATAAAATTCATGCACCAGGTTGGCCTGCTTTACACTGTCGATCTTGTTCGGCACAAGGAATGCTTTTTTCCCTGACCGGCGGAGAATATTAGCCACATCTTCATCCATGATAGTTATTCCTTCTCTGGCATCGACAACGAAAAGAATAGCATCGGCTTCGTCAATGGCAAGGTTAACCTGTTTCTTGATCTCCGATTCGAAGATATCTCCTGAATTATCCACATACCCCCCTGTGTCGATAACCGAAAACTGGTGCCCGTTCCAGTCAGACATCCCGTAATGCCGGTCGCGTGTCACCCCGCTGGTTGGATCTACAATGGCTTCACGTTGCCCCACGAGGCGGTTGAAGAGCGTGCTTTTGCCCACATTCGGGCGGCCAACGATGGCTACGATTTTCGACATAAGTTTATTAATTATTCATCAAGATCATAACGACATCACGATCATAACGGTGTTATTCATCACAATTCCTTATCCTCACCCAAATTATACCCGAATCTTTTCAGCTGCAGTTCATCCTCCCTCCAGTCCTTAGAGACCTTTACATGCAGTTCGAGGAATACATGCCGCCCAAGGAATTCTTCAATGGAAAGGCGGGCTTCGGTACCCAGTTTCTTGATGGACTTTCCCTGGTGACCAAGTATGATTGCTTTCTGTGATTCCCTTGCAATAAATATTATCGCCCTGATGCGAATAAGCGCTTCATCCACCTTGAATGAGTCTATGGCAACTTCGACCGAATAGGGTATTTCCTGTGAATAATTCATCAGGATCTTTTCACGTATGATCTCCGACACGAAAAAGCGTTCATTCCGGTCGGTGAGTTCATCTTTATCATAAAAGGGCGGATGTTGTGGCAGCAATTTGACAAGGCGTGTCTTCAGCAAGTCAAGGTTCGACTGGTGAAGCGCTGAAACAGGTAGGATCTCTGCTTTTGGCAGTAGTTTAGCCCAATGGTCTACTTCCTTTTCCAGTTTAATTTGGTCGATGGTATCAATTTTATTGATCAGCACGATAACAGGAATATCTGAAGTTGTGATTCTTTGCAGTATCTCTTCATGGGTGAATTTCTGACCGGGTTCTGTGACAAGCAGGATGATGTCGGCGTCGGACAAAGAGGAGCTGATGGCAGAAACCATTGCCTGGTGGAGCTTGTATTTGGGTGTAAGGATGCCTGGAGTATCTGAAAAGACCATTTGGAAATTTTCATCGTTCAGTATTCCAATAATACGGTGCCGGGTGGTTTGCGCTTTTGGCGTAATACCTGAAAGTTTTTCGCCTACCACTGCGTTCATCAGGGTTGATTTCCCGACATTAGGATAACCCAGGATTGTAATATAACCGGCTTTATGAGCCATAAATTTTCTATAAATTTTGAGATGCCGTAAAATAACCCTATCTTTGCAGCGCGAAACCTCAATATACCGCGTTACAAACGACAAAGGTACGAAAATATATCGCGGGGTGGAGCAGAGGTAGCTCGTTGGGCTCATAACCCAAAGGTCGTAGGTTCGAATCCTACCCCCGCAACTAAAATCAAACATCTCAGTACTGGCAAGGGTTTCCGACTCTTGCCAGTTCGGTTTGAGACAAACTGAGACAAAGGGTTTTGACAGCGAAAACATAGGATTTGTTGGATTGATGCAAAAATTCCAACTTCTATGAGCAACTTCAAGACCGTAAAACTCTTCGATGCCGATGGGGATATGACCCAGAGGTGGTTCGTTTTTTATTATTTCAAGGACGGGGAAACCGGAAAATTTGTAAGATTCCGGATCTGGATCTCTGAAAAACTTCTTACCCGAGCCCAGCGCTACGAACGTGGAAAGGCTTTGATCAGAGAGATCAACCTTAAACTGCGAAAGGGGTTCAACCCCTTTGTGCAGAAAAACCGAAGCCTCTCACCGCTGGTCCTTACGATCGATGAATTCCTAAAGATCAAAAAGACCACGCTGCGCAATCGGTCCTATTGTAGTTATAAATCATACCTGAAGCACTTTAAAGCCTACCTTGAAAAATCTCACCTGGTAAACATCGAGGTGGAGTCCTTCGCCTACACCCATGCCCAAGCCTATATGGATCATGTGCTGGGAGAAAAGAAACGATCCAACCGTACATATAATAATATACTGCAGGCCGTGCGTACATTTTTCAATTTCGTGATCGCCCGTCAATATATTGAGGTCAATCCCTTCGCTTTAATAAAGGAACTTCCTACCGAAGAAACAGCCATCAATGCACTGACCAAAGAAGAACTCAGAATCATTTCCGAACAACTTCCCTCTTACAATTATGACCTTTACGTGATCGCCCTGATGGTCTTTACCTGCTTTATACGCCCCCAGGAGATTGTTCGCCTAAAGGTCAGCCACCTGATATACCTTGATGATCAGCTTACTCTGGGAGGAGAGATCACCAAAAACCGTAAGACAGAAACTATTATCGTCCCCCCTCAGTTAAAACAGGCAATAAAGAAACTTGATCTGCACTTTCCAATGAATTATTACGTTTTTGGGAATCATTTAAAACGTAATCCCAAGGAGGCATCGGCTAACAGAATTTTTGAACAGTGGAGAGAATTCGCAAAGACTTTTGGCATAAGCAAGACAATTTATGCCTTAAAACATACCGGTAACGGATTGGCGCTGAAAGCGGGTGCCAACACACGGGATCTGCAGTTGCAGAACCGCCACAGCTCCCTGGATGAGACACAGAAATATCTGGAGCGCTTCCGACGAACGGTAAGTGATGAATTTATCAACAGTTTTCCTCGCTTATAAGGATTTTACAAGCCAATAAAACGTCACCGTCTCATTGTATTCCTTTGGGTGAAACGTATAGCCCTGAGCTTTCAAAAAACTAAACATCCCCTCCTGGGGAATCAAAGCCGATTCATCCAGTTTAAGGATCATCTCACAGATTTCCTGGGTGGTTAGCGACAGGGTGGCCTGATCAGGCGAGGTAACAGGCGGAAAATTTTCTTTGAACTTTGCGAAGATCTCTTCAAACGATAATTGCGACATATCTAAAAGGCTTAATAAATAACCCCGGTAGCTGTCGCATACGTATTGGCCTTAACCTTTTCGCATGTAAAGGCTCCCCCTTTACTCTACCGGGGTAAGCCTTTCAGTTAAGACAAATAAAAAACGTATGCGACAGGGCAAAGATAAGAAAATGAAAATAAGTTAAACTGCCGGGAAGATTAATTCACCGTCTGGCATTCCATTACAGCAGGGGAAATCCGATCTTTTTTGAAGGTAAGTTGAACGCGGCGAAGCAGATACTTGACCGAATCCATCATGTATTTCCGCGTAAAATCAATGCCTTTGATCTCCTCAAGGGTCATGATCCGCTGGACCTTGACCGGTTTAGTTGAAAGATAAAAATCACAGGTTTTCTTAAAAAACTTGTCAAACATATTATTGGTTCCCTGCATCCATAAGGTGAAATTGGAAGTATGATCCGTTCCCAGGGGAATATATTTTATAGGCGATGATCCAGGAACAATAAATTGATCCACGAACAGGATCCGAAATTTGATATCCGCCCAATCCTTTTGCTGATTCCCACAATCAGTCATCACGTACGATCCCAGGGCCGGATATGCACATTTGAGCGAGGAAAGCGGAATGGAAATAGCATCACCATACTTCTTATAATAATAATGTGCAATATCCACTTCAGCGATCGCCGGATCCTGATACCAGGTTTTATCCAACAGAAAACGATAAAATTTACCATTTTCAACGACATAACGAACATCGCCAGGAATAGAATAAGGCCAAACGGGAAGCGCACTGATCAGATCAACCGGTGGTTTCATCCATTTATTGAAATACTCACTCTGGTCCGTCCAGAGTTTTAAATGCGAATCCGCCGTGTCCAGGTCCATGGCATACTGAAATCCAGTGATAGGATCCTGATCGAAAAGCTCAATTGACCGGCTGATCAATCCCCGGTCAAAATTGATCACATCCCCAATGCCATCCACGATCTTGTCCAAGGGCACCATGGTAATTGACTTCTCCAGGTCCTGGACAAACATTCTGGCATTAAAATATTTTTCAATATCACAAAAGAAATCCGCTACAGTGATCCGTGGCATATGAAGATTGAGATAACAATTCTTCATCGTATAAGAAAACTCCTGGCACAGATTATTATTGGAGAGCGAATTATAGATGATCAATTTATTCAAATCGGCATGAGAGGTAAAGAGTAAGTCATTGAGCGAATAACCCAATCCGGTAATCACCGTAGAAAAAGCATGGCGAAGAAATACCATGGGAATATTAATATATGGTTTGGCTGGATCAACATGGCGAAGCATAGGATAAGACGGAGGCGTACGGTAATTATAATATTTACGCTCTTCATCCTCAACCGGGGGATCGAAATAATTTTCATTGGCTATCATCGGCCAGGCCATCTTCTGATTAGGATAATACCATAGGGATGGATCCTGGGCATAAATTCCATTGGCCACACCCAATCCAAGCACATCGGTCCCATAATCAAACCCTCCGTAATTAAAATCACTGAGCATCATCTTCTGTGCCATGTAATTCAGATCCCCTTCCCTCTGGTACACCACGGCCTCGTAATGATCCTTGTTGGCAATGGTAAACCTTAAAATCCCATGGAACAAGTCAATATTATTGAATGCAATGGCACAGGGCAATTCATCCCATATACTGTTGGTCCCTTCAATTCGGTGACGGAATCCAAGAATCTTTCGATTATTCAGGGTCGAAGGAAACTGAAAGGGATAACTCCGGCTGCCGGCATCAAAAAACATGGGCGAGCGAAGTTCCCAGGAGATACTGATGGTATCTCCCAGGTCTAACACAGAATTATTGACTCGTAATGAAAGCATGGTTTATGCCTGAAGTAATCCAAGGGCCACTTTCTTGGCATTTCCATCCGAGCGGCAGCTGTCGATCCAGGCCATCATGGCCACATAATCTCCACTGGTGGGATCCTGTTTCATAATCTTGAGTTCGTCATCGATCGAGTACCGGCTGCGGATCTGAGCGACCACCTCTTCATTGATCTCACGGGAGAAGCGGCAAGCCTTCAGGCGTGTCTCGACACTGGCAAAGGTGACTTCTTCGACCTGGCACTCCTGGTGCTGCAGGGCCAAAATGGAGGGGACATCCAGTTCGCCCTGGTAATCTAACCCATGAAGCTCTTCATCGCCAATGCGATCAAAGGCATAATGAACGATTTGCGGACCATCGGCCAAAGGCTGATGAGGTGCAACAAAACCCAGAGTTACCTCAGAGGTTGTAACAACTTTGCTAATAAAATATTTCATGACTTTTTTTGTTTAAAATGTTTTCGATACCATTTTTCTATAAAGGGGCGCTGATTAGGGGCCACCTGTAATATTTGCTTGATCACGTAAACCAGACTCTCGGTTCTCATTGAATGACTCAGGAAAGAAGCCAACCGGTTCAGATTGGCATCCTGCTTTAACTTTCGTTTAATCCGAAAAAGTGATTTTTTTCGAATCACCCTGCGATTGTACCAGGTACGGTAACCAACGAAATCAATCCCCTCGCTGATCTTGCCGATCTTGCTTTTATTATTGGTTGACAAATGCTCCTGGGCAATCTTCTCCTTGATCCTGGTGAAAGCATCCCGTAGAAACTCTTTTGATGAGTGCAGAAGGATCATGTCATCCATGTAACGCACATAGTGTTTTACCTTGAGCTCACGCTTGATGAAATGATCCACGTCGTTTAATGCAAGATTGGCCTCTAATTGGCTTGTTACCTGTCCAAGCGGTAATCCTTTACCTTCGCTATTATTATAAAACATTTTAAGAAACTCTAAGGTTTTTTCGCATTTGATGATCCGGCGAAGCTTCTGCTCTATCCTCTGATGAGAAATCGAGTAAAAGAACTTTGAGCAATCTATCCGAAGATAATACCCTTCATTCTTATACTCAGCCAGATACCTTTTAACCAGGTCATTCGAAGCGTGGGTTCCTTTGCCGACTCTGCAGGCGTAGGACTGATCGATGAAATGCGCTTCGATCATCGGACGGATCACATCGGTGATAGCATGCTGCACAATGCGATCTTCCAGGTGAGGAGCTTCGATAAACCGCTCCTTTGGTTCGAAAATGATGAAGTTGCGTGTTGGTCTTACCCGGTAGGATTCGTCAAGGATTGAATCCAGAAGGTGAGAAAGATTAACAGCCAGATTCTGCTCGTACTTTAAAACCGAATAATGATAGGTTTTATCTTTACGAACTTCCTTCCATGCTGCAAGCATCGCCTCATACGTGCACCATCTTCGATATATATCCCCGTGTCTTTGCATCTAAGAGAAAAAGAGTGAGGCAGACCTTCAGCTTTTTCAAGCGTACCAGAATGCCCCACCCCGATAAATTTTAGACCCCGAAGGATCAAGGATAATGCTCCCTTTGATTTGATGTTCACTCGGTGATCCCGTAAGACCACCGCTCCAGAACGAATGTTAATCAGAGTCAGGACCGCGCCGAGATGTTTCGGTTGTTGTTACCTGAATTATAGTTGAAATTGGCCGCGCCCGCGCCGGCATTACTATTGTTGTTCCAATTGCCGCCGGACAACGGCACGCACAAGTACCAGCATCACCCTTCAACATTATGTTTCACTTTTGATCCAGGCTCCAAGAAGCCGTCCTACTTCATCAACATGGAGCTGAGCAACACGATGCTTTTTTGCATCAATATACTGCAGCTCATAAGCTACGTTGATCAGCTGGCGAAGCGACTCATGAGTGACGTCGAACTCCGAGAAGGTCGTCTTCTTGATATATTTTTTGTTGGCCGCGATGGCCAACTCAAGAAGTTGATATCCCAGGGTGCGGATCCTTTCCCCCAAAACAAATTTTTCGTGTTTTGGAAGCTGTTGCAACATGATGTGATTGTATTTGATCATGTCGACAATCTTCTTTTGGATCAATAAATTTTCACTCATTGCGCCGGCCTTATTACCAAGACCAAGAACAAAGGTAAAAGATTTTTCAAACTTTCAAAGAACGTCAATCATCAGGCAGCTCGCTATCGCTTGCTGCTACATCTATCCAACCAAATAAAGGCAGGACCGCGCCGAGATGAGACGGCCGTTGCCACCTGAACTACAGCCGAAACCGGCCGCGCCCGCGCCGGCACTACTACCGCCGCCCCAATAGCCGCCGGACAACGGCACGCACTGATTTACTAGCCATATTAAGAAATAATCCTGGCCCATAAGGTTAGTGCCACCTACTGCATTTCCATCAACCGGAATTCCGCAGGAGCGCAGTTTATAGGCCTCAGAAGTGCGATCCGTGCTACCTGAGAAGACCCTGTTTGAGCCATTTCCAAGAACCTGGACGTAACCTCCAATAAAGGCAATAGGATCCACCTCGTCGAAATTCTGAGGGTTTTCGAAGTAGTTGTTGGCATTGCCGGTACCGGCAGCTCCAAGCATGTTCTTCAGGGCAACGGATTCCTTCAGGACATAGAACTTTCCGGTGCGAACCGTGAAGTTTCCTCCTGCAGTATCAAAATCAGCGCTTAGAGCCGATGTATTGATATACGCACCATTCTTATCCTTTAGCTTAAAGGTATTGCCGGTGAGGTCTGAAATGATATAAAACTTGTACTGGAAAAAACCATTCCATTCCGATGTATTACTTCCTTCAAACCATACCCGTTTTCCGTTGGCATAATTTGCATTACTGGCACTGGCATTTGGAATGGTCACTACACACTCAGCTGCGCGGGTAATGCTCACGGCATTCTGTCCACCTTCGGTGATGGTCGTGAAGCCCTGGGTAAACAACCACTGGTTTCCATTAACCTGGACACCACTTTTTTGCCCGTTATGGGTGCAATATTCCATGGCATCCAGGCCACCTTTCTTGGCAGAACCTGTCTGGCATGCTTCGGTAGGTGATTTCACTGCCCAGAAACCATCGGTAGGCTTGACAAAGGAGATGGTTGCATCGTCATTATCCACCCCGTAATTATTATTTCCCCTGGGAGCCGAAACGCCACTGGTCAGGTACCAGGCTGCAATACTCTGGGCCTGTCCCTGGGTAATGGTCCCGCCGTTGACCTTGGCATACAAGGCCTCGTGCTGGGCCAGGGCCAGGAAAAACAGGTTCCGTTCGATAAACAGCGAAGTAGGGGCGAAATTATTACCGCGACTCTTGGCGCAGGCAAACATCCCGATGGCATAATAAGCCGGAGATTGTCCATTGCTGCGGGCATTGGAGAAGTCCCCGGGATAGGTCGGATTGGTCGGGGTCTGACGACCTGCCGAGTCCGAAGACATTGGGTTGCCATACTTCTTGCTAGATGCAATACCCCGGGTAGGCGGATTGTTCACATCCCCATCTGAGTTGGTCAGTGACCATCCATTGTACTTGTCAACGAAATAGCCTGGCTGCACCTGTCCCCCGTCAATGAAACAACGGGGCAGGAAATACCCCAAGGCATTAGCTTCAGCTTCGCTGGCAAACGTAGAGAGCTTTGCCACATCCACTGCATTGGATCCAAACAGAGCATAGAGCGAAGAGCGGTTATCTCCGATGCGCATCCAGTGACGCGGGACAAAGACCATTTCTGATCCATCCACCGCAACCTGGTAATTCCCATAGTTTGCATGGGTTTTATCGAAGGTACCTGAGATGGGAACCAAACCGGTGGGCAAACTGCCTGGCCCGCAGATGCCAACGCCAAATCCAATCTCGCCGGCTGTGCCGATGTCATTATACAAACCGGATGTCCCAACCAATAGCCACTGCGCTGCGCCAACCGAAGCATCCAGGCATTGATAAATCTCCCCTGCTGATCTGAGCCAAAAAGATCCGGCAAAATAGCCAGAGGATGAATCATTTGTGACAGAAGGAGCACTGGCAGAAGTAGTCACCAGTTTATCCAGGTGCTCATTGACGGCCTTTTGGGTAACCAAACCACTCAACAGTTTGGTAAATACCGAGGTAATATCCACCTGGGCATCGTTGGTCTTTGCATCCACCCTGGAATATAAGCCGCTGGAATGCGTATAAATCAGCATATCCCCTGCCTCAAACAGATTGGGCACGGAATTGAACAGGATATATCCGCCTTTAGTGATCAGCCACCATCCGGAAACGGTAATTACCGGGGGGGATATCGGGTTTCCGGATCCTCCGGCTGAAGCATCGATGGCGCCCTGGAAGCCCTTCATCAAATCAGCCAATCCAGTGATATCTTCGGGATCATGCGCATGGCGCACCATATCACCGATAAGTACATCGAAATGTGTTTTCATCGCTCTGTTTTATTTAGGAATTGAATACGTGTAATCGGCACGGGAACACCATTTATAGGCACATTCCAGGCGGCCATTGACCCATTCTTCCTGTGAGATGACTCCGGATACAGAATCAATTGTTTGTCTTGAAATTGCCCAGGAAGGCGCAACTTCCGACGTGGTTCCTGCTGCAGGATAACCGCGATAGATCACCGATCCATCGGTGGGATCAATCCTGGCACAAACGCCCTTGGATACATAAATCATTGCTGACATAACTTTACGGTATTAATTGTGAATTATATTATTGTTTTATCTCTCTTCAACTCCGGTATAATCTCCCGAAACAATCGTCATGTATGTACGACTCTCAACATGATACAATTCAAACGAAACCTGCTTTTTATCAGCTACTGTAATTTGCTGATATAATCCATCAAACAAGGCGGGAGTTGACGGGCCTGATTCAACCGGTGGGATTAAAATGCAATTGATTGTAATCTCCACGCCGGAAATATTCTTTAAATCAATTTTTCCCTTGATTACGTCCGCTGAGGCAAGTGAAATTTCGCCCATTGTAAGACTGGCCAGGTAAAGATTAAATGAGCCATCGATAACTGCAGCCTCGGTGATGTTAAATTTGGAGGTTCCGCTTCCATAGGGTAACTCAAATCCTGGCCCGGGATCTCCTCCTGGATCTGATGCTGGTTTTATCGTATTCACCACATATAATCCTCCTTCAAGCCAATTTGCACAGGTATATGTTTGTCCCAGGATAAATTTACTCCAGTCAATACAGATTTCTCCAAAAAAATCAGTCGGAGGGGAAGCAAGTGCACCAGTTAAGGTAACAACTTCAGGACTTGTTTTCGGACTATTCAATGGAATTGATTGGATATAGAATTTCAATACCTGAGTTCCCACACTGGTTAAATTCGACGATTTATTGATATCAACTTCATAGACTCTCAGGTATTGATTATAAGGGGAGATGGCCCCTGCAATGATTTTAGAAACATAAAAGAACTCCAACAAGGCCCGTTCTTTAACCGCAAATTCCATGATTGCGTCGCGAAACTCTTGTTTACTGCCGCAACAGGCATGATTTCTCGAGTACAATTCATCAAAATTACTATTGATCATATTCCCGCCTACACGAAGCTTGTTTCCGGTTTTATCATTGGCTACCGCCCCAAGATAGATTGTTTGTTTACTCATAATTTTAAAGTTTGATCAAAGGTTACTTCTTCACTATCAAAGGTTACTTCTTCAGAATCCCATGACATGGGATCTGGATCAGGGTCTGGTATTGGATCAGGAGCACTATGTTCTTCGATATTAGAATAGAAATTATCCTGGTAAGCATGTTGATATTCAAGATCCAGGTTATACAAGTATTCACCATCCTTGAGATATTTGCTCGTTTTTTTGGTTGTAATGCTTATTCTGAGAGGCTTTTCATTAACGATTTCATACACTTCCGGAGAAAGCATCATATCACGAAGAACATCCATGGTTTTATGCGATACCCATCCTGAGGATCCCTTATAGATCTGCTGCTCGAGAATCTTTGTTTGCCACTCCGGAGTGTTGTAAAACGTTTCCACTTCATTGCGATCGATCTGGGTAGTTTCCCTGTCATGTACGAGGTTCTTCTCAATTTTACCGGTAAACCTGATATAATCATACACCGCAAAGGAATTACGGAATACAAATTCCCGGGGAAATTCATACACTTTTTCATCCACCAGGAAGGTCCTTACTTCACTCAGAATACGTGAATATTGATCCTCAAGCCAAACATCCCATTTTACGACCGGCTGATTGTCTGTATGGCTTTCAATGCTAATTTGTCCGTAACCCACCATCATCTCCAAGATCACATATTGTCCTGAATAGGTCATGTGAACTAATTCGAAGGTGGTACTACTTTTATCGGCCAGATAAGCCTTTACTTTTACATTATAGCGGGTCACATCACTATATTGAGTAAAGAAATACAAGGATTCATGATTGGTACGTGAGGTCTTCTTGACCAGTGGGCCCCAAGTCAAAAAACGTTTTTTATTATTGGAATCATTCCAAAATCCACCACTCACCTGGTTCCATACCATCAGGCCCTCACGGGACAATCCTCCGGAAATAGCCCAGTGGTAATTATCGTATAAACTCACGTAAACCAAGCCCGGAATATGATATCCGGCCAGAACCCGGTATTTCTTTACCAGGTCAACATATAAATAAATATAGCCATGCGTGGAATCGCTCAAAATAAACCTGGGCGGAGTAAGGGTGGCAAACAAGGCGTTGATATATTCCGAAATCTCATAATCGATGAAATTGGTATCGTTGATCGGCTTGACGTCTTCCCCGAGCAATATGCCATCTTTATCCAGAACCATCACGGCTACCCCATCATATGAAGTGGATCCACTCCCACCGGTGGATGCATTAATGGTCATCCCTTCTATGGTATTGGAAACAACACTCATATCAAAAGAAGATCCATTCTCATAAGCCCTAAGATTAATTGTTAGACTATCATCACTTAATGTGATCTGATAATTCTTAAGAAGTTCCCCGTTTTTTTGAAGTTCAGTATAAAATCTGTAAGCCCAGTTTTCTACTGTTTCATCTGAGTTTGCAGAGGGAATGGAATATGCGTCATCCGGAGAACTTTTAAGTGAAAACGTACGTTCAACACCCAAAAAAGACAGAGTGACTGCATGATCCTCATGGGTATCCTTGCCTGAGAAAACAATTTCGATCAGACTTTTACCAGGAGGTGGGCCTCCCCCATCCACCAGGTGAATCCGATATCGGATCGGATTACCGGCAAATACAACGGTCGGTGGAACTATTTCGAAATGCATAGGGCAAACTTATTCTTACATAAAAACTTTTTAAAGGACATCATGCAGCTGATTTTGAAACATCTTTCTCTATCGATGCCAATTTTTTATTTAGCAGCTCGGTCTCGCTCCAGATGGTATAACTCTGTATCGGTCCTGCCAGGCGTTCATTAAGGGTCTTGATACTATCATGTAAATCACTGATCATGGATCCTGTTCCGGATGATGAGGATGCAGCTGCAGGCGATGATGGACTGGAAGACATCGCCCCATATGATCCCGTTGAACGGGTAGGGACTCCCCGGGCGGCATTGATTCCGGCAATTATTTCCGGATAATTCATTAGCAGGTTCCTGGTTGTATAGGGATCGATGATAATTTCATCACCAGTCTCATTGATCAGGGTAGGCTGCCCGTAGATTCCGGTCTGTGAATTGCCCGCATAGGGTACTTTGGAATATTTCTTTCCTGAATTCTTCCCAACGACATCATACCGGCCTTCGGCAGCTTCAGGAACCGGGGTCGAGGCGATCATGGCGATCTGTGCCGCGCCCAATAACCCAACGATAATGGCTAAAGCCATTCCGGCCGGCTCAAGGGTCAGTGCAGCTGTAATTCCCTGTGCAGTATTGATAATGGCCTGAACAATGGATAATTCTTTCTGACGTACCGCCTGATCATGGGCAATCTTGGCTTTTTTCTTATCCAGTTCGGTATCCATCTGGGCCACCTGGTCATCATAATTCTTCTGGGTAATCTTGCCGGCATCCAACTGCGCTTTTAAAGAAGTTTTCTTCTTGTTATTGGAATCCTCATTCTTTTTAACTTCTGCATTCTCTTTTGCCGTGAATGCCTGTTCCAATGCAGAGAGAGAACTAACAATAGTACTGGCGTACTGAGCATATTTCTGGATCATTTTTGCCAGATGCTCGGTTTGATATTGCTCAATCTTTTCGTTGGATTCCTGAGTCATTTGCGCCTTGATCTCCTGGGTGCGCTGCTCATCATTGACATTTTCATCCAGCAGTTTACGATACTTGGCATTGACCTCATCCTGGATCTTCTCCTTGCCTTTGGCCAGGTCCTGTTCGCCTTTTAATCGCAGGGATTTGAGGTCATCATCAAACTTGAGTTGACCATCCCGGGTTGCTTTTTGAGTTTCCTGATCCCGGGCCTGCTGCAAAAGGGACATATCTCCCTGAATTTTTATCAGTTCTGCGGCTTTATTTTTTTCGGCCTGAGCAATCAGCTCAGCATTTCCATTGGCTTGTTTGACTTCCTGATCGTAGCGGTACTGGATCGCATCGAGGATCTCTTTCTGCAGGTCATCGTATTTTTTATTGATCTCATACAGCTCCCGATCGGTGATGGACAAGCGCCCCACACGAAGGGCTTCATGGATCTGTTTGATCTTATCGGCAAAATCCTGCTCAGCCTGAACGAGAATCTGATTGGTCTGGGCATCCCGGGCTATTTTAAGCTTGCCAACATTATCATCAAGTTCTTTATTTTGGGTGGGAGAAAGCTGCTTTTTATTATGTTGCTGGTATTCCTCGATCTTTCGGATTTCGGTATTATACTTGTCATTGACCGATTGGATCTCTTTCTGCGTTTGGGATAGCTTATCGGCGAAGTTGGTTTTCTCCATTTCGGTCACTTCGCGCATCAGGTCCTGATATTTCTCAACTCCTTCTACTATTTTATCCCGGCGTTTTAATTCCGCCTGAGCCAAGCGGGCTTGGGTACGGTCAATGTTGGTGGCTCCTTCCTCACGGGAGCGAGAAATGATCTGATTGAGCTCCGCTTCTGATTTAGCCGTCCAGTCCACCTTTTCTTTTTGACTTTTTTTCTTTTTATCTGCGATTTTGGCTAAATATGCCCTGTCTTGGATTTCAGCTTGAATAATTGACTTAAGATTTTCATCTTGAGTTTTAACTCCAATTCGAAGAATCTGATCCGATACATTTTCAAGGCTATTGGTCAGATTCAAGGATCCATTAATGGCATCTTCAGCAATCTTAACGGAAGCGGTGGAGAAATCAGCCTGGGTTTGTTTCATCTTCCCCGATGCCTGACGGGCTTTCTCAGCAGCAATAAGAAAGGCTTCACCGGTACCGCCCACGGCGCCCCAATATTTCTTAACCAGCTCGATCTTGGCATCCAGTGTCGGAGCCTGTTCCACCAGGCGAGCTTCTGCGGCATTGGACTGATATAACAGGTCCATGGATTTTGCCAGGATCTGGTTACGTTCCTGCTCGGTGGAGGCAAGTTCTTTCGAAGCCTTGGATTCCTTTTCGGCCATAGCCGTCAAAGTCTCTTCGGATTTAGCCAGGCGGATCTTTTCCATGTACTGGTAATTCACCTGCTCGAGATGTTTGGCCAATACCTCATTCGTTACATCTTCATTTTTAAGATTTCCCAGGAACTCCGGATATTTAACCCTCAATTCTTCAATCAGGCGGTTACGTTCGGTCTGATTGGTATTGGTGGCCTGAATCTGGAACACCAGGCTGTTGAGGGCATCCTTTTCCTCGGTAATTTTCTGAGATACCGGAATCTCAAAAAGTTTTTTAAATGAATTCAAAAGATCGGTTGTTCCCTGGATGAGCCCGCCAAACATATTTCCCTGCCCAAGAACCATTTCTCCGATCGTTCTTCGTAGTCCATTCCAGGCTTTTACCAGCAGATTCACCTTCCCTTCGATCGTGTTCATCTCACCCTCGGCCAGGCCTGCATATTTTCGACGTACCAATTCGATGACATCGCCATGGGCGAGTTGTTCTTTGGAAAGAGTTTGAAATTCCTGGGCCAGTTTACCTAGTCCACGGCCCAGTTTTCCTTCCATCGTAGCATCCAGATCGCGAACAGATTCCATCAAATCTTTCCCGGTAACCACCGAAAGTTGCATGGCCGCATCAATAGTCTTTTTGATCTGAGCCGGCGTTCTAGCCTGGATAGCCAGAAAATTCTCCGCTTCCTCGATTTCCTGTCGTTTATACAGGGTAGTCTTGGACTTCTCCTTGGCCAAATCGATCAGTTGCTGCTGAGCGTCTTTCTGACCATCAAGATTCTCCAGTAATAGTGATTCTATATCCTGGAGTTCTTTCGCAGCTTCAATACCTTCCTTAAAATAATCCTTGATGGCACTTAAGGCCATAAATGCGGCCCCTATCTTTAGAGCCCACCCGGATATTTTAGCAAAGGCACCGCTCAGACCCCCTTCTTCCAGTGCAGGCATAGCCGCCTGGGCATTGCCTTTGAGTTCCTTTAACCGGAGATTGATCTCATCCAGGTTCTTTTTATAAGCTGCATACTGGGGTGAATTGGCCGGGAGTTGGTTAAGAACCATATTGAATTCCTGCTGTTTCTTTTTCAGCTCCGCGATGGACAATCCCGCAATACCTATGGAATCATAGATACTATCCATTTGCTGCTTGATGGAGGATAGTCGTTTGGTGGCCTGGATCCATTCATCCGTTCCCTTGACCATGTTTTTCATGGACTTCTGGATACTGAGAGCTTCATCATTGAGATTTCTCAATGAAGTTCGGGCCTGATCATTATTGATAATGATCTCCAGCTGCAGGCGATCAATTTTTAGACTCATAGCGTAACTCCAATAATTGTTTTAAATAATCCCGTTCGCTGTCCGAAAAATCATTGCTCAGAACTGCGATCAGATGATTGATTGAACCATAGGCCGTCTTTGCATACCAACGGGTATCTTTCTTTTTGGTCCTTTTGCGGTTTTCACGCATACTCCACTGCAGGCGATTGCTATTGGCAATTAGTTTGCGGGAATTCTGCGAGCGTTTAAACCAATTGATTTCAATGAAGCGGCCATAGGCAAAAAAACTAATCAGAAGAACCGGATCAATGCCGTATTTGCTCACTTGGAAATCGATTGAATCCAGAAGATCTTCGTTCTTAATCAAATGTTTCTGCTCGATCTGACCCCTGAGCAGATCCGTGATCATTTCCCCGTGCAATTCCAGGGAACGTTCAATGAATAGAAGCTGAACTTCATCGAATTTACCATCCATGCAGCAAGTTTACTGCAGGAAAAAAAGGCAGGAAAGGACATAAAAAATCCGGATACATCAAATTGATGGTCCGGATATAAAGAAAATTAAAAAATCTAGAGAATAACTTTGAGATGTTTAAGATCTACTAATTTCAATCCAATACATTTAACTTCAATGATTGGGACTGAAAAATTTTGGCTGGTAATAAAGTAATCTAGTAGAATATCAAGCTTTTTAACGGCCTTGATAAAATGTTTATCATACGTTAAAAAACAATCGGAGGATGGATTTGCAGGATCATCATGAACAAGATACCTGGATCTCCTGGACAGTCCTTGTAGCTTTTTATATGAAAGATACACTTCCTGAGGCAGTTTGGAAACAGATAAGGTATTTTCAGGATTTATAGCATTTGTGACATCCGCATGAGTTCTATAATGTAGATCAAATTGGGCCAAATGTGAATTCACCAAGTGAACAGCAGCATAAAATGAAACAGTTACCTGCCAATCCCATGAACAGCAACATTTATTAATATGACCTAGAAACGATAAATTTCCGCATACTTGTTTAATGTGCGCTTCAGGTGATGGCATTAAAAATTAATTTGGAAGGATAGATCTGTACTGCGGTGGAATTGGATAATTATCTGAAGCTTCAAGAATAGTTGAAGAAATGTGGAATCCAAACTGATGATACTTGGCATTAATTTTAGCCTCCGCCATTAATAAATCATCTTCCGTGTTTTCATCATCATCATTCACAATGGCCCATACCAAGACTCTGGCATCCGAATAGTTAACAGACAATTGAAGCGGTTTACAATTCCTCTGCTTTAATTCTTGTGAAAATTCATAAAGAATGTTTTTTATAAATTGTACTGATGTAAGACTCCGAGATGCATATAAAATCTTATTCAAATCCCCTGACATCATCACATTATAAAAATCCAATTTCTCCTTTGGAGCAATACCGGCAGATATTTGAATTTGATCAGACCGCAAAAAGGCGATAAATTCATCAAACCATTGTTCTGTGGTATCTGGAATTGTTTGGGTGGTCATAGGATTCGATTTTACGATCATAGAGAAACGATTAGAACCCCTTATTTAAATTTTTGTCATAGAAAACACGACAAAAGTAAGACAATCCCATATCAACATCCAAATCTATTTGCATGTATTTTGATGCAACTATATCATATTGTTGATATTCAGCTAAATAAAAAATCCGGACTGTGGCTTACAGATCCGGATCTTCAGGTAAATAGGTCCTTAGAAAACGGCCACACAGGCAGTGCGCCGCGCCCTGTATTAGGGACTTTAGCGCCTGAACACATCAAAGAACCTGGCAAACAGATTACGTTTCCATAGGAATACAAATAACAAAACGATAAGGACCGATATGGCAATGACGATATACAGTGTAAGATTTGGGCGCTGAGTTTTAACCACCTTAGTCTCATTTAGAACAGCCTTTTTCTCATGAATCGTCTTTTCATCGGTTAATTGGCTTTTATCCCTCGTTGCACTCTGGGTAGAACTATACTGCTGGCTTTTAATGACTCGTTTCATCCTGATAGGTACCTGGAGAAACTGTCTGGTCTTTGGATCTGCAACCGTTACTACCGTATCAATAGTCTCCGTAGTTTCAGTGGTAGAGGTAAGTTGACTTTTAGTATCGGTTTCGATATCATTGTGCCGGACCTGCTTTTCCACTGCAGTACAATCTATTTTGGACTCCTGTCTTTGTTTTTGCATCTGGCGGGATGTGCTGCAGCTCAGAAGTAATAATACAACCACCAGAATTAAGCCCCAGGTTAATTGTTTCATATCGAAAAATTAAAATCATTCAACCGGTTTAACCATCCTTTTTGAAATCTTCCCTGACTAGGATCCCTACGAACGATGTCCAGGATAAATTTTACTCGTTCTCCCATCACCTTTTGATGAAACTGGCGGGGATCCTGAGAGTTTACTACACTCATGGTATTGGGGCCTACTATCCCATCAGGAGGGACCCCAAGAATTCTTTGAGGGATCACGATACCCCATTTTCCGCTACACCAGAGCCAATCCACCAGGATATCCGCGACCGATTGACTCAGGATCTGATCTCCCTGCCACCGGTCCCAATAAAATTGTTTAAGGACGATTGTGGCATCTGTACGGGTCAACATCCTTAAGTCATCTACATCGATATCCCCATCTCCATCCTTGTCATAACCTACCTGTTTCCACATACCCAGGGTAACTCCCATATTGGTTGCTCCTCCATGATCAGCATGGTCATCCACGAATCCCCCTTCATGCTGTAATATTTTTGGCGCTAATAGATTTACATCAGCCATACTCACTTTAATTCCTGTCCATGGGCAGGAGGTTCTTCTTTTGAAATAGTACCTGGTTGGTTAATACTTCCCGCATTAGTGGAATATGATCCATAATTATAATAATCCTGGTAGGGATTGGGAGTTTTCTTGAACAAATCGAAGGTTTCCAAGCCCATCAAGCCGGCTGATATTCCAATAGCCCATTCGATGGTGGATCCCGTATGTCCCAATGAAATTAATACCAGGGACCAGATGAACCCGATCGCCCCCAGTACCAATCGGCAGGCTACCGCCGTATTGGAGGAAAACAGGGTCAACACCCAAATTTTAAAGGTTAATTTTTTATCCATGGTTCTTTACACAATCATGTTCAAGGACCGAAATGCGAGTATCATGATTTTGAGTGGTCTCAGTCAGGCAAAGAAATTGTTCATTGTATGATTTATGATCATCAGAAATCGCAGAAAGAGCCGCTGAATTATGTTCCCTAAAAGCAATAAATTCATCCTTGATTCCATCTATGGCTTCCGTGAGTTTTTCAATTACTTCGGAATTTTTGTCAAACGACCGGTTGATGAAATATCCGATGATGGTAGCCATTAAAATGACCAGTGCGAGCAATCCGGTGACAATACCTATCAGAATATCAACATGATCCGGTTGAATGATGGGTTTCATTACATTAAAAGATATTACAAAGGAATAATACTAGATAAACACAGGTCATAACAAACAAAACCAGCTCGGCGATATAAATCAGGGTATGACTGACATCGATATCCACGCTGCTGCCGGTTCCGCTCTGCTGGCTTCCAAGATAGGATGCAGGAAGTCCCCGGATCCAGTTTACTCCCACATTCCAACAAGTAAAGCCCCAGTTGGCCGCAAAAAGGCCATACAGTATCATGTAAGGCCAGGCAGGCCAGCACAGGTATTCGACATAGATTAGAGGAAGAGTCCTCACCACAAGGGACAATCCGTGCCATATTTTTGAATCCTCCATCGGTAGTTTACCCTCTTTCAGGTAGGCCCTGATCACATATCCCATGAATGCGACCAAGCCGACATTATAGAGGAACAAAAACAGACCAGAGACATGAATCATTGTTGTTGTCATATTACAAAGTGTTAGTGAATAATCCAAAACTTAAAGAATAGCCATTGCATCCCAGGTAATTCCGTTCCCGGTCGGTATGCTGTTTCCCTTTATTAAGTCTTCGCATGAGACGGATGTACTCATTTTCATGATCCGTATCATCGGCCAAATCCTTCATGGTATTCTTAACCCGTGCCATCAGGGACTGGGTTGTTTCCCGTTCAAGGATTTGAGCCTGATCATCCATGTTGCGCAGATCAATCTTCTGCAGTACATAAATGATACAATTATCCATTTCTCCATAATTGTCTTCATCCAAGGCCTGGTAATCAGCAGAAGGAGTTACAATTACAAGAAACAGTTCCTTGTTTGCAATCTTTGCTATCTGGGTCTGCAGATGAGGCTCATCATCCACAAGGATAACCCGGCTAAAGGCGGGAGCTCCGTCCTGATCTGTGATCAGTGAAGCGATATACTCCCAAAGGGCGATATAATCATGTACGGGAACCATATCTTGATTCTATGTCTTTATTTTGCTTAACTACCTGATACAATCTGATCATCACATCCCAAAGCATCTGGCTATCGGTTTCTTCAATGGATCCGAACACCCGGCTTTCAGAAAGACTATACAGGATCCCAAGAATACCAATATCCTTAAGCTCGCTGGCTTGCTGTTCATCCTTAGGTTGTTTGTAAATGATGGATAAATCGATCTTATTGCCATCAATGGTGGGGCTGCCACTTCTAAGATAATCCTCGCATCCTGAGAAATACAGGAATATCGCGTATTTTACATGCAAGGGCAGGCGAACAATTCGCTTCAGGCGAAATTGTATTAACTCAGGATTGGATTTTGAGGTAAAAGAAACCCGTTCTTGTCCATTATACCCTGGTAAATATTTGCGGATCCATAGGAATTTCTTCCGTGGTCGGTATAAAATAGCGATCAGTTGATCCAGATCACTCTCCTGGTTGGTATCGGAATAGGCTTTAAACCAGGTAAAGGCGCTACGGTATTCGCAAAACGTCATATCCTTGAATCCATCCTGGGGACCATAATACCAGCGACATACCCGTGGAATGAAATTCTTAACCGTGTTTAATTGGAAAGCCTTTACCGGCTTGCCTTCTTTTTCATACTCTTCAAAAAATGAATCAATCACCTGACTAAGTCTCAATAGTTCGCAGGTGATCACCTCCTTTTTTTCAGAAGAAAAGAAATAATATCTCCATGATTTTTTTATATCAACCAATTCTATAAAGAACAGGGCCTTGAATTGATCCACGGAAATCGATCCACTGATATATTGGAGGATCAAGCGGCAATACATGGCAAACTGTCCATTCTCCCCAATGGACAGTTCGTCAATATTCGAGGGAAAGTCGATGGATATTTTACGATCCTGTATCTGTAGGTTATGCATACCTATAATCTTGCAAATTTTAATGCCGGATCGAACCGATCGGCCAGGTCTGTAGTAATTTCCGTCACTCCGCTGGATTCTATATCCATCTTGTGCAACAGGTCCTGAAGCCGGCGAAGTTCTTTCATACCATCACGCTCCAGGTTGATGGAAACTTCATTGCGATCGACCTTGGGGGAAGCAGCTTTTGACTTGATGACGGAGGTAGTATAATTTTGAAATAATCCATTGGGAAGAAGTTCAATGGATAGGCGTTTGATAGCGACACTCATGGAAATCAAAGCAAGGGCCGAGGCGGCAAGCTCCACCAGGGGCTTGTTGTCTTCGCTCAGATCATCATCCAGGATCTGTTCCTTGAGTTCCGTATACTTTTCCTCTGTAAAACAAGGCTTGATCTGCCCCTCCTGTACCCGGGTCATCGAGGGGACCAGGGCTAAAAACACCATCCGTGAGCGATGAATAGAGAAATACTGCTCAAAATCATCGGCCGAATTAATAAAAAGTTGCTTTGTCGCCTCATATTCCTTAGTGGTTCCCCAGGGTAACAGAGGGGTTTGAACCTCAGGATCACCTGTTGGGACCGTATCATCGATATGTTCATCCAGGAATTCAAGCAACATATCCACAGCCTCATGGTATAATGAAAGCAGATTCTCATTATCCTTCTCAATCTGCCATTCAAAGGCCGGCTTTTCTTCATCCGAAACGAAGATCTGACGGCCTTTATCACTATGGGTGATGTCGTTTGAGGGGGCATATTTACGATAGGCTCCAATTGCGACCGGATACTGGACTTTTAATACCAATTCGTCCAGGGTGAGGTACTCCGGATGAGCATCCTCTGGTTCACCTACGGTTGAAGTTTCAACCTGCTTTTGAAAATTCTCCGAGGTGTAATGATCCAGGGCCACCTTGAAAACTTCCGAGGATATGATCTTTTTCACATCCCGCTCCCCCATTTCGATATAACTCTTGAGGTTATCGAAGTCGATCGAGGCGAAAATAAAGCCAATGAGCTGCTTTAATTCCCCACTTCCACTGCTATCTTTATTGAAAATCATAACACTTAACTTATTTGGTTGGTGAATTCAGGTCCGCACCGGTACCGGATCCCTGATTCTTGACTCTCAGTTGCGGTGAGGTAGCTTCTTCGGTTAGGAGATTATCATGATAAAATCCTATGCGAAGATCCTTATTGGGAAAATTGACCTTGAGAGCCATATTGATGTCCTTGCAGATGATGTTCATGGGGATATCCACGTTGGTTGACTTATACAATTTGAAAGCATAGAGCTGCTCGGATCCTGAAGGCAGGTTTCCGTCTTTGCTCAGATTGCTCAGGGCCGGGTGTAATCCGATACCTGCCGTAACCTGGAATGCAGCTTCCTTGACAATGTTCAGTTGGGCATCGATATAATCACCGACTTTCTGATCCAGGGGCGTGATCTTAAACCCCACATATTGTTGTGAGGCATCATCATAGATACTCTCGGTAGTAATGAATTTACCTACCTGATCATTTCCGGCCAGTACCTTACTGAAATTGGCCATTAGATCATCTTGATGTTTTTTGAACAAAGCCTCGGTAAAAGGCTTATTCTCGTTAGCGCATTTTTCCTCCAGCTTTTCTTTTTCCCCAGCCCAGAACAGCGAAGGGATCTCCACATGATATTTAATGGTCATACTGTTGGCATTGAAGGCTGAAAGGATCCTGGGAATTGAAGCCGATAATTTTATCCAGGACAAAATCCCATGAAGGGGACTACGGCTGTATTCATAATCCAAAGCAAAATTGTACAGGTTAGAATAGCGCATGGCTACCGGAAAAGCGAAAGGATTATCCGGATCGAAGATCGGGTACCGCGTAAGTCCATTGGGAAATAACGAAATATTCAGTGCTTTCCAGGGCTGAGCGAAATTACCCACGATGATACCCTGGATCTGGTTATTTTCATCCGGCCATTCCAGTCGGGCAAACATCGAGGAAATAAGATCCAATTTGGCAATGGCCGGTTTCTTGCCGATACGAACTCCGCGGTTGCGGTAATATTTTGTGAAATGCCCGTTCATGGTACGGAACTCAATGGAGGCTTTCAGAAGATAATCCACATAATCCCATGAGTCCAGCCAATCCTGAACTTCCTTATCATCTTCCCAGTACTTGTAACGCATGCCGCTTTCAAACTTCAGACGGTAGAGCGCGGGACCTTGGCCCCATAATAACTCCACCTGTTTATTGAGGGCGCCCGGGGTCTGATGATCATTATCGAGGATCCCACGCAGCTCTTCCGGATAATCATTCTGCTGGCCGTTGGCCACAATGCGGAATCCGCCGATCTGTACCGGCATTAACTGCCTGGTATGGGTATAAAACGGTAATACACTCTGGGCGGCAACTGAAAAACTACCGGATACATCGAACGCATACACGCCGATGGGCGTTATAGCAAAGGCTTTACTACCCTCCCGGACTAATTTTACATCGATATCTTCGGCCATACAACAATTAATTAAGTACACATTTCTTCCCATTGAACCACATGAGAAGGATTTGCCAGCATTTTCTTGGCTGATTAATTTCCTGATCCTGGTAAAAAAGCATATGATCAGCGTCTTTTTGGTCTTCACCTTTAGCTGCAGGTCGCAAAGTGGCACGTGTTACATGCCGAAAACCATTGGACTGGTCTCTTTCACGATCATACGTTGCATGAACAAAAGAAAAGCTTTGGTTCATAGAGGTCAACCGTCTCATTTCCTTGATTGCATCATAGAGGTCGATAGTGGGTGCAGCTTGCATAAAGCAAACTTATTTGCAATCAAAATCTTTTTAAAGGACATCGAGGTTAAGAGCATAAAAAAAGGGTCCCGATTTCTCGGGACCCGAAAACTTCAGAATTTAATCTTGTTTTCTATTTCCTGGATGCTTGCATCGAAGGAAGCTTTAAGAAAGTCAATGACTTTCTTGATACCGGGAGTAAAACCGGTGGTAAATGCATTCCCATCGGAGTCTTTCAACTGCATATTGCAGTTGAAGTCATTGGACCCGATCTGGAAACGTTCCAGTTCGGAGCGGGTCTGGATCAGCTTGGACCGTTTGGTGACCAGCAGCTGAAGATTTTCTACCTTATGGATCCTTTCATCCAGGGTAGGCTCTTTTGGAGCTGCAGGCTTTACTTCAGTCTTCACAAGGACCATGTCGGTCTTGGGTGAAGTGAATTCAGCGGTCTTCTGTGCGGTGGCAGTATTGACTTTAGTCATGATAGTTGGCTCCTGCCCTGGAGACTTATTATGGCATCTGGCTCGCCGGTTAAAAATTTATGCGATCACAACAGCCGTAATGAAAATTCTGGAACAAACGTTCAGGTCACAATTCGAAGAATTTGAATGAACCCAGCGGGCAACGATCATGTTACTGACCTCAGGAAGATGATCATTGCATTTAGTGACATGATATTTTCATGAGGCTACCTTTGCAGCAAATTTTGAGTAACCTATGTGCGCCGGCCAACCAAAGTTTCTTCTTTGCCCACTCTTTCTTCATTGCTCGATTAAAGAAGAAAGTGTACACAGGGGTAAGTAATTTTAGCGAACATAAAAAAAGGATTCCGCATTTTCAGCGGAATCCTCTTAACTCAGGCTACTTCAACAAGGATCTCTTCTTCTTTCTCCTGACGTTCTTTCATTTCGAAGGTCTGAGAGACATCGAAGATCCGGGCCATCAGGAACCGGTCGAATTCTTCTTCATCTGATGAAGCGGAACCCTCCTGGGGTGTCACTTTCTTCATGGTGGGGATGAAGATAAAGAAGCCTTTGGCTCCTTTCTTCACGCAGCGGCCAAACTTTTGCCATTGTTTGAATCCACCAACCACGGTAAATTTCATTTCTGCATTTTGAAACTGCAGGAATGCCGTGTTGTAATCCGAGATCTGATGACCGGATGGATTGTGAATGGGCATCTGACCGGAGAGTTCCACTACCTGATCAGGGGTGAGAGACTCGAAATACTCGAAAAATTCAGATTTTAATTCTTTAAACATAGGATTGGCCCCTGCCCTGGGGACTTATTGTGGCCTCTGGCTCGCCTGTTAAAAATTTTGCAGGCTAACCCAAGCTTCGCGCAGAATTCTGGTGCAAGTGTTCAGGTCTGATTCCTTAGTATTTACTGGTCACCGGTTGAGGTAAGAAATACGTCAATAGGAATCTGAATGAACCTGGAAGGAGATTAGTCATTTCAACCGCATCTCACTTAGCTCCACGATATTCTGGCGGGGCTTAACTTCGCAAGCATTTTGAGCAGTAAAGCAGTGCGCTGGCCCCTGTTGGTTTCTTTTTCGCTTACTGTTTCTTTGCTATGCCTTCAAAGAAAAAGGAAGGCGCAGCCATGCAGACGAGCATAAAAAAAAGTCCCGGGGATCTCCCGGGACTCTCTCTTAGTTCATCTGACCCTGATCGGCATAGGAATAAAAGTTATTCGTATCCAGGATGAGGTGGTCCAGAACATCAATATCCAGGACCTTACCAGCTGCAATAAGCTTTTTCGTAAGCTTGTTATCAGCTTCTGAAGGCTGCATGTTTCCTGAAGGATGGTTGTGTGCCATGATCAGGGAAGATGCATTAGCAAGCAATGCAGCCTGGAAAACGGCTTTCGGATCAACGACTGTTCCGCTGATCCCTCCCTGACTGATGCAACGATAACCGAGAACTTTATTTGCACGGTTCATATAGAGAACATAAAAGGATTCATACAGTTCGATCTGATCATTCCAGATCGAGCGAAGCAAATCATATGCAGCACTGGACTGTGTGATCTTTTGCATTTCAGAAGTGGGAATTGAATTGTGATACGTGATGCCGATCTCCGAGGCAATCGAGTTAAACAAGTTCATGGTTTTCATAGCTTTAAATTTTAAGTGGAACAAAATTTTGCTACTCTAACCAAGCGGAGCGCGCAGTTCTGGTGCAAGTGTTTAGGTCATGATACGGCAGAATCTGAAAAAACCCAAAGGGCGATGGTATTTCACTCTGTACCGGATCGCACTTAGCGCCACGATACTTCGGCGAGCTTAACTTCGCAGGAATTTTGAGTCATAAAATGTGGGTAGGCCAATCGGTTTCTTTTTCGCTTCCTTTTACTTTGGCGCCGGTGATCAAAGAAAAAGGAAGCAAAATTTTGGGAGCAGGAATAGAAAACCTGTCCTCCTGCCTTTTTCTGTTGAATTTTTCAACACTAAATAACAAAATGTCAATTTTTTAAGCATCAGAAACCAGAAAAACAAAAAAAAATCCCGTGATTAACACCGACCCGCTTGGCACTGGGTTTGCACGTTCGGAGGCCCTGTCAGGCGGATATATGACAGAACGTCACACACGACAATACAGGACTCAATCAATAGAATCCAACACAGATGTGACTTAGGGAAGACAATAGAAGATCACACAACACTTACTGTACCCATAGTAATACGTTTGCGTTGACGTGCAATGGATACATACTTGGGTCTACACAATAGATACTTGAATGCATCTGTATAATTGGTTGACTCCATGGGCAATCGATTGGCAGAAAGTTTATCACCTTTCTTTATTTTAATAATCTCACCTTTGGGACCTTTGGCAACAGGGGTTATCTCCAATTGACTCTTAAGGTATTTACATTCAAACATATCAATCTGTAATTTAGGCAGGCGATTATCCTTCTCACCCATCATTGTATTCATCAGATTGAATTCATCACCATGGGTAATGTTACCTTGCCCTACGGACATCAGTGTTACAACCCAACCTGTACGAACGCCCTGTGCATTGTATTCAAGATCATGTTTGAGTTGAGTGGCAAAATCACGTTTACTCTTACGATAGGCATTGGTCGAACGATCATGGTACAGATGAAGGACCTTTCGTTTATGTGGTTCAAAGAACAATAGAAACTGATTGGATAGTTCACGAATCCATTCAGGGGTAATGGTATGCATGCCCTTAAGTATACGATACGTATTGCCCTGTTCCTGCCCAATAACAAGACTCATCATATTGCCCGCATCAAATCCCCCCTCGAGTAATTTGTCCGATTGAATGTATCTGAGTCCTGCACTATTCTGCACCATGCTATCCTTCAGTCCAAACTGATCATAATAATCATAGTTATATCCATCCCTATAGAAATGATGATCAGAAAGATTGCCATAGAATCGGGCGCCTTTATCTAATGATTTACGTATGGACAGAACAGCTGTTTTAAACTCTTCAAAATCCAGGGTTTCTAGTAGATTCCTGAAATATTTCAAAGTCAGGATATCGGCATTGGCAAATGAAGAGACTACATAAAAGAAGGTTGAATCCTGGCGGATTTTTCGAAGTCGAACATCCCATTTGGCTTTATTTGCAATTGCATTATCAATGCGTTTTTGATCATCGGCTTTTTTCCCATAGTAAATATCCCAATTTATTTCATTGACTACCATGGCTGCCTGGATAATGCGAAGGATCTTTTCTTTGTCCATTTTCTTTTCCATGCGCATCATCCAGTCACTTTCTCCAACATTGGGATCCGGCATGTCGCTACAAAATGTCTGGCCCATAAAATAATGGCTGTGGCCATACAAGCGGTAATCTCCACGCAGGGTTGGAAAGAGTTTATTCAATTTTTCCTCCAGCAAATATTTGGCTTCATCACCAAACTGGTGTACTACCGATATCCCTGCATTGGCAGAGGGACGATCCAGAGATGTCAAAAAGAATTTACAACCGTTGAATGTTGAGATGGTATGTTTATAGGAAAAGGTTTTGATATAGGGTTTTGGCCAATGACTGGGCGGTTCCTGGTCAACCACAAAATGACCAGGCATTTCTTTGGTATGTTCATGAAAATTCAGCCTGCTTTCCCATCCTAAGATAATAGATGGAATAATATTAGTCATCAGATTGACGTAGGTATCCGAAACAAATGCAAAACTTGCCCTGGGCATATCGTGAATGATTTCGATGGCTCGTTTAGCGAGGATATCCGTACTTTTAGCCGTGCCACGTCCGCCAATGACATATAAATTGGATGGACGGATTAAATCAATTAAAGTAGAGATCCAGTTGGAATACCGGATATCTGCGTCATCCTTGGTTATCTTGTATCGGGGCATCTTCCTGAAATAATACAAATGGAACTTCTTCTACCTGGGCATCACGGCGAACTTTTACTTTTTCACGTTCGGTGATATCCAAATGGTCAATAAATTCAGCCAATTCTATGCGATTTGTTTCTTGCATTCCAATATCCTTTAACCGCATAGTATAGAGTACCGGGCGTATCTCATAAAATTCTGACGGGACCTCCATGGGTTTTTCTTTTCCTACACCTCGCATTGCAGCAGCATCTGCCACGCAGCGCCGGGCGGTTTCCAGATCATTCATTTCAAGGGCCAAAATGGACATATTGTCCAGTTTATCCGCATAGATCTGGGCCCAGGCTTCAACTTTGACTTTATTATCCAGGTTGAAAAAGTTCAGAGTATCATTATACAGGATTGCAACCTGGTATTTGGATATTTTGGGCCATTTGAGGGTGACTGTGTTAATGATATAATTCTTGCTCTGCCATTTATTATACAGACTGCGAATAAAATCGATCTGTTCATAATATTCAACCAGGTGAGTAGGCAGGTTCTGAACTTCACCCCGTTCAACCAAAGCCTGCAGCTGCTCATAATCATTGCGCTCCTGGTCATAAAGGATTTCCTTCTTACGATTCTCCAATTTTTGGGCCAGGGAATCCTTTTTCCATTGCTGGATGGACGTAAGATTACCGTCTTTAGCCTTTTTCAGTGTAGATTTATCGATTTCAACCTGAGTGATGAGCTGGCCACGATCATAATGATACCGGGTCTTGGATCCGGAAAGCGAAAAATCCCGGAGGAATTCCTTGTGATCCACGCCAAGATATAAGGCAATTTTCTCGGTCGAGTAATTGATCGAGGCCAGGGTTTCAATAGACTTATATTGCTCCTGAGTCAATTCCATATAGGATTTCTTTTTTACGAAATTCAAACACTTGCCGAGAATTAACAAAGACATATTGCTCATGCTGGGCATTTTCGCCCCAATTGCCGGATCCTTCCACGTCAAAATGATGATCCGAGGTACGGATCAGAGCTATTTTTGAATGATTCCAGCTATAATGAACCCTCACCGGTTTCTGATCCACCAGAGATATCAAATGATCATACACTTTAGGCAAGCGTGAGCGGATGGAATCACTGATGAAAATATCTACCTTAAGGATGAGTTGCCGGTCGATGAGTTTGATCAGGGCATCAATAATGCGAATGTTGATGGAATACGTTGATAACACCAATTCCTGGATAACTCCGCATTCTTTGATAATAAAGGGAATGAATGTAAAGGCATTGAATGAATTTACGGTCCATAAAAAAAACACTTCCCCCTCTTGGGGGATTCTTCCTGTGAGATGTTTGATGGCTTCAACCCGGTGCTCGTGGATGGAGAGATATTTCTCGGCCAGAATGCCGCTTTTATCTTCATCTGAGGCTTCAATGGAAACTTCTTTATCCAGGTCTTCAATATTAAAAAACGGATTCTCCATTAAATGTTTAGTAAACGGTTAACTTCCGAAAGTTCATGCTGCATCTGAGCGATACGGTCTTTTCGTTTTCCTGTCTCCGGATGATTGGGTGATCGGCGCACAGCTGCACGGTTTCTCACCAGGTTATTCTCAAGACGAATTTTAAGATTGACCAGGTCACCTATTTTCAACCTACGGATTTCATCCACCCGGTGCATCCAGGAGAAAATGGGATGATGCCCAAGGATCTGATTGTTCTTTTTAAAATAATTGAGTTCGTCCCATATCAATCGGTTATTGAGGTAATTTTCAACCGTTAACCTGGCGTGATCATAAACCTGATCATTGGTTTTGGCTGAAAATAAAGATTCGTGGCCCGCTTTATAAGCATCATAGGCCGCGTTCATATCCGTACGAAGGATTTTCAGCTCAGGGGGACAATCTGCTTGCCGCAAAAAGGGGAATTCTTCAAATATCCTGAATACAGGATGATCCCTGAGCCTTATTTTTTGCGGCTCACTTTTTTTGGGGATTTTGTAGCCGGCTTTGTTGAAGGGTTTTTCTTTTTCCCTTTGGGTGGAATTGCTGCAGCGGGTTTACTTCCCTGTTGAGGTTGTGCACTTGCAACCGGAATTTCCTGTTTTACGATTGGCAAACGGGTCAATCGCATAAATTCTGCAGAAGTAATTCCACCCAATTCACGAAGTTCTTCATGAACTATGCCCAACAGATAATCACTTTCATGCTGCAGGTTGAGCATGCGTTTAAAGCCCAGTTTATGCGAATATTTCATCACCAGGGCAACACCTCCGTTATAAGAACGGTCTGAGCGGAAATAATTTAAAATTGCTTCTTTCATACTAAGAATTTTAACTGATTTATTGAGAATCAAACATAAACAGAAGGATTTTATGCAAAAAGGACAAAAGAAAACCCCGGGATTTTTTAGGATACCGGGGTTTCGAAAGGAAGAATTAACAGAAGCAATAATCTGTTTTATTTTCGGCTGAGTTCAATGAACTTCCAGGTGCTGCTTCCGCTCTTGAATGCTTTGAAGGTGATCTCGGCATTAGAGAGAGCAGTCCATGCGGTTCCACAGGAGAGCATGAAGTCTGTTCCGCTGATGGTCGAGGGATGCGATCCGCCGGATCCAATCAAGGAGAAGACCATTCCATCCACCGCATTACTGCAAGTGGTGATGGCAGCAGGAGCGGCGGTGCCATCGGTAAGCTGATAGCGGCCTTCTCCAGGAGCCAGGTTAATGGAAGTTGCATCAGCTGCTTCGGTAGCAACCGGTGCATCAAAGGTCAAGGTTCCCTGGTAGTCGCCCACTTCATATTCGCATTTTGCGGCTTGTTTCAGTGTGATGACGGTGGAATTCTTGTCTTTGGTATCTTCCCACTTGGTCTGCATCCTCATCGGAGAGCATGGGGTACCAAATAAAGCCTTCTGGTTGGAATTGCAATATTGGACGACTGCTCCGATATTGCGTCCCACCCAGTTAGTCTTGAATTCACGGATTGCAACACTGTTTCCCGGATGATCAAATTCCAGGGTATGGATGAATCCTTCGGCATCAATATCACCTTCACTGGTGGATCCACTCTTGATCTTATCCACGCTGCCGTAGATCGTGATCATGTGAGCTCCTGAATTAAAGGCTATATTGTCGGTGATAACAACACCTTTAGAATCCCTGGAAGGGAAACTTGCTACGTCTTCGAAATCGAAAAGGATAATTTTATCCTTTTTGTTCCCGCCGATACCGGAATTCCTTCCCGGCTTATCGACATTTACATTTGCATATGACATGTCTGTACTTTTTTTGGGTTAAGACTGGCAAAAGCCAGGGAGAGGATCAGTAGAAAGAAAGTTCCTCCCCCTTAAGCTTTATGCATTGCGGTCGATTTCGTAGAATTTGCCATTGGCAGCCAGCTGGAGGCGAATCCAGGTACCTATACCCAGGGTCATTGCTGCCGTGAGTACAAAGTTGCCGCTGTTGGCAATCGTTGAAGCATGGGTATCGCTACCGCCGTTGATTTTGTATACAATCCCTGCGACTGCTTTGTCGAAAGTTGTAATAGCGGTGGCGTTAGTGTTGGCTGAAGTGATGAATTCAGTTCCTGTCGACACATCCGGAGAAGAATCTCCATCGGCAATGACCACAGCATCACTGGTGGCATTGCTGCGAGCAAGCTCGATGAATTTTCCATCCGAACGTTTCTTCAGGTAAAGAACATCACCAATTGAAGGTGTCCATGCTGCGGTGAGCAGTGAGAATTTGTTTGCTGCAGCAATGGTGATGGGATTCGTCCCCGGGCCGCACTTGATACGGACCTCCTGGTTTACTGCACAGTCATCAATGTCGGTGATGGCTGTGGCCTGGCTATTTCCAACACTGACCAGGCTGCTATGATTGATCACACTGGGTGTGGTATCATTGGCATCCATGGGCAGATAAAAATCAGCAGGCTCGTCCACATCATTGCAGAAGATCAGCTGGGTTGAATAGTCATCCGGCATAGCAGCTGCAGAAGCATATTTCCTCCCTACATAATAGGCCCATGCAGATTCTCTCCAGTTGCTCCAGACTTTGAGGCTCCAGTCAACCTGCTCAATATTGAAATTGAGCATTTCACCAGGAACATCCTCGAACAAGGAAATATTTCCCGTCAAGGTCCAGATCATGCGTTTACTGGGCGACCATCCCGGAACGGGGATAATCTTTACCGAGGGGAATTCATGCACGAAATCCTCATTAGGGACATAGTCTTCCTGAAGGCCGTGAAGAGCTTCAATGTTCTGATGGTAATAACTCTGTGCATCCATGGACATATACAGAACAATCCGTCCACTGTCACGCAGATACTGAGGAACCATCATGGTACAGTCACGCACATAATGTGCAATGGTTGAAGGAGCCCATTCGCCAACGACGAAAGGTTTCAGTTTGAAGGCAGCAATCTGGTTCTTGAGGAACTTCTTGATACCATTGCTGGCGCCCATGGCGGTACCGGGGACATTGACGGTGGGATTCTTGCGAATACCATTGACCCAGCGCAGATTCTGCTCATTGCGGAGCTTTTTGCCAACTTCAACCAGGATGTACTCAATGAACGACCATTTCATGGTGGAGGATCCTTCGCGGTTAAGGTAACCGATCCAGGTCTTTTCCAGTTCCTTGAGCTGGGTGAATTTGTGCGCGAACATGGCATCATACATGGTAATGGTTTCGGGTTCGAATTTGTACCCGCCTTTTACCACATTATCAAACGAACTTCCCAGGGCGGTGGAATCGGCCTGTGAGAAATCTTCGGTGATGAACATGTTAACCAGAACAGCCTGGTCCTGATATCCACTTTCCAGTGGGAAAATTGTGGTCAGCGAAGGAAGTTCCAGTAAGAAGCTCTGGATCCGGTCCTGTTTGCGAACCCGGTAATATTCACCAAGGTCATCCTTCAGACTCTGGTAATCCAGAGAAGAAGAGGCCATCGGGGCAAGAACCTGAAGACCGGCACGGGCTGCCATCGATGCATACGCACGCATATTGTATGGATGCTTGGTATCAATGGCCATGAACGAAAGATTTGCACCGAAAAGATGGGTATCCTTTCCATCGGGCATCCATTTGATCTTGGGATCGTGAAGAGAAGCCGAGGATCCCGGGGGATCTGTTTCGGGTTTCTTTCCCAGGATATCGATGGCTTTTTTCTGCTCGGTAACGATACCGGTCAGTTTATCGGTCTCGGTTTTCATCGTCTGCACGGTTTTGTTCAGCTCGGCATTCTGTGCCTGGGCTTTGCGCAGGTGATCTGAAAGATTCGAAACCATCGTGTTTACAAACGTGGCGTCAGGAGCTTCCCCCTTGGCCTCCATTTCCAGGGCCTTGACGAACGATTCGGTATATTCCGTACCGAATTCATTCACCATCATCCCTTTCTGTTCCTCGGTAATTTGCTCTTTCCCGTCCTTCTGCATGAATGCAGCGATGCCGAGGAACGCCAAGACGGTAAGCTTTAACTGTTTGAACATGATGATTAATTTTTAGGTGAATTGATATGATTTGATTTTATTGGATAAGCCTTGTTTATAGGCATACTCAAGCGCATAATCCATGGTACCAATCTCATCTATGAGTCCCATGGTGATTCCCTGCTGGGCATTATATGTCGCTCCGGTAAACACTTCGGAATCCTGAGGAATTCCAAGATTATCCATCATGGTCTTATGGAAAATCTGATTAACAAAATCAAGATCTGCAACAATAGGTGCAGTATTACCTTCTTTTAATGCCCGGGTAAATTCATTCTTCCTTGTGGAAAGAGTAGCATAAATCTCCTTCACTGATATCCCCAGTTTCTTTTCAAACAAATCCGAAAAATCTGTCCAGGATGTCATTACTCCAATAGATCCCACAAAATCCATCGGAGACGTGGCAATACGATAATCCATGGCTGAAATAAGCCACATAGCGCCACTACATGCCATGTTCATGATCATGGCAACGCAGGGTTTATCGGTGTTCTTAATGGTTTGGGCGGCGATATCGGTCATAAAGACCATGCCTCCCGGGGAGTTTACCGGGAAGAGAATGGATATGATTTTATCATTAGCCTGGGCTTTCTGGACATTTTCGATCAGGATCTGAGACTTCCAGGCCAGGATGGTACCCGATATCGGGATTACGGCTACGGAATTACTCGGGATCATAGGATCATCCAGAGAATATTCCCCGGCAACATCCGTAACACTACGGCCAAAAGATAATACCTTAGCCGTGCTGCGTTTTTTATTTTCAGCTTCCTCCTCCGGGGACCAGGCAAACTTCTGTCCATTGACAAAAGCCAGCAACATGGGTAAATAGGAAATGGCTGTTTCCCGATGGATCAGCCATTTAGCTTCAAGAAGCTCAAGGATTCGCTCGATCATACCTGCGTATTATTCCACAATATTATATTGTGTAATACGCGTGGTAAAGGACTTGTTTAATTAGGCAACATACCACCTCCTGCTTCGAACCACAAGGATTTACTATTTGTTTTAGTGGCAAATTCCAGGTTGGAGCCTTTGGATTTCTGGGTGAGTTGTTTCTTGGTGATACACTTTGCCGGGTTATCCAGAGAGCCAATTATTTTTGATTCATTGAATGAAAGCCGGGCCAGTATGATCAACTGCCGTTCGGTAATATCATTAAAATAGGAAAGGTTATCCTGATCTTCTCCAGGGAAATCAGCTTTTAAGGATATTTCAAAATAATTTCCTGAATCATCTGGTTTTTCGGTTTCTGTAAACTCGGCAGTATCCGGAGTGAAATATATTTTCTTCCAACTATGGCCACTTTTAAGAGTGATCACCTGGTGAAATTGATCGCTGCCCTGAATTAAGGAATCAACCTCATCGGTTCTCACATAATTGATACTGCAGATTTCAGGTATACGGTTTGAATTTTTATCGATTGACATAAATTTTGATTTTTATACTACAGGTTCCATTACATTCTCCGGTGTTCCATGTTCCGGACAAACAGGGTCTTTAACTGAGGAATTTTTATTCTTTCTAAATAGGCGCTTTTTCCAGGATAACTTGATGTATCTCTGGTAATCTTTCTCAAGCATATCCCAGCAATCCAGTGATAAATTGTATTTATCGATAAACAGTTCAATGCTGTCTTTACGGTATAATCCCAGGACAATATATTTACTGATCTCACGACGAAACGTGATTTTAAAAAACTTATAGATCTCTTCTACGAATTTTGCCTGGGCTTTATCACTGAGGTAATAATAGGACCGTACATCCTTGACTTCAAAATAAGGCAATCGAATAATTAATGTATTCTCTCCAAAATCCTGTTCTTGGTAATCCAATGGAGGTTTTTGCAGAAAAACATCCAGGAACATGTTAAAATTTGATTTAATCGGGAATGATATCGGTGACGATCCATATAATGTTTCAAGAAACCGGATCAGGACCTGATCACACTTAATCTTTATCGTGACTGGCGATGGCATAAGCAAATGTAATATCGAAAGTTAGTAATGGAAAGGATTTAAAAAGGGATCCGGATGATCCGGTGAAAAATCAAGGTAAGAAAGCAATTCAAAGGTAATAAAATTGATCTTACCGTCTGTACTGACACCCCTGGTAAAAAACGCAAAAATCGTCGTGCTTTCGTGCTTTCGTGCAGCAAAAACCGTTATTTAATTGAATATCAATATTTTATAAAATTTTATTTCGCACGAAAATAATTTTAGTGCAATTAGTACCGATTCGTGCAATTTTCGTGCAGTAAAAAACACACTTCAAATTATTTCAAATCAATAGATTACAAAAAATAAAAATTCGTGCGCACGAAAGCACGAAAATTACCTTATTTCATATAAGGTATATCAATACAAATTATAAAATAATATAATAATAAGAGTATATATATGTATATCAGCGTTTTGAAACTTTTCTCATGGTACACAAGCACTATATGATTATTCATAAAAAAGGGGGCGCCGGGGCGAAAAGAGATTTTTGGGGGATAATTTTATAAGGTATTCGCATTGATCCGCTAAGTGCGTCTCAATACTCATGAATAATAAAAGCCAGGCTTGTGCCCGGCTTTAACAACCACTGAGGTTGACCCTTGATACCTCCATGATAACGATCGTTGATCCTGGATGAGATAATGGGATTAATTTTTACCTGGGACTATTTCGGATTCAATCTTTTTAATAATCTGTCGATCCTGGTCCGCGATGTTAATAAGTATTCGCATAATCTCATTGGCAAGAACCCGCATGTGAACATTGTTAGATTTGTCATTGTTTACATCCTTTAACTCATCTACCACCTTCAATGTGTATTTGATACGACCTCTCAGCAGGGCTGATATACTTTTAAAGTCACTTAAATAATTTGGCATCTTAGGGGGATTAGAATGACCTGGGAATCGTTTCATGACTACTTAAATTGAATGCTTTCTCGTAATTGCTTTATGGTTTCAATCTTGTTCTTATAAGCCTTGATCCATTTTTTGTCAGGTTTGGTCAAATTAATCTCATCCTTAAGGCTTTTACTATAAACTTGTAACCGCTCGTTGATGCAACTCAGGATCATCACCCTTTGCTTTTTATTAAGATCTACTTTCATATCGATAACTTTCCATCAAATGTAGATAAAATTGCATTTTATGTCATTTTATTGATGATTAAACGCAACTAATTGCGTTTAATCGGCACCTTATGACCCATTTTATTTATTCCAAATATTGCAGGCACGTTCTTTTTCGTTTAACTGGTCATATTCTTCGTATGTAAAGACCTTACCAGTCCTGCCAATGATTATTGGCTTTGTAACCATAATATCCAGTATATCATCAGGGGTCAGGCACATGGATGATTGATTAGGTGATGGATCGTGAACAATGTTTAGATCAGTATCTACAACAACCGCATGACCACAACCATCTGCAAAATTCTGAGAAAGTACAGAGGCATAGAGGTAACCATTTATCCCTCTATCAAATTTTGCGACTCTTTTAAGGAGTTTCGTGCCAATTCCCATGCCTCTGTTTATATACCCAAGGTGTGGATAACCATGATCTGAAAAAAACTTCCTCATCATCCAGAACCAATGCTCTCCAAGTTTTATAAACTCGGGAACATCATTCAGTTCAACTTCAAACAACGAGGCGATTACCGCCTGCATACAATCGCCTGTATTCTTGTCAATTACTTTCTGATAAACTTTTTTCATAGGTTAACTAAAGTAGAATCGTTTAACATCCTCCTTGATAACGGTTTCGAAAGGGAACTTATCCTCTGGAATCTGCTGTATGGCCTCTATCATACCCATTGCAGATGTAAATACAATTCGCTTTACTCCCTGAAACGTGATTTGTAGATGCAGACATTGGCCTGTGCCTTTGTCCTTAAACTGTTTCGACGGTACAAGCTTATAAGCATGAACCGTAATTTCAACATTCAGGATCGATGAAATCCTGATCTTCTCACCGACGAAATGTTGAGTATTTACCTTTACTCCGAGTTGTGAAAATTTAGTCATGTAAAAGTGTTTTAAGTAGATGTTTTGAATCACAATGTGAGGCCCATCCATTATAAGATGCAATGGATGCAGGATTAGGATTTCCGGCCAGCATCCGGGCGAAACTCTGTTTTATCCTTTTTCTCAGACGAGTATGGGTATGAAAGAAGACATATCCCACGAAATCAATTCCCCGGGATCCCACCGGGAATATCTGGTAATTTTGTTTTACCTCGAGCTTTAGGTTTAACTGCAAGTACTGCCTGATCTGGCTGAGAAGTTGATGTAGATATTGTTTATCGCCGGAAAGGATCACCAGGTCATCCGCATACCTGAAATAATACCTGACTTTCAGGACCTCTTTTATCCAGTGATCAAAATAACTCAGATAGAAATTTGCGAAATACTGACTCAGATAATTTCCGATTGGCAAGCCATCGGCGCTATCGATGATACCATCGAGCAGCCAGAGGAGATCCTGGTCCTTGATCTTCCGTCTTAAGAGTTGCTTTAAAACTTCATGATTGACACTTGGATAAAACTTGCGAATATCCAGCTTCAGGCAGAATTGAGTTCCGGGGATATCCTTGAGCACATTTCTAACAGCATAGGCTGCAGCATGAATCCCCCGCTTCTTGATGCAGCTGTATGTATCTGCCGTGAACATCGATACAAATACCGGCTCCAAGATGTTCATCACGGCGTGATGGGTAATCCGGTCCGGGAAATATGGGAGCCGGAAGATGATTCTTTCTTTCGGCTCGTAAATAGTAAATGTAGTATACTGACTAGTTTTGTACGTTTTATTTACCAGGGATTCATGCAGCTGCTGAATGTTTGCCTCCCTGTTCTTATCGTGCTCGATGATCCCGGGCTGTTTTGACTTATTCTTCCTGGCAATCAAGTCGGCCAGCTCGAGGTTTTCGACGCTGCAGATCATCTGATATAAATTGTTTACTCTTTTCATGTGCCTTTGCTTTGAATAGGATCATATTCCTTTGTGGGTACCAATGCTCCTTTCAGGATCGTTATTTTTTGCCATGTGGGCAGGGTTTATGCCGCAAATATTGCATAGGTGAGAACTGACATTCGTATTCGTGTTATCGTAGTTGTAATTCGAATTCGAGAAATCGAACCTGGAACTGGAGGACAGAAGCAGCTCTATCGGCATACAACCTGAAGTTGTTAGTTTCTGATCAGGAAAAATTCAGCATACTCTTCACCAAACTGCTGGCCGATATACAGGGCCTTCTCTGAAGTGTCAGTGCAAAGGCGAGAACCGACACCCGTAATCGTGCCAACGAAGTCGCAAAGCGAAGACGAGAAACCGAACCCGGAACCGGAGGACAGAACTCTGAACCAGGGGAAGTATTTATACTGTTTCCAGTTATTCCAGTCGGGGATCCATCCGTTGTTTATGGCCTTAAAAATGATATATAGCTTGTAGCAATTAATGATTGCTTTGCGGAATTCCTCCGGGATCATAGAAACCTCCGGAAGTGCTTCGGGATCCAATTCGATTTTCATACAAGCATCCTCAAATGATTTGATGCTCTTGTAATCGAATGATGAATCTGCTGATTTCATCTTGGGTGTTTTCTTTGCTGCCATGGTATTACTATTTTATGGTTAAAAAATCCCTGTAAAGTTCAATGAACTGAATGCCGGCATACTGAGCCAACTCCTTTGTCTTAAAGCAAAGGCGAGAACCGACAGTCGCATTCGCGAAATCGCAGTGGTAATACGAAAGCGAGAAATCGAACCCGGAACCGGAGGACCATACAAAATACGGCCACCATTTGTATTCACTGGAATTGCTCCAGTCGGGTTCCCATCCTTCGTTTAATGCCTTTGCAATGAGTTTAAGTTTACGATATGCAACCTCGTCGACTGTATCATAATTCTTGATCACGCTTTCCTCCGTTGTCTTCAGCTCGACACACGCATCCTCAAATGATTTGATGCGATCGGTGATCTTCTCTGAGAAGAGTTCCTTCCCAAAGGTGTCCCTGAGGACTTCCTTGAAGTATTCAGGAGCCTCCTTGAATAACTTCTTAACTTTTGATTTTTCAATTTTTAAT
Organism: Bacteroidota bacterium; assembly: GCA_026391735.1. Classification (GTDB taxonomy): domain Bacteria; phylum Bacteroidota; class Bacteroidia; order Bacteroidales; family FEN-979; genus CAIRDP01. Next base: position 242,059 of record JAPLDL010000022.1, on the reverse strand, counting down.
GTTTCCATACGGTTAAAATTTATTGTTATAAATCCATTGTATATTTATCGGGGTTTTCCCTGATGATCTCCACAATCTTTGCCTGGCATTCCTGCTGTTTAAGGCTCCAATATTTTCCAAACCTGGCCCATCCTCCGGAGCATGTAAGATTGGCAATAATCCAGGCATTGATTCTTGGATTGTATTGCTCTCTGAGAATGATCATGCCTTTCTTTAAAAGCTCTTTGCGTTTTTCTTTATTCATTGTCATCTGGCCTTCCTTTCAGGTTTAAAGGGTTTACTGGAATTTGATCTGATTTCATCCAGAATTTCATCAGCATTATGCCCAATTTCAACACTTGGTGATTGCGAAATACCCCCCCCTACAATTATTAAAAGAAATGCAGGCCGATTGTCAATTTTCACATCACTGCGGATAAGCTTCAACCGGAGTGAATGCGCCTGGCCATCACCTGAGCTCATAAGGATCTTCTTTGCTAGGAATGCATTCTGGACAACTGCCTTATCCCCGGTCTTTCCCCATCTTAATTTAAAAAAGGATGCAGACTTGTCAGAAATAACATACCAGTCCTCGGGGCTCTCTTCGTTCTGAAAAAAAGCTACAGTGTCTTTCTGCGTTAATTGCATCATTTCAAGTGCACCGGTGGAGAAAGCAATGGTACCGACTTTTACGATCCTCAGAAAAGGATCATGGCTGCGACTTGTTCCCTGACAAGTTTCAGCATCAAATCTTTTAAATGGCATAAACCTTTCGTGTTAATTGATAAAAAATTTCTTGAATAAACTTTGATATAGAGAGAAAATAATGAAGCAATGGGTACTGCCGGCGTATCCTGATAATCCCCCTGCAGCATATGGAATAATTGAAAGAATATGTCCGTATAATAACATCCCTGGACTGATCACATACCGGGCAAGGGAATTGTGTTATTTCTCTTATTTGAAATCTCATAGGAACTTCCTGATATTTTCCTTATAAATCGGATGATGATGTTTAATAGAGTAGATCCACTCCCGGGAAGGGATTACGGCATCCGGACCAGTTTGTGCTCCTACGAATAAAAAATCCACTCCGGAGAAATCAATTCCTTCCATAGAAGAAAGGAGAGGTTCAACCAAAACAAAGGATATGAATTTACAACCACAGGATACCAATTGATCAATCCGATCGGCATGTCTGGCATAATCCACCGATGTACCAATCCAGGTATTTCCGAGTGGGAAATCAAAATCATGATACCGGGCCGGTTTCTTTGAAAGAAATTGAAAAGTATGTTGCGGATTGTCAGCAACAACTTTAAGAACCCGGTGGATCCATTCATCTTTGACTCCAGGAGAAAAGATATCAGCCATACTACATACGAAGATCTTCGCTGGCTTTTTCCTTTGATATGGTTCTTTTAGCCGGTTAGGATAAAACCTGGGCATTTCAAATTTCTCCGGATAATAAAACCGGTCATGTTGTCCCCGGGCCCAGCAATATGAACAACCATGCCTGCAGCCCACGATCGGATTCCAGGTGAAATCACAAAATTCTATGTTTGTTTTATTCATGGGAAATGGAATGACCAAGAATTGAATAATCTGCCTTACATGAATAAACCCTACGTTCTGCAAGATCCCGGGGTGTATTATCCCATACGAGATTCTCAATTGCACATGCCCGGCACAGATCTGCAGCTTCAAAAGGCTTCTTAAAATGCACCTCGGCAAATCCCTTGCTTAACGTCATATTAAACGTGGCTCTCTGTCTGCAAACAGAACAGGATCGGTTAACTGAATTTTGACCATTACTTTTCATAGACATCAGGTAAATCGTTCATCTGCTATTGTAAAATACTCAATGCCACCCCGCTTGTCATCACCACCGGGCTGTCCATTCTTATCCACATTTTTAGGATTGAACATCAATCCGGTATATTGGCACCAGGAAAGCATCTTCTTTTTGAATCGGAAAGGATTCATGTATTTACGCTGTGAAGGCGTTTTCTCGAGATAATCATTATACAACTCGCTGCGGGCGATATCCCTGTTGATATTCATATTGGTGATATCAACTTTGTTTTCTTCAGAAACGCCAAAATATTCCGAAGCCCAGGTGAGATAATCTTCCCCGATAAACTGGCGGATCCTGCGAAGCTCCAGGCGCTCGGTCGGGGGTGATATCAAACCGGTATGGTTTACTCCCCATCCAAGCTGTGAAACCTTAAAGTATAGATGAAGGCAAAAGGCCATGAAGTTGTAGAACAGATTCCATTGCTTCTCATCCCATTCATCAAAAAAATTGATTCCGAATTCATCGATCGGCTTCCAGGATTCATTATAATAATCGCTGAAGGCAATCAGGGCCTGCCGGTCCTTGAAGGATGAGCTATTGCCATTGATGGCATGGTTGGTTGTCAGGTAAAGCTTTGGCGTATCACGTTCGGAAAGAGTATATTTCTTCTGGCCTTTTGAATTCACGGTAAGTTTTCCGGTAATGATTGGGAAAAAGAATTCAAAATCAATATTAGCACGAACGTCATCCAAAAAGATACTATCCGTCTTTTCATTTACTTCCTCGAAAATGAATTGATCAAGCTCCAGATCCCTGGATTTAGCGCCGATATAACACTGAGGGATCACATGGCCAATGGCAAAACCCAAAATACTTTTCCCGGTTCGGCCATTACTCTCCCCTACCTCGCTGAGCTTTCCATCCATGGCGATAACAGCTTTCTCACAGCTTTTATCACGGTATTTATGCAGGATATACCCGATTGCAGTCATTTTTGACACCAGGTGAAGATTAGTTTCAAATCGCTCTTCATCATTACGCATATCATGGACAGGCTTTCGGGTCACTTCATTCTGATATTTCCACCAGAAGAATTCTCCGGTATTGCTAATGAATTGAGCAAAGTGGCATTCTTTGGCCATAGCGGACCATTCCACTTCAAATTGACCTATGAAATCCCGGAGATCTTCACGCTTATGCTTTTTGATATAAGCATCATTTACCTGGTGGACCTTGAACATTTCAGAATCAATCAGTTTTGCATCGAAATCATTGATCTTATCCTTCCAAACATAATTACACAATTCAGCCATTGGCTTTTCTTCGATTCCCTCAGAGGTTATCTTCCAATATTTGTCTTTGAAAAACAAGAATTGATGCCCTTTATCGGCATATTCAAACACCGGTCGGACAAAATCCAGGTTTCCCAGGCTATCCGGACCAAAATACTGTTTGCCGCCACGGTAAAGCATATCCATCACCTCTACATTATCAATCGGTTCCTTGATGATCGTATTGGTGAATTCAGTGATATAATCGCGGATCTGATAGGCTTCAACCAGGTCAACCACTTTGTCCTGGACATGACATAAAGAATAATTTTTGCCGGCCATCATAATACGGCCAAAGCCACGACGATGAAGGAAGATATAGGTATACTTATAACGGAACCGGTATTGAAAATACTCATTCCCGCCGCGATCAGTCTTTGTTGCCTTTTCCCAGTACTGCTCATCTTCCTGCAGTGGTTGTGCCGGTTCAAGTTTCCCTTTATCACCAAATCTCCATTTATGCTTGCAGATCTGAAATTCCGGGATGTTAACCAGGGTATCCCTATATTTATCAGCAAAGGATTCAACATTATGAAGATGCCAGAATTCAAGCAATTTAAGATCTGAAACCGTGGATATTTTATTGATCCGGATATATTGTCCATCACCATCCTTTTCATTGATGGCCGTATCGATATCATGGAACAAATCAAGTTCTTTTCCCTTAAGAGATCCCGCCATCAGGTCATCGATCCCCTTTTCGTGAAGATCATTGCCTTTTATGGTTGCAAAATAGATTTCAAGGTAGATCCCCATATTCACAAACGTTTTGAAATAATCCCGGTAATTCTTAACGGCATTATAAAACGAATATGGACGAAGATCCACCCGGGATCCCACGCGGAGTTCATTGCTCAAATGATCCCAATCTGAATCCAAAACAAAGATCACTTCCTCGATCTTGCAAGCTGTGATCAACAGTTGCAGTTCATAGGGGAGCTTATTATTATGGCCAATATTCTGGATACCCATTACACCAACAGAGAAAATTCCATGTTTGCAGGCCTTCAGGGCCTTCTTCTCCCCTTCCTGGATAAATAGACGCTTGATCACACGGCGGTTCCTGTACGCTTCCCTAACCTGCTCAGAAATGAAAATATGGCTGCCGGATCCATAGGGAGATGAATACTTCATGGGCCGGTCATCCTTATCCTTGTGAAGATCCGGATTCTGCCAGCGGATTCTGAACAGATGTTCCTGTTTATTGGCCTTAGGCTTCTGAAACATCACCGGGCGGCCGTCCAGGTCATAATACCAAATGATCAGATCATCCCCCGGGGCAATCTTTCCATATTGGTCCCTGGTACCTGCCTCAAAAACATCAACCACTCGTTGGGTTTTCTCATCCACCAGGGTAGTGGCCTTCTGATCTGCATCGTCCAATCCGGAGGAGATCAGCTGGCGGTCCCGGAAGGTTTCTATTTTGGAATTTTTACGTTGTGGTCCCTTAGGCTTTTGCTCTTCCTCAATTGTGATATTATATTTGTCAGCCAGGTATTTCAGCGCTTCGGGATATTTCAGTTTCTTAATATGCATCAAGAAATCAATGGGGGATTTCCCGCCGAAATCACATGAAAAGCACTTAAATATACCCTTTGCAGGAGTTACTGTTATTCCTTTTCCTTTTGCATCTATACCACAGTTGGGGCATTTGCCAATCAGGCTGACTCCCTGTCGGCGAAGTTTCACAAAATCTGCAATAACATCTTCAATTTTTGCAGAGGACGATATACGACTCACGCACTCTTCCGTGATCTTCATGAACGAGAAATTGACAAGTGATTATTTCGCCGGCGCCGGCTTGGTTATCTGCAGAAATTCTTCAGGCTTTTTAATATCCTGTATGGTGGCCTTTCCTGATTTAATCAGGTTGAGAAGATAATGAGCCCTGCACTCAACTTCTGTGGAGAAGGGTTTACTCCAGGTCTTATCGTCTGCTTGGTATTTATAAAATCCCTGCAGATATCTCTGGATCTTCATCTCATTGAAAAATCCAAAAGGGATCATCATTCCTATCTCGGAAACTGAATATGCTGGGATGAACTTACCAAAAGGTTCACTTTTTTCCACCAGTACTGCCTTCATGGATTTTGAATTTGTACCTAAAATTCTCCAGAAAGACTGAGGTTTCCAATGTATTCCTTCTGCTTTTAATAATAACGATGTTTGGGGGAATGTATAATTAAACTCTTTCTTCATGACGCGATATTTTCAAAGGTTGTGTAGGATAATTTTCAAGTTCTTTTTTCACGAACACCATCATATCAAGTACTCTCTGCTCGGATGAATGGAATGAGCTATTTAACGGGGTTGGAAGGAGTTTTCTCAGATGAGATTCAATATCAGGGTTTGCAAGTACCCTGCAGATCCCTTCAAGGTTTTTATCCTGGAACCAATGACAATATTTAATGAGTCGATCAAGACTATCGATTTTACCAGGTGTCCGATAATAATCAGGATTCCCTGATTCTATCAGGACCTTGGCGTGAAATACATATTTTTCAAACAATAACAGGATATAAGACCTCTTTGAAGAAATGATATGCTTTTCAGTATCTGATCTTGTAAGGAATGCTCCCTCATGATTTTGTTCACCATGGCCATCCAGGAGATCCCATGAAATAGCAAATGAAGTAATACCGGTTGCACGGCATACATCGAATTTTCTAACCTTGAACATATATTTCCCTTTTTAAGAATTCAATTTCAATAGCATCTAAAAGAACTATAAGGCGATCAATGGCCTTATTATCATTTTCTACCTGCTGCTTAAAAGCAGGCATTTCAGAATAACAGAACCGGTTAATTTTCAATCTTGCGAGGTGAGTTTTATAGGAAGCCTTGGTGATCAGGAGATCCTCATCTGAATAATTACTAAATGTTGTCATTTTCTTCGATTTTAACCTGGGGAAGATTTTTTTTGTAGGCTTTTGAAACCAGGTCTTTACTTTTTTGGTGTAAAAACCTGGCTCGCTCTTTCTGGATTTCGGTCAAGATTGCTTTCTTACCGTGACAAATTGTTTCAGGTTCCGGAGGATCCCGGGGCCTTGAATCACCCCTTGCCGAATCCTGCGCTTTTTGGCATTCTTGATTCTTTCCGAAATCCTCAGTTTTTGTGCCAAAAAGATTTAATTGCTTGAATTTTGAAAACATATATTTTTTGTTGGATTGATGCCTGTTAAATGATATTGTTTCGTCCGGCAAAAGAAGCAATGCCGGATTTTGTATTACAATTAATTTTCCTGGTTATATTCTTAACCTCACGGTTCATCGTATGAAGAGTTACTCCCATCCGATCTGCAATTGTTTTATTTGGAAGATCCCGAGCAATAAGCCTGATGATCTTTGCTTCATGAGGTGTGAGGTTACCACAAGGGACCTCAGGAATATGACAAAGCAATCCATCTGCGAGACAAGGTCTAAGACCACAATCCCAATATTCCGGTGAAAATTCACCCTGATGGCTGATATCGGGGACCTTATCAAAATCACCAAAATGGCAGAATGTATATTTCTTGAGCTGTTCCTCAGGATCAGCAATGCCCAGAATATAGAGGCCTTTAAGGGCTTTATAATCCTTGCTTAATTCTGCTCTTAACTGTTCGATGATTTCCGGGGGAAATTCTGACCATGTATAGAGAATCCCTTGGTAAAAACAGGCAGGATCACCATTCATGACAAAGATCTCGACTGATCCATCTTTAAGTAACCCTGCAGGATTCGTATTTGGTATCATATTATGATTTAAGAATATCGTCCTCCATTGAAATGGATAATTCTTTCAACTCTTTTCTAAGAGCATTTGCTTCGGCAATAATATCACGATTGGAACGGGGATCATCAGGATCCAGAACCTTCCTAATGTAATCGGCAGTATATTCATGACCCTGGATCTTTAACCTTTGGCTGATCAATCTTGCAGATCCCCGGGGTAATTCCTTAATTAATTTCTTCGCGGCCTTCTTGGTGATCATACTATCAAATAGGTATTTACTTTGTCTTGTTATTGTCTTATATTTGTCTTGTTTCAGTCGCAAATATAAGATAGAAATATCATTTGTCAACTATTTTTATCATTCTTAAGTGATATTTATATCTGTTCTAAATATAATTGAATAGATTACAATAAATTAAAGGATAAAATTAATTCCTCTTATGGAGAGATAAAAATAAAAATAAAAAAAGAGGGTGATTCTATTGAATTTACAGCAGGAGGGTTTTATCAAGCAATTCGGAACGATTCATTAAAAATATCTATGCTTGAAAAAATTTCAAACAAATTGGATATACCAATGTCATTTTGGTTTGAAATTCCTGGCAAAACAATAATCCCTAGTTCTACAAATAAGGATGGAATAATGTATGAGAAAATAATTCAGGATTATCTCGATGACAAAAGAAGAATGAAAATGGAAATCGATGAATTAAAGGAAAAATTGGAGAAATATGAAGGTAAAAAGAAAGAAGCCATTTAAGGGTAATATACACTTCCCCCCTAACCCCCATAACAATAGCCTTATATTTATACTTAAATCTAGCGGAATGGTTGCAATTTGTCATAGATATTATTTCAGATCAATGCTTTTATTCGCTCTTTTATTTTTGCCTTGTTTCAGAATTTTTAGTCAAACAGATCAACTTTTGATTATTGGCCAGGAAAAACGATTGGATGTGAAAATAAATGACATTACTATAGATAATATAACATTCGAAAATCTCAATGATCACAATATTCTCACACTTCCCACAAACCATATTAATTACCTTAAATTGAGGACCGTGGAATCACAGAAGTATTTCACGAAGGATCTATTACTGGCCATAAAAAAATACAACTCGTCAAATCTTGTTTGGTATGGCGCAGATTTCACAATGGTAAAAATTAATGATCTTGGAGAGGAATATAAATATACCAACGGCTTATTTAGGGCAATAAATAATTTCATCCTAGATCAAAATGGAAAATTTTATAGTCTATGGACTTGTATTATACCATATTGTCTGTCATGTATAAACAAGATAAATTATGAACCGGTTAATCTTAGGAATGATCAAATAAAAATTCAGGATTGCTTCAAACTTGAATCTTCTAAAAAAAATCCTTTTAATTTCATAAGAGAATCCATAACTAATCTGGAACCAGGAGAATATAAAGAGGGGATTGGAATGATGTTTTTTTATAAATCCATTGACAAATCCAAAGAACAGATATCGGGTGATTTGGTATTCTTTGATATTACATCAAAGGAAATAATATTAAGCATTGGAGATGTTTTTAAATCCGATGGAATTTCAATGGAATGGCATTGGAGTAAAGGATTAAGAGATTTTTTAAATGATATTAGAAAAGAAGGAAGACTCTATAAAGACATCATTAGTTTATACAATTATCCTACAAAAAACTGAGGTAATAATTGAGACAATCTTTGAGACAAATACCCATATTTTCCCTACTAAAATGACTAAAAACCAAAATCTAAATGGTTGAAAATCAATATACATTTATAGGGTGTAAAGTCCTACCCCCGCAACCACGAAACCCTGGCACGAAAGTGCCGGGGTTTTTCTTTTTCCGCCGAGGCTTCAAGCTTGCTTGAAAGCCGAGGCGGAAAAAGAAAAAGACAGGGGGAGCGAAGCGAGCCAAGGGATGGAGAGGTTTAGCCTCCCCCAAACGGATCAGCGCAGCGAATCCTGCGAATTAGAGGATCAGGAAGGGTAGCTATTCCTGCGAATTCGATGATGTAGGGGTTATTGGCCATCGTACAAAGGTTTTTGCTTTTTACGATCCAATTTTGCCGATTATACAATCTATAGGTGGGATTTATTGAATAACTTTATATCTCAATAAACTATAGGATCTGTTAATTTTATAGTGGCGGTCTAATTCATAATATTTAATAATACCAATGTTCTTTGCAAAATAAATTTTTCTGATAATTAAGTACTGATTGTATAAAGAACTATCATTTGACCGTAGTTCAGAATAAATGACGTTCTGATATGGAATGTTATTAATAGTATCGAATGATATGGAGTGATAGAAAAATTTTCCATCCTGAAAACAATCAGTAATTAGATTAGTGTTTTGCGGCAAATTGGGATCATATGCAAGAAGAGGACCTGGCTGAGTTTGGCCAGGAACGGGATATGCAATGCTCGAAACTCCCAGATAATCCGGTCCTGCACAAATTACATAAGAAATAAAAACATAATTTAGAAATTTACTGTTAAACTGCATGTTGATGCCCTCCCTTGTCAATCCTGCATATGTATTATCGTTATCAACATGAGTATATGAACTCACAAATGTGCTATCGGATAATCCTGTGGAATCGTTTTTATAAATCCAATAACTACCTTGTTTAAAAGAGAATGACTGTTTCATGTCATCAGAAATACCATACCAGGGAACTTTTTTGCAATTAGTTAAAAGCAAAACGAAGGACAGGTAAAGCGAGAATATAAGGTATTTACGAAATGTTTTCATCAATTTATTATGAAACATACTCATGATTAAATCTCTTGCACAAATGTAATATTAAAAATCCTTATATGCAAATTGCTAATATATAGTACTGCATTAATTTGAAGACCTCGAATGGTTTTTTCATCTCTTTTCTTTTACTATGGCAACTGTAGTATTATGTACTCAGAAATATTGCTTATCCGGATCATGCCATTATTCAGGAATAGCTTTTTTGTTTATGGTCTAGAAAAGACAATTTTCATTGGTTTTGTTCAAACGGTTGCTGTTCTTTCTTTTTGGGATAATCGTAGGCACTGATCAGTCTTCATGGGAACAGCCTGAGCATCTCAATTTATTGATGATCAATAAGGTAAAGTGGTCAACAGAAACCGGAAAAAGGTGGTCCAATAATCTGTTTTATCCAAGTAAATAAAGCTTTATTATTCCCTGCAAAAAGCAGGTATTGAGCATCCATAATTTGCAATTCCTGCCGACATGTCATCATCTCTTGAGCAATTTTTGAGTTTTTTGCAAAAAGGTTTAACACTGTCCTGAAAATCAATTAGGGTTACCTGTATTCCTGAGTTAAATTCGTCATGAGTATCTGAAACCCCGGTTATGAAAAAATTTCATACCCTTTTAATTGAATTTTCAGATCCGAATGTTACAATGGCAGAATGATATCCGCAGTCAGCAAAATCAAACATATGAACACCAGGCACTTAATTCAGATATACATGGGTTTAACGGTCCTGTTAACATTGGCCCAGGACCGTCTATCAGCCCAGGAAACTGTAAAAGTAGAGGACAAGAAACACAAGGAGATTTATTATGTCCTTAAATCTGATAAGAAGGTGCGCCAGGGCCCCTATTGTAAACTTGGCTGTAATGACTCTGCTGAAGTGGAAGGGTTTTATAAAAACGGGCTGAAGGACAGCATTTGGACAGGCTGGCCGGCCAATGGTGTATATGTGCAAGGCAGAAAGACCGGCGTTTGGGTATATTACAACTTCATCGGTCAGCTGGAGCAAAAATATGACCATTCAACCAACGAATTGCTTTACTGGCGTTTCTGCGGAACCCCCGACTCTTTGTTTGCCATATACTCCGGCGACGATTCGACTAAAGTAAAACTCGAACGGCCGCCCCTGTACATTGGCGGTGAGGCAGTCCAGTTGGAACCCATTCTGGCACGGGTAAGGTTTCCCTGGTTCACCCTCTGGTTACATAAAAACTATAGAAAAATCATCATTAATTTCACTGTCGACAGCAGCGGCAAAACCTCAGACTACAGGGTGACCAAAGGGATTTCGGCAAGCTTCGATAAAAGACTTTTAAAAGCGTTAAAGGATATTCCACAGACCTGGTTACCCGCAATTCAGAATGGCAAACCGGTAAGCATTGAACATAACTTTATGATGAGTTTTGTTATAGTCCATCGGCATAAAAAACAGCTCCAAAATTGAAACTGGAAGTCAATGATCCGAAATCTGATCTTTTCTCCCTGTCATCGTCGTTCGGGTTTATTTTCTTAAATCTCTTGCTGTATTTTTTTTATTGTGTATATTCGCTTAATTTAATCTAAATAAAAATAAAATGAAACCAGCAACATTTATATCTGCACTTCTGTTTCTGATGGCTTTCACAGGTCATTCGCAGGATACATTGCGGACCAGGATACCCCTGATCGGAGAAACAGCTCCTTCTTTTACGGCCGAATCCACCAACGGGGCTCTCACTTTTCCCGACAACAATAATTCCAAATGGACCATCCTCTTCAGCCATCCTGCTGATTTTACCCCTGTTTGCAGTTCCGAGATACTTGAACTGGCAGCTATGCAGGAAGATTTTGAAAAACTGAATACACGTCTTATGGTGATATCCACCGATGCGGTCTCCAGCCATATCGAATGGATCAAATCGCTTGAATCTGTCAAATACAAAGGAAAGGAAACCAATAAGATCAAATTCCCCCTGATTTCCGACAAGAATCTTTCAATCTCGAGGAAATATGGCATGCTGCAGACCTCGGCCAGCTCAACAAAGGATGTGAGGGGAGTTTTCATCATCAACCCTGAAGACAAGATCGCAGCAATCTTTTTCTATCCCTTGAACATCGGCAGGAATATGGATGAGATCAAAAGGACCCTGATCGCCCTGCAGACGGCAGAAAAATATAATGTTCTCATACCTGCGAACTGGACCCCCGGACAGGATGTCATGATCCCAAGTCCTAAAACTTCTGCTGATGCCGAAAAATTAATGAAGCAGAAGTCATCCGATCTCCAGTACCTGACGTGGTATATCTGGTTCAGGAAACTGCCCTGAGCCGAGGAATGGAATGCACTCATTGGCCGTGATTGATCATAACGGGAATGATGAACCGAAAGGGGAAACAGCGGGAAATTATCCCGGCAAATAGTATTCCTTCAGTATTCCTGCTGCATACCTGAATTGCTCAGGTGAATTATACAATTGCACCGAAATCCTGGTTGTGCGCCTGGGGGGATCAGACCAATACCATAACGGCAGTTCCAAATTGTACTTGGTATACATCTGATTCTGGATGTCGTCTGCATCTTTATAAGCGGGAGGATGTATATTCCCCATTAAGGGAAGTTCCATGGTTGACATCCCTGCATTCATTTCCTCAGGGCAGCTTGGTTTCAGGCCAAGATCACGGCAGAAAAGATCCCTTGCCTCTATGCAGACATCATGGTTTCGTTTCATGATCGCATCCCAGCCCCCGGGCATAAGGGAAGCCATATATTCGATGGAGTCAGGCACGCAAAGCACAGGAGACGGATCAAATGTCCCGGGCCAGAAGAACCTTTCGGCAAAAGGTTCGGCATTATGCCCGGCATGGCTTACAACCAGGGGCACAATGTGTTTCTGCTTATCTTTTCTTACATGGAGAATCGCTGCGCTTTTAGGCGTGCAAAGCCATTTGTGGCAGTTGGCAGTGTAGTAGGCGGCCCCGATGCTGTTAATATCGAGGGGGATGCTTCCTGGAGTATGAGCCCCGTCAACCAACGTATCCACTCCCCTCTTTTCCAGTTCCTTTACGATCTCTTCAACCGGCTGGATGAGGGCAGTTGCCGAAGTGATGTGATCGATGAGGGCGATTTTAGTTTTTTTACTGACTGCGGATAACACAGCGTCGGTGATCACACCAGGTGAAGAGACGGGAATATCATAATGCGCCTCAACCAGGACAGCTCCGGTGGTTTCAGCTATATATTCCAGCAGCTGGCGGCATGCAAAATAAATATGATTGGTAAACAGGATCTCATCCCCGGGTTCGAAATGCAAAGACCTGAAAACGGTATTCACCCCGGCTGTTGCATTCGTAACAAAGACCAGGTCGGAATAGTCGGCATTTACAAAGTTTGCAGTCTTTTCCCTCGCATTATTGAGCATACCTTCGAGCTGGCGCACCATGAACCGCATGGGCTGACCTTCAAGCATCTGCCTGTACTCATTTTGTTTTTCGAGGATGTATTTTGTACATGCGCCGAAGGAACCGTGGTTAAGATAAATAGCCCCGGGTTCAAGCGCCCAGAGATGGGAATATTCGGAGGGGAAACGGGATGACATAGTAATTTATGATTTACGAATTACGAATTACGATTTAAAATATCGGATATCTGATGTCTGATAACGGATGTCAGATGTCAGATGTCAGATCACGGATTACAGTTTACTAATAATGAATTACGATTTACGAGTCCCGGTTCCCCGTTCCCCGTTCCCTGTTCCCCGTTCCCTGTTCCCCGTTCCCTGTTCCCCGTTCCCTGCTCCCCGTTCCCTGCTCCCCGTTCCCTGTTCCCCGTTCCCTGTTCCCCGTTCCCTGCTCCCCGTTCCCTGTTCCCCGTTCCCTGCTCCCCATTACTCCACTTCCAGTATCAATCCCTTCAGGTATTCCCCTTCGGGATGATAAATACTTACAGGGTGGTCGGGGCCCTGTGAAAGATGATGCAGTATCCTCACATTGCGCCCGGTCTCAATTGCTGCCGCCTGCAAAGCCGACCTGAACATCTCCCTGCTGATAGCCTGTGAACAGGAGAAGGTGAACAGCAGTCCGCCTGGCTCGAGACGACGGATAGCCGAGGCATTCAGCTGCACATAGGCATGCAGTGCATTATTCGTGACCTGGTGGGTCTTTGCAAAGGCCGGCGGATCAAGGATTATCATATTGTATTTTTCACGGGTTTCCCTCAGAAAGATCTTAACATCGGCAACTTCCTCCGAATGAAGATTTTCACCGAGCCCGTTAAGAGCCAGGTTTTCTTTTGTCCATCCAATAGCCTGTTTGGAACTGTCGACCGAATGAACATGCGTTGCACCGCCTTTGAGGCAGTATACCGTAAAGGCACCTGAATAGCAAAAGGTGTTCAGGACCAAACGGTCCTTTGCATAAAACTGGGCAAACATCCGGTTGCTGCGCTGGTCAAGAAAGAAGCCTGTTTTTTGTCCATTGACGAAATCCACACCGAATTTATGGCCGGTCTCCAGAATTTCTACATTAGCAGCATTCTGAAACAGGAAGCCATCTGCAATCTGATATCTGACATCTGATCTCTGATGATGTTTTCGGGAGTCCGATCGTGCCATTGTCTCGGCGCTCTTATCGTACACTGCAACGAGTTTCTCCCCGTAAAGCTCCTTTAGGGCGTCAACCAGCATAGGTTTAATATTATGCATGCCCAGGGAATGGGTTTGTATCGCAGCCACGCCGTTATACCAGTCGATGATCAGCCCGGGCATCTCGTCCCCTTCGCTGAAAACGAGGCGGTATGCGTTGGTTGACAAACTATCGGTCAGACCAATCTTCCTCCTCAGTTCGAACGCTTGCTTAAGTCTTCCAAGCCAGAAATCAAAGCCGGCCGCCATCCGCAGGAAAGAAAATACTTTAACCGCAATAGAGCCCTCCATGAAATGGCCGGTAGCAAGGAATTTTCTGTCGGAAGAAAACACTTCAACAATATCTCCTTCTTTTAACGTATTATCCTTCTTATCAATAGCTCCCGAAAAGATCCAGGGATGCCTTCTCAAAACCGCGGCTTCCTTGCCCGGCTTCAATATTACAGAGGGGAATTGGTCCATCTTCCTAAAAAAATCATAAAATACTTGAATTGACGGTAAATTTATCACTAATTTTACGTCAAATTTAAAACCCAAAGCAATGAAAAAGTATTTTTTGCTTCTTCTCATTCCGGTTTTCGTCGCATCCTGCGGCCATGAAGCCAAGAAAAAAGCAGAAGAATTACAGGCCCGCAACGACAGCCTGATGAACCAGACCATGCAAAAGGATGAGGCAATCAATGAATTTGTCCGTTCAATCAACGATATTCAGGGCACCCTGGATACGATCAAGATGAAAGAAAATATCATCAACCTAAGTACCGAGCGCGGTGGTGAACTTAAACAAACCGCCAAGGATCAGATCAAAACCGATATCCAGTCAATTTACAGCCTGATGCTGAAAAACAAGGATCAGCTTAACAAACTAAGCAAGAAGCTGAAAGCTGCAAACATGAAGGTTGATGAATTGCAGAAAATGGTTACCCGCATGGAAAAGGACATTGCCCTGAAGTCGGCCGAAATTGAAGACATGAGGACGAAACTGGCCAAGATGAACATTAAATTTGAAGCTGCCACCCTGAAGATCGACACCCTGAGCAAAACTGTTAACGACCAGGGGCAGAAGATCAACAACCAGGTTCAGACCATCGCAGCCCAGGAAGAAGCTCTCAATACAGCTTACTATGTTATTGGCACCAGCAAAGACCTGAAAAAGAATGGTGTGATCAAGAAAGGTGATGTCCTTGCCGATTTCAACAAGGAATTGTTTACCAGGATCGACATCCGCAAGACAACCGAGATCAGCATCCTGAGCAAGAAAGCCAAGATCCTCTCGAGCCATCCTACTGCAGCTTATAAATTCACTGGCGACAAGAAAGTTATCCAGTCACTGCAGATCCTCGACTACAAGGCATTCTGGAGTAATTCCAAATATCTCGTGATCATGGTTGATTTAATTAAAAAGGCCAGGAAATTTCCCGGCCTTTTTTTATTTCTGCGGTGCAGAGAAATCCTGTTCGGCTAAAAGTTTTCCTTTTTCATCATAAAAACGCCATTTGCCCACACGCTGGTCATTCTTATAACTTCCTTCATAGCGAACCTTTCCGTTCTCGAAATAAGTGACTCTGCGGCCTTCGCTCTTGCCGCTCTTAAAGGTACCTTCGCTCCATTTGTTACCATTCATATACCAGGAAACCCATGGCCCATCTCGTTTTCCATCCTTGTATGCACCATCCATCTGCATTTGTTTGTTCTCATAATAAGTAGTCTCCCTGATCATCTCCCTGTTTTCGCCTTTGCCTTTGTAAATACACACACGCTTGGGAGAGCCGTTGGGATATGTGTCTTCAATGACTTTCTGCTCAAAACGGCAGGCTGTGGCTAAAAATACCAGTAAAACAAGAAATGTTGAGATTGTGGTTTTCATAAATACTATTTTAAATTATTACGCTTTTTGTATGCCATCTGCCATCTGCCATCGGATATCCGATGGCAGATGGCAGATGGCAGATGTCAGATGTCAGATGAGAATTCCAGCCTTTGCCCCTTGACGGTTTCATTGAACTTTCCCTGGTCAAAGACAAGCCGTCCGTTGACCCACGTCATGTTCACCCTCGATCTGAAAGTAACTCCTTCGAGAGGCGACCATCCGCATTTATATAAAATATTTTCGGGTTCAACAGTCCATGGGGCATCCAAATCGACCAGAGCCAGGTCGGCAAAATAACCTTTCCTGATAAATCCCCTTTCTCTAATCCTGTATAACACGGCAGGGGCATGGCAAAGCTTCTCAATAATTTTTTCAAGAGACAACTTCCCAATATGATAAAAGGCCAGCATGGCGACGAGGCTGTGCTGAACGAGCGGTGCTCCCGACGGACAGGAAGTATAAGGATTTTCCTTTTCCTTTAACAGGTGGGGAGCATGATCGGTAGCTACAATATCTATTTTATCATTGATGAGCCCTTCCATCAATCCCTGTTTATCCTTTTCGGTTTTAATGGCAGGGTTCCATTTGATCCTGGAGCCCAGGTCAGCATAATCCCTTTCGTCAAACCAAAGATGATGAACACATACTTCACCGGTGATCCTTTTTGACGCCAGGGGGATGGTGTTATCGAGCAAATCCAGTTCCCGGGCGGTCGACAAATGGAGAAGGTGCAGCCTGGAATTATGTTTACGGGCAAGACTTACCAGTAATTCTGAGGATTTATAACATGCTTCTTCACTGCGGATGAGGGGATGGGCTTCAATAGGGATATCGTCTCCGTACCTTTCTTTGTAGGCCTTCAGATTAGCCTGAATAATAGCCTCGTCCTCACTGTGAACTGCAATGATCACAGGTGATTCCCTGAAAATAGCTTCCAGGGAGGCAGGATCGCTTACAAGCATATTGCCTGTTGATGCCCCGGTAAACACTTTCAGCCCGCATATCCTGGACGGATCGGTTTTCTTTATCTCATCAAGGTTATCATTTGTAGCGCCAAGAAAAAAAGAGTAGTTGGCCAGAGATTTGTTTGAAGCCAGGTTGTACTTCTCCTCCAGAATTTCATGGCTCACCGCCTTGGGTAAAGTATTAGGCATATCCATAAACGAAGTGACTCCTCCGGCCACCGCAGCCCTGCTTTCAGTATAAAGGTCTCCTTTTTCGGTGAGGCCCGGATCCCTGAAATGAACCTGGTCGTCGATCACACCGGGCATCAATAACTGCCCACGGGCATCAATCTCAATGGTACCTTCGGGGAGTGAAAATGGAGAGGGCCTTGGGCCGTTAAAGATATCTGCAATACGGCCGTCGGTGATGATCAACGAACCGGCGAACTGCTTGCCTTCATTGACAATGAGGGCATCGTGAATAAAGTATGATTCCATAGTAAAACCGGGAAAGGGTCAGGCATTTTTAAGCCTGTATTTTTTAAATAGGCTTTTAAACCGGAGAGTGATCACTCCGAATACAGCTTCGCGGAAGATCCCTTTGCTCATCTTGGATTCACCCAGGGTACGGTCGGTAAAGATGATGGGGACTTCAACGATATTAAAGCCAAGCTTCCAGGCCAGGAACTTCATCTCGATCTGAAAGGCATACCCCGTAAAATGAATTGCATCAAAGTCGATGGCTTCAAGCACAGGTCGGGTATAGCATTTGAAACCAGCCGTGGTATCCCAGATCTTCATCCGGGTAACAAACCTCACATAGGCCGATGCATAATATGACATCAGCACCCTGCCTATGGGCCAGTTCACTACGTTCACGCCTTTAACATATCGTGAACCAATGACCAGCTCGGCTCCATTATTCTTTGCCGCGTCATACATCCTGACAAGGTCCTCGGGGTTATGCGAAAAATCGGCGTCCATCTCGAAAATAAAGTCGTATTTACGGTCTATCGCCCAGTGAAAACCATGGATATAAGCCGTACCAAGACCAAGTTTCCCTTTTCTCTGCTCCATGAACAGTTGCCCGGGGAATTCAATCATGAGCCGGGAAACAATCGCGGCTGTGCCGTCGGGAGAATTATCCTCGATGATCAGTACATGAAAGTCTTTGGAAAGAGAAAACACCTTACGGATTATGCGTTCGATATTTTCCTTCTCATTGAAGGTTGGTATGATCACAAGACTATCAGACACTATGGGAAAATTTGTGCGAATTTAATAAATTTCAATAAACATTTAAAATATTACATCACACTCTTTAATGCTTCCAGTTTTTTCAGTCCCTGGAACACAGTCTCAGTTTCCCGGAAATTAAGGAAAAGTTTGCTCCCTTCCTGTCTTAAACGTAAGCCCGTGGAGGCGTCTTTGACCAGTTCAAGTAGTTTTGCGAATGGTCCTGACTGGTAATAGTTTGATTCGGGGTTTGACGGGAAGTAGGCATTCATTCTTCCTTTTCTGAGGATCAGCTTCTCAAATCCAATGCTCCTGGCGGCTTTTCTCAAGCGAATGGTCTGGAGCAGTTCGTCGGTCTGGGGCGGAAGAGATCCGAACCTGTCGGCAAGCCTTTCCCGAAACGCCTCAAGAGCCGATTCATCCTCAATGGAGTCCAGTTCTTTATAAAGGTTTAAGCGTTCGGTGATATTGGTGACATAGGCATCAGGGATCAGGATCTCCATATCGGTTTCGATCACACATTCTTTAACAAGAGGCTTAGCCGGCAGTTCTTTAAAAAGTTCGCCGAAATCCTGTTCCTTCAATTCGGTTAACGCTTCATCAAGGATCTTCTGGTACATTTCATAACCGATCTCGGTAATGAAGCCGCTTTGTTCAGCGCCCAGGATATTTCCTGCCCCCCGTATATCCAGGTCACGCATGGCGATGCTGAATCCGCTGCCCAGCTCCGAAAATTCCTCAATAGCCCTGAGCCTTTTCCTGGCTTCATCGGTAAGGGCTGAAAGAGGAGGTGCTATCAGGTAACAAAATGCCTTCTTGTTAGAGCGCCCCACCCTTCCCCTGAGCTGGTGAAGGTCGCTGAGTCCGTAATGATGGGCATCATTGATAATTATGGTATTCACGTTGGGGATGTCAAGCCCCGATTCTATGATGGTCGTAGCAACGAGAACATCGAACTCTCCTTCAATAAAATCGAGCATCACCTTTTCCAGTTTCGGGCCATCCATTTGACCATGTGCTACAGCTACCGCCGCACCGGGGACCAGGCGCTGGATCATCCCGGCGACTTCACCTATATTCTGAACCCTGGTATTTACTACAAAAACCTGTCCGCCCCTTGAAAGTTCATTGCTGATGGCTTCCCTGAACACATCCTCATGAAAAGAATGGATCTCGGTCTGTACAGGGAACCTGTTGGGCGGAGGGGTGTTTATGATGGATAGATCCCTGGCCCCCATCAGGGAGAACTGGAGGGTTCTTGGTATCGGTGTGGCCGTCAGAGTGAGAGTGTCGACATTCACCCTGAGCCTCTTCATCTTTTCCTTGGCTGAGACCCCGAATTTCTGTTCCTCGTCGATGATGAGCAGACCCAGATCCCTGAACTGTATATCTTTCCCTAAAATTCTATGCGTACCGATAAGGATATCGACTTTGCCTTCATCCAGATCTTTCAGGATCTCAGTCTGTTTGCGGGCACTCCTGAAGCGGTTGATGTATTCCACACGGCAGGGGAAATCACGAAGCCGGTCCGAAAAGGTCTTGTAATGCTGAAGAGCCAGGATTGTCGTCGGGACGAGGATGGCAACCTGCTTGGAATCCGCTACAACCTTGAAAGCTGCCCGCACGGCAATCTCGGTCTTGCCAAAGCCTACATCCCCGCATACCAGTCGGTCCATCGGGAAATCGGCTTCAAGGTCTTTCTTCACATCCATCGTCGACTTGATCTGGTCTGGCGTATCTTCATAAATAAAAGATGCCTCTAACTCTGTTTGGAGGTAAGTATCAGGCGTAAAGGCAAAGCCTTTGGTGGCACGCCTTTCGGCATATAATTTAATAAGGTCACGTGCAATATCTTTTACCCTGCTCTTGGTCTTTGCTTTGAGTTTGTTCCAGGAATCGGATCCGAGCCGGTTCAAAACAGGAGGGGTTCCCTCTTTCCCTATATATTTTGAAATGCGGTGAAGTGAGTGAATGCTTACATACAGGACGTCTTCATTTTTGTATATAAGGCGGATGGCTTCCTGTTCCTTCCCGTTATTCACGATCTTCTCAAGCCCGTCGAAACGCCCCACACCATGGTCAATATGAGTCACGAAGTCACCTGGTTTCAGATCATAGATCTCTTTGATCGTGAGAGCTTCTTTGCTTGTATAACCCTCCCTCAGGTGATAATGCTGGTACCGTTCGAAGATCTGATGATCGCTGTAGCAAAGCAGCTTAAGGTCGTGGTCGACGAAACCCTCGTGGAGGCCGTGAAGAAGGACGTGAGGAAGATCGTTAGGAAGATCGTTACGTACTTCGCCACATTTCTCATTCAGATCTTCGAGTATTTCCTTCAACCTCTCGGCCTGTTTTGGACTGTCGGCCAGGATCATATTCTTGTAACCCTTCGCGCTGTGATCAGCGAGATCGGCCATCAGCAAATCAAAATTTTTATTAAAAGACGGTTGGGGTGCAGTATTAAACATGATCTGCTGAGCCGTTTTAAAGTACGACTGCCTTCCGAATTCTATTGAAGAAAATTCAAGCAGCAGGGGTAGAAATTCATTACTTTTCATCAGCAGGTCCGAACCCGGGAGTTTATCCAGCTGGTCGGCACAGAATGCAGCATCGTCAAGCCAGATCACCGATTTCTCGGGAAGAAAACCCAGCAGGGGTTCAAAGCCGGTTTTTTTCTCCGGGTTTACCCGAATATCCGGCACTATGGTGATATATTCTTTTTTATCGAGGGAAAGCTGGGCCGAAGGATCAAAAGTGCGTATCGAAGCAATGCTGTCGCCGCTGAACTCGATCCTGTAGGGATGATCGCTGCTGAAAGAATATACATCAATGAGGCCTCCCCTCAGGGCGAACTGCCCGGGTTCAAGCACGAAATCAGCACGCTCAAAATCATATTCAACCAGGAGATCAAGGATAAAATCCATATTGACCTTTTCCCCGCTTGCAAGTTTCAGGGTGTTTTTCTCAAGGTATTCACGGTTGACCACCTTTTCGGCAATAGCTTCAGGATAGGTCACTATAAAAAAACTCCCCTGCCGGTTGTTCAGCCGGTTCAGAACCTCGGTCCTCAGCAGCAATCCCTGGTTATCTTTAGGTCCGTTCAATAAACCTTTCCTGAAAGAGGAAGGGAAAAAAAGGATGCGTTTTTTTTCAGATTCAGATGAACTTTCTCCGAAAATTTGTTCCAGGTCGTTCAGAAAATAAGCGGCCGACTCCCTGTCGGGAAGAATAGCCAGATGCACCTGGGGGGTTTTATTGAATAACGAAGCTGTAATAAAAGAGCGGGATGATCCCACAAGGCCTGTAAAGCTGAACCTTGCCCTGGTCAATCCGTTCAGGGCCTCCGAGACCGCGGTGGTCCTGGGGTCCTGAAGATAAATTTCTGTCAGGTCAAAGTGGTTCACCTTGGAATATGCTGTTATTTAAGGAACTGCAAAGATAGGTATTTGCAGGGAACGGGGAGCGGGGAACGGGGAACGGGGAGCGGAGTCCCGATTTTTGTACCTTTGTCATGATGGAACTCAAAGTGTTTAAATTCGGAGGGGCATCGGTTAACTCTTCGGCCGGATTCCGCAATGTTTGCGGTATTTTAAAAAAATACAGGAATACAAGGCTCATGATCGTGGTTTCTGCAATGGGGAAAACGACCAATGCTCTTGAAATCCTTTTAAAACACTACCTTGACAATGATCCCATCCTGCTTATCGAATCCTTCAGAGTTATTAAGGAATCGCATTTTAAAGTGATAGGCGAACTGTTTCCCGATAAGACCCACCCTGTTTACGGGGAGGCCGAATCCCTGTTTGATCAGCTCAGGGGATACATCAGGAAGGGGCATCTTTATGACAAGGTAGCCCGGACCTATGATTTTGAATATGACCAGATCGTCAGTTATGGAGAACTTTTTTCGTCCTGCATCCTATATAATTACCTGAATTCACAAGGCATCACATGCAGGCTCTTTGATGCCAGGGGCCTTATCATGACTGATCATAACAACCGCGACTCCAGGGTAAACTGGGAAAAAACTGCAGGGATGATCAATAAGTCAGTCCAGCCGTGGCTTGCCGGCTCATTGAATGGAGATGTTGCACTAACCCAGGGATTCATTGGCTCTGATCCTTCACACAATACCACCACCCTGGGAAGGGAAGGCTCAGACTATACCGCTGCAATACTGGCCTATATTTTGAAGACATCCGAAGTTACCATCTGGAAAGACGTTCCAGGTGTTCTGAATGCCGATCCGAAATGGTTCAGGAATCCGAAGAAACTCGACACGATATCCTACCGTGAAGCAATAGAACTTGCATATTACGGAGCTTCGGTGATCCACCCTAAAACAATCAGGCCCCTGGAAAATGCAGGAATAAAACTGTATGTGAAAAATTTTGCAAAACCAGGGGCTGCCGGAACCCTGATCACAAACATTGATAGTTGGAACATCCGGTTCCCAATATATATCCGTAAAGAAAACCAGGTACTTATTTCAATCTCTCCCAGGGATTTTTCATTTATTATCGAGGAAAATCTCAGCCAGATATTTACTATCCTGGCAAAATACCGGGCAAAGGCTAATGTCATGCAGAATTCCGCGATAAGCTTTTCGGTTTGCCTTGACCGGAATGAACGTATCCTTGCCGACCTTATTGAAGAGTTGTCGGTAGATTATGAGATTCGCTACAATTATAATGTTGAGCTTTTCACCGTGAGGCATTATACAGCTGCAGCCATCAATCGTCTGACCAAAGGACGGTTGGTTCTCCTGGAACAAAAGACACGGCAAACGGTGCACCTGGTGGTGAAATGACAGGTCACACTCTTTACTCGGGCAGCACAACCGGGAAATGGTACTTAAACTCAGGGTATTCGGGTTTCTCGAGAATCTTCGTCAGAAAATCTGTATAGGCGTCAGTAAAAGAGAAACTGTTTATATCGTAATATTCATCCGAAAGAGGCTTGTTGCCGACAGCTCCCATATCGATGGCTGTGGTATTGAATTCCTCGAGCTCCACGAAGGGAACAATTTTTTTCATCACCGGCATCATACCAAAATCTTCCCTCAAAAGCAGGTCAACCACCTTATCGGCCAATGCTGAAGTAAGCCTGCGGTCATAGTGCCGGCAATGACCCGACCTGGGGTAATAGCCTGAAATCTGTGCCCTTGCTTCAATTCCAAGACGGGCCGAAATCTCTGATGCAACAATCCCGCTCACCCCTCCGAACCTGGGATGGCCGTATTCGTCAACCTCGGAAGAAGCATATACTACATCAACCTTACCTGATTTTTCATTATACCAGCGAATCCCTTCTGATACAGGGATCACTATACATTTTTTCTTTGAACTCATATAGGCCTCTTTCACCCTTTCAAAAAACACCTCCTTGCGCTCTTTGGTGATGTCAAATTCAGGTATGAGACTTAAAGTAGCCCCTCCAAAGGTGGCAGTTCCTGTGAGCCAGCCGGCATCTCTGCCCATAACCTCAAGAACCAGTATCCGTGAATGGGATTCGGCCGTAGTTTTAATTTTTGAGGTAAATTCCATCATGGCCCGGGCAGCAGAAGGAAAGCCCGGACAAAGGACGGCTTCAATTTCTTTCCCCTTGTAATTATGAATGGTACGGGTACGCAAGTCATTATCAATAGTTTTAGGGAACCCGATAACAGGGATCCCTTCCGTTTCAAAAAGACGTTTTGCGGCTCCGTTGGTATCATCACCTCCAATAGTAACCAAAACATCGATCTTATATCTCTCGAAATTTTTAAGCACCTGCGGGACCCTGCTTTCAGGATTCTTCTTAGAGGGGAATGGGTTGGTACGGCTTGAACGCAGAGCTGTTCCTCCATAATATCCGTCGTAAGGCTGGTCTGAAAGATCCACAATGTCGCCATCTCCAAGCAGGCCTTTCCAGCCCCTGAGCACACCATA
Organism: Bacteroidota bacterium; assembly: GCA_026391735.1. Classification (GTDB taxonomy): domain Bacteria; phylum Bacteroidota; class Bacteroidia; order Bacteroidales; family FEN-979; genus CAIRDP01. The sequence goes on along the minus strand of JAPLDL010000022.1, from coordinate 217,861 downwards.
CACTTTAAACCCCAGAAGTGAAGCCCGGTTGCGGATAGCTTCAATACTTGAGTTAATAGCCGGAGTATCTCCACCGCCTGAAAGAATCGCTAAGGTTTTTCCTTTAAAAAGCTTTTGTTCGAGTTTCATGAAACAGGAATTAATTTTTTGCAAAGGTAGAAAAATGGAGGATATAAGACGCGGGATGCGGGATAACTAGATTACTAGATAACTAGGCAACTAGATAACTAGATGTATCCTGCATCAAGTTATCCAGTAATCCAGATATCCAGTTATCCAGTTATCCAGTTATCCCGATTCTCCTGATCTTCTCAACCAGCACACGGGCCAGCTTCACACTCGATTCGACCGTCCAGCCTGCAATATGCGGAGTAAGAACCACATTTTTCGCTTTAAGAAGATACCTTAAATCTTCCGGGATATCCTTCGAAAGCGCTTCAAACGAGTTGTCCTCAAACTCAAGTACGTCAAGTGCTGCCCCCTTTACCTTACCCGTCTTCAGAGCTGCAACCAGGGCAGAAGTGTCAACGACCTGCCCCCTTGAAGAGTTTAAAAAGAAAATTTCCTTTGCGAATTTTCCAAAAAAGGCCTCAGCGGCCAGGTATCTTGTCTCTTCGGTAAGCGGAACATGAAGGCTCAGAATATCGGCCCTCTCCCACAATTCTTCCATACTGCTTTCCACCACAAAGCCGTCCCCGTAAGCGGATTTATATTTATCATAGGCGATTACATCCGCTTCAAAACCTTTCAGCCTCTGGGCAAATGCGCTGCCCATATTCCCATATCCGATGATCCCAATGGTTTTTGCCTTGATCTCAATACCCCTGTTCCCTTCCCTTATCCATTTTCCCTGCCTCACTTCACGGTTGGCGAGGCAAATATTATTCATAAGTGAAAGCAACATGCCCAAAGTGTGTTCGCCAACCGCATCCCGGTTCCCTTCGGGGGAATTCAGACAAGATATTCCACGGCTTTCAGCAAAAGGAACATCTATATTCTCCAGGCCCGATCCAAGCCTTCCGATAAATTTAAGCTGTGCCGCTTCCCCCAGAAACTCCTTGTCCAACTTGATTTTACTGCGGATGATAATGCCGTAATATTCCGGCACAATTGCTTTGAGATCAGTGTATCCGAACTGAGGGAATGAATCGCACTGAAAACCCATGTTTGTAAGTTCTTCCCTGATCAGGGGATGCACTGTATCGATAAAAAGGACCTTTTTCATGAGGATGCAGGATGAACGGGATACGAGATAACGGGATGACGGGATACGAGATAACGGGATAACGGGATATTCTGTATACTGCTATCTCGCTATCTCGCATCCCGTATCCCGCATCCAAATTTCTCCCAAAAGTACCAAGGATTCTGATGGAATTGATAAAATAAAGCAAATTTTCGTACTTTCGCAGTTTCAACTGATTATGTGGAATTTTCTCGTAAGATTCATCCTTAGAAACCGGATAATCATCCTTGTCGCGATCGCGCTCATCACGGCTTTTATGGCCTTTAAAGCCCTGGATGTACAAATTCAGTATAAAAGTCAAAGCATTCTTCCCGACTCCGACACCACCTATAGGGTTTACCAGAAATTCATCAGGCAATTTGGCGAAGACGGTTCTGTCATGTTCATCGGCATCGTGGAACCTGAGCTTTTCAAACTTGACAAGTTCAACGCAGTGTATGACCTGTCTGATTCCCTCAGCCGGATCAAAGGTGTGGAAGGCATCGTATCGGTTACCAGGATCTTCAACCTGGTTAAGAACGACTCCCTGCGAAAATTCGTTTTTGTCCCTATCACTCCCAATAAACCTTCTACCCAGGCTCAGCTGGATTCAATCCACAAGCTCATCCTCTCCCTACCCTTTTATGAGCAACTATTGTATAACCGGTCTACATCGGCTTACCTGTTCGCGCTTACCCTCGACAAGGGACTGATCCATTCCAAGGCAAGGCTGAAGCTCATCAACGGGATCCGCGATATTGTGGACCGCTTTGGCAAACGCAACAATATAGAGGTACATTATTCAGGCCTGCCGTTTATCCAGACTCTCATCGCCAAGAAGCTGCAGGACGAAATGAAGCTTTTCGTCGTGCTTACCCTGCTCATAGCAGCCTTCTTCCTGTTTATCTTTTTCAGATCCTACAAAGCTGTGATCTTCCCGATGCTTGTAATCATCATCTCGGTAATCTTTGCACTGGGATTCATGGGCCTTTTCGGCTATAAGATCACCATGCTCACAGCGATCATCCCCCCGCTGCTCATTGTGATAGGGGTCGAGAACTGTATCTTCATCCTGAATAAATACCATTATGAATTCGCCCATCACGGCAACCAGGCCAAAGCTCTTTCGAGGGTGATCCAAAGGATCGGGATGGCTAACCTCCTCACCAATGCTGCAACAGCTGCAGGTTTTGCAGCCTTCACTATCACGCGGAACAAACTTCTGGTCGAATTCGGCACGATCGCAGCCATCAATATCATGGTGGTCTATGCCCTGTCGCTGACCCTGGTACCTATTATCTTCAGTTTTCTGCCTCCGCCCGATAGCCGGCATGTGAAACATATAGAAGCCAGCCTGGCCAAGAAACTCATCGATAAAGCCGTTTTCTGGGTTACCCATTACCGTACCCAGATCTATATCTCCATGGGGGTCTGCATCGTCATCGGGATAGTCGGGGCCAGCCTGCTTCATACTTCCGGGACCATTGTCGACGATATTTCCAAAAAGGACCCGATCTATAAAGACCTGCTGTTCTTTGAAAAACATTTCAAAGGGATCATGCCTCTCGAAATTTCCATAGACACAAGGAAAAAGAAAGGGGTTCTCCAGCTTTCGGTCCTGAAAAAGATCGACCGCCTGCAGGATACACTGGCAAAATATCCTGAGCTTTCAAAAGCACTTTCGGTAGTTGAAGTGATCAAAATAGCCAAACAGGCCTTTTACGGCGGCGATCCGCAGTTCTATACACTGCCCAATTCAAATGAGATTGCATTTATGGCGGATTACATTCCTGACATGAAGCCGAAAAAACGGTCTATCCTTAAGAATTTCATCGACAGCAACTATCAGATCACGAGGGTCAGCGTGCAGATGGCCAATGTGGGGACAGTCAAGATCGACAGCATCCAGAAAAATTTGAAACCAAAGATCGACAGCATATTCAATCCGTCAAAATATACTGTGAATATCACCGGGACCTCGGTAGTTTTCCTGAAAGGAACCAATTTCCTGATCAGGAACCTATGGGAGAGCATTGCATTGGCTATTGTGATCATTGCCGCCATACTTGCCTTCCTTTTCACTTCATGGCGTATGATAATTATTTCTCTGATCCCTAACATCATTCCTCAGCTTATGACTGCTGCCCTTATGGGATTTACAGGTATACCTATCAAACCATCGACGATCCTCATTTTCAGTATTGCATTAGGCATATCAGTAGATAATTCCATACAGTTCCTTTCAAGGTACAGGCTGCAGCTGAAACACTCGAACCATAACATCCCCTATTCGGTGATCTCCGCCCTGAAAGAAACAGGGTATAGTATGATCTATTCATCTACGGTCCTGTTTTTCGGCTTCGGGGTATTTGTTCTCTCTACCTTCGGAGGCACCCAGGCCCTGGGCTTTCTTGTCTCGATCACATTGCTGGTCGCCGGATTGCTCAATATGTTTGTACTTCCCTCCATGCTGCTTACCCTCGACCGCTGGAGCACGACCAAGGCATTTGAGGAACCTTTACTTGAGATTTATGAGGATGAGGAGCATGAAGAACGGGATAGCGGGATAGCGGGATAGCGGGATAGCGGGATAGCGGGATAGCGGGATAGCTGGATAGCTGGATGACTGGATAGCTGGATGACTGGATGACTGGATGACTGGATAGCTGGATAGCTGGATAGCTGGATAAAGTTCACTAAATACAAGCCGAGATATGAAAGGAATAATCCTGGCCGGCGGAGCAGGAACACGCCTGAACCCCCTGACCCTTGCAGTTAGCAAACAGCTAATGCCGGTTTATGACAAACCCATGATCTACTACCCCCTGTCGGTTCTTATGATGGCAGGGATCAGGGAGATACTGATTATCTCGACTCCGTTCGACCTGCCAAACTTCAGGAAATTACTGGGCGATGGGAAAGACCTGGGCATCTCGTTTTCGTATGCCGAACAGAAGGTCCCCAACGGTCTTGCACAAGCGTTTGTGATCGGCAAAGAATTCATTGCCTCAGATGCTGTTGCCTTGGTACTGGGTGATAATATCTTTTACGGGAACGGGCTTTCACAGCTGGTACAGGAAAGCAATAAACCCGAAGGGGGCATCGTATTCGCCTATCATGTAAACGACCCTGAACGTTATGGCGTCGTTGAGTTTGACGTCCATTATAAAGCCCTTTCCATTGAAGAGAAACCCAAACAGCCGAAATCAAACTTCGCTGTGCCCGGACTATATTTTTATGATAATTCCGTTGTGGAGGTGGCTCAGAACATCAAACCCAGCGCAAGAGGCGAATACGAGATTACAGATGTAAACCGGTATTACCTTGAACAAGGGAAATTAAAGGTAGGCGTCCTCAGCCGGGGTATTGCCTGGCTGGATACCGGCACCTTTGAATCCCTGCTCCAGGCTGCCCAGTTTGTGGAAGTCGTCCAGAACAGGCAGGGCCTGAAGATAGGCTGTATCGAAGAGATCGCTTACCGTATGAGGTTCATCGACAGGGAACAACTAACGAGGGTGGCACAGCCTCTTCTGAAAAGCGGCTATGGCCGGTATTTACTTAACCTCGACGACCTTCCGGGATTTTCGAAATAGATTATTGAACCTCCCGAATCACCGGATGACGGCGATTAGGGATACCACATCCGCCCATGTATATTAAAAAAGAACTTCAGGATATAATTTCAGAAGCCTTTCATTCGGCCAATTTCCGGTTTAAACCGTCTACCTTATATGATCCTATCAAATATATGATGGATCTTGGAGGAAAACGTCTCAGGCCCTTGCTTACACTAATGTCATGTGATATGTTCGGAGGGCGGATAGAGGATGCCCTGGCCCCGGCCATGGGGCTTGAACTCTTCCATAATTTCACCCTTCTGCACGATGATATCATGGACCAGGCCCCGATCAGAAGGGGGAAAGAGACTGTTTTTAAGAAGTGGAACACCAATTCGGCCATCCTTTCGGGTGATACCCTTTTCGTCATGGCCTATGAGCTAGTTACGAAAACGACCCCGGCCCTGCTGCCCCTGGTGCTGGATTTGTTTAATGATACTGCCCGCAAGGTATGCGAAGGCCAGCAGTATGACATGGATTATGAATTCCGCAGCGATGTTTCAATAGCCGATTATATCCTTATGATACGGCTGAAGACTGCGGTCCTGATCTCCTGCAGCCTCAAGCTGGGCGCAATAATAGCCAGGGCTCCCGCTGAAGAGGCTGAACTTATCTATGCGTTTGGAGAAAACCTGGGCCTCGCTTTCCAGCTGCAGGATGATTACCTGGACGTATTCGGAGAAGTGGATAAATTCGGGAAAGAGATTGGGAATGATATCGTCACAAATAAAAAGACCCTGTTATTCCTGAAGGCATTTGAACTTGCCGATGGCAGATCCCTGGAACTGCTCAGGAAGCATTACCTTGACCACACGCTTCCTGCCCCCGAAAAGGTTAAAACCATTACCGGGATATACAGGGAATTGAACATTGACGTGCTTACGCGGAAGTTGATCGATGAGTATTTTGCGAAAGCCCTGGAAATTATGGACCGGATCAGGATTCCTGCCGACAGGAAGAAGATCCTTCTGGAAATAGCCGGGCATATGGTAGACCGTGAGAGCTGATCAGGAAAGTTTTTCAAGTCCAGCATGCAGGGATTCCCACCGCCCCATTTCCTCCGACAGCTTTGATTTCATTTCTTCATATTCCCTGTAAAGGGATCCGTTACGTATCCTTTCCTGGTGTTTATGCGGTTCCCCAAGCATCCCTTCAAGAATCCTGGCTTTATTTTCGAGCTGTTCTATCTCATTCTCGCAACGGCTTATCTGGTTTCTGACCTTTCTCAGATCCCTTTCCGATTCTTTCTTTTTCTCGTAGGTAACCTTATTTTCGGAGACTGTCTCCTCTATAGTATCTTTGGCTGTTGCAGAATTCCTCTCCAGCTCCGAAAGCTCCCTTATCTTCCTCTGTTCCAGGTAATCGTAAATATCGCCTATATGCTCTCTGAATTTTCCATTCCTGAATTCGAACACCCTGTTGGTGAGTCCCTGCAGGAAATCACGGTCATGAGAGACGATGATCAGGGTGCCGTTATACTGGAGCAGGGCGCTTTTGAGGATATCTTTGGAACGCATATCCAGGTGGTTTGTAGGCTCATCAAGGATCAGAAGGTTTGCCGGAGTCAGCAGCAGCTTGGCGATGGAAAGGCGGGAACGTTCTCCCCCGCTGAGCACCTTCACTTTTTTCTCAATGTCGTCCCCGCTAAACAGGAAGCCTCCGAGAATGGCTTTTATCCGGGGCCTGATATCCCCCACGGCGATTTCATCGATGGTCTTGAAAACCGTGAGTTCAGGGTTAAGATGTTCACTCTGGTCCTGCGCATAATACCCTATCACTACATTATGCCCCATTTTTAGCTCACCCGAATATTCCAGCAGGCCGGTGATGATCTTTGACAAGGTGGTCTTTCCTTCGCCGTTTCTCCCCACGAAAGCGATGCGGTCCCCTTTGATGACCGAGAAATCAATACCGTGCAGCACCCGTTTCTGGGGATAGTCCTTAATGATATTCTTCCCCTCCAGCACGATCTTACCCGAATGAGGAGCCGGGGGGAAACGAAAATGTATGGAAGATTCATCCGTGGCTTCTACTTCCACCATATCCATTTTTTCAAGCAGTTTCAGCCTTGACTGAACCTGCTTGGCCTTGGTGCTTTTATACCTGAACCTCTCGATGAATCGTTCAACCTGTCGGATCTGCCGTTGCTGGTTTTCATAGGTTGCAAGCTGGCTCTCCATGCGGTCTTCCCTCATTTCCACATAACCCGAGTAGTTTGCTTTATAGTCGTAGATCTTGCCCATAGTGATCTCAATGGTACGGGTCGTTACATTATCCAGGAACGCTCTGTCATGAGAGACAAGAATTACGGCTCCGCGATACTGTACAAGAAAGGTCTCAAGCCATTGTATAGCTTCAATGTCAAGGTGGTTGGTAGGCTCATCAAGCAGGATGATATCGGGCTGGCGTAAAAGGATCTTTGCTATCTCCACCCTCATCTGCCAGCCGCTGCTGAATTCATACATAGCCCTGTCGAAATCTTCGCGGGCAAACCCAAGACCGATGAGGACTTTTTCCAGGTTGGCATGGACAGATCCTCCACCGATGATATTGAAACGTTCGTAAATCTCCGACTGCTGCTTCAGAAGGGCATGGTATTGGGCCGATTCAAAGTCGGTACGCGAATGCAGTTCTTTTTCAAGAGCCAGAATCCTGGTCTCCATCTCAACGATCTCAGGAAATGCCATGGAAGCTTCGATAAGAACAGTCTGACGGCTGCTTGTTTCCATTTCCTGGGGAAGGTAACCTATGGTTTGTCCTTCGGGGACGATCACTTCACCTCCTTCGGCTCCCTGTATCCCCTTGATTATCTTCAGCAGGGTGGTCTTGCCGGCCCCGTTGCGGCCAACAAGGCCTATGCGATCCTTGTCGTTGATAATGAATGAAACATGGTCAAAGAGGGGCTCTCCTCCAAACTGAACCGATATGTTTGATACTGAAACCATATGCGCCGGCAAAGATAGGATAAAAAAAAGAGGCCGGCGAAAAGCCGGCCTCTTTGAGATTATCTAATTAAAGATTAGCGCGTAACTGTGATCTTCACTGAACGCACACCCTGTTCAGTGGTAACCTTCACAAAGTAGATACCTGCATTCAGGTTCGAAACATTGAAATGAGTGTTCTTTCCATCTACATTAGCATTCCTGTAAACGGTCTGACCAACATAATTCATTACTTCGATTGAATTGATAACGTAATCGCTCTTCACGTTAACATTATCGTTAGCAGGATTCGGATAAACCATGATCTGGCCGTTTCCGATTTCCACGATGCCTACATGCGGGAACTGAACAGTGATTGTGTCGCTGCCCGGTGATTCGCAAAGGAAGGTGTTTGCAACAGTGTCATTGAAAATAGAAGTTACATAATACTTGTAAAATCCAAGACCTGTAAGAGGAATGATATCGGTATAAGTTGTAGCGTTAACCGGTCCGGTCAGGTTCAGCTTATGGAAAGTTGAAGCATGAGCAGTTGAGTCGGTACGATACACGTTATAACCCTGGAGAGGTGCGCTTGTAGCCATACGCGGTAAAATGATACCGGTTCCCGGATGGTTGTAAGTATCAACTTTAACAGCACCAGCTGTAAGGTCGTTCCTCTTAACACCATTCGTAGGTTTGGTTGTAGCGGGGTTCTGGCCTGGCATTACAGAGAAGGGTTTATCCAACTTTCCATAAAGGAAGCCGTTTGCCCTTTCCATGTATACACCCTGATCGCCAATCAAAGAACCGATTGTTCCCCAGGTACCTGCACCATCATAATACATACCATAGTCAAGAGAAGCATAGGGACCGTCATCATCATAACCTAACCAGTTAGGACGGGTGGGTGTACCACTTTCATTGACCATACCATAGAATGTACCGGTGAAAGGAATTGATGGAACTTCAACATTCTGCCATGCGCCATTGCCCTGTAAGAAAGGAGCAGATGAACCGATGACATTGAAAGTAGCATCATACACATCCATTGTGAGGTTGAGAGGACCACTTGCACCTGATTGATAGAAGAAAAGATCAAACGAGGTAAGGTAGCCGCTGGCACCTGCTGTCATGACGAACATATTACCAAACGAATAGGTGTATCCCGGAGGATTGGCAATACCGTTTTCGTATGAACCATCGTCATAAATAATGGAGAAGGGCTGTTCCTGTACGCAATTCGGTGCAGTCCAGGACAGGTTCACTGTATTATGAGATTGTGTATAGGTTAAAGCTGTAGGAGCAGTACAAACTGCATACAAATGAATGTTATCAACATACCAATGGAGCATATCCAGTGAGTTAGCACCGTTTGCACGGAACTGAATCCTGAAAGCTTTACCAAGTGTTGATTTCAATTCGAAATGTTCACTCATCCAGTTTACATTACCGTTATTTACATATTCGGTAATTTTCTTGTACGAGCCACCAACAAATTCTTCAACAGTCAGTTTCTCAGCACTTGTTGCGTTGCGGTCGATAAGCTTATAGTCATAGTCAAGATAAATCTTGGCGCAGGTATAAGGAGCAGCGCTGATAGGAGGAGTTTTGAGAGTATCAGAGTAGTTTGTCAGAGGAGGCTGCCATGCGAAATCAGCACAAGGTGCAGGATTTCCTAAGCCGGTATTGACTGACCAGTTACCCTGGTGTTTCCAAACGTTGAAATCGAATGTTCCCATATCCCATGGTTCGTAGAACGGCAGAGGACGGCCATAGTTGATAACAACTGTAACCGGGCCTGCGGGCATTGAATTGTCATGACCAGGGGCAACGGGGCTAACATCATAATAACCGGTTACTCCATAGGTATAAACACCCGGATCGAGGTTCATATCATAATATTCCAGAGTATTGGGGTTACCAAGATAAGCGATCGGTGTGGGAGATGCATTACGATATACATTGTAGCCAAGAAGTATAGGATTGGCCAAAGGAGCACTCGGTGCAGGAGGTTCTCCAACTGCAGTAGAGGTGTTGTAATTACCAACAGGACCTGCAACATTGGGGAATGTACGGGCAGCAACAGGTTCGGGCTTGAGAAGTTCGGCTTTGCCGTTTACGCAAGCGTCGATGCGAATCATGTATGAACCGGTATAACCACCCCAAGTGTAGAGGCTGAACCAACCACCTAGCGGCACGTAATAACCCCATGCGTTGTTCGGTGAACCGTCGGTATCAAGACCTAAAGTAGCTGATGTATTATTTCCAACCCAGGAAACTGCAGCATAGAATGTACCTGTAAACGGGAAGTTTGCAAGAGGAATAGTATTCCATGCATCAGGTGTCGGGGTGAAAGGAGGTGTTTCATAAAGAAGGTTAGTATGGGTACCATCATAAATTCTGAAGGTAAGAGGTGTAGGCGTTGTGCTGGTAACAAACCAAACTTTAGCATCTGTCATAGTACCACTTACAGTACCTGCAAGTGTAAAGACATTGGCTAACATACCGGTTGCGCCGGCACCAATCCACCAGTTCATTTCATAAGTACCATCATCAAAAGCATAGGTTGTGGGGATACATCCGCCGCAGAAAGGTTTGCTCCAGGTAAGATAAGCAGTGCTTTCTGTTCCAACACCGGTCAGATCCTTGGGAGGGCAGAGCCATCTTGCGGTAAATGGTGGTTCTGCACATGTTTGGGCAGAAGTACCAGCGCCATAGAGTGCGTCAACGCATGCGTGATAGGTATTACCATATACAACATGCGAGCCGGGGATATAATAGTTGGTATCTGTAGGAACAGGGGTAGGCATACCGTCATGAACTCCATTCAGATATACATTATATCCAAGGAGGCACTGGGTAATGCTTTGAACTGCCAAAACAGCTACATTATCAACATCCCAATCCCAGAGTGCCATGGTATCGTCACCCTGTGAACGGAAACGGATCTGGAAGGTCTTGCTTGTATAAGCTGAAATATCAACAGTTTCGGTTGTCCAGGAAGTATTGCCTGTACCGTCATATGATTTCAGGGTAACCCAGCCGCTGCCGTCATTGATGTCAACCGACATGGTGAGGGCAGGATCTGAATAGAACATGGAACCATAGATGTCATATTTAAGAAGCAGCACACTTGAACCAAGACCGGTAAGGCTCTTGCTATAGAGACTGTAATCATAGTTCACTAACTCAGGATACCAGTCAAAGAAGGCATCAGGTGCAGGATTTCCGGCTAAGGTATTTACGTACCAGTTGGAACCACTGTCGACTGTCCATCCGTTGGTGGTGAATGTTCCGCTGGAGAAGTCGTCAAACAGGATAGGGATCTGCATCTTCGGCGCATTCCAGGTGCATTGCAAACTCCTTGGGTTAACAGTCATATCTGTTGGCCTGGGCTTTGCAAAAAGCAGGTTGACGTCGATCGTGCGGTTACTATAAATGCTGACGTTGGTCATATTTGTAGTAATGAAGGCGAAACGGGTAACATTAATAGTATATACACCCTTCCATACCTTCGGGAATGTTACTGTTCCGAAGTTATCGGTAAGGCCTGTATAAACTGAGTCAACCGTAGGAACAGTGCATGTCAGTTTTACCAGTGAACCGGCTTTCGGCATGGAATCGCAGGTAAGGAGCACATTAACTGTTACACTGGCTGTCCTGTTTTTCCCAAGTACATTGGAGAAAATATAGGGTGACCAGCGGTTGTTGGTGTAATGAGCTTTAACTGCCCACATGAAAGCGCTGTCGGGTAATGACGGCCATGTCGGGTCAACGCAGCTGGTTGTTGTCGGGGTGTTGCCCGGGAAAGTCTGCCAGGTTGAGGGTAATGCACCCTGCTGTCCCTGGAACAAACGATATACCTGGTATCCGACTACGCCCTGACTGTTATCTGTTGGAGCGGGAACGCCATAAACAACCGAACGGATCATGAAGTTGCCGTTTGCAGGTAACCATGCACCGCTTCCGCTGACGAATTTGGAATAAGACCTCAGCTGGGTAGCTGTGGTGTCAACTCCAAGACGTGCAGCAGTCGGAGGTGTTCCGAGCTGGGTCATCACGAGGTAATAATTACCACTGGTGATGGTGATATTGTCGGTAAGTGTAAATTCATTCCAGCCAAAAGAGGTAGGAGTGATGGTAACGGCATGACCAAGAGGAGTACCTGGCGTTCCGCCGGGGCCTGTTGCATCATAAGCCTGGATTTTGAAATTGTGAAGTGATCCCGGAGTGGTACCGGAGGCATAATCAGCTTCGAGGCCGATATTCACGCTGCCGCCGTCCAAAGTAACCGGATAGGCATACGGTGTGAATTTAACGGCATTCAGATTGCCTGCATCAGCCCAAACAGTGGAAAGTTCCTGGATACCATCATCATAGATGATTTCATATTTTCCCTTGGGAACATTCCAGCTCAGGTTAACTGCGTTTGCGCCACCATTGAGAGCTGCGATAAATGCCGGGGAAGCGGGATTGGTAGCTTCCTGCATATTCATATTCAGAGTGGTCGTAACACCAGCAGTCAGAGTGATAGCGGTTGTTGTGGTATCACCGAAACCGGCTTTTTTAAATGTGGCGGGGAAAGAACCTCCCGGGAAAACGCTCACTGTGTACAAGCCGCCTTCTACTGAATAACCTACGTTTCCGTTAACCACGATCTTGGCGCCTTTAATAGGCAGGCCGCTGGCATAACTGTAAACGTGTCCAGTAAGAGTTGCAGGGTTGGGATACAGTGAAAAATCCACTGTATTGTTACCTCCTTCGGCCAAAACCGTTGTTTTGGTCTGGGTGATGTAACTCGGAAGATTTGAAGCAGTTACAGATTTTGTACCTGCAACAACGTTCATGGTGTAAACACCACTTCCGTTTGCAGTTGCGTTCATACAGCCAACGTTGACGATGGAACCGGGGAGAGGTAATCCACTGTAATGACTTGTGATCGTTCCATGGATTGTACCTGGACTGAGCTGATACATCTGGATATTAGCCTTCGCGTTCAGGGTTCCGGCGCCAACATGGCCGCAACCAAGACCTGAATCACCCATGAAATACCTGCAATAATCAGTTGTTGCGGTAGCGGTATGGTTTATACGTGTATACGCTCCCCATGCAGAGTTATCAAAACAGATGTCTACAACAACATTTGAAACTCCATCCCATTGGAATGGTGTGTCGAGAACAAATATCTGATTTCCCATTGCCGGGGTATAGTCATGAAGATAAACCTGAGTAAAACCGGTTTGATCGAAATCTGTTGCAGGTAAAGCGGCAGCAGCAGTGTTTTTCATACTCATTTTGAGCCCGTAAAGGGTACCACCAGCAATAGCGGTAAAATCAAACGCTAGTTTTGTAATGGGTCCGCACTGAAGACCAGTCATTTCAGCAGCAGTATACAGATACTGAGTCCTTCCCTTATAATAATATCCGTTAAAACCGATATTATAAGGCAAAGTAGTGCCTGTACCTATCTGAACGTAGATCTCAGCTTTACCCACTCCTTGAAGAAGCATAACTGACACGAAAAGCAGCATCAGTTTTGTAAGAAGTCTGGTAACATTTTTCATAATGTTAATGGTTTAAGTTATTACTAAATGATTGTTGATAATATGGGGATCAATTATACAATTGATATATATAGGGATTTGCTTCATAAATAAAAAATATCATTTAAGATGTTGAAATCCTAAACAATTCATTATGTGTTTGTTAGATAAATAAACGCATCAAAAAGCATTAATCCTTTCCACTGCGTCAGCAAATATAAAACATTTTGTTTGATAAAAAGCAAATTTTTTATTGATAATTTCCTGATATTTTTCATTTTTCCTGAAGATCCCGGAAATTTCGTAATTTTGCGGTTGTAATGAATGGAACTGTTCGTTGCATTAACTCATTGATTAATCTATTATTCCGTGTACTAAATCACAATTTATGAAAGAAATAAAGCAACTATTCATGGCCGTTGTCCTGTTGGGAATTATTTCATCCTGTGCCTCTGTTAAAACTGTTAGTCCGGGTATGCTAACCGGGAGCTGGAAAGTTAGTAAAATATCCCCGGTCCATACTCCTCAGGATCCCAATAATACCAATCCGCCATCAACAGATAAGGGAGGCGCCCAGGCAAGTCTTGATGACAAATCAGGTACCGGCGGCAATGAGATAAACGAAAAACTGAATACTCTTCAGGCCCAGATCCCGGAAGTTAAAAGTTCTATGGAATTCAGGAAAGATAAATCCGCAACATATACTATAAAGGATAAATCGGTCAACGGAACCTGGAATCTTGATGTCAAGGCTAAAAAGGTCAGCTTTATTCCAGGCGATGGCTCCCCGGCCATGATCTTTGAGATCACAAAGATGGACTCAAAAAATCTCTCTATCCTTGAACGTTTTTCAAAGGGTGATGTAAACCTAATGTATACCAAACAATAACAGGTTTGAACATCGCCTGTTCCCGGGATCTTTTACCTGTTTATGGTTATCTTGCCTGTATAGCAGTTTGTACCTGAAAATATCCGAAAGAGATATAAACCCGGGGGTAGCCCCCTGATTGATATACAAGCTTCCTTTTCTCCGTTAAACCGGGTGTCTGTTTCGGTATTCCCCATCAGATCTGTGAGGATAAGCCTGTGCAAGGGTTCAGCTGATTTAATACTGATCTGGTCATGGGCAGGGTTCGGGTATACCATAACTTTCACGTCACGGCCGATAGCCGGAACCGATGTCATCACATCCACCATAATGGTATCGGAGGTCAATGCCGCGCTGCAAACCGGGTTTACGATCTGTATATAATAATGGTACTGGCCGGCGGGCAGGTTACTGTCAATATAGGTTGTGTCGAATACCTGGGATGCATTGATCTTTACGAATCCCTGTCCATTATAATCCTTACGGTAGATGTCATACCACGGCTGTGCCGTAACGGGTATCTTTTTACTTCCTATTGAACAATCGTCAATCGCCCAATAATACCATAATCCCTGGCCGTTCCCGTCCACAGCATGCCAGGCAAGATCAACCACATCGCCCAGGTATGGCGACATATCAACAACATAAGGTTCCTGCCAGTGGTTGTACCCTCCCTGGCCGGGATAGGGCGGTAAGGCCGACATATCCAGCAGTGTGACCCACGACTGTCCCTGGTCGGTCGAAACCTTAACGAAATAATGATCCCCATGTGCCGATCCCTGGTAAGCCATGCTCCAGAATTTCAGGTTTCCGTCAACGTAAATATTCCTTGCGATGATCCATTCGTCCTGATGATAATAATCCCAGGATAATCCCGCCGAATAGGATCCCGAATGAACCCCGGTGGGAGAAGATATCCCGTTATGGCTCCAGTTGGCAGAAGCATTTGTTACTATCCTGTCCCATCCCGGAGGCGGAAAAGCTGCTTCTTCAAATCCTTCATTCAGAGGGGTTCCTCCACCATTACATTGAGGAGGGCTCCATTGAAGCCAGGTGTCCATAGCCCGCGCATCCCCGCTAAGATTTTCGGCCGGGAGGCAAACAGGATATATGTTAATGTTATCTACATACCAGTAGAGAATATTGGAAGAACTGAGCCCTGTTGCCCGGAACCTGAATTTGAATCCTTTTTCCTTTACCGCGCTGATATCGGTATGAAAATGCACCCAGCCTGTATTCCCGGTATTATTGATTACGGACTTCTGATGCCATGAGCGGTTGTAAAATACGTCGAGGATGAGATGTTCGGTCCCTCCCGAAGTGTTATCGTCGAGTTTCAGGTCAAAGTCCAGCCAGATCCTGGCACAGGAATACATACTTGCGTCCAGTACAGGGCTTTGGAGTATTGCATTGTAGGCGGATTGCTGTGGAAGTCCGCTGAATATGGCCGAGGGAGCAGGGTTTCCCATGGTCTGGCTTATCGACCAGTTCCCCTGTCCGGATGGGAAAGTCCAGCTATTATAAGCAAAACTACCCTGGTCCCAGAGTTCAGAAAAGGGTAATTGGATGCCATAGTGTATCTGTACATTGACCGGTAAGGCTGCGCCGGAGATCCCCTGGTGTCCGGGATGGCCATATGCCCCCAGGTCATATACTGCAGCTACTTTATAATTATAGCTTCCCGGGTCCAGAGCAGTGTCGGAAAAGGTAATGACATCAGCCCCGGGGCTGAAAACCAGTAATGAATCATCCCTGTATATATTGTATCCCAGTATACCGGCGGGGGTAACAGCGGTTGAACCAATGTAGTAAACAGGCTTGTTCCATTGCAGGATCGCTTTGTTCCCCATGGCGGTTCCGCTGAGGTTTGATGGCGGCCATAAAAAGCCCGAAGTAAAGGGTACGCAGTCACTGGCTGAATAACCGCTGGTATATATTGCTGTCACACATGCCTGGTAGGTTGAATCATAGATGACTTCAGTTCCGGGGATAGTATAACTGTTTGAAGTAACCGTGGCAAGCAGGGAGTTGTTCAGGTAAAAGTTATAACCGTATATGCAGGGAGACAGGAGGTGGGCCGATTCTGAAGCATAAACAAGGATATTATCTATATACCATCCATTGACCTGGTAGGAATCGGCCCCGGCTGATCTGAAACGTATCCTGAAATTCTTATTGGCAAAGGAAGAAATATCGATCTGATCGCTGGTCCAGCTGATGTTCCCCCCCGAGTTACTCCATGTGCGCAGGGTTGACCAGCCTGATCCGTCGGAGATCTCAACAAAAAGTTGATCCAGGATGGCGGAGGAAAAATTCTCAAGGGAAAGATCATATTTCAATGTGAGGATCGGGCTGTTAAGACCAGTGATGACGGGGCTGATAATGGATTGGTTATAATTGTACACCCTGGGTGTCCAGTTAAACAGAGCCGAGGGAGCAGGATGTCCGTTAGAAGTGGAAATGATCCAGTTGCCTCCTCCTTCAATGGTCCAACCGGCAGCAGGAATGCTTCCTCCCGACCAGTCTTCCTGCAGCAGAGTTTGGTTGTAATAAGGAACATCCCATCTTGTATCCAGGCTAAGGCTGTCAACCCTCAGGTTGGTGGGCGGGGATTTCCGTTGAAGAAGAGTGATGTTATCTGCAATATCTCCCATAACACTTAAACTGCCATTGTATGCCTGATACCCGAATTTTACAGCCGTGACGGAATAGGAACCTTTCCATACCCTTTGAAAGACTACAATACCCGAGCTATCGGCATAAGCAGAATATACAGTATCGGTATAAACCAGGTTTTTCAGCTGGACAAAAGTCGAAAAAGGGCTTGAAGCAGAGCAGCTCATACTGAGGTTTATGGTAACTGAGGCGGTCCAGCATTTACCTATAAGGTTGGAGATGGCCGGGGCCGACAGCCTGCTGCCCGGGTACTGAGCCTGGACTGCCCAGAGGTACGGGCCGCAGGGGAGATTTTTCCAGGCCGTATCAATAGCATTTGTTGAAGGAAAGTCATTAATGAAGGTCCAGGCCTGGGGGTTTGATTCTTCTCCCTGTTGCAGCCTCCAGAGTTTGTAATTGTCGGCACTTCCCGTTGCTTCCTTAGAGGCAGGTGGGCCATCGGTGCCATTGAGGACGGCCCTGATCATGAAGTTCCCGTTAGCCTGCAGCCAGGCTCCGCTGCCACTTACGAAACGGGAATAACTCCTGTATTTTGCGGTGGTCAGATCCACAGCCAGTCCGGCTGCATTCGGGGCATTGCCTCCCTGGACCATTACGATAAAGAAATCTCCTGATGTAAGGGTCACTGGTGCTGAAAGTGTGAAATCTATCCATCCGAATACCGTTGGTGTGACATCGAAGGGACCCGAAAGGATCTGGCCGGGAGTGCCACCCGAACCGCCGGCATCCATCACCATGATCTGAAACGGGACAAAGGGATTGCTGCCTGCAGGATAGTCTGAACTCCTTCCTATATTTACGGACCCCCCGAGTATATTCACAGGATATGCCAGCGGACTTATTTTCAGGGCATTCATGTTTCCTTGCTGCGCCCACACAGTGAAACTGTCCTGGATCCCATCATCATAAAGCAACTCATAATCCCCAACCGGCTTTTCCCAGCTCAGGTGAACAGTTTGCTCGCCGGTATTAAGCGTGGCTGATATGGAGGGGCAGGGATTAGTGGTTTCAAGCAGCTGGATATTAAGCATTGTATAGACTCCTCCCTGGAAGGTTATCGGTGCCGAGGTATAAAGATCAAAACCCGGTTTGGTACAGCTTACAGTATATGTCCCCGGAGGGTCAACCATCATGCTAAACTGTCCGTTGATCACCGAATAGGTATAATTTCCATTGACCGTAATCTTTGCGCCGATGATGGCGTTTCCGCTGATCCCGTTGGTGACCTTTCCTTTAAGAATGGCGGGGCTTAAAGGCCCCGGGCTGGAAATGAGGGGGTCGTTTATCAGCAGGAATTCTGCAAATAAGAGAAAAATCAATACATATCGTACTCTCAGCCAGGTCATAGGAAGTAAAGCAAAGGTACGAAAAAATCGGGCGGTTTCGTCATCGTAATGCAAAGAGGCCGCCCGGATTGATCCGGGCGGCCTCTTTATTGCTGATACTGATCTTAAAGGATCAGCTTTTCAAGAGCAGTTATTTGTTGATCACAATTTTCCTGATAACCTTGCTCTCGTTATTGCGGATGACCATGGTATAGACTCCTGCAGAGATGGGGCGGAGGTCGATAAGCAGGTTTGTAGGCCCGTTCACCATGACATTTGTTTTCTCATATACTTTGGCACCTATAATATTGCTGATCGTAACATCGAATGTGGCTGTCGTCGGTGTGTTCATCATCAGTTTAAACTGGCCGTCGTTAGGAACAGGTGATACTACGAAGCTGGAACCTGCGGGTTCGCTTATTCCGCTTACAACAATGAAAATATGGTTTGAAGTATCGGAAGGACAGCCATTCAGAATGACATCGTCCCAATACCAGCCGGTAAAATGCGCTATAAGCACCTGGCCGGTTCCTGTAACAATAGGCGAACCGTCATAGAACCACTGGTTCCCTGTAGGGGCGCTACTGGTGAGTGTATCGCCATTAACAGTGATCTCCGGAGCTGAAGGTAGAGGTGTAACGGTGACAGGAAGATGAGATAATGGTCCGTTACCGCAGGCGTTGGTACCAAGAACCGATACATTTCCTGATGTTGCATCCGTTGCAAAGTTAACGGTAATATTGGGGGTATTTGCCCCGGAAGCAATGATTGCTCCAAGAGGAAGAGCCCATGTATATCCAGTTGCACCGGAAATAGGGCTAACAGAGTACGCTACACCTTGTTCACCAGCACAAACTGTAGCAACACCTGTAATATCTCCGGCAGCTGCAGGCAGATAATTAACAGTGACGGGGAATGCAGGTGAAGTACTGCCGTTACCGCAAAGGCTGTTACCGTATACCGTGATATTCCCGGAAACTGCAGTGGGTGAGTAGTTAACCGTGATTGTATTTGTTCCTGCTCCTGAAACAATGTTTGCACCTGCGGGGAGAGTCCATACATAATATACTGTATTGGAAATAGCGCCAACAGAATATACATTGCCTGTTGATCCGAAGCATACTGTGGAAGGACCGGAAATGCTTCCTGCGTTGCCCGGCATACCATTTACGCTGACATTGAAGACCGTTGCTGTTTGAGCTGCACAACCGCCTGTTCCGTTGTAATTGACAGAAACCCATTGAGGACCAGGGGCATTCCAGACTACCTGGCAATCATAGGTACCCTGTCCGGCAGTGATTGAACCGCCCGGGGATACATTCCAGGTATATCCTGTTTTTCCGGGTTCGGTAAGATAATCATAGAACCCTGAATTCATACACATGTTGTTGGTTCCGGTGATGGTGGGAACAGGAGCGGTGGTTACACTTACGGCCTTTGTTCCGCCTGGTGCTGCTGCTGTACAACCTGTAGCCGGGTTGGTGTAAATGACCTGGACAGTCTTTGAGCCTGGAGTAGCCCAGTTGATGCTGACTACTTCGGGATTTGCCGTAGGAGTAACCGTACCGTCGGGCAGTGCTGACCAAACATAAGCTGACTGACTGGGCTGTGTTGTATAGTTAGTACCGACATACTGGCATACCGGGGTGTTCCCGCTTACTGTCGGAACCGGCAGATCGTTAACGGTGACCGCCTTGGTTGAAGCCGTACTGGGCGCTCCGCAGTCGCTGACAGCAATGACAGAAATCGTTCCTGAAACAGCAGTGTTGGACACATCGACTGTTACCGAATTTGAATGTGGGTATGATGTGATAGTAAAGCCTGTAGGGAAGGTCCAGTTATAAACAAAGCCATAAGGTACCTGAGATACGGAATATGTATAAGCTGTTCCTGTTTTGCAAACGCCGGACGGGCCGGTAATGGCTCCGGGGACCGGTGGAATAACACAGGTTGTAAAGAAGGTTTTATCAAGTCCATAGGTTGTTCCTGCGACGTTGACCCCTTTTGCTCTGTAATGATACGTTGTATTAATTGTAAGGCCTGACAGGCTTGCACTGAAATTTGTGGCGGAATTGCCTGTGATGGGCGAAGGCATTGCCGCAACAGACCCTCCGAGGTATTGTGTAGTGGTCCCATATTCGAAAGTTACCACAGTACTCGCATTATAGGCAGTGGCTGTGCCGTTCAATGTGGCAAAAGTGGCGCCGACCATAGTAGGGTCCTGGGTAACAGTAAGAGGAGCAATCGCAGAGGTTGTGAAGCTCATGGTATTTCCTGTGGTAGTGCCATCAGCATTGATTGACACAGCCCTGTAGTTATAGAGAGTATATGGCTGCAGGCCGGTCAATGTCGCTGAGACTGAGGCAAGTTGGCCGGTTTGAGATCCAGGTACAGCGATTGAATTGCTGAATGAAAGGTCGGTGCTGTATTGGAAAACAGTCGTCGTGGTTGACCTGTTTGCGCTTATGGTGGCATTTAGTGTCCCTCCGCTGCTGGAAATCCCCGTTGCAGCAATTGTCACGACGGTGGGAGGTCTGAGGATCACTGCCTCAACACCATACTTATATGCGGCAGGATCGGCAGAAGGCGTGCCTCCTGTAAGAGCTGCTGTATAGAATGTGTTTCCTCTTGGGGGACTTTCAGGGAATATTCCCAGCGGATAATATGCTGTTGCATTTGCAGTCTGCGCTAAACCAATGTAAAAAACATCATTTGTTATAGTCTGGGGTGTTGGAAAAGCAAAGTATTTATTAGTACCCTGGTCTGCAGAGGTCAATGTATAGTTTGCAGACTGAGCCATGATTGCGCCTGAGCTGTTAAGCAATACGGCATATATGATATTACCCGCGTTTGTGGAGTAAGTAGCCATCGAAATATTGGCTCCTTTGATCTGCCCGGTTCCGTTCATGGAATATTTGGCTAAAAATAATCCGGCACCGGAAGCGGCAAAGCCGTAACCCACCGGGGCATTTGTAGCTGTGTAATTATATGAGTATGTATTACAGTTGACCTCCCCGGGTATCGTCAGGGTGTTATTGACTGTCCAGTTTTCACCGGCAATAACCGAGGTGGCTACGGTAATGTTGACATTTTCCTCCAGTGTTAGCGGTATACCTGTAAAAGTAACCGTGGCCGATGCCCCGGCCGCAAGAGCTGTGACCGGCATGGTCGCCGTATACCTCGTGGTGGAAGTGGCCACGTCTTTTATAGTCAGGGTCAGATTAAACGACTGGGCCGATGCAGATACGTTTGACACCAGGGCAGCCACAGAGTTGGGAGTGCTGAAGGGAACAGGCATTCTTTCCAGGGCATAGACATTTGTCACTGCAATGACATCATTCCAGGTGTTGGTTATGAAGGCGGTTGCAGGCCTGTAGTCGGAAACAGCCAGGGCTGTACCCTGCGCTGTAGTACTTCTGTAACCATAAAGCATTGCTGATCCTGCAATATAATCACAACTGACCGTCACAGCTCCTGTTCCCAGCGTATTGGCGGGATTATTGTATTCCCATGCGACATAGAGACCAGAGCCGGTATACGTAAATAAAGATCCCCCGCTGAAAGGCACATAATAATTTCCTGCTGTAACGGGTACTGACCAGGAGGCAATATTACTTGCTGTTGTGAATCCTGCAGTAGTCCAGGTTGAGCCTAAAGTGTAGCTTGCATCTGTCGTATTTCTCAAATATACGATGAAATTACCCACCTGGCTGGTTGTTCCGGCTGCATAATTGTTAAAACCGATCCCGTTAATCGTATTACCGTTCAGGAAACCCGCAGCCGCCATTTCAGCTGCTGTTATCAGGTATTCAGTCCTCTGGTACCTGTAAGTATTTCCAGGAGCTCTTGTATTTCCGGAAGTACCTCCGTTAAACGGCAAAATCCATTGCGTCATTGAATTCGGCTGATAGACAGGCAAAATCTGATTCTGGCCGGATGGGGCCATCAAAGATGGGCCCGGGTTAGTACCAAAATCTGGTATCACCTGCACGAATCTGGTGGTCGACTGCCCTATACTGTACATCGACATTGAAAGGGCAAATAATAAAAGTAGCAGTTTTCTCATAATGATGGAGTTTAAATGAATTATTGTTATTTCCGTTTCCAAAGTTAATATGAAATTGTCCTAGATCAAAATTATTGAAAAAAAAGTTCTTCCGGAAACGGAAGAACTTTTTTCAATATTAGACATCAAAAGCAAGGAATGCTTTCTGATGCTGGTTTACGTTTATTTATTTACAATGATCTTCCGTACAATTTTATGTTCGCTGTTTCGAATGATTATAGTATAGACTCCGGCTGATACCGGGCGAAGGTCGATCAGAAGATTAGTAGGACCGTTTACAATGACATTTGGTTTCTCATACACTTTGGCACCGATATTATTGCTGATCGTTACATCGAATGTTTCAGTCGTTGGTGTATTCATCATTAGTTTAAACTGGCCGTCGTTAGGAACAGGTGATACTATGAAGCTGGAACCTGCGGGTTCATTCAAGCCGGTAATAGTAATATAGATGTTGTTTGAAGTATCTGAGCTACATCCGTTCATGGTTACTGCATCCCAATAGAGGCCTGTGTAACGGGCTATCAGCACTTCTCCAGTTCCTGTATAGATGGGAGCACCTTCGTAATACCATTGGTTACCGGTTGGTACATTGCTGAATAGAGTATCGCCATGAGCTGCGATCACGGGAGCTGAAGGAACCGGTAGAACTGTAACCGGGAAATTAGGAGATACGATACCATTTCCGCAGGTATTCGTACCAAGAACCGAAACATTTCCTGAGGTAGCGTCCATAGCAAAATCAACAGTAATATTGGTGGTGTTTGCACCGGAAACAATGAATGCATGAGGAGGCAGATTCCACTGGTAGCCCGTTGCATTAGTCACAGGAGCTACTGAGAAAGCAATACCTGTCGCTCCGGCACATACTGTAGCCTGTCCAGTTATCGTTCCGGCTGCAAGCGGCAACTGGGTGATAGTGACAGGGAATACAGGTGATGTTCCACCGTTACCGCAAAGGCTGTTACCGTATACTGTGATATTGCCGGAAACAGCAGTGGGTGAGTAGTTAACCGTGATTGTGTTCGTCCCTATTCCTGAAACAATAGTTGCACCGGCCGGGAGTGTCCATACATAATATGCTGCATTGGAAATAGCGCCAACAGAATATACATTGCCTGTTGATCCGAAGCATACTGTGGAAGGACCGGAAATGCTTCCTGCATTGCCTGGCATACCATTTACGCTGACATTGAAGACCGTTGCCGTTTGAGCTGCACAACCGCCTGTTCCGTTATAGTTGACAGAAACCCATTGAGGACCAGGGGCATTCCAGACTACCTGGCAATCATAGGTACCCTGTCCGGCAGTGATCGAACCGCCCGGGGATACATTCCAGGTATATCCTGTTTTTCCGGGTTCGGTAAGATAATCATAGAACCCTGAATTCATACACATAGTGTTCGTTCCGGTGATGGTGGGAACAGGAGCGGTGGTTACACTTACACCCTTTGTTCCACCTGGTGCGGCTGCTGTACAACCTGTAGCCGGATTGGTATAAATTACCTGGACGGTTTTAGAGCCCGGGGTAGCCCAGTTGATGCTGACCACTTCCGGATTTGAAGTAGGAGTAACCGTACCATCGGGCAGTGCAGACCATGTATAGGCTGACTGTCCAGCTTCTGTGTTATAGTTGGTATTCACATACTGGCATACCGGTGTGTTCCCGCTTACTGTCGGAACCGGCAGATTGTTAACGGTGACCGCTTTGGTTGAAGCCGTACTGGGCGCTCCGCAGTCGCTGACAGCAATGACAGAAACAGTGCCTGAAACTGCAGTATTGGACACATCGACCGTTACCGAATTTGAATGTGGGTATGATGTGATGGTAAAGCCTGTAGGGAAAGTCCAGTTATAAACAAAGCCATAAGGTACCTGGGATACGGAATAAATATATCCTGTCCCTGTTTTGCAAACGCCGGACGGTCCGGTAATCGCTCCGGGGACCGGTGGAACAACACAGGTTGTATAGAAGCTCTGGTCGGTTCCGTATGTGGTTCCTCCAACACTGACACCCTTGGCCCTGTAATGATACGTTGTATTAATTGTAAGGCCTGTGATGGTGGCGCTGAAGTTGCTGGAGGCATTGCCTGTAACAGACGGAGGGACTGCAACAACAGGTCCTCCAAGGTATTGAGTAGTGGTACCATATTCGAAAGATACCGTAGTATTTGCATTAAAGGCAATGGCAGAGCCGTTCAGTGTCGCAAAAGTGGCCCCTACAATAGTGGCGAGCTGTGTCGTAACTGAAGGTGGAACGGGAGCAGTAGTGAATGAAAGTACCGTCCCATATATTGTGCCTAAAGAGTTTTGCCCAACTGCTCTGAAGTAATATGTTGTATACGGGGCAAGCCCGCTGATTACAAAATTCACAGCAGCATTCTGAGTAGTAACGGGAGCCGCAACGGTTACCGTATTACTAAATGGTGGGCCTGTCATGGTCCCATATTCAAATGTAACCGTAGTGGAAGCATAATTTGCACTGACAGTTGCATTAAGCTGGGCTCCATTGGAAAGGATACTGGTGGCTGCATTGGTTGTAACTGCAGGAGCCAAAGGGTGAAAGTTAACCGAAATATCATCAATAGAGATATACCACGGAGTTCCACTCATATAGCCTTTGATCCCCAGGTAATAGACCCCGCTTGTTGCGGGCGTGAAGGAACCTGCAAGCTGTTGGTAATTTCCGTTTATGATTCCGGTTTGAGGTACAATTGAATTTGTCATGGATGCGGCATTTGCTGCCGTACCATAACTAACGACCATATTGGCATAGGATGCGGTGGACATATCCTGGCGGGCATACATACTGAAATCGTATTGAGTACCTCCGACAAATTCAATGGGCATGAACATCCATTCCTCCGCACTGTAATGCAAGTATGCATCAAAGGCACCGGTCCGGGGTGTGCGGTTGTAAGTCGTCAGACTGGAGTTTGCCGTCCATACATAGGATCCTGAGACCGTTTGTTGCGACCATTTGGCAATTGCAGCCTGATCGACATTGCCTGTTTCAAAGCCCTCAAAGAAAGGCACGCTTGCTGCCGTTGTGCCGCTTGTTGCCAATCCGCTTGAATAAGCATTTGACCCGTTCTTGGACCAAATCTTGTAATAATATGTGGTATTGGGATTAAGGCCGACCTGGTTGTAAAAGAGGCCTGATCCGTTATACAATACCGTGCCGTTTCCTCCCGGAAGGGTAGTGCTCGTGCCGTAGGTAGTACCGTCAACAGGTGTGCCGAATGTATTGGTTGTGTTATACGCCAGCATTACAGGATTGCTGTTGGCATTCAGAGCCCATCCCAGGTTTATCTGGGTACTGCTGACAGCTGTTGCAGTAAAAGAAGTCGGATCCGTTACCCCACCCAATGGAGGACCTGCAAAATCATCCACCATCAGATAAAATTGATCGGTGGAAATAGCTTGAATTGCAATGTATATATTCTGCCCTACATATGCGGATAAATTATAACTGTATTGGGTCCATGTAGCAGGTGGTGTTATACCTGAAGCAAGAGTGACCGTGAAGTTGGCCGCTGCGTTCCCTGTTGTCGATAATAAGACATTGAACTGTTCGGGCCAGGAGGAGCTGTAATTCTCAGCCCAGAAAGTCAGTGTGTAATTACCTGCAGTAGGTGCAAGTTTCGGGGTGATCAGGTAATCATTGTGTGCTGTAGGGCCATAAACAATATAGGCGCAAGCAGTACCGGTGTGATAGTAACTCGTAGTTCTCACCCAGGCGTTTGCATCCCCCAGGTTAATCACTGACCATCCGGCCGGAGGGAATGTAGTACCCTCAAACCCTTCACTCAGATTTTGCCCGATCAGGTTCAATGACCAGATAAGCACAATCAATGATAGTAATAATTTTCTCATAACATTTTGTTTTGGTTAATTTATGGTCTATTTATATTTGGTTTTATGAATCTAATTGGCGTAAACAAATAGACTTCTGGTTTCAAATTTAAGGAAAAGCACCTATCATTAAAGTTAATGGTATAAAATTAACAAATTTTAACAAAAGCAAGAGATCAAATGTTAATTTTAACTAATCAGTTCAAATTTAATCTATTTTCAGGCCTGTCATAATAAAAAGAAGAAAAAAATCAGTAAAAAATTTGCCGTAAAGGAAAAAACCCTATCTTTGCACTCCCAAATTTGAATATCAAACGCAGATTATGTACGCAATCGTGGAAATAGCCGGCCAGCAATTTCTGGTGGAAAAAAAAGATGAGATCTTCGTGCACCGGCTTGAATGTGAAGCAGGTTCCAAAGTAGAATTCGATGAAGTATTATTGCTTGACGATAAAGGAAAGATCAACATAGGTAAACCTCATGTTGAAGGCAGCAAAGTCAGTGCAAAGATCATTGATCATGTAAGGGGAGACAAAGTCATTGTCTTCAAGAAAAAGAGACGTAAAGGCTATCAGAAAGAGACCGGCCACCGTCAGGATTTCAGCAAAATTCTGATCGAGAATATCAGTGTAAAAACCACTGCAAAAGCAAAGAAAACAAAAGAAGGCGAAGCTGAAGCCGAAGAATAATATCCAGTAACAGAATATCAGAACAATATATTATGGCACATAAAAAAGGTGCGGGAAGTTCAAGCAACGGGCGTGAATCCCACAGCAAACGCTTAGGTGTTAAAATTTACGGCGGACAGTTCGCCTCAGCCGGTGCAATCATCGTACGCCAGCGTGGTACCGTCCATAGTCCCGGTCTAAACGTAGGCATTGGCAAAGACCATACGTTATTTGCCCTTACCGACGGACTGGTTGAATTCAAGAGGAAACGCCAGGATCGTTCCTATGTTTCCATCGTTCCTATGACGGAAGAAACGAAGTAAAGCCTTTTCGCGTACGAAAAAAAGCTGTTCCCGAAAAAGGAACAGCTTTTTTTTGATATCTGCCATCCGCCATCCGCCATCTGCTATCAGATGTCTGATGGCGGATTTTCTTACCTTTGTACTTTAACTAAAACCCCATGTTACAACTATCTTTTATCAGGGAAAAGACATCCGAAGTCATTGAACGGCTTAAGCTGAAGAACTTCGATGGAGTGCAGTCAATCAGCGATATTCTGAGACTCGACGACATCCGCAGGGAAACCAAAAAAGCCCAGGATGATATGCAGGCCCAAAGCAACATACTGGCAAAAGAGATCGGCATCATGTTTAAACAGGGCAAAGCTCATGAAGCCGATGCAATGAAGAAAACAACGGCCGGGCTTAAACTCACTATAAAAGAACTCGACGAAAAGCTTGTTCAGGTAAGCAAAGAACTTGACGAACTGCTTGTGCGCATACCCAACCTGCCCCATATTTCAGTTCCCCCGGGCAGAACGGCAGAAGATAATGAAATTGTGTTGAAGGAAGATGCTTTAATCCCGGCTCAAGGCGAATACCTCCCCCATTGGGATCTTATTACAAAATACGATATCATCGATTTTGCAACGGGAACCAAGATCACCGGCTCGGGATTCCCGGTATATAAAGGGAAAGGAGCCAGGTTACAGCGTGCACTGGTGAACTTCTTCCTGGACCAGGCTCTCGCTGCAGGGTATTTCGAGGTTCAGCCTCCCTATATGGTCAATGCTGCTTCAGCTTTTGCAACCGGACAGCTGCCCGACAAGGACGGCCAGATGTACCATGACGTAACGGATGATCTTTACCTGATTCCCACCGCCGAAGTCCCGGTGACAAATATATACCGGGACACTATCCTGAAGCTCCAGGATATTCCGGTTAAAAACGTCGCTTACTCAGCCTGTTTCCGCCGTGAAGCAGGCTCCTGGGGAAAAGAAGTAAGAGGGCTTAACCGCCTGCACCAATTCGATAAAGTGGAGATCGTACAGATCACCCTTCCCGAAAAATCATACCAGGCCCTGGAGGAGATGCGCGAATACGTTGCTTCCCTGCTGAGGAAACTGGAGTTGCCGTTCCGTATTGTGAAACTTTGCGGTGGGGATATGAGTTTCACCTCAGCCCTCACCTATGATTTTGAAGTGTGGTCGGCCGGACAAAAACGCTGGCTTGAAGTAAGCTCAGTGTCAAACTTTGAGGCATTCCAGTCAAACCGGCTGAAATTACGCTATAAAGACGAGACAGGAAAGATGCAACTGGCGCATACCCTTAACGGCAGCGCCCTCGCCCTGCCCCGCATCGTTGCCGCATTTCTTGAGATCAACCAGACCCCAAACGGGATCAGGATACCCGACATCCTAAAACCATACTGCGGATTTACAATGATTAATTAACACCGGTTCTGTTCCGGAAAGAAATTATTGTATATTTATCGCTGTTTTTAATCCTTAAGGAAGGATGCGAAGGTTTACCCTTATGACTCTTTTCCTGCTGATCTCAGCCATGACATTTGCCGGTCTCAAACTGGGTATCAAAGCCGGGTATAACGCGAATAAGCTTACTGCGAACATTGACTCGGTAAGTTCCCAGTTTAAATCGGGAATGCAGCTGGGAATATTTCTTCGTGCCGGTAAACGATTCTATGTGCAGCCCGAGCTGTATTACAGTCTGCAGGGCGCAGAGTATATCCTTAACGATCCTACCAACACCCGCTCCTGGAACCAGAAAGTAACTATAGGGTCCATCGACATTCCGGTTCTCCTCGGGTTCAAGATCATCAACGGCGAAAAAATAAATTTCAGAGTAAACCTGGGCCCTGAAGTGTCGTTTGTCACCAACCGCCAGGTCAAGGACCTGAACGACCTGGTTCCCGGCCCCATTACCGGCAGCAGCATTAATCCGGTGAACTGGTACATCCAGGCCGGGCTGGGAGTCGACCTTTGGTTTTTCACCATCGACCTGCGTTACCTGGGAGGACTTAATGAAGTGATCTCAAGCGTTCAAAGTGGTTTGCAAACCTGGGACTTCAGCAGTAAAAATAATGTGTTTCAATTCAGTCTTGGTTTTAAGATCCTGTAAGTCAAATGCAAGTCTATGGAAGATAAGGTTTATATAAGAATGTGGCCCGTTATCCGTTTTATGGTTTCAGGAGTAATGCTGAGCTGTTTGTTCATCCTGGCATGTACCAAACACAGCACCGATACCGCACCTCTTCCGGTTTGGGAGGATACCGGCGCCGATTCGGTCAGGCTCCGAATCAACGTGCAGAATTCACAGGGACTTGTACTTTACGGACAATATGTGAACCTTGCTTTAAGCCGCGACAGCCTCAATGCCAATATGCTGGTGCGGAGAATTGCGACAAATACCTCAGGCACTTCGGTTTTCAGCAGATTGTATCCCAGGATCATCTATTACAACTGCTATGCCATCACCAGCGGCCAGACCTATTTCGGATCGGGGGTGGCCAGGCTTCTTCCCGGGATAAATAAAGACACCCT
The DNA here is from genome assembly GCA_026391735.1 of Bacteroidota bacterium. Taxonomy (GTDB): domain Bacteria; phylum Bacteroidota; class Bacteroidia; order Bacteroidales; family FEN-979; genus CAIRDP01. The sequence goes on along the minus strand of JAPLDL010000022.1, from coordinate 188,258 downwards.
TCTAATCGTCCATTAAACGTGAAGGTAGGGGAAACACATTACAGGACGGTCTGGATGGAAGATTCTTCCGTTTTTTTCATTGAACAGAACCTTCTCCCCTTTGAATTCCGGATACAGCGGTCAGAAACTTTCATGCAGTCTTGCCATGCAATCACGAGCATGCAGGTTCGCGGGGCAGGAGCTATAGGAGCCCTTGCCGGTTTTGCCATGGCCCAGGCGTTTCTGGAGTCGGCAGTTACCCAGGCACTGGGCACCAGGAACCAGGAACCAGGAACCAGGAACCAGGCACCAGGCACCATTCACCGTTCACGAGTCACGATCGAGTCTACCCGCCCCACTGCCAGGAACCTGTTTTATGCTGTTGAGAAAGTCTTTGCTGCAGGTATGATCTCTGCGGATACTGCTGTTGCCGAAGCCCTTGCCATAGCTGATAAAGATGCTGAGGATTGCAGGAAGATCGGGGAATACGGGAACAGCCTGATCAAAGACGGGTTCAGGATTGAGACCCATTGCAATGCCGGCTGGCTCGCTTTTGTGGATTACGGCACTGCTCTCTCACCCGTATACCATGCATATGCCGAAGGCAAACATGTTTTTGTGTATGCGGATGAGACCCGCCCAAGGAGCCAGGGCGCCAGGCTCACCGCATGGGAACTCGGGCAGCAGGGCATCCCCCATACCATCATTCCAGACAACGCAGGGGCCTGGCTGATGTCACAGGGAAAAATTGATATTATGATCACCGGCGCCGACCGGATAGCCGCGAACGGTGATACCGCCAACAAGATCGGCACTTTTGAGAAAGCATTGGCCGCAAAAGCCCTTGGAATCCCTTTTTATATAGCCGCTCCGCTATCCACAGTAGATATCAATTGCAGCAGTGGTAAGGACATAACAATAGAAGAACGCAGCCAGGACGAGGTGCTTTATGCCGAAGGTCCTGACGATGAAGGAATCATACGGAAGATCCGACTTGCCTCACCGGGATCCGGAGCGCTTAACCCGGCGTTTGATGTGACTCCCGCGGAGTTGATTACGGGGATAATAACTGAGCGTGGGATCATTCGCGCGAGGAGGGAAGAGATTTTTAAGATAGCTGGATAGCTGGATGACTGGATAGCTGGATGACTGGAAAGCTGGATAGCTGGATGACTGGATAGCTGGATAGCTGGATTACTGGATAGCTGGATAATGGGATGAAGAAACAATTAATACATACGCTATGAGAAAAAAATCATTAATCAGTAGTCTGATCGCAGTTCTGATCGTGCTGTACTTATTAAGTTCAGCCCCTGCGCAGGAGTTAAAACCGGAAAAGAAATCCGCCAAACCGGTTAAGGAAAAAAGCAAAGACAAGACAGCCGACAAGGACAAAAAGAAGGAAGACACCGTGTACAATTCCGGCCTTGTGTCGGGTTTGAAATGGAGGAGTATAGGGCCGGCATTCACTTCGGGGCGCATAGCCGATTTTGCCATCAACCCCAAGAACCACAGCGAATGGTTTGTTGCAGTGGCATCAGGCCATTTGTGGAAAACGGTGAACAACGGCACTACCTTTGAATCGGTTTTTGATAATAACGGCGCATATTCCATGGGTTGTATAATCTATGATCCCAACAACACCAATGTTCTCTGGCTTGGTACCGGCGAACACAACCACCAGCGTTCGCTGGGTTACGGCAACGGGGTTTATAAAAGCCTCGACGGAGGTAAAAGTTGGAAATTAATGGGTTTGAAGGATTCAAGACAGATCGGCAAGATCGCCATTGACCCCAGGAATTCCGACGTGGTATTCGTGGCTGCCGAAGGTTCGGTTTGGGGGCCGGGGGGCGACCGTGGTATGTACAAGACCACCGATGGCGGCAAGACCTGGAAGAAAGTCCTTGAGATAAGCGAAAACACGGGGGTGAACAACATCATTATGGATCCAAGAAACCCTGATGTGATGTATGCTTCGTCGGAACAAAGGCGCAGGCATGTGTTCACCAAGATAGGCGGGGGTCCCGAAACCGCATTGTACAAATCGGTGAACGCTGGCGAAACCTGGGACAAGATGAGCGGCGGACTGCCGTCGGGCGATATGGGCGGCACAGGCCTTGCCATCTCCCCCATCAACCCTGATATCATTTATGCCATCATCGAATCCACTCCCGATGCTTCGGGTTTCTACCGCAGCGCCGATCGCGGGGCTTCATGGCAGAAAATGAGCAACCATTCAGCCCAGGGGCAATACTATAATGTCATCTTCCCCGATCCTAAAGTCCTTGACAAGGTCTATTCAGTTGAAACCGTTTCACAATATACAGAGGATGGCGGAAAAACCTGGAAACCGGTAGGCAATAACAAACGCCATGTCGATGACCACGCCATGTGGATAGATCCTGACGATAACAGGCATTTTTTCATAGGCGGTGACGGCGGTGTTTATGAAACATTCGACGGAGGCAAGGAGTATATCTTCAAATCAAACCTCCCGGTAACCCAGTTCTACCGCGTACAGGTAGATAATTCATATCCATTCTACAATGTCTTCGGGGGCACACAGGACAATAACAGTTACGGCGGCCCTTCGAGGAGCCTGAGAGCAAGCGGTGTCCTCACCGACGACTGGGTGGTGACCCAGGGTGGGGACGGCTTCTGGTGTGCAATCGATCCCGTTGACCCGAATATCGTTTATTCGGAATCCCAGTATGGCGGCATGGTGCGCTTCGACAAAAAAAGCGAAGAAGGAGTTGACATCCGGCCCGAACCCCGCAAGGGAGAAGATTCTTACAAATGGAACTGGAACACGCCCCTGATCATCAGCCCGCATTCTCATATGAGGCTTTATACAGCCGCCAACAAAGTCTTCCGTTCTGATGACCGTGGACAGACCTGGAAAGTGATCAGCGAGGACCTTACAGCAAAGATCGATCGCAACACCTGGCCTGTGATGGGCAAATACTGGAGCATAGATGCCGTTCAGAAAGACATATCGACCTCATTATACGGGACCATTATCTCCCTGGATGAATCACCGGTAAAGGAAGACCTTTTATATGCAGGCACCGACGACGGGCTGATCCAGGTGACACAGGATGCAGGAGAAAGCTGGACGAAGATTGACAAGTTCCCGGGGGTTCCTGAAAATACTTACGTAAGCGACATCATGGCTTCGCGTTTTGATGAAAATGTGGTGTTTGCCTCGTTTGACAATATACTGAGGGACGACTTCAAACCTTATATTCTGAAAAGTTCCGATAAAGGCAAAACCTGGGTTTCCATCGCGGGGAACCTTCCCGAGAACGGGACCGTTCACAGCATACAGCAGGATTTCGTAAACCCTGAACTTATTTTCGCAGGGACTGAATTCGGAGTGTATTTCACTATTGACGATGGGAAGAACTGGATCCGCCTGAAATCGGGCATACCCGATGTGCAGATCCGCGACATGGCCATACAGAAAAGGGAGAATGACCTGGTGGTTGCCACTTTCGGACGGGGATTTTATATCATAGACGATTACAGTCCGCTGAGGCTTATAAAGAAAGAGAACCTCGACAAGGATGCATATATTTTCCCGGTGAAAGACGCCCTCATGTATCTCCAGACCGATTCAAAATACGGACAGGGCTCAACAGTTTATGCTGCGAAGAACCCTGATTTCGGTGCGACGATCACTTATTTTATAAAGGATGTACCGAAGACGAAAAAGGATATCCGCCAGGAAAAAGAAAAAGAACTCTTTAAAAAAGGCGAGCCCATACCCCAGCCAAGCGATTCTGCAATGAGAGCAGAGAGACAGGAGATTGACCCCTTCCTCACCTTCACCATTACTGATGAAAAAGGCAATCCCGTAAGGATCATTCATAAAGCCCCATCAAAAGGGATCAACCGTGTGAACTGGGATCTGAGGTATCAGAGTGTCAGGGCAGTGAATGCCGATAAATTCGATCCCATGTCGGATAACGGCAGCGGGGTTCTGGCTATGCCCGGCAAATACACTGTGAACATTAGCCTGACCGCAGGAGGCGAGACCAAACTGCTGGCAGGACCTGTGGATTTCATCACCAAACCCATTGAGAACGTAAGCATACCAGCCACAAACAGGCAAGCTGTTGTGGAATTCCATAAAAAGGTATCTGACCTTACAAGGGTGATGCAGGGGACCGAAGATTATACCGAGAACCTGAACAAGAGGGTTATCAGCATGCTTCAGGCCATGAACAGCATACCGGGAGTGCCGGCCACACTGGTCAAAAAAGCCAGGGATATACAGTCGCAGCTTGATGTGATACTGAACCAGAAGTTCAACCGCCAGAGCATCAGGCCAAGCGAAGAAGAAAACCCGCCTGCACCTGTGACTCTGAACCAGAGGCTTGGAAAGTTAAGCTGGATCAGCTTCGGAAGTACAGGAGATCCTACATCCACACAAATGGATGCGTATAATATACTGCTTGATGAATTTCCACCGGTTTACAACCAGGTGAAACAACTGGGCGAAGTTGATGTGCCGCAGCTTGAGAAAGCTATGGAGGCCATTGGCGCACCGGTCACACCAGGGAGGCTGCCTGAATGGAAAAAATAAAAAGAGGGGGCGGCTCAAAAGGCTGCCCCCCTTTTTTATCTCTTTATAGTTTCATTTTAACGCCGAAAGTAATTCCGACATTGTTGAAGGGATATGAGTTCTTCAATTGCTGGTCGGGAGCATCGTCCGAAGCTTTAAAATCGGTCACGTCCTTGACAAACTTGGTTTCTTTTTGAAAGGTAGTGAGATCGCCGAGCTTGTCCACCCCGTTCTCGGTATACTTAACGAGTTTCCCTTTTGTAGGGGCATAAGCCATTGCGTCATAATAAATCTCGGCATAGATGCTCAGCATATCCGATAATTCAAAATCACAGCCAAGTGCTGCAGAGCCTCCTATGGAAACCCCTCCCGAATATTTGATTAAACCAACTGATTCCACATTGCCTTTTGTGACATCAAATTTGCATTTAATGCTTGGCAAAACTCCAACGATAACGCCAACTCTGGCATAGGGTGCAACATTGCCCAGGTCAAAATCGGGCTGGATCACAACAGCAGGGATCAGCTGAAGCATGCTGCCGTTAAATTTATCCCAGCCTGTTGGGCTTCCAATTGCTGTTGAGGAGATGTCGATCTTGGTATTGAAGCCCATACGGTAGGCAATGCCTAATTCGACGGCCATGAAGTCATTTACAAAGATGCCTGCTCTCACAACCGGGGCAAAGCCTTTACCAAGGCCAACTGGATGAACTTTATTGGCGTCGGTGTAAAGATCGTAGGTGCGTGCCGTATTTATTCCGGCGCCTACACCAAGGGATACGTAAAACGAACCCTGTGAATAAGCCATTGAAGCGCTAACAAGGCAAATAAAAAGTAAAATTCTGTTTTTCATAGCTCAGAGTTTTAATGAAACTTTAATAATCGAATGCAATTTAGTTAAAAAAAAAAGAATGAATAAAATTAACAATGTTGCTAATTTTGTTTTTAATCTAGTTTAAGCGCCCTTGGCCCGTAAATCGTATTTCAAAGACATCCTCTCTGTTTTTGGCAGCAATTTATCTGTTACCATCAGCAACCTGATCATCGGGATTATCCTTTCGCGGGTCCTTGGAGTTGCAGGATTCGGGCTGTATTCCTCTATTATCGTTGTGCCTGTCATAGTGATCGGGTTTACCCAGCTGGGGATCCGGCGGTCGACCATCTACCATATTGGACAGAAAGACGTAGACGAGAACAACCTCGCTTCGGCTCTGATCTTACTCTGGTTCTACACTTCTTTCCTGAGTATCATGATCTGCGGACTGGTTTTCTTTTTCTCATCCAGCCAGCCTTATGACCCTCTCATGGTGGTCCTGGTACTTCTTACAATCCCTTTACTGCTGATGAACCTTTTTTCGGGGGGGATTTTCCTTGGGAAGGAGGAGATCCTCAGGGCCAATATCATCAATGCCGGCCCCACCCTGATGACCCTGGTGCTGACGATACTCTTTGTCTGGTTTATGAAACTCTCGGTTCTGGGCGCTTTCATGGCGATCGCCTGTGCAAACTTCCTGATGTTCTTTTTTGTTTACCGGACGATCATAGGGGAATACCGGTATAAGATCACCTGGAAATACCACGAACCCCTGATGAAAAGCATGGTCAAGCTGGGTCTTGTCAACGCCGTAGCGATCTTCGTGATGCAGCTGAACTACAGGCTGGATGTGCTGATGCTTAAAAAACTGTCCAGCCTGGAACAGGTCGGGTTTTACTCTGTTGCCACTCAGATAGCCGAGCAGGTCTGGCATATTCCCTATGCCATTGAAACCATCATTCTGAGCCGCTCGGCCAATACCGATGACGAGGCCGGAGTGACGAGGGTAGTGTCGTCGATCTTCAGGGTTTCAATGCTCGTGGGTATCCTTGTTTCTGTTGTTATCTTTTTTGTTGCACCTTTTCTTATCCCTCTCATCTTTGGCCAGGACTATGCCGGCAGTGTGCCTATGATCCAGGCAATTTTACCGGGGATACTGATCCTGGTTGGATTCAGGATTCTGAACAGCAGGCTTACCGGAAAAGGCAAACCCGAAGTAGCCATTTACACTTTTGTACCTGCCCTGGTGCTCAATTTCGTTGCGAATCTTTTTCTCATTCCGAAATTCGGGGGAATGGGAGCCGTTTGGTCAACCAACATAAGCTATATACTCGGGTCTATCGCTTTCCTGATCGTGTATTCAATGAAGATCAAAGTCCCGATCAGAGAGATCCTTTCATTTAAAAAGAGCGATTTTTTGTTTTTCCGGCAGCTTCATGTCCGAGCCCATAATAATAACGGGCCTTTGTAACATTCCCCAGCTCATAGTAAAGGTCGGCAATAGCAAAATAGGCTGCGGTATTTCCCGGTTGCTGCTCAACTACCTTCTCGTAACATTCTATTGCCTTTGAGTAATTCCCAAGCTGGTGATATGCTATTCCCATATTCACCCACGCAGGAGTATACAAAGGATCCACCGCGGTGGTCTTCTGAAAATAATACAGGGCCGAATCATAGCGCTTGTCTGACAGCAGAAATACACTTCCAAGTTCATTAAGGGCATCACAGTTCAGGGGATAAACTTTAAGAGACAGGCGAAAATGTTTTTTTATAGTTTCTGGCATGGTCTGGTTTGAAAAGCCGTAACTGTTGATATTCTCATCAGCGGATAAAGCGGTCAACAGGTATCCCGCATACTGGCTGTTGGCCCCGGCCGATTCTTCAAGCCGTGGAATATCACTTGAAAACAAGGTTCCCGTATCCCTCCAGTCTGAATTCCTGTTGATGGTAAGCATCCAGTAAACGACCAGGAGAGGGATGAGCAGTCCGATGATCCTGACCCGGGATTCCAATTCGATGGTCAGGCTGTTCGGTTCGGTATTAAACAGTTTGAAGACCAGGAATACCAGGGCCATGATGAACCCTAGGGAAGCAAGGAACACAAACCTCTCGGCTACGACCCCGGCCACAGGAAGGGCCAGGTTAGAATAAATAAGTACTCCTGTAAGGTACCAGCATACTGCAAAGGATAAGAAGGTTTTTCTGCGGATGTGGACGATGGCATAACCCAGCAAAAAAGTATGTACAAGGATAGAAAGAACAGCCAGTGGATGAAACAGTGAAGTGAGCGGCATCGCATTGTACCCGTAATAATACAGCAGTGGATGGGGGTACAACAGGATCCTGATATAAAAAAACAGTGACATCAGGCTAGTGCCAAGCCTGATCCAGAAGTTCTTTTCAAAAAACAAGGCATTATCTATATAATCGGGGATCCACCGGGGCTGGTGGATAAAGATCCTGGGAACAAGGAATGCTGCAACAACCGCAAAAAGGATCATGATACCGGCTATTATTACTTCCCTGCGTTTGAGGTTGCCGAAGAAATACAGTACCAGCATATACAGGCCGGCAAACGGCAGGGCAGATACCTGTCCGATACAGGCCAGGATAAACCATCCGCAGCTAAAAAGGAGATATACCATATTTCGCGAATAGGAATACGAAAGAAGGGTATACATTCCTGTCATTCCAAAGATAAAGGCAAATAATTCATCCCTGTTTTTAAGACTGGCCACTACCTCGGCATGAACAGGGTGGGCCATAAATAAAACCGTGATCAGAACAGGGAACAGGATATTATAATTAATGAGCAGCCTCCGTAACACATAAAACGTGATGAGTGAGGCAAAAAAATAAAGAAACACATTCACCAGGTGGCTCCTTCCGGGTCGCTCTCCCCAAAGACCATATTCAATGGCAAAAGAAGCTCTGGACAAGGGCTTGTAACTTCCTTTTTGCGAGACTGCTTGTTCATCATCGGCCAGATAGGATGAAAAGACAAGTGGAATTGCTTTAAAACCCTGTCTGGCAATAGTATTATGAGTCACCAGGTTGTCGTCAACCGAAAATTTATTCAACAGGGTGTTTCCGTAAAGCAGAAAGGCCCAGATAAAAATCACCGAGATGGTGATCAGGTGGGCCATCGGCGGCATGGCGGGAGGGAAAGCCCTATTGGCTTTCAGTATCCCTGCCAGGGCTTTGAGGGATCTTGCGGATGTTTTTTTCCTGGTCCTTGTTTTCATCCCTCCTGTTTATATGCTGATGTTCGACCTCCGGTACGAAATTTCCCTTGTAAGAAGAATAAAATCTTCAACACTCAGCCGTTCGGCCCGGTCTTTCAGAAAAGGAAGTCCGGCTTCATCCCTGATATCTGCAGTAAGTGGCTTAAGTGCATTATGAAGGGTCTTGCGTCTCTGGTTGAAAGCTGTTTTCACCACCCTGAAAAATAACGTTTCATCGCAGTCAAGGTTTTCTCTCGAATTTCTGGTAAGCCTGATCACGGCCGATTTCACCTTGGGAGGCGGGTTGAAAACCGATTCATTCACGGTGAAGAGATATTCGGGAATATAAAATGCCTGGACGATCACGCTTAAAATGCCGTAGGTCTTATTTCCCGGACCTTCGGAAATCCGCTCCGCTACTTCTTTCTGGAACATTCCAAGGACCGTTTGGACCCGCTGGCGATGCTGCACGGCTTTAAACAGGATCTGGGAGGAGATGTTGTATGGAAAATTCCCGATGATAGACATCGGTTCGCCAGAACGGCTATCTTCAGGAAAAGAATCCAGTGGATATTTAAGAAAATCGGCCTGGATAAGCTTTTGTCGTATCCCGGGTAATATGGAAGGCAGGTATTCAGCTGCATCCCGGTCAAGTTCAAGGAACCAGGGATCCAGGGTATTATCCGCGAGGAGGTACTTTGACAGGACTCCGGTTCCGGGTCCGATTTCAAGGACCAGCTTGGGTTCCGGCGGAAGAGAAGCAATGATCTTGCAGGCGATGTTTTCATCGCGCAGGAAATGCTGTCCCAGGTGTTTTTTTGGTCTGATCATGTCACTGAATAGTATCTCCCCTCAGGGTACGGAATCGTTTTCTTGCTTCGGGTACAAAAAGGCTGCCCGGGTATGTATTAAGCAGTTCCTGGTACAAAGCCATAGCTCCTTGCTTATCGGCCAGCCAGGTTTCGTGGATCACAGCCCTGTTCATCAGAGCTTCATCGGTAATAATATCCACCGGATGGTTCCTGATGACTTCAGCGAACATCGAATCGGCGAGGGCGTATTTGCCGAGTTTGACATAGATCTCCCCTTTGCGGTATGTAACATTATCGAGTATCGGATGCTCCCTGAAGAGCAAAGATATAGAATCAAGGGTTTTCAGCGCCAGTTCGTCATTATTCCTGAAATCGGCAAGTTCGGCCCTTGCGTAGATTCCCAGGGCGACCGTGTTACTGTCGGGGTCGTAATTATTTCCAATAAGCATGGAGAGTTTCAGGGCATCGTTGGAGATGAATTTAGTGGTTGCAGCTTTAAGGATGTCAAGCTGGGCCTTGGCCCAGTCGAATTGTCCCATATAATACAAAAGACGGGCATTCCTGAACTTGGCTTCCTGTCCCGTGGCATCATTTTTAAAATCCTGGTATATCTGCTGGTACAGGACGGTGGCAGTCCACATATCTCCTGCATAAACATGGATATCGGCCAGTTCCATTTTAACCTCGGCACGGTTCTGTTCAGAAATTCCTCTCCACAGCGAGATCCGGTCCAACAAGTCAAGAGCATCATCGGGCTTATTCATGTAAAATGCTTCAAGATGGGCCAGGTCAAGAGCCAGGCGTACAGCTCTCGGGTCATTGTCCCAGCGCAAAAGTTCGGCGATCATGGATTTCTGCAATTCCTCCAGGTTCCCGGGGGCAGGGAGCCCGGTCAGTCTTACATACCTTGTATGGAGCTGATCTCTTCTGGCCACGTCATAATAGGCATTGGAAGGTCCTTTCGCTATGATGTAATTATAGGCTTCCTCGGCCACTGCAAAGTTCCCGTTTGAAACAGCCAGTTCGGCAAGACTGATAATACGGTTGCCATCTTCTTTAAGGCGGCGGTCAAGGGCTTTGGCCTGGATGAAGGCCAGTTCAAAGTCCTTCTGTTGTATAGAATACCACCATAACATCTCGGAATAGTTCACCCTGTCGGGAGCCTTTTGAACAGCTTCCAGCAAGGCTTTACGCAACAACTCGTTTTTTGTATTATCTACATCCTGCGCCAGCATGGACTGAAGAAGGCTTCGTACCGTAGGTTCATAGTTCCCGTCGGCCGAAAGCAGGCCCAGATATTCCTGTATGGCTTCTTTGTAATTCCCGGTCCGCTCGTAAGCGCTGGCTAGCTCAAATGAGATCGTACGCTGTTCAGGCAAAAGTTCCCGCCCTCGTTTATAAGTGCTGATCTCATATTCATAATCAGCTTTGGAGTAAAATGCATTGGCCAGTTCGTTTACCTGCCGGTAATCGGCTGGGAGTCGTTTCAGCGCGTCATCATATAATTTTTTTGCTTTTTCGATATTTCCTTCCCTGAAGTAAACATAGCCTTGGTCGACCTGATATTTAAGCGAATTAGGTTCTGCTTTCTGCTGGGTTTTGATAAGCTTCCTTGCTTCGTCGTACTCCCTGAGTTCGACCAGGCAAAATAAATAATAAGTATAGATATAATAGGAAGGCCTTTTCGGGTAGATCAGGGCATAAATCTCTGCTGCCTGTTCGAAATTCCTGGCTTGGAAATACTGCATTGCAATCTGATCTTCGTTATTTGCTGTAACCGCATCCTGCTGAAACGGGAGTACGGTAGTTCCTGCAGGGCGGTCCTGGGCGATTGCGGTGAGGGAAATAAATATAAGTAGTGAGGTCGAAGCTGTTCGCTCGCATATCTGCAACGAAGCTGTTCGCTCGCATATCTGCAACGCGGCCTCCCGCTCGCATATCTGCAACGCGGCTTCCCGCTCGCATATCTGCAACGCGGCTACGGTCGCAGCGTCGCTCGTGCACACTAACTCCTGGGCCCATCCTGTTATAACTCGCTCCTTGCACCTGATGCCGCTTTTGCAATATGCTTCGCTTCACGATGCAAGATATTTTACTTCAAAATATTACAAATCACGATTATCTATTCCTGTTAAGCAGATTTACGGCAAGCCATGCCATCAAGCCCATACCTGTCTTTATGGATGTTTCATCAACAGTGAAACCTGCAGTATGCAGGTTTGGACCAACACCCAAGGCAGGATCAGCAATCCCCAGTCCGAAGAGGCATCCCGGCGCTTCCTGAGCGAAATAAGCGAAGTCCTCTGCTCCCATTTTCTGCTCCATCGGTTTAACATTGTTTTGGCCAAGATATTCCCCTGCAAAATTTATAAGTTTACCGGTAAGATCCTCGTTATTGAATAGGTAAGGATATCCACGGTCGACAGTGATATCGCAGCTGCCACCCATGGCTTCCGCTGTTCCATTGGCGATTTGCCTGAGGAGTTCGTGTACCCTGGCCCTCCATTGTTCATCAAAGGTGCGCACGGTACCTTCAAGCCTTGCGGTTTCGGGGATGACATTGGTCCTTCCCTCCCCTATAAATTTGCCCAAGGTAACAACGGTTGAGACTAAAGGATTGGCATTCCTGCTGACGATCTGCTGAAGGGCAACCACGATATGGGATGCGATAAGGATGGGGTCAACCGCTGTCTGAGGCATGGCGCCATGTCCGCCTTTCCCTTTCACAGTGATAAAAAATTCATCGGTAGAGGCCATGAACATCCCCGGTCTGAAACCAACCTCACCTGCAGACAAGAACGGAAACACATGTTGCCCTATGACGAATCCGGGTTTTGGGTTTTCCATAGCACCGTCGCGGATCATCTGTATCGCTCCCCCCGGATACGTTTCCTCGGATGGCTGAAAGAGGAGTTTGATAGTCCCCCTGAACTGGTCTTTAAGGCCATTGAGGATCTTTGCAGCTCCAAGCAGGGATGCTATATGTACATCATGGCCGCAGGCATGCATGACGCCCGGGTTGGCCGATTTATATGCGACATCATTGGTTTCCTGGATCGGCAAGGCATCCATATCGGCTCTCAGCGCCAGGCAAAGGGTTTGAGGTTCCTGGCCCTCTATGATCCCGATGATCCCAAATCCGCCCACATTATCCTTAAATTGAATACCGTATTCTCTAAGCTTGCTGCCAATGAATTCCATGGTGTTTTTTTCCTGTTTCGAGAGTTCAGGATGTTTGTGAATATGCCGGCGTATGGCCAGAATTTCGGAATAATATTCTTCTGCCTTCAGGCGGATGGTGTCGATAACTGAAGTCATAATCTGTGAAATTATGGATCAAAGGTACATGAAAAATAGCGAAATCGCTCGCATCTTTGCATCGCTAAGGACAGGGAATGCGAAATTTGATTGAGCACCCCACTCACACAAGACGCTTTGTGATGAGCGCAGCATTTTGCACAAGCAGCATCAGGTGCAAGGAGTGAGTCTCAACTGGATAGACCCAGGTATAATTAGGCACGAACGACGCTGCAACCGTAGCTGCTGTGCAAAGATGCGAGCAAATAGCGTCGGTGTGATGTGAGTGCGAACAGCGACGAAACTATAATGGAATATTCCCGTGCTTCTTGGGCGGATTCTGTTTGCTTTTGTTCTGTGTAAGATCCAGGGCCTGGATAAGTTTCATCCGGGTTTGCCTTGGCAGTATGATCTCGTCGACATACCCCAGCTCGGCAGCTTTGTATGGATTGGCAAAAGTCTTACGGTAATTGTCGACGGCCTCAGCCCGTTCCGTTTCACCAAGTTTGCCTTTATGAATGATGTTTACGGCGCCCTCGGGGCCCATCACGGCGATCTCCGCCGTGGGATAAGCATAATTGACGTCGCCTCCGATATGTTTGCTTGACATAACGCAGTAAGCGCCTCCGTATGCTTTACGGGTTATCACGGTGATCTTGGGGACGGTAGCTTCGCAAAAAGCATACAGCAGTTTGGCTCCATGTTTGATGATCCCACCGTATTCCTGGTTCGTACCGGGAAGAAAACCGGGTACATCTTCAAACGTGATGAGGGGGATGTTAAAGGCATCGCAGAATCTCACGAACCTGGCTCCCTTGACAGATGAGCTGATATCGAGAACCCCGGCCAGGTATGCCGGTTGGTTGGCTACGATACCCACAGGTTTGCCTCCCAGGCGGGCAAAACCGATGATGATGTTTCCTGCAAAATGAGGCATCACCTCGAAAAAATTATGATCGTCGACAACAGTCGTGATAATATCCTTGATATCGTATGGCTTGTTCGGATCGGCCGGTACTATATCCTGGAGACTCTCATCCTGTCTCATGATATCGTCGGTACAGGGGCGGTTCGGAGGATCTGACATGTTATTGGAAGGGAGGAAACTCAGCAGTTCCCTTATCATCATGATGAGTTGTTCATCATTTTCTGCAGCAAAATGGGCCACCCCGCTCCTGGAATTATGTGTCATTGCGCCGCCCAGTTCATCCATGGTGACTTCCTCATGGGTCACTGTCTTGATGACTTCGGGCCCTGTAACGAACATGTAGCTGCTTTCCTTGACCATGAAGATGAAATCGGTCATGGCGGGAGAATACACTGCACCGCCTGCACAAGGTCCAAGGATAGCCGAGATCTGTGGGATCACGCCAGAAGCCTGCACATTACGGTAAAAAATATCGGCATATCCGGCCAGGCTTTCAACACCTTCCTGTATACGCGCCCCGCCCGAGTCATTCAGCCCGATGAGCGGGGCTCCCATATTCATTGCCATATCCATGATCTTGACGACCTTTTCGGCATTGGCCCGGCTCATGGTCCCGCCAAAGACCGTAAAATCCTGGGCAAAAACAAAAGTAAGCCTGCCGTCCACCTTGCCATACCCGGTAATTATACCATCACCCGGGATCTTGTTTTTGGACATGCCAAAATCATGGCAGCGATGGGTAACCAGCTTGTCCATCTCGACAAATGTATTTGGATCAAGTAGCAGATTGATCCTTTCACGAGCAGTAATCCGCCCTGCTTTATGAAGTTTTTCAATTTTTTCAATTCCGCCTCCAAGCTCTGCTGCTCTGTTGCGGCGCTCGAATTCGTTTAATTTTTCTTCAAGAGAAATCATACTTTATCGTTTTATTCCAATTTCATCATGAGCTGATGAGCATTTACGGTATCTCCTTCTTTAACGAGTATTTCGAGTACGGTTTTATCGTGACTTGCTTTGAATTCACTTTGCATTTTCATGGCTTCCACAACGATCAGAGTTTGACCGGCAGCGACCTGTTCTCCGACCCTGACCGGGATCTTGACCACCTTGCCCGGCATAGGAGAAGCCACGAAATTCTCCTCTTCCTGTGCCATACCCTGCTTCCTGCTGTTTATGTATTTGGATTCGGCATCCACGATCTCCACATTGAAGGTCTTTGCAAAGGTGTTCACAATATACTTTTTACTGCTGTCGCCTTCTATAAGTTCGATGTTGTAGGAATGCCCGTTGTAGAGGATGGAATAAACACCCCTCTCAACCATTGCTATATCCACATCATATTTATGCCCGTCGATATCGAGCAGGACGTTGTTCCCGTCCCGGTTTAAAACCTCGACTTTTGCGCTTCGGTTTCCAAGATTTACTTCGTAGGCCATTGACGATTTACGATTTACGATTGACGATTTACGATTGACGATTGACGAATCCCGGTTACAGACGTAACACATTACGTTTTCTTCCAAAATCCTTCCAGTTCGACCCAAGTTCACCGGTATAATGAGGTGGCTGTATTCTTTCAGTCTTGGTCAGGAAGTCGACGAATGCCGCCATGATTGCCATGTCCTCGCATTCGGTGCCGCAAAGCCGCGAGGCATGCAGTATCTCTTCATTGTTTTCAATGAAGTGGGTATTGTACTTACCATCCTTGAAGTCCTTGGTATCCATGATCTTTTCAAGGAATTTTATATTGGTTTTTACGCCGGTTATCTTATACTCATACAAGGCGCGTTTCATGCGGGCAATAGCCTCGGTTCTTGTCTCACCCCACGAGATCAGCTTGGTTATCATGGGATCATAATAAATCGGGATCTCATATCCTTCATAAACGTAGCCATCGCATCGCAGGCCCAGTCCGTGAGGTTCGGTGATATGACTGATAACACCCGGGTTAGGCATAAAATTATTATCGGGATCTTCGGCATAAATGCGGCACTGAATTGCATGACCGAACTGCCTCAGGTTTTCCTGCCTGAAGGGAAGAGGGTTTCCATTGGCAATGTTGATCTGTTCTTTAACAAGGTCAACTCCCACTACTCTTTCGGTTACCGGATGCTCAACCTGCAGCCTGGTGTTCATTTCCAGAAAATAATATTCAAGGTTGTCGCTCACAATAAATTCAATTGTACCAGCTCCCTTGTAGTTCACGGCCCTGGCAGCCTGCACGGCTTTCTCACCCATTTCCCGCCTGAGTTCGGGGTTCATCAGGGGCGAAGGGGTTTCTTCTATTACCTTCTGATGCCTTCTCTGGATTGAGCATTCCCGTTCAAACAGGTGTATCACATTGCCTTGGTTGTCGGCCAGGATCTGGAATTCAATATGATGTGGCGACTGAATGTATTTTTCAATATAAACCGAATCATTACCGAAGGCATTCATTGCTTCCGATTTTGCTCTGCGGAAGGAGGAGCCAAGCTCTTCAATCTGCCTGACAAGTCTCATGCCTTTTCCACCCCCGCCTGCAGAAGCTTTGATCATAACCGGCAGGCCGATCTGATTGACAATCTCAAGGGCTTGTTGCTCGTCATTGATCTTTTCAGTTGTTCCGGGAACTACAGGAACGCCTGCTGCAATCATAGTTTGCCTGGCAATGATCTTATCGCCCATGGTGGTGATGGCATATGGATCGGGGCCAACAAAGATGATCCCTTCTTCCTGGCATCGGGTTGCAAACGCCGCATTCTCAGAGAGGAACCCATAGCCGGGGTGAATTGCATCGGCGCCGGAGGCTTTGGCAGCCCCTATGATCGCTTCAATGTTAAGGTAACTTTCCCGGGAAGGCGCCGGCCCGATATTGTAAGCTTCATCGGCATATCTTACATGCATGGATTTACGGTCGGCATCGGAAAATACGGCAACCGACCGAATACCCATCTCCCGGCATGAACGCATAACCCTCACTGCTATTTCGGCACGGTTTGCAACTAGTACTTTTCTAATCATACACAGGTTTATTAATCGTATTCCAGGCCGCGAAATTACGACTAAAAAACATACTCTTGCAAATCAGGGTGGTTGTAATCTATAATTTTCATTGTGAACGAGTTAACAAATGAAAAAAAATTATCAACCTGACCTTAGAGCTAAGCAATTTTTACGATCTTTGAAGCCTGTTACCAATTCTTCCTGATGCCTTTAAAATTTAATATCCCTTTCCTGCTTGTTTTTGTGTTTTTTACCTGTTCCTGCCGGCAGGAGGTAAAAAAAGCTGAAAAAAAGACACAGGATGTACCTGTACTTACCAGTATTGAAGCCAAACGTTTCAACCTGCTTCTTTCCGACCTGGAGGATTTAAAAGCCGATGGCTGCCTTAAAAACGCCACCCTGGGTTATTATATCATCGACATCACCAGGGAGAGCAAGAAAACCATTATCGCCGAATATGATCAAACAAAGCCGATGATGCCGGCCTCCACACTCAAATTATTTGTTACCGCTCCCGCCTTGGAGATTTTCGGTCCACCCATCATCCCTGAAGTAACTGTAACAAACCAGCACAGCATAAACTGGAGAGCTTCGAAACTTCTTCGGCGTATTGGAGGCAAAATATACAATCATACAACCAAGGATGCGGGAGTCCAGGCCATCCTGGAATTCTGGAAAGCCAAAGGCCTTGATACCCGCGGTATGTATTTCGACGATGGGAATGGGTTGTCGAGAAACAATGCCATCTCCCCGAAACAGCTGGTTGATGCACTGTTTATCATGACCAACTCAAAATATTTTCTTCCCTTTTATGAATCCCTGCCAATCGCCGGACTTACCGGCACCCTGCATAAAGCGTTAAGGGGAACTGCAGCCGAAGGCAGGGTCAGGGCTAAAACCGGTACCATAGCCGGGGTTAAAAGTTTTGCGGGATATGTTAAAAGCGTTTCAGGCCGCGAGCTGGTATTTTCCATCATTGTCAACGATTACAGCTGCCGTACCAAGCTCATTAAGAAAAAACTTGAAGCCATCCTGCTCAGGATGGCTGAGGTATGATATTATTTCTTGTATTTGTGAGATGTAGTGGCAGGCTGGGCACAATCCCTTGTCTTGGTTTCCTTTTCCCGGTAGTAATAACTGTTTTTACTGCAGGATGCCATTACAACAAACAGGGCCAGAATGCCTGTGATGAAGAATGTCTTACCTAGGGCCATTGGCCTGGAAAATCTTACCGTCATGGATTAAACAAATGACTGAAGGTCATATAACTTTCTGTAAACACCATTACGTTCAAGCAACTCTGTATGAGTTCCTCTTTCCACCACCTCCCCTGTTTGCAGCACGATGATCTCATCGGCAAACTGAATGGTCGACAAGCGGTGGGCGATCACGACGGAAGTGCGGTTCTTCATTAAATTCTCCAGAGCTTGCTGCACCAGCCTTTCACTTTCAGTATCGAGGGCGGATGTGGCTTCGTCGAGGATCATGATGGGCGGGTTCTTCAGGACTGCTCTTGCGATGCTCAGCCTTTGCTTCTGTCCGCCCGAAAGTTTCACTCCCCGGTCTCCAATATTAGTCTGGTAACCCAAAGGCATATTCTCGATAAACTCATGGGCGTTTGCAACTTTGGCTGCGGCAATTACAGCTTCCTCACTTGCCGATTCCATCCCGAAAGCGATATTATTGAACACCGTATCATTAAAGAGGATCGTTTCCTGTGAGACAATTCCCATGAGGCCCCTGAGGTCATTGATCACCATTTTCTGAATTGGCACTCCGTCGATAAGAATTTCGCCTTTGATCGTATCATAAAATCTCGGCAGCAGGTCGACCATCGTGGATTTACCCCCGCCCGAAGGGCCTACCAGGGCAATAGTTTTGCCCTTGGGTATCACGAGCCTGATCTCCTTCAGGACTTCTTCCTGCACATAAGCAAAACTCACATTTCTGAATTCAATTTCTTTTTCGAAGCTCTTTTTTGAGATGGCATCCGGCATCTCTTCAATAAGCTCGGGTTCGTTGAGCACCTGTTGTATCCTGTCGAGGGAAGCGGCTCCTTTCTGGAGGCTGTACCAGGCCTGGGTAATTGTTTTTGCCGGGTTGATTATCTGGGAGAAGATCACCATATAAGTGAGGAAGGTAGCAGCATCCAGGAGATTTCCCGGGGTGAACACAAGCTGTCCCCCATACCAAAGCACGATGCTGATAACAACGGCCCCGAGGAATTCGCTCAGAGGTGAAGCCAGGTCACGCTTGCGGTAAAGCCTGACCATCAGCCTGAAAAAGTGATTGTTGGTCTTCTCAAACCGTTTATCGGCAAAATCAATAGCTGTGAAAGCTTTTATGATCCTTAATCCTGAAAGTGTTTCTTCAATAATGGAAAGGAGGATCCCCATCTGCCGCTGTCCCTTGTCGGAAGTTCGTTTAAGGCTTTTCCCGATCTGACCGATGATAAGCCCTGAAACAGGTAAAAGTATCAGGATGAAAATTGTGAGCCTCGGGCTAATTGCAAACAATACCGCCATGAATGACAATATTGAGATCGGGTCACGGAAGAACATTTCCAGAGAACTCATGATCGACCATTCCACTTCCTGTACATCGGTAGTCATGCGGGAAATGATATCTCCTTTTCGCTGTTCGTTGTAATAACCTAATGGCAGGATAAGCGCTTTATAATACAGCTGCCTGCGGATGTCCCTGACAACACCGTTCCTTACCGTTGCCAGGAAAAACATAGCCAGGTAACGGAAGACATTCCTCAGGAAGAACAGAACAACAATGGTGATACTGATATAAAGCAACATCTGCTTTTCGCCGTGCTGAAATATCATTGTCCCGAAAAAATAATTGAAATTATCCTGTATCGTCGAGAAAGACAGCATCTTTGTAAGGTCGCCAATGGAATGAGCATTGGAAAGGTCAACGGATGGAGCAATAGGTTGCACTTTCACTTTCTGGAACAACATGTTCAGCACCGGGATGAACAGGGTGAAAGAAACAAGCGAGAACAGGGTTGACAGGATATTGAACAGAATATTCAAAACGGCATAAAGCCAGTATGGTTTTGCATATCGCAATATCCTGAACAGCTTTTTCATCAGGGCAAAGATAAAAATTTTATCCCATGGAATATTACCTTTGTGCAATATTCAAGAACATGAATTTTAAGGTTTCCTCCATAACAACAAAACTTCTACTGCTTTTCATGTTTGTAGGCCTTGCTTCCGTAACGGTAGTGGGCATTTATTCATTTTATGCGGCCCGTGAAGCAATTGTGCAAAGGACGATGGATCAGCTGATCTCAGTCAGGGCTGTAAAGAAACAGCAGATAGAGTATTTTTTTACTGAAAAAATAAGGAATCTTGAATATCTTTCACAAAGCAAAGATATGAGGCAGCTTGCCCTGGAAACCGAAGACCAGAGCAAGAAATCCAGACAGTCGGTAATGAACGCCATGGATAATCTTCTTTCGTATAACAGAAGTTATGGCTTTTCAAATGTTTTTCTGATTTATGGGAAGGCGGATGACCCTGTGGTTTTGCCCCTGGGCGAACAGAATACATCGGGCTGGCCTGTTGCTGAATATCAAAAATTTTCTCAGCTATGGAATCTGGTTCATATCAGGGACACCCTGGTAATCATTGACCTGTTCAGAAGATTTGATAATGACACATTGCCGGTCTGCTTCCTGGGGAAAGGATTAACTGATGAACATGGGAAGCTTATCGGGGCGGTGGTTTTGGAGGTCTCATCTCATGAGATAAACGGTATTATGCTTCAAAACAACAGCAGGATAGGACTGGGGCGGTCGGGTGAAGCCTACCTTGTGGGGCCTGATTTCCTGATGCGTTCCGAATCCAGGTTCATCCCTCATTCGGTGCTGGGAACGGGGGTGCATTCCCTGAGCGCTCAACAAGCCATTGCCCGTGATACAGGGGCGATAGTAACCCATGATTACAGGAATATCAAAGTCTTCAGTGCCTACGAACCATTGAATATCCCGGGTTTGCAATGGGTCATCCTGGCCGAGATAGATTATGCCGAATCTCTGGTTCCTGTTGACAGGATAAGGAATGATATATTTTTGGTGTCACTGATCATTTCTATTTTTATCCTAGCCATTGCCAGGCTTATCTCCAAAATGATTACCCAGCCGATAATCAGTCTCCGGAATGCCGCATTGAAAACCGGGCAGGGAGATTTCGACACCCATGTGGATATCAGATCTTCAGACGAGATAGGTGCGCTGGCAGGAACTTTCAATTCCATGACCGACAGGATCAGGGAGGAACGAGCCAGGAGGTTATCAGCCATGTATGATGGCCAGGAGATGGAGAGGCAAAGGGTTTCCAGGGAGTTGCACGACGGATTGGGGCAGAAACTGGTGGGAGCTAAACTTCAGATCGAGAATTGCGATGGGGAAGATTTTCATTGTCTTCAGAAAACGATGGGAGAGATCAAAAATGTATTCGGATCGCTTATTGAGGAAACCCGGCAGATCTCAAACGACCTGATGCCCCCGGCACTGAATGAGCTGGGCCTTGCCAATGCCCTTGAAAACCTTTGCAAAACTACAGGCCACCAGGCAGGGCTTGAAATCGAATTTTATGCACATGGGATAGAAGGATCGCCCGAAAGCAAGATCACCGTTTATCTTTACCGCATTGCCCAGGAGGCGCTTACCAACTCAATCCGTCATTCAGGGGCAAAAGATATCAGCATGCAGTTAATAGAAAATAAAGAGAACCTTATCCTTATCATCGAAGACAACGGCAGAGGATTTGAACCTGCATTCAGTGAACCGGGCAACGGTAACGGACTGTATAACATGCAGGAAAGGGCAAGGATACTGGGAGGCACAATCAATTTCGAGACCGCTGCTGGCAAAGGAACAACAATCAGGGTAAAAATACCGAAACGCAAATGAAAACAAGGATCAAGGTCCTGCTGGTCGATGATCACCAGATCATCCGCGACGGGCTGAGCAACATGCTCAGTGAGGCAGGGGACATCGAAGTATGCGAAGGCGCTGCCGATATCACGAAAGCGCTCGAAATCATCAGAAAAGTTGACCCTGACGTGGTCATTACCGATCTTTCGATGCCCGGCAAATCGGGCATTGAACTCATCCGCAGGATACAGGAGAAACATCCCGGTGTTCATGTACTTGTTCTGTCAATGTATGTTACCGAAGATTATATTTTCAATTCCCTGAAAGCCGGAGCCAAAGGGTACCTTCCTAAGCAGGACACCACAAAGGCTGAACTGCTGAAAGCAATCAGGACCGTAGCCAGGGGGGAAGAATTTTTCAGCCCTGCAGTAGCCCAGGTGATCTCGAAGCTTTATTCCCATTCGGTAAAATCGACGACCACGCCGGAGGCTATTGCACGCAAGGCGAGCCTGACTTCGCGCGAGACGGAGATCCTGAGGCTTTATACAGAAGGATTGTCCAATATGGAAATCGCCGACCGGCTGAGCATAAGCATCAGGACTGTTGAGACCCATAAAAACAACATCATGCAGAAGTACAATTTCAAAAGTACAGTAGACATGGTGAAGTTTGCGATACGCAACAATCTGGGGGAGGCATGACCATTTGAGATGCAGGATCTGACATCTGACATCTGACATCCCTACGTAAATCACTTAGTTTTAATTCAGAACATCCGGTATTCCGCATTACACGGGGGTTTCCTTTATTTGCATCCTTGCAAATGATGAGTCCTGAAAGAAACCTTTAACGGAATATTCACTTAACACCTTGATTTATGATTGAAACTGGTTCAACCGGCTTTATGCTGTTAGCGGCCAGCCTGGTCATGCTGATGACCCCGGGCCTGGCAATGTTTTATGGTGGTCTGGCAACCAAACGCAACATCCTGGGTATTATGATCCAGAGTTTTGTTTCTCTTGGCTGGACGACTGTTTTATGGGTAACCTTCGGGTATTCGCTTTGTTTCAGCGGAGGCGACGGAGGCATAATCGGGAATCTTGACAAAGCCTTCCTGCATGGGGTCTCTCCTACTTCCATGTATACCAATGGAAAGATCCCTGAGTTTGTATTTATTGCATACCAGATGATGTTCGCTATCATCACTCCTGCCTTGATCACTGGCGCTTTTGTAAACCGCGTCAATTTCAAGGCTTACTTTATCTTCCTGACCATGTGGCAGATTCTTGTTTATTATCCGTTCGTCCATATGATCTGGGGCAACGGCCTTCTGGCACATTGGGGCGTACTGGATTTTGCAGGCGGCATAGTGGTTCACGCCACGGCAGGATTTGCAGCCCTTGCGTCGGTGTTGTATGTGGGAGCCCGTGTTGACAAGAACTCCACGCCAAACAGCATTCCGTTGGTAGCAATTGGTAGTGGCTTGCTATGGTTTGGATGGTACGGTTTCAATGCAGGGAGCGAAGTCGCGGTAGACAGCGTCACCTCCCTGGCATTTTTGAATACCGATGTCGCAGCTTCTTTTGCAACTGTTGTATGGCTGTTCCTTGAATGGTCCCATGCCAAGAAACCCAAGTTTGTGGGCCTTCTTACAGGTTCCATAGCAGGATTGGCGACGATCACTCCCTGTGCGGGTTTTGTACCCTTATGGGCCGCTCCAATCATAGGGGGTGCAGCCAGTGTATGCTGCTACATGGCTGTATTGTTTAAAAACAAGATGAAGTGGGATGATGCGCTGGATGTTTGGGGGGTTCATGGTGTAGGCGGAGTGCTTGGCACTATTCTCCTGGGAGTTTTCGCTGTAAAAGGTGTTAATGCAGCCGGTGCCGACGGACTGCTTGCAGGGAACACATCGTTTTTCCTCAAACAGGTTATTGCTACCCTAGCCGCTGCAACATATGCCTTTGTATTTACTTACCTGATGCTGGTCATCATCAACTTTATTACTCCTGTGAAAGTAGATGAAGAGGCAGAAAAGACAGGCCTCGACTATGCCATTCACGGAGAAAAAGCCTACGACGAAGGAGCACTGTAAAAATATTCGGGAATCGGGAATCGGGATTATGAAATCCCGTATCCCGCTTCCCGGTTCCCGATTCCCGTTTCCCGTTTCCCGATTCCCGGTTCCCGATTCCCGGTTTCCTGTTCCCGTAATTTCCATATCTTTGTACCATGGAAAGCATGCGTCAACAGAAAATCAACCGTATGATCCAGAAAGAGCTGGGCAACGCCTTTCTGCGTGAAGGCCGCAGCCTTTTCAGCGGTGCAATGATCACGGTCACAAAAGTCAACGTTACCAAAGACCTTTCGCAGGCCAAAATTTACCTGAGTCTTTTCGGCACTAAGGATAAAGCTGCACTGATGGCCCTGATAAAGCACCACGGAAAGGACCTCAGGTTTCATATGGCCCAGGGGCTCCGCAACCAGCTCAGGATCATCCCTGAGCTCCAGTTTTTCGAAGACGATTCCCTGGATTATATCGAAAATATTGATAACCTGTTGAAATCCTGATCACTTCATGCAGTACGACCCGATAAAACGTTCCCTGGGCAAAGTATTCAATAAAACCCCGTTTCTTCGAAAACTGTTTTACAAACTGCTGGATATCCTGCTGCTCCGTTCCTGGCATGTAAGAAAAGAACTGAGATCCTGGGCAAAATCCATACCCGTCGCCTCTAAAGTAAATATCCTCGATGCCGGATCGGGCTTCGGTCAGTATACATGGTTCATGTCGGGGCTTAAACTCAACAGCAGTATCCTGGCGGTGGATGTTAAAGACGAGCAGATTGCCGATTGTAATGCGTTTTTTGACAAGGCCGGGAAAAAAAACGTGCTATTTGAAAAAGCCGACCTGACCTCATTTACAAAGCCCGGGCAGTTTGACCTTATCCTATCGGTGGATGTAATGGAACATATTGCCGAAGATGAGAAAGTCTTCTCAAACTTTTACGATTCGCTTTCACAGGATGGTATGCTTCTTATTTCAACACCATCAGACCAGGGAGGATCCGATGTTCATGACCATGATCACGGGGAATCATTTATCGATGAGCATGTACGTGACGGGTATAACATCATCGACATACAGGAGAAGCTCCGGAAAGCCGGGTTCAGCAGCTGCGAGGCTAGCTACTCTTACGGCATACCGGGCCAGCTGGGATGGAAACTTTCGATGAAATACCCCATCCTGATGCTGAATGCAAGCAAGCTTCTGTTCATCATTTTACCGTTTTACTATCTGCTGACATCTCCCTTTGCATTACTTTTCAATTGCATGGATCTTTACAGTAACCATGAAAGTGGAACCGGATTGTTGGTTAAAGCCTGGAAATGAACTTCCCACTCTACATAGCACGCCGTTACCTCTTCTCCAGGAAGTCCCATAATATCATAAACATCATATCGCTGATATCAGCCTCTGGCGTCATGATAGTGACCGCGGCGCTGGTGATCGTGCTTTCGGTATTTAACGGGTTTGCCCGCCTTTCGGAATCCCTCTTCAACTCATTCAATCCCGACATGGCGATCACCTTGAAACATGGAAAAACCTTTGGCACCAACGAAGTGGACATCCGCAGTCTGAAAAAAATTAAAGGAGTAAACGTCGTTACGGAAGTGGTCGAAGAGAACGCTCTGATGAAATACCTCGACAAACAGTCCATCGTCACACTCAAAGGCGTCAGCAGCGACTACGAGAAGATGTGCGGCATCGACACCATGATGGCGTCAGGGCATTTTATTCTGGAAGAGGGCGCTTTGAATTTTGCGGTCCTGGGTTACGGAATTGCCGATTACCTGGGCGCAAACCTGAACGATTTCAAGAACCCTATCACAGTTTATGTGGCCCGTCGCGATGCTGACTTTACCAATGTATTCGACAATGCTTTTAATATGGCTTCGATCTTCCCTTCAGGCACGTTTTCAATTCAAAGTGACTTTGACGTGAAATATGTTCTCCTGCCTATCCGCTTTTTACGACAGATCCTTGGATACAAATCGGAGCTTACTTCACTGGAGATAGGTTTGGATAAGTCGGCCGACGCCGGGGAAGTTCAGAAACAGCTTCAGGCTGTGGCCGGTGAAAAATTCAGGGTTAAAAACCGGTATGAGCAGCAGGAACTGATCTATAAAATTTTTCGCACTGAAAAATGGGCTATCGTGATGATTCTGGCCTTCATTCTGCTTATCGCTACGTTCAATGTCATTGCTTCGATTTCCATGCTCATCCTGGAGAAGAAGAAAGACATTGCAGTGCTTCAGAGCCTGGGAGCCAGCAAAACCCTTGTTCAGCGCATTTTTATGATTGAGGGCATGCTGATCTCTTTTTGCGGGGCTGTAGCCGGATTGGCTCTGGGCGCATTAATATGCTGGGCCCAGATGCGCTTTGGCCTGATCAGGCTGGGCGATGTTAACAGCACATTCGTGGTAAATAGCTACCCCGTGCATATGCTACCGGTTGATTTTCTTACTATATTTGTGATAGTAATGTCGATAGGTTTCCTGGTGGGATGGTACCAGATTTATAATATCCGCAAGATCGATGCAACCATGATGCGGGCTGAATAGTCTTTATTTCAGGATCACATAAACTAACAAAGATATGACAATCAAACACTTTTACAGGCTCCTCTTCGTCCTGGGCTTTATGCAGTTTTCCTCTTTGCTGATGGCTGGAAGCATAATTATCAAACCCGGGAATAATGCAGTTAATTATTCTTCGGTCCCGTTCCAGTCGGTCGATGTCACAGTAGATGTGAGCACGTTGGATTACCGTGATGTGCAAACACGGCTGGGTCTATTCACGGAACTACTTGCCGGGGGTTTTGGCTTTAATCAGGCGGTGGGAGACCCGAAGTTACCGGTTTACCACAAACTCATCCAGGTGCCGGTGGATGCAGGATATGATATTGTTATTTCGTATTCACATTTCCAGGATTTCAGGCTAAGCGACTATGGTATAAATTCGGCTGTCATTCCGGCCCAGGCCCCGTTATCAAAGCAGATCACAGATCCCGCCCAGGTTCCCTTTGTCATGAACCAGCCGGTGTATCAGCTGAACAGGTTTACCGATGCGCCGCTGATGAACGTCACTTACGTTGGCATCATGAGAGCTGTGGTCCTTGCCAGGCTCGACATCTCACCGGTACAGTATAATCCGGTAAGCGGAACCATCAGGGTATATGACCGGATCGAAGCCCGGGTGGTGTTCACCCATCCCGACCTTCAGGCCACAAAAAGATTGCTCGACAAATACTCATCACCATACTACCAGGCGCTTTACAGCCAGATACCCAACCTGCCGAAATCCACCGATTCTCTCATTACTACTTCGCCGGCAACGTACCTGATCGTAGCACATTCTTCTTTTAAAGAGCCCCTGAAACGGTTTATAAAATGGAAAACCCGTAAAGGGTTCAAAGTTATTGTCGGATATACCGATAACCCCTCCGTAGGGACGACCAACACCTCTATAAAAGCCTATGTCCATGGAATGTATACCAACCCTCCTGCAGGATTCAGCCCTCCCAGTTTTGTATTGTTCGTCGGTGATGTAGGACAGATCCCGGCCTGGAACACAGGAGGCCATCCTTCCGACATGTATTACTGCGAATTCACCAACGATAACATACCCGAGATAACTTACGGAAGGTTTGCAGCCCAGAACGCTGACCAGCTTAATGTGTACATTGACAAGACCCTGGAATACGAGCAATACACCATGCCCAATGATGCTTTCCTGGGTCAATGCGTAATGGTGGCAGGTGCCGATGCAACCAACGGTCCGGTATACGGCAACGGGCAGATCAACTACGGAACCATCAACTATTATAATTCAGCTCATAACCTCTTATCTCATACCTACCTTCAACCCGAACCCACTGGCGGGAATTATGCCGCCAACATCAGACAGAACGTTTCCGACGGTGTAGGGTTTGCAAACTATACCGCTCATGGAAGCGAAGCAGGTTGGGCTGATCCTTCCTTCACCATATCCAATATCCCGGCCTTGCAGAATGCCCATAAATACCCGTTGATGATCGGAAATTGCTGCAAAGCAGCAAATTTCAGCACGACCTGTTTTTCAAAGGAAATAACCCGGGCTGCAAATAAAGGAGCCCTGGGGTATATCGGCTGTTCCGATTATTCATACTGGGATGAGGATTACTGGTGGGCCTGCGGGAACAAAGCTGTTATAGCAGCCGGCCCCCCGTATAATGCTGCACATCTTGGAGCTTACGACAGGACCTTTCATGACAACGGGGAACCCTTATCGGAGTATTTTGTGACTATGGGTCAAATGGTGCAGGGCGGTGACTATGCCGTTGAAGAATCCAACTCTGGCATGAAATTGTATTACTGGGAAACCTATTGCCTGATGGGAGATCCGTCACTGAGTATTTATTATTCAGTGCCCCCTTCACTGTCGGCCACCTTCGAGCATACAAGGCTTTTGACAATGACCAGCCTGGCTGTGACGACCGAACCGCTTTCATTAGTTGCCTTATCACTGAATGACACCACACTTCTCGATGCACGTTTTGTTGACTCCTCGGGAATAGCCACATTAAGTTTCCCCGCGTTAAGCAGCCCGGGTTATGCCCGCCTTATTATCACCAAACAAAACCGCAAACCCCTGGTCGACAGCGTTCAGTTCATTCCGGCCTCAGGCCCCTTTATTGAACTCGGAGGCTATACCGTAAACGACTCGCTTGGCGGGAACAACAACCACCTGGCCGATTACAACGAACATATCAGCCTTAATGTCACGCTGAAGAATGTGGGGATTGCCGCTTCAGGTAATGTTGAAGGGACCCTGAGCTCGTCCGACACCAATATCGTGATCACACGGCCGGCTTTCTCGTTCGGACCCGTTCCTGCAGGAGGAAACATCACCGGCAATGCAGCTTTTGACATTGAAATCAAAGATAACGTCCCTGACCAGCATAAAGCCGTTTGCAGCCTTCATCTGACCGACGGTTCCCTGAACTGGAACCAGGAACTCGACCTGACCCTGAATGCTCCTTCACTGAACGTCACCCTTATCCAGGTGCTGGACCCTGCTCCCGGCGGGAACAACAACGGGATACTTGACCCTGGTGAAACAGCAACTTTAAACATCACCATGATGAACAGCGGCCACGCTACCGCCGTGAACTCGACAGCCCATTTGCTGGCCGATGCACAGTCGATGATGTATATCCTTGTGACAAATCCAGGTCTTTACCTGGGAACGATTCCTGAAATGAGTCCGGCCGTTGCTTCTTTCAATGTGTCGGTAAATGGTGTCACGCCTTTGGGAACCGACGTTGATTTGAATTTTACCGGAGCTTCAGGCCTGAATAACCAATATTCCGTATTAAAGACCTGCACCCTCGAAATAGGCGCGATCCCGGTGATCATGATGCATAACGGTACGGAAACCACGTGCAACAGCTGGTTTTACGATTCAGGCGGAATGGATTTCAACTATGCGAATTATGAAAATATGACCCTCACATGCTATCCCGGAACTTCAGGGGCAAGTATGAAAGTTAAATTCCACTTATTTGACGTTGAAACCTCCACTTCATGCAATAATGACTATATGAGGGTCTATAACGGGACCACAACCTCAGATCCTTTATTAGGCACTTTCTGCGGGAATACCCTTCCCGACAGCCTGGTATCCACTGCAGCTTCCGGTGCACTAACATTTCTTTGGCGTTCCAATGCCACAGTAACCAAGCCCGGATGGAAAGCAAAGCTGAGCTGTATTGGCGGACCGATGAGTTTGCAATACAATGCCTTTCCATCGACTGTTTGCCAGGGCGGTTCATCCCAGCTGGCAGTGATTCCGACCGGAGGAAGCGGTGTATATACCTACGGGTGGGATCCTGCTACCTACCTGGATAACCCTGCGCTGCAGTTCCCGGTTTCGGTGCCATCAAACAACGTCACATACACTGTAACCGTTTCTGACGGAACTACCCAGCTAACCTCCTCACCTATCCCTGTAACACTGGCCCCTGTTCCTGCAGCACCAGTTATTATTATCAACGGTAGCCAGCTTGAGTCGGACAAGGCTACAGGGAACCAGTGGTACATCTTCGGCAATGCGATCCCCGGGGCTACCGCACAAACATATCAGCTTTCCGATTACGGCAATTATACTGATGTATATACCGACCCGACGAGTTTCTGCTCCTCGGTTCCTTCAAATACTATCATGTACTATCCGGTCGGAACTTCTGATCAGGCTTCACTCAATAGCATTGCTATTTATCCAAATCCGTTCCATGATATATTTACTGTCTCGGTGGATGACATGAAACAGGAACTGATCAGTGTTACCATATACGACACGTACGGGAACAAAGTACTGGCGTTAACCCACCAGGCCTCCCAGCAGCAGGGCAAACATTTGTTCACTGTTGATGCAAGCCGACTGGATCCGGGGATGTATTTCTGCAGGATTCAGACCGACAGCCGCACCGAGATCAGGAAAGTGATCCTGAGCAGGTAGTCAACTTCAGACTTGATTAAACACGAGAGAGGCCGCCCAAAAAGGGCGGCCTCTCTCGTGTTATCAGGCGGAAGCCGAAAAATCAACGGGCTGAAGAGGAAATTCTGATCTTATTCACTCCAATTATTTCCCCTCTCGGTGTTGCAGGATCAGTGATCGTTGTTATTAAATAAAGCTGGGCGGGGACCCAGTCAGTACTGCTGATCGTGTATTTCTTCGTATAGGTATAAGTCTTCGCCGTATCAACAGTGGTCGTAAGCTGATCACCGTATGTGCCATTCATGGAAGCCCTGAATGTTTCGTTAAAATAATAGGGATTGATCTCGGGAGTAGGTCCTGCCGCAGTGTCCTTATTAGACTGCAACCCCACAATACTGTCCTCAACAATATACAGGTTGATACCGGCATCGGCTGAGAGTTTTCGTTTAAACAATACCGTGATATTAGCCGTGATTTCTTTGGAATCGGCATTATAAGATGCCTGGGCTCTAATACTGGTTTTGACCGGTAAAAGCATTTGTGACTGGATAGCTGTTGCCCATTGATCGGAATTGACCGGGTAACTGCCGCCGAAAAGGGAGCGGTTGACCAGGGCCCTTGGAACATACCCGATTCCGAAGTCAGTACACCATTGTGAACCTTCAGTTGTTCTCAGATCGAGAGTATATTTCGGGTCGGGATCAGCCAGGTTTGTGGCATGCACTTCCATAATGATCACCCTGCCCATATAATATTCGGCCAGGCTATGGGCCTTTTTTGTCGCCAGCGGACAGTTATTGCATTTATGTCCCGTATATTCCTCCAGAAGGATAAAAGGCTTATTTGTGGTGTCAAATTGAGTCTTCACAGCTGCATAGGGAGGATCCAGTTTATCACAGGAGGTTAAAATCCAACCACAGACTAACAGGACAGGAAGCAGAACTCTGAATATTTTCATATCGTTTAAGATTATCATTGGGATTAAAAACTGCTGGTAACGGTAAGGGTCAAGCCGCTTGACTGGGGCACGTAGCGGCAAACGCCACCCACGCAGATGACGCCTTCACGCTGCCTTCCCCAAGACAATTGGATGCGGGATGTATTATAAACGAACCCGGCAGCAATATTATAATAATGCAGCTGCTTGCCTGAATCGGAATTACCATAATTCCACTGGTCACTGACCGAGAAAAACCATTTGGGTGAAATGGTGATCTCCATAAGTCCGGCGGCCCAGTTGCCGTTATCCTGCTTGGTCCATAAGCCCTGGAGTTCCCAGCGAAGCGATAATTTTTTATTGACATTATAGGTCACGTCGCCAATGCCTATATGTGAATAGATGATCGGATCTTCAGGATGGCCCTGCACCACGGCCTTGTTGTATGTCTGGTAGAGGTAATCAAAGATGCCTTTAACCTTTTTCCCGAATTTCTTGGTAACCTCCACCTGTGTTTCCTGCCAGTACACCTCGTTACCAATCGAATAAAAACCAGTGGAATATCCCAGGGTCCCGGCCTGGCCAAGAGCAGTGGTATCATTGACGGGATTCTTCTTTATCGAATTTACCTGCGAGAAATCAAGAGCGATGGTTAGTCCGTTTTTCCCCCCGAGCTTTGAATTCTTGGGAATGGTATACATGACACCTGCAGCTATACCCACTTCACCCGTGGTCTGGGTTGCATAAGGATACATGGACGAAAGAAAATAGGTGTGTTCTTTGTTTATTGCCGGCAGATAATTGATATCAAGTCCGTTGATAGTATAACTCCTGTTCGATTTGTAACTGAAATTGTCGATCCATTTGGATTTGATTTCAACACCGAAATTTTTTCTTGAATACGACAGGTCAAACAGGATGGAATTACCAGGTTTGTAAATGTAGACGTTCATCTGGGAGGGGTCATTGATCTTATGGGCATACTCCGAATAAAAATTCACCCCTGCATAGTTCAGGTTAAGTCTTCCTCCATAACAAGCCACATTCTCGGGCAGGTTAAACGTATATATTTTATCGCCGACCGGATAGATCATCGTCTTGCCAGCCTGGTAATCGCTTACAAAGCTGCCCCCGAGGGTGATCTTGAGTTTGGCATCGGTAAGGGCATTGAACATATCGTTCAGGCTGAAATCCCCGTCGAGGCCTTTGACAATACCCCGGTTATTGTTCTGGTAGGGGATCCAGAAAGTTCTCTGGAAGCCGTAAACACCGGTCAGGGTGATCCCTTTCGATGGCATGAACTTCACCCTGAGCCCTCTCATGGAATTGTCGTAACCCAGGGTCCAGTCCTGGTATGTCCTGAAGGTCATTCCCTGGGCAAACTGTTCATAAAAATTTCCTGCCGTGATTTCAAGAAGGTCGTTCTTGTATTTGATATACCAGTAAGGCACCCCGGCGCCCTGGTATTGTGCGTCATATCCGAGCAAAGGCGGAAGATAGGCTTCAAACCTCATCCCGGCATAGAAATTCTTGTACTCATAATTCACCTCGGTGAATCCATTCATACGGATGGGTTGTCCGTTGATCGACTGGGAGGTAATCCCCATAGCCGCATCAGTCTGGTATAAAGCGGCATCGGCCTGGAAAGAGCCGGTAACCTGGGCATTCTTCAGGAAATCCTGGGCCGGCAGGCGGCTCGGAAATATTCCTAAAGCCACAATCCCAATACAAAGCAGGGTAAAATTTTTCAATGCTTTTCGATTTATTTTTGTTTGCAGATTACTTTATTTCTTCGCCTCTGACTATTTTGCGCACCACTTCAATAATATCATTCTCATTCCCTTCGGCATAAGTGGTATGGCTCCACACGATCTCGCCCTTGCCGTTCAGAATGAAGGTCTGGGGAATAGGCCCCACCCCCATTGCGCGTTTGAGATCTGAATTCTGGTCGAGCAGGATGGTATACACCCATCCTTTTCCATCAACAAATGGTTTAACCTGAGAAGAAGACCTGGGGTCGTCAACAGAAACAGCATACAGCTTAACTCCTGTTTCTTTGACCCAGTCGTCATAAACATCAGAGATGGCGCTTAGTTCGCGTACGCAGGGCTTGCACCAGGTAGCCCAGAAATCGATAATGACCGGTTTACCTCCGTTTTCAATATTCGCGGTATTGAACACATTGCCGAAGACATCTTTGATGTTGACGACAGGGACTGTTTTACGTTTGGCCGAAGCATCCTCGCTTTGGGCAAACGTAAAGAAGAAAGCGGATATAAAAATCAAGAAAAGGCTTGCTTTTTTCATTTGAGATGTGATTAAGTTAACAGCAGCAAAATTATGGTTTTTTTTTCAGATAGTATACACTTCCATCAAGCGGCATGAAGGGCCGGGAATGAGAACGATCTTGTCAAGGATTGCCGGCAACAGCAGGACCTCTCCTTTGGAAATGCTTTCTTTCCCCGATGTGTAAGCAATTTCAGCATCACCTTCAAGGCAGATAAGGATAACGTAAGAGTCGATCTCTGAATAATCTTTAGCGATGGCCAGGTTGAAATCAAGCAGGTTGGTGATAAAATACGTGCATTGCACCAGGTTCACGGTTTTGTTTTTCTCCTGTGCATATTCGGTACGGTAAGAGGGCGGAACTGAGAAATCAATTGCATCCAGGGCAAGCCCGGTATGCATTTCCCTTGCATTGCCCTGGTCGTCGACCCTGTCCCAGTCATAGATCCGGTAAGTGGTGTCGGATGTTTGCTGGATTTCGGCCAGGAGGATGCCCGGACCAAGTGCATGGACCCTGCCTGCCGGCATGTAAAAAACATCTCCCTTTTTTACCGGTTCAAAATTCAGGATATTGCTCAGTGTTTTATCATTTACGGTTTTCACATAAAAATCCCGGCCTATTTTCCTGTTAAAACCTGAGATCAGCCTGGCGCCCGGCTCTGCATCCAGCACATACCACATCTCGGTCTTGCCGCCTCCCAGCTTGCGTTTCGCAGCGAGCGTATCGTCGGGATGTACCTGCACCGAAAGCCAGTCATGGGCGTCGATGAATTTGATAAGGATGGGAAACTCGTCCTTGTGTCTTGTAAAATTTTTCTCCCCTACAAGCTCATCCATGTATATTTCCAGGAGTTCGTTCAGCTCGTTTCCTTTGAGAAACCCATTCCTGACTTTGGTTTGTGATCCCGGAACACCCGAAAGCATCCAGGCCTCTCCGATACCCGGGTGAGGGGTAAAATCTATTCCGAGCGCGGATTTCATCTTTTGCCCTCCCCATATCTTTTCCCGGAACAATGGTTTGAATTTTAAGGGGTACAATGTATTCATAAAAAATCTGTTTTCTAAAAGGAAGACATTTCGTTTAATTTGTAAATTTGGATCCTTCCATGCAGCAAAATTAACATTTCCATGGGATCTGAAATTCAGTAATACGACTGAAATGGTATGTATAGGAATAACGGGAACTTTAGGTGCCGGGAAAGGCACCGTGGTGGAATATCTTGAGAGATCAAGAGGGCTTAAACATTTCTCGGTTCGTGGCTTTCTGCTTGAACTGATCAGGCTGGAAGGGATGCCCGAGAACCGCGATAGCATGTTCCTCCTTGGAAACAGGCTCAGGAAGAGCTATGGCCCTTCTTACATTGTTGACAGTTTGTACAAACAGGCCTCCTCCACAGGCGAAAACTGTATCATTGAAAGTATACGGACCCCGGGGGAAGCGGCTTCTTTGAAGTCAAAAGGAAATTTCTTCCTGCTTGCCGTGGATGCCGATCCCAAACTGCGTTACGAAAGAATACTTGAAAGAAAATCCGAGACCGATACTGTTTCTTTTGCTACATTCACCGAAAATGAGCAAAGGGAGATGACATCCGCCGACCCGGATAAACAAAATATAAGAGAATGTATCCGGATGGCCGATTTTTTGCTGACCAACAACGGCAGCCGGGAGCAGTTGTACCGGCAGGTGGAGGACATTTTAAAAAATTTCTGAAATGGAAGAACAGCACTATATACGTCCCAGCTGGGACCAGTATTTTATGGAGATTGCCAATACTGTTGCCAAACGTGCAACCTGCGACCGCGGCCGGAGCGGCTGTGTGATCGCACGTGATAAGCAGATCCTGGTCACAGGTTACGTAGGCAGTCCGCGCGGTTTACCGCATTGCGACGAGGTAGGCCACCTCATGAAGAAACTGTCTCATGAAGACGGACGTGTTACCCAGCATTGCATGCGCACCGTTCATGCTGAACAAAATGCCATCTGCCAGGCCGCCAGGTTGGGTATTTCGCTTCAGGGAGCCACAATCTACTGCCGGATGACCCCTTGCCGCACCTGCGCCATGCTGATCATCAACTGCGGAATAGAACGCGTCGTCTGCGAAAGGAAATACCATGACAGCCAGGAAAGCGAAAATATGTTCAGGCAATCAGGGGTTAACCTCGATTATGTGTATAACGAGTTACAGGAATATGAAAACCAGCAGGGCTGACAACTAATGATCGGGCCACAGCCACGTTGAGAACCAGGCAATATGAATCCAGATCAAGGATTGTCCAGATCCCAGTTTGAAGCTTTATTCCGAAGCGAATATAAAGGCATGCTGTTCTTTGCTATCCGCTATGTTAAGGAAGAAGAAGCTGCAAAAGAGATCGTTCAGGAAGCCTTTATCAATCTCTGGGAGAAAAGGGATTCCATTGATCCGGAACGGGAGGTAAAATCCTATCTCTCCGCCTCAATCAGGAACCGTTGCCTTAACTATCTCCGCGACAACAAGCGTTATGCCGGGACATTGCTCAGCCTGGGAGGGCTTTTGCCTTTACCCTCATCAGAAGACGCAGACACTATCGAATTCAAGGAACTCAGCCGTCAGATCCACAATGCCATTGACGAACTACCTGAAAAATGCAGAGAGGTTTTTCGTTTGAACCGTTTTGAGCAGATGAAATACCAGCAGATCGCCGACCATTTGCAGATCTCGGTTAAAACGGTTGAAACTCAGATGTCGAAGGCCCTGGCTCATCTCAGGATAAGGATAAAACCGAATTGATCTTTTTTTTACAATAGTATCAGGGTGAACAAGGTTTAAGGTGTATAATTAGTAATCATGGAAAAAGATCCTGCATATTTTGAAGAGCTTATCGCGAAGTATTTCTGCGGGGAAGCAACCCCTGCCGAGATTTCAGAGCTGTCGGCATGGGCTAATCAGGACTCCGCTAATCAAACCATTTTCAGAGATTCTCAACATGCCTGGATGGCCATTGAGGGAGCGCGTGTGGTTGAAGCTGCAAATGTAGACCAGGAATGGGAGACTTTTGAAAAACGGGCAGGAATTGTTAAAGATCATGATGAAGGCGAAGATCGCTTTATGCGCTACGGGCGTAATAGGAATGTTATTCCGATTTACAGGCAGTTGCTGAGGGTCGCTGCGGTTATTGTGCTTCTCATCATTCCTTCACTTTTCCTTTTCCGTTACCTCAGCCAGCCGGCCATGAAAGAACTTTCCGCCGGCACCACCCGTATGGAAACCCTTTTGCCCGACGGTTCAAAAGTCACTCTGAATTCGGGTGCAATGATCAAATACTCTGAACAATTTAAGGGGGGGAAAAGGGCTGTAACACTTGACGGTGAAGCCTACTTTGATGTGGCGCATAATGCTTCAAAGCCTTTTATCATTGCCACCGACGGGATACGTGTCGAGGTGAAAGGGACTTCGTTCTATATCAATACCCGTTCAAAGAGCGGGGATTTCGAACTGGTGCTTACTACAGGTAAAGTTGAACTGTATTTTGAAAACCAAAGCGGCCAGGCCAGGGTGCTTAATCCGGGCGAGAAAGCGGTCATCCATGGGAACCAGATCAATATCAGCAGCAACAAGGACGCCAATTATATGGCATGGAAAACCCGGAAGATAGCCTTCAGCAACGATCCCATGAATTTAGTAGTTGCAACCCTAAGCAAAGTTTACCAGGCAGATATTCGCCTCACAGACCCTGTTTTGGCCCGGTGCCGCCTTACTGCAACGTTTGACAATCAATCCCTTGAATCTGTACTAAACGTGCTTAAAGCAACGTTAGATGTAGATATCAGGAATTCCGGATCTTTGGTGGAAATATCCGGCAAGGGATGCAGATAGCGCTAAGGAGTAAACAATTGTTACATCTGACATCTGATATCCGATATCTGATATCCGACATCAGATATCGGATATCAGATGTCAGATGTCGGATTGTCGTCCTTCTCCTGCTTGCGGAGTTCAGTCTGAATGCCCAGATCCTTGATAAACCCATCAGTATAAATATTAAAAACAAACCTCTTCAGGAAGCTCTTAAAACTATCACCGAGGAAGGAAAAGTTAATTTCTCTTATAATCCGCAGAACATTCCTTCCGATAAAACCGTCAGCATCAATTGCTATAATAAACCTTTAAAGGAAGTGCTGGATGATATTCTCAAGCCTTATGGCATCACTTTTTTTGAACTTGAAAACCAGATCGTACTTAAACTTCCTGCAGCTTTACTGAATCCTCAGCATGTAGAACAAGCCAGGCCTCCCCGTCATTTTACCATTAGCGGGTTTATCAGGGAAAAGAACAGCGGGGAAGTGCTCATCGGCGCCGATGTCTTTGCCCGTGGGACGACGTACGGGACCAATTCAAACTCCTATGGATTTTATTCCCTTACGCTTCCCGAAGGAAAGTATGTACTGGATTATTCATTCCTGGGCTTCAGGGAAATCATGGAAGAAACCGATGTAACTTCCGATCAGCGCATCAGCAAGGAATTGGAAGAGATCAGGCTGGACATCAAGGAAGTGGAGGTAAAACCTAAAGAAGCGGGATCCGATATCCGCCGCAGCCAGTTAAGTGATTTTAATTTTTCCAGCCGGACCCTGGCCAGCCTGCCGGGATTTGCAGGGGCACCCGACATCCTTAAAGCCTTACAGGCCGTTCCGGGCATCCGCTCTTTCGGCGACGGATCATCACTGTATTATGTACGAGGCGGTAACAGCGACCAGAACCTCCTTCTGCTTGATGAAACACCTATTTATAATCCTTCTCACCTGTTCGGGTTTTTCTCTGCTCTGTCGCCCGATGCAGTGAATGATATCCAGGTATACAAAGGGGATTTCCCTCCCCGTTTCGGAGGGAGGCTCAGCTCTGTTGTGGATGTGACCGCCAGGGAAGGGAATATGAAACGCTTTGGTTTCAGCGGGAACCTGGGCCCCTATGCCTCCAACATCTCCGTTGAAGGCCCTATCTGGAAAAACCACGCATCCTTTTTTGTCTCCGGGCGGCTGTCGACGCTAAACTGGCTTAATTATCTCCTGAAAGACCAGCCCAGTTTCAACATCCAGTTTTATGACATTAATGCCAAGCTGAACCTTATTGCCAATGAAAACAACCGGTTCTATCTCACCTTTTACACCGGCCGCGACGACTTCAGCCGTTTAAACGAATCGGCATACCGCACCTTCGGCATAAGCTGGAACAATATCCTCGGGACAGCCCGCTGGAACTACGTCTTCAATAAAAAACTTTTTTCTAATACAACCCTCAATTACAGCCGGTATAATTATTACCTCTATACTACCGAAAGCCAGAATAGCTTCTGGACTTCCTCCATCTCAAACCTCACATTTAAATCGGATTTTACCTGGTTCCTGAATTCCGGCAATACCTTGCGTTCGGGACTCGAGGTTACGAATTACAACTCAAATCCGGGCAACCTCAACCATAGCTCCGGCTCCGATAAGACTTCGGCCGGCATATCGGTCCCCAGGTACAATTCCATGGAATATGTGCTGTATCTCGGCAACGAACAAAGACTTGGAAACCATATCGTTTTCAAATACGGGATACGCCTGCCGCTTTGGCAGGACCTGGGCTCTACTACGGTATATTCTTTTGATGCCAATTACCAGCTAATCGATTCGGCGAAATACAAGAATTATATTTCCTATTTCACATATTTCAGCCCTGAGCCCAGGATCAGTATTATATACAATATTACAGAAAGGACTTCCCTGAAGTTCGGATACAGCCGAAACACCCAGTTCATTCAGCAGCTGTCGAATTCCACCGGCCCGTTTACCTCGCTCGATGTTTGGGTTCCCTGCGGACCGAACATCCCGGCTCAGAAAGCCGACCAATGGGCGCTCGGCGGCTACCATAAATTCTCCCATGACAGGCTGCTCTTCAGCGCCGAAGTGTTTTACAAAGCTTATATCGACCATCTGGATTATAAAGACCATGCCAACCTGCTGTACAATCCTTTGATCGAAGGAGAACTCCGGTTCGGGAAAGCCTGGGCTTACGGGATTGAGCTGATGCTAAGGAAAGCCGAAGGCAGGCTTACCGGCTGGATTTCCTATACCTGGTCCAGATCGCTGGTGCAGACCCCTTCGGTGAACAACGGCGAGACCTATCCGTCGAATTTCGACAGTCCGAACGACGTTTGTATCAACATCTCATACGACAACCACCGCCATTGGGCCTTTTCGGCAGTGTGGTATTACCACACGGGCAGCCCGGTCACAACGCCTACCGGTTTTTACTATAACAACGGCTATTCCGTCCCCGTTTACGGCGCCCGCAACAACAGCAGGCTTCCCGATTACCACCGCCTCGACCTTTCAGTGACCTACCGTATAAGCAAACCCGAAAAACGCTTCCAGCAAAATGTGATCCTTACATTATATAATGCTTACGGAAGGTACAACCCGTATTCGATGAGTTTTAACCGTATCATGGACAGTAACGGGAACCTGGTGGTTCCCTCGAATCTGCAGGGAGGTTACCAGCTTATCCCAACAACCATCTCGGTTGCAGGGATCATTCCATCCATCAACTATCAATTCAAATTCTGATGAAACGGATTAGTATTATATTTCTTTTTTGCATGCTGATGGCATCCTGCGTAAAGCAGGCAAGCTGGAACGGGCCCGGCGTGAATCAAGACTTTGTCGCGGTGGATGGTGTTCTCACATCCGAACGGAAAGCCCAGACTATTACCCTGAACCACCCTGTTAACAACCTTAATGATAAGGCTGTCCCGGTAAGCGGTGCGACTTTGCTGATCTTTACTGCCGATTCGAACTGGACTCTGACTGAACATCCCTCAGGAAGCGGAATTTATAAGACCCCTTTGACTTTCATCGCGCTTCCCGGCAAGACTTATACCCTGAACATTTACAGCGGCAGTTCGGTATTTTCGGCCAAGGCAGCAATGGTTGCAGGGGAAACTTTTTCACAGCTTGTGTATGTGCAGAACGACAAGGACACCTTATATCATATAGATTATGTGGCCAGTGCATTCAGCAATACCCAGCCGGCTATGTGGGAGATCCTGCTCGACTGGACCGGGGTTCGGGGATTCCAAAATGCCGATACCAGCAAATGCAAGGCCAGGATGCTGTTTTACACCCTCCCCACCCTGGATGTAAGCGAGATCTTCTCCCCTGTCGTGGAACAGGTCTCCTTCCCAAGGGGGACCCAAATTACCGAAAGAAGATATTCCCTGGCTCCCCAGCATGCCGAATTTATAAGGGAGATGCTTCTCGAGACAAGCTGGCAGGGGGGATTGTTCCCGACGGCTGCGGCGAATGTCACGACAAACCTGAGCGCCGGTGCAGTCGGATTTTTCGGGGTGTGTGCTTTAAATGAGCTGTCATTGCAAGTCGAAAAGTAACGAAATTGAGAATCACCCGTATTTTACAATTTTGCTATTTTTTTTAATTCCGCATCAGGGTAATTTCCATCATCAGTGTATAACTATCAAACAACTAAAATTAACCTTAACGATGTATACCATGAAAACAAACAGAATCTTAAACCTCAGCCTCATCCTGGTCGTCCTGGCTTTCTTCGGATTGACATCCTGCCAGAAAACAAAAAGCACTGTTGATAATCCGAACACCACTTCCATCCAGAACCTGGCCGGCGATGAAAACCAGGTTACTGCTGCCAACGACGAGGCAACAAACGATATCAACGCGGTGATCGGCGGTACCGGCGGGTTAAAGTCAACCGACGGATGGCACTTGCCATGCCATGCAACCATTGATTCAACCACTGTTGTTCAGGATACCATTACCTATTATATCACCTATAACGGGGCAAACTGCAGGGGTAACCTGGAGCGTCACGGGCAGGTTGAGATCAAGAAACATGTCAATACACGCTGGCACCAGCAGGGAGCCGTTATTTACTACACCTTCATCAACCTGAAAGTAACCCATCTCCGTTCAAATAAATCGATAACCCTGAACGGCCACAAGAAATACACGAACGTGAGCGGTGGTCTCATATGGATGATCCCGCAGTACATCAGCCTGGTGACCTTCAAGGACGAGGGAAATCTCACCGTTACCTTCGATGACAACACCACGAAGACCTGGAACGTTGCAAGGCAAACAACCTTTACATATTCGACCACCGATAATGGATATACATTGACAGTTGACGGATTCGGATCATCAGACGGCTATAACAACCTTGTCCTCTGGGGAACCAACAGGAACAGCGAGCAGTTCTATGTCCAGATCCTTCAGTCTGTAGTCCACAGGCAGGTCTGCGGTTTTGATCCCTGCTCAGGCCAGAAAAAGATCATGATCCCCGGCGACAGCAAGGGCGCAACAATCACTTTCGGATATGACAGCAACAACCAGCCTGTTACCGGCAACGATTGTCCTACCAAATACAAAGTCGACTGGTACAAGAACGGCAATAGCGGTACACTCTATCTTCTCCTACCCTAATACAAATATCACCTGATTCGATAAGGCCTGACCGCTTCGCGGTCAGGCCTTTTTTATGCCTTAATATATTCTGACTTCCGGCTCAGAACCGGAAGAGACGCTTCCCCTGAACATGGCATTGGAGCTGAATGGCATGGCAATATTCCCGTCCTTATCAACCGCGATAAGGCCTCCTTCTCCACCCTTTGCTTTCAGAATATCAAAAATCACAAAATCTGCAGCATCTTTCAGGGATTTTTTGGCATAGAGCATCTGAACAGCCACAGAATAAGCTGCGCAGTTTCGAATAAAAAACTCACCATGGCCAGTACATGAAACGGCGCAGGAATTGTTGTCGGCAAACGTGCCGGCTCCGATGATCGGACTATCACCTGCCCTTCCGCTCATTTTCATCATCATTCCACCGGTAGATGTCCCTGAAGCAAGGTTCCCGTGTAAATCGAGGGCAACACAACCTACAGTTCCTTTCGGTTCTTTTACTGCGGATGAAGGAGCTGGTTGGCCAGGCTGGGTTTCCTGCT
Source organism: Bacteroidota bacterium (assembly GCA_026391735.1). Classification (GTDB taxonomy): domain Bacteria; phylum Bacteroidota; class Bacteroidia; order Bacteroidales; family FEN-979; genus CAIRDP01. The sequence continues at coordinate 145,999 of JAPLDL010000022.1, read as the reverse complement.
TAGCCTTCTTCCAGGCTTCATACCGCTCGGGTGTAATAAAATACGAAGGGTCAACGATCTGAAGCCCTTTTGCCTTTGCAAAATCATCAGCACCTTTGCCGATCAGCAACACATGAGGTGTTTTTTCCATCACCGCCCTGGCTGCTGTAACGGGATTCTTAACTGTAGTCACACAGGCTACAGCGCCTGCCAATCCTGATTTCCCATCCATGATTGAAGCATCCATCTCGGCTTTGCCCTCTTCGGTAAGCACAGAGCCTTTCCCTGCATTAAACAGAGGACAGTCCTCCATGAACCTGATCACCGTTTCAACAGCATCCAGGCTGCTGCCTCCTGCAGAAAGGATAGCCGAACCCAGCTGCAAGGCTTTACTCAGGGAGTCGGTATATTGCTTTTCCTTTTCGGTTTTCATCATTCCCTTGGCCGGACCGCCAGCGCCTCCATGGATCACCAGGACCCAGCGGTTGTCCCCGGTTGAGGTTGAAACAGCAGGTACAGGTTTGAACTGGGCCGAAAGCCATCCGCCTACAAGGATAAAAACAAAAAGTAACAAGGTCTTTTTCATAAGTCAGAAGGGTTATAAAATACTTTTCAGAAGATGTGTAAAGTTGATCAGACCACTGATCTGCAATACGGTAAGGATGATCGACAGGATAATGACCGCCCGGATAAACCCTGCACCTTTTTTAACGGCAAAATAAGAAGCGATAAGGGCTCCGATCACGCTTCCGGCCGAAAGCAGCAGACCGAATACGTAATGGACCTGTCCGTTGATCATGAATACCGCAAGCGCGAAAATGGCATAAAAGAACACGATAAGGTTTTTCACGGCATTGGCTTTTACCAGGTCGTAACCGGTTCCCAGGACCAGGGCCATCAGCAGGAAATAACCCACGCCAACCTGGATGAACCCGCCGTAAAAGCCTACCAGGAAAAAGATCACGAACTGCCACCATTGCAGTTTCTTTTGCAGGAGCCCCGGGTTCTCTTTAAGCCAGCGGTCGGGTTTGTAGAACAGGAAAAAAGCCATCAGGATCATGGCCAGGATCATGGCGATCTCTATGACTTTTTCGTGGACGTCTATGGCAAGAAAGGCTCCCAGCACCGAGCCGATCGTTGCAGGGATGCCAAGCCAGACAGGTCTCAGGTCGGTAAACATTTTTTGTTTTGTGAAACTACCTACCGATGACAAAGTCTGGAAAAATATGCTGATGCGGTTTGTGCCGTTGGCTATTCCGGCAGGCAGTCCAAGTATGACCAGCAATGAAAGGCTGATCACCGATCCCCCGCCTGATAGAGTATTTATAAAGCCGACGAAGATGCCTGCGACGATGATGACGATGATTTCGGTGATAGACATGGGAATGTACGATGTACGATTTAAGATTGACGATTTACGATTGACGATTTACGGTTTCCGGTTTCCGGGTGGCGAAGCCGGCTGTGTTTACGCGAATACAGGATGTAGATCGTCATCCCTATGAGCAGCCACACCAGAAAACGCATCCAATTGGTGAATCCCAGGTGCACCATAAGGAAAAGGCTGGAGAGCAGTCCAAGCACAGGGATCAGAGAAAGTTTTTTTACGATACCCATGATGGTAAGGACCACTGCAGCGATAATAAACAGGAAAAGGGGCAGGTCATCCCTGTCGAAGGTAAAATTTGTAAGACGGCCCAATTCCCTGAGTTCCGGCGGGTTCCAGAAGTATAATACCGCAGCAACCCCAGCCCAGACGAGAGGAAGGGCGTACCGGGAGTTGATGTAAGGGACGTGGAAGCCTTTGGTCGTGACCTCGGATGTCGGATGTCGGATGTCGGATGCGGGATCCGGGATCGGGGATCCGGGATCAGGGATCCGGGAAGTTGGAGGTCTTTCATCCTGCATCCTGTATCTTTTATCAGATTCATCCTGTTCATCCCCAGTGTAACGAATTTCACGAGCGAAAAGACCATCCCGGTGCCTCCGTCCTCTTGGGTTCAAGATCAGCACTCCCCCGCTCACCAGCACAAAGGCAAACAGCGTGCCAATGCTGGTCAGGTCGGTGACTTCGGTAAAATTCATGAACAGGGATGGGATTGCAACGAACAACCCGGCTACAACCGTTGCAAAAGAGGGTGTGCGGAACTTCGGATGGATCCTTGAAAAAGCTTTCGGCAGCAGTCCGTCCCGGCTCATGCTCATCCAGATTCGGGGCTGTCCTACCTGGAATACCAGGATCACGCTGGCCATGGCGATGATAGCGGCCAGGGAGACAAATCCGGCAAACCGGCCCATATGGATGCGTTCAAAGACAAAGGCAAGCGGATCGCCCACTCCCAATTCCGAATAATTCACCATACCGGTAAGGACCATGCTGATCAGGACATATAAAATGGTTGTAATAATGAGTGAGTAAATAATAGCCCTGGGCAGGTCCCGCCGGGTATTCCTGCACTCTTCGGCGGTGGTGGAGATAGCGTCGAAGCCGATATAGGCAAAAAACACTCCGGAAACTCCTTTAAGCACTCCGGTAAGTCCGTGGGGTGCAAACGGAGTCCAGTTTCCGGGTTTGATGTAAAATGATCCAACCGCTATTACCAGCAGCAATACTATTACTTTCAGAATTACCATCGAGTTCCCTGCAACTTTGGTTTCATAGATCCCAACATACACCAGCATTGAGATAAGTGCAACTATTGCGAAAGCAGGGATGTTAGCTATAAGGTGCACTCCTCCCACGACAGGCGAATTGACCCAGGCCAGGTAGGATTTCTGGATTGCCGGGGCCAGCTGGGCCAGGTTGCTCCCATGGGCAATGGCTGCAGCTCCGTCATAATATCCTCTAAGCGCGGTGACGTAATCGGTCGATACAAATTCAGGGATGTGCAGGCCCATCCCGCTCATCAGTCCGCAGAAATAATCAGACCAGGAAATAGCAACTGCGATATTTCCGATCGCATATTCAATGATAAGGTCCCAGCCGATGATCCAGGCGAAGAGTTCCCCGAAGCTGGCATAGGCGTAGGTGTAAGCGCTTCCGCTCAGTGGGATGACTGAGGCAAACTCGGCATAGCATAAGGCCGAAAAGCCGCAGGCTACGGCTGTAAAAATAAACAGCAGTGCAACTGCCGGTCCGCCTGAAGCAGCAGCGCTTCCAATAGTCGCAAAAATTCCCGAACCTACAATGGCGGCAATACCCAGAGCAGTGAGGTCAAACACCGTGAGACTGCGCCTGAGCCCTCCCGACTCCCGCTCGTATCCCGCGGCATCGTTAAGGATCAGGCCTATCGGCTTCTTTCTGAAAAGATCGGAAAAAGACAAGGTAATTTTTGGATAAAAATAGAAAGATTTTTAATGGGCAGGGCCCCGGGGCTTGAGATTATTGTTTCCTCCACCTATTTTTAATAACTTTGCCTGATGAAGATAGCAGTTTTCGGAGCAAGCGGGCGTACAGGACTTATGCTCACATTCCAGGCCCTGAACCAGGGGCATGAAGTGACGGCATACAGCAGGCGTGCCGACAGGATCACAATAACCCATAAAAAAATAAGGATCATCGAAGGAGAGCTGGGCGATTACCAGAAAATCAAAGAGGCTATACAGGGGCAGGACGTTGTAATGTGTACCCTCGGGATAGATAAAAACAAGCCAAACACCGTTCTTTCAGATGCAACAAGGCTGATCCTTCAGGCTATGGAAGAATGCGGTGTGAAGCGATTCATCTGCATGTCTTCGGCCGGTGTCAACGGCAATGACGGCGGATTCTGGTTCGGGAAGATCATCATGCCATTTTTCCTGAAACATGTTTTTGTTGATAAGAAACGCCAGGTTGAGGTTGTTAAACAAAGTAAGGCTGAATGGGTTATTATCAGGCCTGTCGGGCTCACCGATTCACCCAAGACCGGCAAGTACAGGATCAATGAAGACCTTCCCACTTCCAAATCGATTCCCAGGGCCGATGTGGCTGACTTCATGCTGAAGCTGATGACCGACAAAAAATACGATTTCAGGATGCCTGCTATCTCAAGTATGTAAATTGATCGGGAATTTAAATTTAATCAGATAATTATGAAATCCGTTTTACTTCTTTACTGGGCTCCCAGGGTTTTAGCTATCCTTGCAATCCTTTTTGTAAGTGTATTTTCGCTGGATGCTTTCCGAGCCGGACTTCCTCTGAAAACCCAGATCCTTGACTGGCTGATGCATATGGTTCCTTCATTCGTGCTGATCATCATTCTGGCCATTGCCTGGAGATGGGAAAATATAGGCGGAATGATATTCATGGCCATTGGCCTTGCATTTTCTCCCTTTATTTTTTGGGGTAATTATTCGATGAACCATTCGATCTGGATGAGCTTTTTTATCATTCTCACCATCACCTTCCCGTTTATCCTTACCGGCGCTTTGTTCATGCTGAGCCATCATACCCGGAAAAAAGCTGTTGAATTACTGAAAATGCTGGAGAAGCAGGGGAAAGGCTGATATCAGATGGCAGATGGCTGATATCAGATGGCAGATGGCAGATGGCAGATGTCAGATGTCAGATATCAGATGGCAGATGGCAGATGTCAGATGTCAGATCAGGATTTGTTTTACTTCCTTCGCAATTCCTTCCGCATCGTAACCGCATTCGTGGTGAAGTTCTTCATTCTTTCCCTGTTCAATGAATTTGTCGGGAATCCCCAGGCGTTTGACCCTGGCTACGTAACTGTGATCGCTCATGAATTCGAGGATTGCGCTTCCGAACCCTCCTAAAACAGTGCCGTCTTCCACAGTGACGATACGTTTGAAGTTTTTGAAGACTTCGTGAAGAAGTTCTTCATCGAGGGGCTTTACATATGGGAAGTGGTAATGGGCGGGATGCAGATTTTGATTTTCCAGTTCTATGCAGGCTTCTTTAACAAAGTTGCCCGGATGACCGGTACTTAGAATGGCAACATCTTTCCCTTCCCTTATTTTTAGTCCTTTGCCAACCGTCATCTCTTTAAACGGGGTTTTCCATTCGGGCATCACACCCCTGCCCTTTGGATACCTGATGGCAAATGGTCCATTGGCAGGCAATTGGGCGGTATACATCAGGTTTCTGAGCTCTTCTTCATTCATCGGAGCTGCAACAGTCATGTTGGGGATACAACGGAGGTAAGCCAGGTCATAGGCTCCATGGTGGGTGGCGCCGTCTTCACCAACAAGTCCGCCCCTGTCGAGGCAGAATACCACCTGTAGTTTTTGCAAAGCCACATCGTGGATGATCTGGTCGTAAGCCCTCTGAAGGAAAGTAGAATAGATATTGCAAAAGGGGATCATGCCCGAAGATGCCATACCGGCGCTGAAAGTCACAGCATGCTGTTCGGCAATACCCACATCAAAAGTCCTTTCAGGCATTTTATTCATCATCAGGTTCAGGGAGCATCCCGTGGCCATTGCCGGGGTTATCCCGACAATCTTTGGATTCTGTTCAGCCAGTTCGATAATGGTACGGCCGAAAACAGTCTGGTATTTTGGTGCGAGGCCATGGCATTTGTCCTCTTTGATCTTTCCCGTTTCCTTGTCAAAAACACCGGGGGCATGGAATACCGTCTGGTCTTTTTCGGCCTTCTCAAAGCCTTTTCCTTTGACTGTATGAACATGCAGAAGTTTCGGTCCTTTGATCTCCTTGATATCCCGCAGAAGATTAACCAGCCGGATGATATCGTTTCCGTCGACCAGTCCGAAATACCTGAAATTAAACGCTTCAAAAAGTCCGCTGGGTTTGAGCAGCGTGCCTTTCAGGGCATTTCCCAGCTGCCTGACAATGGCTCTTGAATTCTTTCCGTAACGGGTTCCCCCTCCCATCATCAGCCAGACATTATCGCGGAACTTATTATAGGTTTTGGAGGTGACAATATCCGCAAGGTAATCTTTAATGGCACCCACGTTTTTATCTATCGCGATTTGGTTGTCGTTGAGGATCACCAGGAGGTTTGCGTTCGAAACACCGGCATTATTGAGCGCTTCCATAGCCATGCCGCCTGTCATTGCACCGTCGCCGATGATGGCAACGTGGTGGCGGCTGGTTTCTCCAAGAAGTTTGGAGGCAACTCCCATTCCGAGTGCTGCAGAAATACTCGTGGATGAATGGCCTGTGCCGAAAGCGTCGTATTTGCTTTCCGACATCTTCGGAAACCCGCTGATACCATGGAAAGAACGCAGAGTATGGAAGGACTCCTTACGGCCGGTGAGGATCTTATGGGCATAGGCCTGGTGCCCTACATCAAAGATTATTTTATCATTCGGAGTGTCGAAAACGTAGTGAACCGCAACCGAGAGTTCAATGGCCCCCAGGCTTGCGCCAAGATGGCCGGGATTGACAGAGATCACATCGATGATGAACTGCCTGATCTCCGCACAAAGCTGTGGCAACTGATCAACCCTGAGTTTCCTCAGGTCTTCAGGACTGCTGATGCTGGCTAACAAAGTACCGACAGCGGGTGTCATGAGTCATTAAAATTGCGGGTGCAAAGGTACGGAAAAAGATCGTGAAGAAAATCGTGAGGAAGTTCGATGTTTTTCACGATTTACCGTTACGTTTTACCCTCACGATTTTCCGTCACGTTTTAAATGAGCCCCAGATCCACTTTGGCTTCTTCCGACAGGTTCGCCATGTCCCATGGTGGTTCAAAGGTCAGCTCTACCTTCACTTTGCCAACCCCTTCGACGCGGCTGACTTCTTCCTGCACCATGCCAGGCATATCCTCAGCGATCGGACAGTTCGGAGTGGTCAGGGTCATCAGAATGTCCACATTATGGTCAATGTCTATTTTAAGGTTGTAGATCAAACCAAGGTCATAGATATTAATCGGGATCTCAGGGTCAAAAACTCTCCTTAAGGCATCAATAACTGATTGTTCAAATGGGTTATATGGTATGTTATTCGGGGTTTCCATAAAATGATGGTTTAAAATGCAAAGGTACTTAAATTCGTAATGGTCATATGAGGTTATGTTCCTTTGGATGTCGTGAAAATTTTATTATTTTAGCTTGTTGGTTCCCTGTCAGATATGAAAATGTTTGCATTTTAACTTTAACGATCAGTTCATAACAAATCTCAATCAGAATGGAATATGTAAATATAGTTTTAAGTTACCTGGGGAAGGTCCTGATGGCCTCTTTTTATCAGATATTGGCAATTTTCGGATTTCTTTTCTTTTTCGGCATCATTTTATATTTCTTTTCCCGCTCAACAAGAATGGCGTTTGTCAATTCCAATAATCAGAAACTGGATGTTTACATGACCGGATGGCTGGGTACACCAATCCATGAATTAGGACATGCTTTCTTCTGTTTATTGTTCGGCCATAAAATCACTGAGATTAAATTATTTAGTCCTAACAGCTTAGATGGGTCCCTGGGGTATGTAAACCATTCATATAACCCAAACAATTATTACCAGAGAGCAGGCAATTTTTTTATCGGTGCGGGACCGATCTTTTTCGGTTCGTTCCTGCTCTATGTCTTAATGTATTTTCTTTTGCCCAACTTCAATGAAATTAAAAACACAATTTCACACGAAAATCTTTCAAATTCCGGTTTTTTTGAGATGCTCGGGAATTTAAGTGCTGCGTTGTCGTTCGGGTTAACTCTGACTGCGAAAGTGTTTACTATGAGCAATTTTGGTTCAATCACTTTCTGGGTGTTTTTCTTATTGGCTTTTTGTATCTCTTCCCATATGCAATTAAGCCCCCCCGATATTAAAAACATGCTGATCGGCCTGGTCCCGATAGGTATTCTTTTTCTTATTGTCAATGCCGTGACAATTCTGTTTGGATATAATTTCACGAGTAACATTCTTCAGTTAAGCCATTACACAGGAATTTTGCTGGGAGTTTTTATGATCGCATTGGTCATATCGGTGATCAATTTTTTACTGACATATTTTATCCTGTCCCTTTTCTATTACCCAAGGTATAAAAGGATATTATCGATAATTTAACGACCATATCGCAATGAACAAATTACTTCTATTAATTGCTTTTCTTATGATTCTAAGCTCTTCAATTGCCCAGGTACCATCCTCTGCCCGATCGGCTGATGCCGTTGACCGGCAGCAGAAAAAACTGCAGCATAAAGCTGATTCAATGGGGCTTAAACTCGGCAATCCTGTTTTTATAAGGATATTCAAGGAATCCAAAGAGCTGGAGATATGGATCAAAACTGAAAATCAATTCACCCTGTTTAAAATTTACCCTGTTTGCTATTACTCGGGAACACTGGGAACAAAAACAATTATCAGGGATAACCAGGCCCCTGAAGGGTTCTATGAGATCAAACCAAAATCGATGAATCCCAGCAGCAGTTTCCATCTTTCATTTAATATCGGCTACCCCAACGCCCTTGAAAGGTCAAAATATTACACGGGCAGTGAAATCATGGTTCATGGAGATTGTGTTAGCGTGGGATGCTATGCCATGGGTGACGAGAACATTGAGGAGATCTGGACTCTCATTGTCAAGGCGTTTGAAAAGGGGCAGAAAGTCATCAGCCTGCAAATATTCCCCTTCAGAATGACGGATCAGAACATGAAAAGCCATCAGGATACAAAATGGAATGAATTCTGGGCTAACCTGAAAGAAGGATATGATTATTTCGAAATTCATAAAACTCCGCCAGTAGTTTCGGCTTGCCAGCAAAAATATTGTTTCCGGTAACTCTCAGGTTGCCTCAAAGAAAATGGGATTACGAATCAAACGATCGCCAAGCGATTACGATTTCATCTTGAACACCATGGCGTAAAGCTTCATTTGTTTGACCATGGAAGCAAGGCCATTTGAACGGGTTGGGGAAAGGTGTTCTTTTAAACCTATCTGATCAATAAAACTAAGGTCGGCAAACTGGATCGCGTCGGGTGTCTGGCCCGATAACACACTCACGAGCATGCTCACAATGCCTTTGGTGATGATGGCGTCGCTGTCGGCGGTGAAGAATACTTTACCTTCCCGGTATTCGGCATGAAGCCATACCTTGCTTTGGCAGCCGGAGATAATAAACTGGTCGGTCTTGTATTTAGGATCTATAGGCGGAAGTGATTTCCCCATATCGAGAATAAGGTCGTATTTGTCGAGCCAGTCGTCGAAGGCGGCGAATTCGTCGACGAGCTGGTTTTCTATTTCATGGATGGTCATAATAATACTCCTGTTTTACTCGCAGGCTTACAACGCTGCTGCGTCTACTGCGTCGCAAATTTATAATCTATATTTTCAAACCCTGTACCAGGCTCCTTGTAGCCAAGGCAGCTTATGTAACCTGCTTCGTAAATTTATCTTTATCTGAACATAGTCTTCACCCTGCTTACCGCATCAGCCAGCTTCTCGATTTCTTCTATGGTATTATAAAAGGCAAATGAGGCGCGCACTGTTCCGGGTATGCCAAAATGATCTATCAGAGGTTGGGCGCAATGATGCCCGGTGCGAACGGCTATCCCCATTTTATCAATAATGGTACCGGCGTCAAAAGGATGGATGTCGCCGATCAGGAATGAGACCAGGCTTGCTTTTGAAGGGGCAGTCCCGAAAAACCTCATATCACATATTGATGAAAACCTCTCAACCGCATGTTTCAGCAGGCTGTCTTCATATGCATGGATCTCATCCATGCCCAGGTTCTTCAAATACTGAACTGCAGCCCTAAGTCCCATCACGCCTTCAACATTGGGAGTTCCGGCTTCAAATTTGAATGGCAGTTCATTATATGTGGTTCTTTCAATGTTTACATCTTTCACCATCTCTCCCCCGCTCTGATATGGAGGAAGCTCTTCCAACCATTTTTCCTTCCCGTAAAGCACTCCGATTCCCATGGGGCCATACATCTTATGTCCTGAGAAACAATAGAAGTCGCAATCAAGATCGGTAACGTCAACAGAAATATGGGAAACGCCCTGGGCGCCATCGACAAGGACTGGAATCCCTTGTCGATGTGCATAGGAAATGATCTCTTTTACTGGATTTATCGTTCCAAGCACATTGGAAACATGGGTAATAGCAATGATTTTCGTGTGCTCGCTGATAAGAGAATAAAGGTGTTCCAGATCAAGTTCCCCGTTGGGCAGGATATTGGCAATCTTAAGCGTGGCGCCCTTTTCCGCGCATATGATCTGCCAGGGAACGAAATTGGAATGGTGCTCCATGATAGTGGTGATGACCTCATCGCCGGGTTTCAGAAATTTCTTTCCAAAGGAAGCTGCTACAAGATTCAACGATTCGGAAGCGCCTTTGGTGAATATAACTTCATGAGTAGAAGTGGCATTGATGAATTCCCTTATCTCTTTGCGTGCTTCTTCGAAAGCTTCGGTTGCCTTCACACTCAGGTAATGAACTCCCCGGTGAATGTTGCAGTTGTCCTCTTCATAATATTTGCTGATAGCATGTATGACCTGCAAAGGCTTCTGGGTCGTAGCTGCATTATCGAAATAGATCAGCGGCCTCTTGTATATCGTCTGTGAGAGGATGGGGAAGTCGGCGCGGACACTTTGGATATCAAATGACATTTCTGTGTTTTATATTCATTTAGTCTATGAATGATCGATATCTGACATCTGACATCTGACATCTGATATCAGATATCAGATGTCAGATGTCAGATTTTCGTCATATCAATTACAAATTCCATTGGATGCTCGGGGGTGCTGCAATGCAGCACACAGGCTTCGCAGATCTGCAATTCACCTTGCAGCCGTTTTTTCACCATATCCTCTATCCGATACTTCAATGGTTCAATGTCAATTTTACTTATTACCTCATCCGCATACGCATACATTAATAGCATACGGGCACTGTCCTCACCAATCCCGCGCTGCCTCAAGTAATACATGGCGTCCTGGTCGAGCTGCCCGGTGGTTGACCCATGCGAACATTTCACATCGTCATTATAGATTTCCAGGAAGGGCTTGGAATTCACTTTAGCGGTTTCGGTAAGCAGGATATTCCTGTTGCTCTGGTAAGCATTGGTGCGCACAGCATTTCGCTCAACCAGTACATGCCCGTTGAACACCCCGCTGGAATGCTCATCTAAAATTCCTTTAAAGAGTTCCCCGCTTGTGCAATCGGGGAAAGCATGGTCAATAAACACCTGGTTGTCGATATGCTGCTTGCTGTCCATCAGGTAGATCCCGTAGATATTGGCGTTCCCTTGAGGACCATTGAACCTCAGCCTGATATTGTTCCTGAGCAATCCGCCGTTCAAAGAAATATAATGAGACTTAAGGTTAGAAAAAGCTTCCATCTGGAAATACACCGTGCTGATCAATGTGGAAGTATTGTTCAGGTTCTGCAGCTTATAATGATCCAGCGAAGAATTCTCACCAAGATAGATCTCGGTCACCACGTTGGAGAACGAGGGCTGGTGGTTGTATGAATCGTCGCAATGCACCAGCGAAAGCCTGCTGTTCTTCCCTAAAACAATGAGGTTTCGTGACTGTAAAAAAAGATTTTCATCATGGTGGATCACATTGATGATCTGCACCGGTTTGGGGCTTTTTACATTATCGGGTACGTAAATGAATACCCCGTCCTGGAAGTAGGCCGTGTTCAAATCCGTGAATGAGTCCGCATTAAAGTTCGTGTTGGAGTCTGTGCGAGAGGAGGTGTATTTGCCAAGGTGAGCTTCGACCAATGCCGGATATTTTTTTATCGCCTCTGCCAGGCTACCCATGATGATGCCATTACCCAGTTCCATCAGGGGAACATCTTTGGAAACGTACCAACCATTCAGCTGTCCCATGATGGCGGTGTCAAGATGTGGGATGTTGCAGCGGAAGACCTTCTGAGCATCCACTCCCTGCTCGGGTTTCAGAACGACATTATATTCTCTTGCAAAGCTTTCCTTCAAATCGGTGTTTTTCCAGGATTCCAGTTTGGTTGTTGGAAATCCTGATTCCTCAAAACGGCGGATGGCATTCTCCCTCTGAGCAGTGAGCGCAGGGTAGTCACCGGCCATAATCGAAGCCCTGTATTCCCTGTAAAGGCCCGAAAAAAGTTCTTTTGTAATATTTTGTTTTAAACCACCCTGCATCTTGTATCTTGCATCCTTTATCCCGTTATCCCGTTATCCCGCTATCCCGTTATCCCGTTATCCCGTTATCCAGCTATCCCGTTATCCCTTTGCTCTTTCCTGATCCAGTCATACCCTTTTTCCTCGAGCTCCAGCGCGAGTTCTTTGGTACCCGATTTGACGATCTTTCCTTCAAACAACACATGAACGAAATCAGGGACAATATAGTCGAGAAGCCTCTGGTAATGTGTGATCACCATGAAAGCATTGTCCTTCGTTCTCAATTTGTTCACCCCGTTGGCCACAACTCTCAAAGCATCAATATCAAGGCCCGAATCTGTTTCATCCAGGATAGCCAGGGTAGGTTCCAGCATAGCCATCTGGAAGATTTCATTCTTCTTTTTCTCTCCTCCCGAAAACCCTTCATTCACCGAACGGTTGGCCAGGTTGGATGTCAGTTCCACAAGCTTCTTCTTTTCTTCCATAAGCTTCAGGAAAGCCCCGCCTCCCAAAGGATCCAGCCCTTTGTATTTCCTTACCTCGTTCACAGCCGTGCGCATGAAATTGGTGATGCTAACGCCGGGGATCTCAACGGGGTACTGGAATCCCAGGAAAATGCCTTCCCTGGCCCTTTCTTCAACAGCCAGTTTCAGAAGGTTCCTGCCCTTATAAATGACCTCTCCCGATGTAACATCAAACACTTCACGGCCTGCAATCACCGAGGCGAGGGTGCTTTTCCCTGTTCCGTTCGGCCCCATAATGGCATGCACTTCCCCCTGGTTCACATCCAGGTCTATCCCCTTCAGGATTTCCTTTCCATTGATGGAAGCATGCAGGTTTTTGATAGATAATAACATTCCTTTTTAGTTTAATTCTTTATGATGTCAGATATCTGATATCTGATAATGGCGCACAGCGCTGCCCTATCCAACACTCCCCTCCAAACTTATCGATAACAACTTCTGAGCCTCAACCGCAAACTCCATCGGCAGTTGCTTAAGCACTTCCTTTGCATAACCGTTTACGATCAATCCGATCGCACTTTCGGCATTCATCCCCCTCTGCTGGCAGTAAAACAACTGGTCTTCGCTGATCTTCGAAGTTGTGGCCTCATGCTCAACGATACTCGATTTATTTTCAACCTGGATATACGGCCAGGTATGCGCCCCGCAGGTTGAACCCAGAAGTAATGAATCACACTGGCTGTAATTCCTCGAATTCACAGCATTTTTGGAGATCCTTACCAAACCGCGGTATGAATTGTTGCTTTTCCCTGCGGATATCCCTTTGGAAATGATTGTGCTTTTCGTATTCTTACCAAGGTGCAGCATCTTGGTCCCGGTATCCGCCTGCTGGTGGTTGTTTGTTACTGCAACAGAATAAAACTCCCCTACGCTGTTATCGCCAAGAAGTATGCAGGAAGGGTATTTCCATGTGATAGCCGATCCGGTCTCAACCTGGGTCCAGGATATCTTGGAATTGCTTCCTTTACAGATCCCGCGCTTGGTGACAAAATTGTAAATGCCGCCTTTCCCGCTTTTATCGCCCGGGTACCAGTTCTGGACCGTGGAATATTTAACGCTTGCATCTTTCATCGCCACGATCTCAACAACCGCGGCGTGAAGCTGGTTCTCATCCCGCTGGGGTGCCGTGCAGCCTTCCATATAACTAACATAAGCGCCCTCGTCGGCAACGATCAGGGTACGTTCAAATTGTCCGGTATTCGCGGCATTGATCCTGAAATAAGTGGACAGTTCAACCGGGCAACGCACACCTTTTGGGATATAACAAAACGAGCCGTCGCTGAAAACAGCCGAATTCAGAGAAGCATAATAATTATCGGTATATGGCACTACCGAACCCAGGTATTGCTTAACCAGGTCGGGGTGATTCTGTATAGCCTCACTCATCGAGCAAAAGATGATGCCGTATTTTGACAGGGTTTCCGAAAAAGTTGTTTTAACTGAAACACTGTCAATAACTGCATCCACGGCTACACCGGCCAGTTTTTTCTGTTCTTCCAGTGAGATACCTAGTTTATCGAAGGTTGACAGTAACTCGGGATCCACCTGGTCAAGGCTCTCGTATTGTTTCTTTTTCTTAGGAGCAGCGTAGAAATAAATGTCCTGGAAATCAATCGGAGGAATATCAAGATGAGCCCATTTGGGCAGTTTCATTGTTAACCAGTGCCTGAACGCTTTCAAACGGTACTCAAGCATGAATTCAGGTTCGTTCTTCTTTAAGGAAATGTAGCGAACCGTATCCTCGCTCAATCCAATGGGAGCATATTCAGTCTCTATATCGGTCACAAAACCGTATTTGTAGTCGCTTTGAGTGACCTCCTTGATAATATTGTTTGGATCGGATTCCATAATGACCATTTGTCCCTGCAAAGATAAATCATTTAGGTATTCAAGTACCTATTTGGAAACGAAAATTTTCTCAAACCAGGGATCTGAAACAAAAGTAGGGAAAAAACGGATGCCGGATACAGGATGCCGGATACAGGATACGGGATGCAGGATATGACTTATACAGTGACTTTTATCCTGCATCCTGCTTCCCGCTTCCCGCTTCCTGCTTCCCGCTTCCCGCTTCCTGCTTCCCGCTTCCTGCTCCCTGCTCCCTGCTCCCTGCTCCCTGCTTCCCTTATCCTGCATCTCATTCCATTCTGTATATTTACCTGAAAATTCAAATCATATGGTTACCGAAGACTTCCTGATTTACAGGTACCGCTGGGTCATGCTGGTATTATTTATGTGCGTGGTGGCAGTAAACCAGTTACTTTGGATCACGTTCGCACCGATCACCGGCAGCGCAGCAAAGTTTTATATGGTTTCTGATCTATGGATAGGGCTTTTATCTATGGTCTTCATGGTGGTTTACATTATTGTTTCCATACCGGCTTCCTGGGTCATCGACACATACGGGATCAGGATTGCGGTAGGAACCGGAGCTGTATTTACAGGGGTCTTCGGATTGATCCGCGGCATGATGGCCGATAATTTCACATGGGTATTTATTGCACAGACCGGGATTGCCATAGGGCAACCTTTCCTGTTAAATGCCATGACGACTATCGCTGCTCGTTGGTTCCCCATCAGGGAGCGTGCAATGGCATCCGGATTGGGGTCCCTGGCTATGTACCTCGGTATTGTCATCGGGATGGCTCTTACCCCTCATCTTGTGATTCATTCGGGTATGCATGGCATGCTGATCAATTACGGGATCGTTTCCATAGCAGCAGCAATATTATTCCTGCTGCTCGCCAGGGAACGGCCTCCCACACCAGCCTGCCGGCCAGGACAGGAAGAACGTTCCCTGGTGTTTGACGGACTTAAAAACATGCTAAGGAATAAGAATTATATACTATTACTGATCATTTTCTTTTTCGGTCTTGGAGTGTTTAATGCCGTAGCCACCTGGATCGAAGAAATAGTAAGACCCAGAGGATTCACAATTACCCAGGCCGGAATAGCAGGTGGACTGATGATCTTCGGGGGCCTGGCAGGAGCGGTAGTAATTTCATGGTTTTCTGATCATTACAGAAGAAGAGTCCCGTTTATCATCCTGGCATTATCTGCCTCCTGCCTCGGGCTCCTTGGGATTACTTTTGCCACGACTTATGCCCTGCTTCTGTTCTCGTCCTTTGTCATAGGGTTTTTCCTTCTTAGCGCCGGCCCTGTTGGGTTCCAGTATGGAGCCGAAATCGCATATCCTGCCCCTGAGGGGACTTCAAACGGTTTGCTGCTTCTCATGGGACAGATCTCAGGGATCATCTTTATCTTCGGAATGGATGCCTTTAAATTGGCCGGTACAGGATCCATGACTAGCTCGCTGCTCATCCTTACTGGCTTGTTGTTGATATCCTGCCTTATCGCGGTAAAGCTAAAGGAATCATCACTGCTTGTGAAACCGTGATGTCGCCATATATACGCAAGGTCGCTGCAGCTGATGCATCGTGCTTCGCTTTTTCGTAATTTTGCATCTCACCAGTAAACACTGCCCCTATGTCAGATCAACAAAACAACGACTCCTTGTCCAAACTCACCCCGCTTTCGGAAATCGGCGAATTCGGACTGATCGACAGGCTTACCTCAGGTATCAAACTTTACCATAAGGAAACGATCAAAGGAGTAGGCGATGATGCGGCAGTGATTGAAGCCGGCGACAAGGTGATCCTTCTTTCCACCGACCTGCTGGTCGAAGGAGTACATTTCGACATGATGTACGCCCCTTTGAAGCACCTTGGTTATAAATCGGCCGTGGTGAACATTTCCGACATTGCTGCTATGAACGGCATCCCAAAACAGCTTACCGTCTCGGTTGCCGCATCCAGCCGTTTCTCGCTTGAAGCCCTGGAAGAACTTTACGAAGGCATCAAACATGCCTGCGACCGCTATAAGGTGGATCTGGTGGGAGGCGACACCTCATCCAGCAACAAAGGACTAATGATCTCTGTTACCATACTGGGTGAAGCCAAAAAAGAAGATGTGGTCTACCGCAGCGGGGCAAAACCCAACGACCTGTTATGTGTTACCGGAGACCTCGGGAGTGCCTATATGGGTCTTCTGTTACTTGAGAGAGAAAAGACTGTGTTTAAAGCCAATCCTGATATGCAGCCCGAATTGGATGGATTCGATTACCAGATTGGACGTCAGCTGAAACCTGAAGCCAGGACCGACATTCGTGAAACTCTTGAAAAACTGGGTGTCAGGCCTACCTCAATGATCGATATTTCCGATGGACTGGCTTCGGAATCCCTGCACCTTTGCAAACAATCTGGCACGGGCTGCAGGATCTATGAAGAGAAGATCCCTATTAACACTCAGACCCGGGAACTGGCCATGGAATTCAAGCTCATCCCTTCTGTTGCCGCACTTTCGGGGGGTGAAGATTACGAACTGCTCTTTACTGTCGATCAGAAAGATTATGATAAAATTAAAGATGCAGAAGACATTACCGTCATCGGTCATATGACCGACTCTTCGGAAGGCAAGGCCATGATTACTGCCGATGGAAAGCAGATCGAACTTACAGCTCAGGGATGGGACGGGTTTACGGTTTAGATTCTCTGAGAGCGATCGCGGCACTTACCGTCCTGGTTGGTCATATCGAACTTGTCAAATCAAACCTTGGGCTGCCAAATCTCTCTTCAATTCCTTTCTTCGACCAGGCCGGCCATAATGGCGTCCTCCTGTTCTTTGTCATCAGCGGATATATCATTACCCGGCTTCTGCTCGGTGAGCAGGAGAAAACGGGAAACATCAGCATTAAAAGGTTTTATATGCGGCGTATCCTCAGGATATGGCCTTTGTATTTTTTCATCCTTCTGATTACCATGCTGGTTTACGGTTACAGACCAGGCTGGACCACAGGGATATTATGCTTTACGATACTTGCCAATGTGGCCCATGCCCTGGGGCAGGGATGGCTGGTGAGCCCCCAGATATGGTCTATTGGTGCCGAAGAGCAGTTCTACCTTTTCTGGCCCTCCCTGGTGAAATACCTCAGATCGAACCTGGGCCTCGTTCTGGCAATCATCATCATCGGGTATACCGCCCTTCCTCATATTCTTCGGTTCTTTCTGGATCTCGGCGGATGGGCCAGTCCCGGGAACCAGAAGTTCATCGATGTCTTCTTTTACGGCACTAAGTTCAACCTTCTGGCCATGGGCGGACTCCTCGCCTGGTGCCAGAAGAAAGGCTACGGCTTTCTCGGATGGTTCCACAAAGGCCGGCTCTCTGTCATTTTCGTAATCCTCCCTTTCCTGTTATGGTTCAGCGGATGGCATCCTCTTTATTTTGCTGATGTGATACTTGGACTCCTGTTTACACTTATGCTGGCCAATGTTACGGTGACCCATTACCTTGCGTTCAACAACAGGATCCTGGATTACCTCGGGAAAGTGTCGTACGGGATCTATATGTTCCATTGGGTAGTCATCATGTTCCTGGCCACCACGCTATCCGCATTCATGAAAACAAATTATCAGGCATGGAATATTGTGCTGTATTTATTGTCGTTCTCGTTGACCATAATGGTTTCGGTACTATCTTACCATACCATGGAAAGATATTTCCTGAACCTGAAAAAGAAATTTGAGACTGCCCGGGAGCTGTAAGGAAAAAATAAAGAATTGATGGGATTTGATTAATTTTGGCGATTGCGGATGATATTCTACAATAATTGAATCGATTCCCGTTTAATATGTTAAACCGGAGAACATGAACAGGAAAGATTTTTTTAAATTTTCAGCTTTGGCAATTGCAGGAGTTGCAGTTGGCGGGAGTTTCCTTGAAAGCTGTAAAAAAAGTACTACTGGCCCGCAGGGTCCTGATGTGAATTTCACTATCGACCTTAACGACTCCAAATATTCAGCATTAAGCGCATCGGGTGGCTATGTTTATGTTCAGAACGTGATCATTGCCCGTATCAGTGACATGCTCGACGGGTTCATTGCCGTGGCACAGACCTGCACCCATCAGGGGTGTACAGTCACTTATGCAAGAGGTTCCCAAACATTCGTTTGTCCCTGTCATGGTGGCACTTATGATCTGAACGGGAACGTCACTGCAGGTCCACCACCTTATCCAATCAAACGTTACAGTGTTTCGAGAAGTGGAAATAACCTGACGGTTTCAGGTTAAACATAAATCATCTTTTTTCTATCATGGTTCAGAAAAAATCATTTGGCAAACAGAATACTGCAGACCGTCCCAGGATTCGTCCCGAGAAGGAACCTCTTGACTTTTTACTGGAGATTGCCAGCCTTATCACCGTAGTAGCTATGGTGGTGGTAACCGCCTGGAAATACCATGGCTTGCCCCAGCAGATCCCTACGCATTTTAACGGTTCCGGCCTGCCCGACGATTACAGCAGCAAAGGGATGATATGGCTGCTCCCTGTCATTGCCGTGGTCATTTTTACGGGCATCAGCATTTTAAACAGGTTCCCGTTCGTCTTTAACTTCCCGGTGAACATTACACCTGAGAATGCCGAACGGATGTACCGTCATGCGAGCAGGAGCATCAGGATACTGAACCTTTTGCTGGTAATTACATTTTTCTATCTTACCTGGAAATCCATTGCCGTGGCTATGGGAAGTGCAGCAGGTCTCGGTCTTTGGTTCCTGCCGGTTTCGGTTGGCGCTATTTTCCTTTTCACGTTGTACATGGTGATCAGGATGTACCGACTCAAATAATGTGAGTGCACTGAATAAATATTTTTCCCAACTTGAACCCATTATCCGTTCCATGCCGGATAAGCCGGGAGTTTACCAGTATTTTGATGATAAGAACAGGATCATTTATGTAGGTAAGGCCAAAAACCTGAAGAAACGGGTAAGTTCTTATTTTGTTAAGATCAATTCCATCAGCGGCAAGGTGCAGATGCTGGTTCGTAAGATCGCCGATATCAAATATATCGTGGTGGCGACTGAACAGGACGCTCTCCTGCTCGAAAACAACCTGATCAAGAAATACCGTCCGCATTATAATGTATCCCTTAAGGATGACAAGACATTTCCCTGGATCTGTATAAAAAACGAACCGTTTCCAAGGGTTTTCAGCACCCGCACCGTGATCCGCGACGGATCCCAGTATTTCGGACCGTATGCAAACGTTAGGCTGATGCATACTCTGCTTGACCTTACACGCCAGCTTTATCCCATACGGAACTGTAACCTTAAGCTGGCCGATAAAAATATCGCCTCTGGAAAATTCAGAGTTTGCCTGGAATTTCATCTCGGAAACTGCAAAGGCCCTTGCGAAGGCAGGCAATCTGCTTATAACTACGATCAAAGCATTGCCGCAATAAAAGATATCATAAAGGGTAATATATCTTCGGTGTCGCGCCAGCTCCGGGAACTGATGTTGAATTATGCATCAGACCTTGAATTCGAGAAAGCACATATCGTTAAGGAGAAACTTGAACTCCTCGACAAATACCAGAGTAAGTCCACCGTAGTCAATCCATCCATCAACGATGTAGATGTCTTCTCTATTATCGCCGACGGTATTACTGCTTATGTTAATTACCTGAAGGTCATGAACGGGGCAATCATCCAGGTTCATACCATAGAGCTTCAGAAGAAGCTGGATGAGACTCCCGAAGAACTCTTGTCCATAGCCATTACGGATATCCGGCAGAGATTTGAAAGCAATTCACCGGAGATCATCCTGCCGTTTATGCCCGAGTTCGGAATGCCTGGGATTACTTTTACGATCCCGAAGATCGGCGACAAACGAAAGCTGCTGGACCTTTCGGAAAGGAATGTGAAATATTACCAGCTTGAAAAGGAAAAGCAAAAGGATCTGGTAGACCCTGAGCATAAAAGCAAAAGGATACTGGATACGATGATGAAGGACCTCAGGATGACTGAACCGCCTGCACATATTGAGTGTTTCGACAACTCCAATATCCAGGGCAGTTTTCCTGTAGCGGCTATGGTCTGCTTTAAAAATGCCAGGCCCGATAAAAGCGAATACAGGCATTTTAATATTAAAACCGTCGAAGGGCCCGATGACTTTGCCTCCATGGAAGAGATCATATACCGTAGGTACAAGCGTTTGCTGGATGAAGAAAAGCCGCTGCCGCAGCTTATTGTGGTTGACGGGGGGAAAGGACAGCTGAGTTCTGCACTGGGAAGCCTTGAGAAGCTTGGACTTAAAGGGAAGATCACGATCATAGGCATTGCAAAGAAGCTTGAGGAGATCTATTACCCCAATGATCCTCTTCCCATGTACCTCGATAAGAAGTCGGAGACTCTGAGGATAATCCAGCAGCTTCGCGATGAAGCCCACCGTTTTGGTATTACCCATCACCGCCGCCGCAGGGAAAAGGCTGCCATGGCCCCTCAGCTGATGGAGATTGAAGGAATTGGTTATACCCTGAACCAGAAGCTGCTCTGGAAATTCAAATCGGTGAAAAATATCCGTGCGGCCTCGCTGAAGGATTTACAGGAAACTATAGGGAAAGCGAAGGGGAAAGTGGTATGGGAATATTTCCAGAAAAAGGAGTGATGGCGGATGGCAGATGGCGGATTGCGGATATCTGATATCTGACATCTGATATCTGATATCTGACCTCATTCCTGCCTCAGAAACTCATGGGCCCACAAAGCGACAACAACCACCATCGTCCCGAAGGTATCCGCAAAAAAATCCTTCCAGTCTGCTGTTCTCAGCGGAATCACCCAGCCCTGAAGCAGTTCTGTTGCCCCACCTATAAACAAGCTGATCATAATAGCCCAGACCATCGGGAAATTTCTGACGAAGACGGGATTATCCTTCTTTCCGAACCCTTTGATCAGCAGAAAAGTAAACACTGCGAAAATAAACAGATGGACCAGCTTATCGGGATGCAAACGGTCAATCCACAAAGGAACCCTGGGTATTGCATTCCCGGGCATTAATGTAAGAATAAGGATAATCAAACCCCAGAGGATACTCCAGCGGTTATTTCTAAGGAAAGTAATCACGAAAGGCTGAGGTGTTTAACCCTGAAGCTGAGCCTCGTATTGCGCCGGGCTTAGTAACTCACCGAGTTCTGTGTCATTGGTGATTTTTATCTTAACAACCCAGCCTTCTGTGTAAGGATCTTTGTTTATAACCTCCGGATTGGTAGTAAGAGCTTCATTGAATTCAAGAACTTCTCCGCCAACAGGCATATACATATCAGACACCGTTTTTACGGCTTCAATAGTACCGAAAGCTTCATGTTTTTCAAGTATCTCGCCAACCGTTTCAACTTCTACAAACACGATATCTCCGAGTTCATGCTGGGCAAAATCGGTAATGCCAACATATGCATGTTCTCCATCAATTTTCAGCCATTCATGGTCCTTTGTGTACTTTAAATTAGCAGGAACGTTCATAATATTCAATTTTAAGTTTTTTCAAAATTACAATTTTTCTTCCATCCGTTATCCGCCGGATAACAAATTATTGTTACCTGTTTAAAAATCCCGTATCCTTTATCCAGTTATCCCGTTATCCCGCTATCCCGCTATCCAGTTATCCAGTTATCCAGCTATCTCGTTATCCCGTTATCTCGTTATCCCGTTATCCCGTTATCCAGTTATCCAGCTATCCCGTTATCCCGTTATCCCGTTATCCCGCATCCCATTTACTGTGATAACGAGAACCTCAGCGCCAATCCTCCCTGTGTATTTGAAGTGCGATACTGGTTCGAAACATAGGGGGTATTGATATCCTTTTTAAAATAGAACTGGATATTAAACTTCTGGCTCAGGTTGTAATCGGCGGTAAAATTGATATTCATGACCTGCTGGCCGATTGAGATCTGGTTGATATCCTGGTCTACCCGTCTCAAAGTGGTACGGTTTTTCCGTATACTGAAATCGAGTTTCAGGTTAAGATCGCTTTTGGTCTTGGCTTTCTTGCCACCTCCCAGAACTCCTGAGAAATTAAGCTTTATGCCTTTGATCCGGTATCCCAGGCCTATAATGAATTCACTTGAAGCAACTTCGGTAAGCTGGTTATTGGAGAAGCTGAAACTAAGCGTTCGGGAGCGCCTCATTTCAAAATTCGCAAGCAGGCTGTTTACGAAGCCCATGTCGATACGGATCAGCGGGCTGAATTGCTCATTAATTGTCATCACCCCTATCTGCCTTTCAGGGATAAAATTCCCGGCATCGTCCATCACGTTCGGATAACCTTGATTCTCACCATATTTAATGTTCGAAACAAAATTGCTGACCGTATATGTGCAGATATAAGCATGGGTTATGGTGAGAGTTCTCATGAAGGTTTTTATCCATGGAAGTTTGGCCAATCCATCATATGTAAGTCTCCAGTTAGGCAATGGTATGGATGGGAAGGCGGTCAGGTTTATTTTTGCAGGATCGCTGCCTTTATATGCGGCAAGGAAGGCCGTAGTGAGAACATCCTGGTCAACAGGTCCATATCCGACAGGGAAGCCGGTCGAATCAACTACTCCTTTGGAATTAGGGTTTTGGGCGGCATAACGGTCGGCAATTTGTTTACGCATTTGTTTCAGTTTTTCAAATGCCGGCGAAACTCCGAACTTATCCTGCTTATCAAACGCCGTAGCGATCATGATCGTCGACATGGAGAATGTCCCCATTTGAGTCGGTGAGAAGGCAGCGAAATTGTCTTGAGAAGGAGACCATTTATAATATTCCTGTCTAGTTGAGGAATAATTCTTTATGGCGTTCAGCTCTATCCTGAAATCCCTGAACGGTTCGACCGATACGCTGGCAGTAAAATTCTCGGTGAATTTATTTACATAAGCAGTATTCAGCATGGTATCCTTTGTAATCCACCCCCGCTCACCTGCTTTCTGCCTGATATCTTTCTGATCGCCAAACACAAACCCAAGCCCCGGCGCATTTTGTGACCAATTATTACCCAATGCTTCCGGATTGGGATAGAAACCAGGAAGCATGATACCACTTGCCTGGCTGTATGTGAATTTAGCAGTCCTCACAGCCATCAGTACACGCAAAGTGCCGTCAAGTATAATTTTCCCGACATCTTTCTTGGGTTTTTGCCCTTTTAATGAATCCCCGCTGGCTGTTTTGGTATTTTTATCCGGTAGTTTAGCCTGGCTCCTATCGTTCTTCTGATTCTTCTGGGATCCTGCATTGATCTTCTTCAGGTAAGGTATTTTATTATACAATCCCACAAAATTCAGATTGCCGTTAAGCATTTTGGTACTGTTATTTTCAGCCGTGTTTCCAAAGACAGGTTGTACGGATATGGCGCTGCCTGTCCACCGATAACTTCCCTGGTATCCCATGTTGACTGTTATCCAGTCGATAATGGGTATTTTTGCCAGTGGCACTTCCCATGTGATACTGAAGGCCTGGTTGTAATTGTTCATCGTCCCAAACGAAAATATCTGGTCCCATACCTGGGCACGGTTTGATTTGTCAATGACCCCGGGAGGTTCGTTGATGAATGCCTGGGCATTGGCAATAAGGCTTACTTTCAATGATTTTGTAAAGTCCCATTTCAGGTCATAAAGCCTGCTCCAGTTCCATGTTTTAATATAGAATGTCTCCATCGGGACAATCGCCTGGGTCTTATTTCTGAACCTCCTCGTATCAAATTCCCGGTTCATGTCGGTCCTGAATGAGAATGATTTAGGCAGGTAGTAAAAATTGAAATCCCTGAAGAGAGAAAGATATCTTGACTTGAGGAACTTGGCCTTGCTCAATGGGGTTACAATAGGTGGTATGGCACTGTAATTATACCCTAAAGCCCCGAGATATTTTCTCTGGAGATCATACTCAATATCAACATCCCTGTGAAAGATTTCCGAGTAGGCATAGCTGATGTTGAAGTTCTCAATATCATAAATTTTCGGCTTTTTAGTAAGGTTTGTTTTTTCCTTCCTTACGTTCATGAGATTGAAATTCTTCCTGTAGGTATATCCTTCCGTCAATTGCTTTATTGAATCTTTCTGGGACTGGCTGTTATAAATCTTCAGTACATCCGAAAGATAAAGATCCGGATTAAGTGGGTCGTATTTGGGAGTATTTTTTTGCATTGAATAATCAAAATGCATAGGAATCCTTATGCCTGATTTGGCCGGAAAGAATTTGCCCAGTTCCAGGTCCGTATCAAAGCCGAACATGGTGATGGCTTCCATGGCACGCTGGGTTTGTTTTTGTTCCAGGGATCCAAAGCCGGAACTGGAATAACTGCCTGTAAACTGCACCCGGCCCAGGTCGGCAAGATCCACGGCAAGCCTTGCTGTGGCTGCCCATCCTCCCTGGTTATTGAACCCCGTGAGACGTAACTCATCTACCCAGACCTCGGCGCATTTCGCCTGTCCGTCATCATCTTTGTTCGTCCCTCCTTTTTTGGGATTTCTTACACCAATCATAATGGATCTGACATCACTGATGGTGGGAGATCCAACGATAGTGATCTTGTTAGCACCATCAAATTCAGAATAGGGGTATGACAGGCTCACATTTGCCCCGTGCTGAGCCATAACCACGTAACGGTCATATTTCACCTGCACCAGCCTGTTCAAGTCAATATTAAAGGCATTTGCATCAGGCCAGATGGCATCAGGGTTGGTAATACCTGTTCCCCAGGGTGTGAAATGCAAGGGAATCTCATACTCGTAATAGTTCTCGGTAAAGTCGGTACCAATCCTGATGAAAACGGTAAGGTCACCTGTTTTGACATCCTGGCTTTCGATAGACTTTTCAGCATGTACGAACATGTTCAGGAACTTGAACTGCCGGAAATCGAATTCGCAGGTTTTATAAGCTCCCCTTGCATCCCCGTCAACCAGGTTACAAACCTTGAATGACATGGACTGTTCATTCAGCTTTTGCATATTCGTGGAACCCCAGTTGGTTTCCCTTTCGATTCCCGGGGGCATCACATAAGGAATAGGTTGTTTGCTCCCGTTTTCTTCAATACTTACTGTTGCAATATCAAAAGTGGTCTGGCTTTGCTGGTTATCGGGGATATATTCACCGGGGGAGAGCAGGGAATTCGTATACCGTCTCCATTCACCACGGGTAAGTTCAAGGGTTGCGAAACGGCAGACAATAGGTCTTTGGAAATTTTTGAAGAAAACACGCATGAAACGGATGGAAGTGAAATCCGAGATATTACCTACAACCTTATCCGGGGTTCTGATTGGAATCTTAAACTGGTACCATTTGACCGAGCCTCTCTGTCCGTCGGCAAGGGGAATATTGGTCGCATAATATACGTTATTGATGTAATTCATACCGGCCTGCATCTGGTCCCGGTGCAGGTGCACAACATACTGATAGTAGCGTTCGGCTTCGCTAAGGGTATTGTCCTTATTGATATCTTCTATATTGGGGATAGTCGTTGCAAGGGTTGGGTAAGTTTCCGGTGACTGGGATTGTGTAGGAGAATTGCCATCGGGGCCGTTAAACATTTTATATCTCTGAAGCACGCTGCCGTAAACAGGGTCATTATCATAATCGGATCCCCTGAAGTAGTGGTAGTCATCTCCCGAGGGGTCGGCGTTTGCATTTTTGTATGCCTGTGATCCTGAGCCGAATGCGCTTCTGATCTTGCTCACATAGTTCGTATCAAAGAACGTCCGCTCATCGGCATCCATCAGTCCGTCATAACCAACATCCTGGTATGGTCTTGATGCCGGGTCATTGTCGAAGGCATCGACCAGGGCCTGTAAGCTGGGGACCCGGCCCCAAATCGTCGTATCAACAATTGCCTCCCCTGCAGCATTTCTTGTGGAGGCGCTGGTGGGGAGCCCGTTTTCATAACTTTTCCTGCCATCCCTTAAAATATCTTCGGAAACATCTCCCAGATTGAAATACAGTTCACCCGAATTGGTGGAATCATAGGCAAACGGATCCATCATCCAGAACTCAATATATTGTACATTGGCTGCATCGAAGTCGGTTGTTTCTATCCTCCGCATAATACCTCCCCATCTGGTTTCAGGGAAAGCTAGAGTTCCATCCTGGCTCAGACCTTTAGAGAATGCGGTTGGCAGGACATCGTAGTTGTAAGGTCCTTTTTCCTGAGGATAGTAAGCAAAATTGAGAACAGCCAGGTTTACCGGAACACCATTTAATGGCTGCTTGTTCGGGAAGACTTCGGTTTCCCATATCTGCCTCACATATTGGGTTGAAAGCTCCTGGTTTGTGACATTGGGCGGTACAAGACTGGTGTTCTTGTCATAAAACAAGGGGTCGATGATATACCATGCCAGTTTTGCACGGTTGAAGCCGTAAGGCAGCCCTATTCCATTCGCAGCTTCGGGAAACATACCAAGGGTAGTCTGCATCTGCGGGGTTGAGGCCAGGTACCATGTCCCTATATTTTTCAGATCAATGGTCGATTTGGCCCCTTCAAAATCATCGATATAGGTTGTCCCGGACTTACCAATAGCTTTGGAATGGCCGGGTATGAACTGGGCAAATTCAGCATCTATTGAGACGTTGGAAGGAGCTTTGGTCGCGATGAATGGAAGAGCATCTACAAGCCTTGTGATAAGCCTCGACTGAGTACGGTATGAAAGGTTAACTCCCCAGATAGTGTTCGACATGGGCTCATCACCGTAATTAACTTTCGTCGTCAAAGGGCGCTCATTAAGATTCATTACGGTTGCTCCGATATTGAAGTCTTTGTTCAATTTATAGTCCAGATGCGCGCCTATCAGACGCTTCGTCTGAATGTTGAACATCTGGTTGCTCTCCATCGAGATGTTTATAGGGGTTCCAGAATTCAGCAGACCTTCATTGATGATCCGGACTCGGCCCAGGGTGTAATCCACGGTGTAGTCAACATTCTCGGTAAGTTGAACTCCGCCCGCAGTAACCCTTACGGAACCCTGTGGAACGTTGAGGGCATTCAGTGAAATTTCAGAGCCGGTAGACGATTTAAAGAACCCGTCCAGTACAAATTTGTTTTTATCCGGATACTGCCTGGCCTGCGATTTGGTTAGTGTATAAAGGGAGTCATAACAATACTTGGATGCCAGGGCCAAAGAGCCGGAAGGGTCATTTGGATCATATATCGAATCCCTCAATGACTGTCCGAATGGCTCAAGCACAGTGAAAAAGATCCTTCCGTTCGACGATTGTATCGTTCCTCCCATTGTGGCAGCCTGGTCCAGGAAGTCAAACATACCGTCGGGAGGAGGGTTCAATTGCATGTTCAGGTTGTCGAAGTTCAACACCCTGAGCAGTGGAACACCCTTGACTCGACTTTCGCTGAGATAGGCCGTTGGCACCCCGTTTGAGTTTCCGTTATACAGCACATTCAGAGTAAAATTCTGGTTCTGGACCTGATAAGCTCCCAGAGAATACACGTTCTTCATCATCAGGTTCCACATTGGGATGCGTGTATTCAGGGAGGTACTCTTTAAAAGTTTTACAACAAGACTTTTGGGAGTAGTGATCCCCTGATCGGAAAATTCACCAACCTGGTAGATCTTGGTGTCACCGACGATCTGGTATTGGAAAGCTACGGCGAGAGTCTGATCAGAATTCAGGTTGGTGTTAAGCGAAATAAACCCCAGCCTGGGATTGAATGTATATTCTGTTGGAAGAAGTTTACGGGCACTCTCGATCTTTTCAAAATCCAGGCCGGAAACCAGGAAGTATGGCGAACCTTTAAGATAATCGGTGACGGTATTGATGTTGCGGACTTTGGCGGAGTCGGCGGATGTAGGCATCAACCTTGCAAAAAGGTTGTTTGAAGTATTCGAAGGCAATGACTGCCCGGGGTTGGGATAAAATTGCTGTTTATTGTACGGATTATATTCACCCAGGTCCTGGAATGCTACAATATTGCGGTTCTCAGTAACGGCGGCGCCTATATTGGTGACCCATACTTCGATCTTCACAATGTTGACTGCCGAATTGATAATAGGAAGTGATTTTAATGCCTCCCGGTAATGGTCCCTGAAATACTGGGAAACAAAGAAGTGACGGTTTTCTTCATATTCATCGGCACGCAACCTGAACTTATTGGTCTGGGCATTTCCCTGCACGGTGATACTTTTAGTTTCACTCTTCTGCTGGGAATAAAGTGCCGTAACCGTGAGCCGGCCAAACCTCAGCTTGGTCTTGATCCCGAAAAGGCTTTCGGTCCCTCTGATAAGTGTTGTATTCAGGGGCATGTTCACATTACCCCCTTCGATCAGCTGAATGATTTCATCCTCCTTGCCCTCATACTTCAGCTTCAGCGTATTCTCAAAATCAAAGGTCGCCTGAGTGTTGTAATTGATCTTGAACTCGATCTTGTCGCCAATCTTGGCGATCACATTCATCTGGATCTTCTCGTTAAAATCAAAATTGGTCTGCCTTCTCTGGCGGGTATTCAGCATGGGGTCATCCCTTCTGTTCGATACAATGCCAAAGTTGATCTGAGCAGATCCCTGGGGGCGGATATCAACCGTATTGTTGCCGAAAATGGTTTCGAAGAATTTGCCCGGTATATGAATCTTGGGTATCATCCCCTTTGAATTGTCAAGCCCTGCAGCTGTTGCCCTTTCCTTCCAATAGCTTTGCAAAAGGTTTTGCATGTCCTGGTCCTGGTATTCGCTGAATGACATAGTTGTCGGAATCCGGTAGGTCTCATTTCCGACTTTGTAAATATTATAATACTGGTGGGTAGCCGGATCGTATTCAACGACGGTTTTAATGTTGGACGGATTTTTCAGGTATAGCGGGCTTGATTTTCCTTCTCCGGGAAGTGTATTATCGTATGAGAAAGGGTATCTGAGTGTGCTGTCGGAATTCCTGTTGGTATCGGCAGCAAAAAGCATGGCAGGTGTTCGTCCAAAGCTCTGCCCCTGCCCTCCGAAAACAGATGACATAGCAAAACCTTGGAGAACCAGTAATACAAGACAGTTTTTTACAGCGATGTTAAAATAATTCACCAATTCCGATTTGTCCCGTTAGCTAAGTGTAGTGAAAACAACTCAAACAGGCACTATAACATCCTCAGCGCCTGTTTGATAAGCTGTTCCACTGATAAGCCGGAGCCTTCTGCTTCGATTATCTTGCTTAATACTTTCTCCGCCAACACCTTGGGAAATCCCAAAATGCTTAAAGCAGATAACGCTTCTTCCCTGTTAGTATTGTGTAAAACCCCTGATTTTTCAGAAGGAATCAGGTGCCTTGAGAGTTTGTTTTTTAAGTCGATTATGATACGTTCTGCTGTTTTGCTTCCGATACCTTTAATCCTCTGAAGTACAGGCGCATTCCCGTCGACAATAGCCTGAGCAACCTCCATGGGGTTCAGGGATGACAGAATGATCCTGGCTGTGCTCACACCTACTCCCGACACGCTGATCAGGTGTCGGAAGAGATCCCGTTCACCGGTATCAATGAATCCGAACAGCATATGGGCATCCTCCCTTACAACCAGGTGAGTGTAAAGGAGGCAGTTTTCATCATCACCCAGTCTTGAGTAGGTATACACCGAAATATTCAGATAAAAAGCAACACCGTTGCAATCAATCACTGCATAAGCAGGATTTTTCTCGACCAGTCGGCCTTTAATGTATTCGTACATGATTTTCTGACGGGATTTAGCGTGCAAAAATAAGAAAAATCGTGATCTCACGCGAGCTTAACGAGCATTAGTCACGTGTGAACGAAGTGAGAATTTATCACGTTACTTCACATTTTCACTCAGTGCCTGTTCGAGCTCGCGCCAGGTTATAGGTTTGGCAATGATCTTCTTTTCCCGGTCGATAAGGTATATGGTAGGTGTGGCATAAATGTTATATTCGTCTTCGGCTTTTCCGAAATATCCTTTCAGTTCCGAGACATTGATCCAGTTCAGCTTCTCTTTCTTTATGAATGAGGACCAGTCATTTCTGCTTGTATCCAGAGATACGGCCATGACTTCAAGTCTCTTAGGCTTTTGTTTATCATACCAGGCTTTAAGCTTAGGCATCAGTTCTGTACAATGAGGGCATTGGCTCGACCAGAATACCAGCAGGGTAAATTCGTTTTTCAGCGACAGCAGGTTTATATTATTCCCTTTAATATCAGCGACCTCAATGGCAGGGGCAGTTTTGCCGATGGAAAGCTTCTTAAAATTATCAAGTTTTTTCTGCAGGGCCGATTTTCGGGCAGCATCCTCGCATGAAAAAGGATCCTGGAAGTTATCGGCAATATAAGTTATTACTTCGTCGAAATGGTATTTATCGAATCCTCCGACCATATAATCCAGCATGAATTTATACACATCAGCGTTGACCGAAGCAGCTCCAAGTGCTACAGTAACTGCTTTGATGAATTCGGTTTCAAGCTGCTTCTGGTTCATCCTGTTATTTTGATAGATAGCCAGGTAGGAGATGATTTTATCAGCAAAAACATTAGTCCTCAGCATGGCGGTATCACTGAAATCGATTTTATCCCAATAATGTTGTTTAAGGTATTCCATGCGGGAGGACGGAGGCAAAGAAGGTGAAATATAGGGTGTTTGAGACACCTTTTCCATCCTTACAGCGAAGGAAAAGGGATATTTTTTTGAAGTGGAATCCAGGAAGTTAAGCTGATTTTTCTGGATAGTTTCAAATTCAGAGACCGCTTTACTGTAGAACTCATCCCGCACCGGGTAAAAATCAACGATAGGCATAAGCAACTCCAGTTTCATTTGGCTGGTTTTACCCATTAAAAAAAAGGAACGAAATAATGAGTTTTCAAGGGATGAGAGAATCTTAAGGGAGTCTTCCGGAGAGGTTGCCCAGGTCTCAAATTTCACGTTTTCCCTATTCAGGATCAGGTTAATAAACCCGGTTTTACTCCATCCTATCCTGTATAAGCCTGGGGCCAGCCCTGTGGGCAGTGTATAATGGATCCTGCCCAGCGAATCTGAGATGGCTGAATCCGAAACTTTCGTCCGCTCACCATAAATACTCATGAGATAAACCTTTGATTTTCCCAGGTTGCGGATACTGCCATCAAGTGAATTCTGTGCAAAACCTGTGAAAGCTGCAATCAGGAATGCCATGAAAAGAATCTTTCTTATCATACGTGGAGTATTGAAGTGATTGGAAACTCTGGATAACAGCACCGCCGGGATAAAATGATCCCGGCGGTACCAAGTAAAAAATATTTTTACTTTTTCCCTTTTTTGGTGACGGCTTTCTTTTCAGGAGCCGGAGGACCCAATAATTCAGTCAGTTTTTTCGTAAGATCCTCGCCCCGGAGGTTCCTGCCGATGATTTTCATGTCTTTATCAAGCAATACATTTGCCGGTATCGACATCACACCATATATTTTTCCTGCTGCATTACCCCAACCCTGGAGATCAGATACATGGTTCCAGGTAAGGCCGTCATCCTTGATTGCTTTTACCCATTTTGCATGGTCCTTGTCGAAAGAAACACCCAGGACATCAAATCCTTTCTTGTTATATGCTTTATATGCACTGACCACATTGGGATTCTCACCACGGCAGGGACCGCACCATGAAGCCCAAAAATCAACAAGCAGCAATTTACCTTTAAGAGAAGAAAGTGTGAAGGGCTTGCCGGTCGTATCATTCATTGTGAAGTCGGGAGCCACCTGGCCAATCTGAACTGCTTTGAGAACATCGATACGTTTTTTGATGGTCTGCACATAGGTTGAAGCATTGAGGCTGGTATCGAACGCTGCTGCTGATTCCTCCAGATCGGGAAGGTCAAACTGGTAAGCAGAACGCATGATAAGATAAGGGCCTACTACCGAAGACGGGTTGGCTTTTGCAAAAGCCAACACATTGGCTTTGACAGCCTTGTCCAGGATATCCGAAACTGAATCGGCCTTTTTCATCTTAAGTGTATCATTAGCCTCTTTTGCCGTTTTATATTCCTTGTAACAGGCTTCCATGAGTTTGTTCAGGCTGTCGCTTTGTTTCTGGTACTTTTTAAAGAGGTCATGCGTTGCAGAACCTGTGATATTTGCCTTATCCACACTGTCGAGGTATACTTCTATATTGATTCGTGCATTTTCAATGAAAACGGGGAGAAACAACTTGCTCTTATCTGTGATGAACCACATTTCAGGAAGCCCTATCTTGCCTTTGAAAGTGAATGTGCCTTTTTCAAGTTTTGCAGAATCGATCTTGACCCAGTCAGAAACTTCAAATTTCTGAAGATAAACAGTTCCGCTGTCAATACCGATAATCTTACCGCTGATAGTGTAACTGTCTTTATGTCCGGCGCATGATGCCAGAATGGCGCCGACAAACAAGAATAACGCAATTTTTTTCATTTAAAAACCTCCTTTTTTAAGTGATTGCAAAGGTAGGGATTTCCGAATAAAAAAATTTCTATTTTTACACAAGGATTTATTATTCCCGGCTTTGATTCTCAGGTCCGAGTGTTTTTCGGGGTTTTACGGAGGATTATATGCTGTTTTTATCAAGCAATCAAGCTCTTATGAAATATCTATACGTTCTCTTATGTTTCCTTTTCATTTTCGCCGAAAAGGGCATGTCTCAGCCGGAGGTAAAAAAAACTTTGCCTAAGTATGATCTAAATACTGAACCGGTATTGTATACGGTTGCTTATGCCCATCTGGATACCGAATGGAGGTGGGATTACGCAGAGACCATCAACAAGTTCATCAAAGCCACGATGGACGACAACTTCCAGCTCTTTGACAAGTACAAACAATATGTTTTTACTTTCTCGGGAGCGAGGCGGTATAAGATGATGAAGGAATATTATCCCGATCGGTATGAAAAAGTTAAAAAATATATCAGCCAGGGAAGGTGGTTTGTTGGAGGTTCTTCGGTAGATGAATGCGATGCCAACATCCCCTCGCCCGAATCCATCATTCGTCACGTCCTGTATGGTAACAATTTTTTCAGGACTGAATTCGGGAAAGAGAGTGTGGATTTTCTTCTCCCCGATTGTTTTGGATTCCAGGCTCATCTTCCATCGGCGCTAGCTCATGCGGGTATAAAAGGTTTTTCGACACAGAAACTGGAATGGGGTTCAGCCGTTGGAATTCCTTTTAACATTGGGACCTGGAAAGGAACCGACGGGAAAGGAGTTCTTGCCGCCCTTAACGCCACGGATTATGGCGGGGATGTCGAATTTCGCTGCGATACTGTTAAACAATGGGTTGACCGGGTGCTGGATAACGGAAAAAAATATGGTGTTTATGCGGATTACAGATACTATGGAACCGGCGATATCGGCGGTTCTCCTTCTCTCCAGGCTGTTAAAAATGCTATTGGTTCCCTGAACAATCCCGACAGTAAAATAAAATTATATTTATGTTCCTCCGACCAGCTTTTCAGGGATCTTACAGAAGCCCAGGCCGCGAAGCTTCCTACCTACTCAGGAGATCTTCTGCTGACCCAGCATTCGGCCGGATCGCTTACTTCCCAGGCTTATATGAAACGATGGAACAGGAAAAATGAACTCCTGGCCCAGGCTGCCGAGCCACTTGCCGTGTACGCCGACCTGGCCGGTGGAGTCAAATATCCGCAGTCACAACTAAATTCGGCATGGTGGCTTGTGCTTGGAAGCCAGATGCACGACATCCTTCCGGGGACCTGTATCCCGAAAGCTTATGAATATGCATGGAACGATGAAGTGCTTGGGCTGAATCTATTCTCAGGAGTCCTTGAAACTTCGGCCGGATCGGTGATCCATGGGATGGACACCAGGGGTAGCGGCCAAAGCATTGCTGTGTACAACCCCCTGGCAATCTCACGTAAATCCATCGTGGAAGTTGAACTGAACTATCCCGACAACCCTCCAGAATTTGTCAAAGTCATGGGCCCCGACGAAAAAGAGGTCCCAGTCCAAATCCAGTACAGAACCAAGCACTCAATCCGTATCCTTTTCCTTGCCTCCCTGCCATCCGTAGGAATCTCAGTGTTCGATGTGCAGGCCGCAGCTGCGCCATCCGCAGCTAAAACCACACTCAAAGCCACGGCAAACAGCATGGAAAATGAATTCCTTAAAGTGACTATCAACCCGAATGGCGATATCAGCAGTATTTTTGACAAACGGCAGAACAAGGAAATGCTTTCGGCCCCGGCCCGCCTGGAATTCCTGCATGAATACCCTGAATACTGGCCGGCATGGAACATGGACTGGAGCGACCGGAAAAACCCTCCCATCGACTATGTGAAAGGACCTGCGAAGATCACCCTGGTTTATAACGGGAACCTGAGCGATGTGATGAAAATTGAACGTACCGGCAG
The DNA here is from genome assembly GCA_026391735.1 of Bacteroidota bacterium. Taxonomy (GTDB): domain Bacteria; phylum Bacteroidota; class Bacteroidia; order Bacteroidales; family FEN-979; genus CAIRDP01. The sequence continues at coordinate 111,314 of JAPLDL010000022.1, read as the reverse complement.
GAATTCCTCTTTCGTCCAGTACATCAGCCTGGAAGCCGGTCAGGAATGCATTGTCCTCCGCAATGAAGTTGCTTGGCAGTCGAAAGGAGTGAGCCTTAAAGCTTCCTTTCCGCTCACGGCTTCAAATGTAAATGCCACTTACAATCTTGGCCTTGGAACGGTGGAACGATCGACCAACAATGAAAAGAAATACGAGGTTCCTTCCCGCGAATGGTTTGACCTTACCGATAAGTCGGGAAATTTCGGCGTAAGCATACTTGAAGACAGCAAATTCGGTTCCGACAAGCCGGATGATAAAACCCTTCGTCTTACACTTCTGTATACCCCTGTCGCCAACTTTTACCATGAGCAGTCAAGCCAGGATTTCGGGAACCACGATTTTATTTATGCTATCTATCCTCATAAAGGAGATTGGCGGACTGCACTCACCGAATGGCAGGGAAGGATGCTGAACCAACCGGTCAGGGCATTCGTCGTCCCTCAACATCAGGGTGCTCTGGGAAAGACTGTTTCACTGGTTAAAGTGTCCAATCCGGGAGTTGATATCAGGGCTATAAAAAAAGCTGAAAACAACAACGATATTATTGTCAGAGTGCAGGAACTGCTTGGGAAGGGACAACAGAATGTTGAATTCAGCTTTCTTACGAAAGTCCTTTCAGCTACTGAAGTTGACGGACAGGAACGCGGTATTGCTGATATCCAGCCGGTTAACGGGAAACTCGTCATCAGCCTTGACAAATTCGCCATCCGAAGCTTCAGGCTCCAGCTTGACAAACCTGCCGAAAAGTTGTTTTTACCGGTAAGTATTCCGCTACTTCTGGCTTATAATCAGGATGTCATCAGCAGTGATGATCGCAGAAGAAAAGGACAATTTGATAATAACGGCTACAGCATACCGGCTGAACTTTTTCCTTCTTCGCTTGTTGCGGACGGCATTGAGTTTACTCTCGGCCACAGGGCAGATACCAAAAACAATGTCATCAGTTGCGATGGTCAGAAGATCCTTCTCCCGAAGACAGGGAACTACAGCAAGCTGTTCATCCTTGCAGCGGCCAGTAGCGACACCAACGGTGTTTTCAGGGCAGGCAACATAAAATCGACGATCAGGGTTCAGTCTTTGCTGGGAAAGATCGGGCAGTATGACAACCGGGTCTGGGATAAGCTCGGACGCCTTAAAGCCGTAGATAAAGGTTATATCAAACGTGATAAAGTGGCCTGGTTTGCAACCCATGTGCATAAGGATACCTCCAATATCCCTTATGAGTATGCTTACCTTTTCAAATACAGCATACCTGTAAATCCTGCCGCAGGGTATGTTCAGCTTCCGCAGAACAATGCCATCAAGATCTTTGCGATGACTGTTTCGGATGATCCTTCCGACCAGGTGGTTCCAACTATGCCGCTGTATGATGACTATTCTTGGAAGAGTACAGTTGCGCTGAATCTTCCGAATTTATACGTGGATGAAAATGCCGAAGTCCTGGCCAGCTGCAGGGTTAGCCGGAACCGAAACCTGAATGCTTTGCCGGGAAAAGTAACTATGAAGGATTATGCCGATATTCACCAGCCGAACGGGGTGACCGTGAAATATTTTTATTCAACTCCCGATACCCTGGTGAAAAAGAAACCGGCTCAGGGGATGAACCTCTCCACCCTGGTCGACGGCATGTACGACCTTCTGCCCAACGATTCGGTCAATGATATATGGTTTGACCAGGGCGAAAGCCGGGTATGGATGGACCTTCAGAAAGCCATTGAGATCGACAGCATACATATCTTTGCCAACCTGAACAGCCACAGGGGTGCGGAGTTTCTCTCCCTTTGGGGTTCTGATTCTCCTGTACCTCCCGACGTAAACGGCAACCCTAAGTCGGCAGGATGGACCTATTTGATGAGCGTTCCTCCCTGTGATGTCTGGGGCAATTCCAAAGCCCTTTACACTATTTTACCGAATAAAGGCAGGACCTGGCGATATCTGATGTGGGTAACTGAAGATTGCGGACACGGACCTTACTACTTCAGGGAGATTGATGTGTTTGAAAGGCAGAAGTAAAGGGTGATGGTTTTCATCTTTTATCTACAATGAGCTCATCAACAAAGATCCATGACTTGCCTCCATGTCCGATATGCCATTCGGGACAGGTTTTAAGCGAGCGGGCGTAGAATTTCACATACCTGGCCGTCGTCATGGAAATCTTTTTTCCTGCTTCTTCTATGAACAGTTTTTTTGACTGGTCCACCGGCTTGTCAAAAACGGCTGTGTCACTATAGGCAATGCCATCCGCAGACACTGAAATAACAACATGTTCGGGGTAAAATATCCAGGAGTTCAGGTCCTGCATGAATTCGGCGCTTACATAGTTGAATTCTGCCGGTTGGCCCAGGTCGACCACCGCTTCAAAATCTTCTCCTTCCCATCCCTGCCAGAGAACATAATAGTTGGTTGTTCCCCGTTTCCCATCGGTGAGGGATCCGGGTCCGTCGGCGCTGTATTTTGAGGCAGGCATCGAAGTTGTTGAATAGGATTTGCCAACAGCCAGGTGGCGGGTAAAGGCAACTTTGAAAAATCTGTTGGTTTCTGAGGCATAGTCATCCACACTCAGGCCGCTTTCGGTGACAGACCGCACACCATAGAGATTTGCCTGCTTCACGAAGGTATTAAGCTGTTGCACTGTCTCTTGCCTCGTCCTGTATTTCCCGTTCTTCAACTCCAGGAAGCCAGAAGGTCCCAGGATATCCTTTTTGGCAATTTCAAGTATGGCGTAACGCAGGGGCAGCCTGGCTTTGCGCACCCTGGCTGTCAGAGCCGAATCGCCCTGCACTGCCTTTTCTGCCTGATCGAAGTATGAATTGAATTTTTTTACCATTTCCTGGCTGAGGAAAGTGGTGGTTTCCTGCTGGGGAGAGGAATAAATCCACAGGGGCTGGCCGGCAGCGGATGCGGCCTGGTTAATATCACGAAAATATTTCCTCATAAAAGATCCGGCTTTGCCGTAATAGCCGGCAGTGAAATCAGCGATCAGAGAATCCACGTCAAATCCGGGATTCCATTCCAGCCTGGAAAGGAGATAAGCCCGTAGTTCCTGGCTGTCGGAATAGGTACGGTGACACCCCTGTTCGAAGATCCGGCCGGCGCCATATTTCCTGAACATCTGAAGGTTGGGTTGTAACACGTTAAAATTCGGAAAAGGAGCGATCATGTTTGTAAACTGAATTACATAATCCCAGATCAGGATATCGGATGCGATCCTGGACCAGCCCTGCAAATCCCTGAGGAATGAACCGGCTGAAGTGTCATTCTCAATCGGCCGGCGGCGGTCGCACTCAATCGTGCATAGCATGATATTCACGTTTGATGCGGGTTTCACATGCAGAGGTGGTTTGCGGGTGAACTGGTAGGCCAGGGTCGAGATCACTTTATCGGGGAAAGCCGCAGCCAACTTATTTACAAACTCCAGGTAAGAACCTGATGGTGAACCTTCACGCTGATCCATTGCGGTACATTCAGGGCATTCGCAATGGCCGTAAGTATCCATTTGCGAAACCGACCAGTATTTTGCATCCGGGTTATCCTGCATCAGCTTTTTAAGAGTATCTATAGTGATCTTCAGCACATCCGGATTGCTTAAGCAGAGCTGGGTCTTCCTCCGCTCACCCCCGAACAAGGCGTAATATTCAGGATGTGACGTGAAATATTGTTCCGGAGGCAGAAGCCTGAACATCGTATGTACCCAAAGGCCCCAATTCCTGCTGTTGCCCCAGGCCATGAGGTCGCAACGGCTCTTATCAAGGAAATCAGGGTCTTCCATAACGGTATAATAAACCTCTCTGTCTTTAAATGCCGGATGGCCTGAATAATTCAGTTCCGGCAGCCTGATATTTTTCTGAACCGGTATGGTTTCGGCATCCGGGGCATAAAACCTGCATCCCATGTATTTCTCAAGGAAGGTGTATACCGCGTACAATGTACCTTTGTGAGAACCACCAGCCAGGATTACCCTCGTTCCGAAATTTTTAATCACGAAACCGTCGGGATCCATGTTTCGAAGATCAATGGACTCTGGAACACGCGTTGAGCGCCCTATCACGAATTCGCAGGTCCTCATTTTTTCCTGGTCATCAGTGATGCTGATCCTAATACCGGAAATTTTTTCCAAATATTTCTGTAGCTCGTTTGCTGCTTTCAGTTCGGCAGGCGATGGATTAAGAGGGGTCACGATCTGGAACCTGTTGGCATTCACCTTTTGACTGGCAATCTGAACACTTGCGGTCTGGGCATTCCCAAAATGGATAAAAGCCAGGAAAATAAAACTTAACCAACTCGTTTTCATTCTCTGATACAGGTAAAGGATAAAGGATTGAGGTCCATGAGTAGTAAAGTCATCACCAGAATAATAATACTATTTCCAATTCAAATGTAGTAAAGAAAATTGCAGAAAAATGAAAAACCTCAGGGGATCAGCCTGAGGTTTTTCATACATTTTACGGAATCAGTTCAATACAAATCTTATCGGGAGGACGAATAGTACCCTCACCGGCTGTCCGTTCTGTTTGCCTGGATTCCACTTTGGCATTAAGGAAACTACTCTTGCGGCTTCTTCATCGCATCCTGCCCCTATTCCTCGTTTTATTCTGACATTGGAAATGGATCCGTCACGTTCAACAATGAATTCAACGTAAACTTTTCCCTGAACTCCCAAATCCCTGGCATCATAAGGATACTTCAGGCTTTTTGAAAGAAAACTGTAAAGTTCGGCTTCCCCACCTGTGAATGACGGCATCTCCTGGACTGAGACCTGGGGTTCATCCGGAACTGGTGTTGGAATCACTTTCTCGGGTTCTTTAGCAAGTGAGGCTTCATCACCGGTGCTTATGGAAGGCAATTCAGCGGGTTTTGCATTTTCAAGATCTCCCTGGGTTTAAAATCCTGATTCAACGTTTTCATCCACAATCTTAGGGGGGATAAATTTGAATTTGACTTCCGGCAAAGCAGGTTCTGTCTTTGGCGGAGTAATTACTTCGACCTTAGAGGGCGTGATCACAGTAACGGTAACATCTGTTTTATCATGGCCCGCTGGAGTGTTGCTCTTGTAGCTTGAAATGATAGGATAAGCAAATGCAGAAGCAAAGAGGAAGATTGCGAGGAGTAACGAAATCACAATAACAGACTTGTACTCCTTTCTGAGGACATAGGCGCCATATGCCTTGTTCCTTTTTTCGAATACGATGTCGGTGAGAGTTTCCATATTTTTTGCCTTAGTGGCCTAGCAAATATAATGATTTTAGATATTAAAAGCAAGGAAATGACTGGAAAAATTTATTATCCTTTTCTTTGCATCGTATTTTTAAAATTGCTAATTTTATCATGAAAGAAAAGATGCATGTCGGCCGGGAATAATAAACAGCGTATTTGGAATCACCCCCCCGATCCGGTTGTAATTCTGGAAAAGATAAGGTATTTCTGCAGTTACCGCGAACGCAGTGAAAAAGAGACTGAGCTAAAACTAAAATCCCTGCAACTTCCTGCGTCAAGATTAAGGGGAATGATCATCCAACTCCGTGAAGAAGGGTTCATCAGCGATGAACGGTTTGCCAGGGCCTTCGTTAGGGGGAAATGGAGGGTGAACCACTGGGGAAGAATAAAGATCACTTTCGAACTCAGGGCCAGGAAGATACCTGAATCACTCATCCGGGAAGCGCTAGTGGAAATTGATGCAGATACCTATCGTGAAACATTACGGGAACTGACAGAAAAAAAAGCAAAAGACATCCGCCTTCAGAAAAGAGAAAAAAATAATTCAGGAAAAAACTTGAATTTGCGGGATAAATTATTCAATTTTGCATTAGGGAAAGGTTATGAATCAGACCTTGTCCGTGAAATACTTGATGAACTAAAAATCTGATATGATCAGCCAGGAACAAATGAAAGATCTTCAGACAAGGCTTGATGCCTTGAGGAGGTATCTTTGACGTCGATAAGAAACTAATACTGATCGAAGAAGAAGAACAGCTTACACAGGCTCCCGATTTCTGGAACAACACGAAAGCAGCGGAGCTTGTTTTAAAATCAATCCGGGATAAAAAGATCTGGACCGAAGCTTACAAGAGAGGCCAGGCAAGTTATGAGGAGTTAATGATCCTTTGGGACTTTTATATCCAGGGAGAAGGGACTGAGGCGGAATTGGACAAACAGTTCAAAGAAGCCCTTACTCTTGTTGAGAACCTTGAATTCCGCAATATGCTGAGCGGGGAAGAGGACAGGTTGAGTGCTATCGTTCAGATCAACTCCGGAGCCGGAGGCACCGAGAGCCAGGACTGGGCCCAGATGCTGATGCGCATGTATTTACGGTATGCTGAACGAAATAAATACAAGGTCAAGGAATTGGACTTCCAGGAAGGCGATGTGGCAGGGATCAAACAGGTGACGCTTGAAATAGAAGGAGATTACGCGTATGGTTACCTGAAAGGTGAAAACGGTGTTCACAGGCTGGTTCGCCTCTCCCCTTTCGATTCGAATCATAAACGTCATACCTCTTTTGCCTCTGTTTACGCCTATCCTATCATCGATGATGACATTGTGATAGAAATCAATCCGGCGGAAATTTCCTGGGATACCTTCCGGAGCAGCGGTCCGGGCGGGCAGAATGTGAACAAAGTTGAAACAGCCGTAAGGCTTAAACATGAGCCTACAGGCATTATTATTGAATGCCAGGAAACCCGTTCCCAGGGACAGAACCGTGAAAAAGCCCTGAAGATGCTGAAATCGCAGTTATACGAAATAGAACTCAGGAAGCAGAGGGAAAAGATCGCTGTCATCGAGAGCGGGAAAAAACGTATTGAATGGGGATCGCAGATCCGTTCATATGTTTTACACCCATATAAAATGGTAAAGGATCTAAGGACATCCTACGAGACCTCCGACACCCAGGGTGTGCTTGACGGGGATCTGACGGAGTTTATTAAGGCGTACCTGATGGAGTATGGAAGCTCGTAGCTGGATGACTGGATAGCTGGATAGCTGGATTACTGGATAGCGGGATAGCGGGATAGCGGGATAGCGGGATAGCGGGATAACTGGATATCTAGTTATCCAGTTATCGGCGCGAAGCACCCTATCCAGTTTTCTGATAGTAAAGTTTAACGTTAACCTCCTGCAAAAAAACAACCATGATCAAAATCTACCATAATCCGCAATGTAAAAAATCCCGGGCAGGGCTGGAATACTTAAAAGACAAGGGCATTGAATTTGAGATCGTGGAATACCAAAAGGAACTGATCACCGAAGAAGGATTTGAAAAGTTGCTGGTGAAACTGAATGCCAAACCTGAAGACATGGTTCGGACCCAGGAAGAATATTTTAAAAAGAGGTTGAAAGGGAAGCAATTCAATGATCACGAATGGATCAAAATCATTGTGCAGAACCCCAAATTGTTGAAAAGGCCTATCGTTGAGGCTCAGTATAAGGCTGTTTGGGGAGACCCGGTTGAGAGGATAGAGGAGGTTATAAAAAATGCTGGATAACTGGATATCTGGATATCTGGATAACTGGATAACTGGATAACTGGATATCCAGCTATCTAGTTATCGGCGCGAAGCGTCTTATCCAGCTATCCAGTCATCCAAACATTCCGAACAAAACCAAGAAACAAACCAATAAACTCCGGAATATGAAAACACGCATTGAAAAAGACACCATGGGCCCCATCGAAGTTTCCATGGATAAATACTGGGGTGCACAAACCCAGAGGTCAATGACCAATTTTAAAATAGGTGAACCTGCTTCCATGCCAAAAGAGGTGATCAGGGGCATGGCCCTGCTTAAAAAAGCGGCAGCAATGGTGAACTGCGATCTGAAAGTCCTTCCGGAAGATAAAATGAATCTTATCGTTACTGTTTGTGATGAGATCCTCGGGGGCAAGCTTGACGAACATTTTCCGCTAGTGATCTGGCAAACCGGCTCAGGCACCCAGACCAATATGAACGTGAACGAAGTGGTCGCCAACCGGGCTCATGTGCTCAGCGGGGGAACTTTAGGCGAAGGTAAAACGATCATCCATCCGAATGATGACGTTAATAAATCCCAATCATCCAATGATACATTTCCTGCGGCCATGAGTATCGCCGCTTACGAGATGGTTGTAAAGAACACCATTCCCGGTGTTGAACTGCTCAGGAACACTCTTGCAAAAAAATCAGAAGAATTCAAAGATATTGTGAAGACCGGACGGACCCATCTTATGGATGCAACCCCTCTTACCCTCGGACAGGAATTCTCGGGTTATGTTTCCCAGCTCGACCACGGAATTCAGGCGCTTAAAAACACCCTGTCCCATCTTTCCGAACTCGCTCTTGGGGGAACGGCAGTAGGTACGGGCCTTAACGCTCCCAAAGGCTATGATGTCCTGGTAGCCAAAAAGATCGCCGATATCACAGGCCTTCCTTTTATCACAGCCCCTAATAAATTTGAAGCCCTTTCGGCCCACGACGCCTGCGTGGAAACTTCGGGCGCTCTTAAAACCCTTGCCGTTAGCCTGATGCATATTGCCAGCAATATCCGGCTTTCTGCTTCCGGACCACGTTGCGGCATTTGCGAACTCATGCTCCCCGAGAATGAACCGGGATCCAGCATCATGCCGGGAAAGGTCAACCCCACCCAACCTGAAGCCATGACCATGGTGTGCGCACAGGTACTCGGAAACGATGTGGCTGTTAATATCGGCGGAATCAGCGGGCATTTCCAGCTGAATGTATTCAAACCGTTGATTATCTCCAACCTGCTTATGAGTGCCCGCCTCATTGGCGATGCCTGTGTTTCATTCAACGACAACTGCGCAGTTGGTATTCAGCCAAACCTTGCAGCGATCAACAGGAACCTCGAAAATTCGTTGATGCTTGTAACTGCTCTTAATCCGCATATCGGTTACGACAACTCAGCCAAGATAGCCAAGAAAGCCCATAAGGAAAACAAGACCCTGCGAGAAGCTACACTGGAACTTGGGCTCCTAAGTGATGAAGATTTCACTAAAATAGTTGATCCTAAAAAAATGACAGGGCCGAAATAAGAAGGTTGTATGGGTATCAATTACTGAAAATCCATAAGGACAGGACCGGTCTTTTATTTACCGTTATCCTTGAGTATTCTGATCTCTTTGAGAGAGTCTTTCTTCGGATTTGTATTCAGGTCAAGCAAGTCCTTGTGGTCTTCCATCATCTTTTTGGCCTCAAGCTTTATCATCTCGGTCAATGGGATTCCCTTGTCCCTGGCTCTTTTCTGGAGGATCTCCATCCAGTCGGGGTTATTCCGTATCTGTTTGATAAAATAAGCCAGCGTATCTATTTTTCCTGCAAGCTTACTGCTGTCACGGGGAGTAAAATTCAGATCCTGTTTGAGATTGATCAGTTTATAAATGTATGCCTTTCTTATGGTGTCGTGACCACGGATTATAGCTATGGTATCCGACGGCAGCACGAGCTCAAACAGATTGCCGTAAAGGCTTACAGGATCTTCGTAATCATCGCTAAGGGCAATGTACCATGCATCGGCATCCTTTTTCATGTCACCCCTGATGCGGTTTATCCACTGGTACTTATGTATTCGTTCCAAACTTCCAAGGGCATATACTTTACGGCCGGAAGGACGGGCGACATAATAATCAAAGTTGGCGGCGGGGAACCACCTGAAAGTAAAGACAGGCGAACCTTTGTCGATGAGAAAATGATCTTCTTCCCAGTTTGCCATCGGTGTGAACTTTTCGCCCAGCTGCTGCATACCCCAAAGATCAGCCGAAACATCTTCCACCTTCCATTTTTTTAAAGGCACCCATCCGTACCTGATCTGGGTTACAGCCAATGAAACCACAGCCAGGATAAATACAAGCGCCACAGCAATTGACCATGGGATCAGCTTAAGCCGTTTTTTGTCCTTTGAAGGTGTCGCAAGCCAGGAAGCGGCAATCAGAATAAAACCGCAATAAGCAGGGCCGGTCCAATGCGGCAGAGTCGAACGGAACAACGAAAATGAAACGAAGACCAGCCACAAGGGCAGGCTCAGCCATAAAATCAGGCGACGGTATGGTTTATCGAGAATTTCTTTTCCCCTCAGCAATGCGATGAAGGCCAGGATGATCAGGATTACATTAACAGGGTTATTGTAAAAAACCTGGCCTGCCATTTCGGTAAGAAAATATTGGGGCTGAATACCCGATTCAGTTATACCAACGCGGCTCTCATGGAAGGTGAAACTGATGTAGTTGTTATTTGCATTCCAGAAAACAACCGGCATGAAAAGTAAAACCGCCATTAGTAATGCAAGCCATGTTTCCTTTGCGAACAACCATTTCCGGTTGCTGAACAGGATGAACATCCCGGCACCGAAGATCAAAAATACAGAATGGTATTTTGAAAGCAAGGCGAGCCCTATGGTTAATCCGGCAAAAAACAAATAAGTCCTGCTGCGGTTTGATAGCGACTCATCGGGCAGCGAGCAAAGAAGAAAGTACATGCTCAAAAGCCAGAAAAATACCTGGGGGGTGTCGGGCAGAATAAATGTTCCTACAAGAATAAAACCGTAAAAAGAAGCCGTGAAAAGAAATGCTGCGTAAAGTCCGGCGATTGCGCTTTTGATTTTTTTGCCGATCAGGAATATCATCAGGGTCGACGCTGTTCCCAGCACAACCGAACCCAGTCTTAAAAAGAATTCACCGTCAAGCCGCAGATTAAGTGTAAAAAACTGGATTACCAGCCCTACCATCGGGGGATGGTCAAAATGGCTCATGTCGGGGAATTTGGCGTAAGTCCAGTAATAGACTTCATCATTGCCCAGCTCGATACCTCCTGCGATCAAACCCCTGATCACTGCCGATAAAACCAACAGTATTCCTAATGCCCAGTATATTTTCTTGTTGGATGGCATATCAGCTTTGTTTCCTGATCTTTCTTAAACGCCTGAAGACCCAGAGAATTGCAATCAGTGAACCAAACGTCATGAAACGGTAGATCCATGTCCTGGGCCAGTTGATCTCCGCCTTCAGGTCATTGACCGGGAATTCACCATTATAACGGAAAACAGGATTCAGGTAGATGATATCCCCGGGACCGATAGTAGGATGCGTGTGATGGGCGATAAAAGTAATCTCGGTGCGGATATATGTATCTTCCGGGGCAAACTTATACCAAAGCCCCGACCGCCCGTAAACAGATTTCCGTATTTTGCCGTCCTGACCTATAAACATGACTTTAAACACTTCCCCGCTTACGGATACTGTCAGGGTGTCCCTTTTCATAACGACCGATCTGAGGCGGGGAATGTTCCCGGCCCAACCGGCCTTTTGTTCGAATGTCCAATTGTTCCCCATGTATATTTCAACACCATAGGCACGGCCAGCCTTCAGAGAAGCGACCATGGAATCACCCCGAACCACAGGCGAATGAATATACGTGGCACAGCGCTGGATCTGGTAAGTATCCTCAATGTTATGTGCATCGTCATCGGCCAGTATCCAGACTGCATGGCCCGACGAAAGCGCAGCATCCCATTGTGGTACCGACCTCCAGTTGTTATCCAGAACCTCCAGCATATCGTAGTTCGAAAGGTATTTCATATCATTCAACGAGTACCCTGCTTCCCAGTCGGGATGGGCAATTGCCACAATCTCGCTTGTTGGTCTCAGAAGGTTCAGGATATGCTGTTTCTGGCTCCGACTCTGTACAAGTGAATAATCCAGCCATACTACTTTTTTCGCCCCGATAAGCATTTGATGCTTCTTCCTGATCCCGAATCCATGCTCGTATACCGGGATATAGAAGGCCGAGTCCCTGAATTCGGTCGAAATACTCTGGTAATTCGAGATCTGCGGGGCATCATATTTCATCCTCTTATATACCCTGTATAATTCCTGAGGCGTATTATTGCGGCCCGCGGTGAGGCCCCACCATTCCCTTACATGAAAATGAAAATTGCATTTCTTCCAGCCTGAACTGTCGAGACCCTCGTATGGATTGAAGAACTTATCGCCCGAGAAGGGCTGTGGTTCTGGAAATTCATAAACCGGCGCCAAGAAATACAATACCGCTTCAAATACAAGAAATAAAATAAAACCATAAGCCAGCCATCGGAATATCCTTCCTGCGATCTTCTTCATCCTGCAAAGTTACAAGAAACTGATGAGAAGACGAATATTCAGGAAAGTCACGATAGCGCCAATGAAGATCAGCAAGGCGGTAGTTCGTTTCTTATTGACATGACCTCCCATAACCCTGGCTGATGAGGTAAGGCGGATCTGGGTGAAAATGGTAAACGGCAACTGTATGCTGAGAATCATCTGGGAAATGATCAGGCCCTGGTAAGGATTGCTGATAAAAAAAATAACAAGCACGGCGATCACCAGCGAGATGATCACTCCCAGCCTTGAGTGGCTGTCTTTAATATCATAAGGTTCCCCCCATATCCCTGCAAGGATCGAGCCTCCGGCCATTCCGGAAGTGATCGTGGAGGCCAGTCCCGAAAAAAGCAGGGCAACGGCGAATATAGTCCCTGCATGATTTCCCAACAAGGGACTAAGTATGCCCACGGCCTGCTGGAGTTCGCCAACATGAGTTTTATTCACAAAAAATGTTGCGGCTGCCAGGATGATAATAGCGCTGTTGATAGCCCAGCCTACAACCATTGATAATAATGTATCGAAAAATTCAAATTTCATTTGTCTGCGGATGACAGAGTCGTTTTCGAGATTCCACTGCCGGCTTTGAATTATTTCGGAGTGTAAAAACAGGTTGTGGGGCATCACTACTGCTCCCAGAACGCTCATAACGACGATCATGGATCCTTCGGGGATGGATGGATTCACCCAGCCAATCCCGGCAGCGATCCAGTTGACCTTCACCAGGGTTAACTCATAAAGAAAGGAAAGTCCGATCACCGATACAAAGGCAATAATGAACTTTTCAATCTTACGGTATGAGTTCGTGAACAGCATGATCATGACAAAGACAAGGGTCAGAAGGGCGCCTGCAGGTATGGGGACTTTGAACAACATGTTTAACGCAATGGAGGCACCCAGTATCTCGGCCAGGCTTGTGGAAACCGAGGCGCCCATAGCCGTCCATAAAACCGAGCGGGATAGCCAGGGTTTCATATGCATGGTGGCAGCTTCGGAAAGGCAGAGACCTGTCGCAATTCCCAGGTGGGCGACATTATGCTGCAGTATGATCAGCATGACTGTAGAAAGGCTGACCATCCATAGAAGGGTATAACCATACTCCGAACCGGCGGCAATATTCGAAGCCCAGTTGCCCGGATCGATAAAACCAACAGTCACAAGGAGGCCCGGACCGATATAACGAAGAATATCAAGCCCACCGAAACCGGGCTTATGATCCTTGTTCCTGAGATCTTTTAGAAATTTATTCAGCATAGTTTGGCTTGCCAAGTTACGAATTTTGTAATTTGCAGCGTGCGCCTGATTGTCGACCTATACAAAACCAACGACCTCTACTCCGGCCTGGGGCAGTTCTCCCTGAACTTTGCGCGGGAATTGATCAGGTTTTGCCCTGATTCCATCAATCCGGTCTTTCTGATCCCCCGGGGATTCAGCTTTCAAAAAGATCCTGAAGCTGAATGGGTGCATACCGCCTTCTGGCAGCGTATCATACCCGGCCTCAGCCCAAAAGCCGGTATCTGGCACAGCCTCCACCAGTTTCCGTCCCATCTCCCTCATCCGCAGTCAAAATTCATTCTTACCGTTCACGACCTGAACTTTCTTACCGAAAAAACACCCGCCAAAGCAACAATATACCTCAGGAAACTTCAGAAAAATATAGACCGGGCCGATGCAGTTACTGTGATCTCCGATTATACCAGCCAGTTGCTTAAAGAACATATTGATATCGGGAATAAACCCCTGCTGACCATCCATGATGGGGTCAGGCTGGAACCCGGGCAATATGGCGAACGGCCATCATGGCTGCCACACAAACCATTTTTCTTTTCATTATCGGTTTTCAAGGAAAAAAAGAACCTGCATACCCTCATCCCGATGATGGAACATTTCCCAGGTCATATGCTGGTGATGGGAGGAAACAACCAGACTTCCTATGGAGACAAGGTAAGAGAAATGATACGGGATTCGGGTGTTTCAGAGAATATCATACTTCCCGGGGTTCTTGACGAAAACGAAAAGTACTGGCTTTTTAAGAACTGTATAGCCTTTCTTTTCCCCTCCCTTGCCGAAGGTTTTGGCCTGCCTGTAATTGAAGCTATGCTGGCAGGCAAACAGGTTTTCCTGAGCAGGATGACCAGCCTGCCTGAGGTTGGCGGAACTCTTGCGTTTTACTGGGACAGCTTTGATGAGTGTGAGATGGCGGCAGTCGTGCGTAGCGGACTGGAACAGATGGAAAGAGATCCGGGTGCACGTTCTTCCGCCATAATCAGGTATGCTTCGGGGTTTAACTGGGAAAACTGTATCAGGAAATTTCTTGATTTATACCAAACATTCATGGTGTAAGTAAATTATTTTTATGAACTTCGTGCTTTATTCTTAAGTATGCCGGTCGCGAGAACCCTTACAGCCCTTTTTGAAGACAGCATCCGCAACAACTGGGATAACCGGGCATTATCCGATTACGGCGGATCAGTTTATACCTATAAAGAGGTAGGCGAAAAGATCCTGGCCATTCACGATATCTTCAGAAAGAACGGGATCAAAAAGGGGGATAAGATCGTCCTCCTGGGCAAAAACTCAGCCAACTGGGGAATCATTTACATAGCTACCGTCACTTTTGGAGCCGTGATCGTGCCGCTTCTTCCCGACTTCAAGCCGGCCGACGTTCACTATATCACGACCCATTCCGACGCCTGCATGTTGTTTGTAGAGGAATTTATTTTTAAGGATCTGAAGATCTCCGAAATGCCTCTGATAAGGGTGGTATATAGGATCCAGACGAATGAATTGCTCTATGAGAAGAAGGCTGAAAGCCGGATATCAGATATCGGATATCAGATCCCTGAACTCACTCGCGAAATGATCAGGTTTGAAAATTTTTCGCCGGATGATATTGCTGTGATCAGCTATACCTCAGGCACAACGGGTTTTTCTAAAGGTGTGGTCCTGCAGCATAAAAGCCTTTACGGGAACATCCTTTATGCTCACAGGAACATGCCACTGAACCCCAGGGACAAGATCCTTTCTTTTCTTCCACTGGCCCATACTTACGGCTGCGCTTTCGAATTCCTATTCCCGTTTACACTAGGCTGCGATATAACCTTTCTGACAAAAACGCCATCGCCAAGCATCATAATGCAGGCGTTCCAGGAAATACGGCCGGCCCTGATCCTGAGTGTCCCCCTGGTGATTGAAAAGATCTACAAGACCCAGATACTGCCTTTGTTCAGAAAGCGGGCCATAAAGATCCTCCTGGGTGTTCCGGGTATAAATATCCTCCTTCATAATAAGATCAGGACGAAACTGTATAGCGTTTTCGGGGGAAATTTCAGGGAACTGGTTATCGGAGGTGCTGCATTCAACATTGAAGCCGAGCGGTTTTTCAGAAAGATCAGATTTCCTTTTACGGTTGGATACGGTATGACTGAGTGCGGACCGCTTATCTCTTATGCATCCTGGAAAACTACCCAGCTGGGCGCATCCGGGAGAGTAGTTGACGAACTTCAACTTAAGATCGATTCTCCCGACCCATACCATACAACCGGCGAGATCATGGTGAAAGGCTCCCATGTGATGCTGGGTTATTATAAAAACGAAGAAGCCACTGATCAGGTTATCGATGAGGTTGGATGGCTTCATTCGGGAGACCTTGGCGTGATCGACAAACAAGGGAACGTATACATCAAGGGCCGCAGCAAGAGCATGATCCTTGGACCTTCCGGTAAAAACATCTATCCCGAAGAACTGGAATCGCATCTGAACAACCGCTTTATGGTGATGGAATCCCTCGTCCTGGAGCGCGATGAGAAACTCGTTGCCCTCATCTACCCCGACTATGATGCCGTGGAAAAAGCAGGACATACCAAAGAAGAACTAGACAGGATCTTTAAAGGATATATTCATGATCTCAACCATCATGTTCCTAAATATATGATGGTTTCTGACTTCGAGATACATCCGGCGGAATTCGAAAAAACACCCAAACGAAGCATTAAACGATTTCTCTACAAATAATGAAACAACGCTTTTTTATTCTGCTGACGGCTATCCTGGTTCTGGCCTTCAAACCGGTTTTTTCCCAGGAAATCCCGGCAGGCAAAACTGAGGTCATCATCCTTCATCTCAATGATATGCATGCCAAGACCGAAGGTTTCGCCCGGCTCAAATACCTTGCCGACAGCCTGAGGCATACCCATCCTAATGTGGTTATTTTTTCGGCCGGAGATAATTTCACCGGAAATCCTTACGTGGATATGGTTAGCGACAAGGGATACCCGATGATAGAACTCATGAACCAGGTGGGGTTCACACTTAGCTGCTTGGGGAATCATGAGTTCGACCTGGGACAGGATTTCCTTGAAAAGAGGATAGAACAGGCCAGGTTCCCCTTCATCTGTGCCAATATAAACACAGGGACATCAAGTCTGAAACAACTTCAGCCATATTTCATTGTAAAGGCAGGGAGCTTAGAGATCCCTGTTTTGGGACTTATCGAAATAAACTTTAAGGGAATTCCCGACACACATCCCTCCAAAGTAAACAGTATCACATTTAAGGATCCATTTAAAACAGCCGGAGAATACGTTGATCTCAAAAAGACCTATGGCAGCCTGATAGCACTCTCTCACCTGGGCGAGGAGTCAGATGTAAAGCTGGCAGAGGAATATCCGCAGTTCGATGTGATCATTGGAGGCCATTCGCATTCAATACTCAGGAAACCAATCAGTCAGAATGGTGTAATGATAGTTCAGGCTGGGTCATACCAGAGGTTTGTTGGTAAGCTGACTCTCGTTTTTAAGGGCAATCAAATCGTGGAGAAGTCCGACACCCTTATCGCCCTTGAATCATTGAAAAGTGGAAACCCCGAGATTCAGTCCCTGGCTAAATCGTATGAGAACAACCCTGAATTTGAAAAAGTGGCGGGAATTGCGGGCTGTACTATTTCGGGCAAGCAGAACCTCGGGGCATTGGTCACCGATGCCCTGGCCTGGGCCGCTAAAACAGATTTTGCGTTTCAGAATAAAGGAGCGATAAGGATACAAAGCCTTCCCGAAGGGGATATAAAAGTGAAACAGCTGTATAGCCTTGATCCTTTCTTTGATGAGGTAGTTGTATATAAGATGAGTGCAAAGGAAATTTCCTCTCTTATTCTTAATTCCTATAAAAGGGATAAGGATATTGACCTTCTTCCATCGGGGATGACCTATACAATTATTCAGGGAGAGAACCGAAAACCGGCTGAGGTTAAACTACTTAACAACTCAGGAAAGCCTCTTGATCAGTACAAAACCTATACTGTTGCCCTTAACAGCTATATCTCGGCAGCATACACGTTTGATCACAAAGATCCGGGAAAAACGGTTGAACTCACAACTGAAGACTGCCTGATCCGATACCTGGCGTATAAGCATAAAGTGAATTATAAGGACATGGATCGGGCAAAACTCAAATAAAATTCAATCGCCTGAGATTTTCCCCTTTTCGTCCGCTGTTTTCCCCCTTTCGTCGAAATTAACTATACACCCATCACCGGGGGCTGTATATTTGCTGGAAATTAATATTTATGGAAGCTTTACATTCGTTTCTCGCCGCCTTCGACATCTTCGGTATGATTTTCCAGTATATCCTGAACAGCTTCACCCGTTTCGGTGAAATCTTCGAACGTTCATTCAGCTTTGTTACAATCCCGATCGGCAGGCTTATCAGCTCCCATCCTTCATTCTACTACAGCCTTATGATGGCCGGTGCTTTGTTCGGATTATATTACCTGGTCAGCGCTGTTGTGGAATCCAGGGCAAACGCCCGCAAGGTCAGAAATTAACAGGCTTCCCCCACATCATAAAGATCAGCTGGGGGATCGCGGTGTTCTGAATAAAAACACCTCTTACAGGATCAGTCTCCCCGGCCATCACAGTATACATCTCCGCTCCTTTTCCTTTGGCCCATAAACCCACTAACGCATTCGTGTGATCCTTGCTGTTGTATTTTAACCCGGGAAGTTTATTCTTTCCCTTGTCGGCAACAGGTATATAGGTATTGCCTCCCCAGAGGTCCCCGCTTTCATGGTCGGCTGTGACGATGAGCAGGGTTTCATTCCAGCTGGAATACTTGTTGACCCAGGCAACAACAGTATCGATGGCATCGCTGAAACTTTTCATTTCTTCAAGCATCCTGCCCTTCTGGTTGTCGTGATTGGCCCAGTCGATAGCTCCGCCTTCAATCATTACAAAGAAACCTTTGGGGTTGTTGTCAAGGACATTCAGGCCTCCCCTCACCATTTCGGCAAGAGTGGGAAGGTTCTGATTGAACGGTGTTGCACAGGGCGGTGAATTCTTTGTTTCACTCTTGCTAAAGGTTCTTGCCTGCTGAAGCGTAGAATACACTTCGGGTATGCCCAGTACCCGTTTAGGTGTTTTCCCACTCATCAGTTTCCTGAAATCCTTTTCGGAGGTGATCAGAGTCCATGGATCGGGGATCTTATCACCCGTCACATCGGTCACCTTATAAATTTTATCTTTCATGATAAAAGATGTCTGAATACCGCTGCCCGATTTGAGTGAAAGCCAGAGATTGCTGTCGCCAACGAATTTCGTATTCTCCCATTTTGTGTCGAGTTTTTTCCCATT
This sequence comes from Bacteroidota bacterium, assembly GCA_026391735.1. GTDB lineage: Bacteria > Bacteroidota > Bacteroidia > Bacteroidales > FEN-979 > CAIRDP01. Next base: position 92,530 of record JAPLDL010000022.1, on the reverse strand, counting down.
ATCATCAAATTCAGGATTACCCGTACCCATGACCAGGTCGCATCGACTGCTGAAAAGCATGTAGGTTGCAAGTTCCTGGTAATGCTGACGAGTTTTGTTATGTGCTACGAAACCCGCCGGGGTAGCATGGCTTATTGGAACGGTGGTGATGACCCCAGCCGATTTGCCCAGGCTCTTTGCCAGCTCGCAAAGATTCCTCAGAGTATCGTATGTAACTGACAGCCCGATCACATTATTATAGGTCTTCCGTCCGGTTGCCAGTGCCGTTGCAGCAGCAGCGGATTCAGTGAAATCTTTACGCAGGTACAATGAATCCTTCCAGGCCAGAGAAGGGTTATACCCGGCAGCCCAGCTTAGTTTCGTAGTATCCTTCTCATCGTAGGCCCCCGACTTCGCCGGATAGGTTGAAACGGCCAGCTTGACAGGAAAAGATTCAATCTGCATTGAGCCGTAAAAATAATCTGCAGCCTTTACGCAGTTATACCCCATGCCATCACCGATCATGATAATTACGTTTTTAGGGTTTGGGAATGAGGAGGGAGAAAGAGGTTTCTGTGCGAATGAGACAGGACCGGTAAATAAACTAAATACAACCGCAGCTAAGGCTGTTTTTAATGTGTTGTTTCTTGCCATTTTGCAATTATTTAATGGCAAAAGTGTCAATAATTTCCACAGCATCTGACAATTTCACAGATTTCTTTGTAAATTGTCCTTAAAATTCAAAGCAATGGAAGATTTTGAAAAAATCCTGGTCCTTGAGAACGAATTCGAGGCTGAACTTATAGAGGAAGTGCTAATGGATAAGCAGATCCCATACGGGATCATCATACGCGAAGACTCTGCCCTGGGTGGCATTACCGAGCTTGAAGAAGGCTGGGGTTACCTTGAAGCTCCCGGCCGGTTCAAAGATGAGATCATGGCGATATATAAAGAGATCCAGGATACCTCAACGGAACCTGAAGAAGGGGAAGCCTGATGGGTTGGGAACAGTTTCTTGTGGGCTTTCCCTGGTATGAAGGAGAGAATAAATTTCCTTTGCCTGCCTATTCTGAATTCATGCCTCCCATGCATATCGGGTTCAGGCCTTATGACAGGCAAGTGTATTCATGGCATTTCAAGGAGGATGATCCTGACGGGTTTTATATCAATGAAGTAGATGAACTGCTCCACCTCCAGCCTGGGATGAACAACATCGGGCAGCAATGCATGGAGCATCTGATACAACTCGGAAAAGGGAACCTTCCTCCCGGTATCACAGGGAGGCACAACCGTAATTTAAAGGACAATCCTTTCTGGCCGGATGAACTCGCCGGAAAAGCCGGCAGCCTGAATTATGAACGTTATGTAATGCTGGCTCCCATGGCTTTATCGAAGACCAAGGATGATAAAGGCAGATCCCGCTGGACTTTTTTCGGGAGCAGTGAACAGGGACCGGAAAAAAGTTTCTGGAAATCGTTTTTCAAAGGCCAAAATGAAGAATACCCCGAATCCTTTTTCCTGGCTTTCATGGGAAAGATTTTCCATCATGCTTTCGACCGTAAAACTTACACTCCTGAAGCCATGCTGGAAGCAGGGTTCCGGATCCTACCTACAAACGGTATGCTTCCATTGACACAATGGAACGGATCTATCCTTCCTTCATGGACATCCAAATACCTGATTGCAGATGGAGATGATTTCTCCGATACAATTTACCTGCTTACGTTTCGTCCGTTCGGGAACCTGCCCGAAATCGTAAAACAAAAATATTTTTCCGGGGACCTTGCCCTGATCCCCTTCCCAGGCAGCCTCATACCCTGGGGCGTCAAGGAATATATTGACTTGTCGGATACCCTTTACAATGCCATACAGTTTCCCATGCTGAGACTGGTCAGCCGGAATGAAGAAAATTTCGGGATCAGGGTGCCACAGTCAGGCTGGTTCCACCAGTCGGTCCCGGGCAATGAAAATCCCGACATCCTAAAGAAACTCATTCTGAACACTTATGTGCGAACCAGCCGCTGGGACAGGAAAGGCCGGACCGACGACCCCCTGCTCGACGGAAAGGAGATAGATCCTATTGCCCAAACGTTATTCAACACTACACTTCCTGCTCTTGACCTGTACAACAAACCCATGGCCCGCAATGTTCAGTTGCTGAATGAACATAGGGAGCTTTTGCTTGACGGTCCCCGGGCCGGGAAAAAAGAAATTGAACATGCTGCAGCGGTTGTAATGGCAGGCGGACTATTCCGTTACCGCTTTTATTTCCCTCCCATGCATGCCGGGAAACATGAGATCTTCTGGCACCGGCCTGTAGTTTCATGCGTTGATACCATAACCTCCAAACCTATCGTTCTCCCCGACCTTCTGCATGGATACATCACGGCCTATGATACAGAAACACCTGACCCGGCAAAACCCATAGAATTATGGCCTAGGATAATGGAACGGCAGCCGCATGTTTCCATACTGAAACATTTTCTTTCGGAACATGACCATTACAAGCATCTTACGGCTTTCAACCTGATGACCCTGCTGGATGTTTCGGAAGTATTAAAAACTCCTTCATTGGAGAAGGACTTTGCCCGCCACCTGATCAGGATAAAAAAAGATGCAAGCCTGGAGGAATGGCTTGATATTTTACATCAACGCACTTACCAACCCGGACTGGCAAACAGGGCCAGGGTGTTTGTTAAAAACATCATCAGGGATGACGACACTTCCATACAACCCCTGACCTTCGGGGAAACGGCAACGAGAAAGTACGAGGAAGATTTCTGGAACAGTATATTTTTCCTGGCATGCGGGGAATATATTAATAAGGACAATGCGGATGTGGTGCAGGATCACCCCACATTGAGCGAGACAAAGCATAAGGAAAGGGATCTCCACCGCCTGGGTGAATATCTGCTTGCGAGCCACAGGAAGGCCATTGCCGAAGCCGGCATGAAAGGACAAGCCGAAGCAGGCGAGCTACCGTTCAAATGGGAAACCGATTTTGATTTTACCCAGTTCGGGGGCTGGAAAGCCAACCACGAAGGGACAGAATATGAAAGGAACATCCTGGTAATAATTCCCGGTAAGAACAGGAAAGAAGCAGTTATTATGGGCGACCATTACGATACCGCTTATATGGCCGATGTTTATGACACCTCTCAAGGAGGAAGCGGTGCAAGGCTTGCCGCCGCCGGAGCCGACGATAATCATTCGGCTACATCCACCCTCCTTCTGGCAGCGCCTGTTTATTTAAAGCTGGCAAAAGAAGGAAAGCTTGAAAGAGATATCTGGCTGCTCCATCTAACAGGAGAAGAATTCCCTTCAGATTGTATGGGAGCCCGGAATTTCTGCAGGAATTATGTGCAGAAGACACTGAAAATGAAACGAGATGACGGGAGTTTTATCGACCTCAGCGGGGTTGATGTTAAAGGAGTGTTTGTAATGGATATGATCGCCCACAACCGCGATAATGCAAAGGATATTTTCCAGATCTCTCCCGGGCGGACTATCGAGTCTATCAAACTGGGTTATACGGCACACCTGGTCAACCGTACCTGGAATAAGCGGGCAGCTGAATGGAATGCAACTCCCGAAAGGACTGGATGCAAGCGAGGTGAGAGGGTAAAGGACAATTTACAACTGAAGAATGATAATTTGAAGACTTCAGACCCCGGATCGCGGATCCCGCAACCTGGCTCCCGGCTCCCGATTCCCGCCAAAGCTTTGTTCCTTCCACTGGAGGGTGAGGTCCGCACATGGGAAGACCCTACCAGTTCGTTATACAATACCGATGTGATGATATTTTCTGATATCGGGGTTCCCAGTGTTCTCTTCATGGAGAATTATGACATCCACCGCCAGGGATATCACGATACTCACGACACCATGGAAAACATAGACCTTGATTACGGGGCAGCTTTATCAGCCATTGCTATTGAAACCGTGGCCCAGGTAGCGGCGGAGAAGTGATGTACAATGTACTATGTACAATTTACAAATACAGGGTGAATAGATTTCCTGAACTGGTGCCAATTTGTCACCAGTTCGTTGTTCTATTTTTGAATCTTTAGAATTTCCGGATCAGTCCTATTACCGAAACAACCGTCCACACCCCCTCCAGGATCACAAAAGGCCAATAATGGATAAGAACAGAGGCATAACATGCCAGGCAGGCCCCTATTATGTTCATCAGGAAAAAGAGTCTCCCTTCTTTGGGTATAAGTGAAAATATATTCAGAAAATAAGCCAGAAGGATGAGGCCAACACCGATAATTCCTATGAGGTCACTATAATTCATACGTTATCGGGTTTGATCAGGGAAACCATCAGGACAAGTGCCGGGATCTTTTTAACATATATTTCAGGACCACCTGGTCGAAAATAAAGGTGAACAATCCAACGCCAATACTTCCGCATACAACCAGACGGTGGCTGGCAACCCATTGGAGAAGTGGAGCGGGATCGGTATTTGCGGGGAATATCAGGCAAATCCCTATGATCAGAAGAGCCAGTAGTACCAGTCCGGCTTTCAGACCGAATTCGGTAAGGAGTTCCTGCCATACAAGCTGTTTCTCCAGTTTTTTCACGAGATTATCTGTAAAATCTTCAGGAAAGATAAAATCGGGAGGCTCACGAAGTGAATGGTCTATCATTCCGTCCAGGTTTTCTTTAAATTCTTTCTTTTCCATATCTGCAAAGTTAACAGGTTTAAGCTTCAAAAAGGACAGGTTGAATATCGGGGACCAGTTCTGTCATTTTCTGGCGGATGATCTCCCGGCCCCTGCTCAGGTATGATTTCACCGTGCCTTCAGGCATCCCGGTGATCTCTTCTATTTCCCTGTAAGAAAATTCTTCCAGATGGAACAGGGTAATGACCGTGCGGTATTGAAGCGGCATTTGTTCTATGATACGGTGGACCAGTTTTTTCATTGTATTCCTGTCAATATTGTTTAGCAGGGGTGAAACATCCGATTGCGCCAGGCTGATCGCCCCAACGGGATCCGCTGCTGAGAGCACCTCTCTTTTACTTTTCCTTACATGGTCAACACAGGCATTATAAGCGATAGAACCGATCCAGGTCGAGAGTTTGGAATCTCCCCTGAACTTTTCTATTTGTTTAAACACCCTGATGAATATTTCCTGAGCAAGGTCCTCCGCGTCTTCCCGGCGGTTCGTCATCCGCAGTACCATATGCCATACCAGGTTCCGGTATTTATCGACCAGGAACCTGAACGCATTTGTATTTCCTGCCTTCAGGGCGTTGACCAGTGCAACATCATCCATTGCAACATTAGTCGCAGGAAATGCAAAAAGGTTGCAGGCCCCGATCAGGATTTCGGGATGACCTTGCCTTTGATCTGCAGTATCACGGGTTGATCGGAAGCATTGGTCCTTACTGTGACGCTCTTGAAGAAATTACCTGGCGCTGCAGCGTTATAGGTCGCTGAAATGCTTGTCGATTTGCCGGGAAGAACAGGATCTTTGGAATAGGAAAGGTTTGTACAGCCGCATGAAGCCGTGGCAGATGATATAAGCAGGGGTTCATTACCGTCATTGGTAAGGGTAAAAGTGGCTGTGCCCGGTGCATTCTGTATAAGATCACTAAATTCATACTCGGTTTTGTCGAACCTGGCGACAGGCCCGTTTTTTTTAAGCTCGGTCGAGGGTTTCACATCACCTTGTTTCGGGGCATCCTGGCAATAAGCACTCATGCAGAAACCGAGGATTACTGCAGTCATTAAAATTGTTCTTGTTTTCATGTTGTTTTTTTGTTTGAATGCAAAGATGGACAGGGTTGGAGGAAACCCATGTTAATGACTGGTAAATGATTGTAAACGAAATGTAAATCTTTGTAAATGAAATGTAAATCCCGTGCAGACAATAACATTATCAGTAATTTTACATGACAAAAACCCTGAATCCAAAAAACATCATTCTTCATGAGAGGGTATAAGCTCAAATTCGTTGTATTGCTCGGGGCCGTGTCCATTGTCGGGATAATCTCCGTCCAGACCTATTTCCTGGTCAACGCCTGGAATACCAAGGAAAAGGAGATGAACCAGAGCATTGTGATCGCCCTCAAGACCGTTGCTGAGAAGATCTGCCGCCTCAACCAGACAGCTCCTCCGTACGGGAATCCCGTCAGGCAGTTGTCATCGGCATATTTTGTCGTTGACATCAACAGCATGATCGATGCCAACGTGCTTGAATATTACCTGAAGACTGAATTCGAACGTCTCAACATCAGGACTGATTACGAATATGCCATTTATGATTGTCATTCTGACCGGATGGTATACGGGAGTTATATTTCCGCTTCCGGATCAGGCGAAAAGTTTAAAGCCTCAGAAAACCTCCCCAAATACCGCGAATACCTGTATTATTTCGGGATCAGGTTCCCAGCCCTCCGCAATACTGTTGCAGGGGACATGGCGATCCTTTTCTTCTTCACCTTCATCCTTGTCCTTTCAGTGATATTCTTTGTTTATGCCATCTTCGTGATCCTGCAGCAGAAGCAGTTTTCTGAGATGCAGAAAGATTTCATCAACAATATGACCCATGAATTCAAGACCCCCATATCGACAATAAACCTTGCAGCTGATGTCATCCTTGATCCCGAAATCGTGAAAGACCCCCGGCGGCTCGACAGGTATGCTTCTCTCATCAAACAGGAGAACAGCAGGCTGGACCTATTGGCAGGGAAGGTGCTGCAGATAGTCCACATCGAGAAGGGAGGCCTTCAGCTTAAAACGGAAACAATCAACCTGAATGAGCTGATAAAAACGGTGGCAGGGCATTTCAGGACAAAGCTGCGCCCGGGCTCCGCCCTGGAGCTTTCGCTGGATCCATCGGTGAAGGGTATCCAGGCCGACATCATCCACCTGACAAACATATTTCACAATCTTTTCGATAATGCGGTAAAATACGGGCCTGAGAATGCGGAGATCAGGATCTCCACACGGATGGAGAACAGGACGGTATTGATATGTTTTTCAGATAACGGCCCGGGGATAGATCCAAAATACCATAAGAGGGTGTTCCAGAAATTTTTCAGAGTCCCTTCGGGGAATGTCCACGATGTCAAGGGATTCGGCCTGGGCCTGCATTATGTGAAGATCATCTGCCGTGCCCATGGCTGGAAGATAAAACTCGATACTCAGGAGGGAAGCGGGGCCAGGTTCACCATTGAAATTCCAAATCAATAAGATCCTTACATGGGAAACAAACCAAAGTTGCTGTATGTTGAGGACGACCTTGCCCTGTCTTTTGTGACCAGGGATAATCTTGAAATCAGGGGTTACCGGGTCGATCATGCAGGCGATGGCATATCTGCCCTTGAGATGATGCAAAATTCGGAATATGACCTTTGCATTCTGGATGTGATGCTGCCAAAAATGGACGGGTTCACTCTTGCAGCAAGGATCCGTGCTGTGAATCAGGGCATTCCGATACTCTTCCTGACTGCCAGGTCTACCGGGGAGGACAGGATAACCGGTTTGACCCTGGGAGGGGACGATTATATTACAAAACCCTTCAGCATGGAGGAACTGGTGCTGAAAATAGAGGTGTTCCTTAAAAGGAAGAACATAGTCCCCGCGACTGATCCTTTACCTCTGAGACTTGGAGAATTTACTTACGATTACAAGAACCAGCAGCTGAGCTATGGCGAAAAGCCTCGGTTCCTTACCCAAAAGGAGAATGAACTGCTTGCATTTCTAATCGAAAACAAAGGAAGGATACTGAAACGTGAAGAGATACTGCGGAAGGTCTGGGGCAATGATGACATTTACTTCAGCAGGAGCCTGGATGTTTTCGTTTCGCGCCTGAGGAAGGTTCTGAAACCCGATCCGAAGATCGTAATCGAGACCATACATAATACGGGTTACCGCCTGAAGACAGGATAATTACCGTTCCCTTTAAAAAAAACTGCTGATTTCTGCAACCTTCTGCACCTCCCATACGACATATCGTGCAGAAGTTTAATTTAAAACCCTTGCCATATGTTTAGTGAACAAATCGGAGCCGCAATCGTAACTGCGGTAGTATTCTTCGGAATATATTCATTATTGAAAGCCCTGACCGACTATTTGTTGCGTCGTAAGATCGTCAACAGCGGGCATATTGACAAAGCCGGGATCCTTGAATCCATCGAAAGTGAGACGGCCAAATATCCCACACTAAAATGGGGCCTTGTGACCCTTTTTGCAGGTGCCGGTATGATCCTGATCCAGATACTTTCCAGGGCAGGCCGCCTGAACTGGGACCAGGGAGCCGATGCTTTTCTGCCGATAGGGATCGAACTGGTGTTTATTTCTGCCGGGTTCCTGCTGTTTTTCTTCATTGCCACAACGAGGAAGCAATAGAATATCAGATGTCGGATATCTGATATCTGATATCCGACATCTGACATCTGACATCCGACATCAGTCACCCGGAACCCGATTTACAGCTTTCACCAGGTACCCTCCCCTTTCCCCGCCTTCTGGTCCAAGTTCTATAACATGATCCGCCTCTGAAATGATCTGCTGGTCATGTTCAATGATTATCAGGGTATTACCCTCATCTGCAAGGCGGTGGAACAATTTCAGAAGGTTTTCAATATCGAAGAAGTGAAGGCCTGTGGAAGGTTCGTCGAAAAGATAAAGGGATGCGGGAGCCGGGAGCGGGGAGCTGGGAGCGGGGAGCTGGGAGCGGGGAGCTGGGAGCCGGGATGCGGGATAACGGGATAACGGGATGCGGGATGCCATCAGTTCCCTGCAAAGATTCAGCCTTTGTGCTTCTCCTCCCGAAAGGGTATTCAGTGGCTGGCCAAGTTTGAGATAGCCCAATCCGGCTTCATCAAGATTTTTCAGGATCGATTGAAGCTGTTTATGACCTGCAAAGAAAATACCAGCCTCCGATATGCTTAAATCCAGTATCTCACTGATATCTTTTCCACAATAACCTATTTCGAGAATTTCAGGCCTGAACCTTTTCCCAAGGCAAACCTCGCATTCCTGGTATATATCGGGCATAAAGTCCATACTGATCCTGGACTGGCCCATGCCCTCGCAATTGGGACACTGCGATTGTTTGTTCAGGAAGGAGAAATGGTTTTTGCTGAACCCTCCCTTCTTTGCCTCAACCAATGAGGCAAAGAGGTTTCGGATCAGGTCGAATGCTCCCGAATAGGTTGCAACAACAGCGAGCGCCGAATTAAATTCTTCCTTTTGTTCAACCGAGACCACCTTGCTAAATCTCTCAAACCCGGCAATCCCCTGGCAGCCGATAGCCCTGCTTTCGAGCCAGGAGGCATACATAAGATCAAAAACAAGGCTGGACTTACCGCTGCCCGAAACCCCTGTTATACAGATGAGACCTCCGGAAGGAATTTCAAGGTCAAAATTTTTCAGGTTATGTATAAAGGCGTTTTTTATGCTGAGGCCGGATGACATAACCCGGATCCCAGATCTGGTTGGGTTTTTCGCATCCCCAAGGTACTTACCGGTAATCGAATGCTTGGAATTTATTATATCCTCTACATTGCCTTCAGCAACAATCTCACCGCCCATAGCTCCTGCACCAGGCCCCATATCTATAATATGATCGGCCCCAAGGATCACTTCGCGCTCATGTTCGACAGCAATAACGGTATTTCTTTCACTGATAAGCGTCCTGATATGTCCAATCAGCCTGGCTGTATCCCGGGGATGCAGCCCAGCCGTAGGCTCATCAAGAATATAGATCATTCCCGAGAGCCCTGAGCCCGTCTGTGTTGCAAGCTGCAAGCGGCGTGCTTCGCCATGTGAAAGAGAGCCAACCCTGCGTGATACACTAAGGTAGGAAAGCCCAAGCTTATCCAGGGTATTCAGTCTGCGAAGTATCTCGAGAACCAAGGGAAGAGTGACAGCCGGATCGAATCCTCCCATCGGACCCGGAATGTGGGCAGAAAACTCCTCCCCCAACTTTAATCCAGGTACAGGATGCGGGTTCCTGACATTTTCGAAGAAACTGATCGTATCTGAAATACTCAAGCCCGAGATCTCCGCAATGTTCTTACCGCAAAACAGCCACGACAGTGCTTCTTCATTCAGACGGCGACCAAGGCAGGAAGGACATACCATCCTGCTCATGATGTTCATCATACTTTCACCCCGGTGGTCTGCATGCTTGCGGGCATATTCCTCATTTACCAGGGACAGAAGTCCCTGCCATTTTCCCTTGAAATGATGAATACCGCTTCGTTTTTTCCTGAGGAATTCCCAGCTTACATTATAAATCTCTTCCCCACAACCGTTCAGGGCAAGCTCTTTTTCAACAGAGGAAAGTTCGTTCCACGGCCGGCCAAAGTCGATGTCATGCATCTCTCCAACAGCCTTAAGTGTCGCAATATATTGGCCATAAGGATCCCCGTAAAATTGACCGGTTTTGCTTCCGTCCATGGCTCCGTGGAGTATTGGAAGTTCAGGATTTGTAATCAGTTTGTCCTTGTCGCAAAGTGTAAGCATCCCTAAACCGTCACAATTCAAGCAGGCGCCCTGGATGCTGTTGAAAGAAAAGACAGTTGAAAGTGGCCTGGAAATCGTATCTGACAGCCTTTGTTTGGAATTTGTCTGATTCAAGGCGGATGGCTCAGGGCGGTCATCCAGTCCTGATGTTGTTTGCAGTCCGGCCCTTGAAAACAGCAGACGGTAAAGGTCATAGATCCCCGTGTAGGTCCCGACAGTGGACCTCGGATTGGATTGTACTCCCGACTGCTCAACAGCGAAAGTCGGACGTAATCCCTTGATCTCATCGAAGTCGGGCTTGTCTTTCATCCCGATCTGGGAACGCGCATATGCAGAGAAATTTCCCAGGAAACGGTTTCTTGCTTCAGCATGAATTGTATCAAAGGCCAGGGATGACTTGCCGCTTCCCGAAACCCCGGTCACTACTGTAAGCCGTCCATGAGGTATGGTAACATTGATTCCTTTTAGGTTATGGGTTGTGACGTTGCTCAGGGTCAGATTCCTGATCTCAGATGTCGGATATCTGATATCTGACATCTGACATCTGATATCATCTTCCTCACGAAAATACTCCCCCGGATCACCCGCGAACACCAGCTCTCCCCCTTCCCTTCCGCTCCCCGGACCCAATTCAATGATCCGTCCGGCAGATCTCAAAACAGCTTCATGATGTTCGATGCAAATAATTGTGTGGCCCTGGACGATAAGCCCGTTAAGGCAAGCAAGTAATTTTTTCACATCATCATTATGCAGTCCGGTAGTAGGTTCATCCAGGATATAAATGGATGCAGGATGGAGGATCCTGGATCCCTCATTCCGCATCCCGGATCCGGTGTATTTCAGCAGCTCAGATGCCAGTTTGATTCTCTGAGCTTCTCCCCCGCTGAGGGTTGATGAACGCTGCCCCAGGGTAAGATAGCCTAATCCCAGTTCATCGAGGGTTTGCAGGTAACAGAGTATCTTTTTCTCACCTTCGAAATACTTCAATGCTTCGGATACCGGCATTTCCAGGATTTCATAAATATTCTTGCCATTCCACTGGATTTCCAGGGTCTCATTGTCGAAACGGCGTCCATTGCAGGTCTCGCATAGGGTTTCCACGTTTCCCATGAAATGCATGCCGGTTTGTTTGTAGCCGGCGCCCTGGCATTCCTCGCATCGTCCGCCTTGTGTATTGAAGGAAAACCTGCTTTTGCCATATCCCCTGGCCACAGCTTCTGGCAATGAAGCAAACAGATCGCGGATATGATCAAACAGCCCTGTATAGGTGGCAGGATTGCTCCGGGGGGTGCGTCCAATTGGAGACTGGTCTATTTCTATCAGGCGTTTGATTCCCTCCCAGCCGGTGATGGAACCATGTTTTCCCGGTTCTTCATTGCTCAGGTCAAGCTTCACTCTGATGAAACTCCCAAGGGTCTGATGGACCAAGCTTGCCTTTCCTGCTCCTGAAACGCCGGTAACCACGTTGAGCGCCTGGAGCAGAAAATCAATATCAACATGTTTCAGGTTGTGATGGCAAGCCCCCGAGATCTTCAGCACTCCCTTGTCTTGATTCACTATAGCCTGCGATTCCACGCGTTCTCGTCCGAAGAAATAAGATAAGGTTTTGCTTCTGCTGATTACATCTTCAGCCAGGTCCTTCAGATCAGAGACTGCAATATTTAACAACACATTTCCCCCGAAAACTCCTGGTCCTGGCCCGATATCGATCAGGTGGTCGGCATGCCTGATAAATTCATCCTCATGTTCCACCACGATCACAGTATTTCCCTGGTCGCGCAATTGTTTAAGAACCCCGATAAGCGCAAGCGTTTCGGTCCCATTCAAACCAATTGAAGGTTCGTCAAACACGTAGATCAACCCGCTGAGGCACGATCCCAACTGGGTTGCCAGCTTCAGACGGCGGGATTCGCCTGCCGATAAACTGCCCGATTCCCTCGAAGCCGAAAGATGCCCCAGGCCAAGCTTGTTCATTTCAACTGAGAGTGAGACAATACTTTGAACTATCGCCTTGGAAACATCCTTATTAATAGCAGGAAATTCAGTGGCAAGAAGCAGGTCAGACATTTCCGTTACCGGCAGGGCCGAAAATTCAGAAATATCCTTTCCTCCAACTTTTACCGATAGAGCCCGAGGATTCAATCGCTTTCCACCGCAGGTCTGGCAGGGCGAAGTCCTCACAAACCTCAGGATGTTTTTATTACGATCCCGTTTAAGGATCTCCTCCATTACCGGGATGATCCCTTTGTAAACTCCCATTTCACGGGGCTTTGCAGTGATCCCGCTCCATTTCATCCTGGATTCGAGGGGGTGTTTGCCAAACGGAATTTCAATCTTATCGCTTCCGTAAAAAACCACCTGTTTATTCTCAGGCGTAAGGTCTTTCCAGGGAATATCGATGGTAAACCCTTCGGCCCGGCATACCTGGTCGAGCACATCGAGAGTCACCTGGGAATACATAATATATCCGTTCGGTGTTGTTATCGTCATCGCTCTCTGGCGGATGGATTTTGTCGTATCCCCAATCAGAAGTTCAGGATCAAGGCGGTCTTCAACGCCCAGGCCTTTGCATTTGGGGCATGCTCCTTCGGGTGAGTTGAAAGAGAACAGACTGCGGGTTAATGGAAATCCGATGTCCGATATCGGATATCGGATATCGGATACATCTCCTGTCCTGGCAAACAACAGCCTCAGCTGATCATGGATTCCGCTGATGGTTCCCACGGTGGACCTGGGATTGTTGATGACAGATCCCTGGTCAACCGCCACAGCCGGGGACAGTCCGTCAATACGTTCTACCTCAGGGCGTTTCATTTTACCAAGGAACTGCCGGGCGTAAGCCGAAAAAGAGCCGAAATACCTGAATTCAGCTTCCCTGTATAATACATCAAAAATGAGCGAAGACTTTCCAGATCCTGAAACACCTGTTACAACAACAAGCTTGTTCTTAGGAATATCCAAAGTGACCGAGTTCAGGTTATTCTCTGAAGCATTTACAATCCTGATCACGTTGCTGCTATCCATAATGAAAAATCAAGGTCTGTAAAAATCACGGATCTCATCCGCCGACATTAACAAAAGCAAAAATAATTCATTTGTATATTGACCAAGATTTATTTCTTCCCCATCTTTGTATTAAGATATTTAGATATAAGACTGATTCTATGAAGAAAAATATATGGGCATGGATACTAGGCGGCCTGGTGGCAGCTCTGGTCCTTATCGTTATTGTGGTAATGCTGTATATCCGCTTTGCGCTTCCGAACGTTCCGTTGCAGAATATCTCTGTCCAGAGCACACCCGAGCTTGTGGCCCGGGGCCAATACCTTGCAAATCATGTGACCGTTTGCATGGATTGCCATTCAACCAGGGACTGGGAAAGGTTCTCCGGTCCGCCGGTCGCCGGAACCATCGGGAAAGGAGGCGAGGTTTTCGACCAGAAGATGGGATTTCCTGGTGCTTTCTCATCTCCCAATATCACTCCTTTCAAACTTGGAAATTGGAGTGATGCGGAAATCTACAGGGCTATTACCAGTGGTGAGAATAAAGACGGTAACGCGATGTTTCCTATTATGCCCTACTTTGCTTATGGAACTCTCGATAACGAAGACATCCTTTCAATCATAGCCTATATCCGTTCCATCCCCGCGATTCATAACACTCCTCCGCCTTCGAACCCGGCATTCCCGATGAACCTGGTGGTAAGAACATTTCCTTTGAAGTCACAACCAATGCCAAAACCTGCCGAATCCGACACAGTTAAATACGGGGAATACCTTGTTAGGGCAGGCGGTTGCATTGAATGCCATACGGCTGCAAAGCATGGCCAGATTGTGAAAGCGCTGGCTTTCTCAGGAGGGAGGCAGTTCGTCATGCCGAATGGCGTTCTCACGTCTCCTAACATCACGCCCGATATGGAAACAGGTATCGGTAAGATGAGCAGGGAAGATTTTATAAAACGGTTTAAGGGTTATGATCCTTCAACCTATATGACCCCGAAACTTGGTCGAAAGGATATGCAAACGATCATGCCCTGGACGATGTATGCGGGGATGGAAGTGAATGACCTTTCAGCGATTTATGCATACCTAAGATCGTTGCCGGCAAAAACGAATGTTGTTGTAAAGTGGAAACCGTTGCAGTAGGATACTGGATGACTGGATTACTGGGTGACTGGATGCCAGAGCCAAGTTACCCAGTTACCCAGTCACCTAGTGCGTTGCTCCGAACACCATCCCGCTTATCATAGGGATGAGCCAGATCCCCCAGACAAGGAGGCTGAACCTGTGAAAGTTATTGATCTGTTTTTCATTCCCGCGGATGAGGACGATAGTTGCCCAAACCGCATGAAAGAGCATGAGTAAAATGGCTGTGTTACCGGTTATTCCATGAAAAGTTGCCCTGAAAAGACTTCCGCTGAGTACGCTCATTGCCGTAGTACCGGTTGTATCAGCTACCAGTCCGCCCCAGAAGAAAACCAGATGCCACAATTTCAGCCTTCTCTGTATCCTTTCGGCCCAAACACCGAAGGTGTAAATGACAAAAGCAATATTAATAAAGACGATGGCAATGATCAGGGTGGAACTCATCTGGCAAAAGTGCAAAAAAAATATCAGGTAGAAAATTTTTCCGGATGAATTAATCCGCACTACCATATTTTCCAGTCAAACTCAACATTTTCCTGGCGGCATGTCGGCTTCTGCCGTCCTTCCGTTAAGGTCTGTACCTGGTCAATCACGTAATTCCTTAACTCTGAAACAGTAATGCTTCCGTCCTTGTTTAAATCAGCTTCCCTGTTTTTCAACCCATTGATAATAGCATAGGTAAACACACCGTTATTCCATTTTTGTGATTCCAGCGCATAGCTGTTCCCTGCGGCAGCAGAGATGATCACAGCGCCTGATCCCTGGTTAATGCTGGCGAAAAGGTCCTGCATCAGCTCAAAACTTGTCTGTACGGCTGCGGGATTTACGCCATCGCCAAGAATCGTATTACCTTTTGTAGTATATGTCTTCACATCCTGATTTACTTCTGTTTGCTTGCCTGCAATAAAGCTTACTGCGACATCTTCTTTGTCAACAACCCCTGAATGACAAGCATCCATAAGGAATAGCTTTTTACCTGCTGGGATGCTGTCAAGCAGGGACTCCAACTCTGAAAAACTGATTCCTCTTGAGGAAGGGTTGCTGAAATCCATATCATACGTTGCAAAATAGAAATCCGAGTTCTTGTCAAGCAGCCCATGCCCTGAAACATACAGTATTACGCAATCCGCAGGCTTTGACGATTTAAGCCTTTCACTTATCTTCATTATATTCTCCCGCGTAGCATCCTTATCAAAATAAGCGTAATCAGTGATTACATTATATGTTGAAGAAAATGAAGAAAACAAATGTTGCATATCCTTTCCGTCCTTGACAGAGTATTTCAGGTTGTATCTTTCATCCAGGTATATAGAAACACTGATTGGTATAAAGATCAGATCGGGTTTGGCGATAGGCTTCTCACAAATGATTTCAATACTTTCACGGGCGGATATTTTTCCGTTTTTGTCTTCTGCACTGATCTGGATCAGATTTTTCCCGTTTACCAGGCTCACAGGAAAAGTACCTGACCAGGTTGGGCACGAATCACAGTTCAGGCTGTATCC
The DNA here is from genome assembly GCA_026391735.1 of Bacteroidota bacterium. Classification (GTDB taxonomy): domain Bacteria; phylum Bacteroidota; class Bacteroidia; order Bacteroidales; family FEN-979; genus CAIRDP01. The sequence goes on along the minus strand of JAPLDL010000022.1, from coordinate 76,414 downwards.
CTTATGGCCGAATAGAGGATTTCCGTTTACGTCCAGGTGGAACTTTTCAAGCGGAGTCCCTTTAGATACAAGCGTTACACCAACATCCAATATGGAATCATTTGAAAAATCAGGTAGTTTGGATTTGCTTGAAAAATATGCTTCCGGCAGATTTGCGAAGTAACTTTCGGCGGCTGCTGATTGTTTTTTGCCAAAATATTTCAAGCGCTTTTCAATTGATTTGTCCAGTAATTTCCTGAATTCCCTGTTCGATCCATCAAGGTATTGATAGATCAGATCGGGCCTGTTAAAGTACAGGTCGAAATCTGAAATCCTGTATCCTTTCCTATTGTAAACAAAGCCAAAGTTCTGCAACGCATCCTTATCCGAAAAATAATATCCCCTGTTTGAAATGACCGAAAAATGAAAGTCATTGAATTCATAGAAGGCAAGCTGCAATGATTTGTCCCTTATCAGCGACAGTCCGTCATCAGTTGCATATCCAAACGCCTTCAGCGATTTTGAATATAAAATTTCATTTACAGGCTTATTTAGCTTTTTCGTATATAAACGCTCATGGGTTGAGAGTTTTTCAATAAAATATTCATCGTACAATCCACAAGCAATCATATCTTCATTCTCATTAACAATAATGTCGTAAAAGTCTGACTGGTCATTGACCAATTCCTCCTTTAATTCTTTCTTTTCCGGATTGATCCTGTATAATTTTGATGCTTCGTCTCCTTTCTGTGTAACATAATAACAAGAAGGATTATTAATATCAAAATCAGAATATTTCAATGATCCATCCTTGAATCTTTGCGAAAAAATGACTTTCCCTTTCGAAAGATCAACCAGATTGAGTTTCTGAATCGCTGAATTTGCTTTCATTTCTTCGGAATATGCCAGGAATTTACCATCGGCCGAAACCCGGGTCAATCCAGAGATATCATTATTGAAACTGTATTTGTATATTTCCTTTTTATTTCTGACTACCGATGAGGTCCAATTCAATCCTGAGCTTTCCGAAAATGACCTTGAGATAATGACGGTTGTGAATGTTTGAGGCGAATAAACCAGATCCATCACTTCATCCTGGAATGTATAATCCTTAAAAACCAGTTTTTCAACAATGCTGAAGGGAAAACTGTTACTGCCGGCAGGTGGTTGTTGATCCATTTTATTCATGTCGATATCATATAAACTCCTGTTTATTAATTTTGAGTTTAGATTTAAATGATAGCAATACGCATAATTATAAATGGATATAATTGTTGAATTTGGGTAGAGTTGAACCCAACAGTTCCTGAATATCAATTTCCGGGGCTTGTCATGAAAAGAATACAACATCACGGTATCGGCATTCATTTTTGGGAGTTCATTCTTCCTTGTGATAAAGTATGTGTTACTATCGGGAAAGATTTCGCAAAAGGACTGTTTATTTTTAACTGGGGTTCTGAAATTCTTGAGAGAATACAGTACTCTGTTTTTCCTTAGATCATAGTAGCATATTTTATTTATATTGGGCATTAACGAAAATTTACCACCACAAATAATAAGTTGCGAACTATCACCATTGAAAATAATTTTTGCAATTTTTTGAAAATCAGGTGTTTTAAGAATGGCGCGATTAAATGTCGTATAACTTACTTTTTCGATCATTGAATAGCCATAATTGACAATTACATTTTTATTGGTTTTATCAACGAGTATTGAATTAATAGCGTTATCTGCTCCAAAAGACTTATCATTCAACGGGGAGACCTGCTCAGAAAATGAAACCACCCTCTTTTTCTTTTCTCCTAAATTATAAAACAACAATGCCCCTTTCCCTCTTGTATAGGAGTGGTCAATGGGGTCGTCATTCTCATTGGCAATCAGCAAAGAATCTGAAACCTGATACAGGTATCTTAGCGGGCCATGGAATAAACTAATCCTCGTTTTCATGTTCAGGGCTGAATCATACAGTATTGCCTCTCCATGATTTGTACCTGCCCAAACCTGCTTTTTACCGAAAATAAAGGAAAATAAAGTAATCTCAAAATTCACTGATTGGGTAAGGATCACTTTCCTCTGCACAGTATCATAGATCAGCAATCGTCCTTGATCAGTAACATCATAAACCCTTCCTGGTTTAGGATAGATTTTTGTTGCCATGATAAGTTTTGTGCTGTCCCAGGGCAGGAAGTTATATGCCAGATGGTATTCAGGGTATTGAATTATATTTATGAAAGTGCTGGTGTCATGGTTAATCAGATCCGCTTTAAGTATATTATGATTCCCGGAAATCAGTATTCTGCCATCCCCCATCATTCTTACTACTCCGGATCCCTGTCCGTTTCCCGGAAAATAAACCAGGCTTCCCAGCATTATTTTGCTGTCCTGCTCCCAAATGCTGTAATTCCTTTTTACCGGGCCTTCTTCAACTATAAAGTACCTGGCCGTGTTTTCATAGATGTTGTTAATATATTCAAAGGGTCTTTGAAGTACAACTGATGGGTACTGGCAGAAGGACATCTGCACGATCAGGAAAAAAATAATGTTTAGAAATATCTTTTTCATTGCTGAATGAAACTAAGACTATACTAATATGGCATTCCAAAAATCGAAAACGCTGCCCAGTAAGAAGGACTTGGGTTGATCTCGCTTTTATATTTAAGGATCGCTTTCCTCAGGGCTTCATGAGGCATAAGAAAACCGCCTTCTTCAAGATAATCGAAGAACAGATTCATCAGTTTTGCAGTTTCCTTGTCATCGATACATAAGCTCATCAGGATATCACGGGCTCCGGCAATATGAAAGGCCCTTGCCAGGCCGATCATACCTGCTTCATGAGATTTTCCAAGACCGGTCTGGCAGGCTGATAAAATTACAAGGTCGATCTTCTTTTGATTCATTTTCTCAGATATTGACTGGATCTCTTTTGCCGTAAGGAAAGAACCTTGTTCTGAATTCCCAGCCAATACAAGAAAACTGTTATTAAGCGGATCCTGGGAATCAGCAATTCCATGAGTGGCGAAATACCAGAGATCTGAGTGGACCATAAGATCAAGAACCCTTTCTTTGGTTGCCTGTTCCTGGGTCAGGAGCGTATATTTCTTAATGCTTTTATGGTTTGCCAGCAGACTGACTTCCTTTTCAGCACCTGGCAAGTCAGGGAAAACCCACTTGGAATCCTTTGGATAAGCCGGGTTCCCGACCAATAAGGCAGAATCCCATTGAAATTTTATTCTTTGATGTTGCCCCGTTGAAGAATGATTACCATAGCTATATCTTTCGGAAAGCAGAACAACTTCATTCAGGCTTGGGGCAATTGAATAGCTCATTCTGTCGATAAGATATTCATTTGTATTCCAGGGTTTGAGTGAAGCAAATGGGACTGTGCCAATATTCAAAGCCGGAACGATGATAAGATGATCAAATGCTTTGAGCTCTTCAGGAAACGGTAAAAGGATATTGCATAACAATTTTGATATTTCGGAGACATCCTGAATCTTTTCCTCTTCAAGGGATTTGCTGCCACGGTATGCAGGACGACGGGAAGAGAAATCCCTTGAATATGCATTTCTTGTGCTATTTGCTAGCGATGCCAGAGAATCTTTTGGAATTATTGTGTTATTCTGAGCAACAAGTCCATTTTTACTGATAAGTGAGATTATTAGTGTGTCCTGGGAATATACGTAGAATACCATTCCAACATTCGGGACAAACTGACCCAACAGCCGTTGAATAGTGCTTATATTAACTTTTCCTTTCCAAGGCTCCCATGGCTCCCCCCTTGACACATATAGCTCCTTTGTTTGTCTGTTATACAATTTCAGGATTGAATCAATTTTCTGCCCATAAGAGATATTGTGAAATTGCAGAAAGAGGAGGATGAAAGGAATTATAAATTTTCTAACTAGTTTCATATAGCTTTAATGATCTGGCAAAAAAACTGCTGTGTATAGCAGTAAAGATATAATTTCTTAAAGGATAATACAATATCCTAACAAAAGAATCTCAAAAATCATGTTTTGTTAAATTATTCAGTAAATTTATAGAGTTATATTTTTCATTTGCCATGGACTTGAGGCAGACCTAAAATCATAGCACCATGAGGAATTTATTCTTATTGACACTTCTGTTTCCCTTCATTGGATGGGCACAGAGAGGATCAGAACCAATTTTCCAAAAGGATAGCCTTGGGAAAGAAACCTATGCTCTCGTAATAGGTATCTCCAAATATGAAAAGTTCAGCAGTCTTCATTATGCCGATGCCGATGCAATTGCATTTGCAAATTACCTGAAAGACAGTGCAGGATTGAATCTTCCGTCAAAGAACGTCAGGTTGCTTATTAATGACCAGGCAAAAAATGGGGACATCCTGGAAAACGGAATGGTCTGGCTGGAACAAAACTGTAAAAAAGGCAGCAAGGCTATCATTTATTTTGCCGGCCACGGTGTGTCGGTAGGCAATAATAATGCCTATCTCATGGCTTACAATGTAAGTCCGCAGTTCAATAAAGCGAATATCTTTTACTCGGGCGGCGTTCCCCTTTTTAATGTTAAACGGGACTTTATTGCCCCAATGCATGAAAAGGGAGTGGAAGTCCTCCTTATTATTGATGCCTGCCGCTCGTTTGATGCAGTAACCGGAAAAGACGGCCTAACCTTGCTTTCACAAAGCACACTGGACGACAATACGGGTGAAATCCGCATACTATCAAGCAGCAATGCCCAGCAGAGTTTTGAAGACGTTCCAGGCAATATCGCCTGGTATGGTCATGGGGTATTTACATTTTATCTTCTTCAGGGATTGTATGGCAAAGCTGATATCATTAATAAGGACGGGCAGATCACTTTTAATGAAATTAAACGCTACCTGCAGATCAAGGTTCCTGAGGCCACGGGATTCAAACAGGAACCTGCGTTTTGCTGTGACCAGAACCTGCAGGCGACCATCGGCTATTTTAACAAATCCTATGTCGAAACTGATTTTCTTAAACAAATTGCAGCTAACAAGTCGCAACTTCTGGCGGTCAATGCCAAAGGTCGTGGTGTTGTGCAATCGGTGACAGTCCCAGATGAGATCAAGCCAATGGTTGATTCATTTTATCTGAATATCCAGCGTAAGCATTTCTTTGGCAATTTTCAGGCGGATTATTATTTTACAAAAATCCAGAAACTCGACAGCCTGTATAAGGCTGAAAAAGAAGAAGTGTTACTGAATTATTGCGGAACACTGTCAAACGAGATCCAGTTCGCAATCGGTGAATATCTGGAGGGCGATATCAAAACCGCCCGCGCTTCATTAGACATCCCAACTGAAAATTCAAAAGAGGGAATGGCAAGCAGTCCCGAGGTCAAAGAGAAACCTGCTCAATGGGAGGATATCTTTGGAACAACTTCGCGGTCAGCCCAGAGACTATATGAATTAAGGCAGAAATACTACCCCTCACACCCTTATAACGAAGTGGCTGAAATGAAATATTATTTCTGTAAAGGCCGCTCATTCTATCATAAAAACAAAGATTCAGTTCTGTATTACATTAATAAGGCTCTTAAACTCGACAGTAACCAGGCGTATTTATATCATGTTGCCGCGCTTGTATCCAATGGTGTGGTTGCGCTTGCATACAATGAGAAATGTTTGGAATTATATCCCGATTTTAAATACGCATGGGACTTAAGGGGTACGATTTTAAAAGACCTGAAAAGATACCAGGAAGCTGAAAAAGCCTTACTGAAATGCCTTCAGCTCGATTCTGCAAATACTGATTGCTATAACAATCTTGGAACGGTATATGCAGCTGAAAATAAATATAAGGAAGCGGAATTGATATTCAAAAAGACTCTGTCCCTGGATCCGGATTACAGATTGGCATACAGGAATCTTGGCGATTTATATTCCCATCAGAAACGTAAGCAGGAGGCGGAGCAGATGTACCTGAAAGCCATCCGGGTTGATTCGGCATATACCTGGTCATGGCTTTGTCTTGGAGATTTTTACTATGAGCAAGGACGGTTTAAGGAGGCTGAACAAAACTACAAGTATGCTGTTCATAAAGACTCATTAAATCTGATTGCCTATATTGATCTCGGTAATTTGTATTTAAAACAAAAACGATATGCAGAGGCTGAAACAATGTACCGGACTTGCATACGTTTTAATTCCAAATATAAATGGGCTTATGGTAACCTTGGTGTACTTTATTACAATTTGAACCGATTTGACGAAGCAGAAAAAATGTACCTGTATGCGATACAAATAGATTCCATGTTTCAATGGCCATATACTCAACTTGGATCGATGTACAGAAAGACAAAGCGTTATGAAGAGGCCGAGAGGATGCTACTGAAAGCGGTTGAGATGGATTCGCTCGACAAATATACTTACAACAGTTTGGGAAACTTATATTTTGACCAGAAACGTTTCAAGGAAGCTGAAAATATTTATTTAAAGGCAATCCTCATTGATTCTGCATATAACCTCCCATACTATAACCTTGGGATCCTGTATAAAACTCAAAACATGCTTAACCTTGCGGAAAAGATGAGTTTAAAGTCTGTTTTTATTGATTCGACTTATATTGATGGATATTACAGCCTTGGAATTATTTATAAAATCATGGGGCGGCTCCGGGAAGCGGAAACCATGTATCTGAAGGTAATACGAATAGATTCGACTTATATAGATGCCTATAATAATCTGGGGGGATTATATCTTGGCCAGTCTCGTCTGGCAGAGGCTGAATCGGTCCTTCGTAAGGCTATTTCCATTGATTCCAATTACGTTTACTCACAGGTATACCTTGGAGATGTTTACAGGAGACAGAATCTGATCGATAAAGCTCTTGAAAAATACCAGAAAGGGACCCGCCTTAGTCCTGCATTTAAATATCCTTATTCAGCAATCGGAAAAATATACCTGAACAGAAAGGAATATCAGAATGCCCTGCTCTATTATAACAAACTGTTAAAGATTGATTCACTGGATGCAACAGGCTTAAGTAACGTAATTATTAGCTATATCCAACTCCATGACACGACTAATGCAGTGAGGTTATTTAATAAGGAAATGAACAGAAAGCTACTTGGTTATTTTGAATATTATCTGATCGGTAATGCCTTCAAGGAATCCGGCAATACTACATACGCTGAAAAAGCCCTGCTTAAATCATATATTCTAAAACCAGATTATACCTATACTCTGTCATCCCTTTGTGTCCTTTATATTAAGGGAAGTTATTCTTCCGAAAAATACGAACCACTGATCATTGGTTTGAAAAATCAGAATGAAGACATGAATACAGCCTATAATCTGGCCTGCATATATGCATTGTTAAAAAAAGAAGCTGAATTTGAACATTACCTTAAAAAGTCCCTTGAACTGGGATATAAAAACTGGGAAAATATTGCCAATGACACTGATCTCGATAACTTCAGGAATAATGAAAAGTTCAAGGAATTGATAAAGAAGTACCGAAACTAAATCAGTCGGTTAATTTAAGCGTCTGAATTTCTTTGTCGTGCGGATAATCCCTCATTGCCTTCCGCAGTAGATCAGCCGCCTCCAAAAACAAATGATATTTTTTATAAAACCCGACCATGATAAGAGCATTGATTTCCGGTGAAAAATGAAGCTCTTTTTCCAACTTTTCCTTTTCTGAGGTGTAAGTTTTCATCCATTCCTTGTCGGGGAACTGCAATGTAAAACTGGTTTCCTGCTGGTTGGGGTTATCGCGTAAGGACCAGGAATAAAAACCGGAATGCTTAAAAATCGTATCTATTTGGAGGAAGGCACAGGATGTATCATTCCTGATATTTTTCCAAAGTACTATCTCCCTCTTTGAATTTCTGATGGATAATATGTAAGCGGATGAGAGACTACCCTTACTCCATCTGAATAACATTGTATTGGCTAAAATCACTGATGAGTCGGGGGGTGACTGCATCAGCGTAATCCCTCTTGAAACGGAGGCATGAACTTTTTGCTTCTCGGGTTCTTCTTTTTCAGTTAATCCTTCATAAACGAATTTCAGATATTCGGTCGTAAAACCTGAACCGGGCGTTAAACACTGTTTCTGAACCTGTTTAAAGGAATATTCCCCGGGCTGATCCTTTACAATTACATGGCCTTGGGGATCAATCATTATAAGTTGGGAAGCTTTCCCTAAGACAATGGAACCTGCTCTGAAGATATGATCTTTGGTTGCTTTAACAGAAGCATTGTTCTCTTTGGTAAAAACCTGTCCTGAAACATGGTAGATTTTAAAATAATCACACTGAGCCAATCCCCAAAACGGGATGATAATAAAACAAATGAAAAAGAATCGCTTTAAGTCCATCGTCAGAGCAGTTTAATGAGATTTGTTACCTGAGATGAAATAACTCTTCAGCCCAAACCATTTGTACAAGGCTTTCCGGATCCCTTCATAGAAATACATTAAGTCGGGTGTAAGGACCAGGACAACCAGTAATAATGTGGAACTATAAAAAATGTTAAAATAATGATATAATGCCAATACCAGATAAAGGAGAAGGACCAGACAACAAAATACTGTCAATTTTCCGACCGGATGGAACAGGAAATGTTTATCCACATAAAGATAGATGAAAAAGGCAGTGATCCAATATATAATTAAAAAGGCTATTAAAATATTCAGCCAGCCGGGGACCCTGTCAATATAATCCTGGTTAAGTATCATTGATATAACATTAGCATGGATAACCAGGCCATACATATCAGGCAATGACCGCCCGCTGACCTTTGAATTCAGGGGAGTAAAATATTTATCTTCAACCGAGAGATCATCACTTCCGGTGTTGAAATAGCCCACAAGCACAATGCGGTCTTTTATTTCGGTAAGCAAGGGATCATCGGCAAGTACCTGGGATGAAGATAAGCAACGGAAGGAGGAGTAGTTCCCTGAATAGTTGATGATCTCCTCCCCTCTGTTCCTGCTCTGAAGTTTAACATATTTCAGAGAGTCAAAGAGTTTTACAATCATCGCTGAAAACGAAGGGATCTCACGATCCTTCACTTTGATGAAAGGATAGAATGTGCGGACGGTTGAACGTTTAGGGTCATTGCCGGTAAAATTGACATGCCCGCACATGTGTACCCCGAAATACGGATCATTAGTGACAGGTTCCGAGAACTCTTCCCCTTCTCCTTCCTCAATGGCTGTTGTCGTGACAAGGTTTGGTATTTTGCCCAGGCGATCCTTTAAGATCGAATCTTCCTTTGGATCTTTTTTTGAGGTAAATTGAACATCCAATCCGATTACTTTCGGGTTGTATTTCTGTAAAATGCCAAGTTCCTTTGCAATTTCAGACCGGTTCAAGGTATCAATATTAACGAGTATAATATTGGTGTTGATTGTCGAGTGGTCCTTCAGAATTTTAGAATACAGAATATCCGTATAATGAAAATCAGCAAAAGCCCTTTCAAAGGGATCCAGAAATGAAGTATTTACCAGGATCAGGTCCAATAACCCAATAACAAGAAAGATAAACAGAGTGGCAAAAAATGTATCAGATTTTATTAAAACTCTAAACATAGGGTCGCTGAATTAGGTTTAAGTATTACCCGCTGAGTCTCTTGTTGACTTTTCATGAGCAATTTAATAATAATATTTTTCAAATAGACATGGAATGAATCTTTTTATGTCATAAAGCATTCTCGTATTTAAATACCTGATATGAATTGATAATTTTTTCACAAATTCTTGACTTTGATGATTTATTAATTATATTTGTACTATAACCAAAACCTTACATCTATGAAAAGAATTTTTGTATTTGTACTCTTGGCTCTTTTCGTCGGGAGTGTTTTTGCCGGGGCGCAAAAAGAAAAGAAAGCTATCGAAACAAAGCTCACCAAAATTGACAAAGCCAGGGGTGATGCTACAGACCCCAACATCAAACAGGCAAAACCTGTTGATGATAAGGTGATTGCTGATAAACCCAGAGGGGATGTTTATGGTGCAAATTATTGTGATGTGATTATCGAAAATCATACCGGTTACACCATTGATATTTATGTGGATTATAAATACAGAGGTACCATTGACGCATATGAAGCCAAGGTAACCTGGGCTATTCCCGGTGCAACAAGGATCTATGCCAGATCAATCGGCGGAACCGCTTCATGGGGTCCCATTAATGTTGACTGCCAGTATCAATATACCTGGAGGCTTTGGGATTAAGTGTTGGTTTTAAGAAATAAAAAAAGGCGGCATGAGTGTCGCCTTTTTTTATGGCTAATAAACACACTATTTCGAAATACTCTTCAGAACGATTTTCTGGATGCCCCAATCGGATGGCGTTATCATTTCGCCTCTCGATCTGGTGCCGACATTCAGGAGCGATTGCAATCCCCCATTACCAGGTCCACGATCTCCCCTCGACAGGACTCCTTCCTGATTAAGCACATCAGGGTTGGGGATAGGTTCATCAGATGCAATCATAATATAGGTATCAAGACCAAGCGGCTCGGTAATAATAAAACTTGGAAACCGGCCAATATTAGATTCATTAAACGGCTGACCATTTTGATCCAGGGAAGGCATTTTGTTTTCAACACTACTGCCTTTACGCGGGAAATACAGGGTCATCTTTCCCTTAGAATCGATGCTGAATACATAAATATACTTCCTGCTTCGATCCCACTGATTTAAATTATTTATATCCGTTACCAGGACAAAACCCAGGGTATCTCCCAGCCTGACATCAGAGTTGTTCGAAATTATTTTCTTCGTTTTGGCATTTTTAATTCCGAGGTGAAACGGAAAAGACCCTTCGTCGGGAGGACCAGACAATACAAGCCATGCCTTTATCTTTGCAAGCCTAAGTGAATATTCGGCAAGGCTGTCAGCATTAATCTTTATTGAGGTTTCATTATTGTCGAAAGTAAAATAATTAGTACGGATTGGCATAGTGTTTGCAAATGATGAGTCTTTGACAGACACCTGGGGAACAGAATAGGCGTATTCCAGTTTCCCATTCATATATCTGCCGGTGAGAAAGTATTGTGCATCACTTGCATTAGTAACGGGTTCAACGGCATTGTCATACTTATATCGCTCTTTGAGCAGTTGCACCAGCTCTTTGGGCGGAGGCAGACTTACATATAATTTAGATCCGGCAGTCAGGCTTTTACGAATAATTTTAATATCCGGATTGGGCCCAAGATCCACAACCTTTCCATCAGGAAGCCCGATATACCATTTGCCATTTGAGAAAAAGACCGAATGGGTAGGCGCATCTTTTGCAGGATCTGTGACCCATGAATATTCTTTATCATTCCCTAATTTTGAAAAACCTTCTGCAAGATTTTTGATCTGATCATAGGATAAATCGGTCGGTGGAATATAGACTTTTAATACTGCACCAGCAGGTGTGCACCAGTTACTGAGCTCAAATAAATTACCTGGTTTAATATCAGTAAGCTTACCTTTCGTTACTATGGCCCGGCATTTATTCAGCCCTTCAATTTTAACAACCTTTAACTTTATATTCGGAGTAATCGCTTTATTTATCAGCTCACTATTAACATTGATACCCAATACAATTCCGCCCTGCAGCTGAACGCTTTCTTTGTCCAAGCCAAGGACCGCAATCAGGGTTTTTCCTGAAAGGGCCCCTTTTTCAATCCCGAAAATTGTTTCCTTTTTTCTTTCAGGAGTTCCTGCCAGTACCGGTTCCTGTAATTTTCCATTATACTTTAAAATAGATCGTACACTTGAAAAAATATCGTTTGCAGATGATGAAACCGGTAAGGAGCTAAGTGATTGTATCAAAGCTATCGTGAACGCACCATGAGGGATATGATTTTCATCTCTCTGTTCACTTGCAAATTCAAAATCCTGGGAAGCAGACATGATCAATACTCCTTTGTCTTCAGGTGGTGTACAAGTAGTTGGATCATTGGCATCATAAGATAAATCCGGCTCCTGATTGCGGTACTTGGGAGGTTTTTCTGTCGGATTACCGCGGCCGATTGAACCACTGTGACAACAATCATACAATATAGTCAACAACACACCCTTATCAGCAAATTTGTTAAACATGATTGCCAACTCCTTATCCCTGATATCTTTCTCCCCTTTATAAGAGTCGGCAGGTACCATTGACTCGTCCATTTTATCCTCTTCAGCTGATTTTGAGTTCTTCACCTGGGACCCATGGCCGGCATAATATATCACTGCAATATCTCCGGGATTGGATTTGTCGAGCAATCGATTAAACGACTTCAGGATCGATGCTCTGCTTGCCTGTTGATTATACAAAGTGTCGATTGAGGATGCCGGAAAGTTGTAACGGGCAATTAACAAAGCCCTTACAGAGATAGCATCATTTTTACAACCATCCAGATTATGCCATCGTCCTTGAATTGAATCAGGATTATATCTATCAATCCCGATGACAAGGGCTCTCTGATTTGGAATTGTTACGGCAAACAAGGTTTGGCAGCATACCAAACTGAGCAAAACCAGGGACAACAGAACTTTTTTCATGAGTCATACAGTTTAAAGGTTAATCAGATAGGGAGAGAAATTAAAGCATTCAAATATAATATATTGATGGATGCTTGTCAAGCATTTTGTATCGATTATTTTTCGAAATTTGTCATCAGTTGCATTAATTAAATCCTCAATCGTATGCAGACTATTTTAGGAAGCGGCGGTTCCATCAGCATGCACCTGGTGCCGGCTCTGTCGGCATTTACCACAGGACGTATCAGGCTGGCAGGACGCAATCCGCAATCATATACCAATGAAGAAACATTTAAAATGGACCTGCTCGACGCTGCAAGTACTGCTGATGCCGTTGAGGGTTCGGAGGTCGTTTATCTGCTGGCCGGACTACCTTATGATATCAGGGTATGGAAGGCGGACTGGCCTAAGGTTATGGAGAATGTGATTGCAGCTTGTATTAAGCATAAAGCAAAGCTGGTGTTTCTAGACAATGTGTATATGTACGGATTAGTGAAGGGGTGGATGAACGAGGGAACCTCTTATAATCCCTGCAGCAGGAAGGGAGAGGTCAGGGCAGGGATTGCAAACCGGCTCATGGATGCCGTCAAACAGGGAAACCTGCATGCCCTTATCGCCCGTTCGGCAGATTTCCTGGGGCCGGGAGCCACCAATACTTTCATGCATCCTATGATATTCATGAAATTCAAGGAAAAGAAAAGCGCACAGTGGATCGCCAATGATAAGGTGAAACATTCTTTCTCATTTACTCCTGACCTGGGTAAAGCAGTTGCTCTGCTGGGCAATACAGCCGATGCTTATGACCAGGTTTGGCATCTCCCTTCGGCTCATGATGCTGTAACAGGAACGGAGTTCATCTCAATGGCAGCAAGGGCTATGGGAGCTGATCCGAAGTATTCGTTATTGAAGACCTGGATGATGCGTCTGGCAGCGCCTTTCAACCGACTGGCGATGGAAAGCATTGAAATGGCTTACCAGTATGAATATGAATACCTTTTCGACAGTTCGAAATTCGAAAAGCATTTCTTCAAAGCCACGCCCTCAGCCGAAGCCCTGAAACTGACAGCAGCAACTTACTAATCAACTCTTCATTTGTACATTGTACATCTCTGGTCTATTCTTTGCACAGCGCCCTTGAGATGACGATTCTTTGTATCTCGGCAGTCCCCTCATAGATCTGTGTGATCTTGGCTTCGCGCATAAGGCGTTCCACGTGATATTCCTTCACATAGCCGTAGCCTCCGTGCACCTGGACTGCTTCGGTGGTAACCCACATAGCGGTATCGGCGGCAAAGAGTTTTGCCATGGAACTTGCCGTTCCATATGGCTGCAAGTTATCTTTAAGCCAGGCTGCTTTGTAGACCAGGTTCCTTGCGGCTTCTATACGGGTTGCCATATCGGCCAGTTTGAAAGCGATAGCCTGGTGGCAAATGATCTCGACTCCGAAAGCCTTGCGCTCTTTGGAATATTTCAGGGCACGTTCATAGGCTCCTTCCGCAATACCCAGTGCCTGGGCGGCAATACCCGTTCTTCCGCCCTCAAGAAGTTTCATAGCGAATTTAAATCCGAAGCCGTCATCCCCTATCCTGTTTTCCTTGGGGACGATGACATCAGTAAACATGACAGAATGGGTGTCGGAACTGCGCATTCCCATTTTATCTTCATGAGGTCCGAGGCTGATACCCGCTGAGTTCCTGTCAACGATAAACGCATTTATGCCCTTGGTCTTTATGCCGGGATTTGTCTGTGCGATCACAAGGTAGTATGAACCCCTGTCGGCACTGGTGATCCAGTTCTTCACCCCGTTGATCACATAATGATCTCCTTTATCTACAGCCATTGTGTGCTGGGAGGAAGCATCGGAACCGGCTTCGGGTTCGGAAAGAAGGAAGGCCCCCAGTTTTTCACCTCTCGCCATCGGCCTGAGGTATTTTTCTTTTTGCTCCTGGGTTCCGAAATGCTCTATACCGTAACAGGCCAGTGAATTATGCACGGCCAGGATCACGGCAACTGAGGCGTCGCACTTCGAGATCTCCTCAATAGCCAGGGCATAAGAGATAGTATCCATTCCTCCTCCACCCCATTCGGCGGAGACATTCATACCCAGGAAACCCAGTTCGGCAAGACGTCGGATGTGTTGTGTGGGATAGATGCAGTTCGCATCGCGTTCAATTACATCGGTAAGCAGTTCGCGCTGGGCAAATTCCCTTGCCGAGTCGCGGATCATTTTCTGTTCTTCAGTTAGTTCGAAATTCATGGTAGGCTGGTTTGAAACATTATTATTCTTCACCGACAGATGGATAGCTGGATAGCTGGATAACTGGATAGCTGGATAGCTGGATAGCTGGATAACTGGATATCCGGATCACAGATCACGCTTTAAATACTATTGCCACCAGCGTCTTGTCATCCCCGCCCATATTGGCCATCAAACCATACGGACGGTCTTCAGGTATATTCACCTGTGATGCGCCGGCTTTGCCTGTAAGCTGCTCCCACAGGGTCACCGCCATATGAACGCCCGTTCCTCCCGTAGGATGCCCCCAGCCAATGAGACCGCCGGTTGTGTTGATCGGAAACTTCCCGTCCCGGGCCGTATTCCCCTCAAGCACAAACTCGGGGCCTTTGCCTTGCTCAGCAAGACCAAGGGCTTCAACGGCCATAATGCCTGCTACCGTAAAACAGTCGTGGATCTCAGCGGTAGCGACTTCTGCGATAGTTATCCCGGCAAATTCCAAAGCGTTCGAAACAGCCTGTTTCATCGTCGTAAGAGCAGTCCTGTCGGGAGGTGGCTTGGTGATATCCTCTTCCACCTGTCCGTACCCCACCACTTCAACAGCTTCTGAAACGGGTATCCCGCATCGTTTCAGCCCTTCCTCGCTCATGATGGCGATAGCCGAAGCTCCGTCACTAACCTTGGAACAATCCAAAGCAGTTAGATTCTCAAGAAAAGCTTTGGCATTGGGCTCAACCATCGCTGCTGCTTCCAGGTCTTTGGTTGTATTATGGTACTCCTGAGCTGTTGGGCAAAGCCTTGCATTCTCTATCGCATTGCGGTACCAACGGGCAAATGCCTTCCGGGTCGTCTCTCTTCCGAATTTTTCAAAATAAGCACCCGCCCTCTCGCTGAACTGCCCGGGGAAAAAATAAGCATGCCCGTCCTTGCGCATCGCAGCCCAGCCGGCAGGCGCCAGAAAATCGGCACAATAAATGGCTTTCACCGTATTCTGGACTTCGAAGCCTACAGCCAGAACAACTTCGGCCGTCTCGGCCAGTATGCTTTTAATCCCGCTCATCAGCGCCAGGCCTCCCGTGCCGCAAGCACCCTCCACCCGGATTGCCGGCTTATACCTCAACCCTTCATCGATAAAAGGGAAAAACGCAGCCAGATTGGCCTGCCTGTTAAACCGCGAAGCCATGAAGTTCCCGATCACACATTCATCCACATTCTTCGCCCCGCCTATCATTTTCAGGGTTCCCTGTCCCGCTTCCTTAATATAATCCTCTAGCCCCGGGCGTTCCTTCTTTGGATGAAATTCCTTGCGGCCGCTGCCCATTGAAATGGTATTGTAACCGGCTACCATATATACTTTTCTTCTTAGTTTCTTCATTTTAAATCTTTTTTACAACAGTAATATGTTTGATGTCAATCCTGCATCCCGAATCCAATCAATCAAGATACTCATTTATCGGTCCATAAGCATGGAAAAAACCTGTCAGCAGAACTGTATTCACATCCGCATCATTGTAGGCAACCCCGCTCAACACAAGGTGTTTCCCGATCTCCTTCGACTTCTTTACATAATTCCTTGCAATCTCCGCACCAGGGGAATCAGCCGTTTTAAGCTGGGCAAAGTAAGGTATCAGAATATCATCCTTGGCCTTGTTGCCAACAACAATCTTCCATGCAGGAGGAGCCGGCATTGCGCCCAGAAACTTATCCACTTTTGCCTGTAATTCACTTACAGGAATGTAAGCCTCTTTTATCGGATCATACACCGCCACGATCTTTCCTTTCTCATATTTCAGCACACCGTCCTTCTGCGATCCGTCGGAATATTGTCCGCCCTTAATCCCAAGCCCCATCAGCTTATCCAGGAAAGGGGAATGAATTACCTCATTTTTGGTGTAGGGAGCCATCACGAACATGATGAAACTGCATACATCAACACCCACGTAATCGATGAGCTGGAAAATTCCCATCGGCCTTACCAGATAGTCCTGGCTGATCTTGTTCACAGCATAAATGGCCTCGGCCAGCGACATATCCTTTATCAGCTTGTGGAGCTCGGAAGTTGCATGCAGGATGTCACGCATAAAATGCCCGTTCCCGATAAATCCGGCAATGTCATGGGCCGGGGCCACTACCTTCCTGAGATTTTTGGCATATGCCAAAGCGAATTCCTCCACCTCTTTCAGTGTATTTTTACCGCGGATGACTTCCACCAGTTTCTGAACAGCGGGTGGATTGTAGAAATGAAAACCGATGATACGTCCGCCAAGCCCGGCGCCCTCATCCAGAACAGTGATCGGAATGGAAGAAGTGTTGGTGAAAAACCAGGGTTGTTGAGTATTGTTCTTATTTATCTGTGAAAAAATCTTGACCTTCAGCGCTGAATCCTCCTTTATCGCTTCAAAGACCATCTTCGAATCATAAGCAGCTTCAAGCCTCGTAGTGGGCCTTACTAGATTCATTACATCGAAAATATACTGGGCAATGATCTCGTCATTGTCGATGAGGTCACGGCGTTCAGTATAGACCGCCCTCAATGCATTAACTTTTTTCTCGGCTATCTTGAGGAGCTGGGCTTTAAGGTATCTCATGACACCCGCGAGGGCCTCATCCGAAACATCGATGGCATTCAGGACAAAGGTCTTGCCCTTGTTCCCTGCCTTCAGGCTCAGGTCAGCCATTTCAACCGCCGTGAGCAGCAGGATGCCGCTTCCCATTTTTCCTGCGGCACCTAACACCGAGACATGCTGTAATCTTTCTTCGTAAGTCATTAGTTTGGTATTTTGGGTTAATGGTTAATACTTTATGGTCTGGATAACTGGATAGCTGGATAACTGGATAGCTGGATAACTGGATAACTGGATAACTGGATAACTGGATAACTGGGTAACTGGGTAACTGGATATCCCGTATAGGCAAGGAAAAGCCTTGCCCTACCACTCCGGCTTGCGTTTTTCCATAAACGCTTTCATCCCCTCTTTAGTGGCAGGTTCACCGAACAATTCAGAGAATGCTTTGGCTTCAAGGATACTTCCGTCCTCAAAAGGAAGTGTGATTCCATCACGGATCAGCCTTTTGATGGCCGGGATCGCCCCCGAGCCGTTGGAAGCAATCTTTGAAGCAAGCTTCATCACCTCATCCATCAGGGTTTCGGGTTCGCAAACCTTTTGAACAAGTCCCATTCGAAAGGCATCATCGGCAGTGATGGTGTCGGCCGACAGGATCATATAAAGTGCATTGCCTAAACCTGCGATCCTTGATAAACGCTGAGTCCCGGCATAGCCGGGAGTAAGGCCGAGGTTCATCTCCGGCTGACCGAACTTTGCAAGTTTGCTCGCAATCCTGAAATCGCAGCCCATAGCAAGTTCGCATCCGCCTCCCAGTGCGTAGCCGTTCACGGCGGCTATAACAGGGATACGCAGCTTCTCAAGCTGGGCGAACACACTCTGGCCAAACCTTGAAAATTCAAACGCTGCCTCAGGCTCCATTCCCGACATCTCAGAGATGTCGGCGCCGGCTACAAACGCCTTGCCTTCACCGGTGATGACCAGTACCCTTACATCGTCACGCCCCTGGAGATCATGAAGAAAATGATCCATCTCCCTGAAAAACTCTGTATTCAGGGCATTAAGTACCGCCGGCCTGCTAATAGTAACACAAGCAATACGATCGGTGATAGAAATTTTAAGAATTTTATATTCCATCGTTAATTAATTAACAATTAAGTGATTTGAGGACTTAAATGTAATAAAAATTGCCTGCAAAAAAGAATTATTGAAAAAAATCTTAGGTTTACAGCGGGAAAAAGGGATGCAGGATAACTGGATAACGGGATAACGGGATAACGGGATAACTGGATAACTGGATAACTGGATAGCTGGATAACTGGATAACTGGATAGCTGGATAGCGGGATCCGGGATTCGTTAACCGTTAATCGTAATTGGTAATTCGTAAATCGTAAATAGTAGTCTCCAATGAAATCATTTTTCCACTTCCTGATCGCTACCCTGCTTTTTACAAGCCAAACGCTTACTGCACAGGTTTCTTTCAGGACTAATGAACTGCAGCTTGAGTTAGGGAACAGCGGGCAACTGGAACACCTCATCAGCCTATCAAACAGAAAAGATATGCTGTATAAAGACACTGCATCGTTCCTGATTAAAATTAAGACAAGCGGCGGATGGGAGATTCCTTCCCGTCTTACAGTTAAGAAACAGCAAGGTATAATCCGGCTGTACTATCCATTGAATAAAGTCAACCTTGAACTCAGGATTGCTGAAAAGCCGACATACCTTACGATGGAGCTCATTTCTGTGACTCCTCAAAATAAGGTGGATTTTATTACCTGGGGTCCCCTCCCACTTACTATTGGTAAAACTGTAGCCGAGATCCTTGGAATAAGCAGCAATGATTCCATCGCTGTCGCACTGATGCCACTCAATGTTAAAACCCTGGGGGGCTTTCCTTTGAACGATGAAGGGTCAGACCCTTCAAGAAGCAGCTCTGCCAGGAAAACCGGATATGGCTCAATGGTCCAGGCTTATTCAATGGACCGTTCCCGTGAACGCAAGGTTACAGGCTGGTGGGGACAGTATCCCGAAATGCCTGTAGAACCGGTCCAAGGAGAAACCATCGAAGGATCAAAGGTGGCGTTATTTGCCTGTAAAACCTCAAACATGCTCAACAGGATTGAAGCTATCGAGCTGGCCGAGGGGCTCCCCCATCCAATGATTGAAGGGACCTGGTCGAAACGATCCCTGCGGGCCGGAAGGTCATACCTTATCTGCGATTATTCAGAAGAGACCATAGACGAGCTTCTGGAATATACCAGGCGGGCCAATCTGCAAACCCTCTACCACATGAATGCCTGGGAAAGCTGGGGACATTATGAACTCAGCAAAGAGTTCTTCCCCCATGGGCTGCAGGGACTGAAAACCTGCATGGAGAAAGCGAAAAACAAAGGCATACTTCTTGGCGCTCACACCCTCACCAACTTTATAAATACCAGCGATGCCTATGTCACACCGGTTCCCGATCACCGGCTCGCGGTGACCGGGATCAGCAGGCTCACCGCTCCAATAATTGAGAGCGACTCAACCATCATGGTTGAATCCCCAACGTATTTCACCAATGAGAAAGCCGACTGGCTGCATGCGGTTCGTATAGACGACGAACTGATTGTTTACCGCAGCGCAACATCCGCCCTCCCATACCAATTGAAAGGATGTAAACGCGGAGCATTCGGAACAAAACCTTCACCTCATCCGCAGGGAAAAAAGGTAAATAAATTACTCGATCATCCGTATAAGGTTTTCTTTCCCAACCTGGAACTTCAGCAGGAAATCGCGGTGAACCTGGCTAAAAGGTTCAACGAGACCGGGTTTGCGCAGATGGATTTTGACGGTTTTGAAGGCTGTCTGGCTTCAGGCCAGGGCGATTATGCCCAGGAACTTTTTGCTAAAACCTTTTACGAGAACCTGGACCATTGGGTGCTGAATGGCACGAGCATGTCGAAACCGTTTTACTGGCATATCAATACCTATTGTAATTGGGGAGAACCCTGGAACGGGGGATTTACAGAGAGCATGCAGCAGTACCGCATCGATAACCAGGGTTTGTTTGACCGTAACCTGATGCCTCATATGCTGGGATGGTATTTGCTCACCGACAGCACCACCCTTCCCGAGATGGAATGGATGCTGGCAAGGGCTGCAGGATATAATGCAGGTTTCGGGATGGCTACCAGCCTGAATGCTTTGAAAAATAATCCTCACACCCCTGAACTACTTGATGCCATCCGCGATTGGGAGATTTGCAGACGCGACAGGGCTTTTCCCAAAGAACTTCTTGGCGACCTGAAAGATCCGTCCAAAGAATTTCACCTCGAGAAGGTATCTGCTGTAGTATGGAACCTGTATCCGATGTACCGTTTGGGGACGCAATATGGGAAAACGGTATATGAAACCGGGAAGCCATACCGGATCTTGATCCCTGTGGAGTAACTGGATAACTGGATAACTGGATAGCTGGATAACTGGATAGCTGGATAGCTGGATAACTGGATAGCTGGATAACTGGATAGCTGGATAGCTGGATAGCTGGATAGCTGGATAGCTGGATAACTGGATAGCTGGATAACTGGATAGCTGGATAACTGGATAGCTGGATAGCTGGATAGCTGGATAACTGGATAGCTGGATAACTGGATAACTGGATAACTGGATAGCTGGATTCAGAACCCAGTACCTAGTACCCAGTACCTAGTACCTAGTACCTAACGCCCCGCGTGTTCGACAATCAGCTTTACCATGTCAAAAGTTACTGCATCGAACATCTGTTCCACATTCTTCGTGTATTGCGAGTTGTGGCTGATGATGGCATCTTTTACCATGAAGGCCTGGTAATCGAAGTTCTGGGCCCCGATCCAGGTCGCAAGCACGCAGCCGACAGAACTCAGTCCGCAGAGGAAAAGAGTATTGCTCCCCTTGGTTTTGATTACTTTGTCCAGCTCGGTTTTGTTGAAGCCGTCGGGATATGTTTTCAGCACCTTAGGATCGGTGGGAAGTATTTTCACAGTTTCGGGGAATTCGAATCCATCGCTACCAGGTGTGACACCGTACTCTTCGCTGGTATGATATACCCTGATGACAGGATACCCGTTCTTGTGGAAGAGTTCGATGAGGGCATTGATGTACTCCATCGCCATATCCTTGTCGGAGGACATCATCGGCAAAAAGGCTTTCTGGATGTCGATCACAATAAGGGCGGGTTTTATAGGTTCTTTGGGCTTTTCGGTTTTATCCTGCGCGAAGGATGGCATTGAAAAAGCGATTAACATGACAGCCAGAAGGATTGTTAACTTTTTCATAGTGTTTGGTTGGAGGGTAAATATAATTTACTTCTCTCCTGTTTTCACATTGAAGCCGGGAGTGATATATTCTTTCGGTATATAGTCGTCGGGAATCGCGATCCTGTTTCCTTCCCTCAGGGCCCGGTAATGCGGCGACATGATCTCGACGCCGGCTTTATTGAAACTTTCCTGGATGTTTAGGTGCAGGTTCGACATGATCACAGCCATCTGGTGCGAATCCCTTGTATATGCATTGACCTGGTAACTCACATAAAAATCATCGAGGCTGGTCTGGAAAACAAAAGGTTCCGGTTCGGAAAGTACCAGTTCTGTTGCTTTCGCAGCTTCGATGAGCAATTTGTGGATCTGCCTCCACGGGGCATCGTAACCGATGGTTACCGTGGTATGCAGGATAAGTCCGCCCTCCTTTTCGAGAGTGGTATAGTTAACTACTTCCGAATTACTGATCTTGCCGTTTGGAATGGTGATGATCTCGTTTTTGATTGTCCGTATTTTAGTGACGGCCATAGTCTTTTCAACCACATCCCCGATGTTGTCGCCAACTTTTATCCTGTCGCCAATCTGGAATGCACGTGTGAATGTAAGTGCGAATCCCGCGACCAGGTTGCCCAGGATGCTGGCCGAAGTGATGGAAAACAGAAGTCCGATCAATACCGAAACCCCCTGAAAAACCTTGGAATCAGAACCCGGGAGATGGGGATAGATGAGGATGATGGCAAATGCCCATACAAGGAACCTGATAATATTGAAAACCGGGAGGGCCCATTCAGGGAAGAATCCTCTGAGTTTTATATCTCCCTGTTCAATTTCGTTTTTAAAGAACCTGAATAATTTAACAATCATCGTGGTGATGAAACAGATCACGATGATCGTTAGCAGGTTGGGAATAAAGAACCAGATGGATCTGAAGAAGTTACCTAAAGGTCGAAGAATGAATTTAAGGAACATCAGGGAATATAATTTGGTCCAGGGAAGAAGGTAACTGGTAAGCCAGAGTGCGGTGACAAAGAAAAGAAGTATCAATACATACCTTGTGACCTGGTTAAATATATGGAGTATCTGTATCTGGTTTCGCACAGGAATAATGGGAACATCCCTGATCTTCATCCGCGAAAGGAATCCCGATTTGAATTCCGGAATCCTCTTATCCAGGAAATGATAAATCTTATTCACAAGATAAATCAGCAGGGTCAGGATCACCAGGATGAGCCCTGAAAAAAGTATGCTCTTCAGTATCCCTGCCTCGGAATTCAGCTTGATCTGTTCGTTGACAGCTGCGGAAATAGCCTTATGTCTTTCAGATGCAATAAGTTCGGAAGGTTTGTTTTCGGCTTTCGAATCGGCCTGTGTAACTGAGGTTACTATTTTCTCCCCGTAAACTATATCGACGTCGTCATCTTCATGAACGATCTCGAGGGAGTCGGTCCTGAAGAAAGGATCATTTGCAAGTTCTCTGATGTCCTCTGTTGTCCTTTTTGCCCTTCCTTCAGGTTTGTAGGGTCCTATCCTCGTTTTGACATAAAACAGGATGTTCCCGAATGGGTCGACGGGGTAACCCTTGAATGCCTGCGCCGCTGAGTCCTGTGCCGCCTGAGTGTCCCGGGCAAACAAAACTGAGGGTATGCTGAACAGGATAAAAAGGGCGAGTATGAAAATCCCCCAACGAATGCCTGCATTCTTCCTCATAATTCCTTTATTGATCTATTTTCATACGAATATATAAAATTTTTATCATGACATAACTTTACTTAACAGGAGGGTGAAATTTTCCCTACTTTTGTGCCCCTGTTATTTTATTTGGATTAAATACAGATAGACCATGATGATCATGAAATTTGGCGGCAGTTCCGTAGGCTCGGCTGAACGGATCAAAGCTGTAGCAGGGCTCACAGCCTCATATGAAGGGACTAAGATGGTTGTACTTTCGGCCATGTCGGGGACAACAAACAGCCTATTGGAGATTGCCGATTACCTCACAAAAAAGAATGCCGATGCGGCTCATGATAAGATCAACCTGCTGGAAAAAAAGTACCATCTCGTTGCCGAACAGCTTCTTTCGGCTGGTGAATTCAGGGAATTGAGCTATCAACTCCTGAAGGAACACTTCAATTATATCCGTTCGTTTACACGTGATCTGTTCACTTCAAATGAAGTAAAATGTGTGGCAGCCCAGGGTGAACTGCTTTCAACCGCTCTCTTCGAACTATACTGCCGCGAAAAGGGAATAAAGGCTGTGTTGCTGCCGGCATTGAATTTTATGCGCATCGACAGGGAACAGGAACCTGATCATTTTTATATCAGAGAAAATCTTCAGAGGGAGATGGAAAAATATCCTGGTGAGAGCTTCTTCATAACCCAGGGTTTTATCTGCCGGAATGCTTTCGGTGAGATCGATAACCTGAAGCGCGGAGGAAGCGACTATTCGGCATCCCTCATTGGTGTGGCGGGCAATGCCAAAGCGATTCAGATATGGACTGATATTGACGGGTTCCATGACAACGATCCAAGGTTTGTAAAAAACACTCATGCAATAGCAGAACTCTCGTTCGATGAAGCTGCAGAGCTGGCTTATTTCGGGGCCAAGATCCTTCATCCTTCGACCATACTTCCGGCGAAAGTGGCAGGCATACCTGTGATTATCAAAAACACTTTGGATCCTCAGGCTGCGGGAACAACAATAACCGATAAGGCTTCGGGAAAAGGCATCAAAGCCATCGCCGCCAAAGACGGAATTACCGCGATACGGGTGAAGTCAGGCCGGATGTTGCTGGCTTATGGATTCATGCGCAAAGTGTTTGAGATCTTCGAGATTTACAAGACACCCATCGATATGATCACTACATCGGAGATCAGTGTTTCTCTGACGATTGACGACACAAGCCGGCTTTCGAGGATCATCGATGACCTGAAGCACTATGGAACTGTGGAAACGGATTATGATCACACCATCATTTCGGCTGTAGGAGAAGGGATAGCCGACAGCAGCGATGCGGCACAGTCGGTTTTCACAGCGTTAAGCGGTATCCCAGTCAGGATGATCTCATACGGAGGCAGTCAGCATAATATTTCAATCCTGATACCTTCATCATTCAAGAGCCAGGCCTTGAACGCACTCAGCGCCCATCTTTTCAATCAATGACATCCGCCCTCATGTTCAAGACAGATATACTGGAAAAACTCAGGCAGGTACATACTCCGTTTTACTATTATAATATGGCCCTGCTGAATGCCACGATTGGACGCTGTACACTGGAAGCAGGCCGTTATGGGTATCACATTCATTATGCATTGAAAGCCAATTCCAACCCGAAAATTCTGAGAGTCATCAGTAATGCCGGGTTCGGAGCCGATTGTGTGAGCGGGAACGAAGTAAAAACGGCCCTGGAATATGGTTTCCATGCCAGGCAGATCGTGTTTGCAGGGGTTGGTAAGACGGATGACGAGCTGAAGCTGGCCCTGCTTCATGGGATTCAAAGCATCAATGTGGAATCAATCCAGGAAATGGAAGTAATAAATGAACTGGCTTCAGCCATTGGGGTTAAAGCCCGGATTTCCCTTCGTATTATTCCCAATGTTGACGCCCATACCCACAGGTATATCACAACCGGCCTGGAAGAAAATAAGTTCGGAATCCTTCCCTGGCAATTCGACGCTGTTCTGGAGAAACTGCGTTCGCTTGACAAGCTTGAACTGCAGGGACTTCATTTCCATATAGGGTCCCAGATCACTGATCTGGACGTTTTTAAAAGCCTTTGCGAACGGGTCAATGAGATCAATACCTGGTTTATGGAACAGGGATATCTGGCGGATATCATTAATGTTGGGGGCGGACTGGGGGTCGATTACAGCGAGCCGGATAAAAACAGCATTCCTGATTTTGATTCATACTTCAGGGTTTTTCACGACCTGATCGAGCTCCAGGGTAGGCAGCAATTGCATTTTGAACCCGGGCGGGCCATCGTAGCCCAATGCGGAAGCCTCATCACCAGGGTGCTGTTTGTAAAGGAAGCCGTGAACACAAGGTTTGCCATTGTGGACGCAGGCATGAACGACCTGATCAGGCCTGCCCTGTACCAGAGTTATCATAAAATTGAGAACCTGACGTCGACAGGCGAGAAAATGAAGTATGATGTCGTGGGGCCGGTTTGCGAATCCTCCGACTGTTTTGGAAAGGCAGTGGTCATGCCCCTGACGAAACGTGGCGACCTTATTGCAATCCGTTCGGCCGGCGCTTACGGACAAACCATGGCTTCCCGCTACAATCTCAGAGACCTGGCAGGCGAAGTCTACTCCGATGACATCCGACATCTGATATCCGACATCTGATATCCGACATCTGACATCAGATGTCGGATGTCAGATGTCAGATATTATTTCCCGAACCTGTATGCAATATACAATCCGGCGCCTGCAGTTGACAGGGAAAAATTGATATTGTTGTCTTTAACAGTATACTCTGACGGCTCCTTAACTTTGGTGGTACGGTAAACATATGAAACGGTCGGATTGATC
The DNA here is from genome assembly GCA_026391735.1 of Bacteroidota bacterium. GTDB lineage: Bacteria > Bacteroidota > Bacteroidia > Bacteroidales > FEN-979 > CAIRDP01. The sequence goes on along the minus strand of JAPLDL010000022.1, from coordinate 50,335 downwards.
TCGGCTCCAAATACCAGGTGGTCCTTCAAGATATAATTAACCCCGAAAATAAACGAAAGTCCTGGAGAGAAGGTTGTTTGAATATCTTCATTACTTTTTGTTCCGTTCAGGGTCTGGGTATAATGGTTGTACTGATAACTTAATGCCGCTTCAGCACCCAGCAGGAGGGAGAATGAGCTGAACAACGGTACCTTGTGGTCAAAACCAAGACGAAAACCCATCCCGTATCCGGTTTGCTTTATTGTCGAGCTGTCACTGCTACGATCGGTGGATGAATTTGACGAGACAAGGTTCATGGATAGCACGCTGAGACGGAGCATGGTCTTTTCATTTCCGTATTTATACCTCAGGCCAAAATTGTTTAGGCTGGAAAAAATGATACCGAATTCGTGGTATCTCAGGGATGGTGTCTCCTGCGCCAGGGCAGGGCTTATCAGACATCCGATAAGTGCAATAATAAGCAGTTTTTTCATTGTAAGTTGTTTTAAGGTTATTCTGAGTCAGAGAATTAATTGTTCATCATTTACCATCCAATGGAAAAACAGGCATATCCAAAACCTTGAGCTTCCACCTGGTCCCGATCTTCATTCTCTCCCTTGAAAAGGAGAGGCTGATAATACCCACCCCCAGAAATGGAAGACAGATATAAGCCATATCGGGAGTAAAAACCTGTTCATTATTCACCAGGTGGTTAATTGTGATCACCGTGGCTGATACTCCAGCAAAAATCATGCAGTAAATTCCGAATTTTCGTGGGAACTTATAACTTTTATATACAAATTTAATATTTTCATATGGAACAGTGAGGGGAATATAGGTTTGAAGGGTAAGATTCTTTTCACCAATATCCCAGAGATGTCCTATAAGAAAAGTGTCAGGCCTGGTCGTCCTCAACTGGAATTTATTTTCTACCCTGAAGAAGAACTTCCTTTTGGTACCAACTTTTTCAAGGAGAAGGGTGTTTTGCGATACTACTTCGGTGCTTAAAAACACAAACAGGCTCCAGAAAAGTATGTATTTCTGAACTGTGATCCTTGATGGCACCACCAATGGCATCCTATTGTCCGAATTTAACGCTTACACCAAGATTGAGGATTGATACTGTTCCTATGCCGAATTCACCGCAGAAGGCGCCTCCCCTGCCGACCCTGAAACCAAGGAGGGTAAGCTGGGCAGCCGGTACCAGTTCCTGTTTGCTGCTGGTAACTGTGCTGCCGCCCGATTGAATAGTTTCGCTGTAGTAATCCATTGCCACACCTATTGCAACACCCGAATACATGGCGAAAATCGGTTTGTTAAGGTATTGAAATTTGATCCTTGCCAGTGCCTGAATATAATTATAATTCTTGGTTTCGGATGAATTATAGAGATATTTGGCCGACATTGGTGTATACGCTAGCTCGAATCCCACACCAATGAGTTTATTCATGGAACGGGTATAACCGACAATGAATGTGCCTATGCCTGTGAATGACCAGTTACCGCCGGAATTCGAGTTGATATAGTAATACAGGGAACCCATCCCGTAAGAGGCATATACTTCATTCAGTAAATCCTTTTGATGAGTTTTTCCTTTAGTGACAGCCTGTTCAGTCTGGGCAAACAATATGCTTGCAGCAAACAACAGGAACAGAATTGTACAAACAGCTTTTTTCATGGTTTTATCTTTGAATTTGTTCCTTCCTCGTTCACATAAAGTGTCTTATCACAAAGTTACATGAAAATTGTTTAAATTTGATCGGGCATATAAAATTAATTTAAACAACATGTACTGTTTAAACCATCTTATTGGAAGTACCACTTGTGAACCGAATAGGATTGTCAAGGCTTTTCTGATTCTGACGCTGGTATTATCCATGGCAGGATGGACCCCTGCCCAGGTTCCATTGAAAGTGATGACTTTCAATATCAGGTACAATAATCCGGCCGACAGTATTTACAACTGGGCCCACAGGAAGGACATGGTCATTGGGGTATTTCAAAAATACAGTCCCGACATAGCCGGGTTGCAGGAAGCTTTGTTTTCACAACTGACTGACCTGAAGGATTCCTTAAAAAATTATTCCTGGTTCGGAGCAGGAAGGGATGACGGGCAACAGGCCGGGGAGTTTGCTCCCATTTTTTATAAAACATCCAGGTTTATAAAGGTCGACGGAGCATGGTTCTGGCTTTCAAAAAGTCCGGAAATACCCGGCTCCAGGTCATGGCATGCCGCCTGTACGAGGATCGTCACCTGGATGATGCTCAGGGACAGGCAAAGCGGACAGCTGTTTTTCATCTTCAACACTCATTTTGACCATGCCAGCGAAGAAGCCAGGCTTGAAAGCTCCAGATTACTCAGGAAGGAAATAGATGAAATCACTTCGGGAAGGTCAGTCATCGTTTGCGGGGATTTCAACTCAACTGCTTCCGACCAAGCCTATAAACTGTTAACCGATAAATCTGCCCCCGGTTTCTTAATTGATACGAGAGCCTCCCTCCCCGATTCAGTAAAAGAACCAACTTACTCATTTATCGGTTTTCCTTTTCATCCTGAAGAACAGAACCTCATCGATTTCATCTTCACACGTAACGCACCATTGTGGAAAGTTGGCACTTACCATATCATCACCGATAACCGGGACGGTTTATACCCGTCGGACCATCTGCCCGTAATGACTGAGTTTATGGTTGGCAGGTTAAAATAATGATGCCTGCATGATTTTTCTGGCCCGTTTCTTTATATTTGCCCTTCGCAATACCCTTATTCCATGAAAAAAGCTGTTAAAATAACCGGCATCAGCCTGGGTGCTGTGCTGTTACTCCTTATACTAATGTTGCTGAGCCCTTTTATCTTCAAAGATAAACTTGGAGCAATCATCAAAACCACGGCAAATAAAACTCTTAAAACGGAGCTGAATTTTTCAGCCATGGATGTTTCATTCTTTACTTATTTCCCTAATCTTACAATTACCCTTTCGGATTTCTCGCTCAAGTCGTCAGCCCCGTTTAACAAGGACACACTTATCAAAGCAAAGGATGTTTCTTTCGGAGTGAACCTGTGGAGCGTTTTCAAAGGTCCGCTGAAAATCACAAGGGTCTATCTTGTCAAAGGCAAGGTTGTGCTGCAGTACAACGAAAAAGGGGCTTCAAATTTCGACGTCTACGCTTCCTCATCCGATACAGTTAAGCAAACAGGGACTACATCATCCGGCGAAGCCGAGATTAAAATAGAAAGTATCGCTTTTGTAAAAACAGACCTCACCTATTCCGACGCATCGATCCCCCTTAAGATTACAGCCCATGGCATCAATTACAGGGGAAAAAGCAACCTGAGCAAGGATATCCTTAAACTCGCTTCAAATGTGCAGATCGACTCCCTCGACCTCGAATATAACCATGTGAATTATATTAAGTCCAAACCTGTCAAGGCAAAACTTGTGACCTCCATCAACATCAATTCACTTGACATGAAGTTCGAAAAGAACGACCTCACCTTAAAGAATATCCCGTTCGAATTCAGGGGGGAATTCGGTTTCAAAAAAGAAGGATATGAGCTTTTCCTCTCCCTCTTTTCGATGTATAATGATGAATATATAAGTGGTTCACTGCGGATGATCAGCACCAAAAAACTATGGATAGCCGCAAAAGCCGATGTTAATATGAACCTTCGGGACTGGGGACTGGGGCTCGGAATGAAGGATTTTGAATTAAGAGGGATCTATTCGTTGAAGTTTGATGCCCAGGGCGACTATTACACCGGCCGGGATCCAAAAAGCAAAAAATCCGATACGGTTATCCTGAGTATCCCGAACTTCAACCTGGTTTCAACCCTTAAAGACGGATTTTTCCGGTATAAGAAGTATCCCCAGGCCCTGAGCGATATCACTGCTAAATTAACAGCTTCATGCAAGGACCATGATTACCGCTCGGTCAAAGTGAGCCTCGATGATCTTAAAGCCGGATTCCTGAAAAACAAGATCGAAGGGTATTTCAGGTTGAACGGCCTGGCCGACCTGCCAGTTGAAGGGAGCATCAAAACCAGTGTAAACCTTGCCGAAATGCGGCAGCTTATCCCCATCGACAGCCTCGACTTTGGAGGGGTTATCGATATCAAGCTCGATGTAAAAGGAAATTATGCACCTGAGAAAAAGCTCTTCCCCCTGACCATACTCAGCGTAAAACTAAACGATGGAGATATCCAGACAAAGTACTACCCCCACCCTATCGACCGTATCAACATGTCGCTTATTGTTACCAACATTTCAGGGAAACTCTCCGACACCAGGGTAGTATTGGATCCTTTTTCATTCAGGTTTGAAGGGAAACCCTTTGAAATCAAAGCTTCTCTGGCCAACCCTGATAATATCAGCTATGATATTGTTTCAAAAGGCTCTGTCGACCTGGCCAGGGTGTACAAAGTATTTTCACATAAAGGAATGGACCTCGGCGGGTATATTGAAACCGACCTGAAACTCAAAGGCAGCCAAAGTGATGCGATGGCCGGCCGTATCGGCAAACTCTCCAATTCAGGCCGCCTGACCCTGCGCAATATTGCATTTACTTCGGAATACCTTCCTAAACCTTTTATTGTTAAATCAGGCGTTTTTCGCTTCGACCAGGACAAGGTCTGGTTTGAAAAATTCGACGGGCGTTATGGAGCCTCAGACATCATGATGGACGGGCATCTGAGCAATGTCATCAACTATGTTTTATCAGATAAATCAGATAAACAGGTCCTTAAAGGCAATTTCAATTTTAATTCAGATTATTTGCTGGCGGATGAGTTTATCCCGGGAGAGGGAAGCGGGAAGCAGGGAGCAGGGAGCGGGAAGCCGGCAGCGGGAAGTCAGCAGCCGGAAACCAAGGCTCAGGGCACAGGTGTGATAATCATCCCTGAAAACCTGGAAATCGGATTAAAAGCCAACCTCAAAAAAGTTGGTTACAGCAAACTTGAGATACACGATCTTACCGCAGCAGTGGAACTAAAACAAGGCATGCTGTTGCTGAAGGATATGAAATTTGAACTAATCGGCTGCAAGGTAGACATGGATGCGACCTATGGCAGCCTTAACCCAACTAAAGCTTTCTTCGATTTTCACATCGTGGCCAATGATTTCGATATTAAACGGGCTTACAACGAAGTGGAGATGTTCAGGAATATTTCTACTTCCGCCGGCAAGTGCGAAGGCATTGTATCCCTTGATTACACCCTCAAAGGCAAACTGGATGCAGGGATGAACCCGGTGTATCCCTCCCTTGAAGGAGGAGGCGTTCTCAGCCTGAAAAAGATCAAGGTGATGGGGCTTAAGCTATTTACCGATATGAGCAAGAACCTGCAGAAGGAAAAGATCAAAGATCCCAACCTTTCAAAAGTCGATCTGAAGACAACGATTAAAAACAATGTGATCACGCTGGACAAGACCAAGATGAAGATCTCCGGGTTCAGGCTGAGGATTGAAGGCGAATCCAATTTCAACGGCAGTATCAATGCAAAAGCGCGCCTGGGCCTTCCGCCACTCGGCATTTTCGGGATCAACATGAGGTTACTTGGAACCATGGACAACCCAAAATTCAAATACGGGAAAGGCAGTGGAGACGGGGATGTTGACGAAACCCAGTACACCGACGAGATCCCCAAGGAGATGCTTGACAAGATCAAGAATGCCAAGGAGGAAGACCTGAAAGACGAACCTCAGTAATTACTGGGCTTTTGCCAGCCCGATCACACCACAGGCAATACGTGGTCCGGCATTCCCGGTGGGCTGGGTTTTCATGTCATCATCTTTTGCATGGACGATCACCGATCTTCCCAGGATTGAATTCGGCCCATCAAAACTCATATGCGGATCTATATAATCCAGATGTGCTTTTCCGCTTGCATCGGCTTCAATATTGCCCATATCGCCTGCATGCCTGCTCATATCCATTGGGGCGCCATGAGGAGATCCTGACGGATTGAAATGTCCGCCTGCAGAAGTACCGTCAGGTGAACTGCAGTCTCCGAATTCATGGATATGAAACCCGTGTTTCCCGGGAGTCAGCCCGCTGAGTTCGGCAAAAATCCTAACGCCTTCAGGCACTTTTGTAAAGGTGACTGTTCCGCTAACCGAATTACCCAAAGTGGCATACAGCACGCAGATTGCTTTTTGCGCCGGGGCAGCTGGCCCGGGAGCCATATTCATTTGCTTATGGTCCTGGGCAAAGACTGTTGAGAATCCAATAGCCAGTGTAAGACCTATGATCGAAATTAACGCTTTTGTTTTCATGATCCTGATATTTTGATCACAAAGATAATTAAAATGATTCTAAATAGCGAATTCTGAAGGAATTACTTTTTACATTCAAATAAAAAAAGAACCCTTCGGACCTGGTTGGTCCAAAGGGTTCTTTTTGAAACAAGGAATTAATAAACCACCAGTTTGGTCCTTGCAAGACCCTGGGAGCTTCTTACCGATACAATGTATATGCCGGCGGGAAATGCGGAGATATCAATGTTCACAAGATCCGAAGAAATCTCTTTCAGTGGAAGATACATTTCATTTCCTGTCTGATTAAAGATCGTTATCAATGCATACTGTCCCGAGGTCTTTACCAGCAAACTGCCATGAGCAGGATTCGGATAAATGCTCAGTGAAGGCTGATCTCCTGAATGGGTAATACCAACAGCCACATCAACTGTTTTGCAATTTCCCAGGGATTCTCCGATGTTGTATACTGCCGAGATGCAATACGTATGCTGTCCGCTTGGCACAGCATTATCGGTGTAAGCAAGGCCGGAGACAATGGTGGCATTGATCTTTGTACCATCCCTGCTTACGTTATACCCCTGCAAGGTCATCTGTGTGGGGTCATAGTTAGGCAGGTTCCAGGTAATTTCAACGCTGTGGTTGTTGGGAAGAGGATTTACATTCAAGGGGGGGGGGAGAGGCTGCTGAAGAAGGCCGATAAATTTATAAACTCCGTTTTCGGTTGCATTGGCATTCTCGCCTCCTGCCCAGCCGCAATGATTATTCAGCCAGCCCATCTGAAAGTACAGGGCGCCGGTTGTTCCGATGAAGTCATACCATGTATGGCCTCCGTTAAAGGAATAGGCGCAGCCGAGTGTGCCCTGAGAACCTGATCGCACCCAGGTATTCGGAGTACCGGGGACATAGGCAATATCACCGGAATAATCCGGGCCGGTATAGGTTACATTCGTCCAGGTGGCGCCACCGTCGAACGACTCGCAAAGAAGTCCGGTTCCTGAGCTTTCATCAAGCAACAGTCCGTGGTTCCCGTTCATGAACATAGGCTTGACATAGTCGGCGCTCATTCCCGGAGCAGAGGAAACAGTCCAGCTTACCCCTTTGTTTACCGATTTATACACCCTGCCTTTATTTGTGCCGAACCATACCGTATCATGAATAGCTGAATAATAGCCAACAACACCGAATTCCCCGCTGAGAGGAGCCGGGTTTCCCGAACCCGGGATCAGGGTCCAGGTTGTTCCTGCATTGGTGGTAGTATAAATTTCGAATTTCCCGTTGATTGGGTCACCCATGCATACTCCGTCATTGGCGTTGAAAAAATGAACCATGTCAGGGAAGGATGCTGAGTTGCTGAATGCAGCGGTAGTCTGGCGGGCCCATGTAGCTCCTCCATCCGAAGTCATATAAATACCCATCGGCTTACTGCCCGAAACCTTGTACATGGCAACATAGGCCGTGTTGGAATCAGTGGCAAATATCATGGCCGAAGCAAGGCCCGTGGTATTTGTGATCACACCGGGAGTCCATGTAGTTCCCCCATCGAGTGTCCTGGTAAAATCGGAACAGGCTCCCTGCAGGTTAGTCCCGTCGGCGGCTGTACCCCAAACCACATTACTGTCGACAACGCTCAGGTATGTGACCGCCCTGGTGGGAGTGCTGAACCCGCTGGATTGGGATATCCATTCAGCGACATTCACCAGTTCTTTGTAATATACAGTGTCGGTTGCGTTTATGGCATATGCTTTAACAATATGCGACCCCAGATCAGCAGCGGTTGTATTCCAGGTATAGGTTATGGAATCCCCGGCGAATGAAAACCGTTCGACACTGTCAATAAAGATCTTCATGATCGTTGCAGAACCCCTGATAACGCTGGCTTTTATATCAACAGAATACCCGACTCCTATTACGGCTTTATCAACCGGGTGGTTTATCCTTACAATGAGATTGGGGTTGTAGGGTTTGATATGCAGCACAACTGCATTATTGAGGTTGAATGTATATCCGCCAGGGTTGAGGTTTCCAATAGCATAATAGCCGTTTGAAGAACCAGACCATCCCCAGTTAAAATGGAACTTGCCGTCGCTCAAACGATATCCGTCACAAACCCAGGCATGTCCTTCGGTCGAGTTTGCACCGCTGTAATAGATCGGGAGATGCTCGTCAAGATCGGCCCTGAGCAGGGCTTTAAAATCCTCGACATTTGTATAATTATCCTTGTATTTTATATCGATATCCGGGCTGTAATTAAAATAATTCAGAAGTGAACCCGGAACGCTTTCGCTGAAAGCTCCGGAGCCACTGGTTCCGTAATTCATATCAACAGAAACGCCGGCATGGTACATGAGCGTTGCAACGGCGGGATTGTTACTGTTGACAGAATTGGGCATGGAAGTCCAGTTATAGGTTGTGGTTCCGAAATTTGCTGTTTGAGTACCATATCCCGGTGCGTTGTAGGTATGCTGGCCAACACCCTGTGGTGGAAAATTATGGAATTTCATGATCTGCGACATCGCAGTTGCCACACAACCAGTCCAAACATGACCACATTGTCCGCCCCCATCGGCCGGACATAATGTGTTGTAATAACAACCCTGGTCCCAGGAAGTTGTTAACATGGGGGCAACATCTGCAGTAGGCGCCATGGCTTCTCCGTTCCGGATCGAGTTCCACTGTTTCAACGTTTCTGTGTTATCCAGATTATTGCCGGCGATATAACTGATCTCCTTGCAATAGTTGTCAAGCCATTCCTTAGTTGCCGGGTTGTCAATTTGTTCAGGCATATCATTATCGAAAGAATATCCAAGCACCGGTATAGCTGCATCATCTGCAGCGATGATCACGAATCCTCCTGATGTAAACCTGAAAATATAAAGCGAAGGGGTGTTGTCCCATGACCTTACCGTTTGTGAAAACAGCTGAGGACTCGTAACACCCATAGGATTATTCAGGCTGTAAAACGTGGTGGCTATTTTTGCAGCATCCTGCTGGGGGACATGCTTCGCCCAAACTGCCGGTATGATAAGCAACAGGCAGAGAATCATAAAAAGTTTCTTCATGCTTATAAAAATTTGGAGGTCACGAAAATACGGATATTATTCATTCGCTCCGTACCGCGACCTGAAGAAAAGGATATAAAACCAGATGGTATATATCGAGAGGAATAAAAACAGGTTTGCTGTCATCAGGATCAGAAAGCCCCAGCCGTAAATGAAAATAAGGCAAAACAGAAGCATTGCCGAATGGGTGTATAAAGAATATATAAAGGATTTTGTGCGCAAAGCCCAAATGGCTTCAGTTTCGTTTCTGAACCTGGAAAAAGCCAGGAAAAACAATCCGAGTAAAAGGGTTATACCACAAATCTCTTCACTGATATTGTTCGTGATAAACCTGAATTCAGAGGTCTGAAGATAGGCTGCATAGACAACAAAGACCCTGGTTTCAAGAAAATCGGGTTTGATCCCGTATCCGAAACGTATAATGGTAAATACTATTCCGGCAAGCGTAAAAACGATTCCAATATATCTGAAGAACCGGGGGAGCAATAATTTTGAATTATCCATAGGTAAGTATTATACATTATGACCGCCGGCTAAATTACCTAAAAAAGGGAAACCGTTGACAACAGACAAGGTTTGGAAGTTACCAAGACTATTTGGACCACCCTGTGATGCAGGGCCCGCAGCCAGAATAGAAAAAACTTTTAAAAAGTTTTGTTATTTATACCGAAGGCATATCTTTGTTCAACTTTCTATCTAAAGCTTCGGATTTACTCATAATCAGTAAGCATTCTGTTGCCATGGAAAAAACCGGAAAACGCTTCTCTTTGTTATGTAACCTTGACGGCCGGGTAATTCAAATACTTCATGATGAAAATCAGATCCTGCCTTCTTCGCTTGAAGGGAATATGCTTTTCTCGGCAGTGATCCATGGTGAGCTTGATAAAATGCTCAATTTTTTCCTGGAACTGAAAGTTAAGGGGACTGCCATTGGATGGGAAATTAATGTGAATACTTTAAAAGGCCCTGAAACGTTTTCTTTTTTCGGCGGAGTTTTTAAAGACCACATAGGAATTGCAGCAGCTACAACCAAAAATGGCGCTCAGTTGCTGTTTGCCGAACTGAGCAGGATCAATAATGAACAAACGAATATCATCAGGGCGGTAACGAAGGAAAATGCCAAGTTTCAGAACAATAATGATGAACCAGCGGTTTCATTTTACGAGGAATTAAGCCGGTTGAATAATGAACTGGTTAATATGCAAAGGGATCTGGCCAAGAAAAACAAAGAACTTGACGAACTGAATAAGCTCAAAAACCAATTCCTGGGAATTGCCTCCCATGACCTCAGAAGCCCTATAAGTGTGATCCTCGGATATTCTGAATTGCTTATCAGCGAAGTGGCTAATATAGATCCGGAAGAGCTGTCAGATATTATTCAGCGTATTCACAAGACCGGGGATTTCATGCTTGGCCTTGTCAATGATCTGTTGGATATTGCGAATATCGAATCGGGGAGGCTGGAACTTCGCATTACAAAGCAGGATCTGGTGGAACTCATCGGCGAAACAATTGAGAACAACAAACTCTTTGCACACGCCAAGTCGATGGAACTTATTTTCAAGAAGCCTGGTAAACAGGTTATTGCATTAATTGACAGACCAAAGATAGAACAGGTCCTTACAAACTTGATTTCCAATGCAATGAAGTATTCATTCTCGGGATCCGCAATAACGATAACATTGAGTGCTAAAGCTCATACCGCAAGGATATCGGTAAAGGACCAGGGCCAGGGTATTAAAGAAACCGAATTGCATAGATTATTCAAGCCTTTCCAAAAAACCTCAACCCGTTCAACCGGAGGGGAAAAGAGCACCGGACTTGGTTTAACCATTGTAAAAAAAATAGTGGAGTCACACCAAGGTGAAGCCGGAGTAAAAAGCAAGTTTGGTGAAGGTTCTGAGTTTTACTTTACCCTTCCATTAGAGCTCAGTTCAGGAAGCTGAAACCTTAAGGAATCTGGTAAATGTGACTTCCCAATGCCCTTTAATAACACAAGCCTTGCAAATCAAAGAATTGCAAGGCTTGTGTTATTAAGTTAAGTGACCCCGAAGGGACTCGAACCCCCAACCAACAGAACCGGAATCTGCCATTCTATCCAATTGAACTACGGGGCCGGATCTTGAGGGCAAAGATAGGGAAAAAATCAAAGCAGACAAGGGATGACGGATGACAGATATCAGATATCAGACATCTGACATCAAGAACTAAACATTATTCGAACTTCGAACGGATCGCTTCTATTTCCCGGGCCAGAACGGTTTTAAGTTCATCGGTTTTTTTATAGGCCGATGCGATCTGATCGTCGATTTTTTTCCCTGAATCAACAACCTTTTGTGAGAGCTCACCGATCTTTGAAACTGCCATGGCATGGACTTCCTCAAGCTTTTTAAGTAGCTCCCGGCCTCCCTCTTCATGATCTTTTCTTATCCTGGCCAGCCCGTCTTTGATCTGTTGTTCAAGAGTATTTGACCTCTCGTTCAGAAGTGTTTGAAGATTCTTGTCGATATGGGCAAGATTATCACTAAATGCAACCAGCCGGTCACCGGTTTCCTGCCTGAGTGATGATATTTCTTTTCCCGATTGTTCAATTAACGACATGAGCTCAGAGATCCGCTTTTCGCGCTCCTCCCTCTGGGCTTTCATTTTTTCAAGAATATCGTCTGTCTCTTTATTATGTGCTCCCTTATGGGTCCATAAACGGATTGCGATGAGAATGATCAAGATCAATAAGATCAGGCCGAAAGCAAGACTTCTCAGCATTAAGGCATGCTCTATCTCATCAATGTCTTCCTGGGTTTTAACTATTTTGCCTGAGTAGGATTTTACCGTGTCCTGGCTTGCCCTCGCAAGGGAGTCATGTTTCGCAAGATCCAGATGCTCAGTGATCTCGGCTGCATTAATTTTTTCAAGTGTTTTCTGAAGGACATTCAGCTGACTTTTCAGACGGTTGTTCTCGTTTTCAAGTTTACCAATCTTTTGGTGGACCACCGTAAGGTCCTGGGTCTCTTTTGCCGTTTGGGCAAAAAGAAATAACGGAATTATCAATGCAATAATTCCCGTAATAATTGTTTTCATGTTTTAAAGACATTTAGTTTCCTGATTCTCAAAGATATAAAAAAACACAGGTGATGTCAAGGAAATAATGGATTATTTATACAAATCGTGATGAATGCTCTCTGATGCAAGCAGGTTATGGCATTATGAATATTGGAGATGTTATTGCGATATGCTATCTTTTTATTAATTTTGATTTCTCAGCACCACTGAATGTTGGTGATGATATTTCAGTAAAATCATAAAAATCAGATATATGTCAGAAAAAATCTTTGATAAAGTAAAACCAGGTGTTGCCACAGGAAATGCCGTGAAGGAAATTTTTCGTATTGCCAAGGCCAACAAGTTCGCTATACCTGCTGTAAATGTAGTGGGGTCAGATTCAGTGAACGCCGTTCTTGAAGCGGCAAAAGTGGTGAATTCCCCTGTAATTGTTCAGTTCTCAAATGGAGGCGGAGTATTTTTTGCCGGTAAAGGCCTTAAAAACGAAAACGAATCCGTTGCTATCCTGGGCAGTATTGCCGGGGCCCGGCATATTCATACTGTCGCCGACATGTACGGCATTCCTGTAATCATTCACACCGACCATGCTGCAAAAAAGCTCCTGCCCTGGATCGACGGGCTTCTGGATGCCGGTGAAAAACACTTCAAAGAATATGGCAAACCCTTGTTCAGCTCTCATATGCTTGATCTTTCGGCAGAACCTCTGAATGAGAATATTGAAATCTGCAAACGTTATCTTGAAAGGATGAGCAGGATGGGGATGACACTTGAAATTGAACTTGGAGTGACCGGTGGAGAAGAGGACGGGGTTGACAACACAGGAATTGACAGTTCCCGGTTATACACCCAGCCCGAGCATGTGGCATTTGCTTATGAACAGTTAAAAAGCATCAGCGATAACTTTACCATTGCCGCATCATTTGGGAATGTTCATGGGGTATACAAACCCGGTAATGTAAAGCTTGAACCCATTATCCTCCATAACTCACAGGTGTACATCCAGGAAAAATTCAAAACCGGTCCTAATCCTGTGGATTTTGTATTCCATGGCGGATCTGGCTCAGAGCCTGAGAAGATTGCAGAAGCTATTGGTTATGGCGTAGTGAAGATGAATATCGACACCGACACTCAGTGGGCTTTCTGGGAAGGTGTTCTGAAATTCTATAAGAAGAATGGAGGCTACCTGCAGGGGCAGATTGGAAATCCTGAGGGTGAAGACAAGCCGAACAAGAAATTTTACGATCCCAGGGTATGGCTGCGCAGTGGTCAGGCTTCGATGGTAGAACGTCTCAAAGTGGCGTTCAAAGATCTGAATTGTATTGACAGGAACTAAAGGGATTTACGAATTACGATTTTAATGATTAATTTGTAATTCGTAAATTGTAAATTGTAAATTTTAAAATCCCAATCCTGTATATACATCTTTCGAATGAACGCTGAGTACAGGAATAGGTGACTGGTTCACAATCTGCTGTGCGAAAGGGCCTAACCATAATGTTGACGTTGATGATTCCTGTTCGGTCATTATGGAGATCAGGTTAGCATCGATTTTTTTACTGTAATTGATAATGGTTTCAGGAACATTCTCTGTTTCCTCGCTGCTGGTAAAAAACTTTACACCTTCCTGGGTAAAGAACCTTTCAACCTGCGAAGCGTAGAGGTCGACATTCTGTCTTACGGCTTTTGTCTTTGTCGTGTAAAGTTTTACAATAAAAACCTCAGCATCGTGAGCTTTGGCAATCATTGCAGTGAAAGAAGCCTTTTGCCTGGTTTCCTGAGTACTGTCAATCGACATCATTATTTTCTTCAATGGCCTGCTGATGTTAATCCCCCCCCGTATGGTAATTACCGGACAGGTACAGGCAGATACGATGCGGTTTGCATTGCTTCCAATCCAGAATTTTTCAAACCCTGATGCACCATGGGTCCCGCAAACAACCATAAATGCCTTGCTTACCCTGGCTTCTTCAGGTATTTCAGTATAGACCTTACCAGTCCTGATCTTAAATGTTATCTTGTTCGACGGAAGTTGAGGTTGATATTTCTCGATAAGCGCCTGAAATTCCTTTTCTACGCTTTTCGATTCATCTTTGGTGATCTCGCCGAACTTATCCGTTTGGCTGGCAGCTTTCTGAACCCAAACCAGGATCAGGTCACTTTTAGAATTCTGGGCTATTGACAAGGCATGCAATAAAGCATTGAGGGAACAGTCTGAAAAATCGATAGCTACAATAATCTTGCTCATACACTCAGGTTTTAAGGTTCGACTTGCGGTAAATTGATCAGGTCTGATATGATAAATGCGTTGGGGAATTCAGCGGTAATCTGGTTAAGGCACCTGATGGCATCGAGTTTGCTTCGGAAGTCACCGATCTTTACCTTGTAGTTCGGAGATTTAAACACAAGATATGCCTTGATTTCAGGGTATTTTGCAAGGAATTCATCCATGGCCGACTGAGCTTTGGTTTTGGAGTTATTCCCCGAGTCGGAGAAGATCTGAATCCGGTAACCTTCCAGGTTGTTGCCGGCTTCGTTTAGCTTAATCTGTTTCTGAACCAGTTCATCCACCATGTTATCCTGGTATATGGTCACTGTGCCGCTGTCCTTCCTCACTTCCTGGGTAAACCCTTTCTGCCATCCGGCAGAAATAAAAAGAACTACAAGTATAACGACAGGTCGATTCATATTATTTCAGGCAAAAATGTTCCAGGGGGTGGATGCTCAGGATAGGAATTGCACTCTGGTTGATCATTTGCTGGGCCTGGGCCCCGAGAAGGATATTGACAGGCGTTTCCTGTTCCGTCATAATAGCGATCAGGTCGGCCTTTACATTGACTGAATATTGCAGCAAGGCTTTGGTCACGTCATTGGATACGATGCTGTCTTCGAGGCAATGGATTTCGTTAGCCTGGAAATAGCCTGTCGACATCTGCATATATTTTTCGGCAATCCTTTGTATTGAATTCAGATGGCTGGAATGGGTTGCGACGACATGCACTTCCGATTTAAAGAGCTTTGCCAGACGGGAAATAAAGGGAAGCTTCTGAATCGTCTCAGAGGATCCATCAACTGGAACAACGATCCTGTCTATGCTTTTTTTGATCTCGAAGTCATGCCTCACCGTTATGACCGGGCATGATGCATACGTCACGATCCTGAATGCGTTACTTCCGATCCAGTATTCCTCAAAGCCGCTAACGCCATGAGTTCCTGTTATAACGAGCAAAGCCCCGAGGGTTTTTGCCAGCGTATCAACCTCATGGAATACTTTCCCTTTCCTGAGTTTGGATTCAATTTTCAGGCCTTTCCCCATTTTTTTTCCGAATTGCTGAATGATTTCTTCGAAGCGTTTTTTGGCTTCGTTCCGGTTTTCGGAGGAAGTATCAGGGTAAAGTGATTCGATGGAACTGATCTTATCAACCCAGACCAGGATGATGTCACACTTTAATTTATTTGCAAGCGGGATTGCGTACTCAATAGCGTGAATTGAGGTGGTAGAGAAGTCAACCGCTACAACAATAGGTTGCATATAAGCGGATTTAGGAATTTATAGGGTAAAAGTAATAAAAATAATCCTGAATTAACAGTGGCGTTTTTTTTACTTTTGTGTGGATGAACGAAAATCTTGACCCCACCGGCCACGACCTCAGCCCGATAGAGAAGGAGATCGAATCGGTATTACGCCCATCGGGTTTTTTCGAATTTGCCGGGCAGGAAGCAATTGTCGAGAACCTGAAGGTCTTTGTGCAGGCTGCCAAGCAGAGGAACGAATCCCTGGATCATGTTTTGCTTCACGGTCCTCCGGGGCTTGGCAAGACAACCCTTGCCCATATTATCGCGAATGAGCTGGGCGTAAATATCAGGGTCACATCCGGGCCCGTGATTGACAAGCCCGGTGATCTGGCCGGACTTCTAACCAACCTGGAGGAGCATGATGTGCTTTTCATCGATGAGATTCACCGGCTTTCCCATGTGGTGGAGGAATACCTGTATTCTGCTATGGAGGATTTCAAGATCGATATCCTTATAGAAACCGGTCCGAATGCACGCTCGGTCCAGATCAAGCTGAACCCTTTTACCCTTATAGGTGCCACGACCCGCTCAGGTCTGCTTTCGGCCCCAATGCGTTCACGTTTCGGAATACATTCACGTCTTTCATATTACAGGTCTGAGACCCTGGATACGATCGTCAACCGTTCGGCCGAGATCCTGAAAGTCCCTATTGACAAAGCGGCTTCAGTGGAAATAGCCCGCCGCAGCAGGGGGACGCCTCGTATTGCCAACCTGCTGCTTCGCAGGGTTCGCGACTTCGCACAGATCAAGGGCGACGGGAAGATTGATCTTGAAATAAGCCAGTATGCATTGAAAGCGCTTAATGTTGACAAACATGGCCTGGATGAGATGGACAATAAGATACTGACCACCATTATTGATAAATTCAGGGGTGGACCGGTTGGTCTTACAACCATAGCCACCGCGGTTTCTGAAGATGCGGGCACTATTGAGGAAGTGTATGAACCATTTCTGATACAAGAGGGATATATCATGAGAACCCCTCGCGGGAGGGAAGCAACAGAACTGGCGTATAAGCACCTTGGGAAGATCAAGGGGGTTGCGCCGGGGACGCTGTTCTGAACGTGATGGAGGTGATGGTTGCTCGCTTTGAGAGCAGATGACTGCGTGATAACGTGATGAAAGAACAGATAAGAGAAAAAGCGCTGGAGCTTGGATTTGATGTGTGCGGCTTTGCTGAAGCCCGGCCCCTGGATCATCTTCGCAGCTTTTACAGGCATTTTATTGAGGAAGAAAGGCAGGCCAACATGGCTTACCTTGAACGATATGAGAACCAGCGGATTGACCCGGAGGTGTTATTGCCGGGGGTAAAGACTGTGATTGCAGTCCTTTTAAACTATTACCCTCCCGAACTTCTGCCCGAAGAAGATAATTTCATCATTTCAAAGTATGCTTACGGGAAACGTTATCCGCCTTTTATCAAGCCATTACTTAACAAGCTTGCGGGTTTCGTCGACTCATTTAATAAGGCAGGGAACAAGTCGATGGTATTTGTAGACTCAGGACCTGTACTGGAAAAGGCCTGGGCCATGAGATGCGGAATAGGCTGGCAGGGAAAACACACCATCCTCATCAACCCTTCAGGGGGATCGTATTATTTTATCGGTATTGTGCTGACCACCGCCATGATCGAGCCGGATGTTCCTGTAAAAGACCATTGCGGAAGCTGTACAAGATGCATGGATGCATGTCCTACAGGGGCTATCGACAGGCCTTATCAACTCGATATCCGCAGATGCATCTCGTATTGCACCCTTGTCGACAAAGCTGAGTTCCCTGCGGAAGTTAGTTTAAAAGCGGGTGGAAGGATATTCGGTTGTGATATCTGCCAGGATGTTTGCCCTTATAACCGGTTTGCGACTCCGACTCGCGAAACATGGTTCCATCCTTCAGAGGCATTAAAGAAAATGAGCCGCAGGGAATGGATCAATCTCAGCAAAGAACAGTTTCATGAGATGTTTGCTGGAACCTCTGTCGGGGAAAAAGGATATGAGAGGCTGATGAGCAATATCAGGAATGTAACCAGTGAATTTTGACTTTGTGTTTGTCCCTGGCCACTGGTCACTTCTTCTCCCCCCAGCGATAGCTGTCGACCTCCAGTCCGGCGAGAGTCAGAGCCCTGTCGACCACCGTCATCACGGCATCATGAATGGTTGCCGGTTTTGAGTAAAACGACGGAGAGGCCGGGCAAATGACAGCGCCGGCTTCGGTAAGGAGTTTCATATTGTTCAGGTGGATGAGGTTGAAAGGGGCCTCACGCGGAACGAGGATAAGTTTTCTTTTTTCCTTTAAAATTACATCAGCGGCGCGGGTCATCAGGTCGTTGGAAACGCCTGAAGCAATGCGGCCGAGGGTTCCCATGGAGCACGGACAGATGATCATAGCGGTGTAGCCTGAGGAACCCGAGGCCATGGGAGCAAAGAAATCGTCGGGTTTGAATATGGTGAAAGGTAAGGAGGCCACATCGATGGGCCCCAGCTCATATTCCCATACCGCCCGGGCATTGCCTGAAAAGATCACCGAAACATCTTCCAGCTGACGGCTGAGACCCACCAGCTTTTCCAGAAGCAGTTTCCCGTAGATGGAGCCGCTGGCTCCTGTAATACCGATAATGAGTTTATTTTTCAAATTTCTTAAAATCCCAGGAAAGGGTCAAAGATAAAACATTATTGTATTGCCCCTTCTCAAAGAGTATATACCTGTATGAGGGGGGCGGAGTATCGGTCGGCTGCCGTATGGAAAGCAGGGAATAATTGAAACGGAAGCCTAACTTCAGATTCGGAGTGATATAACAGGCTATTCCAAGTATCCCCGATAAGGTCACCGGCCGGAACGGTACTGTGCTGGGAGAGACTATTCCATCGCTTTCTTCAAGGGAACCCAGATACACATCGATTGCTGGACCAATTTCAGCCTGTACACGCTTTGCAAAGGTATACTGGTATAGAACAGGTATCTCAAGGTAGTGAATCCTTATCAGGTATGAATGATCCGAAACCCCGCTGTCGGGATTTGAAGCCTTGCGGCTGCCTTTCTGGAAATATTCCATCTCCATCTGGAACGAAGAATGCTTTGACAGCCTAAGGTTTACATATGCTCCCGCCTGGAAGCCAACCTTATGGTATCCTTCTAAATCATCCCCGTCGACCTGGCTTACATTGCCTCCTAATAGAAGACCACCGTTGAACTTCTGGGAAAAGCCCATCAGCGGTAATAAAAAAATAATAAACAACCCAATCCTTCTCATGATTGCATCAGCTTACCAGGATGTAACGTGATTTTCTTAAATTTGTTGGATCAAACGTATTCCTTTATGGAAAACAAAGATACCATTATTCTTCTGGTTGATGATGAAGCCGATATCCTCGAGTTCCTGGGATATAACCTGGCCAGGGAGGGGTTTCAGATACTGAAGGCAAGGAGCGGGCAGAAAGCCCTGGAACTGGCTGCCCGGCATAAACCTCACCTGGTAATTCTCGACATTATGATGCCGGGCCTCGACGGGATTGAAACCTGCAATCAGCTCCGAAAAATCCAAGGAATGCAAAATACCCTTATTGTGTTTCTCACAGCCCGGGGCGAAGATTATTCCCAGATAGCCGGTTTCGAAGCCGGGGCCGATGACTATATTACCAAACCCATCAAACCCAAAGTTCTCATCAGCAGGATACAGGCCTTACTGCGCAGGTTCAGGCAGATCCCGGAAATTTCGGGAAAGATCATTACAAAGGAGTTTATAGTGGACCAGGATCAATACAGGGTATTGAAAAACGATGAGGAGATTATCCTGGCCCGTAAAGAATTTGAGATCCTTCAGCTGCTCGTTTCCCGGCCAAACAAAGTGTTTACGCGGGAAGAGATCTTTACCCGGGTATGGGGTGATAATGTAATTGTTGGTGACCGCACTATCGATGTGCATATCAGGAGAATACGTGAGAAAGTGGGCACCGATCAAATTAAAACAATCAAAGGAGTCGGCTATAAATATGATGAGAATGAAATTCCATGACCCCCGCGTGGTTGCTCTCCTGAATGCTTCGGCTGTCACTGCAGTGTATATTATACTGTTCTTTATCTCATTCTGCATCCTGCATCCTGCCTCGCTGGAAGGTTTTGCAATGTATGTCATTATTTTCGTGACTGGCGGACTGCTGTTTGCCGGGACCTACTTTTTCTTCCGGTATACTGTAGACAAATTTATCTATTCAAGGATCCGCCTGATCTACAAATCCATTTACAGCATCAAAGCTCAGAAAACCGACCGCCGGCAATTTCGTTCAAACCGCAATATCCTCGATAATGTGGAGCAGGAAGTAGCCCATTGGGGTGAGGAAAAACAAAAGGAGATCGAACGGCTAAAACAGCTGGAGGAATACCGCAAAGACTTCATCGGCAATGTTTCCCATGAGCTGAAAACCCCGCTCTTTAATGTCCAGGGCTATGTTTCGACTTTGCTTGATGGCGGATTGGATGATCCCAGTATCAATAAGGAGTACCTCAGGAGAACCGAAGTCAGCGTGGAAAGGCTGATCAGGATTGTGGAAGATCTTGGAGAGATCACCCAGCTGGAATCAGGTCAGATTTATCTGAATAAAGTCCGCTTTGACATTTCAGCCCTGACCCGTGAAGTGGCTGAAATGCTTGAGATGAAAGCTCATGAAAAAGAAATCCAGGTTATCATCAACCAGCCCGATAAACCCTTATGGGTGCATGCCGACCGCGACAAGATCCGCCAGGTGCTTACCAATATCGTAGACAACTCCATTCGGTATGGTCAGGATCAGAACGGCCGCACTAAGATCAGTTTTTTCGATATGGACGAGAACATTCTTGTAGAAGTTACCGATAATGGCATTGGTATTGACCAGGACGACCTTCCCAGGGTCTTTGAAAGGTTTTACCGTACTTCACGGGGCCGCGAAGTCTCCAATAAAGGCAAAGGACTTGGACTGGCAATTGTGAAACACATCATGGAATCCCACCAGCAAACGATCAATGTACGAAGCACGGTCGGAGTGGGTACGACATTTGGGTTTACGCTGAAAAAAGCCTGATACCGTAATCGCTTGCACATCATACCGCCGCTGACGTTACTGCGTCGCTCATATAAGCTAATTGCCGAGACCCATCCGGATGAAATTCGCTCCTTGTACCTGAGGCGGCTTGTATGATGTGCTTCGCTTAAAACAATTTCTATTTTTCCCGCTCGGTTGTGTAAATCACCAGGTCGTGCAGGGCCCGGCGGTAATCGTTTTCGGGGAACCCAAGCAGGATCTCAAGAGCCCTGCCCCGGTATTCAAGCATTTTTTCATGGGCATATTGCAGTCCGCCGGCAAGCTCCACCCGCGAAATAAGCTCTGCAACACGCTTCGCATCATTATGATGATTCTTTACCGTGCTGATGATATGCCGTTTTTCGCCCCTGCTGGAATGATTCAGCAGATAGATGAGCGGCAAGGTCATTTTCTGCTCCCTGATATCTGCAGCGCCGGGTTTGCCTGTGGCATTATGTTTTTGATAATCAAACAGGTCATCTTTGATCTGGAAAGCAATCCCGGCCAGCTCGCCGAATTGCCACATCTTCTGCTGAAGATCCTTGTCCCCGTTTGTACTGGCAGCCCCGGTAGCACAGCAGGATGCTATGAGTGATGCAGTTTTCTTACGGATGATCTCGAAATAAACGGCTTCCTCAATATCCAGCCTGCGGGCCTTTTCAATCTGCAGAAGCTCCCCCTCGCTCATCTCCCTCACGGCATCGGAGACAATTTTCAACAGTCGGAATTCATCCTTCTCCAGGGAAACAAGAAGTCCTTTCGATAGAAGGTAATCCCCGACCAGGACAGCTATTTTGTTCTTCCATAATGCATTGATCGAGAAAAAGCCTCTGCGCAGGTTGGAATCATCCACCACATCATCATGAACAAGGGTTGCGGTATGCAGAAGTTCGATCATCGAAGCCGCGGTGTAGGTGCTTTCATTGATAGTCCCGTGAAGACCCGCCGAAAGGAAGACAAACATCGGCCTCATCTGCTTTCCCTTGCGTTTGAGGATGTACCTGGTGACTGTATCAAGCAGCGGTACAGGGCTTTTCATGGAAGCCATAAAACTTTTTTCAAAGCTTTCGATATGCTCCCTGATGGGTCTTTTTATATCGTTTAATACTGTCAATTGAGGATTAGTTCAGGCAATAAAAATAATCATTTTCCCTTTGTCGTAGGTAAGTCGGTGGAAAATGCGGAATTTTGCAGTACTTAATCCAAGCTATGTCATTTCTATTTCATGATGTGATCTTCGGACCTTTGCGCAGCCGCCGCCTGGGCCTCTCACTGGGGATCAACCTGCTTCCCCTGCACAGTAAATTCTGCTCATTTAATTGTATTTACTGTGAATGCGGATGGACCCCTGCCAGTATCCGGGAAGGTATGGAGCTACCCTCTCGTGCTGTGGTAGCCTCTTTCCTGGAACAAAAACTCAAAGAACTCGTTTTCGAGGACTACCTCCCCGACTCCATTACCTACGCCGGGAACGGTGAGCCCACGCTGCATCCGGAGTTCAGCGGTATCGTTGATGATACGATCAGTCTCCGCGACCGGTATTCTTCCGCATCGAAAGTAACCGTTCTGAGCAACGCCAGCCGTATTCATGATCCCATGGTATTTAATGCTTTATTGAAACTTGACAATAATATACTGAAACTTGATGCCGGGACTGAAAAAACCTTCCGTATTCTGAATAACCCGGTCGAATCCATTGATTTTGCCGGGCTCATCTCAGGCCTGGAGAAATTTAAAGGGAACCTGATCATTCAGAGTATGTTCCTCAGAGGGGTTTTAAACGGCAGGATGGTTGATAACACAACCGACAGAGAAGTGGAAGAATGGATAGGACACCTTAAAGCCATCCGCCCTAAAGAGGTCATGATCTATACCATTGCCAGGGCAACCCCGGTCAGTGATCTGGAGAAGATCAGCAGGGAGGAGATGGAGAGGATTGCTGTTCGTTTAAGACAGGAAGGATTAGAAGTTAAAGTTTATGATTAAATTTGAAATAATGAGGATAAAGGATGCGGGATGCAGGATATCCATATTGCACATCATGCATCCTGCATCTGATCATGCATAATAAACATGCTTTACTATCCACCCAAAATATGGCTTGCGTTCGGTGAGACTCTCAAAGGGAACAAAGATATCCTTGAATGGCTGCTGAAGAACGGGTATCCCGAATTGGCCGTCCTTTCAAGTGCAGTGAGAGGAAGCGAAGAAGCTACAGACTGGCTGCTGAAAAACGGGTATCCCCAGCTGGCAGCTCTCGACCAGGCAATTGACGAAGATGTGAAAGCCTATGAATGGCTGCATAAGAACAACTTTGACTTTTATATTGTTTTTGCCGACGCCAGTCATGGGAAACCCGCCGCCATCCAATGGTTCAGGCAGAATAAACTTGAAGCAATCCTGTTTATCGCCTTACAGATAAAGCAACTCAGGGATAATACGACCTACGATTATCATAAAATGAATTTCTGATATTCAGACCTGACCATCCAAAGCATAAAAAAGATTGATCAGGTTAAGGGAGGAGATCATCTTGTTGAGCAATCCTAGTAAAACTCAGGACATTCCATGTAATCATAGCCTTTTCTGGAGCCATTACCCCTGAAACCCCCGCTGCTTCCTCCAAATATCTTAAGAGAGGAGAATTCAATTACAATACTGAGCTCATGTGCTCCGCCGGTACCCATCATCGCCCCCGATATTGGAATGTCGTAACTGTAAATAAAACGCGCACTCATGTTCTCGGCAAAGCGGTAGTTGTAACCTGCCAGTAATGCAAAAGAGTTTGAGACCGCTCCGGTTAAAGTCGTCTTATACCATCCACCAAGATAGACATTGAATTTCATCAGGTTCATTCCAACTTCAATGGTATTAAAGCGGCTTTGGCTGACGAAAAGGATACCCGGATTCAACTTTAAAGGATCACCAAACCCATTCGAGCTGAGGCCCGAAGTGGAACCTGCTTCACCTACCTGAAAAACAACATCCATATGGGCAATCCACTTTCTGGGCAAAGGTGAACTTGAGGTTTGAAGGAACGACTCATCCGGCTGGAACATATGATCCACCGCAAAGCCCAGAGTACCGCTAAAGGATCCCGATTCATTGGTTGTTCTGAGGATCCCGCCTGCAGCAAAATCAGGGTAGGTCCGCTTATTGGCATCGGGGTGGGATAAAGCTGTTTGGTATATGTTCCCGTATTTCTCATTCAACTGGTCGGTTACAACAAAATCATTCCAGTTGATGGTCTTCTGTTTCAGGCTTCCTTTAACACCCACCTGTGCAACCAGGAATTCCGTTATAGGTATTCTGACCGAAATATCCAGGGCCAGCTCCAGGTTATGGATAAATCCGACTCCCTCATTGTCGGAATTAACCATAAGTCCGATCCCGCCAGCTCCAGGAAGATTTCTATCTCCCAGGTCGGCCGAGAAATAATAGGCCCGGTAAGGTGTCGTAAGGTTCGGCCATTGGTTGCGGTAGTCGAACCTGGCCCGCAGGCCTGTAGCGATCCCGGTATATGCCGGATTGTAATATAAAGGAGCGCTGAAAAACTGGGTGAATAACGGATCCTGTCCTTTAACACGATCAGGGGTGGAGAGACCAATGCACCCTATGATCACGAATAAAACAATCTTGCTTTTCATTGTCATCATACTATGAATTATCTCACCAGTGTAACCGTTCCCATTGTTGTCGTAGATCCTTTGCCGGTATTGGAACCCTCCCAGGCTTTGCCGTCCTTAAATGTGGCTGAAATCTTCCACATATAGGTCCCTTGCGGTAAAAGGTTCCCGTTGAAGGTACCATCCCATCCTTCAAGAGGCCGGCCTTCAGTGTCCAGAGCCGATGATTCCCATAAGGTATGGCCCGAAATATCATACACCGTGATATGATAATCGGCCAGGTTGATGCCGGCAGGTTTGAAAAACCTTACCTGGTAAGTCAGGCTGGTTGGTGCGAACAGGTTCGGAACATATAATCCATGGAAAATAAATTCGTATTTGGTTGTGGTCGTGTCTTCGCATAAATTTGATCCGGTAGCAGTGAGTTTAATGATATATGTACCATCTTCTTCATAAGTAACCTGCGGATCTACTTCATTTGAAGTCTTACCGTTCCCGAAATTCCATTCATACGTGACTGCATTCTCAGATTTATTGTTAAACTGGACTTTGCCGGTAACGCCTTCCACATTGTCGGTAAACGTAAATGCACTGACCGGAGATTCCCTTACGGCAACTGAATCGATACCGGTATTCTGACATCCGAAGTAATCCTTCACTTTAAGATAGACATAATACTTGCCTGCCTTATGATAAGTATGTGAGGGGTTCTTCCTGACCGATGTATCCTGGTCGCTGCCGGTATCCCCAAAGGTCCAGTTCCATTTTGCAATCACTGTATCTCCGGGCTTGCTCTTATCAGTAAAGAATGCATACTGCCTGGTACAAGGTTCGGGTGTTAAGAACAATGACTGAGGAAGTTTGTATACCCTAACCTCCTTTTTCAGAGTATCGGTACAACCCAGGTTGTTTTTTATCACCAGAACGGGATGGAACTTCCCGTTTGTCGAATACCAGTGAGCCGGGTCGGCCAGCGTACTGGTATCATGCACCCCGGAGCCTGAATCGCCAAATCTCCAGGAAGTTGCGACGATGGAATACCCGTTGCTGTCCGACACATTGATGAATCTGGTGGAATCTTTGAAGCATACGGCTGCTGCAGTAAAACCGGCAACAGGCGTTGACCTAACATGGATTCCTATCCGGTTAGTGTCGGTAAGGGTTATTCCATTAGAGGTCAGAGAAACCACCAGCATAACCGTATAGTCCCCGCTTAGAGAATACTTATGCTGAATCGTCCTTTTAAAGTGAGTGTATGTAGTATCCTTCCCGTCACCGAAAGCCCAGTACCATTTCTTTATCAGGCTCACTGGTCCTGAACTGTCGTTGAACATAACCGTCTGGCGCTGGCATTTAAGTGTATCCAGATCTTTGAATTGTGCATTCAGACAGGAAACAAGTACCGACTTGGAACTGACATCCGAACATCCGTTCGTATTCACGATCCTGAGGCTTACTGTAAACGATCCGAAGCTAAGGTACTTATGCACAACGGTTGGAGGCACGGGTCTGGTCTGTACCACGGTATTTCCGTCACCAAACACCCAGACGAGCGTATCTATTGCAGAAGCGTTCACGACCGATATATTATGAAATGTCACAATGCTGTCACAATAAGGAATAGTATCGAATGAAAAATCTGAAACCGGATTGGAATGAACGATCACTTCTTTGTAAATACTGTCCTTACAATTGTCTGAATTATAGGCTGATAATTTGACAATAAATGTCCCCGGAGCAGTAAACTCATGAGTGGGATTAAACAGGTTTGACTGATTATTTGTACCGCTGTTCGGATCTCCGAAATTCCATTGCAGGTCATGTAATACATCCCCCTGGGCCTGGTTGACAGGAATGAAATGTGTACTATGTCCGTAACAGGATGTATCAGCCGAAAATGTAAAACTCATGCCTGGAACAACAATCACAGGCTGGATCAGGGTATCCTTGCATCCGTTGGCATCAGTGATGATAAGGCTCACCTGATAAGTGGTATCTGTAACAGGGAAAATATATGTCGGATTTTGCGAGCTGGATGTGTAACCCGGTTCAAATATCCAAAGCCAGGCAACAATAGGAGCTCCGGAGCTGGTGGAATGGTCTGAAAACGCCACCCTGCCTTTGGGACAATGCTGGCTTAAATATGAATAATCGGCAGAAGGCCTGATATAGACACTGACCTGCATGGAGAAACTGTCAGAACAGTTCTGGGTACTGGTCACCGTAAGAACTACGTTGTAAATTCCGGCTGTTGCATAGGTGTGCGAGGGGTTCTGCAGGTTGGATGTATCGCCATCCCCGAATTCCCAATGCCATTTATTTATCACACCAGCCGTAGTTGTTGAAAGATCGTGGAACTGGGTAGCCGAACCGCTGCAGGCATTATCATGACTGAATAAAGCTGCAGGCGGTGCTTTTACAAGGACCTGGCCCGTAGTGTCACTCTGGCAATTAAAGGAGTTCAATACCGTCAGAATGGCATTATAAACACCAGCCTGGGCATAGGTATGCGTCGGATTGGGGAGAGTGGAAGTAACGCCATCCCCGAAGCTCCAATTCCAGGAGATAATACTCCCCGAGTTTGCCGCCGATTGATCTGTGAATTGTGTTGGGCTGCCTTTGCATACCGTATCTGCTTTATAATGGGCAGAAGGTTTGCTGCTGACAATTACCGGTTTGATGATTGTATCAGAACAGTTGTTAATGTTTAATACGATGAGTTTTACCTGATAAGTTCCTCCTGAAGAATAAATATGAAAGGGATTTTGCATGGATGAGTTATTATTGATACCTGAACCTGGATCCCCAAAGTCCCAATTCCAGGTAATCAGAACACCTCCTCCGTTCGTTTGGGAGTTATCCTGAAAATGTAACGGTTCATCCTGGCAGCGTGTTGATGCGAAGTTGAAATTGGCAAGAGGGCCGGCAGCAACATTTACCTGATGTGTGACTGATCCTGAACAGCCGTGATTGGTAATAACGACGAGGTTGACATTAAATGTTCCGGCAGTTGCATAAACATGGGTTACGTTTTGTGAGTTCGGCAAATTGACGATTGTGGAATCACCGTCTCCAAAATACCATTTCCATGTTACTATATATCCCTGCAGGGTTGTGCTGAAATCGTAAAATGAAACAGCTGTTCCCATACAATTATTCTGTGAGAATGAGAAGGCGGGAGAAGGCGCAGGAGTGACATTTGCCTGCTTTGTGACCGAATGGGTACAACCATTGGAATTAGTGACTGTAAGGGTTACAGCAAAGATTCCTGAAGTATTGTACTGGTGAACGGGATTTTTAATATACAAATGAGGTGATCCGTCCCCGAAATTCCAGTCCCAGGCTGTGATTGAGGTTGCATTGGGAGTCGACAGGTCTGTAAACTGAGTAGGTGTACCCAAACATGCCGTATCAGATCTGAAATTAGCCTGGGGGGCATTACCTATACTCACCGGATGTGATATGGCATCGGTACAGGAATTGAGGTTGGTTACGATAAGTACTACATTATAGGACGCCGCATTGGTAAAAATGTGAACCGGGTTTTGTAATGTTGATATATTCTGGCTTCCGGATGAGGGGTCACCAAAATTCCAGTTCCACCCTGTAATGACTCCGCCCCCGTTCAACTGGGTATTGTCGGTGAAACTAACGCTCTGGCCCACACACCTTGTAGTTGAATAGCTGAAATCAGCAGCCGGCTGAGGAACGCTGTTTATGATCTGCTCAATGTAATTTGAGCAACTGTCATTAGTCGTGACCGTGAGACGAACCAGGTGCTGGCTGGCAGTGCCAGTGAAAACATGACTTACATTGGGAACCCCAGGGAATACTACGATCGTGTCAGTACCGTCACCGAATGTCCATTTCCATTTTACGATCTGTCCGTACTGGGTTGTGGAAAGATTCATAAACGCTACTGCTTTGCCCATGCATTGAGGAGCATTGGTATTGAACAGGGCGACTGGTTTGGCAACAACGGTAACACTAAGTGTTGTGTCATGTGTGCATTGGTTGCTGTTTTTAACCCACAGGCTCACGTTGAACTGCCCTGATATCGCGTACAAATGAACCGGATTCTGGAGATTTGAATGCGGCGATCCGTCACCAAAATCCCAATCCCATTCAATTATAGCTGTAGCATTGGGGATGGAATTATCTGTAAACTGTGTTGGATTTGATTCACAGGTTGGCCCGGCAGTGAACATTGCTTTGGGTTGCTGCATAACCTGGATCGGTTTGACAATAGTATCAATGCAGCCTATAGCCGACCAAACGACAAGTTTTACCTGGTAAGTACCGGAGGTATGGTAAATATGTGTTGCATTCTGGTTGGAAGAAGTATTATTAATCCCTGAGCCGGGGTCACCGAAGTTCCAGGCCCATTGGATGATACTGCTTCCTCCGTTGGGTTGGGAAAGATCGGTAAACATTACAGCGCTGTTTGTACAGGAAGTGCTGTGATCAAAGTCGGCAAGCGGGGCTGGAAGTACCTGGATGGTATTAGTCCTTTCAGAAGAGCAATTCTGTTCTGTATATACCGTCAGCTTGACCGTGAAATTCCCCGCGCTGGCATACAAGTGTGAAATATCAGGATTTCCGGGCCAGATGATTAGCGTATCACGGCCGTCGCCGAACTCCCAATGCCATTTTTTAATTGTTGATGTTCCCTGGCAATAGGAATGATCGGTAAAACTTACCGGAAGGCCATAACATAAGGGCGCGCTGTAAGCAAATAGAGCTACAGGCAAAGGGTGAACAGTGACATAGTGAACCTGGGTTTTCTGGCATCCGTTCGTATCGCTTACCGATAGTGTCACCATGAATGTTCCGAGTGACTGGTAGAGGTGTGTTGGTTCAACAGGCGAAGTGTAAGTGGCTGTATGACCATCGCCGAAGTCCCAGTTCCACTGGGCGATCCTGCTGATATCGGGCCCCGAAATGTGGAATTGGGTTGCAAGGCCGTAACAGGTCGAATCTATTAGGAAATCGACGACCGGT
This sequence comes from Bacteroidota bacterium, assembly GCA_026391735.1. Classification (GTDB taxonomy): domain Bacteria; phylum Bacteroidota; class Bacteroidia; order Bacteroidales; family FEN-979; genus CAIRDP01. Next base: position 20,732 of record JAPLDL010000022.1, on the reverse strand, counting down.
ATAGGGTATACGATTACGATTGCGCTATCGTGGAAAATACTTTGGCATACGGTATTCGGATAATATGCCTTCACTTTATAAACTCCGGGATCAGTAAACAGTCCGAAAGAAATAGGATTACCTGTACCTGGCACCGGGCTCCCTATAAGAGTTCCTCCCCATAATAACTGATACAAAATACCGCTTTCTGATCCGTCGGTTCCAATCGTAACCCCATTGCCTCCCACGCAATAATGACCTCCGTTACCGACAACCGTGTTATAAGTGTTTGGTTTAGGATATACACCAATAGTAAAGGAGGAAATCGGATAGTTTGCCGAACAGTATGCATCGTGCATGCTTACAATGGAATAAGTAGTATTGACGAGGGGGTTAATATTAATAATATACGGGCTAACCAGGACGTTATTGACAGGGTAATTTGATGTGCCATCAGTATACACAAAAGACCATGGAGTCGTTCCGGAAAGTGAAATTGAAAGAGTCGTTGCATCTCCCGCACATATAGTTTGATTTCCTGATATGACCGCCAAAGGTAACTGCCTCAGGTCAACGCGAACTGTGTCTGTAGCCAGATGTGACCCACATTGCATCAGTCCGTTAACAGACATGGTAAGAAATACATGACCAAGGGAAATATCCGCCGCACCAGGAGTGTAGTTCGGTCGCAACAAAGTATTGTTATCAAATTGGCCGTCACCAAGCGAGGCCCATTGAACAGCGCTGTAATGCCATGCCCTGCCGTGCAAAGGGATCGCTATATTGGAACAGGCCAAAGTGTCTGTCCCGGCATTCACAACCGGCATGTGAATGATCCGTAAGAGTATGGTATCGCTGACAGACTCGGATGCACATTTCATTGTTCCCCATGCTGTTAGTTTTAGCTGAACCAGACCAGAGATCGTATCGGCGGTCCCTGGAAAATATATAGCTCCAAGTTTGTGCTGATCGTCGAACGTCCCATCTCCACTGGTCGTCCATGTCAGACTGGAACGTGGTTGTGCCGATGCGGAAGTAAGAAATGACTGACCGGCGCATATCGTATCATTCCTGCCGGCAATGACAACCGGGAGTTTATCAATGAGCAAAAGCATGGTATCACGATTCACTTCTGATATGCAAGGCAGGCTTCCAACCGCAATCAGTATCAGTTTTACCCTTCCTGTATTTTTATCATTAGGCCCTGGTGTATAAAAAGGTGTGGGAATGGCGTCATTATCGAAACTTCCATCCCCTGTGGTTGACCATAAAACTGATGATGAATGCTGTGAGTAGGCGAAAGCTAACCTGTATTTCATATTTTCACAAATCGTGTCATCCTTACCTGCATAAGCAATTGGCAAGGGTTCAATGTACAGGATCATGCTGCTGCTGGCAGTATCTGAATAGCATTGCAGGGTTCCATGAACAGTTATCGTTAGCCGGACCTGTCCGCTTGCTTTATCTGTTGAGCCTGGAGTATAGACTGGGTTTTTAATATGTATATTGTCAAAATGCCCATTTCCGGCAGTCCTCCAGGTTATTACCGAATCAAAACTTACAGTTGGGTTTAAGGTGTATGTTTGTGTTATGCAAATCGTATCATTATTCCCGGCAGTTACGACAGGGAAAGGATGTATTGAAAGCAAGAGCGTATCTGTTGCAACTTTTAAAGGGCATTCGGGAGCGCCCTGTACCGATGAGGATATGGTAACGGTTCCCAATGAAATATCAGTCTGGTCAGGGAAATAAATTGTATTTGGAGCACTGTTGTCTGAGAAAGTTCCGCCGCCCGAAGTAATCCAGTGTATGGTTGAATAATTATGCGCATCTGCATGAAGGGCAACTGAATGCGTAGCACAGATCGTAGTATCATTTCCTACATGAATTGTAGGCCCCGGGGATATCGTGACAGTACCGTTCATCGTGTCGGAGCAAAGAGTGGATATGGAAAGTGCAACGATCCTGTAAGTTCCATCTGTTTGCTGACCAAATGTGAGCGGAAATCCGGTTCCAGTAACCGAGCTTCCCAAGGTCCCTCCGTTTTTTACAAGCTGGTATTTGATTCCTGTTTCTGATCCGGTCAGGCCTATTACGGTTGGGGAACAGTTTGCACCCGAAGGGGTGATATTAAAGGCAAAAGGTCCCTGGATTATCGTTGCGCTTCCGGTCATCAGGGTATCGCAGGTTGTAATCACATTGACCGCTTTAATAGTGTAAACTCCTGCGATAGTTTGAACACCGAAGTCAAGGATATTGCCTGACCCTGGCAGGGTCTGCTGAACCAATCCGCCGCGGATCAATTGATAATTAACCCCGGTCTTCGAACCGTTCAGGTAAATATTGATCCCCGGACAAAAGGTTCCCTGGGGCATCAGGAGAAAGGAGGTCGGGTTTGGCGAGAGCGAAGCCATTCCTGTCATGATCTTTGAACAAGCTGTTGAAATAACGTTTGCTTCGACTGTATAATCTCCGGCTGTATTTTGAATCCCGAAACTGATTGGAAACCCTGTACCGGTAATGGGTCCGCCCGCTATGATCGAGTGATTAAGGATAAGTGTATAGCTCATACCGGGTTCCGAATTATCAAGTCCGACAGTTGAGCCAGCACAAGCCATTCCATTAGGAATTACATTGTATGCCAGCGGAGCTGAAGTTACATTGACCAACCCGTCCATCCAATCGGTGCAATGTGTAAGAGTATCAACCGCCAGGATCCTGTAAAACCCTGTTGTGGTATAAGTCCCGAAAACCAGGGATTGTCCTGTGCCGAACAAGCTGTCGAGATAGATCGTATTGTTCAGGATAAGATGGTAATGAATACCGGTCTGCGATCCGTCAAGTCTAACCCTGCCGCCGGCACAAGTATCCCCATTGGGAATAATCGTAAACCTGACTGGTCCCGGCTGAACCAGGGAACGGCCGTTTTGCCAGGAATAGCAATGAGATAATAGATTTGTTGCAACAACACGATAGATCCCCGGTAAAAGCTGAGGGCCAAAATCCAGTGAGGAGCCAGTTCCAGTTATTGGTGGGCCAACATTGATCAGGCTGTCACGTCTCAACTGGTAAAGGATTCCTGTTTCGGAACCTGAAAGTGTGAGTACCTGTCCAGGGCAAAGGAAGCCCGGAGGAGTCAGGTTGAAAATTGCAGGTGCAGGTTGAATAATCACGCTCCCTATCATATCCATCTTGCAGTGGGTTGTGATATTCACCCCAACAGCTCTGAATACAGCGGGTATGTATTGGTTCCCGAAGCTCAGGAGTCCAGGCAACCCGGTACCTGCCTGAGAGGCCACGGTATCAGTGCCGGCAATCAGGTAATACATAACACCCGACTGGGATCCGTTTAGCAATACCTCCGTCCCCGGGCAGGTGTCCCCGACAGGAACCAGGAGGTAAGCAACAGGTAATGGATTGACAACAATAGTAGCGCTCCCATTCATAATTTTTACCAGGCCCGTAGCGATGTTGACCGCTTTCACGGTATATACCCCGGGGGTATTAAAGAATCCGAAAAACAGCGTGTCACCCGTTGCCGGAAAGGCAGCAATACTGTCTCCATCACGTCTTAAAACATACCTCACCCCGAATTCCGATCCATCCAGGCCGATTATCTTTCCCGCATCACCCAGACATATTGTACCACCTCCAAAAACCTTGAACAGGCTAGGATAAGGATTGATGATAACATTTACACTGCCAAGCATCAGGCTTACACATTCTGTTACAGGGTTCTTTGCCACTGCTGTATAAGGACCTGCAAGGGTCTGATAACCGAAATCAAAGGGGCTTCCCGTACCGGCAATACCGGGAGCAGGGGTCAGCGTATCAGTATTATTGAGCAAGCGGTAATTAATTCCCAACTGAGAATTGGTCAATCCGACGATCACTCCAATTCCTCCGGCAGGATAAGAACCTCCTCCTGTCATAGAATAGAGCTGTGGCAGTGGAAGGATTGAGACGGTCGCCGTACCGGTCATCCAGGTTTCGCAACCAGTTAAGACACGCGTAGCTTTAACAGTATAGCTTCCGCCGGCAGTCTGATTCCCGAAAGAGATTGCAACGCTGGTCCCCGGGACAGTAGCTGAATATACTCCGCCAATATAAAGTTTATAGTCGACCCCAACTTGCGAACCTGAAAGCCCAACCGGGACTCCAGGTCCACCGGAACAATAGGATCCGCCACCGGTGACAGTTTGTAAGGCCGGCAGAGGGTTTACAGTAACTGTAACTGATGCTGTTGCAGTATTATAGCCATCATTGATAGTGACAGTATAAAGGGTAGTAACAGAAGGTGTCACCACCGGATCAGGTGCATTGGAAGTCCAGGTACCGGGAGCACAAACCCAGGAATAATAATACGATCCGCTTCCGCCAGTACCTGTTGCCATAAGTTGGGCAGGAGATCCATCGCAAATGGTACTCGGATTAACAGTGGCATCAACATGCACGGCGCTGCCAGTCACATTGACCTGGGTCTGGCTGCTTTGTGTACATCCCTTACTGTCGGTAACAGTAAGAGTATATGTTTGGTTTGCATAAATGTTTGTTGTAAGTGGTCCAAGGGTAGTACCACCAGAGGCTATCATATTTACGGGAGTCCATAAATAAAACAAAGGAGCTGTTCCGCCGCTGGCTGTACCTGTAAGGGATGTGGAAGTCCCATAAGGGATTGTCTGGGGCCCGCCGGTCGATGCCGTGGGTACAGGGTTAACTGTGATCAAAGCACTCCCCGACATATTTCGCACGCAATTCGTTGTGGCGTTCGTGGCCACAATAGTGTATGTGCCACCAGCCGTTTTATTCCCGAATGAAATGGCGCTGCCTGAACCCGGCATCGATCCAATGATAGTTCCACCCAGTTTTAAATCATAATTGACTCCTGTTTCGGATCCGTCCAATCCGACCGGGAGTCCCGTTCCACCACTGCAATATTCTCCACCGCCAGTTACGCCGAACTGAGTCGGCAGGGGATTAACCGTGACAAGCACCGAGTTCGTGGCAGTATTATAACCATCCCATACTGAAACATGATATGTAATTGTTTGGGTTGGATTTACAAGCGGATTTTGATCTGTGGATGTGAATCCTGCAGGAGTGGAAGTCCAGGTATAATCATGTTGTACTGCACTGTTACCTCCTGTAGCATTTGCATTCAATTGCACTGAAGCTCCGTTGTTACAGATCACCTGGGGTGTAGCGGTAGCAGAAACTGCGAGGGCGGTTCCATTGAGTGTCACCTGCATCATGTCGGATGCGATGCATCCTTTGGAGTCGTTAACGGTAAATGTAAAAGTAGTTGGGTTCACTGTGAGGTTAGTGGTGAGAACACTCGCAGTATTATTGGGGCCATTGATATTTGCAGCCGGTGTCCATAAGTAACTCAGGGTTGGAGTTCCTCCACCCGGCACTCCTGTCAGGGTTGTGCTGGTCCCATATGGTATAAGCTGATCAAGGCCTGCATTGGCAGTAGGTAAGGGATTCACATTCACATTAAATGTAAAAGGAGCAGCAGCCGGGCAGCCGGTTTGCTGGTAATTGACGGTCACAGTCTGGGCGCCCTGATCATTCCATGTAACTGTGGCTGTGTTTGAAGACGTTGTGCCTCCCGAGGTAATGGACCCGCCTGCCGATACCGACCAGGTATAATTGCTCATTCCGGGTTGAGTGGTGTAAACATTTCCCGTGGAATTTTTACATACGTCATTGGGACCTGATATTGTTATTGTCGGGAGCGGATTGACTGTAACATTATATACTGAAGGCGTTGCGGCTGTACAGCCGTTCGACCCTGTATAACTTACCGAGACCGTCTGGGGTCCGGCAGCATTCCATGTAACATAAACTATATCGGTGTTACTCACACCTGTTATCGTACCACCGGCTGAGACAGACCACTGGTAATTGGTCATGCCCGGCTGCGTTGAGTACATTACATTAGTGGCATTGACACAAACTGAAGCAGCTCCTGAAATTACAGGTACTGGTAATGGTCTCACTGTGACTGCATGCTGGGTTGCAGCGGCAGCCTGACAACCATTCACGTCGGTATAATTTACGGCCACCCAGCCTGGGCCTGCGGTTGTCCAGGTCACAGTCACAGTGTTTGAATTGGAGCCGGAAGTGATATTCCCTCCCGATATGGTCCATGAATAACCTGTCTTTCCCGCTTCCGTTGTATATGTGATACCGGTGGCCCCTGCACATTCCGAAGTACTGCCGGTAATCCCAGGCACCGGCAATGGCTTAACGGTAACATCATACTGGATTGGGGAGGCAGCAGTACAGCCATTCGCATCGGTATAATTCACTTTAACCCATTGAGCTCCGGGTGTGTTCCATGTAACAGTGGCAGTATTGCTTATAGTAGTACCACCCCCTGTAAGGGTTCCTCCGGCTGATAATGTCCACAGATAATTGGATTGACCTGTTTGTGTGGTATAAATATTACCGGTCGATCCTGCGCAAACACTACTACTCCCTGAAATCGACGGAACAGGCAACGTATGCACATTAACAATTATAGTTGTAGGAGTTCCTGCCATACAACCCGCACCGCTGGTATAATTCACTGTCACCGTCTGGGATCCTGCACCATTCCAGGTCACTGTAACAGTGTTATCGGTAGATGTTCCGCCTGAGGTTATGTTGCCCCCGGCAGATACTGTCCATTGATAGCTTGACATCCCCGGGTCTGTCGTATAAACTGAATTATTTGAACCAAGACAAGGAGACTGGGGTCCTGTAAGGGAAGGTATGGAAACATTGACATTATACTGGGTGGGCGAAGTATTTGTACATCCGTTTGCATCGGTATAAGTAACTTTTACCCACTGAACGCCTGAATTATTCCAGGTAACTGTGACATTGTTATCGGAAGAACCTCCGCCTCCGGTGATTGTGCCTCCGCTAGAAACCAGCCAGCCGTAGTTTGTCATCCCGGCAGCGGTTGAATACACATTACCTGTAGAACCCTGGCATGCAGGATTAGGGCCGATAATGACCGGGACAGGGAGTGGATTAACAGTCACATTATATTGCGTGGGTGTGGCTGCAGCGCATCCGTTTTCCGAATAAGTGACCCTTACCCACTGAGATCCTGCGACCGTCCAGTTAACAATGATCGAATTGGTATTCTGACCGGAGGTTATAACACCTCCCTGGATAGTCCAGGTGTAGCCTGTCTTTCCACCGGCTGTGGAATAGATCACTCCTGTGCTTCCGAAACAAACTGAGTTTGGTCCTGTAATGACCGGGATTGGCAAGGGTTTTACCGTGACAACAAGGTTTTTCGGGGTACCCGGGCACATTGTCGGGGCAGGTCCTGTCGGTATTATGGTATACGTAACTTCACCTGAAGAGGAACCTCCCGGATCTATTGAGAGTACATCATTTATTGTCCCGCTTCCCACGGGGGTGACACCATATACTGTTACCGTGGGCGATGTGGTCAGTCCGGTCCAGGCAAAAGTCGATCCAGCCACATCGGAAGTCGGTACATAAGCAACTGGATTTCCTGAACAAATTGATTTGGTAACTGCACTTGTAACTATAGGGCGTGCGTTAACTGTAATCTTTACTGCATTGGTGTATGACGACGGGCAGGGCGAATTTGAAGAAACCATTCTCCTGAACCAGGTTGTCTGTGTGAGAATACCTGGTTGATATGTCGGATCTGTTGCACCTGGGATGTTAGTAAACCCGTTTACATCACTGATGGTAGATGACATCCACTGGTACGTAAACGTTCCATCACCCCCCGAAGGGGCTGTGCCGGTAAGCAGGTTGGGAGCGGTTCCCGAACAAATGATTTGATCGGCGCTGATAGTGCCCGGATTGATCGCATCATGCACGACAATATAATAACCTACGACCCGGGAACAGTTAGTGTTTTTATCCCTGAGCGATGCTTCCACTACATTTGAGACCAGAAATTGCTGGGTAAATGTGGGGGGATTACCTGTATAGGGAGCTTCCCAGTTCCAGTTGTTAAGTGTAAAATCTGTATTCAGAGTGATGGTTACATCGCTCCCTGTGCAGATAGGAGGTGTCGGACTTACTGTGATGGACCCGTTAGGCAAGGGGTTGATCACAACATGAATGGTTGCAGAAGGTGTTCCGCAACCTGAGATTATTAAATAATAATCACCCGCCAGGGTAGGATAATATACAGAGTTCGTCCCCCTTGTTGTTATAACACCCCCGTTATGATACCATTGATATGTAACTCCTCCGCTGGGTGTTGCAACCAGTTTACAACTATCCCCTGAACAAAATGAGACATTATTTCCATTTATGATGGTGGTATAGAAAAGAGATTGGATTTGCACTGTCGGCGGGCATTGAGCCTGGACTTTACTTCCAATCAGCGAAAGGGTGCCTGCAAGTAAAAGAACCAGTAAACATCTTTTCATAGGGTGGAAATTGATTACAACATTACTGCAATGATAGTTTATCAACACATGCTTAAACTCTGTATTAAACTGTTTTAGAATAGAATCAGCTATAGGCATGTTAGGGTTAATTTAACAAAATTATACTATTATTCTGATAAATCAACTTTTATGCTTGTAAATTTAATCCGACGGGGATATTTTCAGCAACAGTTTATGGGTCCATATTAAAACCAAAGCCCTGCGCAAGGCAGGGCTTCATAAATGAACAAATTGTTGCTTGGTAATTGATAAACAGCAAATTACTTATTGTCTGCTATCATGATAATTTCATTACCCGCACTTCGAATATCCGCAACTCTTGCACACCAGGCAACCTTCCTGGTAAACCAGTCCGTTCGTGTCGCTGCACTTCGGACAGGCTCCGGCAACGGCATGGGTGCCATCAGGGATGAATTTCTTGAGTGCTCTTTCTACCCCGTTCTTCCAGGTATTGATAGAATCGACCTCGAAGTGGAGTTTTGAAATGATGTTGACCACAAAAGGCAAAGGCATTCCGTGACGCAGGATACCGGAGATCAGCTTGGCATAATTCCAGTATTCCTTGTTAAATGAACGGGAAAGAGCTTCAATCGTGATCTTGTAGCCCTGCCTGTCTTCGAACTGGAAATCGTACCTTGAAGTCATCCCGTCGGGACGGGTTTTGACGATCCAGCCTTTCTGCACCCATTGCGGGATCCAGAAGTCTTCAGCATGGCCGGTAAACACTTCGTAAGGACGGCCGTTATACAATCCCACTACGGCAATCCATTTTTCATATTCATTCTGGAATCGTACTATATCGGCTTCAAGGCGTTCAGGCCGGTGAGGCGCTTTGGTTTCCTGGAAATCGGTGACTTCTTCTTTCTTTTCCTTTGTTTCGTTATTCACAAGAACACCCGAACGTGATCCGTCACGGTATACTGTCATACCTTTGCAGCCTGCTTTCCAGGCGGTCTCGTAAATGCTTCCGATCATTTCCTCTTTGGCATCGGTAGGAACATTCACAGTAACGCTGATGGAATGGTCGACCCACTTCTGGACCGCTCCCTGCATTTTAACTTTGGCGACCCAGTCCACATCATTTGCTGTGGCCCTGAAAAAAGGAGACTTTCTGATCATTTCCTTCAGGTCTTTTTCTTCCATACGGGAAACCTCGTCAACATTGTAACCGTTGATCTCCAACCAGGTCACGAATTTATGATGGAACACATTGTACTCTTCCCATGTATCGCCTACTTCATCCTTGAAGGTGATCTTGACATTTTTATCATTAGGGTTTACTTTGCGGCGTCGCTTGTACGAAACAGCAAACACCGGTTCCAGTCCCGAAGTGGTCTGGGTAAGGATACTAACCGAACCGGTGGGGGCGATGGTCAGCATGGCCACATTACGGCGACCATATTCAGTCATATCCTCATAAACATCAGGAGCCGATTCTTTCAGCCTCAGGATAAACGGGTTGGTTCTTTCCCGTTCGGAATCGTAAATCGGGAAAGGCCCACGCTCCCTGGCCATTGTAACCGATGAGCGGTAAGCTTCAATAGCCAGGAGCTTGTGGACCTCTACCGAAAAATCTGTTGCTTCGTCGGAACCATAACGGGTTCCAAGAGCGGCCAGCATGTCGCCTTCAGCTGTGATCCCGAAACCTGTCCTGCGGCCCTGGATTGCTTTTTTCTTTATGTTCAGCCACATCGTCCTCTCCCTGGCCTTGATATCCTCAGCTTCAGGATCTGCATCGATCTTGTCCAGGATACGGTCAACTTTTTCCAGTTCCAGGTCAATAATATCGTCCATGATCCTCTGTGCTTTATTCACATGGTTAATGAACAGTTCCGAATTAAAGCTGGCATCGGTGGTGAAAGGCTTATCCACATAATTATATAAGTTGATAGCCAGAAGACGGCAGCTGTCATAAGTACATAACGGGATCTCGCCGCAGGGATTGGTGCTTACCGTTTTAAAGCCAAGGTCGGCATAACAGTCGGGAATGGACTCGCGGATAATAGTGTCCCAGAATAAAATACCGGGTTCGGCCGACTTCCATGCATTGTGCACTATCTTACCCCAGAGATCGCGGGCACGGATCTTCCGCACAACAGTCGGGTTCTTCGATTCCACAGGAAAATGCTGAGTAAACTCACCGTCTTCGATCACCGCTGTCATAAAATCATCGGTGATCTTCACCGAGATATTTGCTCCTGTTACTTTCCCGGCTTCCAGCTTTGCATCAATGAAATGCTCCGCATCGGGATGCTTGATGGAAATACTGAGCATTAAAGCGCCACGCCTTCCTTCCTGGGCAACTTCACGGGTCGAATTGGAATAACGTTCCATGAAGGGGACAATACCGGTTGATGTAAGTGCGGAGTTTTTAACTATTGAATTTTTAGGGCGGATGTGCGACAGGTCATGACCCACCCCTCCCCTGCGTTTCATCAGCTGAACCTGCTCTTCATCAACTTTCATGATGCCGCCATAGCTGTCGCTGTCTCCCTCATTCCCTATTACGAAACAATTTGACAGTGACCCGATCTGGAAATTATTCCCAATACCCGCCATCGGGCTTCCCTGGGGAATGATGTACCTGAAATTCCTGATAAGGTCGAAGATCTGCTCCTCGTTCATGGGATTGGGATATTTCTTTTCTATCCTTGCAATCTCACGGGCAATGCGCCAGTGCATATCATCCGGAGTAAGCTCAAGGAGCTGACTATCGGAATTCTTTAGGGCATATTTGTTGACCCAGACGTTCGCTGCAAGACTGTCGCCGTTGAAATATACCGTTGATTTTTCTATGGCTTCGCTGTGAGAATATTTTTTAGGATGGTCTGATTTTTTCACTTCCGACTCCTCCTTCTTCTTTTCCTCTGTTTTATTTTTCATCTCCAAATCATCAGCTGAAACTTTAGGACGAATTCGCTTCCCCAATACCTCGGCATAGTGCGATATTTTCTGATCCTGCTCTGATTTGACGATGGGGGTGACTTCCATGCTCAAACAGGTTTAAATGTTTATACTATATTTTTACAATAAATTGTCCCTCTGGAAGATAACTCTCTTGACGGGACGTTTTTTCGAAGAGGCAATATACAACGAAGTCCTTGGGTGAGCCAATATAGTTATTAACAGAAAAAGGGAGTGAGGTGTTAAATGGCTGAAAGCAACACAATTAGCATTTAATAATTCGTATTCTACTGATTTACTGTTTATTGCGAAGCCATATCAGTTTCTTCCCGAAACCCAGGCGGTTATCAGTCATTTTCATGATCTCAGGCTCCATACCCCATAAATGGAGTTTGGCCAGGCGCGCGATCGGGAAGGCTCTGAGGTACGCGCTCTTCCCTGTTTTCAGGTCATTCCCTGCCAACTCCCTCATAAAACCAGCAAACTGCAAACCTCTTATCTTGCCTATCATCTTTGTTTCCAGGGCTATCGCACCGGCTGCATAATAGTTCCCCGATTCCACCACATCAGCTATGTGTTTCGTGTCATGGTCAGACGTAAAAACAAATAAATTCAGGTCTTCCACGTAAACATAATAACAGGTTGCGCACCAGGGTTGGTTATCGTGACTAACGGCAAGTGTAAAGATATGATGCTCGCTGATAAACTTCAATATACGGCTTTCTATTGCTTGATTCATCAGAAGTCCAGGCTAAGTGAGAAATAAAATACAGGTTTAAGTACTCTTCCGTCTTCAACTCCCCAGGCCAGGTCGCCCCTCAAAAAGTATCCAAGAAGCCTTGAACGCAGTCCGAATCCGAAACCCTCCACAATAGGATCCTTGACCGATTCAACTTTTATGAACAGGGGATTCCGGTAAATATACCTGGTGAAAAGCTGGTTGTCGGACGACCAGGGAGAGGTCCCCGTCCAGGCCGAACCCACATCTCCGAAAGCTACAACCTGGAAATTGTTCAGAAAATCGGAACGTATAGGGCGATTAAAAAAATAACGGAACACAGGCATCCTGAGCTCGGTATTATATACGAAGAAACTATTGCCGTTACGGATATTCTGATCAAACCCCCTCATGTTGGTGCCCAGGGTCTGAAACACATAATTCTGGTCCTGGGCTACAGGGGTTGAGCTGTTGAACCTTGGGAACAGCCAGTTATCCTCGCCTCCCAGGTAATAAACCAGCTTTCCGCTCCCGAAGGAAGTACTTGCCGCGAAGCGGTTGGCCCAGATCAGGGTACGATGTATCTTTTGATAATTGCGGATGTCGAACCCCAGAACGTAACATTGGATGCTTTTATCAAGGGCAAGCTGGTAAGCCTCTCCGAAAACCTTATACCTTGTGCCCTGGTACAGGTTCAATCCGAGGTTTCTTGTGTTATCATAAGTAAGCTCAGCTTTCAGGCTTACCCACAGCCGGTTCAAATCAGGAATTGCAAGATTGATGGGATCTGTCGAAAGGTATACGGCACGGTCATACCTTGCGGTGACCGTCCCTTTGATGTTCAGGACCGGGTTAAAGGGATAAGTCAGAATATAATAAAGCTCATTGATGCGGTGGCGGATAATGGAATAATCGGCAGCCTCTTCCACCGACTGCCTGTGGAATATAATCTGGTGGTCCAGTCGTTTTTTAAAGATGGCATAACTGAGCATATATTCATTGTTCACCAGGTTGAAATTCAGCCTCACACCCCCGGTGATCCTATGATCCTCCATGAGATCCGTTATCCCGACCAGGAACAATGCATTGAACCCGGGGTTTATATAAATAGGTGAACTGGAATTTGAAAAAGGCTGGTAGGCCCAGTTAAGATATGTAAAGTCGATCTGGGTGACCATCTGGTCGATAGAATACTCCACATTATAATTGAGCTGTTTGGCGTATTTGTATTTGCTCAGTGTGTCTTTTTTCATACCGGGCTGCCGGCCCAAAACCCCTTTTTTGGATGTATCCGACATGGCCAGTGCGATCAGTTTCAGTTCACCGTAACTTACCGAATCGGTTTCTGGAGCGGTCCTTACAGGGGGTGGTTTGACTTTCACAGTAGTGAACCTGGAATGAGAAGGTTGGGCCGGGGTTTGTGGCAGAACAAGCTTCGGGATAGTATCATTGGCTTCTCCTCTGACCTTGGGCTCGGGAGGTTTCACGGCTTCCCTGGTCCTGAAGATCGCAGGAGCCAGGGTTTGGGGTTCAAGGAATTTCGGCTTTACCAGGTCCCTTATATACATCCTGTAATTCTGATCCAGAAAGACCACTTCTCCATAACGCCCGCCAGGTCCCGATATGTCTGTTTCAAGGATATTCCTTGTATAATTCGTGACAGGGTATGCGGTTGTATAATACCGGTAATGCGTAGTCGTATCTATAAATGAAACCGAAGAATCGTAACGGGCCAGGAACCTGTTATAGACCCCGTTCTGGTTACTCAGATAGGTCAGGTAATTCCCCATATAGGCATTGGGCTGGATCTCATCCACTTCAGGAGTTTTGGTGATCCTTTTCATAAGGGGGGAATGGCCTTTATAATCCAGGATAAAAATATCATTGTTATAACCGATCTTGCTGATATCGATCAGGGGGTCGAATCTAATCGTATCGGATGGCCGGTTCGAGGCGAAAATGATCTGGGTCGAACCATTGATAAACCTTGGATTCAGATCATTATAGATATCTTTTGTTAGCTGTTCATGTGAGCCGGCCGCTATATTGTAAACATAGATGTCGCTCTGCCCTTTCTGAACTGCCGACATCAGGAGCAGGCTGCCGTCGCTCGAATAGGACATATCAAGCACCTTGTCAAACTCAAACAGTACGACATGCTCACGACTCTTATCCGCAGTATTATAAAAATAAAGGTAATCCTCCCCTTTCTTTTCCGTAAGAATGGCCAGGATTTTTCCGCCAGGGTGCCAGGCAAGAATCGGGTAGGAAAGGTCGGGCTTCTCGGCAAGACGGTAACCTCCCCGGTAGATCCGTTTCTTTATACCTGTTTCCAGGTCCACTAAAAAGATCTTGTAAATGCCGAGGTTCCAGGTGCAGTAGGCGGCAGTGTTGCCGTCGGGGCTGATCTTAAGCTGGCGGAAGACCTTGTCGGGTTTGTTTTTCCTGTTCAAGGAGGTTCCCGCAGGATTTTCCCTCTGGGCAAGCTGCTTTGAATACAGATCGCTGTAGTAAGCATGCCAGTTCTCAACCACTGTATTATAAGGCACTCCCAGGACATTAAGAAAACCCTTTTCGATACTCCTGGTCAGGCGGGTCATATAAACGATATTCGGTATGGCTGCATCCCCGTATGTCATCGAAATATATTGCCAGATCGAATGCCCTGCAAATGCGGCATCGACGCCTGACAGGCTGTTGATCTTAAAATGTTTCTTTGTGAGCACTGCATCCATAACGGCGTTATCAAGTTCCGAATCCCATTTGCGGGAGACAAAGGAGATAAGCCCGTTCATGTACCAGTCGGGCATTGTAAACAGGGCATTATTCTTTATCTGCGCTCCGATACCCGTTCCATACATCATCTGGTTCAGCAGGACCTGGGTGATCCCGGCCCTGATCTGCTGGTCAAAATGCCTGTAATCGCCGTCAAAATAGATCAGTACCTTTCCCCCAATGATACGGGTTACACCTCCGGTATTATACGAATCCCAATCTCCGAAGAGCCCTATATTGCTCTGCTTGAGGTCGCTCAGGTTGTTGAAAATGATAAATTGTATTTTTTGTTCAAGCACCGACTGCAGTTCAAGTTCAATTTCCTTGATATGCTTGTCGGAATACTCGGCACAATACTGGGCCAGCTCTTTTCCGTTTAGATAATAATATGTATCGAACTTGTCGAATTTAAAATAAAGCCAGAGGAAATCGTTATACTGGACCCTTGATTTGCCGAAGGTCAGCTGGGAACCGCTGTAGAACTGACCTTTCACCGGAATCCATATCAAAATCAGCAAAACACAGCTGAACCACACCAGGAGGCGCCATAATAATCCCTCACGAGTTGCAATGCAAGCCGGCATATGAATTGATCAGAAAAGTAATCGGGTCGCTAAGTTACGATTATTTTATAAGCAGGTAGCAATGGCTTCTATTTCCTATATTTGCAGAGGATTATACAGATTATGATACAACTGGAACGATTTACATTCAACTCATTCATGGTCAACACATACTTGCTGTACGATGAGACCAAAGAAGCTGTTATTATTGATGCAGCCTGTTTTGAACCTTTTGAGAAACAGGGATTGTCGGATTTCATCCAGGATTCCCAACTTAAGATTGTCCGTCATCTCCTCACTCACTCCCATATAGATCATATTCTGGGCAGCCACTTTATAGCTGAAAAATACGGGATACACCCAGAACTACACAAGGCAGGACTTCCTTTTGTCACTGAAGCAAAGAATATCGCGCTGAACTTCGGTTACACTATTGAAAGCATACCTGAACCCCTTGGTTTTATTGACGATAGCGAGATGATAAACTTCGGGAATTGCTCCCTGAAGGTTCTTTACACCCCGGGCCATGCCGATGGGAGTGTATGCTTTTACAGTGAAGCCGATGGCTTTGTGATCACAGGCGACGTTCTCTTCAGGGACACTATCGGGCGTACCGATCTGCCTTCGGGTGATTTCGATCGCCTTATGGAAAGTATTAAGACAAAGCTCTTTACACTCCCCGAAGATACCGTGGTTTATCCCGGTCACGGTGAGCAGACAAGCATCGGTTATGAGATGGTGAATAATCCATTTATAAGATGAAGATCCTCGTCATCCGCTTCTCCTCTATCGGCGACATCGTATTAACGACGCCGGTTGTAAGATGCCTGAAGCAGCAGTTGCCGGGTGCCGAAGTCCATTATATTACCAAAAAGCAATTTGAACCTGTTTTAAAGTCGAATCCCTATATCGATAACCTATGGTTGTACGACGGGAATTTTAAAAGTCTTGTTCCACGGCTCAGGTCCGAGCGCTTTGATTTCATCGTCGACCTTCATAAAAATCCACGGTCCGCATACCTGAAAATCATGCTGGGCAAGCCTTCGGGGAGTTTTACCAAACTGAACATCAGAAAATTCCTTATGGTAAACTTTAAATGGAATTTTCTTCCCGATAACCATATTGTGGACCGGTATTTCGGAGCTGCAAAGAAGCTTGGAGTAAAGAATGACCTGAAGGGACTTGATTATTTTATTTCGTCTGCGGATGAGGTTCTGCCCGCGTTTCCTGAGTATATCGCTGTAGTCATCGGAGGAAAGCATCTTACCAAGATCTTCCCTCCGGGGAAGGTGGCGGAAGTTATTGAGAAACTTAATAAACCCGTGATCCTCCTGGGTGGCAGGGAGGACCGGGAAAGAGGGGATCAGATCATGCAGCTTTCGACGAAACCCATACTGAACCTCTGCGGGGAGTATTCCCTGAACCAGTCTGCGTCACTGGTGAGGCAGTCATCCGCAGTCCTTACAAATGATACCGGACTAATGCATATTGCTGCGGCTTATCATAAAAAAATGGTATCTGTTTGGGGAAATACCATTCCTGCATTCGGGATGTACCCATACATGCCTGAAGATATGGGGAGTTCATACATTGCAGAGGTTTACGGCCTTGGCTGCCGGCCCTGCAGCAAGCTGGGTTTCAGGGAATGCCCCAGGCAGCATTTCCGCTGTATGCTTGATATTCCGGCGGATGACATTGCGATTCACCTTGAGTAATCTCGTTTTTACCGATACCCACGCGCACCTCTACCTTGAGGAGTTTGATGCCGACAGGGATCAGATGATGCAACGTGTTGAACAAGCAGGGGTTAACAATCTCTTCCTCCCAAATATCGATTCCTCTTCGGTAGAGCAGCTCCTAAGTATTTGCTCAACATGGCCCCATCTATGTTATCCTATGATGGGACTGCATCCCACCTCGGTACGCAACAATTACGCTGAAGAGTTAAAGCTGGTCAGGCAATATCTTTCCGATAAATCCCTGCGTTTTTATGGTGTTGGCGAGATAGGCATTGATTTGTACTGGGACAAGACATTTGAAAAAGAACAGACCAGTGCATTCAACCTCCAGCTTGACCTTGCGCTGGAATACCGGCTTCCTGTTGCCATCCATACCAGGAATTCCATGAAGGAAACGCTTGAGATCATGGAAGCCAGGAATGACCGTGGTTTGAAAGGAGTATTCCATTGTTACAGCGGGGATGTGGCCCAGGCCGAAAGAGTGCTGATGATGGGATTTTACCTTGGGATAGGCGGAGTCGTAACTTATAAAAAATCAGTTCTGGCCGATGTGGTGGCCGCCATACCGCTTGAATCTTTGCTCCTTGAAACCGACGCACCTTTTCTGCCTCCTGTTCCAAAACGCGGCCAACGCAATGAACCGGCTTATATTCCGTTAATAGCGAAGAAGATTGCAGAAATAAAAGGCGTATCTTTGGAAGAAGTGGCGGAAGTCACAACGAAAAATGCATTAAATTTATTTACGAATTACGAGTTACGAGTTACGAGTTAACATTATAATCGTAAATCAGAGAACAATCGTAATTCGTCAATCGTAAATCGTAACTCGTAAATTCAAAGTATGATCGGACAAACAAGTTTACTCGTAATATATACCGGCGGTACCATCGGGATGGTACAGGACCCGAAAACGGGCTCGCTTAAGCCGCTGTCGTTTGAAAATCTGTACAAGTACCTTCCTGTACTGGAGAATTTCAACTGCCAGATCGATTTTCATACCTTCAATCCCTTGCTGGATTCCTCCAACATGAACCCTTCATTCTATGTGAAGCTGGCTACAGAGATCGAGGAAAACTATGAAAATTATGATGGTTTTGTCGTGATGCATGGTTCTGACACTATGGCTTATACTGCATCGGCCCTGAGTTTTATGTTAGAGAACCTGAACAAGCCAGTTATTTTCACCGGATCCCAGTTACCTATTGGGATGGTGCGAACCGACGGGCGTGAGAATTTCATAAACGCAATTGAAATTGCTATTGCCAAAGAGGTTGACACTCCGATAGTCCCTGAAGTCGGGATATGTTTTGAGAACAAATTATTCAGGGGAAACCGCACGACAAAGCTGAACACCGAGAATTTCGGGGCTTTCATTTCGGCAAACTATCCCCTTTTAGCCGAAGTGGGAGTCAAGATCAAATACAACAGGGACTGTATTCTCAGGCCGAATTTCAAGCGACTGAAAGTGTTAAAGGAACTGGATGAGAGTATTGCAATTCTCAAGCTGTTCCCTGGTATTTCAAAGTGTGCGGTAGAAGCGATACTCAATACCTGCGGACTAAAAGCCGTGATTTTAGAGACCTTCGGCGCTGGCAACGCCCCAACGCTTCCATGGTTCCTTGATGCCCTGAAAGAAGCTGCCGACCGGGATGTGATCATATTGAACGTCACCCAATGCAAGGGAGGAACTGTTGAAATGGGCAAATACGAGACCAGCGCCGAACTCAGCAAGATAGGTGTTATTGGGGGTTACGACATCACAACCGAATCGGCAGTTACCAAGCTGATGTACCTTTTAGGCTGCCGATTTTCCACCCAGGCGGTGAAACAATTACTCCAGACCAGTCTTCGCGGCGAGATGACCGTTTGATTTATCATAATTTTTCGTACTTTTGCACCCTTGTAATTTTTTACGAATTACGAATTCGAAATCTTTCGGAGAGGTGTCCGAGTGGTCGAAGGAGCACGCCTGGAAAGTGTGTGTATGCCAAAAGTGTACCCTGGGTTCGAATCCCAGTCTCTCCGCAACACGACTCCATATTCAATTGTACATCAATCGAATATGGAGTTATTAATTTTTTGACACACAGAAAAACACACAATTCAACGCCATTCTTTCAACTTTTTCATTCAAGAAATCCCCCCCCCCGGGTTATAGTGTGAAGAATTAATCGAAATCTTAAAATCTATGATTATTGCTCTTTAATAATCTTCCATTTATGCAAACTGTTTGAAGTCTTAACAGTTATGATGTATATTCCGGCAATAAAATTACTTAAATCAATATGTGTACCTGCCGAAGTAGTTTGACTTTTACTGAGTTGCTTCCCTCCTAATGAGTAAAGCCAATATTCCACCAACTCTCCTTCCTTCAAACCATTAATTGTTAGATCAAGAATACCTTTTGTCGGGTTTGGGAAAAGCGAGATTGTAATTCGTTGGTGATTCTGGAGTCCATCATAATTTTTTATTATGGAATCTTGTTTAATTGAATCGATGCTATCAAATTTTTGCATCGGTATGACTGTCACCCATCTGTGTTCTCGGTTTCCAGTAAGGTCATATGAGAAATGTACTGTTTTAATATTTTGCTGATTTTGAGCAATTACATTAGATGACAGTAGGATTATTATACCAGTATTTAAAAAAAGAAATGAGAACAAATACAATTTATAATATGATATCATAATAGCGAAATTAATGTTTTATTAAGTTCAATGTTATTTCTAAATGTGGTAAATGAATATTTCATACATCAATACTCCGGTAAAAATTTGATCACTAATTTTAACAATGACGTGTTTGTAAATATCTATCAGATGGGCTAAAGCCAAAAGAGAAAAGCATCTGCTTTGTAGTGTTCGAAAACTCCAGAACATGATGCTTCTCAATCAGGCTCAAGGCCTCATCAATGCAATAATAGCAAAGATTGATGGAATCTCCAAACCAAGACAAAAATTTATCCAGCATCTTCTGATCCTTTATATGGGACTCCGCGGTAAATACAACTTCATCAACAGGGCCAGATACGGGAGCTTTAACGAAAAGACCTACCGTAATCAGATGGAAAAGCCATTTGACTGGGCTGGGTTCAATGTGGAGCTTGTACGTTCTAACTGTTCCAAAGAATTGATTCTGGCTTATGACCCTTCGTATCTTCCTAAAAGTGGTAAGAAAACCCCTGATGTGGGCAATTTTTACAGCGGAACTGCTCAACGGGTTAAGCGTGGAATTGAAATCGGCTGCATGGCTATTATTGATGTTGAAAACGGCACAGGATTCTCCCTGGAGGCTGTTCAGACGCCTGTAACCCCCAAAGGGAATGACCGGGAAGAGAGTTCTGTTACGCATCATCTTAAAGTGGTATTAAACCGTGCCTCTGAAGTTGAATCATTGGGCATTAACGTCGGAGTGTTTGACGGGTACTTTGCCAAAGCCAACTTTGTCAATGGTATTACCGATAATTCGAACCTTGAAGTCATAAGCAAGTTCAGACCCGATGCAAACCTGAGGTACCTGTACAACGGTCCCAAACAAGAAGGCAGAGGCCGTCCAAAACTATATGAAGGTAAAGTCAACACCCGGTTTATTGATCGTCGCAGGATTCGCTTTTGTT
>JAPLDL010000020.1 GCA_026391735.1 Bacteroidota bacterium | reverse complement strand
CCCTATCTGTTATGGGCGTTGGAAGCTTGAGGTCACCTGACTCTAGTACGAGAGGACCGAGTTGGACAGACCGCTAGTGCATCTGTTGTGGTGCCAACTGCATCGCAGAGTAGCTATGTCTGGATGAGATAAGCGCTGAAAGCATCTAAGTGCGAAACTCAGACCAAGATTAGGCTTCCTTTAAGGGTCGTTGTAGATTACGACGTTGATAGGCTATAGGTCTAAAGGCAGTAATGTCAAAGCCGAGTAGTACTAATTACCCGTAAGCTTTCGTCTACGTGTTGTTCTTAAAATAACTGTGTATTTTCTTTCTAATATATGTCATATGATATTCAAGATCTTACGGTGACTATTGCAGTGGTGATCACTTCTTCCCTTTCCGAACAGAATCGTTAAGCCCACTTGCGCAGATGGTACTGCTATACCAAGCGGGAGAGTATGTCGTCGCCGATCCTTTCTAAATCCCGGTCCAAAAGACCGGGATTTTTTTTTACCTTAGCACTCCGTTTTCCCATACCCGGATGTCAACCTGCCCGAGAATAATTATCATCCTGCTGATACTGCTGTTCCCAGCTATTCATCATTGCCTTGCAAACCCGGGAGATGTTGACACAACCGCGTTTTCCAAAAAACTTAAAAAACCTAAAGCCCTTAGAGACTCAACAATAGTCTCCTTCTTCTACAACGACTTTGAAAAAATCGGACAGCTTAATACCCATGCTTATGATACAGCTATTGCAGGCTTCCAGAATTACGACCCTGCCTATAAAAAAGACAGATTCTCGGCCAACCTCGGCAATATAGGATCAAACTACAAAAGCCTCATCCCCTACCCTTTCATGAGAGCCAGCGGTTGGGACTTCGGGATCCATTCTTTCGATGCCTTTATGTACCTTAACGACAGTGTCAGGTATTATAAGATTTTTAAAACCTTCACTGAAGTTTCTTACTTCCAGGGCTCTAAAAAGGAAAATACCTTCCACGCCATTTTCAGCAGAAATCTTTATCGCAGCCTTAATCTGGGATTCGATTTTCGGGTTATGAATGCCCCCGGCGCTTACATCCGGCAGCGGACAAACGATATTAACTTCACCCTTACCCTGCAGTATATCACCAAGGATAGACGATATGGATTTATTGCAAACTTTATTTTCAACCGGATCCTTAATCTCGAAAATGGTGGAATTACCAAAGACAGCCTGTTCGAACAAAGTATTGAAAAGAACAGGCAAACCATCCCGGTGAATCTCCAAACAGCTCAAAACAGGATGAAGGAAACGGGATTCTACACTAAACATTATTTCAACCTTTCCAGGCACGCAAAGGACGAAAAAGATACCGCCTTCCTCAACAGCCACCATGTGGACCTGGGTCGTTTATCCTATGCCTTTTATTTTAACCGCCAGGTACAAAACTATATGGATGGCATTGCCGATACAGGATTCTACAACCATATATACCTCGATTCGATAAACACCAGGGACTCCATAACCGTCGACAGAATCTCGAACGAACTTATCTGGTCAAACCCAACTTTCAGGAAAGACAAGAAGCTCAGGCTGCTTCAGATTGAAGCCGGCATACGGCAACAATATATCCATCTCTCGTTCAAGGACAGCGCTGCCTTCCAGCATCGATATTTCATCCAATACATACCTAAAGCTGCTTTGTATTTTCAGCCATTTTCAAGCCTGTTGCTGGAAGCGCATGGGGATTATGTTCTCGGAGATTATAATGAGGGCGACTTTTCTCTGAGGGTTAACCTCAGTACAATACTGGGGAAACAGGATAAAAACGGTGGTATTATCACCTTGTCGGGAATTTATTCCTACCAGCAACCCGGTTGGTATTACAATCATTATCTCGGCAATAACTTCAAATGGGATACCGCCTTTAACAAACTTGGCCTGATTTCGGGTGGGTTCGATTATAGATATAAATTCCTGAGTACCGGCTTTAATTTCAACCGTATCACGAATTTTGTTTACCTCGACTCCAACGCTCTACCTAAACAATTTAAAAATGAATTCGGCTACCTGTATGTTTATTTCAATACTGATGTGCACCTTTGGAGGTTTAAAATCAAATCCCAGCTCGTGTATCAGACCGTACAGGGGACAACAGTTTTGAGGCTTCCCGCTTTCATGGGGAATCTCAGCGTTTACTATACTCAGCCATTATTTAAAGGAGCTGCATTGTTGCAACCGGGCCTCAGTTTCTATTATAATACCATGTATTACGCCGACAGCTATATGCCTGCCCTCAGATCATATTACCTGCAGGATCAGAAGCAGATTGGAAATTACCTTTATATGGATGTATTTATCAATATAAAGATCCAGAGAGCCAGGTTCTTTGTCGCATATACAAACTGGGGTTCATTTTTCGAAGGAAGAAATTACTGGGCATCCCCCCACTATCCAAACCAGGATGCAACCTTTAAATTCGGGATAAGCTGGAGGTTTCATGACTGATTAAGATCGTGATGGCGTTTTAAGCGTTATGACGTGATGAAGAATTTGATTTAACCTGGATTTATGGAATACAGAGATTTTGGGAATACCGGATTAAGAGTTTCGGCCCTGGGATTCGGCGCCGGGCATATCGGCGACAACAATGCCGACAGTAAACTAATTGAATCCCTGCTGAATACAGTTCTCAACCTGGGGATAAATCTCATTGATACCGCAAGGGCTTATGGCTCCTCTGAAAAACATATTGGCCGGTATATTTCCCACCGGAGAAGTGAATTTATCCTTTCAACAAAAGTCGGGTATAACGACCAATGGAATCCCGACTGGTCGTATAATACTGTTATTGCAAATGTGGATGAAGCGTTGAAACTGATGCATACCGATTATCTGGATATTGTTCACCTTCATTCGTGCGCTAAGGATGTACTGGAGAAAGGCGAAGCCACATCTGCTCTGGAAAAGGCAAAGGAAGAGGGGAAAATAAGGGTTGTGGCTTATTCAGGAGAAAACGAAGCTCTTGGCCATGCAATAAACAGTAAGCGATTTGCCAGCCTGCAAACTTCTGTAAATTTCTGCGACCAGAGGGGAATCTCTGATTACCTCCCCTTGGCGAAAGCTGCCGGGATGGGAGTTATCGCCAAGCGACCTATTGCAAATGCTCCCTGGAGGCATGCCAATCCTCCGGTTGGGCATTACAGTGAAGAATACTGGCACCGCTGGAAACAGATGAATCCTGATCCCCATGGCCTGCCATGGGATGAGCTTGCTCTCAGATTCACCGCTTTTTCACCCGGAGTGGATACATGCATCCTGGGGACTTCAAGTCTGGAGCATCTCCTAGCTGGAGCTGAAGCATTTAGCAAAGGAGAACTGCCTGCCGAAGTATATGGTTACCTGAAGGACACCTTCAAAATCCACGACAATAGCTGGTCAGGACTAGTCTAAATGATTATTTTATGATGTCCCTGTTATTCATTTTTACCCTGAAAACCCAGGCATGACGGCAGGGCGGGGATTTCTGATCCGCAGACCTGATGAAGATCCTGAAACCGGTCCCCTCCTGCTTCCATTTCAATGAACCTGCTTTTCCCAGCAATGTGATCACAGATCCTTTCGAAGGCTGGAACCCATCAATAAAAAGGCTGGCAGGCATGGTTTGTTCATCAGTTGCTGCAAGATACAGACAGTAAATGCTGCCATCGGGATTTGATGTAAAGCAGATATTTTTATATTTCGGCGGATTGACAGGCCGAGAATGATAAATAGCTTCGCTGTTGATTTTCATCCAGTCACCGATCTCATGTAACCGTGCATAGGCTGTGTCGGCCCAGGTCCCTTCAGGCGAAGGACCGATATTCAGCAGATAATTACCTCCCTTGCATACAATATCGGCAAGCATATGGATGATCTTATTGGCAGGTTTGTATATATCACCCGCGACATAGGACCATGAGCTTGCCATGGTCATGCAGGTTTCCCAGGGATAACCGGGAGGGGTTTCAGGTATCTCCTGCTCGGGAGTTCGGTAGTTTTCATACCTGCCCCCTACAGCCCTGTCCACCACGATCATCCCGGGCTGATTTTTCCTTGCCATTGCAGCTATCTTCGGCATGTTTATATCCTGACCGTTTTGAGAACAAACCCATCCACCATCCAGCCACAGTATATCGAGCTTCCCGTATTCTGTTGTGAGCTCATTGATCTGGCTGAAGGTAAAATCACAGAACCTCTGCCAGCGTTCCGGATATTTTTTAATGCTGTAATTCACGTTCCGGTTTGGGGTTGCCCATTCTTCGGCCCAGTAATCGTTCGAATGCCAGTCGGGCTTGGAGAAATAAGCCCCTGTCCAGAAACCCTGCTTCCTGAAAGCATCGAAGATCTCTTTGGCGACATTGGCTTTGGGATTTACATGGAAAGGGCAAGATATAGAGGTTATTTTATAATCGGTTTGCTTTGTATCGAACATGCAAAAGCCATCGTGATGTTTGGTAGTGAAAATAACATACTTCATCCCGGCATATTTCGCTGCAGCAGCCCATCTTTCCGGGTCGAATTTTACAGGATTGAAGGTGTTTTTCAATTGGATATAGGATTTGCAATAATCCATATAATTTTTAATCTTGCGCGTACACCATGGTTCGTCTTCGCTGCAAAGAGACCAGGATTCAACGATCCCCCACTGAGAATAAGTCCCCCAATGCATCAGCAGTCCGAACTTAAGGTCCTTCCATTGTTCAATTTTATCAAGGACTAGAGGGTCAGTTTCATTATCCCGTGCTTTGTTTTCCTGTGAGAAAACAGGGTACGAGAGAATCGTCATCCGCAGAATAAAAAAAACACTCAGAATGAAAATGTTAAACTTTTTTTTCATCGGGTATGTGGATTAATTTTGTCCAAAAATAAACATTATTATGAAGTAGCCATAGCATAGATGGCAATGGAGAAAGCTGACTGGTTCATAACATCATTCCCCTGACAGTATAAATTCTTTATAAATTATTTAGAATAATTCTTGACAAGCATGTTTTTTATTGTATCTTTGCATTTAATTAGTCTAAATTAATTTATAAAGACGCCTTATGAAAACGAAAATATACACTTTGACTGCTCTGATTTTTCTGGCAGTCATATTAGCAGCAACGGAAGCATCAGCTACTGTTCACCAAGTACAGGTGGGAAATTATTTTTTCAATCCAGCCAGTATGAATATTACTGTTGGAGACACTGTGAAGTGGATCTGGGTATCAGGAACACATACAACAACTTCAACGAGCATCCCGGCAGGCGCAGCCAGCTGGGATCAGCCGATTACTTCATCCAATACGACCTATTCATATACTGTAACTAATGCAGGGACCTATAGCTACAAATGCACACCGCATGCAGCGATGGGAATGGTAGCCAGTTTTGTGGCTACAAATCCCTCCAACACTCTTTCGGTGACACCTTCGAATCAGAATGTCGGTGCTGCTGGAGGAAGCACAAGCTTCTCAGTAGTCTCAAACACCAGCTGGAATGCCAGTTGTAACAAGGCATGGTGTTCCTGCTCTCCTTCTGGAACCGGAAATGGTACAATTGATGTGACTTATTCCGAAAACACTTCAGTAAGCCAGCGTGTAGCTTCAATTACCGTGATTGCGACCGGAGCCCCCACCCAAACCGTTACTGTTACGCAGGCCGGTGCCGCTCCAACACTCACAGTCACACCGGCATCCCAGAATGTAACACAGCTTGCAGGTTCAGTGAATTTCAATGTAACATCAAATACAGATTGGACTTCCGTTAGCAGCCAATCCTGGTGTACGGTCACTTCTTCCGGAACAGGAAATGGAACAATAACAGCCGTATATACGGCCAACACTACCGGAAGTCAGAGAATGGCGATGATCACAGTAAGTGTAAGCGGCCTTCCCGACCAGATGGTAACAGTAAGTCAGGATGCAGCTCTTGGAATTAACGATCAGCCTGCCCAGACCTACCTGATCTATCCGAACCCTGTGAGGTCGACACTGACAATAGCTTCGGAATCATTAAAATCATCAGCCGACGAAATAACTATATACAGCATCAGTGGGATGAAGGTAATGGGCCCGGTAACAATTTCGGGCAGTCCGGTTTCGGTTGATGTTAGTACACTTTCCGAAGGAGTTTACTTTATCAGGATAGGCAAGGATGGCAGCGGCACTGTAAAGAGGATTATTAAAACCCGATAACACCTTATCCTTCAAGGTATTTCAGCCATCGTTCAGAGCGGTCTTTTTCATTCTGATAGCAGGCCATTTTACCTGAATACATAACTGCAATGCAATAATTAGCATGATTACAACCGGAGACCGAAAGTTCTCCGGTTTTTAATTTATTGATGAATGCGGGATCGTGGATCAGGGCGCGTGCGATTTGAACAAATTCGAAGCCTTCCCCAAGTACCATTTCAATTCCTGCTTTTGAGACCAGACCTCCTACATAAACCAGTGGTATTTTCACTGCTTTTCTTATCTTAAGTGCATCTTCAAGAAAATAGGCCTCAGTATATGGCTCAGGCTTCATCAGAATGTTTCCAAACCATTTTACAAAGGGGCTCATCCATTTTTCATGCATATAATAGGCCATCACTTTAACAGGCATCCGGCCTCTCATAACATACATTGGGGCTTTGCTCACAAATCCTCCGCTCAGAACCAGGGCGTGAACTCCCATGTTCGCGAGAATCTTCGCCACTTCAACTGATTCTTCGAGTTCCATTCCTCCACTGAAACCGTCGCGGAGATTCATTTTAACCAGGACCGCAACATCAGAACCTGCTGAATCCATTACCTCTCCGATTACTTCTTTCATGAAACGGCTTCTGTTTTCAAAACTGCCTCCGTATTCATCCCGGCGTTTATTGGTATACTCCGAAATGAACTGGCTGATCAGGTAACCATGTCCTGCATGCACCTCCACAGCATCGAAACCGCTTTCCCTGGCCAGGGTGACAGCCTGCCTGAAGTCGGCGACCACTGACCGGATGTCGGTTTTCTTCATAGCTCTGGGCCAGGTAGGGCCGTAAAGATTAAACCTCCCTGAAGGAGAAAAACATTTCCCGCTTATGGAGGTTTTAGCCATTTGTCCGCAGTGACCAATCTGGATGGAGGCCGCAGCCCCGGCTTTGTGAACAGCCCCGGTAAGGGTTCTCAGTGAGGGTATTGCTTCCTTTCTGAGCCAAAGCTGATGGTCAAAAGAAAGCCCGCTTTGAGAAACTGCAGCATATGCAACGGTTGTCATGCCTATCCCGCCTTCAGCGACCGCTTTATGATAATTAACCAGATCTTCTGATACCAATTGCCCCGGGCACATGCCTTCAAAAGCAGCCGAGCGGATGGAACGGTTACGCAAGGTCAGAGGGCCAAGCCTGAATGGAGTAAACAAAAGTTCAGCCATAGAAAAAAGATGAGTATATTTTCCAGAACTTTGAGATTGGAATAAATCTTCGGCTGCGAAGATATAAAAACAAAAAACACATGAGGCCTATCCGTATCATATCTCTGCTTCTTCTTGTTCTTTTAGTGGGCAGCCTGCATGCCCAGCAAAACAACAAGAATCCATATAATCTTAATATCATCTCGACCAAGGAAGAATATACCATGCTGATCAGAAAGGACAGCCTTAAACGACTTGTAGACCTTCAGTACTATGTAAAAGGGATAATTCCAGACATTCGGTATGCAACGAGTAACAATTTTACTCACAAAAAAGTCTATACTTCGGCCCGTGCTTTTGCCAGGCTGAGCGTCGCAAGGGCTCTTGAGCTTGTGCAGGCCCGACTGGCAATGGAAGGTCTGGGATTAAAGATTTTTGACGCCTACCGGCCCTATGCTGCGACCTTGTTATTCTGGGAACTTGTTCATGATACGGCCTATGTCGCCTCACCTTCCACAGGCTCAAGGCATAACCGGGGATGTGCAGTGGATGTTACCCTGGTAGATTTAAAAACCGGAAAAGAGTTGGTGATGCCAACGCCTTTTGACGATTTCACTCCGAAGGCCGGCTCGGGATTTGAGCCGGTTCCTGATGAAGCCAGGCAAAACAGGGAACTGCTGATCAAGATGATGGGAAACTTTGGTTTCACCGTCTATCCGAGCGAATGGTGGCATTTTGATTTCAGAGGATGGCAAAACTATGAACTGATGGATCTTTCGTTTGAAGCACTGGACAGTATTTCAAGTCATTAGGTAATACTGAATATCAGATCATACCTCGTTGTTTCCTGATTTCTTCATATGCCGCACTGATTTTCTGAAATTTCTCTGTTGCTGCACGTTTTATATCGTCACCGAGTTGAGCCACCATATCGGGATGATGTTTTTTTGCCATTTCCCGGTAGGCTTTTTTAACCTCATCATCTGTGGCGGAGGGTGTGATCTCGAGTATGGTATAAGCCCAGTTCGTGTCTTTTACAAACATCGCTTTCACAGAAGTGAAGTCCTCGATGCTGATCCCCATATAGGCTGAGATATTTCCTATCACCGAAACTTCATCGGGATGGTATTCCCCATCAGCAGCTGCGATTCCAAAGAGGAAGTGAAGCAGGGTAAGCCTGGAAGAATAATCCATAAACTGACCAACCTGGGAACTGACTTCCTGAAGTTTTATATCCTGTTTAAGAATTTCCCTGAGCATGAGCATAAGTCGTGAACCTTCTTCTTCACCAAACTGGCGGATGAAAAAGCTCCTTACATAATCGAGCTCCGATTTTACGATCTTATTGTCGGCTTTCATGACCGCGGCGGATAACACTAGCAGGCTCATTGCAAAGTCACCCCGGGAAGTACCCCTGTATGAATATGTTCCTTTATTCATTCCCTCAAACATGGAACCTAAGGCGAAGCCAAGGATGCCGCCGATGGGACCGCCAAACACCCAGCCAAGCCCTCCGCCGACCCATTTGCCGTAGCCACCCGATGAGGTTGACTGGAAAGGGCCTGCGCCTTTCGAAGGTTTTTCTGCCTTCCCTCCTGAATCTTTATCAGCTGTACCGCCCGATGAACCTCCGGGCTTTTTGCGCATTGTCAGCACTGCATAGAGAACTATGGCAAGAATGATAACGGCAATGAGTTTTCCCATATTAATTCAGTTTGGATGTCGGATATCAGATGTCGGATATCCCGAAATTTCATTTTATATTTTCTGATAGCGGAAGTCCAAATTCCTCTGTCATTTTAATGCCAAGAGCTTCCAGGGCATTCAACACCGGTTCATAAATTGAAGGGATAACAGGAATATGAACCCCGGTTTCGCGGATCTCCCCTTTCAGGATCATTTCGACTCCGATCGCAGCAGGCAGCGCCACCGTACGGGCAATGGACGTATCAGTAGAGGGTGTTCCGAAATCAAGCATGCGGGAACGGATGACCTCCTTTCTTCCATCCGAATAAGCTGCAAGAAAAGTATGCTGCAGGACGACCATATCCCTTTCATTCTCTCCCAGGCCCATTTTCTCAATCATAAGATCCGATACCACCTCAAATGTGCTGTCTGTTGCACGGTTCATAGGTTTATCCTCAAACAATCCCAGCCATTCCATGGCATCAAGGGCATGTGAATCAACGGGGATCCCCAGGCAATCAGACACATCAAATCGTATATTACGGTTTGCAATACCTGCTTTATATCCAAGACTCTTCAGCTGTTTCCCGACCATATCAGCAAAGCTCATGCCCGACAGGTCGGATTTCTCATACGAGATCAATCCGAGTTGTTTTATAACATTCAGGCTTTCGCACCAGCCTTTAAAGCGGAAGGTGCCCCGGTAAACCGACCGGGCTTCCGGGATGCAATAAATATCCCTGTAGGCTATTGAATCACGGTTGGGGTAAACTTCAAGTTTTCCCACTGAAGGAAATTGGACAGTGAACGGGTCATTGAAAAGTTCTCTTGTCGGGACATTCACGATCTTGCCCTGCCTGAGATACAATGCATCATTATTCCCCGCCATAACCACCCCTTTTGGGCTCCATGAAAACTTGTATCTGAATGGATTACCGGCCGCTTCCGGCGCCGGTAATGCCCCGCAGATGCTGTAGAATTCAAGGACTGCACCCTCTTTTGAATGAATACGGTCAATGATGCGCATCGCCGACATATGATCAATACCCGGATCAAGTCCTATTTCATTGAGAATGATTATACCTGCTTCTTTTGCCTTTCCATCCAGTTCGCGCATTTCAGGTTTGACATAGGAAGTCGTCACCATATTCTTTTTATGGGCTATGCAGTGACGTGCCACCATAACGTGAAATGTATATGGGAGAATGCTTACCGTCAGGTCATGAGCGGCAATTAAAGAATCCAGTGCAGGTTCATCTGTTGCCTCCCAGTAAACAGTTTTACCTGAAGGATGATCGCCGATCATCCCGGTAGCCCGGTCGGGTGTATTGGATGCAACTGTAACAAAAAAACCCTTTGACAAGAGGTGTTTAACGATTGGCCTGGCTACCAGCCCGGCTCCGAGGATGAGTACTTTCTGAGTCATAATTAGTATGGGTTAAGAGATTATGTTATCTGCCATCTGCCATCTGCCATCTGCCATCAGATATCAGATATCGGATATCAGATTAAAAATTCCTCGAGATACTTGAAATCGGGGGTAAGTTCTCCCTTATGAAGGATAAGCCCTTTCTTTATTGCACGCGGCAGGTCAAGGTCCTCGAAAGGTTCGTCAAAATCGGCATCGGCAATAGGTTTGACAAAATTAACAAGTGCGTCGGCAAAGCCATCGGATGCATCCCTGGGCAATTCGGCAGGAAGAATATCAACAGCCATAACAAGCAAACCATCACCCTTATGCCCTGGTTTGGAAGTACGGCTCAGGGGGTCATAAATAAAAAAAGGATCAGAGATTATAGTAGGATGCAGGGTACATTCAACAGAGCCTTCAACATCGCAGCTGATATCTCCAATGACTGTTAGTTTGGGCCTTCCTTTCGAAAACAGTTTTTCAAGATAATCCTTGGTAACCAGCCTTGGAAAACGCTTATCCCAATATATGCAATTGATGAGCAATGACAAATAAGGAATGTATTGGTCAAATTTACTTTTAAAATCCTGGGGGTTATGCATGTATTCATGAAGGTCAAAGGGATGACCGTGGATGTTCTCATACAGGTCTTCTTCCCTGAATACAACCTTGTAAACAATATTATTGGGTACATGTTTTCGCTTTTGAAGCTCAAGCAATTTCTCAGCCGATATTTCTTTAACAGGAAGAAGTCCGCAGATCTCCTGTGCCCCCTGGGAAACATTTCCGTAACCAGTAAATCCGATAACGAAGGGGCGAAAAAGTGGATTGATCCCATTTTCGGCGATCAGTTCCCCAACGTAGGATATGGCATCTTTGGCTTCTTTCAGGGAGGCATATTCATGAGCCTGCCTGATCTTAAGTAATTCGGTTTGGTAGCCAAAATCCTTCAGGCGAAGACCCAGTGACCAGAATGAATTGATCATCCCGGCCATTCCTGCAAAACGTCCGAAGAAAATAAGCCGTTTGCCCTGCTCATCCACGATCTTTTCATATTCGATGAGATTGCATTTCAGTTCCATCATCCGTTTAAGCATGGGCATATTATATTTCTGCCCTTTGATGACATGAGAGAAAAACACATACGTTTTCTCCATCTCGAAATAATGTTCGGGGATCTCCTTCACACCAAAGATCACCGAGCAGTCGTTCAGGTTATCACAGATCGTTGCTCCGGCTTCGACATATTCAGTATCGGTGAAAATTCTTTTAGCCGAAGTTTCCACCACAATATCAAGTTTTTTCTGCTTCACAAGCCTTGCAACATGCTTGGGGGTAAGCGGGGCACGGCGTTCATGCTCGTATTTATCCTCGTGTCTGATGCCAATATAGTTACTCATAGTATAGTAGTTAAGGAATTCACAGCAAAAGTACGAAAAGCGCCTGAGAAAGCAAGGAGGGATGTCGGATGGCAGATGGCAGATGGCGGATGGCAGATGGCGGATGGCGGATGGCGGATGGCAGATGGCGGATGGCGGATGGCGGATGTTGATAAAATTCTTTGCAGGCCAGGTAGGAAAGGATTAATTTTAAAACAAAAAGCAAACCATGAAACACGTCATTGTTTTATATTTTATCCTGTCCGGCCTGGCATGTGAAGCTCAGACTATTCAGGACTTTTTTGAGGATAAAGCAGGGGCAGTAACATGGCTGGGCATCGATTATTCACATGTCAAACTTGTGGGGGAATACACCCAGTTCAAAGATGCAGGACCAATCGGTCCTGCTGAAATACGTGATAAATATTTCCCCGGATGGAACTCCCTGGTCCTCACTGAAGCCAGCAAATACGATATAAAAGGCATGTTCATGCTGTCGGCCCTTACGCCGGATATCAGCATGGTCACAATCCTGAACTCGGCTACCGATGCAGATAAAATCAAGGACGGGACTGTCAACAAGTTCAGTTGCAGGGATATTACCAAATTTGTAGGGAGCTATCCGCTCAAAGGTAACGAAGGACTGGGCATCGTGATTATCGCAGATCTGCTTGACAAAGGAAGCGAAACCGCAGCATACTTCGTTGTGGTGTTCAACCTGAACACCAGGGATGTCCTGCTTTGTGAAAACGTGATTGAAAAGGCCGGAGGGATAGGAATGCGAAATTACTGGGCCGGTTCGTTGTACAACCTGGTGAAAGACGTCAAGAAGAATTTATACTGGAGTTGGAAAGGGAAGTATGATAAATAAAATTACGATTTACGATTTACGATTTACGAATTACAAAGTACGAATTACAAATGTGGCAGCTGGTTAAAAAGATATTAAAGTTTATTTTATACATTTTCCTGGCATTTATTGTCACATCAACTTTTTGTGCCCTTCTTTATAAATTTGTAAACCCGCCTGTTACACCCCTTATGGTCATGCGCCTGGGAGAGCAGAATTTCTCAGGCCAGGCCCTGAAGTTAAAAAAGGAATGGGTCCCTCTTGAAAACATTGCACCTTCACTCCAGCTTGCCGTTGTAGCTTCTGAGGACAACCGTTTTCTTGAGCATCACGGGTTCGACCTGGATGCTATCGATAAGGCGAAGGAATATAACAGTCTCCATAAGGGGAAAAAGATAAGAGGAGCCAGCACGATTTCCCAGCAGACCGCTAAAAATGTTTTTCTCTGGCCTCAGCGTTCATGGTTACGCAAAGGACTTGAGGTCTATTTCACTTTCCTTATTGAGTTAACCTGGAGCAAAAAACGCATCATGGAGGTATACCTGAATGTAATTGAAACCGGTAAAGGTATTTATGGTGTGGAAGCAGCTGCCAGTGCATATTTCAACAAGCATGCCATTTCACTCACCCGTACCGAATCAGCTTTGCTTGCCGCAGTCCTGCCGAATCCCCAGAAATGGGATCCTCGATACCCAACAGCGTATATCCAATCCAGGAAGGAGTGGATCTTGTGGAATATGGAAAATATCGGGAAGCTCGATTATTAGGAGCTTGAAACCCGAGTATGCGAGAACAGGGGGAAACCTTATCCGCCGACCATTAAGCAATGAATTTTCCCTGAGGATTAATTCTTTAAGTCGAAATTTCTTGTAATTTTGCAGGTTCAAATTTTAGCAAAAAAAATCCTTTTTTAAAACTATAAAACTATGGCTAAATCACTGAAAGAAAAGAAGTACGTATACTACTTCGGCGGTAAAAATGCCGAAGGCGATTCCGACATGAAGAATCTGCTCGGTGGCAAGGGAGCAAACCTTGCCGAAATGGTGAACATCGGACTGCCGGTTCCGGCAGGGTTCACGCTCTCAACCGAAGTATGCACAGCTTACTACGACAACAAGAGAAACTACCCGAAGGAATTGAAGAAACAGGTTCTTGACGCACTCAAAAGGACCGAAAAGGAAATGGGCGCTATTTTTGGTGACAAGACGAACCCGTTGCTCGTTTCGGTTCGTTCAGGAGCACGCGCTTCGATGCCGGGCATGATGGAGACCGTTCTGAACGTAGGTTTGAACGATATCACCCGCGAAGCTCTCATCAAAAAGACCAAGAACCCCAGGTTCGTATATGATTCACAGCGCCGCCTCATCCAGATGTATTCTGATGTGGTCATGGAAAAAGCAGCCGGCATTGAACCGAAGGAAGGTATGGGTGTAAGGGTTCAACTTGAGCGCGAACTTCACAGGATGAAGGAAGCAAAGAAAGCCAAGAGTGATACCGACCTGACCTCCGATGATCTCAAGAAGCTTATCGAGATATATAAGAAGAAAGTAAAGGAAGTTTTGGGCAAGCCTTTCCCCGAAGATGCCATGGAACAGTTATGGGGAGCCGTGGGCGCTGTATTCCAGAGCTGGAACGGAAAACGTGCCATCTCCTATCGCAGATTTGAAGGTATTCCCGATTCATGGGGAACCGCTGTGAATGTGCAGTCCATGGTATTCGGCAATATGGGCGACACTTCAGCAACCGGAGTTGCTTTCACCCGCAACCCGGCTACTGGCGAGAATTATTTCTACGGAGAATGGCTTCCGAATGCACAGGGAGAGGATGTTGTTGCAGGTATCCGCACACCGAATCCCATCAACGAGGTCGGCAAGAATGAACATACCCGCCATCTTCCTTCACTTGAGACTTCGATGAAGGTTGTTTACAAAGAACTTGACGCTATTCAGAAGAAATTGGAGAAGCATTACCGCAACATGCTCGACATCGAATTTACCATACAGGACGGCAAGCTTTACATGCTGCAGTGCCGCGTTGGTAAACGTAACGGTCCGGCAGCTGTAAAGATGGCCCTCGACATGTATGCCGATAAGCTGATCACCCGCGAAGAGGCAGTACTGCGCGTTGAGCCTTCGCAGCTTGACGAACTTCTGCATCCCATCCTTGACCCTGCAGCTGAGAAGAAAACCAAACCTGTTGCAAAAGGTCTGCCTGCAGGCCCTGGCGGAGCTTCAGGACAGATCGTGTTTACATCTGAAGAAGCTGTGGCATGGGCAAAAAAAGGCAAGACCGTGATCCTGGTCCGCGAAGAAACCAACCCTGAAGACATCGAAGGGATGCGCTCTGCTGAGGCTATCCTTACTGCCCGCGGAGGCATGACCTCTCACGCAGCCCTTGTAGCACGCGGTTGGGGCAAATGCTGCATCGTTGGTGCAGGCACCCTGAAGATCGAAGCTTCAAAAAAGACTATGAAAATCGACAACATCATTCTAAAAGAAGGTGATTACATTTCTCTGAACGGATCAAAGGGATACATCTATAATGGCGCCATAAATATGATAAAGGCAGCCGAGGAGAACCCCGATTTCCAGAAATTCATGAAACTCTGCGATGCAACACGTACCATGAAGGTCCGCACGAATGCCGACACTCCCGACGATGCCGCCAAGGCACGTGCTTTCGGAGCCGAAGGTATCGGGCTGTTCCGCACCGAGCATATGTTCTACGGAAAGAATGCTGAGAAACCTTTATTCATCCTGCGTAAAATGATAGCTTCCAAATCTGTGGAAGAAAGGCGCAAGGCTTTGAATGAACTTTTCCCGTATGTAAAGGAAGACATCAAGCAGACGATGGCTGCTATGGATGGATATCCTGTTACCATCCGCACCCTGGATCCACCTTTGCATGAGTTCATTCCCCAGAATCCCGAAGGCAGGAAGCAAATCGCCGACAGCCTGAATATCTCGATGGAGGAGTTCGACAAGCGTGCAAATGCCCTGCATGAGACCAACCCCATGATGGGTCACCGCGGCGTTCGCCTTGGGATCACTTATCCCGAGATCACCGAGATGCAGGTAAGGGCTATTTTCGAAGCCACTGCCGAACTGATGAAGGAAAAGAAAAAACCTTTCCCGGAGATCATGATCCCGGTAACCTGCGTGGACACAGAGCTGAAAGATCAGTACGCTATCATAGAGATGGTATACAAGGAAGTTTTAGCCAAGTTCAAGATGAAGGAAATACCTCACATGATCGGCACAATGATCGAGATCCCGAGAGCCGCGCTGACTGCCGACAAGATCGCGAATCTTGCACAGTTCTTCTCATTTGGGACCAACGACCTTACCCAGATGAGTTTTGGCTTCAGCCGCGACGATATCGGCAGTTTCCTTCCCGAATACCTCGACAAGAAGGTGCTCCCGGTTGACCCCTTCAACGTACTTGACCGCGAAGGCGTGGGCCAGCTGATGAAGATTGCCGTTGATAAAGGGCGCAGTGCTCGCAAAGATCTTAAGATCGGTATTTGCGGAGAACACGGAGGCGAGCCTTCATCTGTTGAATTCTGCTACCAGCTTGGATTCAGCTATGTAAGCTGTTCACCTTTCCGCGTTCCCATTGCCCGTCTTGCAGCAGCTCATGCATATATCAAGGACATGAAAGCAAAAGCAGCCGCCAAACCTGTTGCCAAAGCTAAGAAGGTAACGAAAGCCCCTGCTAAACCTGTGAAGAAGGTTGCAAGGAAAAAATAACCTTTAGACTACCAGAATTAAAAAACGGCCTCATGGGAAACCAGGGGGCCGTTTTGCTTTTGGTTAGCTGATTTGCATTATTACTTCTTTGTAGCTGCGTCCTTTTTGCAGCAGGCCGGCAACTTTGAATAGGCAGCTTTATCTGCAGCAACGTTATCCGCATCATATCCCAACTTTGAAATAGCCTTACGAAGGTCGTCAGGAGTTGTTTTGGATGGGACATAGGTAATAGTGACGATTTTGGTTTTCACATCCAACACCACGTTCTTCACTCCTTTCTCAAAAGCCATCCCCTGTTCAATTCGGTCTTTGCACATATCGCAAACTGCAGAAGTCTTTATTTTTATTGTTTCTGTCTTTTTATCCTGGCTGAAAGTTGTTCCGGATGCCAGAATAAAGATCAACAGCATCATGCTGCTTAGAATTTTGATTTTTGTTTTCATTGGTTTCATTGTTTTTATGGTTTATGATTTATGGTTTATGTTTTATGTTTTATGTTTTATGTTTTATGTTTTTATATTTCTGGATGCAGGATACAAGATATCCAGTAATCCAGTAATCCAGTAATCCAGTCATCCAGCTATCCAGCTATCCAGTTATCCAGCCATCCAGTCATCCAGCCATCCAGCTATCCAGCTATCCAGCTATCCAGTCATCCAGCTATCCAGTCATCCTGCATCTCACTTTATCGTCAGCCGTATCCCCGCGTACCCTGTGATCCCAACCACCGGTCCCCAGGCCATGGAGGCATCAAAATGTGTATGATAAGGTTTGAAATACTCAACAATCGGATTGTCCTGTCGTACATTAAGCAGGTTTTCACCCCCGATGTAAACTTCAAAGTTCTTGAATTTTCTGGTTACCTGGGCCAGCAAATTAAACCAAACCGGTGATTTCTCAGGAAGCTGAAGCACAGCAGGCATTTTCTTTGTATCAGGAATGCGTGAATTACCGTTCATCTGCCCTGTGAGGTCAAACTTCCACTTGTCGAAACGGGTTGCGTAACTCAGGGTCAGTAGCGCCTTATACTGGTTAACGAGGGCTTTTTGCCTGAGCTGGCTCCCTTCGGTCACTTTCACGTCATTGTATCGGAAAGCAGCCAGTATTGTAAATTGTTTGACAGGCTGAAAACTGAATTGTGCCTGGGCTACGTTTGCATAGGATGAACCGTTAAGGTTGTAAAAGAATACAGCTGTGGGGAGGCTATCCTGGTCAACGACCACCTGTTTTACAAACTGGGTGCTGTAACCATCGATTGTGAACTGGGCTTTACGGCTGAAAAGGTTAAAATCCCAGGTGAGGCTGAGCCCGAAATTCCAGGCTTCCTCATTCGAAAGTGAGGGTGCAAAATACAGGACCCTCTGGCTGATCAGCATGGGGGAATTCTCGGCAAGAAGGTTGGGTGAGCGGTACCCCTTTCCGACCGATCCCCTCAAGGCAAGCCCCTTGGCGAGTGTTACCCTCAAATGAAGCCTGGGTGTGAACAAAAACCCCCAACGGCTGTTATAATCACCCCGAACACCGGCAATAAGAGTGAACTTATCCTTGAGATTGAAAGTGTATTCCATAAAACCACCAGCAGCCCATTCCGAACGGTCCATCACATATGTATATAAGGAATCATTGACCAGGGTGAACTTATCGGCATAAGTAGGGCTTACCGTATCGGGCAGGTACTGGTACCGATATGCCAGCCTGGTCTGGATAAAATTCTCGGAATAACCATCAATAAAATAACTTCCGCCGGCCGAGATCTTATGCTTTTCACCGTTGAACTGGGCTGTATAGATAAGGTTAGCATTGAAATTCTGTTCATGGCCATGGTACAGATTGATGCCGTAAAATGCATCCTGTTCATGATTAATGAACGACAATATCAAACCGAGACTTGAGCCGGCAGTTCCCTTAAAGAATATGCCGTTCTTCCAGAATGCTTCGAAGCGGTTAGTTTTAATACCTATCCCGTATTTCTTGGAATCGTTGGTGATACCGGTAGTATCGGTATTCCAGCTGTTTTTCACAAAATCCATCTGCCCACCGTTACGTTCCTCGTAAAGGTATTTTACTCCGAGCCTGGATACCCATTTACCCGGGTTAATAAAATCCCATCGGTTAAACACATTGACATTGGTCAGCTTGGGCATGTCCATAAACCCGTCTCCGTTCCTGTCGAACGGGAACCTGAAATCATCGGCATGAACAAGAAGGGATGTACTCAGTTTATCGGTGATCTTTACCGACCCGTTGGCATTGGCTTCAAACCTGAGGTTACTGTTGCCATACAGATTCAAGTAGAACTTCTCAACACTCTCCGGTTTTTTATACTCTACATTGATCTGCCCGGTGATGGATTCATATCCCTGAACAACTGATGAAGTGCCTTTAGCCACCTGGATGGATTCCATCCAGGGACCAGGTACATAATTAAGGCCATAAGGTGTTGCAAGCCCACGGATAAGCGGTACATTTTCGGTCATGATCTGGCTATAGATCCCGCTGAGACCCAGCAATTGGATCTGCCTGGCTCCCGACACGGCATCACTGTATGAAACGTCGACTGAGGCATTTGTTTCAAAACTCTCGGCCAGGTTACAGCAGGCTGCTCTCTGGAGTTCGCCTATGTTAATGACCGTCGTCGCCTGGGTCTTCATTTTAGAGACATACGAATTATCCTGTCTTGCTTTAATCTCAACTTCTGACAATTCCCTGTCGCCTGGCTGCATCTCGATGTCAAGCTTTGATTTATCCTTTGACACCAGCAGAGTATCCCTGCGGTATCCCAGCAGGCTCACGACAAGCCTGGAATTCCCGTTTCCGGTGCGGGAAAGGCGGAATTTCCCGTTTTCATCTGTGAATGTTCCTTTGGTGGTTCCCGCCCAGTAAACATTTACACCGGGGAGGGCTCCCTGCTTTCCATCTCCGGTTTTTTCGTAAACATAGCCCGATACGGCCTGTGCCCCAACTGGCCGGATTAACAGTACTGAAAAAACAGAAAGCATTACTATTTTAATACCTGTTCCTGAATTCATCTTTAAAAATTAGAGAATAAGATTATGACTGCGGATAAGGGGAATGGTGTTTTTAAACATCCCCCTGAATCAAAGACCCTCAGGCAATTCAGAAAACAAAAGAAATACGATTGGAATACCTGCCGGTCTCAGCTTATGCAGAATGAAGGACAGGGAATTTTAGCTTGCTGGAAAGAAATAATGCGCTCACGGCCTGTCAAAGGCGGTCCGGTATCAGTATAAGAAGAAATAATTTTACAATCAATGTCTGGATGAGCAAACATTTCATCCGGGAAGACCAGGTTTTGAACCGGCTGGCTGATAACCCGAGGTAAATCAGCTTGCGCTCTTGTAGACTGAAAATCCGCTTTAATATAAAGTCTTATGGTTTTACAGCAATCAGGTGAATCAAGATTTTCACTGGCATCATTTCCTGTTATGGCGGGAAAAGCAGGTTCTACGGAACAGCAACAGGATTCAACCATGCCCGTCAGTTCAGGAAAAAGCGCGACTCTGGTTTTATTGCTGGAACTGCAACGATGTTCCCTGGCTGAAATCCCGAGCACCCCGGCCATCAATGGCAGAAGGAGCATTATGGAAATCGCATTTTTGAATATCGTCCTCATCCGCATAAAGAATTCATTAATTCAGTATTCAATTGCAAAATTAATAAATACTTGAATCGTTATACCAGAAGATTGTAAAAATTCCTATTTTTGAGAAATAGTATGGTTTTACCCAATCAAAATTCACCGACATGAAGAAGCTGAATGTTGCCTTGTTTGGAGTCTTATTGCTGATTTTTGCCTGCCAGAGGCCTACATCCGAAAACAAAATTGACCTCAGTACTCCATGGAAATTCCATAGCGGTGACGACCCGTCATGGTCCACAGCCGCATTTGACGATTCCAGATGGGAGTTAATAAATCCAACTGAAATATGGGAAAAGCAGGGGTATAAAAACCTTGACGGGTTTGCCTGGTACAGGATCAGGGTTATTATTCCTCACAGTCTTATCGACAATGCTTTTATTAAAGACAGTATTCAATTCAAACTGGGCAAGATAGACGATTACGACCAGGTTTTCCTGAACGGGGAACTGATTGGCGAAAACGGGAAAACGCTTCCTGTAAAAACCGACCCCAGGCCAGACTTCTTCAAGGGTGCCAGCCAGTGGGATACGGAAAGGAGATATGTTTTGGGGGTCGGTGACTCCAGAGTTCACTGGGACCAGGAGAATGTAATAGCTGTCAGAGCTTATGACCAGGGAGGCGCAGGAGGGATGTTCTCCAAACCTTTCGAGATCAGTATGGTAGACCTGTCTGATCATATAAAATTCGACTTTACTGAGAGCGGATTTAAATTTACTGGAGACACCTTGATAAGCAAGCAATTTGCAGTATACAACATCTCAGCGAAGGAAGAATTCCATGGTAAGCTGTTAATCCACGCCAACCGTTGCGATAACGGCAGTCAGTTGTTCAAACAGGAGACGGTGCTTAACATGCCTCCGGGAATACGGACAGTATTTACGGTTAACGTTATCAAGGACCTTTCGGTACCTGCAACGATTTACTTTACATACAGGGAGAGTGCATCAGGCAAGGAAGTGAGGGATCAGATAGAAATGCCGTATATTCTAACTCCAAAACCCGGCAAAGCCCCAAGAATAAACGGAGCTTCCGTGTTCGGAGTAAGACCCTGGTCTCCTTTCCTCTTTAAGATTGCGGCAACAGGAGAGCCTCCGCTTACATACGGCGCCGAAGGTCTTCCCAATGGACTGAGGATACGTGCAGTTGACGGGCTGATCACGGGAATGATGTCGAAGAAAGGTGACTATACTGTGAAGATTAAAGTGGCAAACGCTTTAGGAACAGCCGAAAGGGATCTCATCATAAAGTGCGGGGATATTATATCCCTGACTCCTCCCCTTGGCTGGAACAGCTGGAATGTATGGGGGTTGAGTGTGAGCGATAAAAAAGTGAGGCAAGCCGGGGATGCATTTGCAGCCAGCGGCCTGATCAACCATGGATGGACTTATATCAATATTGATGACGGATGGGAAGATACTCATGACAGGAACGGAAATATCCTTCCCAATTCAAAGTTCCCCAACATGAAAGAGATGTGTGATTATATACATTCCCTGGGGCTTAAAGTCGGCATTTATTCCTCGCCAGGGCCAAAAACCTGCGGTGGATATGAAGGCAGTTACAGCTTTGAGGAAAAAGATGCACAGCATTATGCCGATTGGGGAATTGATTATTTAAAATATGACTGGTGTTCTTATGGAGGGATTGCCCCGAATCCGACCGACCGTGAATTAAAATTCCCTTATAAGGAAATGCGCAGGTATCTCCGCAAGGTGAAACGGGATATCCACTACAGTCTTTGCCAGTACGGCATGGGGGATGTATGGAAATGGGGGAATGAAGTGGATGGGAATTCCTGGAGGACTACCGGTGATATTGAAGACAGCTGGGAAAGTCTTTCCGGTATAGGATTTACACAGGATAAATGCTCGCCTTATTCAGCTCCGGGACGTTGGAATGATCCGGACATGTTAGTTGTGGGTTGGGTTGGCTGGGGGCCCAGGCTGCATTATACAAGGCTCACTCCCAATGAACAGTATACACATATCAGCTTGTGGTCTTTGCTGGCTGCTCCCTTGCTGATCGGCTGCGACCTCACCCAGCTTGATGAGTTCACTTTAAACCTGCTCACCAACGACGAGGTGATTGCAATAGATCAGGATCCGGTTGGCAAACAGGCAAGACAGGCATGGAAGGACCAGGATTGCCAGATATGGATAAGAGATCTAGCCGATGGGTCAAAGGCCATCGGGTTGTTCAATCTTAAAGACACCCCCTTACCCGTCAATGTAAAACTCGACGATTTGGGGTTTAAAGGGAAATGGATGATGCGTGACGTATGGACTCAGAAGGACCTTGGCATGGTCATGACCCATTTTGAGATGAATGTTCTCCCGCATGGTACACGACTGCTGGTGCTCAGGAAGTAAGAGAGACGTCAGATGTCGGATGTCGGATAAAATTTTCAATCCGGCATGGGGCCTTATTTCACTTGTTCCACCGCCCAGCTTAATGCGTCCTTGATCATACCGAGAGGTGGCTTTTCAATAAACCCGTTATCAGTTAAAGAACGTGTCAAAGACCTGGAATAATCAATATCCTTGCTGGCTTTTTCAAATGCCTCTTCGCGTGTCATCGTAACTCGTGCAACCCCGTCGGCAATGGCTTGCATTGCGACATCGGCTGCTTCGTGCGGAAATACTCCTGCCTCTTCCATGGTCGGTACGATATCTTCAGGCGATATTCCTCTCTTCTCGGCATAATCGGCAAGTGAGTGAGCAGCCCTTATAGCCATGTTGTCAGTTATCTTTCGTGCTCTTACCATCAGGGCTCCTTTCAGGATACCCGGGAATCCAATAGAGTTATTGACCTGGTTTGGGAAGTCTCCGCGACCGGTAGCAACAATATATGCACCTTCTTCCTTCGCAGCATAAGGGTAGATCTCCGGAACCGGGTTGGCACAACAGAAAACAATAGATTTCGCTGCCATACTTTTGATCCATGGTCTCTTGATCACATCAGGGCCTGGGGTTGACAGAGAGATCAGCACATCGGCATCTTTCATGGCTTCTTCCATTGTCGGGATCTTGCCAGGGTTTGTTGACAGGCAGAGCTCCCATTTGCGGTAAAAACGTTTATCGGCCTCAATATCCTTTCTGTCTGAATGAAGAGAGCCTCTGGTGT
Organism: Bacteroidota bacterium; assembly: GCA_026391735.1. Taxonomy (GTDB): domain Bacteria; phylum Bacteroidota; class Bacteroidia; order Bacteroidales; family FEN-979; genus CAIRDP01. The sequence continues at coordinate 57,650 of JAPLDL010000020.1, read as the reverse complement.
CAAACATGACGATCTTTGCGGGATCGGCCCCATCGGTTATCAGAAGACGTGCGATAGTAGTATTAGAAGCACCTGCGCCATGTAATACGATGCGGACCTCCCCTATCTTCTTTCCTGCAAGTTTCAATGAATTGATAACCCCTGCCAGCGTAACGCATGCAGTACCCTGGGCATCATCATGCCATACCGGGATATCACATTCTTCCCTGAGCACATCCAGCACTCTGAAACAATTAGGCTGGGAAATGTCTTCAAGGTTGATGGCTCCAAAACTATGTTGCACCATTTTAACAAACTGAATGATCCTTTCAGGATCATTTTTACCGTTTTCATCCTTGCTGTCGACACATAACGCGACACCATCGACCCCTCCCAGGTATTTCATCAGAAAAGCCTTTCCTTCCATAACACCAAGCCCGCCCGAAGGGGTGCAATCCCCGTCGCCGAGAACCCTGGTCGAATCACTTACAACAGCAACAAGGTTGCCCCGGTTCGTCAGCTCAAAAGAACTGTCGTTTCGGTCCCTAATATTTGTCGACACTTTGGAAACCCCTGGGGTATACCACACATTAAACCAGTTAAAGCCCGGAACCGGAGCTTTGGGGACGGTCTGTATTTTGCCCGAATAGAACGCATGGGCTGCTTCAGAAAGTTTCTTTAAAAACAAGGTTTTGCCTTTAGCAATTTGCTCCTGAGTGAAATTATCAGGGAATACTTCGTTCAAATTTTCAAGGTTCGGACTTATCTCTTTCATAAAAATGTTTTTTGTAAAATAAATAAATAATTGTGTAACTTTGTCAATTAATTACTTAAAATTTGTTATTATGTCTACAGGTAAAGTTAAATTCTTCAATGAAAGAAAAGGTTTTGGGTTCATCGTTGATGACTCTAACCAGCAGGAAATTTTCGTACATGTCAGTGGTTTGATTGATAAAATCAAGCAGGATGATGTAGTTTCTTTTGATGTTACAGAAGATAAAAGAGGTAAAAAAGCAATCAATGTAAAAAGGGGATAATCCTCACTTACTTTGAATGCATAAAAAAAGCCGTCCTCAAACAGGTCGGCTTTTTTGTTTGACACCATTTTTAACATTACTTATTAAGCATCACCGGCATTACAAGCATCAGGATATCTTCATCCTTGTTTTCCAGGTTGGCCGGGAGAAGGAGACCGGCACGGTTCGGGCCCGACATTTCCATCTTCACTTCATCAGCATCGACGTTGCCAAGCATTTCCATAAGGAACTTCGAATTGAAGCCAATCTCCAGGTCTTCGCCGTCGTATGCGCAAGTAAGCCTTTCCTTGCCTTCGTTTGAGAAATCCACATCCTCTGCAGTAAGCAGGAGTTCTTTGCCAGTAATTTTAAACCTGACCTGATGTGTAGACTGGTTTGCAAAAATAGATACCCGTTTGATGGAGTTAAGAAGAGATAATCGGTCTATAACCATATGATTAGGATTATCCTTGGGGATTACCGCATCATAATTCGGATATTTGCCGTCGATGAGCCTGCAGATCAGGTTGACGTTCAAAAATGAGAAGAATGCATTGGTGCGGTTATATTCCAGGGTCACTTCGGTATCCTGGGCGGCAAGAATATTTTTCAGCAGGTTCAGCGGTTTCTTTGGGAGAATGAATGCTGCAGACGCTTCAGCTTTTGTATCAAAACGGGTATACCGAACAAGCTTATGTGCATCTGTAGCTACAAAAGTGATATCCTCGGGCGAAAGCTGACAGAAGACGCCTGAAAGCACCAGCCTGAGTTCGTCATTCCCGGTTGCAAAAATTGTTTTGGTAATAGCTTTGGACAGCACGCCTGAAGGGATTGCGATAGCGGTCGGATTTTCCAGTGGCGGGGTCCGTGGATATTCGTCACTGCGGTGGCCACTGAGTTTATATTTGCCTTCACCTGCAGAGATCTCTACAAGCAGGGTTCCAAGGTCAATTGAGAAGGAAACCGGAATATCTGGAAGGGTCTTTAACGTGTCGACCAGTATCTTGGCAGGTATTGCAACGGAGCCGTCTGCTTCAGATTTATCAGGTTTCACTGTAACGCTCATCGTCGTCTCAAGGTCAGATGTAGTGACCGTAAGCACATCTTCCCTGAGGTCAAACAAAAAATCATCAAGGATGGGCAAAGTGTTTGTGCTGTTGATCACGCCAATGACTGCCTGCAGATTTTTTAACAGCAAAGAACTGGAAATGATGAATTTCATACTACGATATATTTATTTAAATACGGCTGTAAATATACAGTTTTTAATTTTTTATGACAAGCCAGGCAGATTCAAATTTTCACTTTTTACCACCACCTTTGAAATTGAATTTATTCTCCTGGCCTTTTGCAAGGCGGAGGATATTTGACCGGTGTGTAAACAGCACAAATACAGCAACAAACACCGAAAGGATTACCAGGCCGGGATGTCGGGTCCCGGTTATAAATACAACAATGAAAGGGAAAGCCGTTGCAGCAATACAGGACGAAAGCGAGACATATCTTGAAATCACCAGGACGATAATGAATATTCCCAGCACAATGAGCAAGGCCTGCCAGTAAAGTGCAATACCGACCCCGGCCATCGTTCCAACACCTTTCCCCCCCCTGAAACCGGCAAATACAGGAAAAACATGACCGAGAGCGGCAGCAACTGCTGCCCCTATCTCAACGTAAACAATCTGATCGGGTGTCATGCCCTGGTCAGGGAAAAGGCTGGTTATAAATACAGCCAGCCAGCCTTTGAATACATCGAACAGCATTACCGGAATCCCGGCCTTATAACCAAGCACACGGATCACATTCGTTGCCCCGGCATTCCCGCTTCCGTGCTGCCTGACATCGATGCCGTAAACAGCCTTGCCAATCCATACCGCCGAAGGGATGGAACCTATAAGGTATGCAAGAATAATCTGTATCAGTATCAGAATCATATCGGCAAAGTTAATTATTCATCCGTTTTTTCAAATTTTCTGAGAAAATCTCTTTTTTTCCTTTCGGTGGAAATAGTAAAAGTGAAACCCTTGGACTGTTTATCCACTTTCTTCTGATCGGCTTTTGATTTTCGTGCATTGATTATCCTGTCGTTAAAAGCGATATCAGATGATATGGCCTGAAGGATATTGTTGCGGTAATTGAAAAAATACCAGTCCTGGCCAGTAAGTTGAAAATAGAATGTAAATTCATCTCCGTTTCGTTTTTTTGTGAACTCCATCATTCCGTTAACATAACGGTAAATCTGATTTTTGCCGATCGTGGAGATCCCGATGGAACCTGCCGAAAGCCATGACCTGGAAGTGGTGTCCCAGTGAAGGTTGATATCGCCGAAAAATATTGATTTTTCAAGTGCTTCCGGGAATTTTCGCAGCCGGCCGGTGAGTGAAAGCTCATTTTTGAACCGGTCAAGTTCTTTGGGGTCCAGGATAAGCTGCAAAGCTTCATTATACGGAGTTCTGTCGATCGTCAGACCGCTCAGGTTCATACTGCTAAGCGCCGTGCTCAGATTTTGTAATGCATCTTCAGGAAATGGAAAATCCATTGATAGGGCAATGTGTGCATGTGTGGAATCATTGAGAAGATAATGATCCATTGTTCCGTAAGCTTCAAGGTTAAGGGGGCCACCGTTCACCCCCAGTTTCAACCTGCCATCTCCTCTCATCCTGCAAAGTGTCTGGTTAAATGATATAAAATCGCCAGGCAGGGAAAGATCCCTGAGTTTGGCTGTATCGGCTATTCTGAACTCAGTGGCAGGCACATAATACGTCAACATCCCCGAAGCAATCGCCATCGCGGAATCACTAAAACTGTTCCTGCGAATAAAAAATGCAGGGTAAATGGAAGCTTCCGATGTAGAAAAAGCCAGAGTGAGGGCCAGTTTCTCTCCCAGCATATTCGCAGGCTGGGATGAAACGGGTATCATAATTTTATACGGGTTGATATCCGCCCTGAATTTAATCCATTCGGGTTTTATTTTATGAAAACAATCCGAAACAGCTTTAAAACCTCCGTCGAAATTAAGATCTTTTCTGGCTGCATTCACGGTAACATTACCCCTGAACATGAATTCCGGACTGAGTTTAAAGTACGCTGAATCGGGGATAAAACCTTCAGCTATGGTCTCTTCGCTGGAATCAACCCTGATATTGTTAAAATCTATGCTTTCGTGCAATCCGTCCCGGTCTGTGTAATCCAGAGTTCCCCTTCCTGTATATCGTTTGCGGGAAGCGATTGAGACCTCCGCTTGGTAAAACTGGTGAAATCTCGACCTGGTATTTGCAATGATTATAGCATGTTTAAGTGACTGCATTTGTGCATCCCTGAATATGACGACATTCCCTGAATCTGGAAAAACTGCAGCATCAGCTACCTTGATGATCCTTACATCTTCCGCATTGATCACATTTGTCCGGAGGTTATACCTGGCACGGGCTGCAAAAAATTTCAGAGAGTCCTGAAGGGGATGAACTGAAATAAATTCAGAGCCTGTATAACCCACATCAATCAGCTGGGAGAGGCTTAAGGAATCGGAGATCGCTTTCCGGCTCTGCTCATTTGCAAGTGAGATTTCCTCGTTATCAATCATCCAATCGAAACGATCCATTGAACACACATATTTATTAAGCGGGAATTCGACTTTTGAAATACCCACATTTGATCTGAATTCACCCCTCCTCTTATCAAAATCGAAATGGGTCTGGTAATTTTTAGTAGAGATCGTGAGGTCGTTGAGGTCATATGATTTGATTCTGAAGTTAGCTATCAGTGCATCGAAAGTCCTTCGCTTAAACCTGAAGCCTTTTGAATCCATTTCAGCGTCCTTTATCTTTACCGTGCCATTTCCCGAGAGCAGGTTTGGAGTCAGTGCAAGCATCCCGCCAAAGGTAGACTGGTCATTATACATATGGATCTCCTTCTTAACCGTTCTCACAATCATGGAATCCCTGTAAGGCATCCAGAACTGTCTCACCGAATCTGCAGCGACAGCAGGATACTCGACAGCAGCAAGCTGTTCGGTCATGGAGAACTTCTTTGTAAACGCCTTTAATGAGTCGGGAAGAAACAGGATAGAATCAGAATGGGCTGTAGAATTAAGGTACAACAAGGTACCTACTCCCCTTAACCCATGTTCGCTCAGGTCAACTTTCGAAATGAACGTACCCTTACCACCGTATACAGGTAGTCCTGAGGGCCCGGTATCTTTTTCAAACCCAAGAGAATAATCCGGGCGGACCTTCAGAGGCTGGACTATTTGCGGAAAAATACCCGCGGATGTCAGTGCACCTCCGAAATTCAGGCTGTCGGTATGCACAACATCAAGGCTCTGAATCGTGAAAGGATTTACATCAAAGAAAAACTTATCCTTGGCATATACGCCTTTTTGAATATACTTTTTGTCCCAGAATACCTTTGCAATTTTCTTATTATAAAAGATAGGGTACTCTTTAAGAGCTTTCAGTCCGGCTTTATTATCCGGCTGGTCAATATCGATATTACCTTCGAGATCCCGTAGAGAGGTTTTAACCTTTACTATAGGGAATTTTCCTGTCTTCGGATCCCAGGTTTTACTTTGGACGTAAAACTCCATGGTATCTATATTGGGTAGGTTCAGCCTGAATCTACTGTATTCAAAAGAGAACCCCTTGCCTTTAAAATCAAAAAATCCAGCTCTGACCAAACCGTTAAAAGCCATATCCATGTCTTTCTTAAGGCGCAGGCTATCGCCATGAGGATAAATTGCAACATGCTGAGAATCACTTATGAAAACACTCTTAACACCCTGGATTTTAAGGTCGAAATTTCTCAGGTCAAGAATAGCATTGCTTGCATTTGTCACACTGGAATTAAAGAATATCTCATCATAGTCAGCTTTGCCATCCCTGGCCTTGACATAATTGTATAGTTTGTCTTTTACTCTTGCAACTTTATCTTCGTAATCATAAACTAAAAAGCCACGGTCGGCAAGCTTCAGCAATTGAGCCTCGATTTGTTCGGTAGGTTTTTGCATATGTATGGTGAGCTCTTCGAGAGTGATGTCCCTGGTTTTCTTTTTGTCGGTATAAGACTTGATTACGCTAAGAATATTAATATCATCCATTCCCTGCAGTCTGTCATACCTGTTTCGCGAATAATAATTTGATGATTCGAAAATCGCGTTGCTTTGCTTATTCGGTCCAGGCATCATCTTGAAATTAAGCTTCAGGCTATCCAGTTTCCACTGTACCTGCTCGCAGTAGATCTCAATTTTATGCCAGGAATCAAACCAGGGGGTGATTGAATTCAGCCTTACATCTTTTGTAAATGTCAGTTCCTTGAGAGAATCAAAATATTTCATTTCCAACCCGGGATGGAAGATGGAATCCGATTCATGGTAAATCGAAATGGATGCAGACGCCGCATTGACCTTTTTGGGGCGGATCACAAAAGAAGGAGACTTGATCAGGATAAAATCCTCACCTCCTTTCCTTAAAATGATCCTTGCATCCCTTTTATGGGATCCTGAGCCCAGCACCCTTGAGCCTTCCATCGAAAAACCTCCAATATAATCCATATTATGGAAGAGGTTTTGTATGCTGATATCCTTATCGTATGAATAAAACCTGGGATAAGAAGCCTTTTCTTCATCCACATCCACGAGAACTTTATCGATGAGGCGGCCGCATATGGGAGATGAGAAATATTTTTTATTAAACAGGTGGACCGAATCGGCGGTGATTTTTGAATACCTCATCATTATCTGGTACTGATCGAGTTCAGCAAAAACGCGGTCCGGTTCAAGTCCTGCCCTTTGCCAGTCGACTCTGCCTTCATGCCCTGCCCAGCGCAGGGAGAGTGGGAAAAACACACCACGTGTGCCATATATCAACATGGAATCTTTATTGACATGGCATATGAGGTCGGCCTTTGAAAATTCAATAACAGGAACAGAATCCATGCGGAGAGTAAAATTCGAAGGAAACATTTTCCATTGTGTGGACTGGGATTTGTACATCACACCCTCTCCAAACAGGGTGGTAGTTATATCCAGGAAGCTTATAAAATTTCTGGAGCTCTTATCCAGGATCAGCTGTCTCAGGATGGCAGACCAGGGGATAAACACTGACTCGGTCTGATGAGAATCCATGAAGACATTCAAAGCTTTGATGTAGTTAAAAAAATCAGGAAATGCCCGGATCTTCTTTTTAAGCATTTCGTTGCAGAGAAAATAAATGAATTTTTTCGTGGCAGGGTTAAATGCTTCCTGGTTCCATTTCTGGACAAATCCGGTCATGATCGGTTGTACCAGCTTTTGGTCGTTATCGGAAAGTCCAAAAAGGAGGCCGTTCAATTCCCCGATAAATTTGGTTGAATCGCCTGAAAATTTTGTCGTCCTCTGGTTCTGAGACTGAACTTTCAGCCCAGGCAGAATCATCAGCAACAACACCAATATAAAAAAAGAGATTCTTTTTTTTAGCATTTTTCAAACCTGACCACGGCCCAATAATTCAGGGTATTGTATTGCATTTGTTTCATCCCCAGGGATTCAGCGGCATGCTTAATAATTTCCATGTCTTCGGCATAAAATCCGCTAAGTATAAGTGATCCACCATCTTCAAGAAAGCTGTTATAAACCGGCATATCGTCCAGCAAAACATTACGATTGATATTGGCGAATATAAAACTGTACCGGCCCGAAGGGATATCAGCAGCATCACCATGAATGACAGTCATTGATGGTACATTATTCCTGGCTGCATTTTCCTGCGCGTTCAGAAATGACCATTCGTCATTGTCAATCGCCACAACCTCTGCTGCACCTAATTTTGCAGCGATGATGCCCAGAACCCCGGTACCGGTTCCCATATCAAGTACCCGGCAGCCATTAAATCTGATCTGAAGCATGGTCTCAATCATAAGGCGTGTCGTCTCATGATGGGCTGTTCCGAACGACATTTTTGGTTCGATAACCAGGTCAAGTTCAGAGCCGGGATCAGGTTCATGAAAGGGAGCACGTATAAAACACCTGCCGATTTTAACAGCCTGGTATTCCGACTCCCACAATGCGTTCCAGTTCTGCTGGGCAATCTTTTCGACTTTATAACGGAACCCAAGTTTGACGGCATAGTCCTCAAGAAAATTTGCAACCTGCAAAATATCGAAAGTATCCAGAGGAATGAATGCGGAAAAGGCGCCTCCGCATTCTTCTGTAAAACTCTCGAATCCGAGATCGCTTAACCTGGCTGTCAGGATCTCTGCATTTTCCGCTAAAATCCCGCTTATGCTGACTTCAATGTATTCCATCAGAGAGCATCAACAATAGCTAAAAAGTCTTCAGACTTAAGGGAAGCTCCGCCTATCAGTCCGCCATCTACGTCGGGATTGCTGAATAGTTCTTTGGCATTTTTTGCATTACAGCTTCCTCCGTAGAGGATAGATATCTCTTCGGAAAGTTTCTTTGAATATTTTTTTGCAACCAGGCCACGTATGAAAGCATGCATTTCCTGGGCTTCTTCTGCTGTAGCATTCACCCCTGTTCCAATTGCCCATACGGGTTCATAAGCAATGACCACATTTGAAACCTCGTCCTTTTTAAGGTGGAACAGGGATTCGTTGAGTTGCGTTTCAACCACCTTGAAATGTTTTTTAGCCTTGCGTTCCGACAGAACCTCTCCGCAACAGAAAATAGGTATGATATTATGTTTGAGAAGAGCATCCAGCTTACGGGCCAGAAAATCATGGTTCTCGGCAAAATATTTTCTTCGCTCTGAATGGCCTATGATGCAGTATTCAACTTCCATAGACTCCAGCATGGGGGGGCTTACTTCTCCAGTATAGGCGCCGTTGTCTTCGGGGTATACATTTTGTGCGCCTACCTGGAATTTCGACTCCTTAGCTATATCAGTCGTAAGCTCCAGGTATGGGAAAGGGGGGCACAATACAACAGCCTTATTATCCAGTTTGCGTTTTTCCAAGGCTTCTGCCACTTGTGCGACCAGTTCTTCGGCTTCCAGGAAGGTCTTGTTCATTTTCCAGTTCCCGGCAACGATTTTTTTTCTCATAATTTTCTATTTTTCATTTGTTAATCTCACTCTCGGATCGATTACACCGTAAAGGATATCCGCCAATATATTAATTAAAATTAATATTACCGAAATAAACAGCACCGCGCCCATGATCACGGGAAAGTCATATTTATCCAATGCGTTCACGATCACAAGCCCTATTCCTTTCCAGTCAAAAATATATTCCACGAAAACTGCTCCTGCCAAAAGGGATGCAAGCCATCCTGTCGCCGCAGTGACAACAGGGTTAAGGGCATTCTTAAGGGCATGCTTCAGGATTATCCTGCGAGGGCTTAATCCTTTAGCCTTTGCTGTGCGGATGTAATCCTGCGACAATACTTCAAGCAGAGAATTCCGTGTGAGTTCCACAATGATTGCAAGAGGCCTTATGCCCAGGGTCAATGCCGGAAGGATCAGGTTCTTCAGATCCAGGTATTCTCCTCGTCCCAGGTCATCGACCGAGAAAAGGCTGCCTGCCATATTCAGGTGGGTATAATGTCCAAGCAGGAAAGCAAAAATCCAGGCAATGAGGATGGCAGCAAAAAAAGAAGGGAGGGACATACCTAAAACTGAAATCACAAGTGAAATACGGTCGATAAATGAATTCTTGTGCAGGGCGCAAATGATACCAAGGCCTATCCCCACGAAAAGTGCAAAGAGCATGGCCACGACCGCGAGAATGAATGTATTGATGAAACTTTCGATTAACAACTCGGAAACATTTCTCCGGGTCTGGTAACTCTTTCTCAGGCAGGGATATTTTACGGCTACCATGTATTTTTGCGACCCCAGGAAATAAACGGGCAGGCCATATTTGGCTGGATCGTAATTAAAGCTGCCTCCAGGCTGGTTGAGCGTGTGGAATGAGACAGGGCTGAGGTCGTTCAGGTAAGAGACAAACTGAACAGCCAAAGGTTTGTCGGTCCCAAGTTCCTTTTTCAATGCCGCCACAGAAGAGCTGTCGGCCCTCTGCCCAAGCATCATCCGGGCAGGATCCCCCGGGAGTATGTTGAACAGAAAGAATATCACGACAACCACTCCAAGAAGGACAAGGAATCCATAGCCGAGCCGCTGGAAAATAAAGCTTATCATTTAAAATATTTCTCACTGACGAGGTTCCAATCAGGAAAATCCCTGAATGCCCATTTATTGATTACAACACCGTCTTTGAGAAGGATCAGCCCCGGATTTGACCTGACCATGGTTTTCAGTATAACGTCATCGGCATTATAAAACTCAAATGCCGTACCATGGGCAAACCGGAATTTGCGGACCTCGGCAGGCATGGCAGAGGTTATGCAAATGAAAGAGATGCCGCTGGCCTGGGCCTTTTTATAGAAAGGCAGGATACGAAGAAGAGCTTCAGTGTTTGTTTCCTTAAGGTTATAGATTATCAGTAAAAACTGGTAATCTGTTTTCTGAAGTATCGAAGCCGTAACATCATTTCCCTGCATGTCTTCAACCAGCAGACCTGCCGATTTCTCTGCATTTGGATCTTCAACTCTCTGGCTTTCGAATACCCATTGTGACATCCACACCGTGTCGTTCCATGGATAGTTGGAAGCGAGATATTCCTTTTTCTCTCCTGTCATTTTATTCTTATAAGTCACGAAGAACTTAACAGGAAGGCTTTCCGACTTATTCACTTTGTTCCCTCTTCCCCAGGCCATAAAGTCGATGAGTGGGAGATGACGTACACTGTATACCGACATCCAAATAAACGCAAAAGCTGCAAGAGACAGAAGCGCTATATCAAATGGAAGAGTATGGGCCGATCGGTATTTTTTACGCCACATAAAAATGGGGACAACGAAGACCATCAGCACAAGGTTCTTGAGAAAGGTCTGGACATTTGTCAGTTTGATCGCATCGCCGAAACAACCGCAATCGGGCACCAGGTTCCATATGGCATCGATAAATGTAAGGACTGTAAAATAAGTCATGAGCAGGAGAAGCAACCAAGCCGACTTTTTAATCCAGAGGTTCAGGAGAAGGCTGATTCCTGTTATGAATTCCAGCATGCACATGACAATAGCAATACCCAGGGCGAATTGTCCAGCCCAGGGGATGCCAAAAGCGACAAAATAATCTTCTATCCGGAAAGCTGTTCCCAGGGGATCAACACCTTTGACAAAACTACTGAAAATGAATACCAGTCCGATAAGTATGCGGAAACAGTTTCTAAGAACCTTCATATTCCAATCTGATCAGGGCGAATATCGCATAGTTAATAATATCATAATAGTTGGCATCCAGACCCTCTGAGATGAATGTCATTCCCTTGTTATCCTCGATCTGCTTTATTCTCAGGAGTTTCATCAGAATAATATCGTTAAGGGAACTTATCCTCATATTTCTCCAGGCTTCCCCGTAATCATGGTTTTTATTAAGCATCAGATCACGGGCAGCATAGATGTACCTGGTATAAAGCTTCTCCCCCTCATCGGCAGTCAGTTCAAGTTTATCATCTGTCCCCAGCTCGAGCTGGATCAGGGCCATGACAGAATAATTGACGATCCCAATGTATTCAGGTTTCACACCTTCCTCAACTTTCCGAACCCCTTTGTCGTCTATGCTACGGATCCTCCGGGCTTTGATATATATCTGGTCGGTGACGGAAGGAGTGCGAAGTATTCGCCATGCTGTACCGTAATCCTTCATCTTGGTGATGAATACATCTCGGCACAGGCTTATAATATGTTCAAATTCCTTTTCTGTTTTTGGATTTCCGCTCATGTGATTGCTGATGAGGTTTGCCCCGGGTCCCATAGGTTCCCCGTATTGAAATGGGGTCCCGGTTTCCGGTTGCAGGTTTCTGGTGGACTAAATTACAAAAAATTGCCGTATGGAGAGTGCCGGGCCTGCCTGTAATTATAAAAATAAGTTAACAACGGTCGTGATGTCATGATCACCAATTGCTTCGGCAGCTGGTGATGATCATGATTTTACCTACCTTTGTATAATGAATTCCCCGCGCATAATACATTGCAACGGCAAACCTTTAAACCTGTCGGTCCCTGCAATTATGGGCATTTTGAACATCACTCCCGATTCATTTTTCGACGGAGGACAGTTTATTTCCGTTGATTCCCAGTTGAAACAGGTGGAATGTATGCTCAGGGAGGGGGCTGCAATTATCGATATAGGCGCAGTTTCAACGCGGCCCGGTGCTGGTGATGTATGCCAGACCGGTGAACTGGAAAGGATTCTTCCTGCGGTAAAGGCCATCCGCCATAGTTTTCCTTCAGTCATACTTTCCGTTGACACATACAGACCACTGATCGCCCGGGCAGTTGTTGAACAGGGAGCCGATATCGTAAATGACATTTACGGCGGCAGGTTTGAACCCGGTATGTTTGAAACGGTTGCCTCCCTTAAGGTTCCTTATATCATTATGCATATGAAAGGAGATCCTTGGAATATGCAGGTCAGTCCCTCGTATTCCAATGTACTGGCCGAGGTCACTTACTTTTTTGAAAAAAAGATCGCTGAGGCCAGGTCTCATGGCATTCGGGATATCATCATTGATCCCGGGTTCGGGTTTGGCAAAACCATTGGACACAACTACAGGCTTCTTTCGGGCCTCGACAGTCTATGTTCCCTTGAAGTACCCGTTTTGGCAGGCCTTTCAAGGAAATCCATGATCTGCAAAGTACTGGGAGGAAGCCCGGAAGATATGCTGAACGGCACCAGTATTCTGAACACAATAGCCCTGATGAAAGGGGCATCCATCCTGAGGGTCCATGATGTTAAAGAAGCAGCAGAAGCGGTTAAACTGATTGGAATATTAAAAGAAAATTCTATCGAACAATAAACAGCCCGGGAAATGTTTCATTTATTAACTATCAGCGGATTATTTAATCTCAGAGTTGTCGACCTGGTCGATATCATCCTGTTTGCCATCCTGCTTTATGAAGTATACAATCTTGTGAAAGGGACCGCTGCCATCAGGATTTTCATAGGGATTATAGCTGTTTACCTTATATGGAAAGTAGTTAAGGCTTTCCAGATGCAGCTCTTAAGCGAGATTCTGGGTCAGTTTATCAGTGTCGGGGTTATTGCACTGGTCGTGGTTTTCCAGCCAGAGATCAGGCAATTTCTTCTTATGCTTGGGAATACAAGGATCATCCATAACCGCACCCGCAGATTCCTTTTCTGGAAACTCAAAGTCAACGATCCCTTCATTGCAAGTATAGATATCATTGTCATGGCTTGCCAGAAAATGGCCGAGGCAAAAACCGGAGCGCTAATAGTTATCGCAAGAGAAAGCCAGCTCGCGTCATTTATTGAAACAGGTCAGCTTGTTGGTTCGAGGATATCGGAAATCATGCTTGAATCCATATTTTTCAAGAATGGCCCTCTGCATGACGGCGCCGTGGTGATCGTAGGCGATACAATCATGGCCGCAAGATGTATCCTCCCTGTCTCAAAACAAAGTTCCATCCCTTCATGGTATGGTCTCAGGCACAGAGCCGCGATTGGACTCACCGAAAAATCAGATGCAATCGCCATTGTGATCTCCGAAGAACGTGGAACTATCTCTTACAGTATGGACGGAAAAATGGTTGAGAGGGTAAGCGCCTCAGAACTTTCGGAGTTCCTTGTACAAACCTTTAATAAATAACTGTTACTTCCTTTTTTTAGTTGATTTTCTAAGGGAATCAGCAACCCTGGCACTGTCGGCTTTCTTTCTTTGTTCAAATTCCTTCACCATCTGGTCTGGCGTTTTTCCGAGGTTATTCAATGCCATTTGCGCATCATCGGCAAAATCATGCCTGGGATATTTTTCAATAAAAAGAATGTACAATTCCTGCGCTTTATCCAGGTTCTTTAAAATGTTCTCATAGATATAAGCGGTAAAGAAAAGACACATGGCCGAACGGGGATCATTGGGGTAGTTTGACCTGTACAGATCGAACATCTCAATGGCTGCTTTTCCCTTACCCGAATTCATATAGAGGTTTCCGGCTTTAAAAATATATTTTTGCGTCATGGAGTCCCCGGGAAAGGTTTTAATAAAATCAGCATAAAGGACAAGAAGGCTGTCGGTCGCTTCGATATCCATAGTCGTAGCCGTCGGAGAGAACAGCCTGTTTTCAATAGCCTTAATCCTGGCAACTTCCTTTGTCCTTGACGGACCGCATGAAACCAGCATGGTAAGTAAAAGAGGGAATAACAGGGATTTAACGTTCATGGTTTATATCTTTCGTTTTTTAAGTTGAGGAAAAATCATTTTATAGGAGGTCTCAACATTACCTTTTGAGATATCGCTTAGCTTTCTGTTCAGAAGCACCCTTTTGAGGGAGTTGATCCTGTCGACCATCAGGATGCCTTCGATATGGTCGTATTCGTGTTGGATGATCCTGGCCAGAATCCCGTCGAACTTCTCGTCATGAGGTTGAAAATCCTCATCAACCCATCTGATCCGTATCAAGGGTTTTCGTGAGATGTCCTCACGCATACCCGGGAAACTCAGGCAGCCTTCATTGAAGATCCATTCCTCTCCTTCTTCTGCATATATTTCGGCATTGATAAACAGCTTTTTAAATCCATCTGCCTCCGGATGATCCTTAATAAAGGGAGAAGCATCTACAACAAAGACTCTGATGGAACGGTTCACCTGGGGAGCCGCCAACCCAACCCCATCAGCCTGGTACATGGTTTCCCAGAAATCATCGATAAACTGTTTCAGCTCGGGATAATCGGGACCTATTTCCAGGGCCTTTTTCCTCAATACAGGATGGCCATATGCGACAACCGGAAGTATCATGAAGTTCTGTGTTCTTGTTTATTGCTTTCTGATTCCATGAATGATTGCAGAATGATGGTTGCACTTACTGTATCGACAAGGCTTTTATTGCGCCGGGCCATCTTCCTGACGCCCGATTCAAGTATAGTCCTGCCTGCAATCAAAGAAGTAAAACGCTCATCCATTCTTTCAACCCTTATATCAGGGAAAGATCTGGTAAGTTGTTTCACGAAAGGATCAATATATTTTGAGGATTCTGAAGGGGAATTATCCATCCGCTTTGGCTCACCCACCACAAAACACTCTACTGGATTACCGGCAACATATTTCTTAAGAAAGTCCATCACTTCCATGGAAGGAACAGTGCCCAGGGCAGTGGCAATCAGTTTAAGCTCATCTGAAACGGCCAGGCCCGTTCTTTTTTGTCCGTAATCTATTGCAAGGATTCTTCCCATATTTTTCTCCGGTACAAAGGTATAAAATTTTAAAACGTGATGAAGGGCGTGGGGAACGACATTGGGAAGATCGTGAGAAAGGGCTTCTCCGCATTTTACCCCGGTATCCTTCAAAAAAATTGTACCTTTGAGCCCCAATAAAACCTTAACATGCCTGATCAGCTACGTTCAACAATAGAATCGGCCTGGGTGAACAGGGACCTCCTGAGCAGACCGGAGACTCAGAAAGCAATTCGCGAGGTAGTTCGGCTTCTCGACAAGGGTAGTCTTCGGATTGCCGAGCCCGTAATGGAAGGATGGATCATCAACGAATGGATAAAAAAAGCTGTCATTTTATATTTCCCGATCCAGAAAATGTCGGTCACTGAAGCCGGGCCTCTTGAATTCTACGATAAAATACCCCTGAAAAAAGGATACAAATCTCTGGGGGTCAGAGTCGTGCCCCATGCAGTTGCACGTCATGGGTCATATATCTCTGAGGGTGTGGTTCTTATGCCATCTTATATCAATATAGGTGCATACATTGACCAGGGCAGCCTGGTTGATACCTGGGCTACGGTTGGTTCATGTGCCCAGGTAGGTAAAAATGTCCATCTCAGCGGAGGTGTAGGTTTGGGTGGAGTGCTGGAACCTGTACAAGCAGCCCCTGTGATTATCGAGGATGGTTGCTTCATCGGGTCCAGATGTATCATTGTTGAAGGTGTGAGAGTTTGCAAAGAAGCAGTTTTGGGTGCAAATGTGGTGCTTACTTCATCAACACGCATTATCGATGTCTCAGGCCCCAAGCCTGTGGAATATAAAGGATTAGTGCCATCACGGTCGGTGGTCATTCCGGGTAGCTTTGAGAAAGAGTTTCCTGCCGGGAAATACCAGGTAAGTTGCGCACTGATCATCGGTAAGCGAAAAGCATCGACCGACCTGAAGACTTCCCTGAACCAGGCATTGAGGGATTTTAATGTAAGTGCTTAATGAAGGGCGTGTTGAAGAGGGTGATAGTGTAATGAAAATACTGGTAATTCAAACTGCCTCAATAGGCGATGTTATTCTTGCCACTCCGGTACTTGAAGGGTTGCATCACGCATACCCATCCGCAGAAATAGATTTACTTTTAAAAAAAGGAATGGAAGGTTTATTTACAGGCCATCCTTTTATCCGACATCTTATAGTCTGGGATAAGAAATCAAAATACAGTGATTTCCTGAGAATCCTTTTACAAGTCAGAAAGTCGAGGTACGATCTCATTATAAATATTCAAAGGTTTGCAACCACCGGGCTGCTTACGGCGTTCTCCGGAGCAAAGACCACGATAGGTTTCAGCAAGAACCCCTTCTCGTTTTTTTTCTCAAAACAAATTTCTCACAGGATCGGCAAAGGCATCCATGAGGTTGAACGAAACGTTTCACTTATCAGGCCAGTGATATCGGCAGGACAGAGAGCCGAGGAATTCGGCAGTATTCCCCGCCCAAAGCTTTACCCATCCCCTGCTGATGAAGCCACTGTTTCATCATATAAAGCCATTCCTTATGCAACCGTTTCCCCTGCTTCTTTATGGTTTACGAAGCAGTACCCTGCTGAGAAATGGGTGGAGCTGATTGGCACACTGCCCGCCAAACTCCCTGTTTACCTCCTCGGTTCAGGTTCAGACGTGTCCCTCTGTGATGAGATAAAAACGGCAGCGGGGAGGGACAATGTTTCAGTATTGGCCGGACAGCTTAGCTTTCTTGAATCTGCAGCTCTCATGAAGGATGCAAGGATGAATTATACCAATGATTCGGCTCCTATGCATTTAGCAACAGCTGTTGATGCTCCGACATCCGTGGTGTATTGCAGTACAATCCCCGAATTCGGTTTCGGTCCGCTCTCCCGCCAGCATTGGATCATCCAGACCCGTAAAGAGCTCAGATGCCGCCCCTGCGGCCTGCATGGGAAAAGGGAATGCCCGTTGCAGCATTTTGAATGTGCTGCCGGCATCACTCCTGACCAATTTCCCTCTTTGCTTTAAAATATTCCGGAATTATAGGTAATTTTGTACCTTATTGTTATCAGCTACCTTGTCGAGCGACTCTTTTAAAGCGGAAATATCAGCAAGCCTGAACATCCTGAATTCGGGAGGTACCATTTTATATCCCACCGATACGATTTGGGGTATCGGGTGTGATGCCACACTTCCGGATGCGGTGAGCAAGATCTACCAGATCAAAAAGCGCATGGGGCGCAAAACCCTTATCGTATTGCTTGACAGCCCCAATAAGCTTCCCCTGTATGTCGATAACATCCCTTTGATCACCTGGGACTTATTAAAAAACATCACGTCTCCTCTCACCATCATTTATCCCAAAGGCAGGAACCTTGCCCCGGTATTGTTGGGTGAGGACGGGTCGGTTGCCATCCGTATTGCCAATCATGAATTCTGCAGGGAGCTCATCAAAGAATTCGGGCGACCCCTGGTTTCAACCTCTGCTAATCTGAGCGGGAACGCCAATCCCCGTAGTTTCCATGACATCAACCCTGAGATACTGAAACATGTGGATTATACTGTAGGTTTGTACCATGATGCGTTAACTTCGGTGAGACCTTCCCAAATTATAAAACTATACGAAAACGGGGAATTCAACGTTATTAGACCTTAACTCTCCTATCCCTGATGAAGTTTTTTACCTTCTGTTTTCTTATTTTTTTAATGCTGACGGCGTGGTCAGCGCATGCCTTTCCTGAGAATTTAAAGAAATATACCATTTCGGGCAAGGTCACTGACAAGAACGATGGGGAGTCCCTGGTGGGGGCCACTATATTCATTCAGGAGCTCAAAACCGGTACGACAACCGACCAATATGGCCGGTTTTCACTTACACTTCCTGAAGGGCGTTATACTATTACGTTTTCTTTTATCGGCTATACATCGACCAGTAAGGAGATCGATCTTGATAAAGATATCAGTCTGAAGATGGAACTTGCTACAGAGCAGAAAGAGTTGCATGAGGTTGTTGTTAAAAGCGAAAAGAGCGATCAAAACGTGGCTAAACCCGAAATGAGCGTGTTCAAAATGGATATACACACCATTCAAAAGATCCCTGCCCTCATGGGTGAGGTGGATGTGATCAAGGCGATCCAGTTGCTCCCTGGGGTTCAGAGTGTGAGCGAAGGTTCAAGCGGGTATAGCGTACGTGGCGGAGCGCCCGACCAGAACCTGATATTGCTCGATGAAGCTACTGTATATAATGCCTCTCATTTGATGGGTTTTTTCTCAGTGTTCAACAATGATGCCGTGAAGGATGTCAAATTATACAAGGGTGATATTCCTGCTAATTACGGCGGCAGGCTCGCATCGGTTCTTGACGTAAGAATGGATGAAGGAGATTCCAAGGGGTTCGAGGTAAACGGAGGTATTGGCATTATCGCCAGCAGGATCACGGTGGAAGGCCCTATAAAGAAAGACCGTTGTTCCTTTATTGTATCAGGCAGGCGCACTTATGCGGATCTGTTTCTCCCCCTCTCTTCGAATAAGGCGCTTCAGAATAACCGTCTTTATTTTTATGATATAAACGCCAAGATCAATTACGTGATCGACGACAATAACACAGTCTTTTTATCAGGCTACTTTGGAAGGGATGTATTCAGCAACCAGTTTGCCAGGATGAGCTGGGGCAACGGGACAGGGACTTTTCGCTGGAACCATGTATTTTCCAAGAAACTGTTTTTCAACCTGACATCAGTATACAGCGACTACAGGTATCTTCTGGGGACTCCCACAGGCACTTCAAACTCTTTCGAATGGAATGCGAATCTCAAAGACATTGGAATAAAAGGCGATTTCTCATGGTATATCAACACGAAAAACACCTTGAAATTCGGAGGAGCTGTCACCTATCACATGATAAATCCGGGTACTGCAAGCGGGACAGGCAGTGAAACTGTATACACCAGCATACAGGTACCGAAAAACTATTCCATCGAGTCGGGGATTTACGCCACCAACGAGCAAAAGATCGGGTCACATTTTATTGCAACCTACGGGCTCAGGCTTTCCCTTTTTCAGAGTATTGGCCCGGGAACTGTTTACCATTACACGCCGAACCATGTTGTAATTGATTCTACGGTTTACAAGGCAGGGATTATATATAACACTTATGGCGGGATTGAGCCGAGATTAGGGCTATTGTATGATATCAACGGTAAATCCTCGGTGAAAGCAAGTTATGCCCGCACTTACCAGTACTTACAACTTGCCCAGAATTCATCGGCCGGGACTCCCCTGGATATATGGTTCCCTGCCAGTCCCAATATAAAGCCCCAGATCGGAGACCAGGTAGCGCTTGGCTATTTCAGGAACTTCCGTCATAACACCATTGAGACATCCGTTGAAGTATATTATAAGTGGATGCAGAACGTGATAGATTTTAAAAATTTCGCTCAGCTGTTGCTTGTCGATACACTTGAAGGACAGGTGAGGACCGGCAAGGGTTATTCTTACGGGGTCGAATTTCTTGTAAGGCTTAACGAAAAGATCGTCAGCGGTTGGGTGAGTTATACCTATTCCAGGTCATTCAGGCTGATTCCCGAGATAGATCCGAACCCTTATCCTGCACCTTACGACAAACCCAACAATATCAGTGTTGTCCTGAACTTCCAGCTGGCCAAACGATGGAGCATCAGCGCCAATTGGGTTTATGCTACAGGGGCGCCGGTCACATTTCCTACGGGACGGGCTACCATTGGGGGAAAGGTCATTCCTATTTACTCCGACCGGAATGCTTACCGGTATCAGGATTATCACCGGCTTGACCTTGCTGTAACGTTTTATTCCAAAGAAAAGCCAAACAGGAAATTCTCCTGGGACCTTAATTTTTCAGTTTATAATGCCTATAACCGTCACAACACCTGGTCTATTAATTTCGTTCAGGACAATACTGATCCAAATGTCACCTACGCCGAAAAGGTCTATCTTTTTGGTATCATCCCTTCTATAACTTTTAACTTTCATTTCAAACATGGTTAAGCTCTTCTCAGGCCTGTTCATTCTCCTGCTTGCTGCCGGATGTACAGAGAGCATCAATGTCAACCTTGATAATTCATACATTCGCCTTGTTGTTGATGGAGGAATTACCAATGACAGCTTGCAGAGGACAGTGATCCTGAGCAAGTCGGCCAGTTATTTCTATAACCAGCCCCCACCGATGGTGAGTCATGCAATTGTAACACTTACCGATGGTTCATTCCTGGATACACTAAGGGAGCAGCTTCCAGGTAAGCCCGGGTATTATATGCTTGACAGTACTTTCAGGGGAGTGATCGGTAAAACATACAGCCTTGATGTAAAGCTGTCGGAAGTCATCGGAAACAGCGCTGAATATACATCCACCTGCAAGATCATGAAGGTTGCAAGGCTCGATTCAGTCCAGGCGGAATTCAACCCCGACATTGGTAAAGACGGGCATTGGCTGGTCAAAATATTTGCCCAGGAACCAGGAGATGAAATGAATTTTTACATGCTTAAGTATTACCGTAACGGGTTGCTGATATCTGACTCCATTCAGAAATGGTCAACCTCCGATGACAAGTATTTCAATGGAAGTTATATCAGGGGGCTTACAGCGTTTTATATCAACAACAGCCACAAATGGGAAACTCTTCATCCCGGTGACACCCTGTTAGTCCAAATGAGCGGGATTACCAAGGAATATTATGATTTCATACAGCAGGTGCAGCAAGCCGGTTACCAGATCCCGTTCTTTTCGGGCCCACCGGCTAATGTTGAAGGGAACGTAAGTGAAGGAGGAGTAGGCTTTTTCGCTGCCTACTCCAATTCCTACGCTAAACTTGTTATTCCTGCAAAGTAATCTGCTAACGGACGACCTGCATTCGTTTTGTTTCAAGGATCTTACCGTTGGAAACAAGGCGGTAAAAATACACTCCTGAGTTCAGACCTGAAACAGGGATCAGGATGAATGACGATCCTTGCGAGACAGACTCAGTGAGGACGATACGTCCCAGGGGATCAATTAACTGCAGGTTCATATCCGTATCGATATTATTGAGCAGTATGGTTGTTGTCCCCGAAGCGGGATTCGGATAATTCTGTCCAAGGTATTCTTTGTGGCCTGCATTGGCATTTGAAATTCCAGCGGGGATCCCTCCGAACCAGACATGGGCCTCTTTAATGATGGCTTTGCGGACCATGGAGTCGGATATCTGTTCAAGGCTGGCTGCAAGATAAACCGTCTTCCAGTTGTTAGCAAAAGCCCTTACTCCGCTTTTCTTGGTTTTTGCCGCGTCATAATAGAACGTTATCGTACCCGGGCCGTAGGCGTTTATCTGATCCGGGTAGAAGTTGCCTGAACCATATACATTAACCAATGGCGAAGTGGGTATCCCTCCGAAAACAGGGTCGGTGGTGTTTGCTATGTACTGAGTATTTGTGGTGCCTCCATCAGCTGAAAAAGCCGCTCCGAGATAATTGTTGTAAAAGGCAACGGTTGCAGGAGTGGAGTGTCCGCCACTGCTTGAAGCCGTATTTACATCCCAACCCACATCCTGTCCGGAGATAAGCATGCGTTTGCCGGCGTTCAGCTCGGAAGTCATTATGGCAACAAAATCATCGGTAAGGGCGGGGAATGACCATCCAACATTATAATAATAATTCTGGACATCGGTCATACAACCCGAAGCATATCCCTTCAGAAAAGCACTCCGGTCTATCACGGAATAAGCACTGGCTCCGGCATAAGCGAGTCCGCCTGTATAACAACCCTGGAATGTGACAGTAGATTGCCCGTTGCTGGTTCCCCATCCTCCGTCATTATTGATAACCAATTCATTGATACCTGATATCAGGTAGGCAGGAAGCACATTAGGAGCAAAATCTGTATTGTCGAGGGATTGCATGCTAATACTATGAATCCCGACTGAGTTTGAATTCCCGATGGATATATTTACAGCAAGGTCCCATTGGGCTTTACCGGGGACAGAAACATCCACCGAATCGGGATAGGTTGATCCATTCAGCACAAATTCGGCAGTCCAGTCGGCCGGTTGAGTTGTTGCTAATTTAAAACGGAAGTTCTGGGAGTGTCCTCCAAGGTTAAATACTTTATAATGAAAAGTTTTCATTCCGCCCGGTTCACCTTTCATGAACCCGGGGTCGGTGGGAACCAGTTCCCAGTCAGGATCAATAGATGCTCCCGAATTGAGTATATGCTTTGTAACGTTCTCCTGTATAAATGCCAGTGTATATATCTTGGTAGTATCCCAATGGGCATAATCCAGAGTATAGGAATAGCTTACGGTCACCGAATCACCGAGTGCAGCAGGTGTAAACGCAGCGCCGAGGGAATCGGGAAGCAGTTTCCTCATAACGTTGTAAAAATCTTTCTCACCGTTGGTCCCGGGAGCTGTGTTGTAATGAATATGTTCTTCGTTTACACAGCCAAATATCCTGTAATTGCTGGAAGCAGGAACGGTGCCAACCGTATACACCTTGATGGTTGCCGTTCTGGTCGTCCCGCTCGAAGATTCTGTCACCCTGATGCGGATAGGTGATGATGCATAGGCTGCATTGTTTATCAAGGACTGGGTCACCCCTGTAGGGCTTCCGATTTCAGTATTTCCCAGCATAAACACATCAGGCACCCCGCTTACACCATAATAAGTTGTGCGCTTGTGGTTATCCTTTTTATCGTAGGTATACATGGGATCGGTAGGTCCTGGCCACCAGGTATGATAAGAAATCTGGTGATACCGCCCGAAGTTCACGGCAAAAGTGGCTTCCATGAATGGGTTCTGAGCTGCACAGGGAGGACAACTTGAATTGGTGAAGTGGTCAAACAACACGTATTGCTTGGCCTGGGCAAAACTATGCGAGATACTGCACGTAAGCATACATGCAAGAAAAAGAGGTAATAGTTTTTTCATAGGATTTCAATATTTTGGTTGATACAAAGATAATAGAGATTAATAAGGTTGTTTAAGTAATTCGTATTTTCGTATGGAAAATTAATTGAATTCCCATTTTATGGACTCTGCTCTTTTTGCAATTTCACCTGTAGACGGAAGGTACAGGAAAGCCACTGAAAACCTGGCATTGTTTTTTTCAGAAGCGGCCATCATTCAATACCGGGTTGTAGTCGAAATCGAATATTTTATTGCATTATGCAAGCTCCCCTTGCCCGAACTGGGTGGAATTGACCCCAAAGCTTTTGCCAAATTACGGCGAATCTGCAAGCGTTTTAGCGATGCAGATGTACTGCGGGTCAAGGATATCGAAAAGGAGACGAACC
The DNA here is from genome assembly GCA_026391735.1 of Bacteroidota bacterium. Lineage (GTDB taxonomy): Bacteria > Bacteroidota > Bacteroidia > Bacteroidales > FEN-979 > CAIRDP01. The sequence continues at coordinate 34,139 of JAPLDL010000020.1, read as the reverse complement.
ATGACGTCAAGGCCATTGAATATTTTCTGAAAGAAAAATTCAGGGATCTGGGACTGTCGGAATATTCTGAATTTGTCCATTTCGGACTGACTTCCCAAGATGTGAATAATACGGCCTTCCCCATGGCTGCAAGGGATGCTTTTGTAGAAGTTTATCTTCCCTTGCTGGAAGAAGTTTTCAATGTGCTTTACGCCCGTTCCCAGGAATGGAAGGAGGTACCCATGATGGCTCATACCCACGGGCAGCCTGCATCTCCTACCACTGTAGGCAAAGAACTGTATGTATTTACCGAAAGGCTTGGAAGCCAGATCGCAATGCTTGGATCGCTCAGGTTTGAAGGTAAATTCGGAGGTGCTACAGGAAATTTCAACGCTCATAAGGCAGCCTATCCGGGGATCGACTGGAATGGTTTTGCCGATACATTCCTTGAAAAGACCTTTGGCCTCAGACGTCAGAAAACCACAACGCAAATCGAGCATTACGACAACCTGTCGGCATTTTTCGACAATCTTAAACGGATCAATACCATCCTCATTGACCTTGATCGTGACATCTGGGCCTATATATCCATGGAGTATTTCAGGCAAAAAGTAAAGAAAGGCGAAACAGGCTCATCCACTATGCCACATAAGGTGAACCCTATTGATTTTGAGAATTCCGAGGGAAACCTTGGGATTGCCAACGCCCTGTTCGAATACCTCTCGGCCAAGCTTCCGATAAGCCGGCTCCAAAGAGACCTTACCGATTCCACTGTGATCAGGAACATAGGCATGCCATTTGCTCATTCTCTAATAGGTTTCAGATCTCTTTTAAAAGGCCTTGACAAACTGATACTTAACGAAGTCAAACTAAAGCAGGACCTTAACAACAACTGGGCCGTGGTTTCCGAAGCAATTCAAACCATACTAAGGCGTGAAAAATATCCAAATCCGTATGAAGCTCTCAAAGACCTTACAAGAGGCAACAGGCAAGTGACAAAAGATGTGATTCATGAGTTCATCGACAGTCTGAAAATAAGTAAAAAGGTTAAAAACGAGCTGAAAAAGATCAGCCCTGAAAACTATACGGGTATTATATCGTTCTGAAATGAAAGTCAGCGGATTTACTTTTGTAAGGAATGCTGTCAAGTTCGATTACCCCATCGAAGAAGCCATCCGCTCAATTTTACCTTTGTGCGATGAATTTGTTGTGGCGGCCGGAAATTCGGATGACTCGACCAGGGAATTGCTTGCTTCAATTGATCCTGCAAAAGTTCGCATCATTGATACGGTCTGGGACGACAATCTCAGGGAAGGCGGAAGTGTTCTTGCCGTCGAGACAAACAAGGCTCTTGATCAGGTTTCCGAAGATGCTGATTGGGCTTTCTATATACAGGCGGATGAGGTTGTCCCTGAACAATACCTGCCCGTAATACGAGAAAGCATGGAACAATGGAAAGACAATGCCCGGGTGGAAGGACTCTTGTTCAACTACCGTCATTTCTTCGGATCCTACGACTTTGTAGCTACTTCACGAGACTGGTACCGCCGTGAAGTCAGGATCATAAGGAAACAATCGGGGATCAGGTCATACAAGGATGCTCAGGGTTTTCGTAAGGACGGCCGGAAACTGAACGTAAAGTCAATAGAAGCATGGATGTACCATTACGGTTGGGTAAAACCTCCGGGGTTTCAGCAGGCCAAACAGGAGGCATTCCATAAGCACTGGCACGATGATCTTTGGGTTCAGGAAAATGTCGCACTTTCAAGCGAATTCGATTATAACATCATCGGGGGTCTGAACAAATTCACAGGCACCCATCCTGAAGTAATGAAAAAACGCATTACATTAAAAAATTGGGACTTCCGGCCTGACCCCTTAAAAAATAACCTTCAGCCTGCTCAGAAAGCATTACAAACTGTGGAAAGGTTGATAGGCTGGCGTATCGGTGAATATAAAAACTACAAAATTATCTAAGCAGGTTTTTTTGATTGAGGCCGAACTGACCATTTCTCAAATTGCAAAAATCGCAGGATCATTGTATATTTGCACAAAATAATACTTTATGGATCTCACTAAAATTGTATCTATCTCGGGCAAAAGCGGTTTGTTTAAAGTCGTTTCCCAGGGCAAGAATGCGGTGATCGTTGAGTCTCTTGCCGACCAGAAGCGGATACCTGCTTTCGGCCATGAAAAAATGAGCTCCCTTGAGGAAATCAGCGTTTTCACAACGGGTGAAGACCGTCCATTGAAAGAAGTTTTCAAAGCGTTGAATGAGAAACTGGAAGGGAAGGCAGGCATTGACCCGAAAGCAGATAATGCCACCCTGCTTAAATTCTTCAAGGAGATGGTTCCCGATTTCGACGAGGAAAGGGTTTATGTGTCGGACATCCGAAAGATGGTGAGCTGGTATAATACCTTACAAACCCAAAACCTGCTTGATTTCACAGAGCCGGAAGAAGAAAAAGCCCTGGCAGCAACTATTGAACCTGCCGAAGTGAAATCCGGAGAAGCTGCTGAGGTGAAAACCGGGGAATCTGCCGCAGAACCAAAACCTGAAAAAAAAGTCCCAAAGAAAAAGAAGACAGAATAATTTTGTAATATTGGATATTGAAAAGACACATCCTATGAAAACTCTATTGAAGAGCAGCCTGCTGGTCATAGTTTTGATGGCCCTCAGCCTAACGGCATCAGCGGGGAAAAAAGTTGTCCGTTTCACTGTTTCCGAACCGGATGCAAAGATCTATGTTGACGGTAAGCTTATGGGGGGAGGGCAACTTGAAATAACAATTCCTTCATATGCCTGCGTGAATGTCAAGGTAGAAAAGATCGGTTACCTGATCGGTCTTATCGAATTCTGTAACAAACCCGATTACAGTCCTCCTCCAAAAACATATTTTTACCAGATGGAGAAAGACGATGCTTATGATGCCTCTGAAGCGACCGATGTAGCGAATGTCGATATTGAGATCAAAACAACCAAAAAGGAAGATGATGCATGGAAGCTACTGAGCCAGATCATCACCACTTATTTCGACGTGATCGAAGTCACGGACAAGAACACGGGTTATTTGCGCACAGCATGGGTAGTTCAGACATTTAAACAGAAGACCATCCGCACCAGGATCATCGTGAAGCTTGCTTCAACCGATCCCCTGGCCTATAAAATCAAGCTGGTAAGCGAAGTGGCAAATGCCAGCCAGGTGAGCGTGAAAAGCGACGAGCTGTTTAAGGAATGGGACCGTATTCTCAGAAAATTCAAAGAGGTCATACGAGAAGCACAGACCAGGCTCGGCAGCTAAAACGGATATCAAATCTGCCAATGAAGAAATTTGCACATGATTTTAAAGTTGTAGGGAACACCAGGCTCAATACAAGACATTTTGTTTTAGAACTGCAGGCACCTTTGCCACTGCCCGAAATACTTCCCGGGCAGTTCGTACAGGTGCTTGTTCATAATTCCCCTTCAACTTTCCTGAGAAGGCCTTTTTCAATCCATTTCGTAGATTATTCAACCAACACCCTGAGATTGCTTGTCCAGGTCAAAGGGGAAGGGACGAGGCATATGGGAATGCTTGCTTCAGGAGATTTACTCAACCTCGTATACCCCCTGGGAAACTCCTTTTCGTTGCCATCTTCCGATAAGGTATTGCTTATTGGCGGAGGTGCAGGCGTTGCTCCTCTGATGTTCATGGGCGACTTCCTGAACCGCAAAAACATAAGACCTGATTTTCTTGTCGGGTTCAGGTCGGCGGATGAGGTATCCCAGATCGATGAATATTCGAAGTTTGGCAAGGTTCACCTCAGCACTGATGACGGCAGCATGGGAGAAAAGGGATTTGTGACACAACATCCGGTCTTTAACCAGGCCCCCCTGCCCTACGACCGCATCTATTGCTGCGGCCCGGAGGCCATGATGCATGCCGTTTCAAAACTGGCTGCCGAAAAAGGTGTTCCCTGTGAGGTCTCACTTGAAAACTATATGGCCTGCGGTTACGGGGTTTGTTTATGTTGCATCACCCAAACTGATAAAGGGAATGAGCGGGTATGCATGGAAGGACCGGTGTTTGATACGGAAAGACTTAAATGGCAATCCAATGGCTGACCTGAAAATAAACATCGCGGGCATGCAGTTCAAAAACCCGGTAACAACAGCTTCCGGCTGCTTCGGGTATGGTGAGGAGTTCAAGGACTTCTATGACCTGGGCTTGCTTGGCGGTATATTTGTGAAAGCCGTCACCGGGTCGAACCGTGAAGGGAACAAATATCCCAGGATGGCCGAAACTCCTTCGGGCATGCTCAACTCGGTAGGCCTGCAAAACAAAGGCGTCGATAATTTCTGCGAGGTCATTTATCCCAGGCTGAAGAATTTCAATACACAGATTATTGTGAATGTTTCAGGCTCGACTATCGAAGAATACGTTAAGGTGGCCGAACGGATCAACGAACTCGAGGGGATCCCCGCCATAGAGTTGAACATCTCTTGTCCCAACGTTAAAGAAGGAGGTATGGCTTTCGGAGTAGTGCCTTCCACGGCAACCGAGGTCACCAGGGCCGTTCGGGATGTTTACAAAAAAGTGCTGATGGTAAAACTTTCTCCCAATGTCACCAGCATCACCGAAATGGCTAAAGCCGTTGTTGAAGGTGGAGCCGATGTGCTCACCCTGATCAACACCCTGCTGGGAATGGCAATCAATTCTGAAACTCAAAGACCGGTAATCTCTACAGTAACCGGCGGCTTATCCGGCCCTGCCATCAAGCCGGTAGCGCTTCGCATGGTTTGGCAGGTATTCAAAGCTGTGAAAGTCCCTATCGTCGGATTGGGTGGTATCATGAATGCCTCCGATGCCATAGAATTCATGCTTGCCGGGGCTTCGGTGATCCAGGTGGGCACCGCAAATTTCATCAACCCCATGGTCGCCCCTAAAATCGTTGAAGGAATTAACGAGTATCTCGACCGCCATAACATCCCTTCGGCCCGCGATATCATCGGGGCGCTGAAAGTCTGCTAAAATACATTTACCTCAGTCTCAAGCGTGATACCGAACTTCTCCTTCACAGAGGCTATTATTTTCTCTGCCAGATCCAGAATCTGCTTCCCGGTAGCTGAACCGTGATTCACCAGCACCAAGGGCTGGTTCTCATGCACACCGGCATCTCCGACTCGTTTGCCTTTAAAACCGCAGCGTTCGATGAGCCAGGCGGCTGGAATCTTGACAGCATCCCCGCTTTTGAATGAAGGCATGTGAGGGAACTCTTTGATCAAACGGGCGTACTCATCCGCAGCAACAAAAGGATTCATAAAAAAACTGCCGGCATTCCCAACCACCGAAGGATCGGGGAGCTTACTGCTTCGTATTTTAATTATTATATCTCTTACTGCGGATAATGAAGGGTCTTTAATACCGGCTATATCCAACTCCTTGCGGATATCTCCGTAATCAAGCCTGAGAACCGGATCTTTGCGAAGCTTCAGACAGATCCCAGTAATAACCATCCGGCTCATCCCCTTTGTTTTGAATATGCTGGAACGGTATCCGAAATTGCAGTCTGATGGCCTGAATGCCCTGTAATTTCTGGCAAGGATATCGGCGACCTCAACCGACCAGAGAACGTCTTTGATCTCCACACCATAGGCACCGATGTTCTGTATCGGTGCAGCCCCTGCAGTCCCGGGTATCAGCGAGAGATTCTCAATCCCACCCCAGCCATGCTCCACAGCATATTTTACGACATCGTCCCAGATTTCACCGGCAGCTACCTTCAGGTAGATGTACTTTTCATCCTCCATAAGTTTGACCATGCCTTTGCTTCGGATGCAGGCCACTGCGCCGGGATAGTCCTTCGTAAACAGGATATTGCTACCGGTTCCCAGGATGAGTACCGGCAGGTGTTCAGGCCCCAGGCTGCTGTAGAATTTCACAATTTCATCATCGGAATGGAGTTCGGCAAAATATTTCGCCTTGACGTCAATGCCGAAGGTATTATAAGGTTTCAGGGAGATGTTATTACGTACTTGCATGCATCAAAAGTAAAAAAATTAACTTTGCTATGTAAACACGGGATCAATAACCTGATGCAGAAAGCCATTGTTTCGGTTACCAACGACCTCACCACCGACCAGAGGGTTCACCGAACCTGCATGGCGCTTGGCAAGGCAGGTTACGAAGTGCTTCTCGTTGGCAGGCAACGGAAAAGCAGCCTTCCGCTGGCTGCCCGTGATTATGGCATGCACCGGATGAGCCTGAGTTTCGACAAAGGCCCGTTGTTTTATGCAAACTATAACCTCCGGTTGTTTTTTTTCCTGATACGCAGGCATACCGACCTTATCGTTTCCAATGACCTGGACACCCTTGCAGGATGTTACACAGCCTTAAAATGGAAGAGGTTTTTTGGACACAAAGCACGAATGCTTCACGATTGCCATGAATATTTCAGGGGAGTGCCCGAACTGGTTGGACGAGGGATTACAACGCGCATCTGGAAAATCATTGAAGATACTATTTTCCCAAGACTCAGGGCAGTTATCGGTGTGAACCAAAGCATAGCCCGCCTGTATGAGCAGGAATACAGTATACCTGTCACGGTGATCCGGAATGTCCCTTTCAGGCACCAACCAGGTGTTGCGGCTGACAAAGCGAAGTTCGGGATTAAGCCCGGTGAAAAAGTGATCCTTTACCAGGGGGCGGTCAATGTTGACCGCGGACTGGAGGAAGCTATCCAGGCTATGAAGTTCCTGAGGAGTGATGCTAAACTCGTCATTGCGGGGACCGGAGATGTGTTTGAAAAAATAAAAAAGTTTGCCTCCGACCAGAAAGTGAATGGGAAAGTGGTTTTCCTGGGACAACTGCCATTCCAGGAACTTCATCCCATCACCCTGATGGCCGACCTTGGTTTGTCGATTGAAAAAGACGTCAGCCTGAATTACCATTACGCACTGCCTAATAAGTTTATGGATTATATCCAGGCCGGAGTACCGGTGCTCATTTCGCCGTTTCCTGAAATGAAAGCAGTTGTCGACAAGTATTTCATTGGCGAAACAATCGAAAACCACGATCCACGGTATCTGGCCGGGCGCATCGATGCCATGCTCATGAATACCGGGCGGATAGAGCTTTACCGGCAAAACCTTACACTTGCAGCCGAAGACCTTTGCTGGGAAAATGAAGTTAAGACTCTGATGGGCGTACTTGAAAATTTAAAATCAAACTGATGGAGCTACAGTTGCACATCATTTCATTCGATATCCCCTATCCTCCCGATTACGGGGGAGTAATTGATGTGTATTACAAAATTAAAATACTGAGTGAGGCGGGGGTGAAAATCCATTTACATTGTTTCCAATATAACCGCAAGCCTGAAAAGAAGCTGGAAGAGTTATGCGCCAGTGTACACTATTACCCGAGGAAGAATGACCTTAAAACACATCTCAGCACCCAGCCGTTTATCGTTGGGAGCAGGACATCCGCAGACCTTGAAAAAAACCTGTTAAAAGACAGGCATCCCATACTCTTCGAAGGATTGCATACCTGTCATTTCCTGAATGACAAGAAGTTTACGAACCGTCTTAAGATCTACCGGGAAAGCAATATTGAACACCAGTATTATTATCATCTTTATAAAGCCGAAAAACAACTCACGAAAAAAACCTTTTTCCTGATTGAGAGCCTCCGCCTCAGGAATTTCCAGAAAACACTGAAGCATGCCGACCTGATGCTGGTGGTTTCGGAAGAGGACAGGAAATACCTGAAGCGGATATTTCCATCGAAGCGCATAGAATACATGCCAAGTTTTCATAAGGAGGACGGGATCTTCATGAAGGAAGGCAAGGGCGGATATGCCCTCTACCACGGAAAGCTAAGCGTTCCGGAGAACGAACAGGCCGCCAGTTACCTGATGCGGGAAGTATGGGATCCTTCGATGCCTGAACTGGTCGTGGCAGGTCAGAATCCCTCGCCGGCCCTGAGCATGCTGGCAGGAGGGAAAAAGAATATCCGCATACTGCCAAACCCTTCAGAAGAAAAGATGTTCGAGCTGATGCGTGATGCCCACATGCATATCATGGTGACATTCCAGCCGACAGGCCTTAAGCTGAAACTTCTGAATGCCTTGTATAACGGGAGGTTCTGCATTGTAAATGAACAGATGGTCGCAGGCACCAGTCTTGCACCTCTTTGTATAATCGCCAACACCCCTTCAGAGATGAGGGAAAAAGCCATGGGATGCTTCGAAGAGGAATTTACCGAAGAGATGATTCAGGCCAGGCTGATGCTTCTGGAAGCAACCTATTCGAATAAAAAAAATTGCAAAGAACTGCTGAATTACTTAAATTTACATCATGAAAAAAATATTAGTCCCCGTTGATTTTTCGCAGCATACCGACATCACTTGTCAGTACGCTCTGGAGCTTGCCGCCACTTATGGGGCTGAGCTGAAGCTGTTCCACACATATTTTGACCAGATCATTCTTACCGATACCAGCTTCCCCGACACCCTCGATATGACAACGCTTTATAATGAGCAGCTGATGAGGGAAATTTTCAAACAATCGGAAGCCAGCATGAAAGAGCTTCATGAAAAACTTGAGGCCCGCATTAAGGAAAAGAATCTCGGAAATGTTACCGTTACAACCCATGTGAGCGGAGGCGAGGTGGAACAGGAACTTATCGAGATCTGCAATGAATTCAAACCCGATATCATTGTGATAGGCACAACGGGAAAAGGGAACAATCTGAATGTATGGGGTAAGGTTTCGACTTTTATCATTGATCATGTCAAGGTCCCGGTCTTCACCATACCTGTCATGAAAGGCTTTAAAAGCTTCGAAAACGTGATGTTCGCCGCCGATCTCTCCGAAGGGAACCGCCAGTCCCTTGGAACCCTGCTGGATTTATTCAGGCCTTTTAAAAACCAGGTTCATGCAGTGCATTTCTGTCATTCGACCAAGCTACCCGAAGCGGAAGTGAAGATGAAAGCACTTCAGTCAGGTTTTGCCAAAGAAGCTGCTGAAGGCAGGATCCATTTCAATGTCATAGAGATCGAAGGCGAAAACCAGGATACCATTGACCAGTTCGTGAAAGGCAAACTTATCAACCTCATCGCCTTCCAGCCCCATAAGCGGTCACTTGTATATATGGTATTTACACGGAATATTACTAAAAAGAACCTTTTTGCAACGAATGTGCCGTTACTGGCATTGCCACTGGCTCATCATTAATTCACTCTGACCAGTTTAAAACTCTCATATTTATAAACCGACCAGTGCCGGTTCTCAAATCCATTGGAGGCATTATTTCCTGCTCTCCTGAATTCAAAGCTGGTTTGGGAAGTTTTCTGCCTGTAATCCTGTATGCAGGATGGAAAATTTTTTCCAAATTTCATCAGTGCCGAGAGGAAATAATAACCGACATCGAAACCCTGGAATGACAGTGATCCCGGATCAGCTTTATAAACTTGCTGATACCGCTGTACAAGCGTTTTAACACCCTTATCGGTATAGTCAACGAAACAGGGTGATACAAGGTGTGTGCTGAGGCCGTTAAGAAAATCCGTTTCCAGCCCTTCGATCTTTTCCCAGTCGGTGAGTCCGATAAGGTTCAGGTTATAATCGTTCCTGAGTTCATAAAACCGGCGCATGAGGTCAAGAGCATAAGCGTTGTTATCTGCAAAAGCAACCACGACATTCTCTTTCCCCTTTGACAACTTTCCAATGGCTACATCCTGTCCCTCGGCCAAAATAACATTCAGGTTCCTCCCAAGACATTCCTTTTTAAGTTTATCGGCAATATCCTTATCCTTAAACTGCCCGTTCCTGATGATAATGATCTGCCCGCGGTACATGCTCTTCTGCATAAAATCGGCCAGACTTTCGATCTGTGTGCTTCTTGAGGGATTGGCTTTGAAAACCATTTCATTGTTAACCACCACATCTGAACGTTCGCTCAGGGGGTTCACAATGGGGATCTTATGGTCACGTGCAAATTTTGCTACAGCCTGGAAGTTCTTATTAAACAGCAAGCCGATGATCAGGTCGGCCGATCTGAGTTCATCTTTTTTCAGCAATTGCTGGGTTTTCAGGGAATCCTTAGCCAGGTCGTACACATGGATCAAGAGATGTAGCCCTTGCTTCTGCAACGAATCCACAGCCAGCCTGAAGCCTTCATAAAAAGGCAGGTATTTCAGTGAATTCCAGTTATCGATTGTTTCCTCGGTTGCTGTTTCGGGGTTCATGGCTTCAACTTCTTCCAGGTAAAGAGGAAGGATCAAAACCACATTATATTGTTTATGCAGGGCTGAGGTGTCAGAGCCGCAGGGGATAACCGAGGAGGCGGGTTCCGGTTTCCGGGTCCCGGTTTCTGGTTTCTGGTTTCCGGTTTCCGGGTTCCGGGTTCCGGTTTCCAGTTTCTGGCTTCCGGGTTCCGGTTTTCGGTTCACGGTTTCCGGTTTTGCGGAGGGATCCTCTTTTTTCTGAAGCGGGAATGGGATCAGGAGTTTCTGATCGGCTTTCAGTCCCTCTTTGACTACCGGGTTCTCCTCAATAATATCATTCACATCAACCCCGTATGCTTTTGATATCATATACAGGGTTTGGCCTTTTTTAACGATATGAACATAAAATGATTTACCATCCTTCTGTTGGGTAACGCTGGAATGAATTGCATTCAGCTGCTCCTGGTAGGTTTGGGCCTGCACACAGTGTAGGACTGAGAGAAGCGTTAAGAAACAAAAAAGACGGTACATTGATTCAAATTTTGATGTGGGATCTCCAGTTACCCAGTTACCCAGTTATCCAGTCATCCAGTTATCCAGTATTATTCCCATTCAATCGTGGCAGGAGGCTTGGACGATATATCATAGACCACCCTGTTCACTCCTTTAACCTTATTAATAATATCATTGCTGACTTTCGCGAGAAATTCGTGGGGCAGGTGTGCCCAGTCGGCTGTCATCCCGTCGGTAGAGGTCACTGCACGCAAAGCTACCACATTTTCGTATGTCCTCTCATCTCCCATCACACCGACCGACTGAACCGGAAGCAGCACTGCGAAGGCCTGCCAAACCTTATGATAGAGGTCATACTTACGTAATCCGGCAATATAAATATCATCCACATCCTGCAGCAGGCTTATCTTTTCACGTGTAAGGTCTCCGATGATACGCACGGCCAGGCCCGGTCCGGGAAAAGGATGCCGGTTTATGAATTCGGGATCCAGTCCGAGTTTCAGGCCGACACGGCGCACTTCATCTTTAAAAAGGAAATTCAGGGGTTCAACAATCTTGAGCTTCATGTATTCAGGCAGTCCGCCCACATTATGATGGGATTTAATGGTCGCTGAAGGCCCTTTGACCGAGCGGGATTCTATCACATCGGGATAAATAGTTCCCTGGGCAAGCCAGGAAATGCCCTGTATCTTATGTGCCTCCTGGTCGAATACATCAATGAATGTCTTGCCAATGATTTTACGTTTCTTTTCCGGGTCGGAAACCCCTTTGAGAGCATCCAGGAACTGGTCTCTGGCATCAACACCAGTCACATTCAGGTCGAGTTTTTTGTAGCGCTCCATGACTTTGGAAAATTCGTCCTTCCGCAGTAAACCATTATCAACAAATATACAATACAGGTTTTTATGTATAGCCTTGTTAAGGAGCATGGCTGTAACCGATGAATCCACTCCCCCGCTCAATCCCAAAACTACTTTATCGTCACCAAGTTTGGCACTGAGTTCCTTAACTGTAGTTTCAACGAATAATTCGGGGGTCCAGTCCTGCTTGCATCCGCAAATGTGGACAACGAAATTTTTTAGTAAGGTAAGGCCTTCAGTGGTATGGTAGACTTCAGGGTGGAACTGTATGCCATAAGATTCTTCGCCTTCTATTTTAAATGCAGCATATTCAACATCCGAAGTGGATCCGGTGATCCTGAAGGAAGCAGGGGCTTTCAGGATGGTATCGGCATGGGACATCCAAACCTGGGTGCCTGTGGCCATACCCCGGAGCAGGCGGCAGGTCTGGTCGATAAAACCCAGGTTAGCCCGGCCATATTCACGAATCTTCGAAGGCGCTACTTCACCGCCCAAAGAATGTACCAGGTATTGTGCGCCATAACAGACCCCAAGAACGGGGACTTTCCCCTTGATCCCCGACAGGTTGGGGTAAGGGGCATTCTGGTCCCTCACAGAGAAGGGGCTGCCCGACAGGATAATGCCTTTGAGCCCGGGAATGTCTTTAGGAAAATTATTGAAAGGATGGATATCACAAAATACATTCAGTTCCCTTACCCTGCGTGCGATAAGCTGGGTATACTGGGAACCGAAATCGAGAATTAGAATGGTTTCCTGCATAATGCAAAAATAGCAAGAAATTTCTCAGGATAAAAGGCTGAATAAAATTGCTGTATTTACCGGTTCCGGTGAAAAACATCTCTGAGCTGACCGTCAGGCAAACCCGAACTTTTCGTTGGCATAGGAAAGGGAGCGCCATTCCATAAAGGTGCAGCGCCCATAACAACATACAACTGGCGGAAGTTCCCCTTGCCGGCTTCATAAGTAAAATCCAGCCTGAAAACATCGGAGGGCGTCGTATATCTGTCGGTCTGGCTTGACAGGTTCCCCTGGGTATCATACACATATGAGGTAGTGCCGGTTTGCGTCCAGGAATTGTCAATAAAAACCGACCTTACTTCTCCGGTCAGGCTTGTTCCTGAATAGCTGTATTCAACCTTGTGAAGAAGTGAACTGTCGGTATTGCTGCTTTGTTCCTCCACAATAAGGTTGTTCTGCCATAAATAGGTTACGGCTGCTCTCTGATCACCGCTGCCAAAATAACTCCTTATGTTTTGCAACTGTCCCTGGGCATTGTAAATATATTGATCCCTGTATTCAAGCACCCAGGAACCATCCTGCATGGAATACGACTTCTCCTCATTCACTTGTCCGTTGAGATAGGTATCGGTGTAACGTACCTGGTTTGTGACCGACCCTGTATCATCATAGGTAGTAATTATACGTTCAGCCGGCAAACTGCCTGTATAGCTAACCGCCAGAGCCTCTTCCATGATGCTCCATGCTCCGCTGATATTAGCGAATACAGAAACCCTGGAGATATTTCCCCCTTCGTATTCAAGTGTGATCTTTCCGTCTGGACCGGCTTTTGTGCCTTGGGTATATCCAAAGATCTCAGTGAGGTTGTTTCCCGAGTAGGAAAAGTCAGTCCTGTCTTCCAACAAATTATTGTAATAGTTCTTCTCCTGGATTATCCGGTAACCGGTTGAGGAGTTTTCGCCCTGATTGTCTGATTTCTTTTTACACGAAACCAGCATCGCAATACAGCATATTACGAAGCATTGGATGATCAATATTGATAATTTCATGGCAGTAAAGTTATGAAAACGGATGAACACTTTTTATAGAGAGCGCCATAATTTGATTACCTCACCAATACTGCATCATATCTGCTCTGGTTGCCTACAGCATCGGTTACTACCAGCAGAAAATTATTTTTGCCTTTGGGCATATGTTCGTCGATAAAGTATGTAAGGGTGCTGGTCTTTGCATCATAATCCATCAGTATCCACTTCCCGTTCATTGTTCCCCTGTATGATTTGATACCAGCGAGGTTATCGGTGATCTTAAACATGATGCTGCCCTGACCTGCAAGGTTTTTGCCCGGTTTCACATTCACAGCCCTTATCACAGGGGGTTCGGTGTCAACAGCAATGCTATAGTCGCCGAAATCCTTTATCTGGGTCTTCAGAAATCCTTTTTCCCATACCCCGCCTTTGGAATAGAACCTATGGCCTGGTTCTATCGCTACAATAACTGCTTTATCAGTCAGTTCCTTCGGAAGGCTGGTTGGCTTGATTGCAAGGCTGCAGTTAACATGCAGGGGAGTATCTTCGTTATGAACCTTGTGAAGCCTTGCATATGTTCCGCTTACGGGCGGTTCCGGGGAATATTCGAAATCCAGGTCTTCATATAGTGCATCTTTGGGAATGTCAAGTAGTATATCGGTGCTGACAAAATGATTTTCCTGCTGGCAGGGCATCATCTGCACACCTTTCAGTATCGGTTTTTCAGGATGTTTCCCTGCAGGCGGATGACTTTTCACCCAAAACACCAGCCTGGATTCATTTCCATAGAGGTCAGTGACCGTATAGACTACTTTATGTGCTTTGTTATCATTGAAATTAATGACACCCCGGTTTTTCACCTTGCTATAGATATCGTTCTTATTATTGGGAGCCACATAGGAGCGCTGGATCTTTCGGTTACTGTGGATCAGCAAAGGATAATCCAGAAGGCTGTTCACATAACGGGTATTTGCAAATGCGAACTTTTCAAGGTGGTGTGAATAAACCGGTTCATTATCTATGCTTAGGGCAAGCGATGGAACTCCGTTTTTCATACCCGAATTATCAGAAAAATCTGTTGTTTCCAGGCCGAAAATAATATTGCCTGAAACCTTGATGGTGTCGGGGCTTTTAACAGAATAGCTTTTGCCTCCCCCCGTCACTCCGAGCATCAAAGGCTTATCGGAATAATTGACCAAGGCATGGGGGTCGAAAGGGTAGATTTTTACAGCGGTGATCTTTGGAGGCGTGTTATCAGGAACATCAAAACCGAACTCCAGCGGATTGATCACTTCCTGGCTGCCCGATTCCCTGACCTCGAAATGAAGATGGGGGCCTCCGGATGCTCCGGAATTGCCCGAGAGTGCAACGACATCACCTTTTTTTACTTTCAGCAACCCTTTTGGAACCTCGATATCAAGCGCAAAGCTCTCCTGGATGTATTGCTGTTTCGCGATCCAGTTTCCAATGGCCCCGCTAAACCTCAGTAAATGCCCATAAACCGTCGTATACCCGTTCGGATGTGCTATATACAGGGCCTTGCCGAACCCGGCAGGAGAGACAAACACCCTCGCAATATATCCGTCAGCCGCTGCATATACCGGTTTCCCTGTTTTTCCACCGGTACGGATGTCTATTCCCGAATGAAAATGATTTTTCCTTAATTCCCCGAATGAACCAGCCAGCGCTATAGGGAAATCCACCGGGGAACGGAAATAATTCTGGGGATATTTTTCAGCACCAATCGGGATATTCGATGGCAAAAACAGCATTGAAGAGAGTACGGAAAGAAGAAACAGTTTGGACATTTGTTACAGGGATAACGGGATTACGAGATTACGAGATTACGGGCAAAATTAATGCCTTTCGACAACGAAATTTGTGCGCTTCAATGTTTGTTATCAATTGATTTATGAACAGCCAGGCAACGTATTGCAATAAACTCGATCTTTATAATATCAAACCCTTATGCCATGAAAAAGATCTTTACATTTTCGGTTATTTTTCTTTTATGCCTCAGTTCAGCAAGGCTTTATGCCGGGGCTGACACCCTGGCATGCAGTGTTTTCTGTTATACAAAAGCTTCGGTGGGATGTCATTCTTATGTCTCATACTCAGGCACTGCCCCGAGTTCGGCCGCATACCACTGGGATTTTGACGGCGGCGCAGTAGTGTCGGGTTCCGGACAAGGACCATATTACATTATATGGGACAATGCCGGTTACAAAACCATAACCCTTAATGTGTTTTACCAGGGAGATTCCTGTCATGCCAGCCGGTCGATCCATATTATCCCTGCGCCCACTGTATACAATGTAACCGGTGGAGGAAGTTATCCTGTTGGAGGTTCAGGGGTTACAGTTGGCCTGAGCGGTTCCCAGCCTCATTTCAATTATTACCTCTTCCTTAATAACACTACACAAAGCATTGCCAACAAGACAGGTGATGGGAACCCCCTGAACTTCGGTTTATTTACTACAGCCGGAACATATTACTGCAAAGCAAAAGTCGACAGCAGTTCGTCTTCCTGCCTGGTCAACATGCATGACAGCGCTGTAGTAACCATATCAGGTTACGTGCCGCCTCCGTACATTTGTATGGTCACTTTTGATACCACAACCCAAAGGAACAAGATTGTTTGGAATAAAATAACCGGTTACCATCTTGCTCATTATAATGTTTTCAGGCAGACTTCGAGGGAGAATGTATTTGCAAAAATCGGGGAAGTCGCCTATAACAGTTTCAGTGCTTTCGTCGATACCACCACCAATCCTATAGTAATAGCCCAGAAATATGAACTATCTGTAACCGATTCGGCAGGTAATGAATCGGTAACATGCCCTTATCATAAAACCGTTCACCTTGAAGTGAGCCCGGGGGTTCAGGGATTCAACCTGATTTGGAATTCTTATGAAGGCTTTACATTTTACACTTATCTCATTCACCGGAAACTCAACCAAGGTTCATGGATGCTTCTTGATTCAGTTGCAAGCGATCAGATATCCTACACAGATCCTTATGTTCAGCCGGGGCTGATGACATATTACATTGAGGTCATCCGAAATTCTCCTTGTTATCCTTCTTTAAAATCCGGCAACTACGAATCGGTCATATCAAACTCTATGACAGCCGCTGCTTTAGGTATAAACGATGGTAATTCACAAGGAATATCGGCTTATCCGAATCCGGTTCATGACAAGATGATCGTCATGCTCCCGGTATCGGGAAGCAACAATGCCGAACTTGAAGTCTGGTCCATGGATGGCAGGAAATTTTCGGAGCAAACTGTTTCCGAGCCTAAAACCGAAATAAACCTCTCGAAACTTCTCCCTGGAATGTATTTTATCAGGGTGATTTCAAAAGACATTACAGGAACCTTCAAGTTCGTGAAAGAATGACAGTAAGGACTTGTGAAAGGTCGTGTTGAAAGTCGCGAATGAAGGAAGTTCCTGCTGCTATATTATCTTACGGGAAGAAACGAGTAATTCTTTGAATATTCCATCATCTGGGTTGCAAAATCGTCGGGATAGATGACCTTAACATCTGAGATCGAATCTCCTTGTTTAACAATTTCATAGGATGGATTAATGAACCCGGCATAGGGTGCGATGTTCAGCTTTTTATATCGTTCCAGGACTTCCTTATGCAGTTCCCGGTCAACTTTTACTGCATAGGTCTCTATAAGGTCCTTTGCAGCCTGGTAATCCCCTTCGGATGTGATCCTCTGGATCTCTTTAAGCAACTGTCCGAAAAGCCCACGAAGGCCTGCATAATCATTGATCCTGAAATATGTCTTCCCATCCCTGCTGAACCTCTCAACTATTTTTTCATTCTTCCCTTTTTCATACACCCAATGAGCAATCAGGGCCCGGTCGCGCATATGGGACTCTTCGATATTCTTTCCCGGCTTGATCCTCACCAGCTGGGTCATCAGGCCATTGCGGATAAATGCATCATATTCGGCCTCCCCCGCTTTCAGTGATTTAAGCAGTCCCAGTTCCTCCATCTTTGGATCCATGATGTAATACAGGGCGAAAAGATCGGCCCTTGATTCTTCAATTGAAGAATGATAGTTCTTCAGCATGTCATGGGTAATACCCGGTTTAAGCTGGCCAGAAGCATGCCCCAGGCATTCGTGCATATCGGTGGTAAGACTTGAAGCGGCATAACCGTATTCCCTGATCTTTGCAATCTCTTCGGGCGAGGCGGCAAATTCTTCAAGGAACCCGTTGCCTAAAGAAGCCTGGTCATAAGCATAGGTTATATTGTCCATGGTAACAGATTTGGAACCATGTTCAGAGCGTATCCAGTTCGCATTTGGCAGGTTGATTCCGATTGGCGTAGTCGGATCACACTCGCCACCAAGCTGGGCCACCGTAATGACCTTGGCTGTAATTCCTTTCACTTCCTTCTTTTTATACTGCGCATCGGTTGGCGAGTTCGTCTCAAAAAACAATGCATTGTCGCTGACGATTTTCGTACGCCTGGTAGCCTCCATGTCCTTAAAATTTACAACCGATTCCCATCCTGCTTTCATGGCAAGAGGGTCCCCGTATGATTCAATGAATCCATTCACAAAATCAACAAGCGCATCAAGGTCAGTTACCCAGAGCACATTATATTCATCCCAGCTTACGAGGCTGCCGGTCCTGTAATAATCAACCAGTTTCTCCAGTGAAGCCTTTTGTTCGCGTGTTTCAGCGACCGTCTTCGCCTGATCAAGCCAAAAAACAATCTTTTCAATAGCGGGAGAATATAATCCGCCCACCTTCCAGGGCAGTTCTTTGATCCTGCCGTTCACCTTCACCAGCTTCGTATTCAAACCATACGATATCCTTGTATCCTTTTTTGCCTTTGCATCAGCATCCTTCAGGTTTTTATAAAACTCTTCGGCTTCCTTCTGGGTGACCCCGTCATAGAAATTACAGGCCGACGCAAGTACAAGGTCGCCCGATGGATCCAGAGAGACGCGCTTCAATGCGATGGATGGATCGAAGATGATCTTCGTAAGCTCCAGAGTAAACTGTTCGAGGGTCTGGCAACCGGCCAGGGGCAGTGTTGAGGGCTCTACAGCCTTCAGGGCCGAAACGAAAAAGCCCTTGGAAAACTCCGGCTGGGTTTTATCTGTGGAATAATGATGGTGCAGGCCATTGTTGAACCAAAGTTCCTTTAAATATAGGGTAAAATTTTTAAAATCGGCGGATGAGCGATCCCCTTTGTAACCTTCATACACCGCTTCGCAGGTCCTTCGCACCAGCAAATTGTATCGGCAATTCTGGTCCCAGGTGATATCCCGGCCGCATAGTGCGGACTGACTGAGAAAATAGATAAGTTTTTTCTGTTTCAGGCTTAGGCTGCCAAAACCGGGCACCTGGTATCTCAGGATTTTCGAATCCCCGAATTGCTCGGTAAGGTATTTGAAGTCATCTTTTTCAGTTTTTTCATCTTTCTTTTGTCCGCCGCAGGACATGACACTGACTGTAACGCTCATAATAGCAATAATTCTAAGGGGTTTCATCTGAGTAAAAAAGTAATATCTTTGGAAGAGAAAATGCAAAAATACGGTTTCTGCAAATGAAGAAATTTCTTCTTTTCATTTTTTTGCTGGTTATAGTCGTGGTTGTTGTGATATTCTCGATCCCCTCACTGCGGACTATAATTTTACACCCCCAAATGAGGAGCCTTGCCATGTCAATTGTGAAGGACAAGGTTTCTTCTTCCGGGACTGAATATCCGGCAAATGGAAATCAGCCGACCTCAAAATCAATTGTAGAACCTGATATTGAGAGGATCAAGGCAGACCTGGTCGGGAGGCAGATCCCGGGCTGGAGTTTCGACCGTATCACTGAATTCAGGCAGGCATCTGTAACAAGCATAGCCCGAACGGATCAGAGAATAGATTTCAGGCTCGATCTGCGGATGTTGCCGTTTAATGCCAGGGACGAAGAATATTATGATATTCAGATGTTTGCCATATATCTCCTTGGCGACGATGGATGGTATCCCGACAGGCTTGAGGAGATATTCATTGCTTTCGATGTAATGATCTCTCCCGGGAAGTGGATTAATGTTGGTTCAATTGCAGGCTGCAGTTTACACCCGGATACAAAGAACAATCTTGTGTGGACCAGTGCATCCTGGGATTATGAGATCATCAGCGGACCAGGCGCCGGGGATATCGCGCTTCCTGCAGCGGTGAATTACCAGGTGAAAGTTAACGGAAAAAAACCCATTAAGGCCAGGCTTACATTCAGGCCCGGGACTGAATGAAAGAGATTCAGCAAATTGCAAAAAATCAGAATTTCCCGAACCTAAGGCTGAGTTTTAAGGTAAATTGGTTGATGAAGTTTTCTGATGCATACTTCAGGTCAGGATCAGGTGCATAGCGATAGCTGACTCCCAGGCCAAGCCTCAGCATTTTCGACATATTCAATTCCATCTTCACTCCCGGTTCAATAACAAAGAAGCTATTTCCGAAGTTGAAAGGATGATAGTATTTAGAGGAACCATTTGGGTAATGGACCTGGCTCCAGTACATATAACCGCCTCCGATCATTAGCGGAAAGGAAACATGGACCCTCGACTTAGGGAAGAGCGTATATTCAAACAATGCGCCCCCGAATCCACCTTTGAGGTTGGCACTGCTGTTTTGCTGGCCTGTAGAGTCAGAATGACCATGATGCATGTGCAATCCCTGGGGATTACCAATAAAACTGCCGGTCATACCGATAGTCCAATGGTGATTAAGGATTATTCCTGCGCTGATACCCGGGAGAAATACATTGTGATGTCCGAAGCGGGTGTACCCTGCATCAAACTCAACAAAGTAACCCAGGGGAATATGAGGCTTGCCATGGCTGCAGCCAAAGATAGTGTTCATCCTGTATGCGGATGAGGAAGAGTCTGGAGTTGCGTTTTTCCCCTGCGCAAAAACCATGGAAGAAAAAGCCAGGCTTATGATCAATATGAATTTTGCTTTCATTTATAATGTTTTGAAAACAAACTTCCGCAATCCATTAAAAGTATGATGATTTACTAAGTTTATAAAAACTTTATAGTGAGCCCGGCCATCCGGTTTTGATTGTGCCGTTCTTGATCCCGTTGATTACATTATTGAGGGATATCTTGATGCTGTCAGGAATTTTGGTATCAAAATCGTGGAAAGGGGCTATTCCCACTCCTCCGTTGTCGAGGGTGCCGTGAACGATGGTTCCTCCGGGGAAGTGGTTGTAATAAAAACTCCTGACGATCGAATAAGTCATATTAGTGAGGCCTTTCATGCATGATGTAAGCAATACCGGTCCTACAGCCGGAATGGAATAATACTGGTCAACATCCACACCGATTGCATATTTCCCTGCCTCTTTCACTTTATATAAAGCCCCGTTACCGGTTTTGCCGGCGAAGACGAAAATCGTACTGATATTTTGTTTTAAAAGGCTATCGGCAAGCCTGGCTCCCTGGAGAGTGTCGTTAAAGGAGTTGGCGAAATACCCGAGTGTTTGTACATTCTTATTATAAATACTGTCAAAATAGGCTACACCATGGGAATAGGATACCGAAAACTGCCTGATCTCCGGAATATCCGTACCGGCAACAAAACCTGCTACGGGGTTCGACGGGCTTTGTCTCAGCGCCCAGTAAGCCGCAAGGAAGCCGCAGGGGAAAGAGCTCTGGTCCACGTCAAATACCGCACATAATAAATTTGAAGGAGGGGAGGCCATGGAATAATCGAGGATAAGGAAAGAGGTTTTAGGGTTGGCATTGGCTGCGACAACCGTAGCCAGTGAAGCATCATAGCCCGAGGTGATGATCAGGTTGTACCCGTTTGCCAGGAAATAGTTTATATTCACTTCGATATCAGCCTTCGTTGGGCTTTCCTTTGCCTGGCAGATCATCGGGAAGTCATAGGCGATCTGCTGAAGACCGGCCAGAATACCCTGGTTAAACCCGGCATCCTTGAATCCGCCTAATCCGCTCACAAGTCCTACTTTTAAATAAGTCTGGGGAACAGGGTCTTTTACCTTGAGGCATGAAGAAAGCAAGATCCCGGATAACAGGATTAGGGATAAAAAAACTACGGATAATCTTTTCATTTTCGGCATTGACTTGAATTAGCTTGCAAAATTACTGATTAATAAACGCGTTTTGGAATATCATTGAGGGTTTAACTGCTGGTTTGCACAGATATTATACTACCCTGAAAATATCTTTTTATCTTTGAGCAAAGAACACTGTATCATGGATCAATATCTTCAAATATTCGAGAACAATAAGGCCTGGGTGAAGAGCAAACTGTCGGCTGATGAACATTTTTTTGAAAAGCTGGCCAGCGACCAGAAACCCCATTTTCTATACATCGGCTGTTCCGACAGCCGCGTTCCTGCCAACGTGATCATGGGGCTTGATGAAGGTGAGGTGTTCGTGCACCGGAATATAGCCAACCTGGTTGTAAGCACCGATAACAACATCAATGCTGTGATCCAGTATGCAGTTGAACACCTTGGGATCGAGCATATCATTGTTTGCGGACATTACGGCTGCGGAGGGATCAAAGCAGCCCTGCATCCCACCGATATGGGGCAGCTGAACAGCTGGTTGCAAACCCTGCGCGATGTTTACCGCATTCACCAGAAAGAACTTGACGAGATCATCGATCCTCATAAAAAATTTGACCGGCTTGTTGAACTTAATGTCATTGAACAATGTGTGAATATTGTTAAAATCGACCATGTACAGCGAAAATGGTATAAAACCGGTTTACCAAAGATCCATGCATGGGTTTACGATCTTCACAACGGACTGCTTAAAGAACTTCCAGTCAACCTGGGTGAATATTTTTCAAGCATCCGCAACATTTATGATTTAAAAATAGAAGATTAAGATACAGTCTACCGTGAGAATGTATTCATGAACGGGCACAAAAAAAAGAGCCCAGCAAGGCTGAGCTCTTTTTTAGGTCTGTAAACCAAAAATTACTTCTTGGCTTTCTTAGCTGCCTTTGCAGGTTTAGCTTTCTTGATCAGGCCTTTCTTCAGTGAATCCTGATGTGCAATTGAATCAGCTACTTTTTTCTGAGCAGCCTGAACCTTAGCGATTGAGTCAGCAATTTTCTGCTGTTCTGCCTGAACCTTGGTCATTGAGTCAGCAACTTTGGTTGAGTCAGCAATTCTCTTTGCTTCGATTTCTTTTGCGCTGGGGCCGCATGAGGTCATGAACCCTACAGCAGCGATAACTAATACTAATGCAAGTTTTTTCATTTGTCTATTGATTTTTTAAATTCGGCTGCAAAGATATAAATAATATTTTAACAAATTTTAACTTTTTGAAAAAAAACTTTTCAACAGGGTAAATCGTTGAATTTTTATACATATTTCGCAGCATTTCATCGTCTCAAGATGATTATCGTGACCTTCAACACGTTTTTCTATCTTTGCATATGTCACTTTACTTCGCATCGCTCAATTCGGGAAGCAACGGAAATTGCTATTATATAGGTAATGAGACCGAATCCGTGCTTATTGATGCTGGCATTTCCTGCCGTGAAACCGAAAAGAGGATGGGACACCTTGGGCTGGATATCCGGAACATCAGGGCAATATTCATCACCCATGAGCATACCGATCACACCCGGGGTGCCGAGGTTCTCTCACGCAGGCACAACATACCTGTTTACATTACAGAAGCCACCCGCTGTAGCAGCCGTCTTATGATTTCAACCGGGCTTTACAGGAATTTCAGCTCAAACGCCAGCATTCATATCGGGCAGTTGTGTGTTAGCCCTTTCCCAAAACAACATGATGCAAGCGAACCCCATAGTTTCACTATAAGCTCAAATGGTTTGACTGTCGGTGTTTTCACCGACATAGGTTCTGAATGCGAACATGTATCCAGGCATTTCTCACATTGCAATGCGGCTTTCCTGGAAACCAATTACGATGAAAAGATGCTGGCCAACGGTCGTTATCCTCTTCATCTGAAGCGCAGGATTAGCGGTTTAAAAGGTCACCTCTCGAACAATCAGGCACTTGATATTTTCCTGAAGCATCGTTCCCCTCAACTGAAGATCCTTCTCCTCTCTCACCTTTCAGCCGAAAACAACCATCCACAACTGGCATATAACATTTTCCATCCCCATGCCAACGGAACAAGGATCGTGGTTGCTTCGAGGTATGTGGAAAGCGAGGTGTATGTCGTTTCATGAGGATCGTTATGAATGCTCATTGATTGCACGCTTGCCTACCCTCAACATCATCCGCCTTCAACAACAAAATTCCTTATTGTCAATAATTAAATCCCCGGGGTTCGGAAATTATGCGTATCTTGTAGAAAAATCAGGAATCAGATTTTTTAATGGAAAAACCGAAACATGAAGAAAACCACTCTTGAATACCGAATGATGCTTGAACATAACCGCTTAAAGATACCCCACGCAAAAATAGAAACAGGCTCAGTTTCAGGCCTGTATCCCATAATTCTTGATGGAGGCAAAACCACCATATTTATATCCGATAAAAGTAAAGAAGCCGAAACACGTGAAAGATATCAACTGCGCAGAGACAGCAGGTTGAATATTTTTACCAAGAAACCCAAAGTATAATCTCATTGTTTTTCCTGGGACTGCGGATGATTGAGCGTCCCTGTTACCATATCTTACTTTTTCATTGCGAAGGTCATGGCTTTGGCTGAATCTAACCGATTCGTACGGATGTCATGGTCAGGGCTTCCGTGACCCACGAACAGCACAGGCTTTGTCCTGTGTTTTCAGGAGATTCCTGCCTCCCAGGGTTTAATTCAGGAAAAACTCCAGGGCTTTTTGCTTAAGGGAGTGGTTGCGCACCTCAACAATATCAGCCTTCCTGAACAATGAGAATTCCGGCAAGGGCGGGTGTTTAATGATCAGCATGAACAATATTCCCAGTCCGGAAAGTTTCTTTTTCATGAAGCAAAGGTAAATCATTATAAGGAATAGATGAGGAGGATGAAATCTCCTTAATCACGGGTACAGGTCCTGAAAATTGTTATATTTTTACATTATTGACAATTCGGGTTTGCTAAACTTTATCTTTGGGAACAAAATCTTTTCCAAACAAAACCTTAAAAGCTATATTTCCTGGAAAATATATTCATGGTGAACATGCACTTGACCAGCTGCCAGGGATTGTGAGTCAATTGGTCAGCAAGGGCCTGATTCTGGCATCATCTAAAGTTAAGTGCAAAGTCTAAAGCCAAGATGGAACAATTAAAAGAGAAAGTAAAAAAATGCATTGATGAATCGATCCCTGAGATCGAAGAATCCGACCTGGATGAAATTCAAAAGGAGTTTATTGCAAATATTGATAAGTACCTTGAGAGTTCTTCACACAGGAGTTGTGAATCAATCGATGTCAAACAGCAATATCATCACTTTTTCATGGACATCAGGGATGAACAACCCAGAATAGTTATTATTGGTGATCTTCATTGTGACTTCCTGTCATTTAAAGGCATACTTGACAAACTAAGTATTTCGGATTATGATTATTTCGAAAAAGCCAGGTTCATTTTCCTGGGTGATTATATCGACAGGGGGGCTTTGCCTTTGCAAACACTCAGGTTATTGTTCAAATTGAAACAAATCCTCGGGGACCGATGCATCTTGCTAAAAGGGAATCATGATACCATTCTATATGATAATGAAGACAAGAAATATTATTCAAATGTAAATCCAGCCGAGACAATCGAGCTGCTGAATCAGTATTTTAAGAAAGAGACAATTAATAAGATCAAGGAGTTTTTCGAGAATCTGCCTTATACTGTTTCCATTGAACGAAATTCCATGAAATATCTTCTGGTTCATGGTGGAATACCCAAAGACATGTATTTTGATCTATTTGCCAATTCCGAGACATTTAAATACATATTACCTCTGTCAGATAAAGATGAGAAACAGATCCAGGCGTCCAAGATGTTCAACACCATGTTGTGGGGTGACCCTGTCGATGAAAAATTAAAGCTAAATACATCCGGGTTAAGGTTCGAGTTTGGCACTGAGCAGTTTGAAAGTTTTATGAAGCAAAATGGATATAGTCATCTTGTAAGAGGACATGAACCAAAACCTAATGGATTTGAGTCAAAATATAAGGACCGGCTGTTCACTGTATTTTCCACCGGTGGAAATGGCAATGAAAGTTCATTTTACGATGTTCTTGTTCCCGATCCGTCATTCGCTATTATCGATGAAGACGGAACATTAAGGCCGGAGTCAATATTCTGTTACAGAATATTAGGCAGTAAAGGGAATGTCGATGAATTGACTGTCAGGAAAGAAGGTCTTAACCCTGAATTTTTTCTGAGTCCTGCCAAATCTGCTGCAGCTAAGTTCCTGAAGAATAAAGTATATAAGATGTTACAAGATTAATTTATATATTTAATGCCGGATAAAATCAGGCTCAAAAACTTTATAAAATGCCAATACAACAAAAAATCTCCAAGATCAAAGGCATTGCCGACATTGTTTTTTGTATCGATTTCTCGGGAAGCATGAGTGATTGTATTGCAGGAGTTAAAGATCATATCTCCAGGTTTGTCTCA
Source organism: Bacteroidota bacterium (assembly GCA_026391735.1). Taxonomy (GTDB): domain Bacteria; phylum Bacteroidota; class Bacteroidia; order Bacteroidales; family FEN-979; genus CAIRDP01. The sequence goes on along the minus strand of JAPLDL010000020.1, from coordinate 8,239 downwards.
TCACTTGAAGCAGGTAATCCAAACATGGTTATTGACTGGAGAATTGGTTTCTGCGGCTATAGCGATATTGACTTTGTCAAATATGATTTCACGAAAGACGTCCGTGATTTTTCAGAAAAACTTGCAGTGGCCAATACTGAGGGAGGAGATGAATTCACACCGGGGGCAATCGACTTTTGCATTTCCGATTTTAACTGGAGACCCGTCTCCAATAAGTTTCTGATCGTCTTTACCGATGAGTCACTTACGACAGGCGGGTCTGAAGAACTGATAAGTGTCGGCAAGGACAAGTTTCCTGATCTGTTGAATAAAATCTCAGAATCTCATATAAGGTTTTTCTTCTTCGGACCTGATTGTCCTTATTACAAGCAATTTCAAACTCTTTCCCGAACTTTTGTAACGACGGTAAATGGCTCCTTTGGAGAGATTGATTTCTCCACTCTGCTTTCCTCCCTTGGAAAGACTGTTTCTCAGTCGTGTTCCGGACAGTCAGCAGGAGGAGTTTCCAAACCAGACTTCGTTTATGACCTGAGTTCAATTAAAGTTAAACTATTATAAAATTCATTTCCTATGCCTATTCAACAGACAGTTGCTAAAATTAAAGGTGTTGCAGACATCGTATTTTGTATTGATGCCACTGGCTCAATGCAGACGTGCATTGATAGTGTAAAAGCAAATATTGAGAACTTTACAAGGTCTATTGAAACTGCTTCAGCCAACACAAAAGTTGACTGGAGGGCCAGGGTCCTTGCTTATCGTGATTTTAATGTGGATTCCAATTATCTAATGAATGATTTCCCTTTTGTCAATTCCCCTGATCAGCTTAAAGAACAACTCGAACAGGTTATTGCTGATGGAGGAGGTGATGAACCGGAATCAACGCTTGATGCAATCCTGTACGCCACACTTAAAAGTGATTGGAGACCAAATACACATAAAATAATTGTGCTTTTCACGGATGCCACTCCCCTACCTCACCTGAATACAAAAACCATGTCCGAACTGGGTGTTGAGGATGGCCTTGATATTTTTTCGCAGGTTGTTTTAACCGAGCACAGGATAAAACTTTTTCTTTTTGGGCAGAAAAACAGCATTTATGAAGAACTAAGCAAACAAAGCAGAGCCAATGTTGTCCAATTTGACAATGCTATTAAAGAGCTGGAAACAGCTGATTTTAAGAAGATCCTTGAAACCATCGGAAAAACCGTTTCAGGAATTGCTTCTTCGGGAGGAGTTAGTTAAAACCATAAACCTATGCTTAAAGTTGGTGATGTTATTGGTAAGTACAAGATTACCAAAGAATTAAATAATGGAGAGTTTTGTAACTCATTTTTTGTAACAGGTCCCGATGGTTCGTTTTTCCTCAAGGAATATACCGATCCGAAACAAACCGATCCGATCTTTCAAGCTTTCTATGATAATCAATGTACTATAATCGACCGCCTGAACAAAATGGCCTCGATTGCAGAAAAGTATGTCGATCATTTCATTGAAAATGGCATTTATTACCAGGTTAAAGTAAAGCTTCATGGGGTTGACCTTGACACCTACATTTCAACCCCGAGGGATTATGAGCCATTAAAACAATTATGTATTATCCTGTGCGGGGTTATCAAAAATCTTCATTCCCAGGGGATTGTTCACCAGGATCTTAAGCCTTCTCAAATCATGCTGGTTGATGACGATTTGGGAAAAAAGACGAAGTTAGGATACAGAGTTGTACTTTCCGATTTTGACTGGTCTATTCCGGATGGAAAAGTTGTTCAGATCGTAGGTACTCCATATTATAAGTCACCGGAACATTACCTGAATGAAGTGCCAACCTTTGAATCTGATAATTTCACTATTGGTGTTATTCTGTATCAGTTACTGGCGGGTCATATGCCATTTGATTTCGGTGATGTGGTGGATGAAGACGAAATAAAATCAAGGGTTCTGAAGGGAAAGATATATTCTCCACCGAGGAAACTGAATAAGGATATCAATGAGGAGGTCAGTGGTATGATTCTTCGTTGCATGGACCCCAAACCCGTAAATCGTCCAAAGATCGAAGAGATCCAGACCACATTACTTGGAGCTGCAGCAACCTCGCCAGCTGCAAAGCCTGGCGGAAGTGCGCCATCAGCACCTTCAAGGTTCTCAATTGCCTCAGCTGACCATAAAATGATCATCTTTTCTTCAAAAGAAATCGGCAGGAATGAGATCAAGATTTTCTTCTCAGATCTTACTGATAAAGGAGGAATCTCGTTACACAAATATTGCGATGAAGGCCAGAGCATGCTTGCAATTACCAAAGAACCTGACGGGACTTTTTCAATCAGCGCGCCGAATACCACAAAGAATTATTTCCTGCTTAACTCTGTCAGGATCATCAAGGAAAAGATAAAACTGTCGATTGGTGACAAACTCGATCTATTCAGCACAGCAAAAGGAGAAATTGTCGGTAATTTTTCAATCCAGGCTTGACACAATTCACTTGTGATATTTGTAAGATAGGTTTGGTCGAAAGCACGGTCGTACCTGAATTTTGTTCAGAATGCGGTACGGCAAACGGACCTTGGCTGAACATGACTACAATGAAGGTTGAGAGAAAATCAATTTCACCTCCGCCAATCCCTCATGTAACTATCACGCCTCCATCTCATCCAAAAAAGAAACCCGTTACCTCCCCCAAAGTAAAATTTACCGGTTCAGGGAAACCTCCTGTAACCTTTACCCCACCAGCTTTTTCACCACCTCCTGCCCCACCACCGGTTTCTACTCCACCTCCACCACCGGTTACTACGTCATACACCACTACTTCATCCACATCAGGTTCCGGCGAGTTCTTTGATACTTTTAAAAACCTTTTTGAAGATTCATATAAAAATCTGAGGTCAGGAAAAAAATGGCCATATATTATATGTGCTATTATCCTTGTTATCACCAGGGGAAATATCCTTTCTCACCAGGTTTTCCTGATGGTTTCATTAATCATTGTGTTGTTTGGCATTCCGCTTATAAGGGTCATGTTTTACCTTGGGAAGTCGCGCAATCAGATAGTGTCAACTATAGTTGTTGTAATATTTCTGTTGTTTGCTTTCTCAATACCATATAACCTGATTTTCAATTACCATAAAAGCCATGTGACGGTTAATAAACCGGCACCTGTCATCCAGCAACAGCAAAGCAGGTTAATCTATGCAAAAGAATCCATCCCTTTGTATGCAAGTGCTTCTTCCAGCGGTAAACTGTTAGGATGGATCCGCTCCCTGGAATTCATCACTTTGACAGGAAACTCATATGGTAGCTGGAGAGAATGTCTGTATAATGGCCAAACAGGCTGGATTATTAATAATCCTTCAAAATATTACACAGACCCGTCACTTATTAGGATTCAGCTGAACAATGAAAAATCGCACGTAAATCTTAGAAATACACCGTCAACAAACGGAAGTGTGATCCAAACTATCGACAAAAATGCAGTCATGAGTTTCATCGATATAAGTTCTGACAGAAAATGGATCAGGGTAAGAAATTCAAACGGCAATTATGGCTGGTTATGGCGAAAGTATATCCGGCCAATATAGAACTAAACTAAAACAGATACTGATAAAAAACCAATTATCATGTAACCTTAGTCATACAGGATAACGTAAATAGGATCGTTCCTGGTTGCCTCCGTTAATGTTAATTCTTCACTATTTTAACAGTCATTCTGTTCTCAAATTTTATCAGGTAAACGCCCTTGGTAAAACTGCTTGTTGACACTACAGTCTTTTCCATCAGGGCACCTTCGAAAACCACCTGTCCCACTGAATTTAATATTTCAAATTTCAGGCTTTGTTTGTTCTTGGGTAATTCAATAATTAATTCATTATTAACAGGATTGGGGTAAACCTTGATAGGCCCCTGGTTCCCGGTTGATCCAATACCAACGTTGGTGATCGAAATGATGTTTGAGGGCAGGGAAGGACAAACAGCCAGGGTCACAATATCATAATAGTCCCCGTTGACTGTCACGGTATAAGTCTGGTTAGTGGCACCCGGTAACAAACCGGTTTGGTTATACCATTGATTCCCGGTTGTTGCGTCGGAGGTTAACACAAATCCATTCTGGGTTATAGTCGGAGTAGGCGGCGTTGGAGGCTGAGCATTGATCACCACGTCGATTGATGGTACCGAAGTACAGCCTGAAGTTCCATCGGTGACAGTGAAATTATATGTACCTGGGGCAAGTCCCGAAATGGTCGTGCTTGTTCCTGTTCCTGTAATTCCTCCAGGGTTGATGGTCCAGGTTCCTGTTGATGGCAATCCGCTTAATACAACGCCTCCGGTTGCCACAATGCAGGTTGGCTGGGTGATCAGCCCGACTATTGGAGTTGAAGGTGTCGGTGGCTGGGCATTGATGATCACATTGGCCGTTGGCAGTGAAGTACAACCTGAAATTCCGTCGGTAACTGTGAAATTATATGTTCCTGCTGCAAGTCCTGTTATTGTTGTAGTTGTTCCGGTGCCTGTAACACCTCCCGGGTTAATCGTCCAGGTTCCCGCTGCCGGTAATCCGTTTAACACAACGCTTCCAGTTGCCAATGTACATGTTGGCTGGGTGATTGTACCAACTCCCGGAGCCGAAGGTGTCGGTGGCTGGGTATTGATGACAACATTCGCTGTAGGCAATGAAGTACAGCCCGAGATTCCATCAGTAACTGTGAAATTATATGTTCCGGGCGCAAGTCCGGTGATAGTTGTGGTGGTGCCTGTTCCGGTATATCCTCCAGGGTTAATGGTCCATGTTCCCGCTGCAGGAAGTCCGCTTAATACGACACTCCCGGTACCTACTGTACAGGTGGGCTGGGTAATTGTCCCCACGACAGGTGCCGCAGGCGCTGTGCAGCTTGAAAAGACCGGTGTTTCCCATAATCCCCTTCCGAATGTTGCAGCTCTTAAAATACTGCTGGCGGGATTGGAAGCATAGTAAATTTCAATTTCACCGATTTTCACATTAGGTAAACCTGTGTTAAATGCGATCCAGTTATCAGTTCCTTTTTTGAAATAAACGCCAAGTTCGGTTCCAACATATAACTGGACTTCAGAGGTTATTTGCTTATTCTGAACCACTGCATAGGCGGGTAGTGAAGGTAAGCCTGTGGAGATGTTTGTCCAGGTTGTTCCTCCGTTTACCGATTGATATACCTTATTGGCATTATACCCGCTGAGGGTGACCCAAAGGGTGTTTGCATCATCATTTTTCACAGTCACATAAGTAATATTACTTGAGCTGGCAGGCAGGGTTCCTGTCAGATCGGTCCAGGAAGTCCCACCGTTGGTTGTTCCCCATATCTTGGTTGTGGAGGCTACATATATGACTTGCGCATTTGAAACGGCAATAGCCATGGACCTGATTTTATCTGATGTGTTCATGGTGGATATTTTGGTCCAGCTGGTACCTCTGTTGGTGGTTTTCCACACATCGGCGTATCCTGCATATAATATCTGCGGATTAGATGGATCAATAATATATGGAGTTACCCAGGCCCCGCTGCCTGCGCCTGAAGGCTGAATATTCGTTGCGGATCCCCAGTGATTCAAGGTCCGGTCAATTTGTCCGTTCACATAAGTGCCATACTGAATATTTACATCTGTATAATCAATTAAACATTCCATTCCATCACCGCCTTTCACGTCCTCCCAGCTCCCACCTGTAAGTAGTTTGGTCCCGTTATCCTGTAATCCGGTTATGGTTTCATTTGAAACTGTTTGAGAAACACCAAGTTTATACATCTGGCTGATAGTAATTCCATCGGTTTTGTCGGTCCATCCGGTTCCATTATTGGTCGAGATATAAACCCCTCCGTCATTGGTCTCGAACAAATCTCCGTTGGCTCTGAAAGCAAGTTTATGTTTATCGGCATGGACCGCTGGCACTCCGTCGCCCCACCAATGATTGACGATGGACCAGTTTGTACCTCCGTTTGTTGAACGCCAGGTATTAACACCTCCAACCAACAGTGTATTAGCATCCGAAGGAGAAGCTGCAAGACACAGATCATACCATCCTTGTCCGCCCGAATCGCCCCCGTTCGAATTCCATCCCAATAAATTCAAAGTAGTCCCCGAAAACACCTGAGTATAAGAAGTACCGCTGTTGGTTGATTTGTAAACACCATACAGTCCGCTTGCAGAATTTACTGTGACAGCATAAACCCAGGTGGGTTGATTTGCCGAAACCGCCAATTCCACCCTGTAGGAACTCCCATCGCTGAAGGCCTGGGTCCAGGTACTTCCCCCGTTAGAAGAGACATAGATCGTTCCATTGGTAGTGGAGCCGTACAATGTAGTGAAGACCCCTGGCTTATACTCCATATCAATGAAGTTCGTTGAAGTCAATAAGGTGTTCCATGTGGTACCTCCGTTGGTTGTTTTGTATACTCCAGTGGATGTTGCAGCAATTATGTTTTGGTTATTAGCAGGGTCCAGAAGTAAGCGGTTCACCATCTTATTGTCCGATAACTGGTAGGAAATACCCGTTGCATTCCAATTGGTTCCTCCGTCGGTTGATTTAAGTACACCTATACTGCGGTTATCCCAATGATCCTTATCTCCGGTAGCTATATAAATCGTATTCGAGGTGGCATAATCTGAAGGAATGACAATATCACTTACAGCAAGAGCATCCAGGTTACTGGTGAGACAGGTCCAGGTGGACCCATTGTTCGTGGTAACCCATATACCTCCCGAAGCAGCCCCTATCCAATAAGTATTATTATCTGTCGGATGATATGCTATACAATTTATACGCCCTATCCCCGCATACCCCCCGGGAGTGCTGTTTGTGCCAAGGCAAGTCCAGTTTGCCGCACTTTGAGGCCTGTCCTGGGAATTGGTCATCAGGTATTCATTATATATCTCCTGGGCCGATTTCTTAGGGAATTCACCTGTAGCCGGATTTACCTGTGTTTCCATTTCATATTCCCAGCGTTTGAACTGTTTCCAGCCTACCGCTTTTTTCTTGGTACCGTTCTCAATATAAACTCCATTTTCAACATTGAACGGGGCCCAATAGGTATTAAAGGCATTCCTGTAATCATTCAGGTTTAGTTCGGACTTAGATTTGTTTTGAGGTAAATTTTTCAGCCAGGGCTGTGAATACACCATGGATGCGAAAACCATGAAAACCAATAGCAAGGAGATTTTTTTCATAATCTTTAAGTTTGGGTCGATGATAAAAACGGTTAGAGGGGTTTTATGAATTCAGTTCTTAGAATATATCATTTTCGATCCGTCAAATATACGGAAAAACAACATAAAACATAGCTGCATTCATACCATATTGTCATAATTTTCTTAATTTTGGTGACCTGAACTTCGCATAAACCAAAGCAAAAAATCATACCATGGAACTAACCGGAAAACTCATTAAGATACTGCCTTTACAGACCGGCACAGGAAAAAACGGAGTTTGGAAAAAACAGGAATTTGTCGTTGAGACGGCCGGACAAATAACAAGAAAAGTTTGTTTTTCTTTATGGGGGGAAAAGATCGACCAGGCCAGGCTCTCAGAAGGAGAACAATTTGAAATCTCGTTCGACCTTGAAAGCCGGGAATACAATGGCCGGTGGTATACCGAAGCGAAGGCATGGAAAGCAGTCCGTAAAGAAAAATCCTCATCTGCCCAGGAAGTGCCTCCTCCCGATTATACAGATGGGCCCAATATCATGCCTGCCGACGACCTTCCGTTTTAATTTCATTAGTCGGCATTCAGCAATAGGCATCCGGAATTTTCAAATCAGGACCACCCCGATCTTTGTTACTGACATAAACACGCTCTACAACTACTCCAGGCTTCTCTTAAAGAAGTACCGGCTGATGAAGATCCCTTGTCCGTTGTTTTCTGCAGGGCTCTGTGTGCCAGTTGAAATTTTGTCGAACTCCCAGCCCTGGGAAACAAGGTCATTGATCTTCCTGGTAATCGCTATATTGTTGTTGGTGATGTTCCCGAAATTGATCCCCACCATGCTGTAAAAATTCTGAAGATCTTCTTCTGTTTTTGTTCCGTCGGGCATTACCGTAATCATCTTTGAACGGCCTATTCCTGCAGGAATGATTGACTCAACTGTTGTGAACTGCATATATACCAGTTTCGGCGACTGAGGCGCTGCCGGTTTAAATGCAACAAAAGCTGCAAGCATAATTGCCACTGCAGCCAGTAAGAGCCAGGGATTCAGATTGATAGTTTTCATGGTGAATTTATTTAGTT
>JAPLDL010000003.1 GCA_026391735.1 Bacteroidota bacterium | reverse complement strand
AAGTTGAATGTGTGATGATTATGACACGTTCAGACTGAAAAATAATGTGATGTTAAACCGTAAATAAACCTTAGTAACTTTATGCTTCAAATTAGGGAAACTTATTTGCCAAAAATCGTCCATTGTTAATTACTGCTTACAGGTACTTTGCCAAAGCCAACTTTGTCAATGGTATTACCGATAATTCGAACCGGTATCGGATTAATTCTCATTTTCGATATTAGTCAAGTATTTGGACAATTGTATAAAAGATTCAACAGTACTCAAACATTTACAATATTTTTTTGGATAATCTCTTAAAAAAATATAATATTTACCTGCACTTGAATACTCTATTAGCCATTTTCTATCTTCACACTGACAATCAATTCTTTCTGATGCGAAATCAATTTTATTTAATAATCTATACAGTTTTTTAACCTCATTTTCCCTAAGGATTCTATTGTGCTTTCGTAATACTTCAAATTTCTGATTATCATTTGTACTGATCCTTGTTGAATAAAGTTTAATAGTATCTTCATAAAAAAAGATACTAATTGCTTTATATATGTCTGTCGAGGTAAAAACCCTATCATGATATATAATCCGTAAAAAATTTAATTCATTGTTTTTATATAATATAGGTTCATTCATTTCGCGCAGGATATATGAATACTCTTCTTCAACCCTAAGATTAAATATTGAATCAATTTTGGGATACATAGGTAATCCTTTTTCATACAAGATGTGCATTTCATTTTTATCAACAGAATAAGGATTCTCCAACAAGGGGAAAAAACTTACTAAAGTATCAATTGAATTTGAAAAATATTTATAACTAACCTTAAGAGCGATATTGACCCCTTTTAAATATCTGTATTCAAACAATAGTTGTTCATCACTTGGAATTTCACTATAATTTTCTTTAATTATAAAATCATTATGATAAGGTTCAAAATAAAAAGTGGAAGGATAACTCTTTCCATTAAAAAGAAACAAAACTTTTTTCGAAACGACAGTACAACTATCCAAGGTTTCTTTGTTTTGCCCTAAAGTGAAATTTGTTCCAATAAATATAAATGAAAAATAAAGTAACAACCTATTTTTACACATTATTTTACTTATCTCCTTTATTTTGGGGCTAAATACCAGAAGAACGGCCCCTCACTATAATTATTACTTACTCCAAAAAGATTTGTTTGTCCGGCTAACGAGGTTGTACGAATTCCTTCAACATAAATATAACATCCAGCTTGTGTACCTTCAGGGAAATAAATTGATATACTATTTTTGGTCATAGATGATTTCAAAGTCTCCCAAGGATCGGAACATTCTGACAACCCTCGTACGTCAAGAATCTTAGACATAGTCTTGGGTTTTTGTATCGTAATAACAGTTGGTTTCTCAGAACTATTGGGCATTTGGTATCCATACTGATGCTTTACGCTTGTAGATTGAATATTTTTTAAAAAATTTCGTGAGGGAGTCGCTTGCTTATCATTACCAATAATTTGTTCATCCATACCTGTTAAAAAATTCTTGTTTTCGGTTCGTGCTTCAATTCCTCCACTAATCCCACCTATTAAGCCACCGGCCAAGGAGCCAAAAAAGGTAGATTGTAACGTCCCCAATATTAAATTAGTAGATTCTTCATTTCTTATCAGACCCATCCCCACACCTTGAACCAATCCTCCTGCAGCTCCCGAAGCAGCGCCAGATAATGCACCACTTAAAAATCCTGTCGAATATGTTACAGTACTAGATCCAATAAATCCATATCCGAAAGAACCTTCTACTGTCAAAGCTGATGAGATACCTGATGAGATTCCAGACGTCAGTGTCCCAGCTAATGCACCAACAGCAATATATTCAACTAATTTTAATCCTTTGGCTCCTGCTGATTCTCCGGCTATATATCCTGAAAAACCACCAATAATAGCCCCAATTAGCAAGTTATACCATTCACCACCGGGATCATAAAATTTCAATGGGTTATTCGAACAATAAGAATATCGATTGAGATTTTGGGAATAAACATCTTGTACAAAGTTGTCCGAACTTAAAAATCGTCCGATTACAGGATCATAAACTCTACCATTCATATTGATTAACCCAAATAAATCAAGATGCTCATGTCCCGTGAATCCCCGATCAAAAAGAAAAGTAGTTGGTACGGAATTATAGGTCCAATCATTGGGATTTCTCCTTCGACCCCAGACATCAAAACTCAATTCCTCCATCAAGTTTCCAGACTGATCTGTAATACAATTTATTGAACCTAGATGGTCTTTTAGAATATAATTAATTTGTTCCTTCTCATTTTGTTTTAAAAGAATTGCAAATAATCCACACGGCCCATGGATATAATTGAGAAACCTCTCACCCTGTTCATCTGTGATTTTTTCACACTCTCCCCCAATATAAATTTTCTTACTATAAAGGCTTCCTTCTTTTACTATTATTTGTTTAATTCTGTCGTGATCTACTCCATATGTCATTGTTAAGTTAGATAATCCTTCAGATAGAGTATTAATTTTATCAAAAATAGTAAAAGTTAAATCTTGGTGTGTTGAAGAAATCTCATCGGAAGTAAAATTCCCACTAGTAATTGCATAAGGGCCAGAATTCTGTTCGCCATAGGAAATGTTAGTCAATGGTGGTTTATTTAAAAAGTTACCTAAGTTGTCATAATCGTAAGTTTGAGTCAATTGGCTGTTAAGACTCACCGTTGTCAAGCGATTTAAATTATCATAATCAAATGTTTCTTCAAGAAATGAGTTGTGATTTTGATCAATCCATTTTTTTCGACTGTTTAGATTATCAATAGTTGACCATTGATATTCGAAGTCTTGAATATTTTGATTATTCGAGGATGATGAAATAGATTTTAAGTTACCCGTTTCTGGATAATAATCATAGGTCGAATAAATATTATCACCAATTCGTGCAAATAGTACTTGATCTTTAGCATTCTGTAACAAAGTTTCCCATAGAGTCGGCTCGTCTTTGTCAGTTTTACAAATCTTCTTCAAAAATCCATTGGTTGTGTAATGATTTCTGATTGATATTCCGGATGGAAATTTTTCTTCCTGTACTTTACTAAATGGATCATATTTGTATTCATACGAAAAAATATCTGACTCACCTATTATGGTTTCTGAACTCTTTTTAATTCGACTTAACTCATCATAGTAGTACTCGATGGAATTATTTGTATTAGAGACATTATCAAGCATCCCAATTCCATGAGGCTTCGTATCATAAGACCAAGTCGTAATTGTCTGATCTTCCTTCCTCCGAACCAATCTTCCAAGAGCATCATAATTATATAGTGTTTTATTTTGATCATCTTGTTTACGGTTTTTATGAGAAATTAATTCTCCAAAAGCATTATATGTTTCGTCTACTGTTCCAAAACTAGGATCGATCAGTTTTATGCGATGACCAAATTTATCTGTTCGTATAGTTGAACTTGTTTCGGTGTGACCATCGATATAATAATTTGTTATAAAATCATTATTATCATATGAATAATTATATTTAACAGTATTCTTGGGATCAGTATATTCATCCACTAAGCCAATAGCATTGAGCCTTTTTGTTGAGATCTGACCAGCTTCATTTTTTGTTGAAGTTTCCAGCCCATTATAAGTATACCATACGTGAGAATTATTCGGATTTAAAACATAGTCAATTCTTGGCAATAATGTGTTATATGTATTTTGGATAAACATTGGAGTACCAGAAGAATATGGCAAAGATGTTTTAATTAATCTTCCTATTCCATCATATTGATGATCTATATAAACCGGATTACCATCAAATCCTTGCGTAACCTTCTGTAATTCTCTTCCAAATCTATCATAATATGTAATAATTTCATTTGAGCCAGAAGTTTGCTCCCATGAATAATACAATATCGGTGGCTGATTCTTCCATCGAAGAAGTTTGACCGATTTTGTTCCATCAGGTGCTTCGGATTGAACATTGGTGCCGAAAATATCACTTGAATAGACATCCGAATGATTATTAACATCAGTACTAGTTATCTTAAAACCAGTCCGAGGATTATACGTTGAAGTTGTAACATGATTTAATGCATCTGTAATTTTTGTTAAGAAACGACCACTATAAGTTGGATCATATTCAAACTTTGTCAAACGATTAGATAATGGTGGATTTGAATTTGGGGCTGATATAAGCTTTGACTTAATGTTACCATTAGGATAATAATCAAAGTCTGTAGTGGTAGACATTGGATCTGATCCGGGTTCAGAAATTTCTTTACTTAAAAGTTGTGAACGGTTATGCGGATCACTGGAAAGGTAATAATAATATGTATTAACATGTTGCTGTGTTCCACCAAAGCTGCTTGTTGTTCGAGTGAATGACATTAAATTATTTAATATCCAATTCGTTTCATCTACTGGGTAATATGCATAGCAATTTGACTCTTGAAATGCAAATAAATCATCACCTGATGAAACTTCTAATATCTGAGGATCATTCAAGGTATTAATGTGGGATGGATTTCCGTAATAAGGATCACTATATTCTGTTGTTGTTCGAGTGGATTTTAGAAATGCTAACCCGTCCAAATCCCAGATTTTTGAATTTGTTTTTGTTAAATACGGAAAGAACTGCTTAGATTTTATCCCGCTACTATTGGGAGGCTCTTGGAAATATTGATATGCCTTAAATGTGTTTTCTGTCGAACTTGTTATATTCTGGTTATAATATTTTTCTGACTTTATTAAATGGGGGTAATAAAATGATGCTGAGTAAGAACCATCTGTATACGAAACTTGATAATCAAAAGTATTTGTGATTTTAATGTTAGTAAAATCTTCAGATGTATGAATTTTAGTAAATCCCAAAAAAGTGCTATTAAGCCTTACAAATTTGGCTCCTTCATAATAGTAAAACGTTGGTAACCAATCAACATCATTATGTATTGCTGTCTCGTAGACCACATAAAGAGGACCTTCAAAATCTCTAACTTTAAATTGAGTCTGCGTATAGGTAGAATGGTATCCTCCATAAATATTCACCTCATTACTTGGTAAAGGTTTATAATCGATTTTACTAGTTTTTCCAAATCCATCCATAATTGTACTGACTAAGTCGGTATTATCATGAATATGAATGAGCAATAAAATTCTATCTTCTAGAATATTTTTTGTATATAATATATCTGATTTCCCATCACCATTAAAATCACTAGATGAAAAGTGAGGTAAAGATACAAAATCGACATCGAGATTGATGGTTTCAGGGGGCAGGATGAATTCTCCTTTCCCTTTTGAAAAATAAATTTTAACTTGATGAGTGTCACTGTCTACTGTCATAATATCTGATTTTCCATCCCCGTTAAAATCGGAAGTAAACACTGTCCATTGAGCCTCACGGGCTAATGGATTTATATTTGATAAAAATGGTACGGGTACAGTTGGAAACGTTTGGTCTTTCCCCTTAAATTCGGCTAGTTCCCATAGATAATTATAGTTTGGTGGAGGCGCACAGGTAAGGATATCTGTTATTCCATCACCGTTAAAATCTCCGGTATAAAGTATATGATATTTAGTGGGGTATCCGAATGTTGGTGTAGATTGAATAAATCCTCCAGTTGCATTTTCCCAATAATAAATTGCACTAAAAGATTCACCTTTTAATATTAATATATCTTTTCTGCTTTTATCATAAAAATTCCCGACGATAAACTTGTTAATGGAACCTATTATTGATACTTCAGCAAAATTCACGTTATTCAAGGGATTCCCATTAGTATTTAGCACCGAAAGTAGAATTTTGCAATTATAATCATCATCAAATTCCCCATTTTCATCCTTATTATTAAATCTGACTGCGACATCATCTAGTCCATCTCCATTAAAATCCCCTGTTTGAACATCAGTTAATATATCATCTTGATTTAATTGAAAGCCTGTAATTCCATACCAGTCAGAAAGACCTATAAAGCCCGAATTATCTGATTGAGAAAGAGCAATATTTAAGCTTGAGGAGGGATGATAATCCCACCATGTACAATAATACTGCATTAAATCAGCCATCCCATCTCCATTAAAATCTCCTATATAAATCCCCATACAACCCTCACCTAAAATGCCACCTGCATTCGGGAAATAGTCAAATCCAGTACCACTTGAATTTGCTAAATAAAGCTCCCAATGGGAAAAAAGATCTCTACCATATTCATTGCTATGATAAGTAAATAATTTTATGATATCGGTTTTTCCATCACCATTAAAATCACCGGTTTTGACATCATAAGAACCAGCACCTAATACATTATAATGATCATTATAACTAAATGCGGGATTCCCCCAATTAATTACTATTGGATTCAAATGTTGCCCGCTCCCATCATTAACCTCTATTTTCGTTAGATGAGAATATAATTTGAAAATGTTATCAATCGTTGTATTATTATCATTAGTATAGGTTAAAATATATTGCAAATAAATTTCATCTGTCGGAATATATTTAATATTGATTGTTGAAAGTCGATGGTTTATATTAATCTCTGAGCCAGCAATATATTGAGTGAAAGGGTCTGGACGGTGTTCATCGTATCCAAACTCAATTGAATAAAAGGGAGTAACTGGAGGATTTATAGAAGTATTAGCAGTATAAGTAATTCTTTTTGGCCGGTAAGTCATATCAACCAATTCATCATACTCATAGCTAATAAAATTTCCTTGTCTGTCCGAGATTTTCGAAATTAACCAATATAGCACATCTAAACCACCAGAAGCTATAATTCTCGAATTTTCTGTTGAACCAAATTCCATTCGTTTACCATCCTTTGTCCAGACTTCAAACCATTGAGGTCCATTCCCTGCAGTACCATGTGAGATTATCTTTGCAAAAGATTCAATTTCTGTACGATACTCGGTGTTATCAGCTCCATAACCAGTTAAATAAATATCAATTAAACGCTGTCCATCTAATATAAATTGATCATATTGATTAAAATGTACTCCATGAACACCTACTCCATTACCATCTCTATAAAAATCTGTTGTTGTGCGACTTATAGTCGAAATTCCTCCAAGAGAAAACCCAATTCCAAGCATACTATTACCGGATTGACTATTATATTGAAGAGACAGATTGGGTTGCATCCCATTAACTCCTGGGGGAAGTGATATAGGTAAATTATAAGTAGCAGCCCCTGATAGTGAAACACTCAGCGACCCGTTTAAAGTCCCCACAACCCCATCATCTCCTGGGTTCGGCCCACCATGGCTACAGCAATCCGGAGGAAAAATAAGATAAGGATTGATTCTTGCAATAAGAGCCTGATCTTGAGCAGCTGTATATGAAGACCCTGGATCGAACTCAATATAATCTCTAGCTTCATATATTATGTTGCCAGATAACGGAGTGTTAAATGTCCAGCTAGTAGCTTGAAGTTGAGAAAAAGTCGAAGATCCAATTAAAAGGAATTTAATAATGATTAAATATTTTTTCATGATAAAAGAGTTAGAAAAATTCATATCATTATTGACATCTTATTTCATCAAGCTTAAATTTTACTCTCCAACAGTAAGAGCAGGATAGGGACATTTTTTTCATATAAAAAATGGAAATATTATTTAAACATGTAGGAAAAACATGAAAATAGTTTATCTAAATATTAATAATTTATTAGATATCAGATCATTATCGGATTGAAAAATATATAAATATGTTCCGCATGGTATTTTACTGATATCTGCCTGAACTTTATTCCTTCCTTCCTCATAATTTTTATCTGTAAAAGTTGTTAAAGTCTCGCCAAGCATTGTTACTAATCTAATCGAAACTCTCTCTCTTTTAGTTAATTCAAATTCAATGGTTAAATCATCATTACAGGGATTTGGATAAATTTTTACATTTATTGCATTATTTGATCTTGTATTTTCAGGTATACCCGTATAATAGTGGTATTCAGCATCAAAAAAGGCCTCACCATTTCCTGCAGCACTTTCCGCTATCCATAAATTTAACATTTGTTTTTTATCAGGATTGTAGCTGACTTTCGGGTAAGGAACACGAAGATTGGGAGAATCATTATATCCATTTGAGATAATATTCCAATTAGTAGGATTCGATAGATTGATATCGTTTTCAACTAGTGGTAACTTCAGACTTGTAGAATCAAAGTATGTACCTATGAACTTATTCTCGAAAGAGTTATAAGCGATATTTGGTTGCGACTCATTATTCTGAGATGTCGCTATTGATGTTAGCTTAAAAAATGATGATACTAAGGCTTGTTGATTGTAATATCCAATAATATCATTACTGTTGGCTGCTGGTAAATGTTTTTCAAAAAGCACAACTTCTGTCAAATTCGTACTGTCGTTATTTAAATCACTGATTTGACACGAAATCGATGGATTTCTGCAAAGATTAATTGATGTAGCAGAAAGGCTATCAAGACATTTTTTTGGTGTAAAGGGGCTATTAATATCTGGGTTTGAATGAGAAGTATAGATATGCCCATATTGTGAGTTGAGCAAATCCATTTCTTCCCATGAAGCAAAATACCTGCCAGTATTACCTGCCGGGCAGAACCCAAATGTAATAGCAACTTTATTAAAGGTTTTTAATGAGGTTGCTAATACTTGTTTATTGTTAAAAGAATTGCCTCCATCACTGGAAGAAAGAAAAATAACAGAGTCTTTATGTGTTGACGATGAAATTGATTTTGAATACAAGATCCCAACATTGTATGGATTAGAATTTGCTGCTGGGTGCAAATAATCAGAACAAAGTGCGGCATGGTATTTAAAATATGATGAAGATTCATCGAAGATCAAACCCTCCCAATTACCAGTTAGTCCATCAAATTTATTTAAATAGACCTGTGATCCACCTGCCAGACTGTCGGTTTCTATGAATGAAACAAATACTTTCAAAACATCTATTGTATTACCACAAGCAATAATATCAAATTGGGACCATTTAGTATCTATTAATGGAGAATTTGCATCTCCAATAACAGTCCACGTTAAGCCATTATCTGAAGATTTCAGTACGGCAAACCCTGCAAAACCACTTATATTATGACTATGAACAGCAAAAAGCCACCCATTAAACGCCGAACAAATTGCTCCATCCCTTTGATTTTGTGTCGGTTGATTGTTGATTAAAATATCATTTGCATATGAAGGATTATTCCCGGATTTTAAGGGGGCCATAAAAAATCCTTGGGAGTTGGTTTGAGCACTGATAAAAATACAGGTCTCTAAACAAAAAATGAAGAGTAGGATGGCTTGCTTTTTCATATTTCTTTAATTGGAAATGTTGATTAAATTCGTATAAGAGTTGCTCTTAATGGTTTAGAAAAACATTTGTTCCAGAGATTGGTTTACATTGGAATTTGTTTTTGATTTGCCCTCAACTCATCAATTTGTTTTTGTTGTTCAATAACATATTTTGTTAATTCCTCAATCTTTTTAAGAAGAATCGTATTCATCTCGCCCATATTAATGCCATCCTTCTTTATAGTTTCTTCGGTGGGTACATCTGGTAAATGTTTATTTTTTTCAATGAATTGCTCGAGTTCATTTAATGGAAGTAGCTTGTACTTCTGATTAAAAACATAATCTGGCCATTCATTAAACAGTTGGACTTTTAATTCCTCACAAATGACTTTTCCATTTACTGCAAGTTTATACCCATGAGTATTAAGAGTTCCAACGCCAACAGATCCATCTTTAGAAATTATAACTTTTCGATGATCTTTGATGTCTTGATCAGATAATGGATTAATACTACTTGTTCCTGTAGGTATGGTTGAAAAAAACAGGTTGCCCATATCATCATTATAAATAACAGCTCCACCATTTGAGGAATTAGCATCGCTATAGTTATACCAATAATTATCCCTTCTGGCTTCATTAAACCCGATATACCCATTACCCCAATCCATCGACTGATCATTTACTGATCCAATAGATACAGCTGCAGTGCCTGAATTAACTTGAAATCTATCAATAGGGACTTGAACACCTATTCCAAGATGGGGGTATCTGTCAGTATTTAAATACAGATCACGTGTCTGGTTTACTAGCCAATAATCTGTTATAAAACGAGATGCGTCCGTCCATTGGCCATTACCAAAGTCATCACTCATAAGCACTTTGTTTATTCCCGCATGATTGTTTATTTTGATAAAATCTGTTTCGAAACACGGCGTTTTAACACAGGCTGCATTAATTGATAATGGTGTTGAAGTGGTCTGTAAATCACGAAATTTAAATGCAATTGTAGGAATAGACCCATTAGAATTAACATGGATTTTAATCGTATCTTCATTCTCTGGAGGTGCAAGTGTTATATGTCCGGTGACATTTAAAATGTCATAACCATCGTCGTTACCTATACATACTTTATTGTGAAAATAATTTCTAAATGTTAAACTATTACTTCCGGGCTGGTAAATTCCATAGCGTGCAGAATTTTTTATCCCCATGAAAAGGATAGAATCTGAAGATAGCTGGTCTAGAGTGGGTTGGGTTTCAATTTTAAGCAATGCATATGAGGAATACGGCGAATAAATGTGGAGTTTTGCCTTTGGGGCATTGATTCCAAGACCGAAATAATTTCTATAACTCTCAAAGAGAGTACTTTGTTTAAATGTTGTTGGTGATGCGTATTCAGTCAAAGGATACGGTGGATAAAGACCCTGAGCATGAACGTTATCATTATTAAGGATCGTAGAAATTAACAATATAAGGAATAACATAGTTTTTGTTTTCATACTCTTTTACTATTAAGTATTCATTATTAATTTTTATTAACTATCATTACACATTTTGATATATTTATACTAAAATATGTTTAGTCCATACATTGGTGAAGGAACCAGAAAAAGTTGGTTTAGTATTTCCTGTTTTAATATGCCCAAAAAATCCTCAATGTCTTTCCCTTGCTAAAAAAAATCTATCAGGATAGTAAATTTAATTTTCCCCATTTAAATTGTAAATATTCGAAATTTACTGAGAAAGTTATAACTTGTTATTGATTACCAGGACAACTTTCTTATTTGTGATTATAAATTACAACCAAAGAAAGCTTTCTGTTTGAAAGTCAAAAATTAACGAATTATTTCAGTAAACAATGGTTCATTTTTACTTGCAGCAAGTATAGGCATATTCTTTTATAGAAATATCAAAAAGCAAGTACTATTTTCAGAAATTTTACTTCCGAAAATCGGAAGAAAAAGCGCGTTTAAATTCCTATAAACGGAAAGAAAAGGTGTACTTTTCGGAATGGTTAAAGAAATAATGGAGAGGTTTGTTTGTGTAAGAGTTTAATAATCAATTCGTAATTGTTTCTTACCTTATAAACTTCCCGGTTTTTTTTCAGTTTTTTTTCAATGGAAGATTTGGATTGACTCATTTTTAACGCAATCTCCTTCGCAGTCAAACCCTGTAATAAAAAGGAAAGAATTCCCTTATTTTCGGATGATAATATACCCGACCCTTTTTGATCCCCTTTCATGATGATCTCGACCACTTCGTTTGACATCATCGTTTCACCCTTGGAAACATTAAGTAGCTTCTGCCGCATTTCGGCTTTATCTTCCAATTTGTTTATGTATGCTTTTACGCCATGTCGAAACATTTTGACCTGCCACAACAGAGAACTTTCCTGGGATAAAATAACGACAGGGATACTTGGGAAGGTTTTGCGGATCAACTCAATATTTATAATCGGGTCTGATTGATGGATGAATAAATCAAGGATAATGATATCTACGTTGTTTGGAGAGATTCTTTCCAGGGCATCAGTAACGCTTAAGCTTCCACCGATAACCTTAAACTCATTTGATTCAAGATCAAATGAGGAGTAAAGACCTTCAATGATAAGGTAATGATCATCAATAATGTAAAGGTTTGTCATAAAATTAGGTTTTCAATATTATTACTTTTTTTATAGTCAAACCCAATCCTTAGGCTTCAAGTAATTCATACTAGTGCCTAATTGAGTAAATTAACTATATTATTCTTTAATTGACTTCCACGGACTTCTCGTTTTCTCCAGATGAAGGGCTTA
This sequence comes from Bacteroidota bacterium, assembly GCA_026391735.1. GTDB lineage: Bacteria > Bacteroidota > Bacteroidia > Bacteroidales > FEN-979 > CAIRDP01. The sequence continues at coordinate 185,937 of JAPLDL010000003.1, read as the reverse complement.
CTGGCCGTGTTATAATTTTCCACATAGGCCATTATATGTTCGCTAAGGGCTTCTGTACTTGCATGGCTGGAGCCTTCAAGTGATTTTCTGGAAAATATGCCAAACCATATTTCTACCTGATTCAACCAACTGGCTGATGTGGGGGTAAAATGAAAATGAACATTCGGATTATTGACTAACCAGGTTTGATTCTTTTTATGTGTTGAATAATTATCAAGGATCACATGGATGTCCTGATCCTTCGAATACTCGGCAATTAATTCATGTAAATATTTGATAAAATCTTCCCGTGTTTTGTATTTGGTCGTTTTGGCAGTGATGCTTCCTGTTGCTACATTTAAGGCTGCGAACAAATTCAACGTACCATTCCTTTTATAAGTGCTTTGATAGGCTCTTTGAAGTTTACCATCCCGCGTTTGAATATAGCCGGTTTTACGCTCTAACGCTTGGATGCGTGGCTTTTCATCAACACAAATAACAATGGCCTTCATGGGAGGATCTAAATATAGCCCAACAATATCCGCTGCTTTAGGAACAAACTCTATATCCGTACTGATACACCATGAACGTTTTCGCGCCAGGCTGATGCCTCCCTTTTTTAATGCGCGCCAAACAGAATCCGGAGAACAACACAATTCTTTTGCAATTAATACTGCATCCCATCGACCGTATCCTTTTGGAGGTGAACTGCTGATGGTTTTTAACATTTTCGCAGGCAAATCAATATATTCCTTTGGCTTCCCGCTGCGAGGCCGGTCATCCAGACCAGCCAATCCCTGGGATTGATACCGATCCCTCCATTCGATTATTTTATTCGGATACGTCTGCATGAGTGTTGCGATCTCATTTACACCTTTCCCTTCATGGCAAAATAATAGGATCCTGGCCCTCTCTATTACTTGCATGGATTCAGTGTGGCTTTTAACCCGCTTGGTTAAAATTGCGAGATCTTTCGGGTTGATCTCAATCTCTGGTGCTTTTCTCATGCACCAAAGATAATACAAATTTGTTTAATATAGTGTATTAATGCAATTAGATACTAGCTGAAATTATCCGCCTAATTCACAAATATAGTGTAAAAAAGTCGCTAAATACACAATTTGTGAATATATTTCAAGGGGAATTATAGAAGCGTTTACTAAGTGCCTTCTTTATCTGCAATGATCAATTGATTGATGCCCTTTCCCTTTCCTTGCTTGTTGCAATTCCACATCTTTCTTTGCATTTTTATCTATAGTTTGATCAGTTAAATCAAATTCGTTTTCATCATTTCGGATGTTAAGTATATAATCCGTTGCTTTTTGAGCCTGAGAGTTGGCATGTAAAATGGGTTCTTTGTAAAAGTAACCTCATCGCTCAACTATTTTTTGTATAATGGGTAAAAATGTTTAAAGCATTGCCGGAATGGTTGTAAACCCACCTCTGAGTAATGTGGTCAAGTTTGTTGATTTCCTAATTCTATACAACTGGTAGGTCGTAAATACTTAATTGTATAAGCCTTGCTGAAGAGGTTACTTCACTCGAATTGCTTCCAGTACTTCGCTAATACGAAAAAATATGGTTTTGCCGGCATGGTATTCGGGTAAGTTATATTTTCGTCGGTATCGCCAAATGGTCACCTTTGTGCGACCGAGAAATTTTGCAAGACCCGTCAGATCGACTAAATCATCATGTAATGTTTCTTTTCTTGTTTCCATTTCTTGTTTCCATTTCTTGTGTCCTTTTTTCAGTATTATCACTATCTAATCATTTTTTCAGTTAAAACTCCCAGTTGTTGTAACAGCCTCAAGATCGTCCACCCGATAGATGTATGTCTCTTTGGATTTTCATTATCTGTATCCGTACTCTTATTCTGGTTAGTGATTCTTGCCTTCATCTCCATTGGAACTATGTTATAATTATTTGGGCAATCTTGTTACAAAACTACCTCAGTGAGGGGAGGGGGATCATAGAAAATGGTGGATGTTTGGTAGTCTTTTGGTAGACAAGGGGCAGACGTCCTATGAAATTTCATTGAAATTTCATTAAAACACATACAAAAACAACCTCTAAGGATGGATCAGAGTCGTTTTTTTTAATAAAAAGAGTGGTTTTGGTAAAGCAGCTGAGATTTTAGGGGTGGTAAAGCTATTTTTTATAGAGAATATCAGCTTTTATAAGTCCACCTATCTAGTATTTCAAGTCTATCACGAGTGTTTTGACTTTTTTAGGGGGGGGGCGTGATCGTTTAATTCATTTCTTTTACCCGTTTTCTGAGCTCCTTGATGTTCAGTTTGGCCATTTCATGACGCAGTGAGCTTTCATCTTTACTGTCATAATACTTCTCCATCGTTTCATGATTGTGATGGGTGGTGAATTTCATAGTCACCTTTTCAGGAATCCCCAGCCATACGGCAAACGTAATAAATGTTTTGCGGCCTATATGTGTACCGATGAGGCTATATTTAGGTACAACCTCGTCGATTCTTTTATTTCTCCTGAAATGCACGATGGGAACCATCTGAGTTAATCCTGCTTCTTTGGCAAGTGTTTTCAATGCTTTATTGGTTTTCTGATTGCTGATTGCCGGGAAAGCCATCTCAATACCTTGCTTATTGTAATTCGGGGTGTTGTTATACTTAAGAAGGATTTCTTTTGAGAAATCATTGAATGGAATAACGGTGCGGTCGCCTGTTTTTATCGTGATGCAGCTAATCAGTCCTCCCTTATAGTCAATATCCGTTTTCTTAAGATTTGCTATGTCAGAATACCTAAGCCCGGTACTGCAGGCAAAGATCAAATAATCCCGGGTTCGCTGATCAGCTTCACTCTTGGGTCTGAGATCATAGAAGTTCAAGAATTCTGCAATCGACAATGAAGTGATGTTGCCATCGGTGTTCTCCCGTTTGTTCCCTGTTTCAAGTTTCCACTTCAGAAAGGCCATATTTTTATTATACCCCTTATCGGTGGCCCACTTTAGAAACTGCTGGAGGAACTGGATATTCTTTCGCACATAGGAGTTAATGTATTGCGTCTGTTCATCTTCAAAGTAATAATCCATCAGGTTATCAAAGAAGGCCTGGTCAAGCTGACCAAATTCAACTTTAAATCGTTTCTTTTCACTAAATCTCTGCAGATGATTTTTTAATGTTGTAAACTTCACCACGGTTCCCGGTTGCCATTTCTTTTTGCCTTCATTGATAAAATCTTCCATCAAACTAAAGAAATCCCCGGTACTACGGTTTCGCAAGCCTTGTTTGAAATACTCCACGGTAAGGGGGATGTCATTTCGTATTGCGTCATCATAGAGTTTTTCCAGCTTTTTCCGGATATTCCGAAGTTGAAAGTTTAAGATTTCAGCCCGGGGATGGGCGATGATCGATGATCCGTTCCATTGCCTGGTGTCAAGGTGGATCCCAGTGGTCGACTTGTAACGGCCACAAAAGGATGCAGAAAACAGTAGCGGTACATTTTTATCAATTACTTTCCCGTTCGCATCTTTACGATGCTCCAGATAATATTTGATCCGTATAAATGTCATGCTCTAGAACTTTTTAACACACAAATATACACACAAAAGTATAGAAATACAAATTAGTCAGATGAAATTTTTTGAAATGTTTTTAATTTACAATAGATTGAATAATAAATGATTACTAATATGAGTGAAAGGGAACGTCCCAGTCTCTCCGCAACCTCAAAAAAGCCGCTATTCGCGGCTTTTTTATTTCTCCGTAACTGTTTTTTCATGGACTATCTGGCCTGATGAATTGTTTTTTCATTGAGGTTCAATCCCACTACAAGGCGGATGCAGAAAGCAGCCCTTATATCCGTGTAATTCAGTAAACCTACATAGTCCTGAAAATAGGGGTCATCATAAAACTTCCCTTTCAATGTATTGAAATTCATATCAAAACCAAATGAAAGGCCCATGTCTACCATTGGATTTATAGTATACTTACACCCGAAATCAATTCCAAAATACACACCCATATTCATCTGGTCAATCCTGAAGTAATGTGTATTGGCGTCTGAAAGATAATAAGGGCCTTGTCCGGTAAAACTGCCGGTCGCTGAACCGGTGACAGGGAAACTCAGTCCACCACTGAAGGAGAGAAAAGGCGTAAATCGTTGTTTGACAAAGTATAATGAAATATTAACAAAGACAGGGATGCTGCATACCTGGAAGTAAGTGGTCTGGATGTTATCAATATCAAACCATCCCGAAGTATTTATATAAGACCATACCATATGTGTAGAATAACTGTTATACCCTGTACCTAATCCGAGTGAAAATTTCTGATTGAAATAATAAGCTCCTATGATGTGTGCATCGAAGCCCGAGCCGTTGGTTTTAAATGCATACCCGGGTCTGAATTGCAGAGTAAAGGATTGTACAAAAGGAATATAATAGTTTGCTATTTTCTGCGGATGAGCCGAGACCAGGTTCCCATGAACGATTGAATCGGAAACTAGTGAGTCTTTTCGAAGTTTATAGTAACACGTTGCCCCAGAATCAACAACGATTTTCTTTCGATATTCATTTGATAGGGTCCTGAAAGTAAGAATATGGGGTCCCGGCTTTGAGTTTACAATGACCACCTGATTACAGGAGCTCATTTCGCCTGCATTGTCGTCATCATAAAACAAGGTAGCCGGGATCTCGGTTGAGATGCTTAATTTCCCGACAGGATGATTTTTTGGATTATAAGGTTTCCCGGTTGGGTGATATATATGGTAAGGTACTTTCATTGATTTTTCCTGACCGTAAGCGACAGTTTGATTTATCATTGTCACCGAGAATATGACAACAATCATAACCACGATTTTGACACTTTTCATAGGGTTTGCAGATGTTTCCATGGCTGTACTTTTTATCATTACAATGCCTGTCAGGGCAATTCATGAAATAAAAGTATACCTGGTCAGGTGAATTTTGAAACGGATATCTGCAAGGTCGCCCGGGGGAAAGGCAGGATTTAATTAAAAGGGAATAAGTTAAACGGCTGGGATTGGAATTTTCCAAATTATTGCAACTTTTAACTGGTTTTTTGCAAAAAATGCAATTTATTATTCAGGTTTTTGCAGCTATGACATAAAAGAAGCTGCCTTTTGGGCAGCTTCGCATAGTTTGGGGGAGTTATGTCGAGTTTATTCAAAGTCAGCTTCATCCGGTGTAACCGGGGCAAGTGAACAGATATTTACGCTAAGATCATTTTCATCCTCAAAGCCGGCAACAACGGGAGTAACCGGAGCAAGAACCAACGATGATACCATTTCAAAAGAAAGGTCTTCATAATTTGCTTCTTCAGGGGTGACCGGCATAAGGTTATAAACATCAGTCATGATCAAATCTTCAAAAGTTGCTTCCCCCGGAGTGGCTGGGGTAAGAGAGACCAGGGTTAAGGTCATATTTTCATTTGCAACAGGAGCAGAGATTGATTTGCTGCCTGCGAATAGAAAATTTACCTGGAGTGTGAGGACTGTTGCGATTATAATTGTTGTTACTTTCATTTTGTTTTTTTGTTTGATGTTGATGAAGCAAAATTAATACGGAATGGTGGTATGCAACAGCACTAATCGGGGGAGCTCGGTGTAAACCCGACGAAAGGGTGAAAGAAATCGGTAAGATGAGAAAAAACAGGAATGCCTCGGCGGCCTTATTCTGACGAATATCCCGGAAAGGCCGTTATAGGTTGGGATTCTCCTGAAATTACTGAAAGGAATCATCCTATCGCGATGAGCGATCGCAATAAGATGTTCATGGCTTATAATTTTATTGCAAACACTGCATTAAGTGAAAACATGGTATCGTTGGTCTTGCCAAAATACATTACCCTGGCTTCTCCCCCGACTAAAAACAGTTTGCTGACCGGATAGAAATATGATGCCGTTGCTTCAAAGTTGGCCATGGAAAACTGGTGACTGGTTATCTCGGGCCCTATACCGGTGATCTTGGTATACTGAAGAGCCAGTCCGGGTGCAATGGAAAGGTAAAAATTATCGACAATCCTCATTCGGATCACCAGAAACAAAGGAACCACGTTCATCCTGGATTGCATGGAATATTCGGCAGTAAGTGTTGAATCGACCCTGAATATGCGATAGAAACCCGTTTCCAGTCCAAGGCTGAGGCGGTATTCGGGTTCCCACATAAACCGGAATGAAGTCCCTATGAAGTCTTTTTGCACATTGCGGGCAGGAACCAGGTCCATATTAGCAAAATAATGGGACCAGCCGGCACCGAATGCCAGGGTAAAATGTGATTTCGGATGTGAGATGTCGGATGCGGGATGCACGAGGGAGTCAGGTTTCTGAGCTCGTGCGGAAGAGAAAACAATCAGGCAAAGCAGCGCAGTTATAATTATCTTTCTCATGTCTTAGTTCTCCCTTATATAATGATAGTAGCCCACGATGAACGGGTAATTGGTAAGTATGCCGTCAAACTGTCCGTCGCTGATATATTGCCTTATCCAGTCTTTATCGTCGAGTGTCCATGTCCAGGCTATCCTGCCCTGGCTGTGCATCTGGGCCACCAGGTCGTTCTGGGTCCCTTCGGTCCAGCGCGGAGCCCATACATGTGAGTTCACAGTTTGCACGTCATCCGTAGTCAATTCACATAAAGAAGGAATGTCTTTATAACCCGGCTGGTTCATGAAATCAGTAATCGCATCGGCAGATGGCAGGCCGATGTAAATGTTCAACTCGCGACCTTTATCCTTAGCCCTTTGCAGCATCTCCTGCTGGATCGGGACCACGGCAGACATCGTGGGTACCTTCTCTTTCATATCCAGGTAGACATCGGTAAGAAGAGTACTGTCGATAGTGAACATCAATGCTTCCCTTAAGGTTGGCATACGTTCACCGTGGATGAGGCGCACAAGATAATACAGCTGGGTATAGGTAAAATCCTTGATCGGCCCCGAAAGCGGACCTTTCTGGGTAAGGCGAATGTTGAGGTCGGCATCATGGTATAGCACCGGAATGCCATCACTGGTGAGCTGAACATCAATCTCGATCCCGGTGGAGCCCAGGCCTTCGGTAAAATTGATCATGTTGATACTGTTTTCCGATACCGGCAGATGATCGGATGTTCGGCCACCCGAACGATGTGCAAGGATCGAATAATGCTTGCTTAACAGGCTTGGAGAGATGGGTCTCTGGTAAACAAATTCAATTGCATTGTTAACCTCATTACCTGATGAGCCGTAACCTCCCCTTATAATGATCTCCTGCGGATGAGTATTGGCTTTCATGATGTCCCTGCCTCCTTCCTCTCTTGCGATATATGCAGACACCGCACCGGTATTATCATTATAGCAATACCTCCAGTACCCCTGCAACATGATCACTGTATCGAGCTGTCCGGCATCAAGAACGAAGTAATGCCCGTCGGAACAGAAGATTGACATTTTTTTACGGGACCATTTGATTACCACCTGGTCGCCGAACAGGTCATTGCCGGCAGTTACCTTATAGATCCCGTCCATAGTGTTACGTGAAGGGTTTGATAAAGGAGTCGTTTCCTTAAGGATCGAATTGGGTCCGGCCGAAGGAACCGCGACCTCTTTTGACTTGTTGCAGCCCGCAATCAGCAGGGCAAGGCAAAACAAAGTGAATATATTTTTTTTCATAACACCCATAGCAGATGAAGTTCAGGAATATGATAGTAGCGGTCGAAGGTTGGAAAGATCATCCAGGCCGGCCAGTAATATTTTAAATAATTGTCCTTGATCCCGATCACGAGGATCTTTTTCTTGAAGATGCGTTGCTCCATGTAAATTCCGGCTGTCATCCCATCGAAGACATTACTGGGCCTGACCATGATATTCTCTCCGGTTTTCATTTGACCCCAACCGATGACCACAGCCTCGGCCTTGAAGGTAAAAGAAAGGGTTTTGGTTTTGAAACCTACAGAGAGGTTGGGATAATGGATCAGCATCATCCCCGTATTACTGAACCCTCCGATATTCATCATCCCGAGCACATATCCCAGGTCATACCCAAGATTGAATGAGAAATTATTGCTGATGAAATTCCATCGGGGGCCAAGTGTCACCTGGTTCGAGACAACAACAGTGTTCAGTGTCCCTTCAAGGGAAAATCCGGCAGGCAGCCCAAACGTAAGGTGCAGGTCAACTAAAGGCGCCTGCAGCGCATTCTCAACCCAGTCGAAAGGCAGCTTTGTAAAATAAAAACCCAGGCCTGTCTGCACCTTGTATAGTGAGTAATGATGCGGAAAATAAATACTTTCCTTCCCGATATCAACGGGAGGGGATTTCTCCTGTGCAAACAAAATGGCCTGGAATCCAAGGAGACAGGCAATCAGCAAACAACGATAAAAAATTTTCATATACTACAGATGAGGTTATATTATGGTCAAAGTGTATCACTAATCTCTCCAGTTCGAAATTTCATCAAGACGGATGGACCCATTAGCGAGGATGGCCCTGTAAAAGGAACCGGCATCGGCTTCAGGTGTTCTCAGAATAAACATGATCCTGTCGGCTCCTGTACTGAAAGCAGTGGCATCAAGACGGTAAAACTCCCTTCCCAGTCTTTTTTTAAGATCAGCCAAAGCATCAGGGTCAGTCAAGAGTTGTTTGATATCCGTTAATGCCGCTGTGTATTTCATATATACATTATGGTCCCATACTTCCCTGTATGGCTTCAGGTCTCTGGAGTTAATGTATTTAATATAATCCATGTTCTCCTGGGTCACAATACCCGGGGTTATTGCATTCAGTGCCCCTATCAGGGCTTCATCCATAAATATCAGGTCCTGGGAAGTTTCGTAATACTTAGACGCTATGCCATTCTGCTGAAGGTCCTGCAACACCTGGCTTGTGGAAATGAATTTGAGTGGACCGGAACTTGCCGGTTTGTGAGTGCCCTGGCTATAAAGCTGAATAGCCATCAGCCAACAAAAAAAGAGAATAAGAATATTACGCATACATCAATATTGCTGAAATGACAATTTGTTAATCGGCCGGTTTTACCTGTGTAAAGATAATAAAAAAGAACGCGCCGGGCCTTTCAATTCCACATCCGGAACAAGCCGGTCAAAATCCTGCTGTGTAATCCACCCCTTGCCGAGCATCTTGGTTGAGACCAGACGGTAATAATCGGCCAGGCTGGCCCTGAGATGCCCGTTTTCATCAAAATTATATTTGAACCATTTGGGCCGGGGAATAATCGAGGCCATGAAAATGGCTTCGGCCAGGGTCAACTTTGAAGCATCCTTGTTGAAATAAAAACGGGATGCTTCGTTTGCCCCGTAAATCAAAGGCCCCCATTCGATAATATTGAGATATACCTCGTACATCCTTTCTTTGCTGCTGATTTGCTGGTTCTCGATGAGCCAGACGATCAGGGCTTCTTCCAGCTTCCTGGCGACCGTTTTACTCCTGCTCAGAAAAACGTTCTTTACCAGCTGCATGCTGATGGTGCTTCCCCCGCGGACAAACCTTCCTTCTTTGATATCCGCTATAATAGCATCGCGGAAAGCCTCGGGCAGGAACCCCCGGTGCTGGTAAAATCCCCCATCTTCAGAAGTCATTACCGCATACTGAAGAAAATGGGAGATCTGGGAGATCTTCCTGAAATTGGGGTTCTCAGGTCCAACCTGGAAAGTGCGTACAGGTTCATCTTCCTCAAATGCAGTATAAATAAAGGAACTGTCAAGCTTCAGCAAATCCCCCTTGCCGTATGAAAGCACCCGGAACTGCTGACGCTTCAGTTCCATCTCAAATTTCAATGAATCTGGCTGGGATAAATCCACATAGAAATCCAGGTGAAACGAAAGCTCCCCCGATGTTTCAATTCCTCTCAGGTTAATAAACAGTCCGCCGGGCAGTGAAGAAAACAACTGACAGGCTGGAAAAATCGGCTTGTTGATCCTGAGGGTTATTTGTTTCGGAAGGCCAGGGCGGTATCTGAGATACGGATGAAAATCAAGATCGTTGAAAGTAACCCTGGTTGCTGAATCCAGTTCAATCGCATCGGTTTCGAAATTGATAAGATAATCAACCCCAAGCTTTTGAAAATTGACAGTATCTGCTGCAATCTTTTCGTGAAAGACCTGAAGCCCTGTGAAGGCAAAACTGCCTTTGATACTCTCTTCCTCATCTCTGAATCTTCCCGCCGAAACACTGAGCTTAAGTGAATCAAAACAAATTCCGGCATCCCATTTAAACCCGATGTAGGGAATTGAAACTTTTTTATGGTCGGCGGATGAGAGAGCAACTTCCGCATACCGGTTCCTGCTGTCAAGTTGTCCTTCAGCTTTCCATCCAGACTGCATTGTATCTTCCCTGATCCGGATTGTTGTTGAAAAGCTGCGCTCCTTTATGAGAAGGCGATCAAGATGCACATTCACGGTATGCGAATTTGTAATACTCCTGATATTCAGATTGCTGACATCCATTTCAGCGGGGATTTTATCAAATACCCAGCGGAAGATACGGTTTGCTGCTTCAGAATAGTCAGTGTGCTGGGAGTTGAGCGCTGAATCCCTTTGCTGCTGCCCAGGCAGAATGCTGTCATGTAAGGAAGATCTTTTTGACCTGAAAAGAAAACTATAGTTCGTAAGACTGTCTTTACGATTAACTATCAGGTATAGATTACGGATCTCAACAAAGGTAATGTTCAGCCTGCCTGCAAGAAGTTTCCAGGGGTCAACTGAAACAATAAGGGTATCTATTTTCAACAGGGAATCGCCCTGGGCTGGAATGAGACTGATGCCTGTCAGGAATATAGTTGAGACCCCCTCAAACCTTGCCTTGTCTATATTCAGCCGTGCATTATAAACTGAATTGAAATGGTTTATTTTCGAGGCTGCCAGGAGCCTGAGGACCGGGTTACGTAATAAAAGGCATGATAACAAAACAAGCAGAAGGATGGCTGTGAGCCAGAGAATTATCCTGCGGAGATCCAATGAATTGTTTATCATAATAAAATTGCCGGGGTTTTTCAGAAAAACCCCTGCAATTTAGTGATTGATCCTGCCTGCTGCAAGCATGACTCCGGTAAAAGTAGTATTTAAGCTTATTTTGCTTTTTTGAAAGTGCCCTGGTCGGTTTCAACGGCATTGCCCCCCAGGTAATCAGTTTCAGTAAACTCGATGGTGTTCCTGTCTTTGAACACCAGGTTTATTTCTTCCTTAAAGGCTTTCCCGTTCCTCATGCTGTTGTGCTCAAGGTAAAGATGGTCTGGTGACTTCCAGGTACAATCGTGGTCGTGACAAACACCTGTATTACTAACGGCATAAAAATGAACCTTTTTTTCATATGGATCGTAACCCATCAGATAGGAACCTGTCATTTTACCCAGTTTAGGGTCATTGATGGTTTCCACTCCGTAAACTCCGTTCCCGTCAGCAACGGATGAATAATTCATTTTTGCCGTGAAGGACGTGGTTTGCTTTTTATCGTCGGTCACTATGACTTTTGCTGTCCAGCTACCGACAAACTTCTGAAGCCATGCCTGTTCATTGGGAACTGCCGGTTTCTTTTCCTGTGCAATGGCCATCATGCCAAACATAAAGACCAGAACGAGCATAAATACTGACTGAATTTTTACTGATTTCATACGATGTGTTTTTAAAGGATTCAGGTTAATGGCAGCAAATTTAATTCTTATTTAGACTACTTCCACTTTTTTGAAAAATTTTTCATGCTGACCCAAAAAACCTGTCAGGAACTCCGGGCCGGTTCAGAACATATGACCGATCCCTACATATAGCCCGCTGCTTCCGTCCTGGGTATTGAACGGGAACCCGTAATCGATGGTGAGCGTGAAACTTTCGTTTTGTGTGATTCTCAGTCCAAGCCCTGCAGCGAAATGCATCCTGTCGGCTGAAGAGTTGAAATATGTCGACTGCAGGTTTGCAGGGACCAGGTTTGAATAGACTTTCCTTTCCTGGACTACCATTCCCCCATCCAGGAAACCGACCAACCCGAAACATATGTTTTGTTTAAGAAAATGAGTCCTCCAGAACTTCCAGCGAACCTCCAGGTTTCCCAGAACAGTGCCATCTCCGACAACCCGGTCGCGAATGATCCCCCTGATGGTCCTGGCACCGCCAAGCCCATCGACCTTGGTTGAGAGCGACCATGAGGAGAACATATAGGGATCAATATAATAAGGTGATGTCCCTCCAATGGTTCCCTGATAATTCAGGCGGTATGCAAGGACAAGGTATTTTTTCACGAGTGAAAAAAATTGCCTGTGGGTAACTGACAGTTTCACGAAGGCGTACGGACTGTTACCCAGGAACGATGGGGCTGCCATTAAAACGATTTCCGACCATATCCCTTTATTCGGTGCTTGTTCGTTATCGCGGGTGTCATATACCAGGCCCATTTTAAGGAAAGTAAGCGACCCTCCTTCGGCTTCCGCAGGATTCAGCAATCCGTATTTAACATAATTATCCCATAGCAAGGCGGTATCTGGCAGCTGGTTACTTTCCTTTTTACCTGCATTGATCTTGCTGATATCCACAGTAGACATCCGGATATCGAAAAAATTGATCCCGGCCAGCCATCGTAATTTCTGACCCAGGATGGGGCCCTGGAAATCGGCGAGTACACGGAAAAGCCTTCTCTGGCAACGATAATAGACCCTCGATATGTAATCGGAGCCTCCCTGGGTTTCGAAAGAATGGTCATAGTTGGCCTGGTAACCGTTAAAACCATAGAAATCAAGGGCCCGTTCAGGGAGGTAGGTGATATCGCCCGTAAAGCGGATATTACCAGGAATAAGGTATTTGGAATCATAAAAAAGTTCGAATACCGCGCTGCCTTTTGTAAAAAAAGAGACTTCAGCATAAATTGTATGCCTGTAATTAGGATATATCGAACCGTCGCCGTAATCAAAAAGCTGGCAGAGGGCTCCAAGCTGCAAGCCCTGATCGGCATCATAGCCGATCACCGGCAAGGGGGAAGGCACCCAGCCTTTCTTCCGTTTTTCCTTAGGATGCAATGTCGTATCTGCCTGGGCGAAAGTCATCCGCGAAGCGAAAACCGACAATATCAACATTATCAGAAGTAAATCTCTTTTCATGAAACCCGCTTTGTGGAAAATAAATTTACGATGAACAAAGTCAGGGCTGAAACAAATACGGAAAGTATTGCCAGGTCGGCATTATCTTTAAAGAATTCCTTGGGATCAGCCTGGAACAAAGCGATACCGATGAGCATAAAAACATAGGCAATGCCGCTAATAAAGCTCCACAAAGCAGCTTTGCTGCTGATCTTCCAGTGGAAGGAGGCGACCGAAGCCGGGATCAGGGTAAATCCGATGCCAGTGATGAAAATGATAACCGCAACAAGGTCGCGCAGGAAATAGGCTCCCAAACAGCTCAGTGAAGTAAATCCAATTATCCCCAGGCGGGTGATCAGCATTCGCCGTTTGTCATCTGATCTCCTGCCCGAGAGTTTATCGTACCAGTCTACAGCAACCGAAGATGCCAAAACGAATATCTGTGTATCAGCAGCGCTCATTATTGCAGCGAAGATCATGATAAGGGATGCTCCCAGGAGCTTTCGGGGCAGCAGCAGTGTAAGTCCTTTGGCAAAGGCATCTTTGGACTCAATATCCGCAAGATGGCTGTGGGCGGCCAGCCCGACCATGGTGATAGCAATCCCAGTTATTACAGTGAACACCGCTGAAAGTATAAAACCATCCCGAACGATACGGTCGGAGCGGGCACCGTAAACCCTTTGCCAGTATTCGGCGCTCTGGAAGATGATGAAGATCCCGAAGGCTGTAAAGGCTATCGTCATACCGATGTTCATCCTCGAAAAATCAACCAGTTCTATGGCAAAGTCACGTTTATCCTGGAAGATCACCGAAGCAATAAGGATGATGATGACCAGCAGGACCAGATACTGAAAGATGTCGGTGCGGATAACACTCCTGAAACCACCCGCCAGGAGGTAAGTTGTGATGAGTGCGGCGCTAAGTAATAACCCGGTCTCGTAGGACCATCCGCTGATGCTGGCCAGCAGGCTGCTCCCTGCGATGAACTGGTTCAGCAACATGCCCGAATATACGATCAGGAGTATGATTGCGGAAAACAACCCGGTACCTTTGTTGAATTTGAAATAAAACCAGTCGGAAAGTGTAAAGAATTGCTTTTCGCCGCTGAATTTCCTGAGCTTATGGCCATAAGGGATAAACACCAGGAAGCCGATTGCAGTACCAATGAACACAGCAAAGGCCGATATGCCGAAACGATATACATAAGCCGAGTAGGCCACCAGTGCAGCCCCGCCTATATAACTTGCAACAACCGAAGTAACAAAACCAATGATCCCGATACTACGGCCGGCTATCATGAAATCTGAATCGGATTTGCGCTTTGAAGCATACAAGCCTATACCAAGGCTCGTACATGCATACAGAACAAGAAGAAGAATATCGAAAGGGCTGAGGTTGCTTCCCTGAAGCTGTTCGAAAAACCTGTTCATAAAACAAAGATAACAGGATATTTAAAGAAGTCAAGGACTTACCCCTCAAAAATTCCCGACCTAACTGCCTCATTGTTTGTCGAACTTTTTATGCTGTTCAACGAAATAATTTTTTTCAGGCCCATTCCTGTCCTTCCTTTGCATCATAAAAAAAAACCATGAAAACAAAACTGATAATTCTGGTTGCCCTGATCGCAATGATGATGAGTGGCTGCCTCGTAAAATCCCTTCATCCTTTCTACGCCGAAAAGGATATTATCTATAAACCTGAACTGCTTGGGAACTGGCAAGGTAAGGATTCTTCGACCTGGGAAATAAGCCAGCATAAATCATTTGCCGGAATATTCAAACCCGAAAAAACCGGTAATGCCTATGATATTAAATACACTGATAAAAAAGGAACTTCAAAGTTCCTTGCACATCTGTTCACTGTTAACAACCAGCTTTATCTCGATTTTTACCTCCCTGATATGGAAGGCCAGGACCTGGCGGTAATGCACATGATTCCTGCTCATACCCTGGCAAAAGTTGAGCTGGCAAGCAAGCAGATCACCATCAGATGGTATAACGAGGAATGGCTTATAAAACTCTTCAATGAAAACAGGATCAGGATCGCGCATGAAAGGATACCGTATGATCTCGATGAGAAAAATCCGGATAATTTCCAGGTGATCCTGACCGCACCAACGGCTGATCTGCAGAAATTCATTGACAAATACGGGAATGATCCCGCAGCCTTCAAAGATGATAAGAATGATTATACCTTTGTATTGAAAAGGAACTCGTAATAATCGCGATTGGGTGATGGCCGTGATGAAAAACATGAGGAAATTCGCAGGAAGCAGGTGGGTTCAGCACCTGCTTTTCTGGCTGATTGCGTATTATGTCCTGCTTAGAATATTCGCCACCTCTCCGGGTTTCCAGAAGATAGACCTTATTTATACCTTAATTTTTATATCAAGCCTGCTGCCCGGGATTTACCTTAACCTTCTCATCCTGATCCCCCGTTTTCTAAGCAGGAAGATGTACTTCCCCTATTCCATCCTGCTGCTCGCCTGTATTGGAGCATCAGCGGTGCTGAACATCCTCACATTTTCGAAACTCACCGATATTATTCTGCCCGGTTACTATTTCATTTCATATTACGAATTCGGCGACCTTCTTAAATTCAGCCTGGTTTTCACAGGAATTACAACATTGCTAAAGCTTTCCAGGGGCTGGTTCATGCTTATGGAGGCCCGGAACGAGCTGGTAAAACTTGAAAAAGAAAACGCTGAAACCCGCCTTGAAGCCTTGAAAAATCAGGTCAACCCGCATTTTCTGTTCAACAGCCTGGCGGGTATTTATTCACTGGTCTTACAAAACTCGGCCAAAGCGCCGGAATTCGTTCTCCGGCTTTCGGATTTCCTCAGGTATGTTTTATATGAAACCTCTGCAGGTCAGGTCGACTTATCCCGTGAACTATCGGCTATGAAAGATTACCTGGAGCTTCAAAAACTCAGGGCAGGAAAGGATGCTGATATCGAGATTCAGTTGCCGGTTGAACCGGTTGACCGGCAGATCGCTCCCCTGCTTCTTCTCCCGCTGATTGAAAATTGCTTCAAACATGGGATCAAAGGAGCCACCGGACCTGTGTTTGCCAGGATCCTTATCAGCATTTCGGGTGATAATCTGCAGGCTTATTTTGAAAATAATATCGGGCATTCTGCGGATGAGGGAGCCCGGAATGCACCTGGGATAGGTCTTGTAAACCTGCGTAACAGGCTTGAACTGCTATATCCCGGGAAGCATCCCCTGGAAATAAGCAAAGATAATGAGCGTTTTATTGTGAAGTTAACTTGTCCCCTGCATGAAAAAGATGCGCTGCCTGGTCATTGAAGACGAGCCCCTCTCGCAGGATGTCCTGGTAAAATACATTGCCGGTGTTTCCGAGCTGGAGCTTACAGGGATTTGCGGCGATGCACTTTCAGCTTCAGGACTGATCAGGAATGCTTCTGTTGACCTGATCTTTCTTGACATCAACCTGCCCGTAATCTCGGGTATTCGTTTTTTAAAGTCACTCAGCCATCCGCCCCTGGTGATCTTTACCACTGCCTATCCTGAATTCGCCGTGGAAGGATTTGATTCAGATGCCGTGGATTACCTTGTAAAACCTTTCTCTTTTGAGCGTTTTCTTAAAGCTGTAAACAAGGCTCTTGAGAGAGGAAGTTACCTGGAGTCCAAAACCGGCCAGGTAAAAGCTCCGGAACAGGAGAATCAGGGCTTCCTCATCCTGCATGCAGATAAAAAAGTTCATAAGGTAAATTATTCCGACATCCTTTACCTGGAAGCTACGGGTGATTATGTGAAAGTGCACACTCTCACTGCAACTCTGATGGTACATGAAACCTTCAGGAGAATGGAAGAGCTTCTGCCAGCCGACCTTTTCATCAGGGTCCATAAATCATTTATTGTACCCTTGGGCCGGATCAGTTACATGGAAGGAAACCGTCTGAATATCGCAGGAACGATGATCCCTGTTGGACTGGCATTCCGTGAAGCACTGATGAAAGTGTTCAGGAAACCATAAACTTTTTTCATTGAGACATATTCACTACAGCCTGGTCATAATTTATCTTATACAGGGTTGCCGGCTCGTTATCATTGGCTCCAACCTGGACTATTTTCGTCATGATCCCGGGGTACTTGAACCTGATATAATCCATAAACAGTTCAACGGTATTGTTCGTGTTGCCATCCTTCTTTTGCCCGTCGGCTCTAAGGTTCGCCATGATCACATGCGTCACACCCGCTGCCCGGAGGAATGCCAGAAGGGTGTCGGGAAACACATAGGAGATGGTATTCCTGCTATCTTTCAGCCAGGAGTGCAAGGTATCCATATTATCAGTTCCGGCGACCTGTGAAACTTTCATCATCTGCAGGGTCTTTTCCCTGGAACTTTCCGGAAAACTCATAATATAAACCGGATTGAGGACCGAATTTGCGGTTTTAATTAAACCATAGCCGGCGAAACAATATTTAAAAGAATAATACAGGTAATCGGGTAAAGAGCGTCCAACCAAGGAGGATGTTAAAATAAAATAGCAGTGCTGGTTTTTCTGCTTCCAGTTTTGTAAAAGCGAATCTCCCGACATGGAAACGATCCGGTTAATTCCATAGAAGTTTTTCCCCTTGCCATAGATAAAGGAAACAGAAGGTTTTCGGCATGCAACCAGGGTGCCGGGGGGCAGGTTCTCCGCTGCCCATGCGCTGATTCTGCAGTAGTTTTCCCAGTCGGGGGAAAGCCCTGAATAATTATCCTTTATCTCCCTCACCTGTTGTATATCAGTGGCGAGGGTTCGAATGGATGAAATGAAAGGGATGATCGCCAGCAAGGGTAAAACGATCTGTAGTCTTGTCAATCCTTTCAACCAAAACAGGTAATAGAAAAATGCAGTCAGCAAAAGCAAGATCAAAGGAAAGTATGAGATGATATACCTGTCCTGGATCCATATTACCTGGGTTATCAGAAAAATACCTGTAAGGGAGATCAGGATGTAAATTCCGGTAAAAAGCAGGTAAGCGTTTTTTCTGAAGACCATGATCATCAATAAGCCAAAAATCAGGACAGTAAGCAGGGTTAGCCAGGTATATACCTGCGTAGCATTAACTGTAGCACGGAGTCCGAGAAACACATATACAGTTTGTGAAATATAA
Source organism: Bacteroidota bacterium (assembly GCA_026391735.1). Taxonomy (GTDB): domain Bacteria; phylum Bacteroidota; class Bacteroidia; order Bacteroidales; family FEN-979; genus CAIRDP01. Next base: position 167,791 of record JAPLDL010000003.1, on the reverse strand, counting down.
TAGTTTGAATTGAAACAAAGTCTGTCTATAAATCCGGAAATATCTTCCCTTCCCCCGCCCGGGTTATAATAATCTTTTGCCAGGAAGCCTCCTGCCTGTGAGGAAAACAACAGTCCGGAATTCCCCCATATGAGGGTTTTGGCCAGGAGGAAAATCAGGAGTAGCAGGATAAAGGCCAGGATAAAATAAACTATGTTTTTCCATTGAGCTTTCAGCATGAAGTAGGCCGGTATAGCCATGATCGACGCAAACCCAATTGGCCTTGTCAATCCCAGGCTCAGAACACAAGCGGCCAGGATAAGATGCTTCAATGCCAGTTTTTTAAACGATTCTGATCCGCCCTCATCAATAAAATATTTGAAAAAGACATATAAGGTGAAAGCCTGGAGAAACATAAAAAAGGCCTCTGTATAGGTCTGGCTGGAATAATACAGAAGAAAGGGATTTACCGATAACAGGAAGAGGGAGATCGTAAGGATAACGGGAGATATTCTTTGCCTGAAAGCTTTGAAAAAGAACAGGACAGCGGCCATCATGAATACCAAGGAAAGGCTTTTCAGGGGGATTGAGCTGATGCCGAAGATAGCAACGAAAGGCGACAGGATGATCGGGTACAACGGGCCCTGGAAAGAAGGAAAAATAAAATGCCGTACAAAATCGGAAGCTCTTGCCACATAGGCTGAATCGTCACCGGCCAGGCTGAAACGGATGTCAAAAAGAAGAATTCCGGAGAGCAGTGTTGCAAGCATGGATGCGTATAATACAAAGTTCATTCGCCCTGACAGGAAAGTCTCGAGCCGGATGAATAAACCTGCTGTGGCGCTGGTATTCCCTGTGTAAATGTTCTTTTGGGTTTGCTTATTTCCTTTAAGGACTGACCTTTTCTGGTCATTCCGAACCGTTTTTCGGTAAGAAGATGGTTTTTTTTTGGCCATACATCGTTAACTTGGGTAAAGCGGTTTTCGCCTGTAAACCATAAACAGGCAGGAAGTCGTCATAAGCAGGCTTAGAAGAATGAGAAAAACATTATGAGTACTTCCGAAATCCTGGTATTTCTGACTTATGAGCCCAAGGTTGGCAAGGTAAGAGATGATGATAGCTCCGCTGTTATTTACGAAATGTGCGAATACAGGCACCCAGATGGATCCGCTCCAGTAAAAAAGATAACCGAAGATCACACCCAGGATCATCCTTGGCAGCAGGCCGTAAAACTGCAGGTGCATGAGGGCGAACAGGAAGCCTGTTATGAAAACAGCAAGGTGAATGTTTTTGAGCCATCCTTTCAGCAACTTCTGCAATAATCCCCTGAACATGAACTCCTCCCCTACAGCCGGGAGAATGCCTATCATAAAGATGTTGAACAGGAAATTACCGAAGGATGAGCCTGCAAGAAAAGAATCTGTCAGTTTCCCGGCCTGCTCCTCGGCGCTCTTCATCCAGTCTTCCATTCCTTTCAGAAATTCTGGCAGTTTCATCATCTGGTTGAGATCGACCAGCCAGTTGATGAAGGGAAGGGAAACGAACATCAGCAGGAAAACAATGAAATACACATTGCCTTTGCCTGTCTGGTTTGCCTTCAGGTAGGTCCAGGAATTTCCCTCCAAAAGGAAACCTGCAAGGACAGGGGGAATAATAAAGAGGCCTACCGACTGGGTCACCTGGAAATACTCCAATATCCTGAGGGCTTTAGGATCATCTATCTGGTTAAGGATGGCAAGAGTCCCGGTGAGACTGAGATGAAATATCGGTAAAGCGAGAAGCAGGGCAGCAAAAAAGAACAGGATGAAACAGGAAAAGGTCAGGGCTATGGCGAAGACCAGGCGACTAAATGGAGTAAGGTTTGAGAAAAGGGCTTGTTTCATCAGATGTTAATGAATTGGCTATTTTTGCGCTAAAATAATGAATTTTGGTCAGGATAGGTCAGATCGAAGCCGGTGAATTTCCAGTTATCCTTGCTCCCATGGAAGATGTGACCGATTCCCCATTTCGTTCAATCTGCAGGGATTTTGGGGCGGATGTACTGATCACCGAATTCATTGCTGCCGAAGGGCTTATCAGGGATGCCTGGAAGAGCAGGATTAAAATGCAGTTCGAACCGAAGGAAAGGCCTATAGGCATTCAGATTTTCGGGGCCAATATTGATTCAATGAAAAAGGCGGCTGAAGCGGCCGAAAATGAGGGTCCTGATTTCATTGACCTTAATTTCGGATGTCCTGTGCGAAAGATCGTCATGAAAGGGGGCGGTGCTGCCCTTCTTCAGGATATTCCGAAGATGACAGCTATGGCCGGGGAGGTAGTAAAATCCACAAAACTTCCTGTCACTGCAAAAACCCGTCTGGGCTGGGATGAAAAACACCTTGAAATAGTTGAGATTGCCGAACGGCTGCAGGATGTTGGGATACAAGCTATCAGTATTCATGGCCGAACCCGTACTCAGTTGTATGGAGGCAAAGCCGACTGGACCCTGATTGGTGAGGTGAAAAATAATCCCAGAATGCATATTCCAGTGTTTGGCAACGGAGATATTGACACTGGCCCAAAAGCAAAGGAAATGAAGGACCGTTATGGAGTGGATGGCATTCTGATTGGCCGGGCCGCCGTGGGCAATCCGTGGATATTCGCTGAAGTGAAAGCATTCCTCGCGAATGATAAGATACTATCTCCGCCATCCGTAAGCAACAGGATAAAAATATTGCGCTTACACCTGGAAAAATCCCTTGCCTATAAAGGCGAGCGGGCGACATTGTTCGAAATGCGCAAGCTTTACAGCGGGTATTTTAAAGGCATAGCCGGGTTTAAACCTTACAGGATGAAGCTGGTAACGGCCGGTAGTTTGCAGGAAATTGATTCGGTCCTGGCTGAAATTCAGGAAATTCAACCCCACGAATAATCTAAAATCGTTTAGCCATGAAAGACGTAACAACAGAAACACAAACTCAACGTATTGTTTCCATTGATGCCTTAAGAGGTTTTGATATGTTCTGGATAACAAGCGGGGATGCATTCTTCGTCGCATTGCTTACATTTATAAACACACCTTTCTGTCATCGCCTTGCGACCCAGCTTGATCACCCTGCCTGGGCCGGATTTCGTTTCTATGATATTATTTTCCCATTATTCCTGTTTATTATGGGGATTGCCATGCCCTTATCCATAACACGCCGCCTGGAAAGAGGGGACTCCCGAAAGAAATTATATTACCATATCATCAGAAGGACCTTGTTGCTTTTCTTGTTGGGATTGATTTATAACGGGCTTTTTAACCTGGATTTCGCGGGACAGCGCTATTCGGGTGTTCTGCAGAGGTTTGCCGTGACCTATTTCTTCGCTTCCCTTATCGTGATGAATTTTAAAAATAAAGGGCAACTGATTTGGGCCGGCTCCATTCTTATAATTTACTGGCTTGTTTTGTTGCTTGTTCCGGCCCCGGGATTTCATGTATATGATCTGACACCCCAGGGGAATCTTTGCGGGTATATCGACAGGCAGTTCTTACCGGGATCTTTCTGTTGTTATACATATGGCGATAATGAAGGTATTCTTACCATGTTCCCCGCCATAACAAATGTACTGTTCGGAGTGCTGGCCGGGAGGTGGCTTCTTGGGGCAGGCAGCAACATGAAAAAGATCAGGAACCTGCTTATTGCAGGTATATCATTTATTGTTACTGCATTATTATGGAGCCTGGTTTTCCCGGTCAACAAGTACTTGTGGACCGGATCTTATGTAATGCTTACAGCAGGAATTTCCTTCCTGTTGCTATGCACTTTTTTCTGGATCATCGATGTGAAAGGATATAAAAAATGGGCATTCCCTTTTATTGTCATCGGCTTAAATCCAATAACCATTTATGTGGTCCAGGGAATATTCGATTTCGGGATCATTGCCAACATTTTCATTCATGGTTTTGCTGACTCTTTAGGCAGTTTTAAACCGGTATTTTACGCATTCTGTGTAATCCTTGTAAAGTGGTCATTCCTTTACTTTCTTTATAGAAAAAAGATTTTCCTGAAAGTATAGGAACCTCGTGATCAGCAAGCACTGAAAGAGGCAGTTTTTGTTTTTTCGTAGATCTTACGGTGGAAACTGAAGTACTGTGCCGGCTTGTGTGATACATCTATCTGTTTCTCGTTGATTGGCATGATGTATGGCATGTTGGCAACCTTTTTCCGGAAATTGCGTTTGTCGAGCTTCACTCCTAAAATAACTTCATGTAATTGCTGTAATTGCCCGAGGGTGAATTTTGGAGGTAAAAGTTCATAAGCTATAGGTTTAGACTTCAAATCGGCCCTTAATATTTCAAGTGCCTGCTGCAAAATAGCAATATGGTCAAAGGCCAGATCATTCACTTCAGATACCATGTACCAGCGGGAATGTGGCTGAAGTAAGAAACTGGCGGCTTTATCCTGGTCAATATTGATAAGGGAATAATAGGCTATGGTAACAACTATTTCTTCCGGATGGCCAATGCTTCGCAGCCATTCCATATCCCTTGCCTGTCTCTTTAACCTCACCGGCGATCCGATGGCAGCGAATTGTTTTAGGTAGATCTTGTCGAGACCAGTGAGTTCCCTCAAGACTCTTGATGCTGCCGTATCCAGGTCTTCATCTTTGCGCACCAGATCCCCGGGAAGTTTCAGGTCATGGTATTCTTTTCCTTTAAAACTCGTGTTACGCTCTATCAATAAAACGTTGAGCCTGCCGAACTCGAAACCAAAAACCACACAATCCACCGAAACGTGGGGATTCAGGTTTCTGAGTATTTTTGATCCAGGCATGATATAATTCGTTTATTGATGATACCCGTTTTCAAAGCGAATGGCGGCAAAAGTAGGTGAAATGGCAGTATTTTAGTTAGTCCAATACCCGTTTTCCTGATTCCGGCAAGTTATAATGAAAAGATTATTAAATTCATATTACTGATATTCAAACAATTAAAACGTGAGAGACTTATTTTTAAAAAAAATTTCTTTTTTTTCCCGGAATATTTGGAAACCAAAATTAAATATTTATAACTTAGTGTCCTAATTACACTATGTATTTTTAATGATTGTGATGCCGACCGGAGAATATGATCCGATCTGTGTTTAGCTGATTTAAAGATGCTTTTTTAGTTAAAGAGTTAAAAAATCATAATTAATTTACGTTGTGATTTGTTAAACCTCTTGATCTGCATTATATTTGCCTTACATAATCTGATTATTAATTTAAAATCCTTACAAAAATGAAAAACGTTCCCAAGTATTCCTGGACGATGTTGATCGTAATGGTCCTTGTCCTTCTTGCTTCTTGCAAGAAAAAAGAAACAACACCGGACGTCATCGCCAGCTTCACTTATTCGGTCGATGCGTCGAATTTTCTGAAAATCAATTTCAAGAATGCATCAGCAAATTTTTCATCACTTTCATGGAATTTCGGTGATAATTCTACTTCAACCGAGACCAGTCCGTCTCATCTCTATGCTGCTGTCGGAACTTATTCTGTAGTTCTCACTGCAACCTCCACTGACGGCTCAACTAAAACTTCGTATACCGTCAGCCTTACTATTACTGATCCCAATGCCGAGCTTACCAAACTTGCCGGAACGGTATCAAAGACATGGAAGCTTTTGCGTCAGACTACCACAGGTCGTTATCCTCTCGAATGCGGACCTGAAGACCACTCAACAATATGGTGGGCCGTTGGTTTGAATAATGATGAATTGGCCAATCGTCCCTGCCAGCTTAACGATGAATGGACTTTCTACCGCAATGGTGGGACCATGGTGTTCAATGCTCATGGAGATTTTTGGCGTGAAGGAGGAATTTTCGCAGATCCTACCGCCGTTTGTGGTGATACTTCAAGCATGTTAGGACCGAATGGTGAAGATCTTAGCACATGGGGAGGCGGAACTCATTCTTATGCCATGAGAGTGATTCCAGGTGGGTCAACGCTGACAACACTTGGTAAAGGCGCTTTCGCAGGCTTTTTCAAATTAGGAAATGGTTCTGAAACGAAAGTTCCTCTTGATTCAGTGCAGTATAAGATCATCAAACTCACCGAAGGCCCTATCGATACTCTTATCATTGAAGGCGTTTACAGATGGGATCCCACTCAGAGCGGTGGTTACTGGAGATTTGTCCTGATGCATTATGACAATCCTGCAGACGAACCTCCTATTCCCGGGAAGAAACCTGTAGCAGGTTTCACACAGGCAATCAGCGGCCTCACTGTAACATTTACCAACACCTCAACCGGTGCTGATTCATATGCATGGGATTTTGGCGACGGACAAACATCAACGGCAGCCAGCCCTGTTCATACTTATGCAGCGGATGGTATTTACACCATTGTTTTAACCGCTACGAACCCGAATGGAAGCACAACTTCAACTTCTGTAGCCTTTGTTTCCACAACGGTTCTCACAGATGCAATTCTGAAGGGAGCCTCCTGGAAAGTACGTATTGATGATTATGCAGTTTTCGTAGGTTCAGGCCTGGGCAAAAATGACTGGTGGCATGTAACCAAGGCTATGCTGGAAAGCGGAACCGGAACCGATAACTGGACTTGCATGCCAACAAATACCTTTACTTTCGGCGCAGGCGGAAACTTTACCTATGCCACTAATGGCAGTGCAAGAAATGATGGTTATTTCGGCACTCCCAACGGCTGCTGGACTGATGCAGACATTGCTGCCAGCCCCGGAGCTGCTTTCGGAAGCTGCGCAACACATACTTATGTGTTTACTCCCGGTACAGGCACAACCAATCCGACCATTACACTCACCAATGGTACCGGTTTTGCAGCATTCCTTGGCTTCTACAAAGGGTATAATGGTGTAGCAAGCGGTATTCAGGGTGGTGAAAACTCTGACAACACCAAAGCTCCTAATTTCGGCTCGGCAACCAATACCTATTCGGTTATGGGTTATGCCAATACCGGATCAAAAGAGTATTTGTTTGTTTCAGTAGATATTTCAGCCGCTCACGACGGTTCCTCAGCTTGGTCAACAGTTCTGGAGCGTTAAACAAAAGACGATCTAATTGTTCAGTTAAAATCAGGAGTGAGCGGGTAACTGTCTCACTCTTGATTTTTAACGAAAGTCCATAAGCAGTAAAAATCATTAAAACCTCAGATTATGATTAAACATTTTACGCTGATTTTCTTTGCCGTTTTGTCTTTATCTGTTTTTGCCCAAAACAGGAATATTTCAGGTAAAGTCACTGACGCCGATGGAATTGGATTGCCAGGCGTTACGATTCAATTGGTGGGAACAACCAAGGGAACAACCACCGATCCAAACGGAAATTACCAGATCAATGTCGATAAAGGAGTCTTAAAATTCAGTTATATCGGTTATATCTCACAGGATATCAAAGTTGAGACTCAAACCAGCATTAATGTTGTAATGCATGAGAATGTTAGTGTTCTGAATGAAGTTGTCGTCATTGGTTATGGCACCCAGGTCAAAAAAGACCTTACTACAGCTGTCTCGGTGGTTGATCAGAAAGACATTGAAGACAGGCCAATCACTTCCGCTGCACAAGCCCTGCAGGGAAAAGCAGCAGGTGTTGACGTAGTGCAACCTTCAGGAAAACCGGGAGGGGAAATTGTTGTCCATGTGCGCGGTACAACCTCGGTCCTGGCAGGTAACGACCCCCTTTATGTTGTAGACGGTGTGCCCACGACCGATATCAGGGGCCTGAACCCCAGCGATATCGCTTCCATGAGTGTTCTCAAGGATGCTTCATCAGCCGCAATTTATGGAGCAAGGGCAGCTAACGGAGTTGTAACCATCACCACTTTCAGGGGTAAAGAAAACACTCCCGTTATTAAATTCCAAACTTACATAGGGACTTCATGGCTCAGGAAACCGATCGAGACCCTGAATACAAAACAATACCGTGACCTGATCGACCAGATCGCCCCGGGTTCCCTGGATCCTACGTGGACAGGGTACACCGACTGGAACAGCCTTGTCTTCGGGAAAGGGTTTAACCAGTCATACCAGCTTTCAGCTTCAGGAGGAAACGAAAAGAACCGATATTACTCATCCCTGGGATATCTCAGTGAAGCAGGTATTATCAAACCAGCTCAGTTCAGCAGGATCAACTTCAGGATCAATCTGGATAATGAATTAAGATCCTGGTTGAAGACCTCCACCAATGTAAATATGATCTATTCAAAGACTGAAGATACTCCTGACAATGCGAGTTCCGGTCGTGGCGGGGTTATTATGAGCACCCTGAACACTCCTCCTTTCTTAAATGTATATAAACCCGACGGCAGTGGCCAGTTTGATCCTAACCCATTCCAGCCCTCTTGGGAGAACCCTATTGCGTATATGGAGGGACCTGCCCAGAAAGCAATCGATTTCAGGGTTTTCGGTAACCTGAATATTACGGCTACCATTATCAAAGGCCTTACATTTACAACCAATTTCGGTATTGATTACACCAGCCACCAATGGGACTATTACCTTGATCCCTTCCGCACCAATTATGGCCGGCAGGAAAACGGTGTAGGCCAGGCCGATAAGAGCAATAGCCTTACCTGGCTTTGGGAAAACACCCTGAATTACAACAAGCAATGGGGTAAGCATAAGCTTTCTGCTTTGCTGGGAGCCAGTCAGCAGAAATACACTTACAATGATTCTTACATCTGGGGGAATGATTTTCCTTCCAATGTTACCGTTACAACCCTGAATGCGGCTAATACGGTGTCGGCATCAACCGATATTCAGCAATGGGCCCTTGCTTCATTTTTCGGCAGGGCTACCTATGATTATGCAAGCAAATATTACCTTACTGTAAGTGTTCGCCGTGATGGTTCCTCAAAGTTGGCAAATCCCTGGGGGACTATGCCTGCTTTCTCGGCCGGCTGGAGAATTTCAGGTGAAAATTTCTGGAAGGGAATTAAAGTTATCAACGACCTGAAGATCAGGGGCGGATGGGGAAAGAACGGGAACCAGGAAGGCATCCCGAATTATGCTCGTTACGGGCTTATCAGCTATTACCGCCGCACTGCCACCAATCCTTTATCGGGACCTTCAGCCGTACAGGTGACCTACGGGAATCCCGACCTGAAATGGGAGACCACCAGCCAGACAAACCTAGGGATCGATCTTTCAATGTTCAACTCGAGGATCATCCTGAATGTTGATGCTTACTATAAACTCACTAACGATGTTTTGCTGAATGTGCAGCTTCCTGCTTCCTTACCGATAACGACCATGCAAACCAATGCCGGAACGATCGAGAACAAGGGGATGGAGTTTAACCTGCACACGGTCAATTTCGCAAGTAAATTCGGCTGGAACACCGATTTCAACATTTCATTCAACCGTAATATGGTGAAGGAACTGAAATATACAGATGTCTATTATTTCGGAAGGATTTACAGCAACAACCAGGATGTGGCTATCGTCAAAGCAGGGATGCCCCTGGGAACTTTCTACGGTTACATCTCTGAAGGTGTTGACCCCAAGACCGGTATGATCAAATATGCCGATGTCAACGGGAATGGGATCCTCGACCCCGGCGATCGTACCGTGATCGGCCATGCACAGCCCAAGTATATCTTCGGGATCACCAATACATTCAGCTACTGGAGATTTGATCTTTCAGTCTTTGTTCAGGGTAGTTTCGGGAACCAGATCTATAATGCCACCCGTATCGACCTGGAAGGTATGTTCGACTCAAAGAACCAGTCTACAATCGTCATGGACCGCTGGACTCCTACCAACACCATCACCAATATACCAAAGGTTGTGGGTAACGGAAATATGGATAACGTGAAAAATTCTTCAAGGTTCATAGAGGACGGATCGTATGTGAGATTAAAATCAGTGACACTCTCTTACAAGGTTATTGAAAATACTAAAAAGAAGAAAGGTGTACCAAAGCTTTCTGTCTATGTCACCGGGCAGAACCTGCTTACGCTCACCAAGTATACAGGTTACGATCCGGAAGTGAACGCCTACGGGAACAGTGCCACCGAAATGGGGATAGACTATGGCACATACCCTCAGGCCATTTCATTTATTGCCGGAATAAATGTTGAATTTTAATTTTTAGTATTATGAAAAAGATATTCATTATTTCCATTTTAATACTGGCAGCCGTCTCCTTTCAATCCTGCAAAAAGTTCCTTGATCTGCAGCCGGTATCACAGGGGATTGCAGTAGAAAATAACAGCAGCGATTCGGTTTTATATAAAACCGCAGGGGAGGTTGAAGCAGCTCTTGCAGGTGCATACGGCGATTTCAAGAACGAGTATTACCAGCTTGATTATTTCGTGAACGGCGATGCCCAGTCGGATGACGCTTACGCAGGTGGCGACAACCCTGCCAATTTTCAGATCGACGATCTGAAACTGGATGCTCTCAACACGAATGTGAGCCGTGATTGGGCCTATCTTTACTCCACTATAGGCAAGACAAACTCGGTCATCAACAACACACATTCATGTCCTGATTCTTCACTGACCCAGGCCAGGAGAAGTCAGATCATCGGCGAAGCCTCCTTTATCAGAGCTTTTATGTACTTCCAACTGGTCCAGCTTTGGGGAGATGTACCTCTTCAGCTCAAAGAAGTTACCAGCATCAGCGCAAGTAACCTGGAAGAGATCTACCCTCTGCTTTTTCCACCCAGGACTTCCAAGGATAAGATCTTTGCCCAGATTATCACAGATCTTGAGACAGCCCTGGCAAGAGTCCCCGCAACCGCAACTAATAAGGGATATGTAACTACTGGCGCAGTGAATACTCTGTTAGCCTATGTGTATGCAACCCAGGAACCCCACGACTGGAACAAGGTCTCGCAATATTGTGATGCCGTTATTACAGGAGGATACAGTTTGATGCCTAACTATAATGATCTGTGGGATAATCAACACAGGAACTGCGCTGAATCTATCTTTGAGATCAACTATTCGGGAGGTTCAAGCGACGGCAACTGGGGTGTGACCATTTTCAGAGGCATGGACTGGAAAAAGTTCAATCTTCCGGCCAATGACCTGGTGTTTGCTTTCGATTCCGAAGGGGATACGTTAAGAAAAAATGCTTCCATGATCTTTCTTGATGTAACAGGTAAATGGTCTGATCCGAATTATCCTCAGAACCATTATCCTTTCATCAACAAATGGAGGAACTTTACCGTGGGAAGTAACCAAAACTATATTTTTTACCGTCTGGCGGATGTCCTTCTCCTGAAGGCCGAAGCCCTGAACGAAAATGGCGATGTAGCCGGAGCTGCCACGATAGTTAACCGGATCAGGACCAGGGCAAAGCTCGTGAATACATCGGCCAGCACCCAGGATGCCATGCGCCTGGCTATCGCGAAAGAACGCCGGCTTGAACTTGCTTTTGAAGCTCACCGCTGGTTCGATCTCAAACGTACAGGGACGGCCATTGATGTGATGAACAATGCAGTTGGCCCTACCGGACAGAAGATAGGCTATAACCTCACACAAAACAGGCTGGTATGGCCCGTTCCACAATCGGAAATGGACAAGAACTCTAAACTTGTTCAGAACCCCGGATATTAATACTTCTTTGACCATGAGGAAGGACTTTGCACGATTTTTGCCATTACTGTTTCTGGGCTCCCTAGTTTTCCTGCTCAACTGCAAAAGCAAAAGCCAGCCCGAACCCGTACCGCCAACCCCGGTTGACTCGGTAACTGCAAAAGTGTGGCTCACCAAAGGCGATAAATCCAAACTCTTTAACAGGGAAGCGGATCTGCCAATCAAGTCGCAGGGTTCTGCCAACTGGCCTGTAATTATTGTTGATACGGCAACGCTGCTCCAGACCATCGAGGGTTTCGGAGCGGCGCTGACCGGATCATCGGCTTACCTGTTCCATCAGAAATTAAACGATGGCGCGAGGCAAACGGTCCTGACCAATCTGTTTGATACGGTCAACGGAGCCGGTATCTCATTCATGCGCCTTTCTATCGGCGCATCAGATTTTTCAGTTTCAACCTATTCTTATGACGATCTTCCGACCTCAGCCCAGACTGACTATACCCTGGAACATTTTACCATGTCAAGGGATACTGAGGATGTGATCCCCATGCTGAAAGAGATCCTGAAGATAAGCCCAGGGATCACCCTGCTTGGGTCCCCCTGGAGCCCGCCGGCCTGGATGAAAACCAACGGCAGCATGATCGGCGGAAGCCTGAAAACAAACTGTTACGATGTTTATGCCGATTACTTTGTGAAGTACATCCAGCAAATGAAAAGCCAGGGTATAACCATCGCGGCCATCACTCCTCAAAACGAACCACTTTACTCTGCAGCCTCTTACCCTTGTATGAGCATGTTATCCAATGAAGAGGCTTCGTTTATCAAAGATCACCTCGGACCGAAATTCCAGTCGGCCGGCATTTCAACGAAGATCATTATTTATGATCATAATTGGGACAATATTAACTATTCCATTTCCATCTTTAATAATGCCGGAGCAAGCCAGTATGTAACAGGTTCAGCATTTCATGGCTATGGAGGCGATGTATCGGCTATGAGCTCAGTACATACTGCCTTCCCCGATAAAGGGCTCTATTTTACAGAAATATCAGGCGGAACCTGGGCACCAAATTTCTCAGATAACCTGATGTGGAACATGAAAAACATTTTCATCGGAACAACCCAGAACTGGTCGAAATGTGCCCTGATGTGGAATCTCGCACTGGACCAGTACGGAGCTCCTCACGCGAACAACTCCTCGACCTGCCGCGGGGTCGTAACGGTCAACACATCCAGTGGTCTGGTTACTTATAATGAAGATTACTATTCGATCATTCATTTTTCAAAATTTGTCAGGCCAGGGGCTTCAAGAACAGGAATAACAATTCCAACCAATCTGAACAATATTGGAGCTGTCGCATTCAAAAATCCGGACGGTTCAAAAGCTTTGGTCGTAACTAATTACAGTTCTTCCATGAAAACATTTTCTGTGAAACAGGGTGCGAAAAACTTTGACTATTCCATTCCAGCCTACTCTGTTGTTTCTGTTATCTGGAAATAAAATGGTATTAACCCCAGGAAAAGCCCTGGAAACGGGTTCCGCCCCAGAGGCGGGGAATCGACCCGGAGAGATTGAGGATTCTCAAACCTGTTTCTGATAAACTGTATAACCAAGATGAAAAAGCCGGGAATATTACTTGTAATACTGCTATTGCTTATTGTTACCCTTCCCTCATCCGCTCAGTTCCTGAAAACAAGCGGTAAGAAAATTGTGGATACCAATCAGCAGGAAGTCATTTTACGAGGCATTGGGCTTGGAGGCTGGATGCTCCAGGAACCTTATATGATGGAAATGAGCGGTATTGCCAGTGCGCAATGGGAGATAAAACTGAAGATCAGAGACCTTATCGGGGCTTCCAATACTGAAGCCTTCTATGATGCCTGGCATTCCAACCATTGCACAAAAAGGGATATCGATTCCCTGGCAAGCTGGGGGTTTAATTCTGTAAGGCTCCCGATGCACTATAATCTGTTTACCCTGCCCATAGAAGAAGAACCGGTATCCGGTAAACAAACCTGGCTTGAAAAAGGTTTTGCTCTGACCGACAGCCTGGTCAGGTGGTGTTCGGCCAGGCATATGTATGTTATCCTTGATTTGCATGCGGCTCCTGGCGGACAGGGACATGATTATGCGATCTGCGATGGCGACCCGGCTAAGCTGTCACTTTGGGAAAGCGATGCCAACCGTATAAAAACTATTGCATTATGGAAAAAACTTGCACAACGTTATGCCAATGAACCCTGGGTGGGCGGGTATGATCTGCTAAACGAACCAAACTGGAACTTTACAGGTTCCAACCAGAACGGATGTTCCGAAACCACCAATATCCCCTTGCGGCAACTCCTGATCAGTATTACCGATACGATCAGGAAAGTCGATACCCGGCATATGATCATTATCGAAGGGAACTGCTGGGGCGGAAATTACAACGGCATTCTGCCTGCATGGGATAATAATATGGTAGTGAGTTTTCATAAATACTGGAATTACAACGATCAGAATTCCATCCAGGGTATGCTGAACATCAGGAACCAGTACAACATCCCTCTCTGGTTGGGGGAATCCGGTGAAAATTCGAATCCATGGTTCACCGCGGCCATTCAGCTGGCCGAGAACAATGGTATTGGGTGGTCCTGGTGGCCCCTTAAAAAGATCAACTCGGTAGTTGGCCCGCTGACCATAAAAAAAACAATCGAGTACCAAACCCTGCTCGATTATTGGAATAACGGGGGGACAAAACCAGCCCAGGGTTTTGCATATTATACTATGATGCAAATGGCTTCAAATGCGAAAAATGAATATTGCACCTATCAGAAAGATGTGACCGATGCAATGTTCAGGCAGATCCATGATTCCACGACGAAGCCTTATGCTGATGTAAATGCTCCCGGCATCATACATGCTTCCGATTACGACCTTGGGAGATGCGGTGAAGCCTATTTTGATACCGACACAGCCAATTACTCGGGAAGCAGCGGCACGTATACCAACTGGAACAACGGGGGAAGTTACAGGAATGACGGGGTTGATATTGAATCCAGCTCGGATACCGATGTAAATTCCAACGGGTACGATATAGGCTGGACTGCCGATACTGAATGGCTGCAGTACACCCTGAATGTTGATTCAACTGCTGCTTATAATTTAAAGGTTCGTTATGCCGGCTTCACCGGATCCAAAATTAAACTTGCAGTCAATCGTTCCGACGTCAGCGGGATCATTTCAATGCCTTCCACGGGAGGCACCCAGACCTGGAACAACCTCAGCGTGAATGATGTTATTCTTTATCAGGGCATTCAGAAACTCAGAGTGGTGTTTGAAAAAGGAGGAATAAATCTTGGCTTAATAGCCTTGTCCCTCAGTAAAAAACTTGCTGAAGTCCCTATGCATGCTGTTTCAGCCGAGACATACCAGGAGACCGGGCCGATAACAATAAGTTTCAACAAAAAGCTGGCCGATTCAACAGTTTCGGACGCCGGCTTCAGTTGTCGGGTCAACGGCGACACAGCTCATATCGCAGGGTTTGCCATGAACCCAGGCAACCCATGCCAGGTCATTCTGAGCCTTGACCGGAATATTTATGATGGCGATACAATCACCCTGAGTTATAGCGGGAACCATGTACGTGCCACCGACGGAACTTTTCTGGAAAACTTCAACGGCCTGCCCGTGAAGAATAATTTACCGGCTCACCTCCCCATTCCAGGCAAAATTGAAGCTGAAACTTTTTCCTTCAACCAGGGGTTACAACTTGAGACAACAACAGATACCGGGGGCGGACAGGATGTTGGATACACCAATAAAGGGGATTATCTGGAGTATCTCATCAGGGTGAAGAAATCGGCTAAATACAACCTGGAGTTGAGAATCGCTTGTTACAGCAATGCAGGCATTCTCCAGGTTCAGCAGCTGAATGAGAGCGGGGGTATACTTAACACCTGCACTGTAAACATCCCCGTTACAGGAGGCTGGCAAACCTGGAAAAGCATTTTTACTGAGATCACACTGGCTGAAGGAACAGGCAAGCTCAGGGTAACAATACTCCAGCCCGAATTCAACATGAACTGGTTCAGGTTCACCGAGAAAAGCGAAGGAACTGTGGAGATCAGCAATGGTATGTTTACTGTTTTCCCGAATCCCGCCAATGAAGAACTCAGAATTGAGATGCCTACTTCAGTGGCTAAAAAAATAACCCTGCTGTTTCGAACTATGAATGGAGTCCTGGTGAAAAAAACAGAATTATCAGGCACCGAAAACCCAAAGAAAATATACGTGGGTGACCTGCCAAAGGGGTTCTACCTTCTGGAGGTTCAGGCTGATGAAATGGTATACCGTTCCAAACTGATTGTCCAATAGAAACTAAGTGAATGATATGAAAAATCGTATTCTGGTATCAGGCATTATTTTTTTCCTGGCATTATCTGGTATTGCCGGAAACAGCCCTGTGGGGGCAAAGGTTGTACCAGCAAAAAAGGTCAAGGTATTTACCACAGCCGATAATACAAAATACAGGATCACCATGACCGACACATTGCTCATGATCCCTTTTGGACAACCTTTGGAAACCCAGCCATGCGTGTTTGTGGATCCGTCTAAAACTTTTCAGACAATTACCGGAATAGGCGGGGCTTTAACTGACGCTTCCGCCGAAACTTTTGCAAAATTGCCCAAAGAAAAACAACAGGAGATTTTACAACAATATTTTGATGCTGAGAAAGGGATCGGGTATACCCTGGCAAGAACCACTATTCACAGTTGCGATTTTTCGAGCAGCAGTTATACTTATGTGAATGCGGATGATATGTCCCTTAAATCCTTCAGTATTGCCCACGACAAGGAATTCCGCATTCCTTTCATCAAACAGGCTATTACAGCAGCCGGAGGCAGGCTTACCTTGTTTGCAAGTCCATGGAGCCCTCCGGCCTGGATGAAAGACAATAATGATATGCTTCATGGAGGTAAGCTCAAACCCTCCTGCTACCAGAGCTGGGCCGATTATTTCGTGAAGTTCATCAATGCTTATCAGGCAGAGGGAATACCTGTTTGGGGGATCACAGTGCAGAACGAACCCATGGCAAAGCAGAGCTGGGAATCCTGTATTTATACAGCCGAAGAGGAAAGGGATTATATTAAAAATTTCCTCGGTCCGGCATTACAGAAGGCAGGGTTGGGCGACAAAAAGCTGATTGCCTGGGACCATAACCGTGACCTGATCTACCAGAGGGCCAGTATCATACTAAGTGATCCCGAAGCAGCAAAATACGTCTGGGGCATAGGATTTCACTGGTATGAGGACTGGACCGGGGGCGGTAAGATCTTTGACAATGTAAAACGTGTTGCCGAGGCCTTTCCGAATACCCATCTTATCTTTACCGAAGGCTGTGCCGAGAGTTTCACATTCAACAAAATGAATGAATGGAAATGGGGAGAAGTATACGGCCGTTCAATGATCAACGATTTTAACAACGGGACTGAAGGCTGGACCGACTGGAACATCCTGCTGGATGAAACAGGAGGCCCCAACCATGTGCAGAATCTTTGTTTTGCACCGGTCCACGCAAACACCCATACCGGTGAATTGACTTACCTGAGTTCATTTTATTATATAGGCCATTTCTCCAAATTTATCAGGCCGGGGGCAGAGCGGATTATCAGCGCTTCGAGTCGCGGACAGCTGCTTACGACTGCTTTTCTGAATACCGACGGGAAGATCGCTGTGATCGTTATGAACCAGAGCAATGACAAGATCCCATACCGTATATGGATCTCGGGTCAGGCAGCGGAGACAACAAGCCTGCCGCATTCAATACAAACACTGATCATAGAATAAAAATCATTTAATAGTATGAATTCCGGGGCAAGCCCCGGCCCCGGATTCCGCGGCAAGCAGAGGGGAAATCACCGGGAGAGATAAATCAGGAGGTCAAAATGACAAACAAGAGATTTTTCTACCTGTGCTGGTTTCTGGCATTCATGCAAGTACCCCATTTTGCATATTCACAGGTTTATAAAGACCCGAAGGCCGGAGTTGAAGCCAGGGTCAAAGACCTGCTTGGCAGAATGACCCTTGATGAGAAGATCGACCAGCTTTCCGGAACAGGGGATACAGGCTTTGATACCAGGGAAAATGCCAGGCTGGGGATCCCGGCATTTAAAATGACCGACGGCCCGCTGGGGGTTCGCTGGGGAAAATCAACCTCTTTCCCTTGCGGGGTTGCAGTTGCGGCAACCTGGGACACCAGCCTGGTGTCACGATTTGCTGTCGCCATTGCAGAGGAAACAAAGGCCCATGGCCGGAATTACCTCTTAGGCCCATGTGTTAACATACACCGTTTTCCTGCAGGCGGAAGAAATTTTGAGAGTTATGGGGAAGACCCCTGGCTTACTTCCAGGCTTGCTGTGAGTTATATCAAAGCACTGCAATCCCGGAATGTGATAGCCAGTGTAAAGCATTTCGCCCTCAATAACCAGGAATGGCAGCGCACCGAAATTAATGTGCTGGCCGATGAACGTGCGATGCGGGAGATCTACCTGCCTTCGTTTGAAGCTGCAGTAAAAGAAGCTGGGGTATATACCCTCATGAGCGCTTATAACAAAGTCAACGGATGGTGGTGCAGCGAAAATAACGTCCTGCTCACCGATATTCTTAAACATGACTGGGGGTTTAAAGGCCTTGTGGTCTCAGACTGGGTTTCCACCCATTCCACGATGAATGCAGCAAATAACGGACTGGATCTGGAGATGCCCACAGGAGATGTTTTTTCAATGGCTAACCTTAAGAAAGCAATAACAGAAGGCAAAGTCTCAGAAGAAACTATCAATGATAAAGTGAGCCGTATCCTGAGGGTTAAATTCAAAGCCGGTTTATTCGATAAGCATTTCATTCCCGATACCACGGTTCTGACATCGCAGGGACATAAAAAACTTGCCCTTGAAATTGCCGAGGAGAGTATCGTTCTCCTTAAAAACCAGGAGGGACTGTTGCCACTTACGCCCGGTAAACTGAAGAAAATTGCCGTGATCGGTCCGAACGCGGCTGTTTGCCGTGTCGGTGGAGGGGGCAGTTCAAGAGTTAATCCCTGTTACAGCATTTCGCCTCTTGAAGGCATTAAAAAATTGGCCGGCAGCGGCACCCAGGTAGTATTTGCCCAGGGGGATGAATTAAGATCCTGGAGTTTTATACCGGTAAAGGCTGACTTCCTTTGTCCCGAAGGCGTTAAAGGGAAGGGACTGAAAGCCGAGTTTTTCACCAATGACAAGCTTGAAGGCAAGTTCGCTTTTACACGTATTGATTCGAACCTTTATTTTAACTGGGAGGATGACCCTCCTGCCCCCGGGATTGGAAAGGATAATTATTCGGTGAGGTGGTCCGGGACGATCACCCCTCCTGAGACCCGTGCCTATACTTTTTATACTGCAAGTGATGACGGAGTGAGGTTATTCATTGACGGGAAGCAAATCATCAGCAACTGGACCGATCACGGCACCACTGTGGACTCCGGGAAGATCGATCTCGTTTCGGGTAAGCCATACAGTATCAGAGTTGAATATTATGAAAACGGGGGCAGCGCTGTGCTCATGATGGGTTGGGACCTGCCACAGAAAAAAGCAGGGAATGCCATGATAGCAGATGCAGTGGAAGCTGCGCGTACATCAGATGTTGCTATAATCTTTGCCGGCACTTCCGACAGTTTTGAAAGTGAAGGGTTTGACCGTGTGGGAGGCCTGAACCTGCCCGGAAGCCAGGATGAGCTTATTAAAGCCGTTGCCGAAGCCAATCCGAAAACCATCGTGGTGCTCAATACCGGTACACCGGTTATAACCGAACGCTGGCTGAACAAAGTCCCGGCCCTGCTTGAAGCTTTCTTCCCCGGACAGGAAGGTGGCAACGCTGTTGCGGAAATTCTTTTCGGGAAACACAATCCCTCGGCCAAACTGCCTTTCTCATTTATCAGCGGGTATGATCAGACTCCGGCATATGCTCATTATATGGATAAAGACCTGGATGCTCCTTACAATGAAAGTATATTCGTGGGCTATCGTTACCTCGAAAAAAACAAACTTTTGCCGACTTTTCCTTTTGGGTTCGGATTATCTTATACAACTTTTTCCTATTCCGGCCTTAGGGTTGAAGAAAAGCCGGGAGGTACCTTTCTTGTCTCCCTGAAAGTAAAAAATACAGGCAAGAAAGAAGGAAGTGAAACAGTTCAGCTTTACGTTTCTGATGATCACAGCCGGGTACCCCATCCGGTTAAAGAACTAAAAGGGTTTGCAAAGGTCAGCCTGATGCCCGGGGAAGAGAAAACTGTGAATATTAACCTGAATCGCCGGTCATTTTCCTATTTCGACACAAATTTGCACCAATGGAAAGCAGATCCCGGGAATTTTGATATCCTGGCAGGCAGCTCATCCGCCGACATAAGACTTACAGCGAAGCTTCAGGTGAAGTAGTTTTTTACAAATTTTTCACTACCTTTGATGAAATGGGAATAGTCCCTGAACTTTAAGCCCGAAAGATCATGAAAGACTTCAGGAAATATTATCATATCCCTGCACCGCCGCATGACGTTTATGCAGCCCTTACCAACCCTATCACACTTCAGCTGTGGACCGGCGAGCCGGCCATTATGTCGACAGAACCGGGCTCGGAATTTTCCCTCTGGGATGGCAGTATAGTCGGAAAGAACCTCGAGTTCGAGGAAGGCCGGAAGATTGTCCAGCAATGGTATTTCGACGGTCAACCCGAAGAATCCCTGGTCACCATAATACTGCATGCCGAGGGAGAGGGTACTTCCGCAGAACTGAAACATACAAACATACCTGATAAGGAATACCAGGATTTTACCAACGGATGGAATGAATATTATTTCGGCAATTTAATTACGTTTTATAAAGAATAGTCGGTACGAGTTTTATCAAGTTTTTCCATATGAAAAAAGTGTTTTTGTTTGCGTGCATCCCCGGTATTATAGCCCTGATGCTTGTTATTTCCTGCAGCTCCCCTATTTCTCTTACAAGCTGGAAAAACCCCGACGATCATAACCAGGTTTCAAAAGTTGTTGTCATTCCGATTTTCTCAAAACTGGAATATGTAAAACCGTTTGAATATTCAATGTGCGGTTACTTTAAGCAGATGGGACTGAAAAGCATTGGATCTCTGGATTTTCTTAACCCTACAAAATCGTATACCGTAGAACAGGTTAAAAATAAAATTGACAGCCTTGGTGCCGATGCTGTTCTGATCTTCAAATATTCAGGTACCGATAAGGAATCCACGTATGTTCCGGCTACATATTACGGCGGATATGGCAGTTACTGGGGCTGGGGTGGCGGGTTTTACGGTGGCGGAGTTTATTCAGGCGGTTACTGGAGTACGACATCCACAGTCAACCTCAAATCGATCCTTTACAATGTGAAGAATACCCAGAGTGCTTTATGGACGGCCGATATCAGTGTCACTGATCCTCAGTACATTGATCAATCGGCATTACAACTTGCCCAGAAAATATATGCTGACTGGCTATCCAACGGCCTGATCATGCCGGCAGCAAAAAAATAAGCCTGTTTACCATGGATTTCCCTATGCGGGAAGAGATTAGACTGGTGGATGATGGATCAGTATCGTTTTTCCACCAGTTCTTTTATTCTCCTGAATGCATTTGAGGATGAGTTCCAGTTGTTCCTCCGCCTTAAGAGGTCAAGGTACTCCTGGGCCTGGGGCAGAGTTTTGAACCCGCTCAGGGTTTCAACACTTTCGTTATATTCCCTGAGGTTGCCATCAAACAGTTCGTTAATGAACATAAACTTATCATTGATACCGATCGAAGACTTAAGGCTTTCGGGACGTGAGATTTTGGGTCCAAGGCTTTTTTCCCTAGCTTCTTTGAGTTTGATATTGAATACTGGTTCTTCAGATGCAAAAAGTTCCAGTTCTGCAGTTTTAGCCTTGCGTTTTTCGGAAGTTTCTTTTTTCAGGAGTGGCCGCATCGGAATCGGTGAATGCGTCGCAGGTTCGGTGGGACGAACCGGATTTGATTCGTTTTGAGGCATTGTTTCCTTCACAGGCAAGGGGGTTGCAGCGGCCGGAGGTTCAGGCAATGGTTCCGGGTAAGCAGCAGGAGGTATAACAGCCGGAGGTTCAGGCAATGGTTCTGCTGAAGCAACAGGGGGTAGAACAGCCAGATGTTCAGGGCTGGGTGCGGGAAGTGGCGGAACGTATGCTTTCAGGTCTCTTGGACCAGAAATTTTTTTTTCAACAAACAGCAGAGGATCGTTGAGACGTTGCAAGCGGTGGAAAGTTTCATAGAGTTTACGAACGTTTTCCATGATCATGTCAAACTCGATCTGAGGAATAAAATCGTTATACTCCCTTATTATCTCAAATTGCTCGTTTATTGCTTCGAGAAGTATCTGTAATTCCCTGGTGATAATATTTTTATCCATAAGTGGTTTAAAGATACTGCATTTATCCTGCAGCATGGAACAATTGTGCATAATTTCTGAGAAAAAATTCCGTAATTTTGCAGCCTGATCTTAAACACCTTTCCAATGAAAAAGACCGTATTGTTCATTTTAGCAAGCATTCTTGTATTTAGTATTTCTGCAATTTCTCAAACCAAAACCTCCAAAAAAGTGGTAAAATTTGTAATTCACACCGATTATGGTGACATGAAGGGTTTTCTGTATAATGAAACTCCCCAGCACCGCGATAATTTCGTAAAGCTTGTAAAACAGGGCTTTTATAACGGGACTTTGTTTCACAGGGTGATTCCCCAGTTTATGATCCAGGGTGGTGATCCCAATTCAAAGACTGCGAAACCCGGGCAACAGCTTGGAGCCGGTGATGTGGGCTATACTGTTCCGGCAGAATTTAACCCATCCCTGATCCATAAAAAAGGTGCACTTGCAGCTGCAAGGCAGGGAGATGAAGTTAACCCTAAGAAAGCATCTTCAGGATGCCAGTTCTATATTGTTGAAGGCAAGAAATACCCGGCCTCTTCGCTTCCGGCCAAATACACCGATGAACAGAAGAAGGTTTATGAAACTCTGGGCGGTGTTCCTTTCCTCGATGGAGGCTATACTGTTTTCGGCGAAATAACCGAAGGTCTTGACATTATTGATAAGATCGCCAATGTTGAGCGCGACAGGTCAGACAGGCCGAAGACAGACCTGAAGATGACGATAAAGCTGGTAGAATAATTATATTTACGAATTACGATTTACGAATGATATTCGAAATAAATAAACCGTAATTCGTAATTCGTAAATCGTAAATTGTCAAGTCGTGTACGAACGTATTAAACATCTTTCGGAGGAGATCAGCGCTCTCAGGGCAACCAGCCCCGACGAGGTTGAACAACTTCGGTTGAAATATCTCGGCAAGAAGGGTTTTGTCTCTGTTTTGTTTGAAGAATTCAGGAATGTTCCGGCAGATCAGAAAAAGGAGATCGGGCAACTACTGAACATTCTTAAAAATGCCTCCCAGGAAAAGATTGAAAACCTGAAAGCCTCATTTGAGGGGCAAGGTGAATCATCTGATCCCGGTCTTGATTTAAGCCGGCCGGTGGCTCATATGGAACCGGGGACACGTCATCCGCTTTCCATAGTCAGGAATGAGATCATCCGCATATTTGCCCAGATCGGCTATACTGTTGCCGAGGGACCTGAGATTGAAGACGACTGGCATAATTTCAGCGCATTGAATTTTCCTCCCGAACATCCTGCCAGGGACATGCAGGATACGTTTTTCATCGCGAAAGACCCTGAAATCCTGCTTCGTACACATACTTCCTCGGTACAGATCAGGACTATGGAAACGGAAAAGCCCCCGATCAGGAAGATCTTTCCGGGCAGGGTTTTCCGAAATGAAGCTATATCGGCCAGGGCGCATTGTATTTTTCACCAGGTGGAAGGGCTTTATGTGGATAAGAATGTGTCGTTCATGGACCTGAAGCAGACCTTGCTATATTTTGCCCGGGAAATGTTCGGGGAAAGTACCGAGATCCGACTTCGTCCGTCATTTTTCCCCTTTACCGAACCTTCTGGTGAACTTGATGTTTCCTGCAACATCTGTGGAGGGAAAGGGTGTAATATCTGTAAGAATACCGGTTGGGTTGAGATTTTGGGATGCGGCATGGTAGACCCGGCAGTTCTTGAAAATTGCGGAATTGACAGTAAAATTTACACTGGTTTTGCTTTTGGAATGGGGATTGAACGCATAACCCTGCTGAAATACCAGGTGAAAGACCTGCGTTTATTCTTCGAGAATGACCTGAGGTTCCTCAGGCAGTTTACGGGAACCATTTGATATTTACGATTTACGATTTAAATTGTCTAATCGTAATTCGTAATTCGTAAATCCTTAGAACTTGTTTCTCCTGAGAAGTTTCACCAGAAGCCAGAACCCGAATATTCCAGCAAGGCAAAAGACAGCAGTTCCAATCCATCTCACCTGTTCCCATTGGGATAGTATGGATGCACCGATAATAAGGGCTGCCAGAACGATTGCAATCGCCAGGCGGTTCCCGATGGTATCCATATGTTCAATAAGCGGTTCAAAGCCTTTGAGCTCAATCTGGGTCTTAAACCTGCCTTCTTTGATTTTGCTGATGATCTCGTTGAGGTCAGAGGGGAGTTCAGTTACAAGTATGTAATATTCTTTCAGTGAGTCGAATACTTCCCTGGCAATCACTCTCGGGTCAAACTGTCTTGAGATCAGCTCTGTTGCATAGGGTTTCATTTCCAAAGCAAAATCGATTTCCGGGTTCAGGACAACCGCCACTCTTTCAATTGCCATCAGAGCTTTGGCCAGGAGATATATCCCTGCCGGCATTTTCAGGCCATATCGAACCAGGATATCTACCGATTCATTCATGATCTTCCCGAAATCCATTTCATCGATGGAAAGGTATTTATAATGGGCCAAAAGGTCATTGATCTGATGTTCCAGTTCACGGGACCGGGCAAAATGCCTCTTCCCTGAGACCAGGAGGAGCGCTTCGGTCATCCCATGAGCGTCCCTTTCAAGATACCCCAGGGTGTATTTCCCAAGGAAGTTGAGATGTTCTTCCCTTAGAGAGCCCATCATTCCGAAGTCAATGAAACTTATCACATTGCCGGGCATTACAAAAATATTACCGGGATGCGGGTCGGCATGGAAAAAACCATGTTTAAAAAGCTGGTCAAACATAAGCCTGACAGCCGTTTTCGAAAGCTGAACCGTGTCGAGACCCGAAGAATTGAGGGCTACCATATCAGAAACCTTGATCCCGCTTACGTATTCCTCAACCAGGATACGCTGTCCGGTAAACTGGGTGAATATCTTCGGAACATAAATATCCGGGTCATTCTCAAAATTATGCCTGAACCTGATCACACTTGCTGCTTCATGCCTGAAATCCAGTTCTTTTTTTATGGTGTTACCGAACTCTTTAACCACACTCACCGCGTTGATGGCTTCCATTTCCGGATTATTTTTCTGCATTCTGACAGCAAAATAATTCATCAGATGAAGGTCAAGGCCGATCTTTTTTTCAATTCCCGGCCTCTGGATCTTGACGCAGACCTCTTCACCGTCCAGCAGAGTGGCTCGGTAAGTCTGGGCCATAGAAGCAGAGGCAAGCCTGTTGGTGTCAAATTTGCTGAATATATCGGAAATTTTGCAATTGAGGTTTTTCTCAATCGCGGCAATCGCAACATCATCAGGCATCGGATCAGCTGCATCCTGGAGTTTTTTCATCTCTTCTCTGAGCTCTTCATCCAGGAGGTCGGGACGATCTGCCAGGATCTGGCCAAATTTAATAAAGGTAGGCCCGAGTTCTTCAACCGCCATCCTGATCCGCTCCCATTGATTATACTGCTCGATGCGGGCAAAGCGTTTTTTGGTCACCAGGTACTTCCCAAGGCCATTTTTACTGACCCAGTCCTGGAAGCCGTATTTCATCACAACTCCGAGTATTTCTCTGGCTCGCCCGATTTCGTGCATAGCCAGACCTATTTGCGACAGACGCATAGTATGGTGGATTCTGGGTTACTGGATAACTGGGTTACTGGATAACTGGATAACTGGATAACTGGATGACTGGGTTACTGGTTTACTAGATATCTATTCATCCAGTTACCCAGTAACCCAGTAAATTCAGGCTTTTTTGACCACTTTAGGTTGTGCCTTAGCAACAGGCTTTTTCGACAACTCCAGCTTCTTGATCCGGGCTTCCAGAGTTTTGATTTCATCTTTTGTCGGAACATTCATTTTATGCAGGGTCGTCTTGACCAGTTCCGTGAAATTGTCTTCCAGCGTTTTTTTGGTCTCTTCGGATTTTTTTACAAGATGATCCAGAAGTTTTTTGGCTTCTTCTTTAGTCAGGTTATTTTCTTTGGCCATTTCCTTAGCTGCTTTCGTCAGTTTGTCGGTGGTCATAAAGGCATATTCAAGTCCTTTGTCGATCGATTTTTTAAGTTCTTCAAACATAGATACCTCCTTATTTTTTTGTTATATTGGGTTTACCCATTTTATTTCCCCTGCTGATTTCCATAAGATGAAGTTCCAGATCAGCAAGAAAGCCGGACAGGTTTTTCAGGCTTTCGGGTTTGATATCAAACGCCATAAGTACATTGGGTATTGCTTTGATTGAACTGATCAGGCGGTTCAACTGCGTTCTTTTGAACGGTCCTTCCACAAGCAGAATAAAATCGGTTTGTTTAAGTTCGGGGAAAAGAACTTTATCTTCGCTGCGGTTGCAAATCAGGTAATATATATTACGGGATTCCACATCTTCATATAAGTACAGGCTGTAATTACCCGGCAGGTCATCTAGTTTACGGAAACCTGCCGGCAATTTCTTATTTAGCAAGTAGGAAAGCCTGTAATCTTTCAGATGGCATGACACTCCGGCAAGTGTGAAGAAGGAAGGTTCAGCTCTTGATTCGAGCATCATTTTTTTTGCCATGACCGCAAAGATTGATCATAACAAATATAATCAAATATCAGGCTTTTTACAAGGGGTCCCCGATAATTTTCTGCCAGGCTTTCCCTGAGGCATCCTGTTCGGCGCCTTTGATCGAATAATCCTGGCCCCTGGCCAAAGCCTGTCCGTCGACCACAAGTTCTACGACATACTGTTTTTTATAACCGCTTCCGATTTCTTCAACGACATTATAACCGGCCAGTTTTTTTTCTTTTTGGGCCCATTCAATGACCTTGCTTTTAAAGTTCACTTCCTGATTTACGAGCTCATCCATATCGATGTAATGGCCTATGATCCTTTTAAGGATGATCTTCCTTGTGAAAATGAAGCCTTTATCGAGGTATATAGCTCCGATGAGAGCTTCAAAGGCATCACCTTTAAAGGAGCGAAAGACTCCGGATGAAGAATTTTCTAGTAGTATCAGGTTATCGATCCCCATTTTCTGGGAAAGTCTGTTCAGCTGGGCGCGGCTTACCAGTTTTGACCTCATTTCGGTAAGGAAGCCTTCGTCTTTTGCCGGGAAGGTCCTGAACAGGAAATCGGCAGCTACAGCGTCAAGGATTGCGTCTCCGAGGAATTCAAGACGCTCGTTATTTACACGGAGGTTTTTAATAGTTTCCTGGCTGGCCGACTTATGGGTAAAAGCAAGGCGGTATAAAAAAATATTTCCGGGACGGAACCCGAAAATATTCTTTATTGCATGCCTCAGGTGTTTATCGGAATGATTTACGAAGCGGACCGATTTCAATGTCCCGAACTTCATAGAGGCAACTTAGTATTTTTTAACGATCAGGGTGGCATTATGCCCGCCGAAACCGAAAGTATTACTGAGTGCGACATTAACTATCCTTTCCTGGGCCTTGTGGAATGTGAAATTCAATTTGGGGTCCAGTTCAGGATCATCGGTAAAATGGTTGATAGTGGGCGGAACAATATTGTTCCTCACGGCCATTACTGATGCAATAGCTTCAATGGCACCGGCAGCGCCCAGAAGGTGGCCGGTCATCGACTTAGTCGAATTGATATTGATATTGTAAGCCTGCTCCCCGAAGAGACCGAAAATAGCTTTGGGTTCAACAATATCACCAACCGGGGTCGAGGTACCGTGGGTATTTATATGATCAATGTCATAAATAGTCATCCCGGCATCTTTCAGGGCATTTCCCATTGAAAGCATGGCTCCGAGCCCTTCAGGATGAGGAGCGGTCATATGGTATGCATCGGCAGAGACACCTCCTCCGGCAACTTCCGCATATATCGTAGCCCCTCTGGCTTTTGCATGTTCCAGTTCTTCAAAGATCAGCGCACCGGCCCCTTCTCCCATCACAAAGCCGTCGCGGTCCTTATCAAAGGGTCTTGAAGCCGTTGTGGGGTCATCATTGCGGGTCGAAAGAGCATGCATTGCATTAAAACCACCTATCCCGGCGGGATTAATGGCGGCTTCGGACCCACCGGCAACGAACACATCGGCCATATCGTTTCTGATATACAACATAGCGTCGACCAAGGCGTTGGCAGAGGATGCGCAAGCAGAGACAATAGCGAAGTTAGGCCCCCGGAACCCGTATTTTATAGAGATATGGCCGGCTGCAATGTCGGCAATCATCTTCGGGATAAAAAATGGATTAAAACGTGGAGTGCCGTCACCTTTTGCAAAGCCTGAGACTTCCTGGTAGAAAGTATCCAGACCGCCGATACCGGAAGACCAGATAACCCCTACCCTGTCCTTGTTTACTTTTTCAAGATCAAGGCCGGAATGAACAACAGCCTGATCGGCACAGACCAGGCCGAAATGGGCATAGGGGTCGTATTTGCGAACCTCTTTGCGATCAAAATAATCCTCAGGATTAAAATTCTTAACCTCGCATGCAAACCGGGTTTTAAACCTGGAAGCATCAAAGCGTGTGATTGGTCCTGCTCCACTAACTCCTTTAACCAGGTTACTCCAATACTCCTCGACAGTATTACCCAAGGGCGTAATCGCACCAAGGCCAGTTATTACAACTCGTCTCAAAGCCTAATAATTAATGGTTAAACTTACATTTGTTAAAGGAGAACCCCCTTTTACGGGGGTAATAGTTTTCATAAAAGAAAGGAGTAAAGATCCTTACTTGGTGTTGTTTTCGATATAACATGATCAGCTCAACAGTGTCCAGGGAGTCAGCACCCAGGTCATTTGTGAAACTTGCTTCAGGTGTAACTTCACTTTCATCAACACCAAGCTTATCAACAATGATAGCTTTTACTTTTGCTGCAATGTCAGACATGTTTTTTAAAATTTTTTGGTTAAAAGGAGTGCAAAGGAAATAATTTTCGGATACCTGCCCAAGAATTTTAAGATTTTTTAACATTTATAAAAATCAACCTCTTGATTATCAGCCCCATTTGGATATTGTTAGGTTGAGCTAAAATTTCATGTTCAATCAGTTAGATAATATATCGTTAGGTCAGGAACTTCAGCGTGCGGTTTTGTACTTTTGTACCTGAAACCGAACATCATGGCAAATATAGCAATATTAGCATCAGGTAGCGGAACCAATGCCCAAAGAATCAGTGAATATTTCTCGGATCATCCTTCCATTCACATCAAACTTATCCTGAGTAACAATCCGGATGCATATGTGCTGACCCGGGCCCTGCAACTCGGGATTCCGAGCGGAGTTTTTACCCGGGATACTTTTTACAAAACCGGGGCAGTTTGCGAACTTCTGAGGAATAACGATATTTCATTCATTGTCCTTGCCGGTTTCTTATGGCTGATCCCCCGCAATATCCTGGAGGCTTATCCACGGAAGATAGTAAATATTCATCCCGCCCTTCTTCCCGGTTACGGAGGCAAAGGAATGTATGGCGAACATGTTCATGAAGCGGTAATCCGCTCGGGTGAACGGGAATCGGGCATCAGCATACATTATGTCAATGAGAAATATGATGAAGGGAATATTATTTTTCAGGCACGATGTCCTGTCATGCCTGGAGACACTCCGGCATCACTGGCTGCAAGGATACATAAACTGGAGTATGAGCATTATCCAAGGGTAATCGAGGAAATTCTGACATCTGACATCAGATAAGGGATAAAAAAAATCCCGGAGCCGGTCCGGGATTAATCAATAAACAAAATGTTGTCTCACTTAACTTGCACACATTACTGCTGCATCAAAGTATCATGTTTCTTATCAGCCCAGCAATTATGTCACAAAGATACTGCCGGCCGGTATACGGAAATGTTAAGGATTATTAATTTACGTTAAAAAGTGTTAAAACTGTAGATCAGCTTTTTCGCTTACTTTTGTAGTATGAACCGGAGATTTATCATCCTCACCATTATTGTAATGACCCTGGCTCTCGGGGGGCTAATGGGTATCCAGATCTATTGGATTAGGAATGCATCTTCGGTGAAGGAAGCCAATTTCAGGAGGAGTGTGAATGAGGCAATAACAAAAGTGGTCTCCAAGATAGAGCTACTGGAAAAACGCCGTTCGATCGAAAAATCCAAACCTGAAGGTCTTCTCAACATCAACCCGCATCTGCCTTATGATGATTTTCTAACCAGGAGCATCCTGGACTCTCTTATTTCGCGGGAGTTGAATATCAGGGGGATTGACACCCGTTTTGAGTTTGGGATCTTCAAACCCGAGAACGAAGCTTATCTGGTTGAAAAATCGCCAAACTACCGTAAAGAGCTCTTTGAGAAAGGGTATGCTTTTCCGCTTTTCCAAAGTGACATTTTCACTCCCCCCGAATACCTGCTGATAGCATTCCCAAATGAAAAAAGGTTCCTTCTGACCGAATTATGGGGCATGCTGCTGATCTCCCTCGCTCTGATTATCGTGATCGTGTATTCCTTTACCTATACCATTGCTACCATTTTCAGGCAAAAGCGTCTTTCGGAAATGAAGAATGACTTCATAAACAACATGACTCACGAGTTTAAGACACCCATAGCTACGATCTCACTTGCATGCGAAGCAATGAGTGATAAAGACATCATGAAATCCGCCCAATTATCTTCTTCATATATTACCATGATACAGGAGGAAAACAAAAGGCTGGCGGGTATGGCCGAGAAGATATTGCAGACCGCTGTCATCGATTCGGGTGAACTTAAAATGAAACCGGAGCTCATCAATGTACACGATATCATACATGATGTGGTTAAGAATATCAGGATACAGGTTGAGATAAAAGATGGCGTGATCATTAAGAGTTTTTATGCTTCCAATCCCAGGATTGTCGGGGATAAGGTACATGTTACAAACCTGGTTTACAACCTGCTTGATAATGCCAATAAATATTCCCCCCGTAAGCCTATGATAAGGATAAGTACCGAAAATTCAGGGAACGGGGTGCAGATCACGATAGAGGACAATGGTATTGGCATCAGCAAGTCGGAACAAAAAAAGATTTTTGACAAACTTTACCGTGTTCCCACGGGCAACATTCATGATGTAAGAGGCTTTGGACTAGGCTTAAGCTATGTGAAAGCTATCGTGGAGGAGCATCATGGAAAGATCAGTCTTGAAAGTGAGATTAACAAAGGAAGCAAGTTTAAGGTATTTCTTCCGTTTGTATATAAAGAGTAAAAAATCAAGGTATGGAGAAAGGAACTGTTAATGTTTTACTGGCCGAGGACGACCGCAACCTGGGGAACATCCTTAAGAATTACCTGGACGCCAAAGGTTACAATACGACTTTATGCGTGAACGGGCAGGAAGCTGTTGAGGTTTTCGGAAAAAAAGAAATTGATTTTGTAATTCTCGATATCATGATGCCTGTGAAGGACGGATTTGCTGCTGCCAGGGAGATAAGGGGGATGAGCAAGAAAGTACCTGTGCTTTTCCTTACCGCAAAAACCCTTCAGGAAGACAAGCTGAAAGGATTCGAAGCAGGAGCTGATGACTATATCACCAAACCCTTCAGCATGGAAGAGCTTCTGATGAGGATGCAGGCTATTCTCAGGCGGTCCGATGAGGGGGGAAAATCTTCGATGAACGAGAATGTATTTTTAGTCGGGGAATACAGTTTTGATTTCAACCGGCAAGTATTGAGCATCCATGACCGGGAGCAGAAACTTACGTCGAAAGAGGCCGGTTTGCTCAGGTTGCTCTGCATGAATATCAACGATGTTCTGGATCGTTCAGTTGCACTTACCCAGATCTGGAATGACGACAGCTATTTTAACGCCCGAAGCATGGATGTATATGTTGTTAAACTGCGGAAGTACCTGAAAGACGACCCCAGCGTGGAACTGATCAATGTTCACGGGGTGGGGTTTAAGTTAGTTGTTAAATCATGATTTCGCTCGCATATTCACCCCTTTAACATCAATATGCAAGGAAAATTATATATCGTTCCTACTCCAATAGGCAACCTGGAGGATATCACTTACAGGGCTGTGAGGATATTGAAGGAGGTGGACCTTATCCTTGCCGAGGACACGCGAACATCTTCGGTACTTTTAAGGCATTACGGGATAGACAGGCCGTTGCAGTCGCACCATCAGTTCAATGAGCACCGTTCAGTGGAATTTATCATGGAAAAGCTGCTGGGAGGTTCCGTTATAGCCCTGGTGAGTGATGCCGGCACACCGGGTATCAGTGATCCGGGTTACCTTCTGATAAGGGAATGCGTAAGGGCTGGCATTCTTGTCGAATGCCTGCCCGGACCCACGGCCTTTGTTCCGGCCCTGGTCAACAGCGGTATCCCTTCAGACCATTTTATCTTTGAAGGCTTCCTCCCTCATAAAAAAGGCCGCCATACCCGGCTTCAGCAACTCGCAGATGAAGATAAAACCATGATCTTTTATGAAAGTCCCTTCCGCCTGGTCAAAACACTCACCCAGCTCGCTGAATTCCTCGGTAATGAACGATATGCCTGCGTTTCCAGGGAACTGACCAAAATATATGAAGAAAATGCAAGGGGTTCATTAGAGGAACTGGTTCGGCACTTCAGCAGTAAAACAGTTAAAGGGGAGATTGTGATCATTGTAGCAGGCAGAACCTGATAATCGCGATAAAGGTTCTATCTTTCATAACGAACTTCCTCACGGTCTTTATGACGTTCCAGGCCTTGAGCTGATAATTTCAAACGTCTGAAAATCCTTTGTCTCTCCATCCCTGATCTCCACGTCTTCGACCTTAGCTCCTAACGGACCTCGTTTACACCACTTGACAAAAGAATTCAAATCATCGTCCCCTCCTTCAGCTTCAATATAGACTATCCCGTTCTTCAAATTCTGAACAAACCCGAGAATTCCGAAACGATAGGCAGCCTGCATGGCCGAAAAGCGGAAACCGACTTTCTGAACCCGGCCACTGATCCAGATATTAATATGCCTCATTCGTTCCTGAGCTTAGTTTTTCGCTGGGAACCGACTCGGGTTTCCTGCGAACATGATGCCGGTGCCTGCGGCTAACCCCCTTGGATTCATGTTCGTGGTGCCTGAAATATCTTTTCATCCTGGGATACATGAATGAAAGAGTAAGCACAAGTAATCCAACTGTAAACAATGTCACCGACCTGGTTGTTCCGCTTAAAGCCCTGACGTCGATGTACAGCATTTTAACCAGGGTCCCCAATAAAAAAGCCAGTCCGGCTGCCCTGAGAAGCCGGTTACGGCTCGCCATCCCGGCTCCGAGGATCATCGCCGAATATGCAAGGAGGATTATCGTATATGGAATTACACGGTTAGCCAGGGTTAATTCCTCGATAGTGATCCCTTTCCTTAAACCAGTCCAGATGGAAAGATGATCATATTCCGACAACAGAATAAACAAACCCATCAGAAGCAGGTACACCGTAAAAAAGCGGACAAGGATCGCATTCTTTTCAAATGTCTTCCTGAGATAAATTGCAAGTAAAACCATCTCAGCAATAAACAAAATCACGACAGGATAATGAAACCAGAAAGCCAGACGTGAAAGATGTTCGTGCAGCAAGGCCTCATTTCGTATTTCAAGGGTCGTGAAATGGACCAGGGTGGGATAAGCAATGGAGAAAAATAAAGCAAACCCGATTGCAGAAGCGATATATTTTGATCTCTGAGCCGAAAGCATTGGAATTATAATAATGAAAAAGAGGCAGTTATAGCCAAACCAACTCATATAATTCAGTGCGGGACTCTTTGACCATACCAGGACAAAATAGTTGACAATCCAAAATCCCGCGAGGTATAAGACGACCAGGCTGATCCCTTTAAAAAAACTCTGGTAACTCCTGCGGCTGAACCATTCCTTTGAGAAATCGACATGAAGCTTTCTTACAAGCCTTCCGTTGATGATCATGACAGGAAAGATGACAAGCCCGGCAACCAGGCCTTTCAACATCAGGGCCGGGTTATCCAGTACATTACCGAAGAAAGCCGTGGGGAGGTATTGAAAAACCCAGTCTTTGAAATAAACCAGGAGCATAATAACGACTGAAAGCAGGGCGGTAAGCACAGCCACCCTGTCCCCGCTGTATTTTGAATAGAAAAGAAGTAGAACTGATAATACCGACAGGAAAAGGATCATGGCGTTTGCCGTGAAAACAATGGGAAAGATCAGGCTCAGGATCACCATTGCCGGAAAGACATAAGGACCGGGCTGAAGCCGTTTCCCTTCATGAACAGCAAAAAACAGTATCCCTAGATTTATGGAAGAAATCAACAATGAAAAAATCCATGCATATTCCATATGTCTGAATTTTACCAGGCTCATGATTCCCATCATGTAAAATAGAGTAATGTTCAGAATGATCAAGCCCATCTCGGTATAATCCGAGAATTTATGATGGCCGCTGAAGCCCCCCTGGCTCCCCAAACTTAAAAACAGCATGTAAAACAGAAACCCATATGCAAAGAACGCCCATATCAATCCTGCTTCCCCTCCGGGCATTACTTTAATGGCCCACCAGATCATGAAAAATCCCCAGCCTGCAAGATAATTCCATTTTCCGGCGAGCATGGAATGAAGCTTTACTCCCGAATAGAAGAGAAGGGTCGAAAAAACCAGCATCATGGGAAAAAGAACATGGATCTGCCAGCCGAACTTCCGGGCCAGGATAAAGGCAAGCGGATAAAAGATAACGACTGCAAGCCTTGGTATTTCTTTCCGGTGAATCCTCACCGAAAAAATAAGCAGAACTGCTAAAAATGCAGTAAGAAGTGCCCCAAGAAGGATCATCATGTGTATATCCGGGGGACTATCAGGGACCTGGAGTGTTACGGTTTTTGTACTTTCTGATCCTTGTGGGAGAGGCAGGCCTGAAGACTGCTGCATCACTTTTTCATGAGAGGAAAGCTGCTTAACAATCCCCTTAAGTTTATCCAGGGAGCCGACTGAATATCCGGCAACAATAAGAATGAAAACAAGCCCGATGATCTTCAGCAGATGCTTTGAGATGACAGCTTCAATTCGCCTGTATGGATTAGGTTTACCGGAATGCCTGGACCGCCTGTGTCCTTGCCGCTGGTGTGTCCTCCCTGGTTTGGGTTCCTGCATCTGAATCCTGGGTTTAAAAGATTCAAAAATAAATAAAATTCCTAACTTTACCCTGTTATTCATTGTATTATGTGCGGAAGGTATTCCTTTGCAATGGTTGATGAACTGATCGAAGAGCGGTTCGGGGTAAGGGTGCGCACTGCTATTTATAAAGCGAGGTACAACTGTTCCCCAGGGCAGGACCTGGCGGTGATTTCAAATTCTTCTCCTGAAGAACTCAGTTTTTTTCACTGGGGGCTTATTCCTTTCTGGGCAAAAGAGAAGTCGGTTGGTTATAAGATGATCAATGCCAAATCGGAGACTATAACCGAAAAACCTTCTTATAAAAATGCTTTCAGAAGCAGGCGCTGCCTGATCCCGGCCGACAGCTTTTTTGAGTGGACTAAGGACCATGATAAAGTTCCCTATCGCATCCTGATGAAAAACGAGCAACCTTTTGCCATGGCAGGAATTTGGGATAAATGGACAAGCCCGGATGGTGAGATCATTCATTCCTTTTCAATACTGACCACCTCACCAAATGACCTGATGAATCCCATCCACGACAGGATGCCAGTGATCCTGTCACCAAGGGACGAAAAACGCTGGCTCTCCCCCTTGCCAGAGTCGGAACTTCTGGATTTGCTGAAACCTTATCCGCCGGAAGAAATGAAAGCTTATAAAATTTCCAGGCTTGTGAATTCCCCGAAAAATGATTCAGCAGAGGTGCTTATTCCTGTATCATAAGCGAGCAACCCCTTAGATCACTGGAATCATACCTTCCGAGAACTTCAAAACTCCCGTCATCATAAACCTTTCCGAGATCCTGGCTTGCCAGAAAACTGCAGGAATAAATATTGGCCAGGTCTGCAATACAAATACCCCCGCTTCGGCCTGGTTGGCAAAATGAGAGGGGATCGTTTACTTCGCGAATCATGATCTTCATCCAGGGCGGGCTCCTGAACAATCCCCCCTGTTTCGACCAGGCCTGGGAAAGCATCTCTGTCATGCCGTATTCCGAATGTATTTCAGCCAGAGGGAATGCAGTCTTGAGCCTGTCATGAAGTTCGTAACGCGTAATTTCCTTTCTTCGGCCTTTCATCCCCCCTGTTTCCACAATCATGAGCCCGGGATATGTCCCGGGCCATGTTTCGGCAAAATCAAGAAGGGCGTATGTAAGCCCAATCAGGATGATCTTACCTGAAGCTGATGTCAGCTGAATCAAGCGGTCCCTGAGTCCGATGAAATCATTAAGAAAAAAACCATGCTGTCGGCCGGGACTTTGCTGCATCAGTTCAGAGATCATATAGATGAGCGAAGAACCTTCATTCTCCTCCTGGTTTGGCGTAAGGGCCAGGAAAGTATATTCTGAGGGATCCCCGTAAGCCAGGGAAAATCCTTTCAGAAGGGATTCTTTGTATATACCGGGATTGGCCAGCAGATGCAAGCCGGGTACTGAACCGGTTGTGCCGCTGCTCTGAAAGCTTCTCAGGGGTTTCATCCCGGAGCAAATGACCGGTCTGGATCTGAAGACTTCAACAGGCATAAAGGGAATATCTTCAGGCTGATGGACAGTTGCCGGTTTGCGCGACAATGCATCGGCAAACTCACGGTAAACCATGCAGTTTTCATACTGAAAACTGTAAACTTCCAGGGCAAGTTCATTGAACCCGCCAAAGCAGGACAGGTTAAAGATCCTTTCCCTCAGATCTGCAGGGGTTATTTCAGGTTCATGGCTCACGGTTCAGGATTTACGATTTACGATTTATGACTCAGCGTTCACGGCTAGCGATTCACGTATTTTAACTATCTTTGCAGGGGGCAAAATTACCAATAAATCGGGCATCCCATGGGAGTAAAAAGGAAAATCACAACAGGGGGTTTTTGTATCCTTCTAATTGCAGCCGGAATAGCGATGTTCTCATCCTGCATGAAAAAGGAATCTTTTTCGGATATTCCCCAGATTGCTTTTGCAGGGTATACCAATTTGTTCGACAGTACCAAAATTGCAAAAAAGGGGATCCTTACGATCTCATTCCAGGACGGGGACGGGGATATCGGCCTAAACTCCTGGGATACATACCCCCCTTATGACAGTACCAGCATTTATTTTTACAATTACTATATCGACCTGTACGAAAAAAAGAACGGCGTATTTGTAAAGGACACCACCCTGGCCACTTCGCTGAATGCCCGTATCCCTAATCTGACACCCGACGATCCGAACAAAGCAATAAAAGGACTTATTGTTGACACTCTTCCCCTGAACCCCCACCCGGTCTATGATACGATTCAGTTTTCGATGTTCATTTACGACCGGGCCTTGCATAAAAGCAATGTGGTGTTTACCCCGGAGATTGTCGTCAGGAGGCCATAATCGAAAATGGAAAGAGCCCTGGCTTACCGGAGATTGGTCATCATAGGAATTTTCCTTAGTGTAGGGCTGATTTTCCTCATCCGGCTTTTTTACGTACAGATCCTGGTCGACAAATATATCCTTTCGGCCAACAATAATGTTCTCAGGTATATCACCCAATACCCCGCCAGGGGTCTCATTTATGACCGTAACGGGAAACTGCTTGTTTACAATGAGGCTGCATATGATCTGATGGTCATTCCCAGGCAGGCAAAGAATGTCGACACTATGGAACTCTGCCGCCTGATCGGGATCGATAAGGATGAGTATATCAGGAGGCTTAACAAGGCGAGAAATTACTCTCCATACAGGCAATCGATTTTCGAAGGCCAGATCACACGGGAGAACTACGGGTTCCTGGAAGAAAAGCTGTTTCGTTTTCCCGGATTTTTTGTGCAATCCCGCACTCTCAGGAAATATACATACTCAATCGCTGCCCATACCTTTGGTTATATCGGTGAAGCCGGGCCGGATGTCATTGAATCCGATCCCTATTATAGATCGGGGGATTACATTGGCATTAACGGGATCGAGAAGTCCTACGAAGAGATCCTCAGGGGTGAAAAAGGGTTGAAGATCAGGGTGGTGGATGTTCTTAACCGCGACAAGGGCAGTTTCCAGGATGGGAAGTACGACACCCTGGCTTATGCAGGTACCGACCTGTATTCTTCCATGGACGAAGAGCTTCAGGAATATGGGGAAAAGCTGATGGCTGGCAAGAAAGGAAGCATTGTCGCTATCGAACCAGCCACAGGCGAGATCCTTTGCCTGGTCACCAGCCCGTCGTATGACCCTAACCTGCTGGTAGGTAACATCCGTAAAAAGAATTACAGGAATCTGGTATTCGACACGGTTTACCAACCCCTGTTTAACCGGGCCCTTATGGCCATGTACCCGCCGGGATCCACCTTTAAACTTGTGGATGCACTGGTGGGTCAACAGGAAGGTGTCCTCTTCCCCACAACAACATATGGCTGTCCGGGGGGCTTCAGCATTGGTAACGGGAAAATGGTGGCCTGCCATTCGCATCCTTCTCCCCTGAACCTGATCGGGGCTATACAGATCTCCTGTAACACCTATT
Source organism: Bacteroidota bacterium (assembly GCA_026391735.1). Classification (GTDB taxonomy): domain Bacteria; phylum Bacteroidota; class Bacteroidia; order Bacteroidales; family FEN-979; genus CAIRDP01. Next base: position 129,360 of record JAPLDL010000003.1, on the reverse strand, counting down.
TCTGCAGGGTGTTCAGGTCAATAATCGATAACAGGATCTATACAAGTACCCGGCAGGCTTACGAAAAGTGGAGGAAGGAAGTGATGAGTTTCGGGCTTGGGAAGAAACTCGGACTGGATGTCCCAGGGGAGCTTAATGGGAATATCCCCACACCAACCTATTATGACAAGTACCACGGGAAGGATCGCTGGAGGTCCATGACCATTATTTCCCTGGGGATAGGACAGGGGGAGATCGGGATCACTCCCCTGCAGCTGGCTAACCTGGCTGCAACCATCAGTAATCGCGGCTGGTATCATGTACCTCATATTATCAGAGCAATCGGGAAGAAGGATTCTCTAAACCCGGGATTTCTTGAAAAGAAAGTTTCTGCCGTAAACCCTGCCTATTTTGATATTGTTGTTGAAGGGATGGCGGATGTGGTTACGTCGGGAACTGCAAGGGCCTCGAAGATCGATAGTCTTGATTTCTGCGGAAAGACAGGTACGGCCCAGAACCCGCATGGCAAAAACCATTCGATCTTTATTGCATTCGCTCCAAAGCTGAATTCGAAGATTGCTATTTCGGTGGTTGTCGAAAATGCAGGTTTTGGCGCTGAATGGGCCGCCCCGATCGCCAGCCTGATGATCGAAAAATACCTGAAGCGTACAGTCAAACGCAGGGATCTTGAGGACCGCATTATGAATGCAGATTTCATTCACGGATTAAATGTTAACAATGAGAGAGGAAAAGGGGGTTTTTTACCGGATTGACTGGATCATGGTCATCCTGTACCTCGCCCTCGTGCTGATGGGCTGGCTTAATATTTATGCTGCGGTGTATAACGACAGCCACCAGCATATTACCGATATGCATCAGAAATACGGCAAACAGATGATCTTCATCATTGCAGCCCTGGTACTGGCAGTTACAATAATCATCATTGAACCAAAATTCTTTTCCCAGTTTGCCTATTTCCTTTACGGATTTTTCCTGGTCATGCTCATTGTCGTGATCTTCGCCGGACGCGAGATCTCAGGTTCAAAGTCCTGGTTCGCTATCGGCGGACTAGGGATCCAGCCGGCCGAGTTCGCTAAAATGGCTACCGCTCTGGCACTTGCGAAATTCCTTGGTTCTATCGACCGGAACATCAAAAATCCCCGGCAGTTATTCACCGCGGTCATGATCATCGTCCTTCCGGCATTGTTTATCCTTCTTGAGCATGATACCGGTTCGGCTTTGGTCTTCCTTTGCTTTGTACTTGTGCTTTACCGGGCCGGACTTACCGGGTATGTCCTCCTGGCCCTGGTAGCCATGCCTGTATTGGGGGTACTTGCACTCATCATCAATAAATTTATACTTGTAGCGGCCTTACTGGTCCCGGCTGTCCTGATCTACCTTAGAACCCGGCGGCATTTCAAACATTTGATCATCATCGTTTCCATATTCCTGGCATCGGCAGGCTTTGTGTTTTCGGTCCATTATACCGTTTACCATATTCTTGAACCTCATCAAAGACAGCGTATCAATGTATTGCTTGGAAACAACAATGATCTGAAAGGAGCCGGATACAATGTAAACCAGTCACTCATAGCTATTGGCTCAGGAAGGTTTTGGGGTAAAGGGTTTCTGCAAGGGACCCAGACCAAGTATAATTTCGTGCCTGAACAAAGTACTGATTTTATTTTTTGCACGGTCGGTGAAGAACATGGTTTTATCGGTTCATTTATCGTTATTTCCCTGTTCCTTGGTCTGATGATTCGGGTGGTTCTTAGTGCCGATCGACAGAGATCGAAATTCAGCCGGATGTATGGTTACGGAGTGGCGTCACTATTCTTTATGCACTTCTCCATAAATGTAGGCATGGCGCTAGGATTGCTTCCTGTTATAGGCATACCGCTGCCTTTCTTCAGTTACGGCGGATCTTCCCTTTGGGCTTTTACAATCCTGTTGTTTATCTTCATCAAACAGGATGCCCTCCGGTATGAACTGGTGTAATGGCAGAGAAATTCACCGGCCAGGGTCAAGTCGGGTTACAGCTTAGCCTCCTCCCGGCATTCCGGGCATTCCTCCCTTCTGCCCACCGTGCTGGTGCTGCTGGTATTGCTGACGGCTTTGGTTCTGCTGCATTTCCTTCTTCATCTCGTCCATCGTCAGAAGATATTGGTCAAATTTGCTGTCGTCATGAAGGATCTTTTTGATCTTCTCATCACGATTTTTAACCAGCAGATCCAGGATCTTTTGATTCCCCTCTGCATTATATTTCTGGATGTCATCCATGAGCTGTATAAAAGCACCGGCAACAGAATCCTTCTGCCCTTTGGTCATGGGGATCTTTTTGGCCAGGTGGTCGGCAATATCACGGGCCCGCTCTTCGGGTGAGACCTCCTTTTTACCGCTTTCCTGGGCATTACTCAGCATGCATACTCCGAAAAGGAACAGCAACAACAGAAGATTTTTTTTCATAGGTACAGATATTAGAACACTTCTTGAGTTTGAACGTATAAACCCTGTGACATATTGCCGATTCCAAAGTCGATGGCAATATTTGTGCGGTCATGTTTCCCTACCATGATCCTCAGCCCAACCCCTGCTGCAGGCTGAAAATATCCGAACAGGGGAACATGCATATCCCGATTGGAAGCGGTGGTGACATTTGTAAAAATAACACCTCCCAGGATATGGGAATGAGGCGATATGGGAAAACGATATTCCATCTCTCCGTATACAAAGTCTTCTCCACGGTATCTACCCTGGGCATATCCCCTGCCCGAAGAATTCATCTGATCATAACTGATACTCATCAGGTCAAGGTAGGGCACTTCACCGCTTAACACGAAAGAACCAAAATACCAGAACGCCAGCAAATGCCGCGGACAACGTTTTGAAAGAGGGATATATGTTCTGAATTCGGTCCATAAGGTCGAACTGTTTTTGCTGCTGCCAAGCCAGGTTGCATTGTAACGGTAACTTACATTGATAAAAACCCCACGGTAGGCGTTGACCTGGTCGTCCCTGGTATCAAATACAAAATTGGCGCTCAGTCCGGAGGTAATGTATTGCCCCGGATTAAAACCATGAAGGCTGCTGTAAGCAAAATGCGGGGTGTTATATAGAGTATCGTTGCTGATCAGCAGATTATCGTCAGCGATACTGTAGTGAATATCAAGGTGATACCCAATGCCCACGTTGACCAACGGGGTCAAACGCCTTGAAAGTACGTTATGAAATCGTATCCAGTTGTAATCCATCGGATATACACCCCCCAGGGAGGGATCAACAATGACTGCCTTGTATCCGGGCACCTCAGGAATAGCAACCTGGTTATTTGTTCCCAGGGTATATGTAGGGAGGTTGAAAACATAAAATCTCCAGTCGCTTTGTAAAAACCATTTATTGTGGGGAAAATAAATATTCCCTTTGTATTGTATAAAAAACTGATCATTCAGGGTATACAAAGCAGATGCAACGCCGGCAGACAGTTTTGTGTCGGCAGCTTTCCCCAACTGCAGTGAGAATGAACCGCCCAATCCAAGCTGCAGGCTAGTAGCCGGGTCATAGGCAATAAGAGGTATGGCAAAAAACCGGAATCGCTTATCTTTTTTTGGGTAGAAGGGGTTATCCCCTTTAAAGAACAAGTCTATCAGGTCTTTCTGCTGACAACATGTATCGCATTTCAGGGGTTTTGCCTTGAGTCCGGAAGGTGTTGATTTAATAGTATCTCCTGAACTTTGCCCCAAAACGGTAAAAGATAATATAAAAACAAAAGTCATCATTGCCGTTACGGGCAGAAATCGGATGATCATGGGACGAGGGAAGAAATAGAAAATGGCAGTTGGCATTCCAGGAAGTAAATATTCGTATCGTCGATCTGGCTGTATTCACGGTACATGCCATCAGGAGTTGTTATATTTGGCAGAGGAGTAAACCCGTCCATGAGGCCCGCACGTTGAAGAAACGTGTTTTTATCACTGGCTGAGGTGAAACTGATCCTTGCAAAATATACATCACGGTCAAAGGGAAGTATAACGACAAACATGGTATTTCTGACCAGGGTGAACAGGTTTTGCCAGGGCACAGGGGTATGCTGTACCCCCAGAACCCCTTTCGTACAATACGGATCGCGACCGAACCTTTGGATGAGATACTGGATAAACACCGATGGAAGCTGAAACAGGCTGTCAGGGTTATTACTTATGAACTTACGCCCGAGCAAGGCAAAAAAACCATTATCCCCGGGAGACCTGACGTCGGAGTGTATTTTCAGGTAAAACCTCCCGTATGCGGCCTGGTAACCTATCGGGGAAAAGCAGTCGAAGGCAGTTAAAGTGTCCCTGGTCTTACATCCCGAGATGGAAACCGAATAGATCCCGTATGCTGAACATGGGTCGTCCATTTCATACGCTTCGAGGATAACATGTTCACCCTGCCACCTGAGATCCTGTACCAGCAGGCTTTTGAAGCCGTATTCAAGATAAACATCACCGCTGCCTTTCATATAATCCCTGAAATCCTGTCCTGTAAGTATTGCAGTATTCGAGATCAGCGCCTGGGGAATATCACGGTCCTGAAGCGGGAGGACCTGAGCCGAAAGCTGAAGTGGCAGGATCAGAAAGATCAGGATGAAATTCTTCATAGGTTTAAATGATTATGGTTTCTTCTTCATTTTCAGGCGCCCTTTTATCCTGAAGGCTTCTTCTGTAAACCACATGGATGATCAGCGGAAAAACCATCAAAGTCAGAGCCGTGGCGCTGACCAGTCCGCCAATAACTACGATAGCAAGGGGTTTCTGTGTCTCCGAGCCAATCCCTGTAGAAACTGCGGCAGGCAGCAAACCGAACATAGCCATCAAGGCCGTCATAATGATCGGCCGGATCCTGGATTCAACGCCGCTTTTAATTGCCGTTTCATAGGGCATTTTTGCACGAAGGTTCTTTTTGATGACCATGGTAAGCAAGACCCCGTTCTGGATGCAGATACCGAAAAGAGCTATGAACCCGATGCCGGCCGAAATACTGAAGTTAACTCCCGTGATCTGGAGGGCGGCAATACCGCCAATAATCGCGAAAGGGACATTAGTCAGGACCAGCCCTGCATCAATTACATTGCCGAATAGCATGAACAGGACGAGGAAGATCAGCAGCAGGCTGATAGGCACTACCTGGGCCAGCCTGGCCTGGGCCCTCTGCTGGTTCTCAAAGTCACCGGCCCATTTGATCTCGCTGCCTTTGGGGAGTTTCACCACATCCTCAACTTTGTATTGGGCTTCCTTTACGGTACTGCCCATATCCCTCCCGCGGACTGAGAATTTAACGGCAATAAATCTTTGGTTCTCTTCCCTGAAGATCAGCAGGGGACCGGTAACATAGCGGATGGTCCCGAGTTCCTTAAGAGCAATAAGTTTCCCGTTCAGAGCAGGCACTTTCAGATTCCCGATCTGTTGATCATTGCTACGGAATTTCTCCTGGTACCTGATGCGTATGTCAAACCTGCGGTCGCCCTCATAAAACTGTGTAGCGGCTTTCCCACCGATAGCCATCTCGATCACCGCCTGGCAGTCGGCAGTAGCAACTCCGTATTGTGCCATCTTACGGTCGTCCAGCTCTATCCTTAATTCAGGCTGCCCGATATTCCTGATAACTCCAAGGTCTTCAATCCCTTTTACCCTGTTAAGGATCTTGTACACAGTATCAGCATTGTCTTCAAGGATGTTCAGGTCATTGCCGAATATTTTAACGGCAATAGACCCTTTGACACCCGAAACAGCCTCTTCCACATTATCCATGATTGGCTGGGAGAAGTTAAAGTTGATTCCCGGAAAAACCATCAGTTTCTTCTGCATTTCGTCTATCAGTTCCTCTTTTGAGATATGCCTCTTCCAGATGTCTTTGGGATACAGGTCAACATGGAATTCGGCATTGTAAAATCCTGTGGGGTCAGTGCCGTCATTTGGGCGGCCCGTTTGCGACAGAACCTGTTTCACTTCGGGAAAGCTGCGGAAGACTGCTCTCATTTTCTCACTAAGTTTCACCGCAGCATCCAGGGAAATACTTAAAGGAAGGTTCGCCCTCACATAGATGGATCCTTCATTCAGCTGGGGAAGAAATTCAGTGCCAAGGAATTTAAATGAAGCGAAACCGGTGACGACAAGAAACAATGCAACAGCGAGGCTGATCCTTTTGTATTTGTAGGAGAGATTGAACAACCTCATGACCATTTTCTCAATATACTCAACAATGGGGTTGTGTTTCTCCCTGACGTTATGGTTCAGCATCAGCCTGATAAGCACAGGTACAAGAGTAAGGGTGAAGATCAATGCTCCCAGGAGTGCAAAGCCAAGGGTCCATGCGAGAGGTGAAAACATTTTGCCTTCCACTTTCTGAAAAGAAAAAATAGGCATAAGGCAAAGGATAATGATCAGCTTGGAGAAAAAGATCGCTCTGGCCATATCGGTGCCGGCCTCGCGTATCAGTCCCGACTTGGAAAGCAGGTTAAATGCAGGCATTCCTATAGTTTTCGCTTTCCGGTCAAAGACCACAAACAGGCCTTCGACCATCACTACCGCCCCGTCGATGATAATCCCGAAGTCGATAGCACCCATGGAGAGGAGGTTTGCCGACATGCCCATAAGGTGAAGTCCGATAAACGCAAACAGCAGGGCCAGCGGGATTATGACCGACACTATCACGGTGGTCCGCCAGTCAGCCATAAAGAGAAACACGATGACTGTAACAAGAACAATTCCTTCGATGAGGTTATGAAGGACTGTGCCGGTGGTAAAATGAATGAGTTCTTCGCGGTCGTAAAACGGGACGATTTTCACATCTGAAGGAAGTATCTTTTCATTTAGTTGCTGAATCTTGGCTTTAACACCTTTGATCACCTTTGTAGGGTTCTCGCCCTTGCGCATCACAACGATGCCTTCCACGGCGTCATTTGAAAGATCCCGTCCAACCTGACCCAGCCGTGGCAGGCAGGTCTCGCGCACCTTAGCCACGTTTTTCACAAGAATAGGAACGTCATGGATGTATTTCACGATGATGTTCTCCATGTCTTTGATCCCCGTGATCAAGCCGATGCCACGAACAACATAGGCCTGGTTGTTTTTCTCAATGATATCCCCGCCTACATTGATATTGTTCTTGTTAACCGCCTGGTAAACATCAAGTGGTGAAATATCATATTGCTCAAGGAGAAGAGGGTCTATGCTGATCTCATAGGCCTTGACCTCCCCTCCGAAACTGACCACATCGGCTATACCGGGAACCGACTTAAACTGTCGTTCAAGCACCCAGTCCTGGATGGTCTTAAGCTCCTTTACCGAGCGGTATTTGCTGTAAAGAGTATAACGGAATATTTCCCCTGTAGGGCCGTATGGAGGTTCCACTTCGTATTCAGCACCTTCGGGGAGAGTTACATTTCCAAGCAGGTTGTTCACCTGCTGCCGTGCAAAAGCATCCTTCACATCATCCTCGAACATAATGGTCACAACCGAAAGACCAAAAAGGGTTATGGAGCGGACATCCGTCTTACCCTGGACCGAATTCATTGCTATCTCAAGAGGTACCGTCACGAATTTTTCTATTTCTTCGGCACTGCGGCCCGGCCACTGGCTGATAATGATGACTCTGGTGTTTGTTACATCGGGAAATGCTTCAATTGGTATGTTTCGGTAACTGATCACGCCAATGACAACAATAACAAGAGTCGCGAATAGAATGAAGAACTTATTCTTCAGCGAAAAACCCAGTATCTGCCTGATTAATTTATTCATACAGCTCAGCCGTTAAGGGCATTGTAAACAACTAATGCATTTTTGCTGACAACCAGCTCTCCGGCTTTAAGTCCTGATTCGATGTAGGTTCTATCCCCAACCGGGTGGTAAACATCAACTTCCCGGGTTTCGATTTTTCCCTTGCCGTGAAATACCATAACGAAATAACGGTTTTTATCAAAGATGAGCGATTCGGAAGGGATGCAGGCCATCACCTTATGCCCTTCGTTATAATATACTGTGATATTTGCAAACATCTCAGGCTTGAGCAGGTAGTCGGGGTTAGTAAGCTCTATCCTCACTTTCATAACCTTGGAAGCAGTATCAATGACACTCATGATCCTCGAGATCTTGCCGTCATATACTTTATCGGGATAGCTTACCGTGGTAACCCTGGCCTGATAACCTGGTTGTACATCAGGGATATCCGATTCGGAAACATTTCCGAGAGCCCAAACATACCTGAGATCGGCAATGGTGAAAATTGCATTCTGGGCATCTTCTGTTCTGAAAATCATATTCTTCGTGGCATTGCGTTCAACAATAATGCCATCAATTGGAGATTTGACCGTATATCGTTTTGCCGATTCATCACCATACATCGAAAGAATCTCTTTTATCCGCTGAAGTTCTCCCTGGGCCTTTATCAGTTCCTGCTGAGATGTGAGATAATCTTTTTCCGATGCAAGCCCGTTCTGGTACATCTCCTTTGTGAGTTCTGCACTCTTTTTTGCAATCTCATAATTTGATGAAGCGGTGGTGAACTGGTTGGAGTATTCTGCAGTTTCTATACTGCGGATGACAGCCAGGATTTGGCCTTTCCTGACGAAATCGCCCAATTCGACATTCATTGACTCTACAATGCCCCCGGTCATGGGAGAGATTTTGGCGATATGATTTTCGTCAAAGGTTATTTTTCCGGTTAACAGGATTTCGTTCCTGACTTCCTCCACTTTAACGGTATCAAGGCAGATGAGTTTGTTAAAGGCATCGGCAAGGACCTCCTGGCTGTCAGGGTCGTTCTTCACTTCGCTTCCGCCGCAGCCGGCCAGGAAGGCCGCTGCGAGCATTAACAGCAAGATTGCGGCGTATTTAACTCTGTTCATTGTTCTCACCATTTAATATTCCGTCCAACAACATAATTCAGATTCTCTATCGCATTTATCCTGTCATTCTCAAGTTGCAGGAACTGCAGGCGGGATTCTTTATAGGATTCATACAGATCCACAAATTCGAGTAACCCGATCTCCCGTTTTAAGTAACTCTCCCCGGCCTTTTGAATTATCCGGTTGAAATCATCGCTGAATCCTGCATCAATGCTCCTGTATACCCTGTCAATCTCCGAAAGTTTTCCGAAACTTTCAGCAAGATCATTAACTAACTGTACACTGTAATTCCTGTAATCGGCCTGGGTTTCGGCTATTCTTGACCTGGCTGCTATGATATTTCCCCTGTTCCTGTCCCAGAACGGCATGTTGAAAGATAACCCGATGTAATTATAATTATGCACAAAGGAGCCGTTCTGGTCCCATCCCAGAGAAACAGTCGGATCGGGGATATTGAACAGCCGCTGGTAAACCAGGTCGGTCTCAGCATATTTCATTTTCTGTTCATAGATCATGAGGTCGTACCTGTTTTTAGAGGCTGTGTCGGCCAGGGCCTGCAAGGTATACCTACCCGGATTAAAATTATGGTAGGCCTCCTGATCAGGAACCGGTAGTATAAAATGCGTGGTTTTATCGTTTATGAGTACTTTGAGGATGTTCTGGTTCTCAAAAAGCCGGGCATGAATGTCAAGCCTCTCGCTTTCCATGGAAAGAAGCAGGGCTTTGATCCTCACAACTTCCTTGAGGGCGATAAGCCCCTTGGGATAAAGCTGATCGTAGCCTTTGACAATTTCCTTAAGCCTGCTGATTTCAGTATCGTAAACGCGGATTTGTTCAATGAGGTAATAGGTATTGTAAAATGCCGACCTTAGCTGGACTTTCAGTGACCTCATCAGGTCAAAATATTGGTATTTTGCTATTTCGGCCGTCGTTCTGGCCATCGAGACAAGCTTTGAGCGTTTGCTCCCGATCATGATAAGCTGCTGCACCTGGGCCGATGCCTCGCTGCTGTCGCCGATTTCGAAGAATGTTTTACGCTGAGGGTTATATAGCACATGTTCAAAGTTCATGACAGGCTGGTCCCATATCTTTGCCTGTTTTATATAGGCTTCATTCTCTGTAATGTTATACTTTTGCGAAAGGAGTAGGAGGTTGCTGTCCAGAAATTGCTTCTCGAACTGAGGCAGGGTATATACAAGTGTATCTCCTTTAAGCATCAAAGGCATGGTACCTCCGCTTTGGGAGGCCGAGACCATTGGGTTTACAATAATAAATAATATGATAATGGCCCCGGGTCGAAGAATATTAAACAAGAATCGCATAAAACAAATAGGAATAAACTGTTCCTGTTATCTGTTATTGCAAACTTAACTTATTCTTAATAAAAATTTAATACCAAGGTAATACTAATTCATGATTGACACAAATCCGGTACAAGAAACTGCAGTATTAGTGGGGGTTGCCACAAAGCACCAGGATATGGAACGCACAATGGAATACCTGGAAGAGTTGGCTTTTTTAGTAGATACTGCAGGAGGAACAGCGTTAAAGAGATTCGTTCAGAAGCTGGAATATCCTGATCCCAGGACTTATGTGGGCAGCGGAAAGTTAACTGAGATCCGTGAATGGATTGAGCAGCATCAGGCGGATATGGCAGTGTTCGATGACGAGCTCACACCAAGTCAGATCCGCAATATAGAGACTGAGCTGAAATGCCGGATCATCGACAGGAGCAATCTTATCCTGGACATTTTTGCAAAGCGGGCCAAGTCATCAGAAGCAAAGACCCAGGTTGAACTGGCACAATACGAATACCTTCTCCCAAGGCTTACCCGGCGATGGACCCATCTTGAAAAACAAAGGGGAGGCATCGGCTTAAGGGGGCCCGGAGAGCAGGAGATCGAAACCGACCGCCGGCATATTCGCGCCAGGATTGCATTGCTAAAGGATAAACTGGAAGAGATCGACAAGCAGAAATCAACACAAAGAAAACACCGGAGGGATATGATTCGGGCGGCCCTGGTGGGCTATACCAATGTCGGGAAATCAACCATAATGAACCTTTTAAGCAAATCGGATGTTTTTGCCGAGAACAAACTTTTTGCGACCCTCGATACCACTGTGCGTAAGGTGGTTATAGACAATCAACCTTTCCTTCTAAGCGATACCGTTGGATTTATCAGGAAACTTCCACATACCCTGATAGATTCTTTCAAATCGACACTCGACGAGGTAAGGGAAGCCGACATCCTTATCCATGTGGCTGACATAAGCCATGCCGACCATGAAGAACAGATCAATGTAGTGAAGCAAACCCTTACCGATATTAAGGCATCCGATAAGCCAGTGTTGATGCTTTTTAATAAGATCGATGCCTATCATTTCGAAGAAAAAGACGCCGATGACCTGGGGCCGGTAACAAGGAAAAACCTCAGCCTGGAAGAACTTGAAAAAATATGGGTGGCCAAAGGGGATACGGTTTCACTATTTATCTCGGCAACCGAAAAGCTTCATGTTGACACCCTGAAGGAAGCCCTGTTTCAGTTGGTAAGGAAAATTGCACGGCAACGCTGGCCGGAGAAAAAAAATTGACCATTTCCTTTGATCTGAATTTGCTTTATCCGACCCTGAACCTTCCAAAAGGGTCTGATATTCCGTCATTTTCATTCATCACAAATATGTAAATCATGTAACTAATTCCCAAAATTATATAATGGGTTTCAGGAAAAAAAAGAACAACTTTGTGAATAACCAGGATAAAATAAATCACTTTTTTGTTGTAGCAATTAAAAAATATATTATATTTGCGCATTCAAGTACCTAATTGTCTCATTAAACAAAATCGCTTATGAAAACAAAAAAACTCTGGTTAGGTTTTACAGCAGTCATGGTCGTCTGTTTTGGGGTTCTGATCTACTTCGGAGGGCAGATATACCGCGAGAAACCACCGATCCCCTCCAAGGTGGAAACGACTTCAGGAACAGTCCTGTTTTCAGGTCAGGACATCAGGGACGGGCAAAATATCTGGCAGTCGATCGGCGGACAGGAAGTAGGCACTGTATGGGGACATGGTTCCTATGTTGCTCCTGACTGGTCGGCTGACTGGCTGCACCGCGAATCGGTGGTCATTCTGGATTTTCTCGCCGATTCATTATACCATAAATTATATAAAGACATTTCTGCCGAAGACCAGGCAAGTCTGAAAGTGAAACTTCAGAGGGAGCTCCGCACCAATACCTATGATGCCGTTTCCGACAAGATCATTGTTTCAGACTTACGGGCAAAGGCGATCAGGGAAGTGGCTAAGCATTACAGCGGGCTGTTCATGGCCGATCCCTCCCTTGCCAAACTCCGCGATGCTTATGCCATTCCTGCCAACACGATCAAGACCGGCGACAGGATGTTCAAAATGAATGCATTTTTCTTCTGGATCTCATGGACCTGTGTCACCAACAGGCCGGGACAGGAGATCAGTTACACCAACAACTGGCCGTCGGAGGACCTGGTAGGCAATAAAGCAACAAGCGCATTGATACTGTGGACCGGCTTCAGCGTGATCATGCTCATCGCAGGTATCGGCCTGATGGGCTGGTTTTATGCCCGGAGAAAGGATGAAAGCCTGGAGGCTCATGAATTCCCTAAAAAAGACCCATTGCTTGGAGGGATCTTCACGCCTTCCATGAAGGCTACATTAAAATATTTCTGGGTGGTCACAGCGCTGATCCTTGTTCAGATCCTGATGGGAGCCATCACCGCCCATTATGGTGTTGAAGGACAGGCTTTCTACGGACTGCCGCTTTCGTCAATCCTGCCCTATTCGATTTCGAGGACCTGGCATATCCAGCTCGCTATTTTCTGGATCGCAACCTCATGGCTGGCAACCGGTTTATACCTTGCCCCGGCAGTTTCGGGTAAAGAACCCAGGTTCCAGTTACTGGGAGTGAATTTCCTGTTCATTGCGCTGCTGGTGATCGTTGTCGGATCTCTTGCAGGCCAGTGGCTTGGCGTGATGCAGCGTTTAGGTTTGGTTCAGAACTTCTGGTTTGGGCACCAGGGTTATGAATATGTCGACCTTGGCCGGTTCTGGCAGCTCTTTTTGTTTATCGGGCTTGTATTATGGCTGGTGCTTATGGGACGTGCTCTGATGCCTGCCTTAAGGAGCAAATCGGAGAACCGCAGCCTGCTCACCATGTTCCTGATCTCAACCATTGCAATCGCAGTATTTTACGGGGCCGGGCTGATGTGGGGAAGGCAAACCCATCTGGCTATTGCCGAATACTGGCGCTGGTGGGTCGTCCATCTCTGGGTCGAGGGATTCTTCGAAGTGTTTGCCACCGTAGCCATCGCCTTCCTGTTTGTCCGCCTGGGCCTGGTCCGGGTTATCACAGCCACAGGAGGTGTGCTGTTCTCAACGATCGTCTTTTTAAGCGGAGGGATCATAGGAACCTTCCATCATTTATACTTTACCGGGACACCTGTTGCGATCCTCGCGCTCGGGGCGACCTTCAGCGCCCTGGAGGTCGTGCCGCTTGTTCTGATTGGGTTTGAAGGGTATTCAAACCTGAAGATCATGAAAAGCAGTGACTGGATCAAAGGCTACAAATGGCCCATATTCTTTTTTCTCTCGGTTTCGTTCTGGAACCTGGTCGGCGCCGGGATCTTCGGCTTCCTGATCAATCCGCCTATTGCCTTGTACTATATGCAGGGTTTGAACACCACCCCGGTTCATGGTCATACCGCACTTTTTGGAGTATACGGAATGCTGGGAATTGGACTGATGCTGTTCGTTCTTAAAAGTATGGAACCGGAGAAAGTGTGGAATGAAAAATGGATACGGTTTGCTTTCTGGGCCATTAATATCGGACTGATGGCCATGGTATTACTGAGTGTGCTCCCGGTTGGGCTGGCACAGACCTGGGTGAGTGTGAGAACCGGGATGTGGTATGCACGTTCTGCCGAATTCATGCAGGATCCGACCTTGCAGACTTTTCGCTGGATGAGGGTTTTTGGCGACACCATCTTTTCGGTAGGAGCTCTGGCCCTGGCCTGGTTTATTTTTGGTCTTAAGGGTGGATGGAGTGTTGAGAAGAAACAGGCTTAAATCATGAACAAGGGCAATCTCACCGAAAAAAAAACCATCTCGGCAATGATCCGGGTGTATTGCAGATCAGTCCATGGCAGCCGCATTGTTTGCAGGCAATGCAGGGACCTTGAGGACTATGCTCATAAACGTGTTGACCATTGCATATACGGACAAGACAAGCCGGCATGCAAACAATGCCCGGTTCATTGTTATAGTCCTCTGAAACGGGAGGAAATTAAAACGGTGATGCGGGAAGCGGGACCGCGGATGATGTTAAGGCACCCGGTTCTTTCATTGAAGCATTTCATAAGGGAATGGAAAAGGATGTCGGATATCGGATATCAGATATCTGACATCTGACATCTGACCTCCAGACATTTAATATAAAAGTAATCAGGAAAAATCATAACAATGGAAACAAAGAACATTTTTGACCCGGGATCAAAATTCCGGTTCCCCGAAAGCGTGGAGTACTCCACCGACGGGATAGTAAGCAAACGGGTGATCGACCGGCCGGTTGGCACGGTGACTCTCTTCGCCTTTGACAAAGGACAGAGGCTGAGCACCCATTCGGCGCCTTTTGACGCCATGGCTCAGGTGATCGAAGGCCAGGCCGAGATCGTGATCGACAACAACCCCCACCAGATGGGAGCAGGCGACACTATTGTGATGCCTGCAGGCATACCCCATGCCGTCAATGCGACCGAAAAGTTCAAGATGGTACTCACAATGATCAAAGGATAAGGCCATGAGTGAACTAATAAACAATTCTTCAGAGAGAAAAGCCCTCCTCAAACATATGATACTGGAGCTCCATGAGGGCAGAGCTCCTGAAGAAGTGAAGAAACGCCTGATGGAGCTGATGTCGAAAGTTCCTTACGGGGATGTGGTAGAAGTGGAGCAGGAACTCATCAGCGAAGGGCTTCCCGAGACCGAGGTCCTGCGTTTGTGCGATATCCACGCCCTGGTGCTCGAAGGCAGCATTGACCTTACGGGGATGCTTATTGTCCCTCCGGGTCATCCGGTCGATACCTTTAAAAAGGAAAACAGGGAACTGGAAGCCGTTGTGAAAAAGCTGTATGAATTATTCGACAGGGTTGAGGAACTTTACGCGGTCATTGGCCCTGTGGCATATTATAACAAGTTAAGGTCCCTGTTCAACAGCCTGATGGATGTTGACAAGCACTACCGCCGCAAGGAAAACCTGCTCTTCCCCTTCCTCGAGAAATACGGGATCACCGGTCCGCCAAAAGTGATGTGGGGCAAACATGACGAGACCAGGGTCCTTCTGAAGAACGCGATAGAAAGCCTTTCATCGGCCTCATACAACGATCCCGACCAGGTCAAATTAATTATCGAGGTCCACCTGAGACCTGCGGCCAAAGCCATCACCGATATGATCATGAAGGAGGAGGAGATCCTGCTTCCCATGACCATGGACAAGCTAACCGATGCCGACTGGTACGACATTTACCGTCAAACCAACGAGATCGGGTATTGCCTCTATGACCCCACCATCGAATGGAAGCCACAGGGGATCGAACCTATTATTCAACGCTCCGCCGACGAAGGCAATATAAGCCTTCCCAGCGGGAAGTTCACAGTGGAGGAACTTATGGCTGTTCTGAATAGCCTTCCGGTTGATCTAACCTTTGTTGACCGGAACGACAAGGTGAAGTATTTTACACAGGGAAAGGAAAGGGTATTCGACAGGAACCGTGCGATCCTTGGCCGGGACGTGCGGATGTGCCATCCGCCCTCAAGCGTTCATATCGTCGATAAGATCATCAGTGATTTCAAGAGCGGGCATGCCGATTCGGCCCCGTTCTGGATACAAATGCAGGGGAAGTTCATTCATATTGAATATTTCGCCCTTCGAAATGAAAAAGGTGAATATCTCGGGACCTTGGAAGCATCCCAGGACCTTACAGCAAAGCGAAAACTTGAAAACGAACAACGAATTTTAAATTATGGAAACACCGGAATGGCTCAATAAAGCCAACATTAAGATAAGGCTGGATGCCAGGCCGCTCCTGGCTTCCGGCATACACCCGCTGGAGCAGGTGATAAAGGAATCAGCCGGCCTTGCAGCCGGGGAGATCTACGAGATCATTACTCCATTTCCCCCCATGCCCATGATCGAAAAGATGGTAGCCGCAGGCTTCGATTATTTCTCGGAACAGCAGGGGATGGAGTTTCACACTTGTTTCGTGAAGAAGTGACCGCAAGCTGAAGCCTGTCCTACTGCAGATGCTGCTGTATCCAGAGAGTGCCTTCGTAAAAGGCCCGTGTGGCTACGGTGACATGTACCGTTTGGCCTTCTTTGGGTTCGACGGCGGGCCATTCGACATAATCGATGTTGGTAAGTCCCAGCTGATTAAACACCTGGCGGGCAGCGACCATATTCCCGAACGGCACGCAATCATCGTTCTTACAATGCCAGATCAGCATTTTCGACTTAGGCGTCCAGCCCACGTATGAGTTATTTTCATACAGCATTCTGTATGCTGAGCTGTTCTTATTCTGGAGAGCTTCAAGAAAAACCGGGGTAAACACCTCTTTCAACACCCTGCTTGCGGGCATAATGCTGTTGACCTTAGCATTGTCGTAGAATCCGTTGGCGTATTTCGGAATGTCGGTACGGTAAGGTTCCCTGAGCATCACATTGTAATCAAACACCGAAGGGTAGATGGCATTGTACCCAACCAGCATCATGGGCAGGAAGTAAGGAACGGGGAAAGGATCATTGCTTAGCATCACATTCAGCATTGTCCCCGAAAGATCATATGGGCCATCCATGCATACCACCCCTGAAAGGTTTACATTCCTTGCTTCAAGCTCTTTTGCGGCGGCCATTGTAACAAATCCCCCCTCAGAATACCCGTAGATGAAGGTTTGCTTGTTCCAGTTGACATATGTGTTGTTTGCAGCACAACTGAAATATTCCTCGGCAGCTTCAACCATATCGGCCGTTGCATTCCCCAGGCGGTTGTTGATGCAGTACGGGTGGACTTCCGATGTGTCGAACCCCATTCCCTGGTAGTCAGGCATTATAATAATCCAGCCGTAGTAGGCAGCCATGAGATCTGCCACAGCCATTTCAGGAAAATTCTCCCAGTCGCTCCATTGAGCATATTTCCATTGGGAAGGGCCGTATTTTTTCATCAGCTGGGTACCGTGGTTGAAAGAAACAATAGGGGCTGAAAGTGTTTTTACCGGCGACCAGGGATAAATAAGCAATCCTGAAAGCTGCACTTCGTTCCCGTTATTGTCGGTGGAACGGTAACTGACCGCTTCATGATAGATGAGAGCCGCACCATTACCCTGTATGGAACCGGCACTTTTCATCCTTATCTGATCGAACAGGTCCCGGTAATCAAACACAGCGGGATCATCGGCGATCAGGCTCATTTTATTAACGATATCCTGTTTGGAGATGGATGTTGAGGAAAGGATCTCGAACCTTCCCGGCTCCATGGGTGTGCAGGGAGGGTAAGGATGAATTTTCTTATAAGTGCAGGAAGAGATCAGTCCTGAAGCAAGAATTATTACGGCAACCAGTACTGTAATAAGTCCTATTGTGATTTTATGATGCTTTGAAATGCCCTTCATGGCTTCAAAATTCATTTGTACGATTACAAAGTTAATATCTTAAATGGTAAAAATCATAGTATTGAAATTTAATTTGTTCCTGATCCGAAGAACCAGGCCTAATCCACACATCCCGCACCCTTTCCTACATTCATCTGTGAAAGCACATAGTATGCTCCTTTAATCACGACCTTGTAATTGGAGGGGAGATTGCCCAGGGGAGTCACCTCTGAATATCCCCCGTTGGTGACACCTTTCTTGACCTCGATCGCGGTAAAGGCTACCTCGGCCAGGTGTTTCTGCATCGCCGGGTCCATAATAAAAATGAGGTCCTTCCCTTTATCGCGGATCACAGCCTGTTCGGGGATCACCATGGCATCGGCATTTCCGGTCTCTATCAAGCCATTAACATACATTCCGGGGACAAGGTCATGCTTTTCTGAGCTAAGCAGCTCGGCATGGGCGCTCACAGTGCGGGATTCATTCTCAAATTCCTTGCCTATGCTGAAGATCCTGGCACCCATCACCAGATCGGGCATGTTAGTGAAGGTAATGTTCACATGCTGCCCGGCCTTTACTCTCGTAAGGTCCTTTTCGTAGATCATCAGGTCCACATGCAAGTGGCTGTTGTCGATCACTGTAACAAGCTCTTTTTGCGGCTCGGCAAACGTTCCGGTGTTAACCATGATCTTCCCCACATATCCCTCAATGGGCGACCTGAGCTGAAAGGATTTCTGCAGGGTTGAAGGTGAAAGCTCATTCACCTTCACATTCAGCAGCTGCAGCTGGTCTTCAAGCGACGCCAGCCTTGCTTTTTCCCCCTCGTATTTCGCTTCGGCTTCCTGGAAAGCTTTTCGGGAAGAAATATTATCGCTGGATAATTCCTTTTGCCGTTCATAATCTTTCTGTGAAAACAATATGGAACTTTTAGCTACCAGGTAATCTTCCTGCAGCTTCAGGAAATCGGGATGGACAATCTCCATCAAAGCCTGCCCCTGGTGCACGAAATCCCCTTCCCTTACAAGCACAGTCCTCACGACCCCTCCCATAAAAGTCGAGACCTGGGCCTTGTTCTGGGGTGGAACATGCAGGTAGCCGTTCACCCTGAGCACATCCCTCAGGTTTCTCTTTTCGAAATCCCCAAACTGAATTCCGGTCTTGTCCACCTGGAGTTTAGTGAGTTCCACAACACTTCCCGAGACTTCGGTACCTGCTGGCCTGGCTTCTGCATTGACCTCATTCCCGGCGGGTTTCTGTTCGCATGAACAGACAAGCATTATAACTAAAAGGCTTGATAACAGCAATGTTTTCATACTATCTGGTTTATTCGTTGGTTCCCCGGATCAGCTGTATGGCCGAAACGGTATTAAAATATTGTTTCTGTATGTCGATGTAAGCGCACCTGATCTCCAGCGCTGTTTCGACTAATTTCAGGTATTCCGGATAGGCGATCTCCCCGGCAGCCATGCTTTTCCCGGCATCGGCGATCATCAGACTGCTGTGGGGGACTGCCGTATAGCCGTAGTATAACAGCATTTCCTTCTCAAGCCTGTACCGGCCCAGCAGGGAAGCATATCCCGCTTCAAGTTCATTTTTCTGCTGCAGGTATTTCTGTTGGGTGATGCTTCTTTCTATTCCCGCTGCTTTGATCTTATATCCCTGGGCCCCGAAAAACACAGGAATGGTTAGTCCTCCCGTAATGCCCGAGAACCGGCTGGATCGTGTGAAGTTTTGTTCAGCCCCGTCAATTATCTGGATGCCAATAAGGCTTTTATTGAAATAACCAATCGAGATATCCGGTAAGAGCTTCGCTTGTTCCAACTTCACCTGCCGGCCGGCAACATCGGTTTCCTGCCCGAGGGCAAGCAGGGCCGGGTTTTCGCTAATGATACCGGTATCGGGATTTACATCGCAAAGCTCACGAAGTGAAATTGCAGTATCGGGCATCAGGTATCGTGTATAGTTCATTACCGACTTCAGTTTACTGATCCCCGACAGCCATTGAGCTTCGTTTTGTCTAAGCTTGTAATGCACCTGCATTCTTTCAGCCTGGGCCGCCATCTTTTCCAGGGAACCTGTCTCCCCGGCCCTGAACCTCCTCTCCCCTGCCCGTTCCAGCAAGGTATACAGGCTGTCCCTGGTTCTCAGAAGCCCCCGTTCTGAATTAAGGCATAAAAGTTCGCAATACAATATCCTTACCTGATAACTGAGTTCGTTCCTGGATTGGGCGAGCTTAAACCCGGCTGCCTGTGAAAGGCTTTTTGCAATTTGTTTCTGGCGGACGTAGACGGTCGGGAACTCTATATTTTGCCGGATATTGAATTCATCGTCATTGTTGATGCTGTTGCTTTGTCCGTAAACCACGCCCAGTTCCGTTTTTGGAATATCGATGGCGGCTTTCTTCCCTGCTTCATAATAGTCTTTCTCAAGAGCTGTCGCTTTCACCGCAGGGCTCATAACCATAGCTGAATCTATGCATTGCTTCAGGCTCATCACCCGGGGTCTTTGCTGGGCTTTAAGTGTGTTGGAAGGGATGATCAGAAGTAATATGAATAGTGATATGATGAGGGCGGATTTTCTTTTTCCCGGTTTCCATTTCGACTCCAGTACTGAGTAAATCGCCGGCAGGATGATCAGTGTAAGAATAGTGGCAGTGATCAATCCGCCAAAAACAACTGTCGCTAAAGGCCTCTGGACCTCGGAGCCGGTTGCATGGGAGATCGCCATGGGCAGAAAACCCAGTGAGGCAACCGAAGCGGTCATCAGCACAGGCCGTAACCTGATCCGGGTGCCTTCAATGACCCGTTGAGTGATATCTTCAATGCCTTCATCCCTCAGCTGGTTAAAACTGCTGATGAGCACAATCCCATTAAGCACTGCCACGCCGAACAGGGCAATAAATCCGACCCCGGCTGAGACGCTGAAAGGGATGCCCCTGATGTACAGGGCAAATACCCCGCCGATAGCGGCAAAGGGGACTACCGAAAATACCAGCAGTGTCTCTCTTAGCGACCTGAAGGTCATATATAGCAGGACAAGGATAAGGAACAAGGCAAAGGGTACGGCAATGGCTAGTCTCTTCTTGGCTTCTACCAGGTTCTCAAACTGTCCGCCGTAAGTCACGTAATAACCCGGTGGGAGTTTCAGATCGTGATCTACGATCTTCGTGATATCCGTAATCAGAGATCCTACATCCCTGTTTCTGACATTTATCCCGATGGTTATCCTCCGCTTCCCTTCATCCCTCGCGATCTGCTGGGGTCCGTCTTCAAACTCTACATCAGCAAGCTGTTCCAGGGGGATCTGCTGCCCGGAAGGCAAAGGGACAAACAATTTACGGACATCTTCGATGGAGTTCCGGTGCTCCTGGTCCAGGCGCACAACAAGATCAAACCTCTTCTCCCCTTCGTACACAAGCCCTGCCTGTTCACCTGCAAATGCCGTTCTTACTGTTTTATTCAGATCCCTGATGTTAAGTCCGTCGGCTGAAATGCGGTCGCGGTTATATTTTACAATGACCTGCGGAAGACCGACTACCTGCTCTACTTTCATATCTCCTATCCCGGGAACCTTGTTGATCAGGCCCGCTAGCTTCTCCGCTTCAATCGAAAGGGTATCCATATTATCGCCGAAGATCTTCACCGCCACATCCGACCTTATACCTGTCATGAGCTCATTGAAACGCGCTTCGATAGGCTGCATGAACTCATAACTAACCCCAGGGATACCTGAGAGTTTCTCCTTCATCTTATCGATCAGCTCTTCCTTTGTTGTAGCCGATACCCATTCTTTCTTGTCTTTAAGGCAGACAACGATGTCGGCCGATTCCATGGGGGTGGGATCGGTAGGGATCTCTCCCACTCCTATTTTGGCCACTACATCCCTGACTTCCGGGAACTCCTTTTTCAGGATATCCGAGACCTGCTGGTAAGTCTCAATACTCTGGGATAGCGAACTTCCGCTCTGTATCTTCGGAAGAACAAGCAGGTCGCCTTCTTCCAGAGAGGGGACGAATACCGCATCAATCCTGAGGAACATGATGACGGCAATGGCAAACACCAGTACTGAAGCAATGATAACGCTGATCCTGTGGTTCAGGGTAAATCTGATGGCCGGTTTATACAGAGTATGGCAAAACTCCATGATCCGATCGGAAATATTCACCGTATGCTTTGTGTTCCTGCTTAGGAACAGGGAAGACATTACAGGGACATAAGTCAGTGAAAGGATGAATGCTCCAAGGACTGCATACATGACTGTTTCGGCCATGGGCTTGAACATCTTTCCTTCTATTCCCGAGAGAGAAATTACAGGCAGGTAAACTATGAGGATGATGATCTGACCGAATGTGGCTGACCGCATCATTTTTTTTGCCGATTTTCCCACTTCCTCATCCATTTGTTCGCGGCTGAGCCTCGTAACTCCCTGGGCATGGTGGTGGCTGAGGAACAGCCTGTATACCACGCTTTCGACGATGATCACGGCCCCGTCCACAATAATTCCGAAATCGATGGCTCCCAGCGACATCAGGTTGCCCGATACACCAGTAAGAACCATCATAATGATGGCAAACAGCATTGCCAGAGGGATGACGGATGCCACGATGAACCCGGCCCTGAGGTTGCCGATGAGGAGTGTGAGGACAAAGATCACGATGAGTCCGCCCAGCAGGAGGTTCCGAGTAACCGTATTGATGGTTTTATCAATGAGTTTGGTCCGGTCGATAAAGGAATCGATATAGACTCCTTCGGGCAGGGACTTACCGATGAGGTTAATTTTATTCTTTACCCTTTCGATCACTTCCACCGAATTTTCTCCCTTGAGCATCATTACCATGCCTCCTGTGGCCTCTCCCTTGCCGGCTTCAACCACTGCCCCATACCGGTTTGCATGTCCGAAACTCACCTTACCCACATCCCTGATCAGGACAGGCATATTATTGACCGTTTTAATGGCAATTTTTTCGATATCATTCAGGCTGTGCACAAAACCGATTCCCCTGATGAAGTATGCATAAGGTTTTTGATCGAGGTAAGCAGCTCCCGTGTTTTCATTGTTCTTTTCCAGGGCTGTGAAGATCTCGCTGATGGAAATACCCATGCTGTGAAGGCGGTTGGGATCAAGTGCGACTTCATATTGTTTGATATAACCACCCAGCGAACTTACTTCTGCAACGCCTGGAGTTCCCAGGAGCTGTCGTTTCACGATCCAGTCCTGGATTGTTCGCAGGTCACTGAGCGAATAGCGTGATTCGTAACCCGGTTTTACTTTCACCAGGTACTGGTAAATCTCCCCGAGTCCCGTACTGATCGGCGCCAGTTCGGGCTCCCCTATCCCCGCCGGGATTTGTTTTTCGGCATCCCTGAGTTTCTCGCTGATCTGTTGACGGGCCCTGTAGATATCAACATTCTCGTTGAATACTACGGTCACTACCGAAAGGCCGAAACGGCTCACACTCCTGAGTTCTATTACCTCGGGAATGGTCGCGACAGATTTCTCTATCGGATAAGTGATGAGCTGTTCCACTTCCGATGAGGCCAGGGTTGGGGCAATAGTGATTACCTGCACCTGGTTATTTGTGATGTCGGGAATGGCATCGAGTTGCAAGTGGAATATGGAATAAATACCTGCGATGATAAGCAGAACGGTCATTATTCCTATGGCAATCTTATTCCTTATGGAAAAATCGATGATTTTATCAAACATGGTATGGGGGTGTTGTAAAATTCGTTATGATCCTAATGGTCGTGATGTTATTGATGCGAGCATTTTACACAAGCCGCATCAGGTGAACGAAGAGAACCGTAGCGGCGGTGTAAAGATGCGAGCGTCATAACGTTCATCACGCAATAATGTTCATAACGACTTTCGGCGGTTGCCAGAAAGGAATGGGGATTTCCATTATTTTACCCTGGGAATAGACCTGGTAAGTATTGATGCAGACCCTGGATGGTTCCATCAGAATGACAAGGGCTTGGGTAACTACATTGACCTGGCAGCAGTTGCATACGCAAAAAGGGCTGCAGCAATCAATATCATTATGTTGCTGTGAATGTGAATTCAAAGGATAAAGGCTGCATTCGCCGGCTTGCTGGTTGCTGCAATTGACGGCAGTATCCACACAAGGTAAGGTAGTGAGGAATGAAATATACAAAGCCAGAATGATCCTGAGAACCTTCATTTCAGATTGAAATAGCTTGTGCAAATATAGGAAAATTGTTAATTTCTTAACAAAAGATCCGGAAACCAAAACAAGGAGTATTCTCTGTTTCCTGACTATCTTTATATCCGAAGAAAATCAAATTCACCGCAAGTTCCAAATGGAAACAGCATCTAAAATATAAACTAGATAATTTGTCTGAAGAACTCTTCATAGAAAGGCTTAAACAAGGCGAACAGTCAGCCTACGGTGAACTGCTTTCGCAGTATTCCGACAAGGCCTATAACACGGCCCTCGGATTGCTTCAGAACAGGGAGGATGCGGAAGATATCACTCAGGAAGTTTTTACGGAAGTATTCCAATCGGTCCGCAATTTCAGGGGACAATCAAAACTTTCGACATGGATCTACAGGATCGCTGTGACCAAATCCCTTGAACTGATCCGCAGCCGGAGCAGGAGCAAACGCACGGGGATCATTCTTAGCCTTTTCGGGAAGGACGACATGATTCATGTTCCTAACAATGAACCTTTCTATCACCCCGGAATCAGCCTTGAACATAAGGAAATGTCGGCTATACTATTCGATGCCATCCGCCGACTACCTTTAAACCAAAGAACCGCTTTCACCCTGAACAAACTGGAAAATCTGAACTATGCCGAACTGGCCGAGGTGATGAATGTTTCCATTCCCTCAGTGGAATCGCTACTATTCAGGGCAAAGCAAAAACTCAGGGAGTTTCTTGGCAATTATTACGAACAAAACATGAAATAAGCGCAAGTTTTTCAGAATTATAACATCAAAGAGATATGAACGCAAAGGAACAATTTACCGAAGATGTGATGAGTAGCCTGGATGGAGCCGGTCGTGCCAGGTTGAACCCGGGCGTGAGGGAGAAGATCCTGAAGGGGAGCAGGGAGCGGGGAGCGGGGAGCAGGGAGCGGGGAGCGGGGAGCGGGGAGCAGGGAGCGGGTTCTGTGAAATTCGGCCTGGTGTGGAAGATTGCAGCTGTGATCCTCCTGCTTATAAGCCTGAATGTTTTCACCATGGTGCACTTCAGCAAATCAACAGTGAGCAGTTCGAATAGCACAAAATCGGTTGCCGTTGAATATTTTTCATATATAAACCATTATAATCTTTAAGATATGAAGAACGCCAGACTATATAAGATCATTATCATCCTGCTGTTGGGTTTAAACCTCTGTACCCTTGCCTTCATGTGGTTCAACAGGCAGGGAAGGGAAAGACCCCAGCAAAGCCCGGGAGCTGCCGCCACATTCCTGATCAAAGAATTAGGTTTGTCAGATGCGCAGCAGGTACAATACAAGGAACTAAGGCATCAGCACAGGGAAATGCTCGATAAACTCGACGAACATGACAAAGACCTGCACAAACGTTTTTTCGACCTGCTTTTACTTGAGTCGGCGGATAGCGTTAGTGTGGAAGCCCTGGCCGATTCCATAGCTGCGAACAGGAAACAGATGGAGATTGTTACCTACGATCACTTTTTCAGAATCAATAAAATCCTGGACCCCGAACAGCAGAAGAAATTCACACTTATCTTCCATGATGTAATGCAGATGGTATTGCCGCCTCCGCCCCCGCCTCCCGGTCAGCTTCCGCCGCCCCCGCCGCCTCCCCCGCCTGCGCCGGCACCAAAAAAATAAAGATTAAAAGATCAACACATTCAGAAACATTTAAAACGCAAGCCTGCATTATCAACAAGGTCATCCTCATACTGTTGCTCTGTATGTTCGTGATGTCAACAACAGATCTGGAATAAAAGGGAACCCGGGAGATCATGGGTCCCCGATTTTTTTAAAACAAAGCCAGGGCTGCAATATTTATCTGCTTCATCAGGGTTGACCCTGAGTTCTGTGTAATATAATTATACACGGAGTACTGATCATTAAAATCTATTCCCCATGAGATCGATAATCCTGGCCCTTGCAGTTTCTTCCCTCCTGATCCAATGCAAAAAGGACACCAATGAAACTATTGTTGATCCTGTAAATACAGTTGATCAATATACGATCACACAAGCCATTTCTGATGAAGCCCAGAGAAATACCATCGCCTTTGACGGACTGGCATTTCTGACGGGCTGTTTGGGGTCACAATCATTCTTGCCCCCTGGAAAAGTTGCCGACTACAGCGGGTTTCAGTGCCTTCGCGATAACGACCCTACCAAACTCGGGCATAATACCAGTTTCGTTACCATCATCGCGTTTAATGTATTGCATATTCTCACCACCGATCAGATTACTATGTATGTTGAACGGGCACAGAACCAGATTGACCAGATCAACCAGTTTGCCTTTAAGCGTTATCCTTTGCTCAAGGCTTTCAGGAGGTTAAAGGATGGCGATATCCCAACGGGAGCGAGCGGGCTGAGCAAAGATGCGGTGATGAGCTATGCCGCTGATTTATACCAGCTTGACGGGCAGATCAGTTACGACCGGGCAAAATTGTTCGGACGGGTGATTGGTTCATTCAGCGCCGAACAAAAGGCAAAAATGGATGCATTAAAAGCGCTTAATGGGGTGGCTCATTGGGACAGCACTTTATCTAATCCGCTGCAGGGATTGAACCTGCCCCAGGATGTGAATGTGGCCGTGATGACCTATGCCAGTGAGATGTATGCCTGGTATGCAGGTTCGGTTACTTCGGATGTGTATTTCTGTCCGGAAAGGCATGGAACCTACTTCGGTTCGTTTTACCTGAAAGACTGGCCAGCCATGGGCAATCCTAATTACACTATTGATGAAACGCTTACTGCCAGCGCCGGCCAGAACTTCCTTGCCATTCTTACCACAGCCCAGGCCGACCAGGTGAAGGGGATCGTTGACCTCCAGCGGAGTGCACTTATGGAACTTGTGGCAAAACGGGAAGCCGTTTCAACGGAGCTGCGTAAATTCCTCGCATCTTCCACGGCCGATTCTTCCTCGGTAATTGCTCTTTCGCAACGGTATGGGGAACTTGACGGGGAGATCAGTTACTATTATGCAACAACCTTTTCCCAGGTATACAATAGCCTGTCGGCCGAACAGAAAACAAAATTGACCGCTCTTGCCGGTCAACTAGGGTATATTGCCCCATCAGGCGGATTCCAGTATTCCCAGCCGATTGCAATGCCCGAAATAATCAATACTGATTTCATGTTCAAATAATTAATTTTGTTGGGCAGGCCAGGAGAAAGCTTCCAAGCCACCCATAACTGGTTGATAAAAAATTCCTGAAGATGTGATTACCTTATTAAATTTGCAGCAAGATATTATGAGACTGCAAAATACCAGGAGTTGATGAAAATTTCCTATCTAAAGCCTGTATATCTTCGCTTCATAAGCTATTTTATTTTTTATTTGTTTTCTGTTTCGTGGGGTTATAGCCAAACAAAACTTGTTCAAAATGGAACAGGATACACCCTGATGCGGAATGGCGCAGCTTACTTTGTGAAAGGTGTGGGTGGTGAAGTCAATCTTGACAAAGTCGCCGAGGTAGGAGGAAATTCCATCAGATTATGGGGAGTTGAGAATGCCGGTAAAGTACTTGATGAAGCTCAGAAAAACGGTTTGACTGTCATGCTGGGCCTTTGGCTGCAAACCGAACGACAGGGGTTCGATTACAATGATTCGGCAAAAGTTCAGAAACAATTCAATTATTACAAGACCATCATTGAAAAGTACAAGCACCATCCTGCCCTCCTATTCTGGGGGATAGGAAATGAACTGGATCTGCAGTACAACAACACCAGGGTATGGAACGCGGTACAAGACATTGCAAAATATATTCACCAGACCGATCCTGATCATCCCACTTCTACAGTCACAGCAGGTATAGATTCGGTGAAAGTTCAGCTGATAACAAAGATGTGTCCCGATATTGACATTTTTTGTATCAATACATACGGAGATATCGGCAGTGTGCCCAAAAGCATTGGGAAGTTCGGATGGAAAGGTCCCTGGATGATTACCGAATGGGGGCCAAACGGCTACTGGGAATCTCCAAAGACCAGCTGGGATGTTTCAATTGAACAAACCAGTTCTGAAAAAAAACGGGTATACTATGAGCGGTATACAAAATATATCGGGCCTTATAAAAACAAATGCCTGGGCTCATATGCTTTCTTCTGGGGAGGTAAACAGGAATACACCGAAACCTGGTTCGGATTGTTCTCAAAAGATAATCTTCCTACAGAATCAATCGATGCCCTGGAGATAGCTTTTACCGGCCATAATCCTGCCAAACCTGCTCCAACCATCCTGAGTATGACGATCCAGGGCAAATTGACTTCCGATAATATCAAATTGAAAGCAGGCGAAAAATATGCAGCTTCCGTTTCAGCTCGGATTGGGTTGAATATGAATGATACCGTTGCAGATTCCCTTAATAAATTTGTTTACCGTTGGAAGGTGCTTACCGAAAGTACTGATAAACGATCAGGAGGTGATGCAGAACAGGAAGCCAGGGAAGTCCAAGGTCTGATCTCTCATGCAAGGAAAGCTCAGATCAAATTCAGAGCTCCAGATGCATCCGGACCTTATCGTTTATTTGTTACCGTATATTATAACGGGAAAGTGGCCTATGCAAATATTCCTTTTTGGGTGGATAGTCGTAGTGAGAAAGACGGGCAGGCAAGATTCATAGAATTTAAGAAAACAAATATGGATTCCTTTAACCAATAAATGATAAGGTTGCTTAAATATCCGGTGATGACAGGTTTGATTATATTCTCAAACCTGTGTATCTACGCTCAGAAGCCCGATACGATAAAGGCACAGGATACAATCAGGCATGAAAACCTTAAACCGGTCAGCACTACCGGCAATTTCCCCAAAAAAGCCCTGGCCGCTTTAAAACAATTCAACATCAGCGGGTATTACAGGTTCGTGACTAATTACAGGCATCTCGACAATGCATATCCGAACCTTGAGAATAATAAAAACAACATTTTTGTCGGTGATGATAGCCAGATCCAGCAATTTATGCTGAATATCAACGGGAGCCTGGTGAAAAACACTTTTTTCGGCTGCGACCTTTACATGTGGACACCGATGACAGGCCTGGGTATGGTCGAAAATGTAAAAGGGCTTAACCTCGGGATCACATTGTACGGTACTTATTCTTCTCCATATGGTGATTTTACGGTTCGAACCGGTGGGATCAACTGGTATGCTCTTACGCCCTTTACTTTTCAGACTAACAAAGGGTACAACAGGTACAGCATTTTTGAACGTAATCCCTGGGATCCTAACACTAAAACCCTTGACGGTCGCTATGCCAGCTTTTATCATGCAGGAGCCATAAACCAGGATGAACGCTGGGGACAACAGGCATTCCAGGGAATTATCTTTGAAGCGACCAATCTGCCAAAGGGCTTTTCGGGTGTGATCATGTATGGGAAAACCCAGCTGAACGGGGGACTTTCACCTGTGCCAAACACATCCTTTGGCGGAAAGATCAGGGAAGACTACGGGCAAAATTTCATCAGCCTGAATACCTTCAACAGCACAGCTTATTTCGATTCAACAGAACGTTACCGGTATGGATTCAATGTCATTACTGCAGAATTCAGGAATGTAATCGGGAAATTTCAGATCAGGGGGGAAGTAGGAGCCGGCAGGACGTTCTTCCAGGACCTGACCACCACATGGGGGGAAGCTGTGTCCCTGAAGTTATTTACACCCATAGCCGATAAAGTCCCCACCGAACTTCATGTTTACCGTATCAGTCCTAAAGTGATCAACAGCAGTTCCGCAATCATTAACACCTCCGGGCAAGGTTATATCAACCCGAATAGTGATGCGCCTCAGCCTGTGCTGCCGGCTATCGAAAGTACTATGGTCCCGATTGGCCAGCTCACAAACAACAGGCAGGGTTTCGATCTGAATACCGAGTTCAATATCAGTAAGATTAAATTCTCGGTCGGTTACAGCAACAGCATGGAACTGGAAAAGATTTCGTCGAAGATCACTTACTGGCATCCTATAAACAGCCTGGTTTTGGCTCACTTCTGGAGATGGGATTTCCCAAGTCATGTCGGGCCTTATAACAACTTATCCAAAATATACAGGACGGTTTACGAAACGTTGAACCTGACAAATATTGATCCGCTTACAAAACTTCCGCTTGACGAAAAGTATTTCAACAACATTGAAATAAATGCAAAATACACAGGCAAACTGTTCAACCGCGATTACTATATTTATTACCTGGGGCAGTATTCTTCGGCCCAGAACTTTCTGGCAGCCTTCACGGTGTTCACCGAAAAGGCCCTGCTGAGGACTTATTACCATCAGCTGGAATTTTATTATGTCATCAGCCCTTCATTTATATGGGCCAATTATTTCGGGTATGAGCGTATCATCGCAAATTATCAAACCGAAACGGATAAGGTTTCAAGGAGACCTAAAAACCAGACCGGGTATAGCATAGCTACCGGCTGCGATATCCGGTTAAGTAAAGGAGCAGGGCTGTATTTTCGTCAGCGCTGGATGAATTATCATGATTCAAGTTTTGAAAATGACAAGTACAACGGATTTGAAACTACGGTGGAAATTAAAATATTCTTTTAATGGACAAACTTAAACTGCCGGTCTTGTTGTTGTTTCTGACATTGCAGGTAAACGCCTTACATGCACAGCAGAGACACACCATTGAAATAGTGGGTGGCGCACGCTCTATTATTTCAAACAACAATATAAAGGTCAGGGACAGTGTTCCCGACACTACCACCATCAAACGAAATACCGGTGGCTATGCCCTCATAGACCTGGGTGTGGATGTAAGGCCCAATAAATATGTTGAAATCCTGGGGATGTTCAGGATCCGCAATGACTACGGCGGATTCTGGGGTTCAGGTGTGAGCTTTGACGTGCGGCAGCTCTGGCTTAAAGGTATCATCGGAAATGTTGTAAGGTACCAGGTGGGCGACCTCAACCTGAAACAAACACCGTTTACTTTATATAATCATCATGCCGACAGGATTGATTCCTTACCGGCAATATTCAACCTCCAGAACGAAATAATTTCTTACGAAAAATTTTACATGGATAATACCTGGAGGCAGCAAGGTGTTAATGTTGACTTCGGATTAAATTTTTCCAAAATCCTGAAAGAAATCGATTTCACAGGTTACATGACAAGGTTGAACGGAACCAACTTTGTAACGATCCCCGACAGGCTTATGAGCGGAGCCAGTGTGAATATCATACAAAGCAGGCATGTTAATTTCGGGTACAATGGCTTCTGGGTATTTGATGTCAAAGGCACCGTTCCCGACAGCAGCCTCTACAACAATTCAGTGAATACAATCAACCTCGGATATGTAACGGACTTCAGAAATAACATGAGGCTGGACTGCAAAGCCGAATTCGGCTGGAGCAAATCGGTCTGGTCCAAAGATGTGGATGCTTCCCAGCTGAAGGACTATTTTATTCATGCCTATGCAACATTAAACCTGCCAAAACAGAACCTCGATTTCACCCTGGGTTATTTAAACGTGGGCCCTGATTTCAGGAGCATTGGAGCCCAAAGTAAAGACATAAATTATGCAGCAGCTCCA
Source organism: Bacteroidota bacterium (assembly GCA_026391735.1). GTDB lineage: Bacteria > Bacteroidota > Bacteroidia > Bacteroidales > FEN-979 > CAIRDP01. The sequence goes on along the minus strand of JAPLDL010000003.1, from coordinate 98,103 downwards.
AATTATTATAACTATTATACAAACAAGCAGATAGCCAGGCCTTTGAGCGTCTTTGATGTTGTGAGGAATGAAAATATTTATAACACCAGCGTATCAAGCAACTTAATGCCTTCCAACCCTGTCTACAATAATGTGCTGCCTTATGGCTTGGCCACATTCAATATACAGGGCGGGTATGCAAAGATCAATTATACTTACCCCGAAGGGATCGCTGTTAACTTCGAGGAATATGTTTTATCGGAAATACGCGGACAAGGCACAAACAGTTTAAAATTGTTTACACAGTCTAAATTGCTTGCTCAGTTTGAAATAAACAAATTAGCTCATTTCTCGAAGAGATTAAAAGTCAATCTCGGAGCCAATTATCAAACGACCTGGAGGTCGAGCGATGCAGCTATTGAAGACGTCGCACTTAATTCCCTGCAGTTTCATGCAGGAATTGAATTTGAATTTATCAAGAAAATGGACCTGCTTTTGGGTTTTGTCGGCTTGTTCAATAAAGGTAATGATTTTATTCCCGTCCGCAATTCCTATTCCAAAGTGGAATACTTTGAAAAAGTCAATTATGATCTGAGCCAGAATTATTCGGGAGCCGGAATCAGATTCAGGTTTCTCAGCGACAGGATCTACCTCTGTGCATTATACCAGTTCAATACCTATACCGATAAGCAGAACACCAATCCAAGTTATAACCTGGATCAGTTTGCCCTCATCTTTAACATGACATTCTAACGTATGAAAAAGATATTTCTTTTTGCTTTATGCATCACCAGCCTCTGGTCCTGCCGAAAGGACAACAGCGGCTTTGACGGGCCCAGCATCAAAGAAATGTTCGGTCCATTTAAAATGGAGGAGGATTTCAAAGCCAGCAGAGATAGTGTTGATTTCGGGAATGGTGAGACTGTGTTGTTCACAGCCAGATTCAATAAAGCTATTGCATGGAGGATAACCGTCACAGGGCAAACCTCGCATGCGAAGAAAATAATAACAGGCTTAAGTAAAACCATTGATACACCGGCGGGGATATGGAACGGTTCAACAACGATATTTCCCATGTTCAGGATTGAGAACTGTGTTGCCGTTTTATCCCTTGACGGGGTAGCTGACAGTTTCCAGGTTGCTACAAAGATTAAATCCATAAAAGTCAATACAGGCCTGGTCATTGCTGATTTCGAAAACGGCTTCGATCCGGCCTGGACCAAATTTGTGCAGACCGGAGCCGATATGGATTTCAATATCAAAAATGACGGGTATGCTCCCCAGGGCGTAAAATATCTTAACATGGCCGGAACTGTTAACTGGGACTGGCTTATTGGCATGATTGATTATCCGGCGAGCGCATACGGCGGAGGAAAAACTCTGCCCCTTCCCTCAAATCCTGATCAGGTATATTTCAACTGCCTGATTTACGGTGTGCCCAATACCAATGAATCCCTAGTCCTGTTCCAATTCAAAGAAGATGAACATGCGACCGGGAATATTGACCCAAACACGAATGATGAATATGACCTTCAGATCCATGTAAACTGGACAGGCTGGAAATTAATCAGCGTGAGATATTCAGATCTGCCTTATCTGAATAACGGTCAGCCTGCCGTACCCAAAGGCAATAACCAGCATAACCCTGATAAAATAGGCAAGATATCCATGCTTGAACTGGCTGATCCCAGCAATGGCTTTGCCAGTTGTAAGATAGACTACCTTATATTCACAAGCAGCCCTCTGGAGCCCTGATGATGAGCCGGATCTTATATATTATTTTCTTGCTGGGCCTGTTTGCCTGCAATCCCAGTAAACCTTCATTTGTCCAGGTTCAAAAGAAAGATTTATATGATATTGCCACCATCGACAGCAGTCCGCGAGTCAATGATTTTAAAGAAGTCGTCATTTTCTCCGACGAGTTTGATAATACGGTATGGGCCTCACCCGAAAAGAACTGCCTTACCTTATCAAAGGAGAGTGTACATACGTTTTCGGGGAAATATGCTATTCATTTAAAATGGGATAAAGTGGGCGGAGGTTGCAAATGGATAGGGATCGGCTTCGGATGGAATAACTGGCAACCTAAGGATATGGTCGATATTGTAAATGTTGCTGCAGTCGAGTTAAAAGTTAAAGCAGTTAAAGGCAGTTTTACAAATTTGCCCGTGGCCTTTGCTTTTGAAGACTATACGGGGGTCCAGTCTTATTGCGGGTTCAATACTGCCCAGGCTTCCGGTCCATTCAATGATTCCACCTGGACCACGGTGACCATTCCGCTGAAAAAATTTCCATTTCAAAAGAACGATGCCGACTTAGGGAAAGTCAAACAATTCATAATACAACTCGAAGGCGACGGCGATATCTACCTCGATGAAATTAAACTCGTAAAAAATTGAGCACCCAGAATCTGACCGGAAAAATTGCATCTATGGCATATAAAGCTCTATCCCGGAGCGCTGCCATTTGTATGCTGATGTCCCTGTTTTCCTGCAAGCAATCCGATCCGCCCGAACCTGTATCAACGGGTAACTTGTATTTCTCGGGGTACTACTGGAATTTTAAAAACAGCAACGACACTGCTGTAGGGCCTGGGCCCAACCGTTTTACTAGCAAATACAACAATATCTTCCTGGATGCCGACAGCAGCCTTCATCTGAAGATCGTAAAAAACAACAACCAATGGTATTGCAGTGAGATCGTATCGGTAAGAACATTCGGCTACGGTACATATATTTTCACCACTACAAGTGATCTCACTACCATGAATGAACGGGTTGTTCTGGGTTTGTTTACCTGGAATGATCATTCATTCCAGACGCAGGCAAACAGCGAGATCGATATAGAGTTTGCCCGATGGAACGTTGCAAGCGACACCCTGCTGGCAACCTACAGCGTGCAACCTGTTTGGTTCGACAATGCCACACCATACCTTGAAAGGACCAGAAAACCCCAGATGCAAGTTAGCAAGCTTAAGAGCGCCTGCACCCATGTATTCAGGTGGACCCCAAGCCTGGTAAGCTGGGTTTCATTTAGTGGAGGCAGTTACCCGGGAACAGATACCCTTGCAAGCTGGTCATTTGACAGTTCCAACCCGTCAAGGTCCAAAATGGAAGGGGGAAAAACATCCAATCCTATTGTGATTCCGGCCCCGGAAGACAGCACGAATGTACGTTTTAATCTTTGGCTCCTGAACGGACTGCCGCCTTCGGATAACAAGGAATTTGAGGTCGTTATCAAATCATTCAGGTTTATCCCTTTATAGTCTATTTGATGAGTCCAAGACCCTCTGTGGCAGATGCATCCTTTGGTCTCATAAGCAGGGCTTTATTGAACAATACCTGTGCTTCCCGCAGCTTGCCAAGCTTGTACTCTGTCCATGCATAAAGAACCATGCTGTCGTAATCAAATGGATACAGGTTAACTACTTTTTCGAGATATTTCTCGGCTTTTGCATAATCTTTGCGACCATAATAAATCGAGCCCAAGCGATAGTTTACAGTAGTATTCTGGGGGTCAATCGCGAGCACTTCATCATACTGGGCAACCACCTGGTCCCAATTGCCTAATGCCGAAGCAGGGTTAGCAAACCCAATCTTTCCTTCGATAGCATATGGTTTGAGCTTGATGGCTTTCTGGTAGTATGCCGACGATTCGGTAAACATTCCGGCCAGGTATGTTACCCATCCAAGACGGAGATTGATCTCGTAGGAATCTTCCTGGTAAATGCCTTTCATGGTTGTGATGGCATCGGTGAAATTCCCCCTTGATTCGAAGGCATAACTTTTTGAGAACGCATCCTGTTGGGCGGTATAGTTTGTTTGGGAAAAAGAGGTAAGCGAAAAGATTAAAAGTACCGAAGCAATGAAGCAACGAATCGCTCGCATCTTCACACCGCCGCTACGAATTTCCTCATGCCCTTCTTCACGATTTTTTCCTAAAGTTTCCATGTGATTCCTCCTATTATTGTATTTGTGTTATACGGATTATATTGAGTTTGCTGTACTTCCTTGATCTGGTGCGATACCGGATCTTCTGATTTGCTGTAATACGTTTGCAGGCTTTCCTTCCTGAAATACTGGTATATGAGTGAAAGCTGTATGTGTTTGCTGATTACAAACACCAGGCTGGCTCCTCCCCTGTAGTCGATCATATCGCTGTTGTTATATACTATGGCTCCATTGTAAATATTTGCGTTGGTGAAGTCGCCGTATAAGAAATTCACTTCGCCCCAAAGCCAGGATGTTAATTTTCCTCCGATTATCTGGCTTAGAAGCAATCGTTTACCGGAGCCCTGGAAGAAGCCTGTTGCCGTTGTAGCGCCATACAAATCCAGATTTCCCAAAGGATAATATATCAGCGAAAGACCTGCCTGAGCCTGGGTTTTTCCGTTCAGGTTCGACCAACTGCCCGAAAGAGCTAAACTGAATCTCCCTATATCCTTCGAAAGGCGGAGAGCTGCCACGAAATTATTGAACGAGGTATCTTTTTGATTATAAGAATAAGTAGTAAGGGGAAACGGGAATGTATGAAATGTGCTGTCGGCATAAGTATAATAGGCATTATAATGCATAGTATCCCTGTGAAATGATGGATTGACCATTGTATAGCTGACGTTAATCCAGTGGAATGCCGGAATGATCTTCAGTCCCCAGGGAAGGGTTACCGTAGCTGCCGCATACACCTCATTCTGTCGCACATGATAGGTGAAACTGGTATCGTAAACAACCCAGGGAAATGTATACAGATATTCTTTCCCCCAGGAAGTGTCCTTTACACTCTGGAGGTGAGCCTCACCCCTGCCATATTGAATGTATTTTGTTTTTGAAAAGTTAAGATAATTGTAAGCCAGGCTTAAGTTTAAGCGGTTTGAAACCCTTAGCTTCAACCCGAGGTTGGTATAAAAATTGTTCCCGTACAGATCCTGCTCTCCGTAAATACTGTCCTTTCCCATTAAAGTCGCGAGATTTGCCGGTGTCCTGTCGCTGCTTAAAGTATACCCGGTTTCAAAATGGACCTGTTGCAGGAATCCGGGTTTTGAACTGACCGTATCCTGCACATCGTGTGGCATGGAAGATTTCAGGAGGCTTGCTTCTTCATTTCGGTTGATGTAGCTGTAGGTACGGCTTAGATAATCCGCAACAAAAGGATCGCCTGAATTGAATTCTCTTGCCTTCTCAAGATGTGTTGCGGCAGGAAAATACTCTCTCTTTTCAAAGTATGCTATACCCAGCCTCACCCTGAGGTAATAATAATCAATTTTCTGATGCAGGGCTTCCTTGCCGACGAGGATTACACTGTCCCATTTCTGTTCGTTGTAACACCGGTAAGTAAGCATGTCAACCGTTTGGAAATCCATTCGTGTTGAAGCAAATACGGGAAATGCAGTCAGGAAGAAAAGAAAAGGAACCAGGGATTTGATCGTCATCGGTCGGCAACAAGTTTTACTTGTGTGGTCTTACTATTCTCTTTGATGACAAATCGCTCAAGTCCTTGCGGTGATATAAACATTTCGCATTCCATCCGTTTCATTTCCCTTCCTCCGAAAGTAGCTTTGCTGACAGATCTCAGCCTGATCCCGGTTTGCATCAGTTCATCCTCCATCCCAATATAATTCAGGCTGTAATCCGCCTTCAAAAATAAAATGAAAGGTGCAATAAAGTCCTGAAGTAAACCCAGAATTTTGTTGCTGAATGTATAAACAGGATAGGTATCTTTCACCAATAGATCAGGATAATAGCCAAGCATGATCTTATAGGCACCGAGGAAGAATCTGAAAAGAAGGGATGAACGGTCGCCTTCGAAGTGGGTAAAATAATGAATGTCGCCATCATTCCTGAACCAGGCCCTGGAATTGGTCTTCTTACAATAAATACAACTTGTATTCACCGGGCTGATCTCGACTTCCCATTCGAGGGTATATTCTTTCTCTACTTCAGGTTTCACATCAAGGGTAAACTTCTGACCAGGGATAAAGTGAAAGGCTTTTTCCAGTGAAGCATTCCTGCTGACATTGGAAACGATAATCCCGTTTTCAGGATTCTCGTATGATCTGAGTTCGAATATTCCGGGTTTATGGTGTATAAATTGACTAATGGGATAATCCAGTGTTTTGGATCCGATATATGGTGTTTGCTGAATCTGGAAATGGATATGCGGTACAGGTGAACGCCCTGAATTACCGCATCTGGCTATCACCTGCCCCTTCTTTACTGCATCGCCGGCTGTAACCTTGCAACTGCCTTTTTTAAGGTGTGAAAGTTTGGAATACAGTTGATCGGCATGCTTCAGGACAATCGTGTTGCCCCAGTTGTGCTCAAGATCCATATTGCCGATCTCATTATCATCAATGCTATCGACGATCTCCTCGACCCGTCCGTCGGCAGGAGCAACAACTGGTTTATTATAGCAAAAGTAGTCTTCCCGTTCCGAGCCTTTGCCGCTGAAGGTCTTACCTTTTTCATCGGCTATCTCGAAGTCCCATGCATGCCTCCAGTCACCCTGGTGCGTAAGGGTCCCGTCATGACCCTGGGTTACTTTCCACTCACCCCAGAAGGGTAGTACAAAGGGGTAATAGTGCGCTTTCCCGAAGCGGGTCCGGTAATTAATATGGGAGTACAGGTTTATTTCAGGTGAATATTGCTGGTAGCTCACCAGTTCGGGTTTATCGAAAAACCGTTCACGGAATTTCAGGGCATAAAGGAACAGCAGCACCACCATATTAAACGGTAGTGAATACACGGAAAGCTGGAACATTGAAAAGATCAGCTGGGTGCTTGTAAGGATAATAGATATAAGTGGTGTAAGCAGGATCACCCAAAGAAACGACCAACGTGATGGAATGATAAAGAACCCGCCTATGGCGATTGAAGTGAGGATGAAGTTGAACCCGATAAAACTATAACTGAGTTCATGGATATCAGCCCCTATGAAGTTGTAGTAGGCATAAGCCGAAAAGAAACCCAGGAGTGAAAGCACAAAGGCAATTCTCGAATAAATAAGCAGGCCGATGGCAATCAGTATCCCGGCAAAAAGATGATACTGGAAGAAGATTGCGCCAAGCGAGGTGAAATAAAGCCGCAACGGTTCCGGGATGCCCAGGTTTGTAAGCCAGTTATAGGAATTAACCATGGTTTGGCCTCCCATGATGAACATCTCGTTGGTCATAAAGATGCCCCTTTCGCTCACATGCAGGGCGGTAAACTGCCGTGCAGCAAGGCTTACAGCCCATGTCCCGAGTAAAAATGACAGGCTCAGAAACGGAAGGCCGTATTTCCCAACCACACCTTCAACCATCAGGGTGAGGAAGAGGGTGAGTAAGGACGCAAACAGCAGGATGATGAAAAACTCGAGACCCGGTTGATAATACACTCCCAGTCCCAGTCCGACCAGCAGGCTGTTAAACCCGTAATAGCCTTTTTTAATGTTGATGCGGTTGAACCCTATCAGGTAAGCCAGAATATTGGAAACCATCACTGCAATGATCCCGCTCAGGCCTGCCCAAAAATCAAAAAATGTGACCGCGATCAGTATCAGCGCAAAGATCCTGTTATTGGAAAAAAAGATCTGGGTATAGCTGTTGATTATGCTCGTCAGAAATGATGGGAAGGTTGACCTTAGCTTTTGCACTTATAAAGGGTTACTTTATCAAAATTAAACATTAAATTTTTTAAGATGTGCCGGTACCTTTTCCATGCTGTTCATATTGTCAAGGGTTTCGCGAAGGCGGATCACATGGGGTTTCTCATCCATGTCGATAAGCACTACGTTGGGCCTGAGGGCGATGAACTGCATCCACTGTGTCATGTTATACGCGCCCACATTATGTATCACCACATGATCGTCCTTGTTTAGCAGGGGCAGGCTGGCGCTTTCGCGGATCACGTCAATATTCATGCACAGGGGCCCGTATATACAGGTGTCTTCAGAGTAATGAGTGAAGGCCTGGGCAGGAGTAATCTTATGATCATACCAGAAAGAAGTGAACAGTATATTAACGCCTATATCAAGGATGGTATTGCGGCGCCCGGTGCTGGAGCGTTTGTTTGAAATAACCGATCCCAGCAGGTACCCTGCTTCGTCTATCAGCGCCCGGCCGGTTTCCAGGATGAGCATGGGCAGTTTCTCCTGTTTGAAATTGCTGTTTAGCAAGGCCGATGAAATGACTTCGGCAAAATCGTCGAACGTCGGATTGGTATCAGATCCGGGCAGATAAGCCCCTTTCAGGGTATTCTTTGAAGCAAAGCCCCCGCCCAGGTCAATATATTTTATTTCGTGCTTATATTTTTCTTGCACAGAAAGAGCCAGTTCGGCCAGTTTTGATGCAGCGATTCCGTAGGCAGAAGGAGCAAGCATAAAGGTCCCGATGTGGCAATGCAGCCCCACCAGTTCCATGTTATCGGAATGCATGATCTTGTTAATGGCATCCCATGCCTGCCCGTTTTCATAGTTGAACCCGAAACGGTCCCACATAGGATATACACCGGTATCCATGTTTACCCTGATGGCTACCCTTGGGCGGGCCTTTTGCTTTTCAGCGAGTTCTGAAATGGTATATAGTTCATCCAGGTGGTCTATATGGATAAGGGAGTCGTTCTTTATAGCCTTTGTGAGATCTTCCTCACTCTTCTCAGGTCCGTTGAATATGATTTTTTTGCCATCCACACCCAGGCTGATTGCTTTGTCATATTCAAAACCCGAAACAACCTCGGCCCAGGATCCCTCCTGGTGAAATATGCTGCATATCGCATTCAGATAATTGGTTTTATATGACCAGGCAAATTGCACCCTGGGGTATCTTGTCTTAAAGGCTTTTTTGGCTTTCTGTATGGTCTTGCGGATGGTCTTTTCGGAGATCACAAACAAGGGTGATCCATAGTCTTTCATCAGCTTTTCAACCGCTATCCCGTCAAGATGGGTCATTGGCTGGTATTCAGTTCTTGTTCCGAATTTGTTCGGCATACCGGTCTCAAGTTTCTTGATCACCGGACGTTCATATCTGAGTTTGGTCATATTTTCGCGTGTTATTTATTAAAATAATTTTATCTGCCATCTGCCATCTGCCATCTGCCATCTGATATCGGACATCAGATGGCAGATGGCAGATGTCGGATATTTTACAATTCACCATATATACTGATCTGTTCAAACTCCTCCCGGTCTACGATCATGTCCCAGGAATAGCGAATGAACATTTTTCCTACCGTATAATCGGTATATGGTTTCACCTTATGGCCCATGGCCAGGTTCACCAGGGCTTCGGGGATGTTCTGCCCCACACCCACGGCGAGATATATCCAGGCCGGCAGGCGGGGATTGATCTCAAGAAGGTACAGCTCCCCGTCTTTGTTTTTCATCAGCTCAAGCTCAAACCCACCTCTCCACTTTGTTGTCCGGAGAAATTTCCTGGTCATATCGAGCATCTTTTCATCGGAAATGCTGATCCCGCCCCAGGCTTTTCCTTTGTCGGTAATATACTGCTTGCGCATTGGTACCGCTGCAATGGTTTTTCCTGTACCGTCACCCAAACCGGTGACATTGAATTCGGTTCCATGGATAAACTCCTGAATGATGATCGGAAGTCCCCATTTGGCAGATATCTTGTTGAAATAACTTTTTACCTGTTCTATACTGTAAGCAATAGAAGCATCATAGAACTTGCCTTTCACGATCATGGGGAAAGAAAATTCCGATAGAAGGCTGTGAACCGTATTAAGGTCGTAGATGACCTTGCTCTTTGGAACATTAATACCGTATTTCTTCCCGAAATCATTCAGGTTCACTTTATGACGTTCCTCAAACTGGTGCATGGTGGGAAGGAACATGTGAATGCCCATCTCTTTGAGCTTACGTTCCAGTTTGATGAAAGGATAAAGTTCAGCGTCGAAGTTGGGTATGATCACATCGAGTTTCTCCCTTTCCTGTATATATTCCAGCCTTTCAAGAAGAGTATCTGTTCCGGCGGTAGGATAAGGTATGGAATAGGTGCGGTCTACAATATCGTGCATGTAAATGCCCGGTTCCAGTGACTCGTAGGATAACCCTATGATGCGCGTGTCGAAAGAAGCCGCTTCCCTCAGGGCCCGTATCACCGGCACTCCCGGACCGGGGCTGTCGATGGCATTGAGACCCGTGATACCAATATTAAGCTTTGGTTTCTTCATGGCTTTCTAAAAGGTTATTATGTTTAAGTATCCCGATGAAATCCTGGTAATCCTTTTCGAAAGTGGGTTTATCAGTGCTGTATCTCGACATGATGGCTGAGTGTATCTGCTCATCGGTCTTCTCCTCGCGCAGAAGATTTAGGATCTCAATACCAATAGGGTTTACCGAAAACGATTCGCCGGTCACCGGATTAAAAAGCAGGCCGGCTTCACTGACGGCAATGTTTTTCCTGAGCTTCATAATAAATGATTTTAACACGATGCAATATTAGCCTGAGTTATCGGCCCGGCTGTTATGGAATTTATAAAATAATGTATAAGATTTTATACCAGCTATCCAGATATCGCAGCGAAGCTGCAGATCAAGCGCTACGCGCCGATAGCTGGATAACTGTCAGATATCAGATGCCGGATGTCAGATTTTCCAGCGGTCTCCGGTCAATATTCGGATCAGCCTTGTAATCGGTGACGGAAATCCCGGTAACGGATTTGAACTGGGTACTGAGGTATTGCACGCTGCTGTAGCCCATCATATATGCGATCTCGCTAAGAGTGAGCTCCCCGTATTGAATCAGTTCCTTTACTTTTTCGATCTTGTGAAGTATAGTGAATTTTTCGAGGGTGATGTTTTCGTGTTTTGAAAAGAGGGAGGAAATATACGGATATGACATTTCGAAGCGTTCAACGAGATAGTCGGAGTTTCTCACCATAGCATTATATGTGGAATTGTGGATGAGCTCGATCATTGCCTGCCTGATCTGTTCCACCAGGATCTTTTCCTTGTCGGTAATGATCTCGAAGCCATAACCCTCAAGCATCCCATGTATCATTTTTATAGAAACCTTCCCGGGATCATAGGAAAGTTCGATAGTTCCCAGCTTAATATTTTGTATCGTGATGCCATCAATATCAAGTTCCTTCCTCAGCAGTCGGATACAGCAGTTGCAAACCATGTTTTTAACATGGATGGTCTGTTTAATGAAGGTTGATTTCTTTTTGACAACCATCGGTCTTGACTCAGTTCAGCACACACCTGTCAGGGGTGATAAAGATATGCAAAAATATTACTTTATTTTCCGGTATAGCCCATAAAGATATGGGTTACCATGTCTTATTCTGAAGGTCATCCCTCGTATTATGAGGTCCTGTTTTTTCGGGTTCCATATAAACCCTCTTATATTCAGGAAATGATGACTCCAGTCTATATCGGCCAGGCGGTATGAACAGAAAATACGTCGGAACTCCCCGGGCTTGCCGGCTTTAATGCTTGCCGATTGAAATGAAAGAAGATTTTCTTTCTGGTACAATCCAATTTGCAGGTATGCTTCAGAAAATCCTTCTGTTGTTTGAACTTCAGCACAGAGATCAATAATATCATTTTTATGACGGCAGATGTCCCTGATCGATCCTCTGAAGATTGGGCTGAATTGCAAACTGCTGTCCATGCGCAAAACGGGAGTTTCCAGGCCCCCGCCAATGGGCCGGATATATGCTGGTAAAAAGTTCTCCCAGCCTGAACTGTTCGAAACGAAATCCGCCCTCGAAGAAAAATAATATTCACTGCTACCACTCAGGCTGTCTTTTGAGAATACATAAAAATCCCCTTCATTAATCTTCTGATGAACAAAAATAAAGGGAAACTTAGACTGGATCACGGGATAGTCCTCCCATTTCGAATTCGAGATGCATCCGTAAACAAAATACCTGGCTTTGCAGGTATCGACAATTTCACTGATAACAGGGGGCTCGAACAGATCATGGATACAGTCAACCCTGAAATTTTTCATCCCCGCTTGTTCCAGGTAATACCTGGTGAAACTGCGGTGGGAATCAAGCAGGATAAAGCAGTTTGACCGGCCCAGGGAATCTGCAGCATGTTTTGCATCAACCACGATCTCTTTGTACTGGGAATGGTAGAAAAGCCTGTAATGCTTTCTTTCAAATATCAGCGAAGGAATGATAACCAGGGAGCAGAGAGCCACCAGAATGCATTTTTGCCAGGATTTGACAGCATCCGCATAAAAGAACATCAGCAATAAAAGAAAAGGAAAGGAAAAGATCAGAACCGAATACTGCAATACAGGGTTGACATAAACCGAGTAAAGAAATCCTGTCAGGAAGGGGATCAAAAACCAAGCCAGGGAAACCAGCACCAGGTGGTAGTTTGTTGACCTGGCTTTCTTCCTCCAGATAATTGTGAGGATTACCAGCACTCCCAGCAATGCGGCTACATACCACGAAAACTGGAATACATAACAAAGGTAATCCAGGAAAAACCCCGGCCCGGGTTTGCTGAGCCATCCCCCTATTCCACCCTGTTTAAGCTGGCTTAAGAAAATCGGAAGATGTGGAATATAGAGCAGGAGGATCACAAACCATGAGAGTAAATATGGGAGCCGGCGCGGCTTTGCAATGAGAAAAACTCCTGTGAAGCCGGCAACTGCGCAAAAAAGCAGGGAAAAATGATGGTTATACGCGCATAAAGCCGAAGCAAAAATATACCCTGCAAGGTTAAAGTAAAAACGCTTGTCGGGGGCAAGCATAAGCCTGGTCCAAAAGTACACCATCAGAAGTACAAAAAATAGTCCGCTTGCATATGGCCTGGCGATCTGTCCATACATTACAGGATACTGCAGGAACGAAAGAAAGGATGCGGCGATCAGTCCAGTAGTGGAGCTGAACCATTGCCTGCCAATGCTGTAAATAAGGTACACCGAGATCAGGCTTAATATTGTAAACGGGAGTTTTACCAGAGGTTCCGAGATCCCGAAAAGTTTTATCCAGTAATAAAGGAATACCTGGATCCCGGCCGGGTGGGTGTCAACAAGAACGCCTTTTTGAATCAGGTCATGGAAGGTAGTGAACTGGGTGCGGAAAACTGCGCTGAATTCATCGTGGGTAAAAGGGATTGAGCTGTAATTATAAAACCTGAGGGCGGCCCCGATGGCGAGGATCAGCAAGATCAGTACACGGTCAATATGGATATTTGTGGAAGCCCTCATTGATTGGCCAAACATACGAAATTCCGGCTTACCCTATGCGGCTTATCCTTCTAAGTGAGTCGTGGTCAAGAAGACGCAATTCCTTTTCATCAAATTTAATAAGGCCATCATGCTCGAAAGACCTTAAGATTTTTGCAGCGCTGTCGCGCGACATGGCAGAGAGGTCAGCCAGGTCCTGTTTGCTTAAAAGCAATGGGAAATGATCCGCTTCAAAGATCTCTTCAAATAGATACAACAAGGAATCGGCCATTCTTCCGGGCATTTGTTTCTGGGTAAGATAAATCAAACGGTTATATACATTGAGAGTGTTATAGCTGAGGTCTTTCATGAATTCCTCGGCGAAACGCTGGTTCCTGCGGATAATTTCCTTGAAGACATTCATGTCGATAAAACATACCGATGATTCCATCAGCGCCATCACGGTATAATGGTGCATCTGGTCAAGGTAAATGCCTGGACCCCCTATGAAGTTCGTTGGCCGTACAATGCGCAGGATCGCATTCCTCTTTTCGACTCCTTCGAGATACAACTTGGCCACGCCAGAATTTACCGAGATCACATGGGTCATCTGGGTTCCTTGTTTACGTATCGTCTCACCCTGTTTAAATACTACATTCAGCCTGTTCTTTTCAATCATTTCGAGTTCTTCATGGTTTAACAGACAGAACAGGGCTGATTTGCATGAGCAGTTGAGGCAGCTCATCGTGGGTTTTTCAAGATACTCCAGCATGCAGCAAAAGTAATAAATATTGATATATGTCAATCGGTTTAAGGGTTTATTGCCCCCAAAGTCGGGAAAAGAAACCATGATTTTCTTATCAAATATCGGCGATTTGCCGGGAGATGCAAATAAATGTAGAAGTAGCTTTGCAAAGGTTAAAAAAAGACTTACTTTTGGTGAGATAGCCATCGGTATGAATGGATTGCGGTAACATCCGGCATTACTTTTATTTTCCACAAAGCATAATTATGAACGATAACAATTCCTCAAGAAGAAAGTTTCTGAAACTCGGCCTGGCTGCAGGCGCTACAGCGCTTATCGGAGCTGGCGGGAAAGCTTTATCTGCTGTTTCCGGCCCGGAGGCAGGCGGTAAAGAAACAGGTGAGAAAGTCAAGCTGCTTTCTCCTGACGGCACGCTTGTTGAAGTGGACAAAGGCCATTGTCATTCGTGCCCGGCAACCGGCAAGGAAGCCCGGCAGGGCATTCCGAATAAAAAAATGGTTATGGTTGTTGACCTGGCCCGTTGCAGGAATGCAAGGAAATGCTTGGAAGGCTGCCAGAGCATGCATCATCTTCCCCCTAAAATAGAATGGATTAAATTTTTCCTTTTGCGCGACAGCAAGGACACCTCTCCCTATTGGTTCCCTAAGCCCTGCTTCCAGTGCAACAATCCTCCCTGTGTTAAGGTTTGCCCTGTTGGAGCTACGTTCAAGCGTACCGACGGGATTGTCCTGATCGACAATGACCGTTGCATCGGATGTAAATTCTGCATGGCCGCTTGTCCGTATTCTTCAAGGGTTTTCAACTGGGGAAATCCCGGGCAGGACGCACTTCCGGAAGGGAAAAAATACTCACCCGAAACGAGCTGGCCCCAGAAAGTCGGGACGGTGGGTAAATGCGACTTCTGCCCCGATATGGTACGCCAGGGCAAACTGCCTTCCTGCGTTACATCCTGTCCCAACGGAGTTTATTTCTATGGCGACAAAAACGAAGACACGGTGACTAACGGTACCGAAACGGTAAGGTTCAGCGAACTCGTTCAGCAACGTGCAGCTTACCGGTATATGGAAGAACTCGGGACAGAACCAGGGGTCTACTACCTGCCTCCGGTCAATCGTCTTTTCGACTATAAAGTAGGGTTCCAGGAACTGAAACCCGAAGAAATTGATCTTTATAAGAAAGAAGCCAACTTATCAGAATAATCACATTCAGCATGGAATACAACAACAAGACTATCAAGAATTACGAGGATTTCAAGCCTCAGCTTGAATCCATTGGCAGGTACGGTTATTTCTTCATCACCGCAATGGTTATGATCATTGCCTGGGGCACTTATGCTTTATATACTCAGCTGTCTAAAGGCCAGGTTGTGACCGGTATGCGTGATTATGTGATCTGGGGTATTTATGACGCCAACTTCATCTTTTTCATAGGGATCAGTTATGCCGGGGCTCTAATTTCCGGGATCCTGCACCTGATGAGAGTTGAATGGAGGCACCCTATACTGCGCATGGCTGAAACTATCACCGTGGTCTCAACCATGATCGGACCGAGTTATATTTTCCTGAGCATGGGCCGCCTTGAAAGGGTATGGCATATCCTAGTCTACGGCAGGATACAATCTCCCATTGTTTGGGATGTATTTGCTATATCGACTTATCTCATCGGAAGTTTCATTTTCCTTTACCTGGCCTGTGTGCGCGACCTGGCCTTCATGAGGGATCATCCAGTTGGAGTGGCCAAATGGCGGAACAGCATTTATAAATTCATGAGTGCCGGCTACCGAGATACCCCTAAGCAGCGCGAACTGCTGAACCAGCTCATCGACCTCATCTCGATCGTGATCATCCCCCTGGCAATCCTGGTACACTCGGTCCTTGCCTGGATCTTCGGCATGACCCTGAGGCCTGGTTGGCACAGCACAATTTTTGCTCCTTATTTTGTACTTGCAGCAATATATTCTGGAACAGGTGTTCTGATTATTGTAATGTTTGTTTTCAGGAAGATCTACCACCTCGAAGCACATATCACGAAGAACCACTTCACTTACCTGGGGATCCTGCTTATGATACTGGGTGCGCTTTATGGATATTTCACCTTCAGTGAATATCTTACAAACTGGTACGGAAGTGTGAAATGGGATATGGAAGTGCTTTACAGGCTGTTTGACACTTCAACCTACTGGTGGTGGTTCTTTTTCTCAGCGTTTATCGGAGTTTTGCTTCCTATCATACTGATCGCCATGCCCAGGTTCAGGAGCATTAAAACGATCGTCTTTGCCGCAATGATCGCTGTGACTGCACTATGGGTAAAACGTTACCTGATCATCATTCCTACGCTTGAAACTCCATTACTTCCGCTGCATGATGTAAGGCCTGAATTTGCAAGTTATTCTCCAAGCTGGGTCGAATGGTCACTTACAGCAATGGGGATCGCGATCTGGCTGTTGCTGTTTTTCCTGTTTTCAAAATTCCTGCCTATCATACCCGTGGTAAGGGTAAATTCAGCTGATGAAAGGGATTATTTCAAACTCAGAAAACTGGCAAAGGAACGGATTCTGAGGCGCATGATAAGCAAGACCAGAAGGGACAAAGGTCCTGTCGCAGGCATGCTTATTCTGTTATTCCTGACTTCGGCACTGGTTTGCCGGGCCGAAGACCCGGTGCATTCCAGGCTGAAACTTGAATTCCTGAACAAATCAGGCACTCATCTGCTAACAGCAAAACTGACGAGCAAAAAAGACGATCAGACCATCCCGCTTGAAGGCATGCAGGTAAGCTTTTTCATCCAGGGCGTTAAAGACAAAACCCTGCTCGGAAAAGGATCAACCGACGAAGCAGGCAAAGCAACGTTCACACTCCCCGACAAACTTGATGTTCCCAGAAACAAAGACGGAAAATATCTTTACTCTGCATCGTTTGAAGGGAATAAGGAATACCAGTCTTCGGAATCTTCAGCAGAGATAAGGGATGTCTTTATGAAGCTGACATTCTCACAGAAAGACAGTGCCAAACTTATCAACCTTTTCGCAGTTGAAATAAACGAAAAAGGAGATTCTGTCCCCATTGAGGGATCCACCGCGATCTTTTATGTGCCCAGGACCTTCAGTTACCTTAAGATCGGTGAGCAGCCGGTAAAAGGAGGTCATGCCGACATAGACTTTCCGGTGACACTGCCAGGGGATTCCGTTGGGAACCTGCCCATTATTGCTAAGTTTGAAGACAATGACAACTACGGCAATTCCGAAGTCAGCGCCACCATGGCCTGGGGCAAACCACTTCCCCCCATGGTGATCATCAAACGCGGGCTGGGCGACACAAATGCACCCCTGTGGATGGTCTATACCCTGATCGTATTGCTTTCACTCGTCTGGTTCCATTTTACCTATGCGATCTTCACCATTTTCAGGATCAGGCATTTGGGGAAAGCAGCATTACAGGAGGAAAACGCTTCAAGCGCAACCAAATAAACAACAAATAAATAAAAACAATTCTTAAAATCAGGAGGTTATTATGAAAATGAAGAATGTAAGCCGCTTACTTGCTATATTACTTATGTTGAATGCGATCTGTCTTATCGGTTTCGCACAAAAGCCGGCCAAATGGGTTGCACCGGATAAATACAAAACCATGAAAAACCCCAATGCCGGGGATGCAAGTACAGGAAAGGATCTTTTTGCCAAGCATTGCAAATCCTGCCATGGTAAGGACGGCCTGGGCGATGGTCCTAAAGCAGCCACCCTGGGAGCATCCTGCGGCGACTTTACTGCTAAAGAGTTTCAGTCACAAACCGATGGAGAGATCTTTTATAAAATCACCACGGGAAGAGACAAAATGCCTGCTTTCGGTAAAACTATTTCCGAAGATAATGACCGATGGGCCATCGTAAATTATCTCAGAAAACTGAAATAACGCACACCGCCGGTTTGTTGCCGGGAACCTGAACTGAATTGCTTTCAGTGAATATTTTCTTTCCATTAAATAAATAACGGAGATTGAACTATGCCACAACATGAAACTGCAGACGCTCAGGAATTAGGGAAAATGTCTGAAAAACTGGCCCTCCTTGAAGCAAGGCTATCTGCGCTGGAGGAAAAAGTACAATCAGGTGCCCGGCAAGAATCATTTATAAAGAGTATCGAGGATGCGGGTTTTTCGGGCGGAGAGACTGTATCCGTTGATGAGACTACCATTGAATCAAATATCCTGGAATATGGATTGTCATGGATCGGGATCATTGTTCTTTTATTCGGGATCGGCTTCCTGATGATGTTTGTCCAGAAGCAAACCAGCAGCTACCTCTCGAGCCTTATCGGATATGTCGCGGTTACCGGGGTTTATATCCTTTCCCGGTATCTTAAAAATTCCCATGAGCATCTTGCATACATGCTCAATATCGGGACACATCTCCTGCTGTATTACGTGACGTTGCGGTTGTTCTTCTTCAGCAGCCCCCAAGCCATCCCTTTTAAGGAAGTGGTGGTAGTCCTCTTGTTGCTTGCAATAGGGTTCCAGGTTTACAGGTCAATCCTTTTGAAATCGGAACTTATTGCCGCTATTGCTATTTTCCTGATCCTTGCGACATCCGTATTCATCGATGCAACGCATGAATCCCTTCCAATGCTTATCATTGCAGCGGCAACTTCACTCTGGTTGTTTTACCGCCACGGCTGGTGGAGGCAAATGATCTTTTCAATCGTTGTAGTTTATCTTGCCCATATTCTATGGCTTATGGGCAATCCTCTGATGGGGCACCCAATAGGAGGCATCCAGTTTCCCCAGTTCAACCTGGTGTACCTGTTCACATACGGAGTGATCTTTTCGCTTGCTCCCCTGGTAAAGCAGGACGAGCGGTTCAAATCCAACGTGTACAGTTCATCGGTGATGGTCAACGGGATCTTCTTTTTCCTCGCACTCATGCTGGATGTTTTGCTGTTTTACATGAAAGGATACAGCGGGATCTTCACCTGGGTATTCATTGCCTGTCTCGGATACTCGATTTTCCTTAAATTCAGGACCGAGAGAGTGTTCGATTCGGCATTCTACGCGATCTTCAGCTTTCTGGCCCTTAGCGCCGCCGTTTATGGTTATACGGGTCTGCCGGGTGCTTATTTCTTTCTCTCCCTTCAGAGTGTGCTGGTCGTATCATGGGCTCTTTGGTTCCGCAGCCAGTTCATCGTCGTGGTCAACACCATTCTGTTTGTAAGTATGCTCGCAGTATATATGGTTTCAGGGACATATCTTGATACAGTAAATTTCACATTTGCAATCTCCGCGTTTGTCACCGCCAGGCTGATCAACTGGCAAAAGATGCGGCTGGAACTGAAAACTGAGAATTTCCGCACGATTTACCTGGTCTGCCTGTTTTTCACCTTTGCTTTTGCATTATACAAGGCAGTCCCGCCCCAGTATGTGACCCTTGCCTGGACCGGAGCTTCCATTTTTTACTTTATTCTCAGCCTCGTCCTGAAGAACAGAAAATACCGCTGGATGGCGATCATCATGCTGATTGTCACTGCGGTGTACCTCTTTGTAGTTGATCTGGCCCAAATGGAAGTGGGCTATCGTGTGATCGCTTTCCTTTTTCTTGCTGTCGTGCTTTTCGGGACTTCCTTGTATTTCACCAAATTCCTGAGGAAAAAGAAGACACAGTCAATGGAAGAAGAAGCCGGATCTTGACTTCTCATTCCTGATTTTTCTCGCTCAGTTCCATCCAGCGCTCTGTTTTGCTGTCGATTGACGCGAGTATATCCGAATATCGTTTTGATTTTTCAACCAGTTCATCCTGTCCGAGGATCCCGGAACCCAGCTCCGATTCAAGCAGACGCTTCTCCTTTTCAAGTTCACTGATCTCATATTCAAGGTTGTCGAATTCGACCCTTTCCTTATAACTCAATCCGGGTTTCTTTGTTTTAATGACTGCGGATGAGTTAGCGGCTTCCTTTAGGGCGCCTGCTTTGGCAAGGGCTGCCTGTCGTTTGTTGCGGTCGGCCCATTCCCTGTACTGGCTGTAATTCCCGGGAAAATCCTTGATCACTGCATTGCCTTCAAACACAAAGAGGTGATCGACGATCTTATCCAGGAAAAAGCGGTCATGCGTGACTACCAGCACGCAACCCTGGAAGGAAGCAAGGTAATCCTCCAGAATATTAAGGGTAAGTATGTCGAGGTCATTAGTAGGTTCGTCGAGGATCAGGAAATTCGGGTTTTGCATCAGCACAGTTACCAGGTACAGCCTTCTCTTCTCCCCACCGCTGAGCTTGTAAACAAACTGGTGATGCATTGGATAAGGGAACATGAAATAGTTCAGGAAATGGGCTGCCGTAACCTTTTCTCCATTGCTTAGCTGAACTACATCGGCAATATCTTTCACCATGTCAATCACCCTGGATTGATCGTCAAACACGATCCCTTCCTGCTTGTAATGTCCGAATTTTATAGTGCCTCCCGTCTCAACCGTCCCTTTCTGAGGACGTATCTTTGATGTGACAATGTCTAAAAAAGTTGATTTCCCCGAGCCGTTCCTGCCAATAATGCCGACTTTTTCGCGTCGCTTGAAAATATATCCGAAGTGATGCAGAATGGGCAGCTTGTCCCAGGAGAAGCTCACATCATGGATTTCCAGGATCTTTTTACCCATCCTCTCCCCTTCCATGCCAAGGGTCATTTTACGATCCCAGGTCTTATTGGCTGCCTTTTCCTTCAGTTCGAAAAACGAGTCGATACGGGCTTTGGATTTGGTCGTACGTGCTTTGGGCATTCGTCTCATCCATTCCGCTTCGGTTCGCAGTATATTCCTAGCTTTTTCTGTCTCCTGAGTCTCAATTTCCTTGCGCTCCTGCGACTTTTCAAGAAAATATTCGTAGTTGCCCTTATGCCTGAATAATCGTCCGTTTTCCATCTCAAGAATTTCATCGCAAACCCTGTTGAGGAAATACCGGTCATGGGTGACCATCAGCAGGGTTACCTGATTACGGGTGAGATATTCCTCCAGCCATTCTATCATATCGATGTCGAGATGGTTCGTTGGCTCATCCAGGATCAGAAAATCAGGTTCGGTGATCAGGGTCTTGGCCAGGGACAGGCGTTTCTTTTGTCCTCCCGACAAGGCCGAAACAGGTTGGTGCAAATTGGTCAGGCTAAGGCGGGTAAGGATTTGCCTGATACGGTTTTCATAATCCCAACCATTGATTGCATCCATTCTTTCCATGGTCTTTGAAAGCCTGTCTTTATCGGACGACTCAAGGGCTTCCTCGTAATCGTGTATGGTTTTAAGTATTTCGTTGGAAGTGGCATAAACCTCGTCAAATACCGTGAGGCTCTCATTCAGCACAGGTTCCTGCCTGAGGTAAGCCATGCTGGCCTGGTTGAATAGAGTGACCGTGCCCCCGTCGGATGGCTCGTCACCGTTAATGATGCTGAGAAGAGAGGTTTTTCCTGCCCCGTTGCCTGCAATCAATGCCACTTTCTGGTACTGGTTGATAGAGAAGCCTATGTTTTCAAACAGCACTTTCTCTCCGTAATGGCGGGTCAGATTCTCAACCTGTAATAATGTGGGCATGGCCTTCGCTGTTTAAGCGTTTGCAAAGGTAAACGAATCCCGACATCTCACATCCGGCATCTGACATCAGGTATCAGATGTCAGATGTCAGATGTCAAAAAGAATAACCTATATTGACAAAAACCATCGGGCTGGGATTCAAATTTGATCCCATCAGAGTGATTTCAACCGGTCCGATGATGCTGTTGTAGCTTGCAGTAAGGCCGTAGCCGCACATCAGGTTTTTTGGCTGATATACCTGGTCGAATTCACGTTCATCTGTGCCGGCATCACCCCTGAGTGTCAGGTAAATATTTTTATACAGGTTATACTGTAATTTCAGCCTTACAATTGCTGAGTAATAACCAAACTTCTGAATAAACTGAACACCGGTAAAACCTACGTATTGGTCTATATAATTACGGTTACATAGTCCGCCCACACCGAATCCATGCTGGAGAGGAGGCCGGTTATCCTCCCACACTGCGCCTCCCGCGAAAAGACCGGGTTGCAACACGAACTTGCCCGACAGGGGTATGTTGTGTTCGTATTTCAGGTAAAACACACCGGCATCGGCAAAGAGTTCCTCTGACCAGTTTTTGCTCAGCGGCATTACATACTCTCCTCTCAGGGTCATGGTTGCCCCCCGCCTCGGGAAATACGGGCGGTCTCTGGAATCGGCATTCAGGGAAAGGAATACGGTTCCGTAACTGGTAAAATACTCGTATTTATACAGTGTTGTATCCACCGCCACATCCTGATTGAACCTGAAATATTCATAATCGAAGCCGGCTTTCAGGTTTACCATATTCTTAAAGGTATACTGAAAAAATAAACTGCCTTTGTAGTTGGTAAAATCGACCTGGTTCACCTTTTCATATCCTTTATAAACGCCGAATTTAAATTCATAGAAGTCTGAGCAAAGCCCCAGGGCCGCTTTACCTCCGAAGCCCAGAAGGTAGACTAAGCGGAGCCGAGGATCCGGACCTATGTTAAGGTCGGCGAAAAGCTTGGAATTCCTTCCCAGTACATTCCTGAAAGAACCGCTGAGGATAAGTCCCACGTTATAATTATTATCGAAGTGAAGACCTGCACCAAGTGAGCCAGGGCCGCTCTCCAGGGCTTCGATCACCAGGTCGGTCTTGCCGTTATGCTTTTCAAAAGAATAAAACACATGTTCGAAATATCCTGAGCCATAGAGTTTGCGGATGTTATTCTGCAGATCCTTGATGGCCATTTTATAATTACTTTTATTTTGCCCGAAAAGACTGGTGAAATAAAAAGTATGCAGATTTTTGTTTCCCCTGATGATGATACTGTCGAACTGCACTGAATCCAAAGGCCGGGCCTCGTATTTTTTTAAAGGCTTATACTCAATGGCATTGAGGGAATCGGCCAGAGCTTTTATCTCATTAAAATGAGACCGGGCCACTCTTTCACCAAAGGCAATAATGGAATCATAATCTTCAAAATCCATCATGCCGTATGTCATCTTAAATGCGACTTTGAGATTGGTGAGGCTGTCGCCCACCCTGTTGGAATTCATCCGGGCAAATGAGGTCACCTGGTCAGCAATAGCCGTTATCGAATTAAGTTGCTCGCGTTTGTACAGTCCCGACTGAACATCCCCTCCCACGATGATCCGGGCTCCCATTTCCTTGACTTCCTTCACCGGGTAATTATTAACCACTCCGCCATCCACAAGATAATATCCAAGATAATCGGTTGGTGAGAAGTACCCGGGTATAGACATACTTGCCCTGATCGCCATCGGGAGATATCCCTTGTTGAGGATGACCGCATTGCCGTTAAGAAGATCTGTGCCGATGCAAATGAAAGGGGTTTGCAGTTTGTTAAAATCATAGATCTTATATGCAGGGGAGAAATACTGGTTCAGGAGAAGATTGATCTCCTGCCCCTGGTACATTGATGACCCCAGCCCCAGCTTTTTATTCCTGATAGGGAGCTTTATAATTGATTTTTCTCCGTATTCTTTTTCCTCGTAAGCGATAAACTTACGGTCTATGTTGTCTTTGAGGAGACTGCTCCAGTCCTGTGACCGTATCATCTTAGCTATGGTGTCGGGATGGTAACCGAGTGCATACAGCCCTCCAATGATACTCCCAATGCTTGAACCTCCAATATAGTCTATGGGAAGCCCGGCTTCCTGTATGACCCTGAGCAGGCCCACATAAGCAAAGCCCTTTGCCCCTCCGCCGCTGAGCACGAGCCCGACCGTTGGTCTTTTACCCTGAGGGGGCGCAAACTGGGCAAGGAGCGGCGAGGCCACAATCAACAACAGGCATAATATGAAAAGAATTTTACCTGAACCTGGCCATCTGATCTCTTTCATGATTTGTCAATACAGCTTTCAACAAATATATGATAATTTTACACCAAATTAAAACCATGAACAGTTTCTCGCTGGCTGGGCGCGACTTCACACCCGAACTGGTTTTTTCTGCTTCACGCAGCAGCGGTCCGGGCGGGCAGAATGTTAACAAAGTCAGTACGAAAATGGAGTTGAGGTTTCACATTATGAATTCCTTTCTTCTCTCTGAAACAGAAAAGATCCTGTTGATGGAAAAACTTGGGTCCAGGATAAACAAAGAAGGTGAACTTGTTATGGTCTCACAAAGTGAACGGACCCAACTGAAAAACAAAGAAGCGGTAATTGAAAAATTTTATGCCCTGATCTCTAAAGCCCTCAAACCGCGAAAAAAAAGGAAACCGACAAGACCAACGGCAGCAGCAAGGGAAAAAAGGCTGGAGAGTAAACGCATGAATGCGCAGAAAAAGGAACAGAGATTAAAACCTAACCCCTGAAAAACTTCTTATTCGGGCTCTTTTTTTCGCTAAGAAAATCAACTTTCACTGCGGCATCGCCGAAACGGGCATTTTTAAGTGCCTTCATCAGCTGAGCGGCCTCAGAAGCCGGAACTTCAAAAATAGAAGCCTTTTTTGTCAGTTCGATCTTGCCAAGCCGGATCTTTTTACCATGCGTGTTCCTGTTGATCAGCTCCATCAGCTCAGCAGCAAACATACCGTCCTGCCGGCCTTTGTTAATGATCAGTTTTGTAAATCCGGCATCGCCTCCCTCACTCCCGTCTTTCCAGTCGGGTTTCCCTTCATCACGGCCATGTTTCCTGTCTTTCCAGTCGGGTTTCCCTTCATCACGGCCATATTTCCTGTCTTTCCAGTCCTTCTTCCCTGAATTCTCATTCCTGTTCCCTCTACTATTTTCTTCAGGTACATTCAGGTCCGGGGCATTCTTGTAATAATCCAGGAAACGGTTGAATTCAAGAGCAACAAACCGTTTGATAATATCTTCCTTGTCAAGCCATTCCAGCTTGCGGTAAATCTGGGGCAGGTAGGTATCGATCTCTTCATTGTCCAGGTCGACTTTTTCCATCTTGTCTACCATGCTGAACAGCTGCTTCTCACATATCTGGCGCCCCGTAGGAACAGTTTTGGAAACAAAGGTTTTATTGATCTTTTTCTCTATCTTTTTGATCTGGTATTTTTCCTTCAGATTAAGTAAAATGATGGAGGTCCCGAACCGGCCTGCCCGACCGGTCCTTCCGCTCCTGTGAGTATAGGCATCAAGGTCATCGGGAAGATTGTAGTTGATGATATGCGTGAGGTTGTCGACATCGAGTCCACGAGCGGCCACATCGGTGGCAACAAGGAGACGTATGTGGCCGATCCTGAACTTGTTCATCACGGTATCCCTCTGGATCTGCGATAAATCACCGTGCAGGGATTCGGCATTGTACCCGTCCTGGATCAGCTTGTCGGCAATCTCCTGGGTCTCTTTCCGGGTACGGCAAAACACGATTCCATAAACCGAAGGATAAAAATCCACGATACGTTTTAATGCAAGGTATTTGTCTTTTGCATGGACCGTGTAATAAACGTGCTTGATGTTTTCGGCTCCCGAATTTTTTGTGCCAATCGTCACCTCAACCGGGTCCTTCATATATTTTCTTGCGATCGCTGAAACTTCTGAAGGCATTGTTGCAGAAAACAAAAGAGCTCTCCTCTCGGGCGGAACAGTTTCAAGAATATCGTTAAGGTCTTCGCTGAATCCCATGTTCAGCATCTCATCGGCTTCGTCCAGGACAACGGTTTTTATCTGGTATAATTTTATTGCCTTACGGCGGATGAGGTCCAGGAGCCGTCCCGGCGTGGCAACTACGATCTGAATACCCTTTTTAAGGGCCTTAATCTGGACATCAATACTGCTGCCTCCAAACACCGGAAGGGTGGTGAGGTCATCATTAAATTTAGCAAAATCATTCAGGTCATCAGCGATCTGCATGCAAAGCTCGCGTGTAGGGCAAAGTATAAGAACCTGGGGATTGCTCACTCCAGGGTCTATCGCCTGGATAAGAGGAAGCCCGTAGGCTGCCGTCTTTCCGGTCCCTGTCTGGGCCAGGACGATCATATCCCTGTTTTCGGTCAGGACAAGCGGGATGACTTTTTCCTGGACAGGCATGGCGGTTTCAAAGCCAAGTTCTTTAACGGCTCTGACATATTCAGGGGAGATGCCCAATTCTTCAAATGTAAACATGGTAATAAATTTGTGTGCTAACGGACTTTCCGGTCCTTGGTGTGATACTCTTAAGGGGGGAAAAATGCTTTGGCCGGAAACACGGATTAATAAGACTGCGAAGATACAACAAATTTTTGATATTGATAAACAAGGTCTTAAGGCTTAAGCATGGAAAAAAAATGTACTTTTGAAGAACAATCAACGTTCTAAAAAAAATTATACATATGAAACGGATCATTCTGATAATAAGTTTGATGTACTTGCTGGGTCATTCCTCTGTAGCCCAAAATATTACACAATGGAGAGGTCCAAACCGAGACGGGATCTACCCTGAAAGCGGTTTGCTTAAAACCTGGCCGGAAAAAGGCCCTGACTTATTATGGCACTTTGATGAACTGGGCGACGGGCATGCTTCTGCTGCTGTCACCGCAACCAGGGTTTACTCTGCCGGTATCATCAATGGGATTGGGTATATTTTCTCATTTGATCTCACTGGGAAGTTGCTCTGGAAGATACCTTACGGGGAGGAATGGACCGAAAGCTGGCCCGGAGTACGAAGCACTCCACTCATCTGTGACGGAAAAATTTACCTTCTTAGCGGATTTGGCAAACTGGTATGCCGCAAAGCCGATAACGGCGACCTGGTATGGACGATAGATCTTATAAAAGAATTCAATGCTCCGAATATTAAATGGGGGATTACCGAAAACCTGCTGATCGATGGCAACAAGCTGTTTTGCACTCCTGGAGGCCCCGAATACAATGTGGTAGCTCTGGACCGGAATACGGGGAAGTTAATATGGAAATGCGCTGCCAAAGGCGAAGCCAGCGCGTATTGTTCCCCTGCTATTTTCACTTACGGTAACCGTAAGATCCTGGTCACTCATACAGCCAGCTCAATCCTGGGTATTGATGCGGAAAACGGCAAGTTCCTTTGGAGCGTCGATCAGCCTAATACATGGTCGGTACATGCAAACACACCGCTATATTCCAACGGCTTTGTTTACTGTGTCTCCGGTTATGGAAAGGGCGGGGTGATGCTCAAAATCAGTGCCGACGGCAACAGCGTGACCGAGAGCTGGAGAAGCACCTCAATAGGAAACAGGATGGGAGGTTTCGTAGTTCTGAATGGTAAAATTTTCGGATCGGATGATAATGGAAAAGCCTGGTATTGCACCGACTGGAAGACCGGTGTCGATATGTACTCTGAAAAAGTCACCGGCAAGGGAAATATCATCTCAGCCGACGGAATGCTTTTCCTTTATGGCGATAACGGTGAAATAGTTCTTGCCCAGCCCACTCCGACCGGTTTTGGCAAGATCAGTTCCTTCAAAGTGCCGTTCGGAACAGCCCAGCACTGGGCCCATTTGGTCATCGAAGACGGCCGGCTTTATGTAAGACACGGCAATTCCCTGATGGTCTACGACATCAGGAAAAAATAAGGTGAAGAAATATCCGGGATATATACTTGCAATCCTTGTAATCCTGGGCCTCGGTTTGATGGCTTTATGGTTTTTTCATGACCCCGTTTCTTCCTTCAAATCTTCGGTCCCGGGTATGGATGATCGTAAGAAAAATTTGGCTGCAGCTGCCGAAAAGGTCAACATCGGTGAAAATTTCACCCTGTTTGCTTCGATCCCTGGTATACAGGGAACCAATTGGCCCAGGTTCAGAGGAGAACAATTTGATAATATCAATAAGGAGAATCTGCGGCTGATTTCGAAATGGGGTGTTTCAGGCCCTCGTATAGTATGGAAACTGAACCTGGGAGAGGGACATGCTGCTCCTGCAGTCTTTGAAGGACGAGTGTACCTGCTCGATTACGATGAGTCGAAAAAGGAAGATGCTTTACGATGCTTTTCTCTGATGACGGGTCAGGAATTGTGGAGGCGGGGGTATCATGTGCATCTTAAGAGGAATCATGGTCTTTCGCGCACTATACCTGCCGTTTCAAAGAACTATATCGTGACGATAGGTCCCCGTTGCCAGGTGATGTGCTGCGACAGGACCAGCGGTGCACTTCTCTGGGGACTTGACCTGGGCCGTGAGTTCCAGGCAGAGGTGCCGTTCTGGTATACCGGACAATGCCCGCTGATTGACAATGATACTGCAATCATTGCAGTTGGAGGTAAATCACTGCTCATGGCGGTGGATTGCAAAACCGGTAAGAAAGCCTGGGAAACTCCAAATCAGCATAACTGGAAAATGTCACATTCATCCATCATGATCATGAACCTGGACGGAAGGAAAATGTATGTCTATTGCGCTATCGGCGGAGTATGCGGGATAGCAGCCTCTGGTCCGGAGCGTGGGAAGGTACTCTGGGAAACTACCGAATTTTCACCTTCGGTTGTAGCGCCAAGTCCTGTTATAATGGACGAAGGCCGTATCTTTGTAAGCGCTGGTTATGGTGCAGGTTCCGCCCTTCTACAAGTCAAAAAGGGTAGCGGGGGATTTTCGGTTAAACTGCTTCAAAAGCTGAAACCCCAGGAAGGGCTGGCATCAGAACAGCAAACCCCGGTGTATTACGGAGGCTACCTGTATGGCATTCTCCCTAAAGACGCCGGCGATTTGAGGAACCAGTTTGTTTGCTGCCGGGAGACCGACTGCGGCAATATCGTGATGAAAAGCGGTAAAACAGAAAGGTTTGGCCTGGGACCTTATATAATGGCCGACGGAAAGTTCTTTATTCTTAATGATGACGGGGAAATGACCATCGCAAAGGCTTCACCGGCAGGGTTTACAGTGCTGGACAAAGCAAGGGTCATTGACGGACAGGATTCCTGGGGTCCATTAGCAATTACGGGGGGTTACCTGCTGATGAGAGACTCGAAAACCCTGGTCTGCCTCGATATCAGAGAGAAGTGATACAGGATGCAGGATGAAATGATAGACATATGAAACAGAAAATTTTTATTATCGCCGGACTTCTACTGCTGATCGCTGTGATCGGCATCATGTTTACCGACCTGTTTTCTGGAAAGAAGCAGGAGCAGACGAACCCCTATGATTATAAAATGGGGGAAATCAGGAAAACCGACAGCAACCAAACTGCTTATACCGAACTTCTGACAATAAAGCCCGCTCTTGTAGAGATTCATGCCATTGTCAACGGGGATGGGGACCGGATATATGTTGCAGGTAAAAACGGGCTGGAGATTTACAAGGGGGATGGCAAACCTGACGGGAATTTCAGTTTTGAAGGTGTTGCAAGCTGCATGGCCATTGATAAGAGAGGCAAAATTTTTATTGGCATACAGGATCACGTGGAGGTTTTTGACCAGATTGGGAAACCAGCCGGCAAGTGGAAGAGTGTTTCGCCTGAATCAATACTTACCAGCATCGCCGTTTCAAATTCCTGTGTATACGTCGCCGATGCCGGGAAAAAGATAGTGTACCGTTATGATCTGAACGGCCGGCTGATCAACCGTATTGGCGAGAAGGACCCTCAGAAAAATGTTCCCGGTTTTATTATTCCCAGCCCTTATTTCGACCTGGCATTGGGAAAGAAAGGAGAGCTGTGGATCGCAAATACAGGAAGACATTCGCTGGAACAGTTTTCGGATGAGGGTGTCCTTAATTCGGCCTGGGGTGAAGCTTCCATGGCCATTGACGGCTTTTGCGGATGCTGCAACCCCTCTCACTTTGCCTTCCTCCACGATGGTTCATTCGTGACCAGCGAGAAAGGCATTGAAAGGGTAAAGATTTACTCTCCAAAGGGAGAATTTACATGCATTGTTGCTCCTCCATCAGCATTCACAGAAGGGACAAGGGGACTTGACCTGGCAGTGGATTCTAAGGACAGGATCATTGTCCTTGACCCTGAAAGGAAACAGGTCAGGATTTTTGTAAAAAAATAAATTATGCCAGGCAGGCGTGAATTCCTGAATACATTGATGCGGGGAGGGATCCTTGCAGCCCTGGGCCTGCTCAGCGGCGCAGTGATATTCCGTTCCCGCGATGGGAAGTCCTGCTCTTATGGGTTTGACTGTAGTGGCTGCAGCCGTTCGAAAAGCTGCATGCTGCCTGCAGCCCTTGAAGCCAGGCAAACGGTGTGGCAGCTTGATATGACCAAATGCATACAATGCGGGAGGTGTGCAACAAACTGCGTGATGAGCCCTTCGGCAGTGAAATGCACCCATGCCTTTGCCATGTGCGGTTACTGCGACCTTTGCGGGGGCTATTTCAAGCCCGGAACAAAAATCCTGACCACCGCTGCAGAAAACCAGCTCTGCCCGACTAATGCCCTGAAACGGAAATTCATAGAGGATCCTTTCTTCGAATATACCATTGACGAGGAACTATGCATTGGCTGCGGAAAATGCGTAAAAGGCTGCGGAGCCTTCGGCAATGGCTCGCTTCAGTTGCAGGTACGCCACGACCGCTGCAAGAACTGCAATGAATGTTCCATTGCAAGGAATTGCCCCTCACAGGCGTTTACAAGGGTGCCGGCTAACAAACCCTCCCTGATGAGGGGACTGGGGAAGGAACGTCCCGGAACAGCCGCAAAGAAAGGAGGGGTCGATGCATAAAAATCGTACATCGCACTCCTTAAATCGTACATTGTACATTGTACGTTGTACATCCTTCTTCCTTCTGTTTCTTCTTCTGCCACTTGTCACACTCCCGATCCAGCGTTTCCCAAAACCCGAATTTGAAACCAATTACACCCAACCCAGCACCCAGATCCCAGTGCCCAGGGCCGAACTCCTGGCTTACCTTGATGTCCTCGTCCTTCTTGTTGCCCTTGCACTAGTATCCTGGCTGGTACTAAAAAAACGTTCCAGGCTTTGGGTGTTCGCGATGAGTGTATTTTCCCTTGCCTACTTCGGGTTCTACAGGGAAGGCTGCGTCTGCAGCATAGGCTCGATACAAAATGTAAGCCTCGCTTTGTTTGACCATTCCTTCGTGCTTCCGCTCACGGTTTTGCTGTTTTTCTTGCTTCCTCTTGTTTTCACTCTCTTCTTCGGCCGCACATTCTGCGCCGCAGTCTGTCCCTTCGGAGCCATACAGGACCTTGTCGCATTCAAGCCCCAGTCCCTGGGTTCTAGGCTTAATACGGTACTTGGCATCATCCCATACCTCTACCTCGGGCTTGCTGTATTGTTCGCCGCCACAGGCACCGATTTCATTATATGCCGATACGACCCTTTTGTAGGGATCTTCCGCTTTAACGCCTCCTTCGGGATGTTCCTTTTCACGGGGATCCTGCTGTTGTCGGGAGTTTTCATTGCAAGGCCTTACTGCAGGTTTTTATGCCCTTACGGGGTATTGCTCAACTGGACAAGCAGGTTTTCACGCAGGCATCTTACCATAACCCCGAAAGAATGCATACAATGCAGGCTTTGCGAGAACTCCTGTCCGTACGATGCCATTGACTTCCCTGTGACAGATAAAAGTCCTGAAAGCAGGCCACTCATGGTGAAAAAGATGATGATGCTCACGGTCCTTGTCCCATTCCTGGTGCTGATTTTTGGTTACACGGGATCCAGGATGCAGGATACCCTTGCCGGGGTTGACTACAGGGTGAAGCTGGCAAAGGAAGTGATGGCGCTGTCTAAGATGCAGGATGCGAAAGCAGGGAGCAGGGAGCCGGGAGCAGGGAGCCGGAAACAGGTGCAGGATGATTCATTTGAAATAAAGGCTTATAAAGCTTCGGGCAAGACCGAAAGCCAGGTATACAGCGAGGCTTCTGCAGTACTTAAGAAATTTTATCTTGGCGGATGGCTTTTCGGCGGGTTTACAGGACTTGTCATTGCGATGCTGATTGCCGGGCGCATGCTGCCGGTTTACCGTAAAGACTATGTTACCAATAAGGGACGCTGCTTCAGCTGCGCCCGATGCACTGATTACTGCCCCATCAAATCCTAGCTGCCATAACCATTATGAAAATAGGGAAATCACCGCTGAATACCATAAAGTTCCTTGAGAATGTCTCCCTGGGAAGCGCGGTCTTTGCCATGGTGTTTTGCGTGCTCATCATTGTCAATTACATCCAGATCAAGCGGGCCGATCCCCTGAACACCCCTGCAATGACCATGCTGATCGAGAAACTTCAGAACGATCCGGCTAACGACCAGCTCAGGCAGGAAATACGCACCCTTGACCTGCTGGCCCGCAAGGCATTCTTTACTGCCCAATGGCAGGTGAGAACCGGAGGCTATCTTCTTTTCATCAGTATCCTGATCCTTGCATCCTGCATCAAAACTATTGAACTTATCAGGGTTAAATTACCTGAAGAGCCAACAGGCAAACCGGTCCTGTTCTGGGAAACCACTCTGCTGAAACGTAAATGGCTGGTTTACTCAGGTACCGGGCTGGTAGTTCTAACACTGCTGCTGGCATGGCTAACGCATAACGACCTCGGGAACACCGGGAGCCGGGAGCCGGGAGCCGGGAGCCGGTATCCGGGAACCGGGAACCGGGATACAGTATCCAGGATGCAAGATGCAAGATCCCGCATCCCGCATCCCGCATCCGTTACGTCATCCGCCGACAGTAATACTGTCGAAGAAACGTCCTATCCTTCCTGGAAGGAGGTAAAGGCCAACTTCCCATGCTTCAGGGGGCCCGGAAGCATTGGCGTTACGGAAAGAAGCGGGATCCCCACCAGCTGGGATGGGAAATCGGGGAAGAACATCAAATGGAAAACTGCAATTCCTTTACCAGGCAATAATTCTCCTGTCATATGGAACGACAGAATTTACCTCAGCGGAGCCAATGAATCAAAACGTGAGGTATATTGCCTTGATGCCCTCACCGGGAAAATAATTTGGACTAGCACTGTGGATAAGATCCCGGGTGAACCTTCACAGGTTCCCGGTGTAAGCAAGGAAACAGGGCTTGCAGCTCCCAGCCTTGCCACCGAAGGACGAAGGGTGTATGCTATTTTCGCCAACGGAGATCTTATTGCTCTTGATATGGACGGGAATAAAGTCTGGGCGAAAAACCTGGGTATGCCAGCCAATCATTACGGGCACTCATCTTCGCTGATATTGTACCGCGATATCCTCATTGTACAGTATGACCAGCGCTCGGGACCAGCTGTGATGGGGCTTTCGGGAAAGACCGGGGAGCAGGTGTGGAAAACCCCGAGAAATGTAAAGATCTCCTGGGCCTCTCCGTCACTCGTCAATACCGGCAAACGAATGGAACTGCTTCTGGCGGCCGAACCCTGCGTGGCTTCCTATGACCCGCTTACCGGTAAGGAGTTATGGAAGCTCGACTGCATCAGCGGAGAAGTCGGACCTTCCCTGGCTTATGCAAACCTCATCGTATACTCGGTGAATGAATATTCAACCCTTTCGGCCATCCGCACAGGCGAAAACCCTAAGGTGATCTGGGAAAACAACGAATTCCTTTCGGATGTTCCAAGCCCTGTAGCAAACGATGATTTTCTTTTCCTTGTAACGAGCTACGGCACGGCGGTCTGTTATGATGCCACCGTGGGGACCAAATACTGGGAGCACGATTTCGGCACTCCAGTTTACTCCTCCCCAATGCTTGCAGAAGGGAAATTCTATATCATGGATAAGAAAGGCCTGATGCATATCATCAAAGCAGGCAAGGATTTTTCGCAGATCAGCGAATGCCAGCTGGGTGAAGGATCGTTCTGCACTCCTGCTTTTACCAACGGCCATATTTTCCTGAGGGCTGATAAACATCTATACTGCATCGGGAAATGAAAGAATACACCGAAAATATCCACGAGGTTGTTGACCGTATCGTTTCCCGCCGGGGACACTCAGCCGATGCCGTCATTCCAATACTGCAGGACATTCAGCATGAATTCAACCACCTGCCTGAGGAGGCCTTGAAATATGCTTCGCAGATCACCGAAATCAGTGAGGCAGGGATTGAGGGCGTTGCATCTTTCTATTCCCAATTCAGGAGGAAGATAACAGGAGAGCACATCATAAGCGTATGTACCGGTACAGCCTGCCATGTGAAGGGGTCGAACCTGGTATACGATGCACTCTGCAGGGAGATGAAACTGAAGGATAACGAAACTACCGATGCTGCAGGGGTTTTCACCATCGAAAAGGTGGCCTGCCTGGGCTGCTGCACTCTTGCACCAGTGGTCAGGATCGACACTGTCACCTACGGGCATGTGATGCCTGAGAATGCAGGCGATATCCTCGTCGATTTCCTGAAACGAGGAAAACAGCTGGTGAAAGCCCCGGCCAACGCCGCTCCCTCATCCGCATTGAAAGGAGAAATACGAATTGGCCTGGGTTCATGCTGCATCGCCAGCGGAAGCGCCGCGGTGAAGGCCGAACTGGAAAAGACAGTAGCGGAGGCTGGACTGCAGGTTGAAGTGAAGCAAGTGGGTTGCGTAGGTATCTGCAACCAGGTGCCCATACTCGAGATCGTCAAACCCGGCGAGGATACTGCATTCTATGCACATATAAAACCGGAGGAAGTGAAGCAGGTGGTGCTCAGCCATTTCAGGCCAGAAGGAACTTACCGAAGGATCAGGTCAGGGGTTGTTAATTTATTTGAGAATCTGATGGCGGATGAGGCGCCGCGATCGGTGCAGAAGTATATGTTCGAGCAAAGGGATACGCCTCTCTCGCTATTCCTCAGTCCCCAGGTCAATATCGCCACTGAGAACCGTGGTATCATAAGCCCATGCGATATAAGTGAATACAGGAAGGCCGGCGGATTTGAAGCATTGGCCACCTGCCTGAAAAGCATGAACCCGCAGCAGGTCATTGATGAGATCAAAGCCAGCGGCCTCCGCGGACGGGGCGGGGCCGGATTTCCCACGGGCCGCAAATGGCAGCTGGTTCATGACCAGGCTGAAGGAGAAAAATATATCATCTGCAACGGCGATGAAGGTGATCCCGGGGCCTTTATGGATCGTATGCTGCTCGAATCCTACCCCTACCGTATTATCGAAGGAATGCTAATAGCTGCACATGCTGTAGGCGCCGCCAAAGGTTTGTTCTATATCCGCGCCGAATACCCACTGGCCGTGATGAGGATCACCGAAGCTATACAGGTGTGCCGGGCTGAAGGCCTACTGGGTGAAAACATCATGGAAAGCGGGTTTTCATTCGATGTGAAAATATTCGAAGGGGCCGGGGCTTTTGTTTGCGGCGAAGAAACCGCGCTTATAGCTTCAGTTGAAGGACAGCGAGGGATTCCCCGGCTGAGGCCTCCTTACCCAGCTGTTCATGGGATCTACGGGAAACCTACACTGATCAACAATACCGAAACCTTTTCGCTGATCTCATGGATCATACGCAAAGGATCTTCAGCTTTTGCTGGGATAGGCAGCGAAAGAAGCAAGGGCACCAAGGTATTTGCCCTGGCAGGGAAAGTCAAGAGAGGCGGGCTGATCGAAGTCCCTATGGGGATCAGCATACGCAGGATCGTCGAGGAACTCGGGGGAGGGATTGCAGGAGACAAACAGTTCAAGGCAGTCCAGATAGGCGGCCCTTCGGGAGGCTGCATCCCGGCTTCCCTTGCCGATATGCCGGTCGATTACGAAGCCCTGTCGGAAGCCGGCGCCATGATGGGATCGGGAGGTTTGATCGTGCTTGACGAATCGGACTGCATGGTCGACATTGCGCATTACTTCCTTTCATTCACCCAGAACCAGAGCTGCGGACAATGCACCTTCTGCCGTATAGGTACCCGCAGGATGCTGGAACTGCTTGAGAAGATCCGCAGCGGTGAAGGCGTGGCCGAAGACATTGACAAACTTGAGCACCTTGCTCGGAGCACGCATGCAGGGAGCCTTTGCGGGCTAGGGAAAACCGCGCCCAACCCGGTGTTGTCGACATTAAGATATTTCAGGCATGAATACGAAGCCCATATCAATGGCCATTGTCCGGCCGGGAAATGCGCGCCCCTCATTCAATACAGCATAACCGATGAATGCATTGGCTGTACGAAATGCGCACAACGTTGTCCATCGGACGCCATTACATACAAGCCATATGAAGTTCACAGCATAGAGCAGGAAAAATGCATCAAATGCGACATATGCAGGCAGGTGTGCCCGGTGGAGGCGGTGAAAGTGATTTGACATCTGATATCGGATGGCGGATGGCGGATGGCAGATGGCGGATGGCGGATGAATAATTTGGAAAAGTAATAATGAAGCTGAGAATTGATCACCGGGAAGTTGAAGCAGAGGAGGGCATGACCATAATGCAGGCTGCTGCATTGCTGGATATCTGCCTTCCCACTCTGTGTTACCGCAAAGGAATTGCTCACCATCCTTCCTGCATGGTATGCGTGGTCAGGGATGTCGACACCGGCCGGCTGCTGCCGGCCTGCGCCTATCCTGTGAGGGAAGGGATGAACATCCAAACGCATTCCCGCGAGATCCATGATGCCCGGCGTGAAGCCCTGGAACTGCTGCTGAGCGATCACGTAGGCGACTGCGAGGCCCCTTGCCGCAGGTCCTGTCCGGCGTTTATGAACATCCCCGAAATGAACCGTCTTATTTCTTCCGGGCAATTTACCGAAGCATTGCAGCTTGTACGGGAAGAAATCGCCCTGCCGCTGATACTCGGATATATCTGTCCTGCTCCCTGCGAAAAAGCCTGCCATCGTTCCTCTATCGACGGAGCGGTTTCAATTTGTCTTTTAAAACGATTTACTGCGGATGATATCTCCCGATTATATTCAGGCCTCCTGCCATCCATCGAACGAAGCGGGAAACGGGTGGCCATTATCGGGACGGGTCCATCAGGACTTTCGGCGGCATTTTATCTTTTGCGGCGCGGTCATCTCGCAGTATTGTTTGACCGGCATCCGGAAGCAGGTGGTTTGCTCCGATACCATATTACCGAAGATAAGTTGCCCAGGAAAGCCCTGGCTTCAGAGATTGAAGTCATCAGGCTGATGGGAGCCGAATTCAGGATGAACACCCTGATCACAAAG
The DNA here is from genome assembly GCA_026391735.1 of Bacteroidota bacterium. Lineage (GTDB taxonomy): Bacteria > Bacteroidota > Bacteroidia > Bacteroidales > FEN-979 > CAIRDP01. The sequence goes on along the minus strand of JAPLDL010000003.1, from coordinate 61,245 downwards.
GATTTCTTCGACCAGGTCCTCCTTCACGAATATGATGCCGTTATCATCGCAACCGGAAGGGAAGAGAAGCAGATCACAGAGGACTTCGGGCTGGAGAGGGATGAGCATGGTTTGAAGGTGAGCAGGACTACGCTGGAAGCCCATACGAGGCAGCCGGAAGCCGGAACCTGGAACCCGGAACCCGGAAGCCACGGTTCACGGGTCACGGGTCACGGTATTTTCGCCTGCGGGAACATTCTGCATAAGCGCCAGATGGCAGTACGTTCTGTAGCCCAGGGGAAGGCCGCGGCTTTATCGGCCGTCCATTACCTTAAAACAGGGAAACCCGGATCTGCCTGTCATCTGTTTAACTCATCCTTCGGCCGACTCAATGAAGCCGAATACGGGGAATACCTGAAAGAAAGCGGGCCGGCTTCGAGGCTGGCACCCGCGAAAGGATTCATGGGAGGGTTCACCGAAGCCGAGGCGATGAAAGAAGCTGCACGCTGCATGAATTGCGACTGCCGGAAACTTTCGAGCTGCAAACTCAGGATCTTTGCCAGTGAATACCAGGCCCAGCAGAAAAAATTTGCCGGTCCGAACCGTAAACTTATAACTAAATCGGTCCAGCATGAATTTGTTATATATGAAGCAGAGAAATGCATCAAGTGCGGGATCTGTGTAGAGATCACCAGAGCCGAAGGCGAACTGAAAGGACTTACCTATGTGGGACGCGGATTTGATGTGAGAATAAACGTCCCCCTGGGAGGGACTTTGAGAGAAGCCCTGACCAGAACAGGAAAAAAGGTTACCGAAGCTTGTCCGACCGGGGCGCTGGCATTTAAGATCGGGAATCATGAGTAAGTTAGTAATAATCCTGATGGCCGTAATGATACTGACGCGGTACAATGCAGGCGCTCAGCAGATGTCGGCCGACTGCTGGCCGTCATACAGGGGAGACCCCAGGCTGACAGGTGTTTCCAATGCGGTCATCCGCCCTCCTCTAAAATTATTATGGACCTTTAAAACCGGAGATGGCATTAAATCTTCGGCCGTCATCTGGAAAGGGGACATTTTTATCGGATGTGACGATGGCTGTATTTATGCTCTTAGCGGGAAAGGTCTTTTAAAATGGAAGTTCAAAGCCGGCGCAGGTTTTGAAGCCCCTCCCCTGCTGTTAAACGGGACCCTTTATGCAGGATCCCTCGAAGGCGTCATTTATGCTCTGAATGCCGGCAGCGGTGATCTGCAATGGAAATACACTACCGACGGACAGGTCTCGGGTTCCTGCAACTGGGTACAGGGTCCCGACAAAAAACATCTGCGCATCATTGTCGGGAGTTATGATTTCAATCTGCATTGCATTGATGCGCTTACGGGAAAAGGGATCTGGCAATATTCCACCGGGAATTACATCAACGGGACCCCTGCAGTTTCAGGGAACCTCGCTATTACCGGAGGTTGCGACGGGTTCCTGCATCTCGTGAATACCCAAACGGGACAGCTTGCATGGAAGTTCAACATGCTCACATATATCCCGGCATCGGCTGCAATCAGCGGGAACAGGGCTTATGCAGGCAATTACGACGGAACGTTTTTCTGCGTGGACCTGCAGACCAGGAAAGAAGTCTGGAAGGCTGAAGGAGGCGGCCCGTTTATCGCTTCCCCTGCGTTATATGGCGGAAAGGTCGTTAGTGCGACCCAGAATAAAATGCTGATCTGTTTTGATGCCTTAAGCGGAAAGGTGCTATGGAAATTCAGATCAGGAGGAAAAATAGACGCTTCCCCTGTCATTGCCGGAGATTATATAGTTATGGCATCTGGCGATGGCCGGATTTGTCTCCTGGAGCTGGAGACAGGCAAAGAATGCTGGTCCTACGAGATTGGCAGTCCTTTGAGCGGGACCCCGGCAGTCACAGGGGGTCTTGTTGTAGTTGGAGCCGGAGACGGGACCGTGTATGCGTTTGGCCCGGTAAGTTTGAAGAAATAGTGCGAAGCGTGTCACCCCTTCATGTGAACGGGGATAATTACGGAAAGAGTAAATTTGGTTCAATGAAAATTATAAATATAGTACCCGGATTCGGAGGGACCTTTTATTGCGGGAACTGCCTGCGCGATTCGGGCTTTGTAAGCGCCTTGCGTCAGGCCGGCGCGGATGCAATGATACTTCCGGTTTACCTTCCACTGACAATAAAAGGGAATATGCAGACGGATACTCCTGTATTTTACGGGGCCGTCAACATTTACCTGAAGCAGGTTTTCCCCATAATGCAGCATATGCCTGCCTGGATGGAACACCTGCTGAACTCGGCGCCTTTGTTAAAATTTGCTGCAAGCAAAGCTGGTTCCACGAGAGCTCATGGACTGGAAGAGCTAACCGAATCGATGCTTATGGGGAAAGAAGGCCGGCAGGGAAGGGAACTGGACGAGCTGGTCCATTTTCTGAAGCATCATGAGAAGCCCGATATAGTTCACTTTTCAAATGCATTATTACTCGGGATGGCAGTCCAGATAAAAGAAGAGGTGGGGGTCCCGGTGGTTTGCTCACTGCAGGATGAAGATGTATGGGTGGATGCGATGAAAGAACCTCACCGTGAGAAGATCTGGAATCTTTTGTCAGAAAAGGCGAAGGATGTGGATGCATTCATCCCTGTGAGCCGGTATTTTTCTCAGTTGATGCAACACAAGATGAAAATACCGGATGAGAAGCTTCACTTGATCCCTATCGGTATAAATCCTTCCCTGTATGAGTTTCATCCCCTTCCGCCTGCAACGCCGGCTATCGGTTATTTATCCAGGATCTGCGAAGAAAACGGGTTCGGGATCCTTACCGATGCGTTTATTAAACTGAGATCTCAACCGGGGTTTGAGAACGTAAAACTGCATGTCACCGGAGGCATGACCGGTGATGACAAGCCTTTTGTAAACCGGCAGCTGAAGAAATTGCAAAATGCAGGCCTGGAGCAAGAGGTTCTGATTTTTGAGAATTTCGGGCTCGTTGAACTCGGGAATTTCTTTAAATCCGTTTCGGTGCTTTCGGTCCCGGTTCTAAAAGGGGAAGCATTTGGTCTGTACCAGCTTGAGGCCCTGGCCTCGGGGGTTCCGCTGGTTCAGCCGGCACTTGGAGCTTTCCCGGAGATAATAAAAGAAACCGGAGGAGGGCTGATCTATGAACCGAACACTCCTGAAGCCCTGTGTGGATGCCTTGCTTCGATTCTGAATGACAAGGCGGGGCTTCAGAGGCTTAGCGAAAGAGGCCGGAAATCGGTTGAAACCAAATTTGATTGTGGCTCACTTACGGCAAAGATGCTGGAGGTGTATAAGAAGATATTATGATGCGGGATACGGGTAATTAAAACATAACAAATGCTGGCAGAACTTCAGAATATCACAAAACATTATAACCAGGCTTTATCGGACCGTCAAAAGCCCGTTCTCGGGGGCATCTCCCTGCAGATCGGGGAAAATGAATCCATCGCTGTCACGGGTCCTTCGGGGTCGGGGAAAACTACCTTGTTGAATATCCTAGGGACTCTCGATGTTCCCGATTCAGGGCTTGTGAAGCTTCAAGGGATGGATATTGCAGGAATGAAAGAGCCTCAACTTGCCGGTTTGAGGAATACCTTTATCGGGTTTGTATTTCAGTTACATTACCTGCTGCCCCAGCTGAGCCTTCTGGAAAATGTGATGCTTCCTTTGCTGCCCCTGAAAGAAAAGGAAGCGCGCAGGGCAGGGCGCGAAAGGGCTTGCCGTCTAATAGAACGCATGGGGCTTAAGGACCTGGTTAACCAGAAACCTTCCGGGCTTTCGGCAGGAGAGTGTCAGAGGGCGGCAGTTGTCAGAGCTCTTGTGAACAAGCCGGGTTTGCTGCTGGCCGATGAGCCCACAGGGTCTTTGGATTCGGAAACTGCTGCCCGGCTGGGGCAGCTCCTTTCGGAACTTCAGAAGGAAGAAAAACTCTCGATGGTCGTTGTGACCCATTCTCACGACCTGGCAGCTCGTATGGATAAAATTTACAGTCTGGTTTCAGGAAAACTCCTGCCGGTAACCAAATCATGAACCAGGTACTCTTAATAAAACGCGATTTCATTCATTACAAAAAAGCCTTCCTGGCTGTTTTTGCAGGAGCTCTAATAAGTACAGCTGTCCTTACAGGAGCTCTGATCCTCGGAGATTCGGTGAATTACAGCCTCAGGCACCTCACTGCTAAAAGACTGGGAAAGATCCGTTATGCCATGCATCCCGAGGGACGGTTCTTCAGCCTGGAAATGGCCCGTGACATCAGTGAAAGGACCGGATGCACAGCAGCACCGGCAATGTTATCCGCAGGTATTGCAATAAATCCTGAAAAAAGCAAAAGGCTCAATAATGTCCAGGTAATCGGGATCGACAATCGGTTTACAAAATTTTGGGAGAACCCTTCTGCCGGTCCTGATGCAAATTCTGTCCTCATAAGCAGGAACACGGCTGAGAAACTTGGTTTGAAGCCCGGCGATGATCTGCTTCTGAGGGTATACAAACAAAGCCTTGCTCCTGCAAATGCTCCATTTGCTGCAGTAAAATCGCCGATGGCCGCGATGAGGTTTCGTGTGGCGGAAATTGTAAAAGACGATCAGATGGGATTGTTCAGCCTGAATAATAACCAGTCGGCCCCATACAATGTTTTCATTTCCCTGGAAAAGATGGCCGTCATGCTTGAACTTAAAGGGATGGCAAATCTTCTACTGCTTCCGGCCTATGAAAAGTCTGGTTCCTTGCCGCCCGAAAGCCTGCCCGGTCTCATATGGAAGCCCCGGGATGCAGGTATCGGAATTCATCCGCTCCTGAATTCCGGCATATATGAGATGAGATCTGACAGGATCTTCATTGACGACAGCTTAGCGAAGGCCGCAGGTTCAGTTATACCCGGCCGTCAGGCATTCCTGACATACCTGGTAAACTCCTTCACCTTTAAAGACAGATCCACTCCATACTCTTTTATTACCGCGGCTTCGCCGGATTTCCTGGGAGCGGACCCAGGTCCAGGTGGCATGATCATCAATTCATGGCTGGCAGCAGACCTCAAAGCCCGTAAAGGAGACACGCTCAGGATCAGATATTTTATCATGAGCCCCCGGCGCCTGCTCGGAGAAGACAGCTCGGTATTTGTTGTTAGGCAGATTAGGCCCATAAATGATGGTATCTGGGATCCATCCCTGATGCCTGATTTCCCGGGCATGTCAAAGGCCGGAAACTGCCGTGACTGGGAAACAGACGCCCCCATTGATCTGAAAAAAATAAGGAAAAAGGATGAGGATTACTGGAATACCTACCGAGGTACCCCAAAGGCTTTCATCTCTCTTGCCGACGGACAAAAACTCTTTGCCAATCCCTTTGGCAGGCTTACCTCAATACGCTTTAACACCAGCCCTGACAGGGTTGATGCCATTGGCTCTGCGATATTGAAAAAACTCAATCCTGGTCAGCAGGGTTTTGCCTTCCGCAGGGTCTATGATGAAGCTATGAATTCATCTTCAGGCTTAACCGATTTTGCAAGTCTCTTTTTAAGCCTGAGCGCATTTATCATTTTTGCCGCACTTCTATTGTTCACGCTTATGTTTTCGCTGCATATCCAAACCAGGATGAAAGAGTCGGGAATATTGTCTGCAATCGGATTCAAAAAGCAGCAGATCTTCCGCATCATCCTGGCCGAAGGAATGGTCCTCGCAGCAGGGGGAGGTATTGCAGGAGCATTAAGTGGAATCCTCTATAACGGGCTTATGCTTTTAGGCCTGAATACTATCTGGCAGGATGCCGTTGGAATCACGGGACTGGAGATGAATATCAGGCCTCTCACCCTGGCAACCGGCGCTCTTGCAGGCACCATTGCCGCTATCCCCCTGATGTTTTTTATCCTCCGGCATAATCTCAGGAAACAACCCTGGCAGAGGATTTCGGCAAAAGAAGCCGGCAGTTTGACAGACAAAGGTCGTACACTTTTTTATAACAGGCTGTTTGGCGGCCTCCTGATCATTTGTTCGATCTTGTTTATGTCCTTTCTGATGATTACAGCCAGGTCACCCGATTCATCCCTTTTCCTGATTGCAGGGGCCCTGATGATCGCCGGAGGAGCATTTGCAATGAACTCATTTCTTATCAGCAGATCTCAAGCACAAATTGGACCGGCTGCCGGATTTGTTTCATTATCGCTGAAAAACGCAGGCCTTAACAGGAGCCGTTCCATGACAGTGATTGGACTGCTGGCCCTGGGGACATTCAGCATTTTTATCACCGGGGCAAACCACAGGACCTTTTCCGCCCTCACGAATAAGGCTTCTTCAGGTACAGGGGGATTCCTGTTCTGGGCCGAGACCAGTATACCACTTCGTTATGATCCGGATTCCCCGCCGGGTAAAAAAGAATATGTGTTGGAGGCGGAACCCTGTCTGAAAAAAACCAGGATTTATGCATTACAGAGGCTTGAAGGCGACGATGCAAGCTGCCTTAACCTCAACAGAGCTGTCCTGCCTTCGGTACTCTCTATACCCTGCAAAGCTTTTGACCGGAAAGGAGTTTTCAGCTTTCTTTCACTTCAGGGGGGAATTAATATAAACCATCCCTGGCTGGCCCTTCAATATCCCCCGGGCCCTGATATAATCCCTGCCTTTGCCGATCAGACGGTCATTACCTGGGGGCTTCAGAAAAAAACAGGAGACACGATATTTATACAGACTGAAAACGGGAGAAAAACCGGTTTAAAACTGATTGGCGGCCTCGAAAATTCAGTGTTCCAGGGATATCTCCTCGTGTCGGACAGTCTTTTCCGAATCCACTTCCCCTCAGTCTCAGGGTATACAACTTTTCTTATCGACGCTCCTTCATCTTCCAGAGATAGTGTCGCGGCTGTCCTTGAAAAGGGGTTCAGGGATTATGGGATAAGCATGGTCCCCGCCGGGGAGAAACTTGCATCGTTCAATGCAGTGGAGAATACTTACCTGTCGGTCTTTTTGCTGCTTGGCGCCCTGGGATTACTTATGGGTACATTGGCCTTGGGCCTGGTCCTGCTCAGGAATATGCTTGAAAGGAAACAGGAACTGGCCATTTATTTAGCCCTGGGATTTAACCGGAGATACATCCTGAAACTGGTGATGACCGAATACCTGATCATACTGTTTGCCGGGGTTTGCCTTGGTATGGTATCAGCAATGACCGGGATCCTTCCATCACTCCTCTCACCGGCCTCTCACTCCCCGGTTCTGTTATTACTGCTACCTGCTCCTGCATTTTTGCTTAATGGCTTATTCTGGGTCTGGCTGTCTGCCAAAGCAGCCCTCAGGAGATTGCGAAGCGATGGTTTGTCAAAAGGCTTGGCAATGTAATGAGTTAATCCGCCGGATAAAATAAGCTCCCTTTCTTTAAGGGTCGAATATCCCGTAATAGCAATGATGGGGATCGTTGCATAACCCGGAAGTTTCCTCATCTCTTTGGTTGCCAGCAATCCATCCATTTCGGAACTGAGGTGAATGTCCATCAGCACGGCATCATACATTTTTGTTTTGGCCAGGGCAAGGGCCTCAAACCCGTCAAAAGCCTTGTCGATATAGGCAACATCCTCAATAAATCGCGCGGTAAGGTCGCAGTTAAGTGGGTTATCTTCAACGATCAGCACAGAAGGCATTGATTCAGGCCATTTATCCTCCCGGCCTGCGTTTCCGTCTCTTTCACCATGTTTCGGAGAGCCTTTACCGGTTCCTGTCTTCCCTTTATGATCAGGAATGGGAAACCTCAGGATAAATGTGGAACCCTGGCCCAGCTTGCTTTCCACACTGATCTCCCCACTCATCAGCTCAACGAATTGTTTGCACAATGTCAAACCCAGCCCCGAACCTTCAAATCTCCGTCCCAGTCCTTCACTGGCCTGCCTGAAAGGCTCAAAAATGATTTTCAACTGGTTATCGGATATCCCGATGCCGGTGTCCATAATGCGGATGACTGCATTCTCTTTCCCTTTATCAACTTCCCTGGATACCATCGCGGAAACCATGCCAGTACCGGTAAATTTCAACGCATTATCCAGGAGGTGATGAATGATATTGTTCAGGAGGCCTGAATCCAGCCTAAGGCACAGATCGTTTTCAGGGCATGGAATCAGTTCAATATGCTTTTTACGGGCAAGGTCATTGAAATTCAAAATAAGGTTATTGATTGCATCACTTAAATTTACATCAGATAATTCCAGGGCTGTGCGGTCTGACTCCAGGGCGGCAAGGTCAAGAATGGAATTAAGCGTTGCCATCAGCCTTTTACCCGATGACAAAATATAATCGGCCATTTCAATATTTTCGGGATCGGTCTGCTGATCTTTCAGAAAACCGGCAAATCCCAGGATCCCGTTCATTGGAGTCCTTAATTCATGACTGATGTTCAGCAACAAGCTGGATTTAAGACGGCTTAGTTCTTCAGCTTTCTCAACTGAATCTTTAAGCTCTTGTTCCATCTTCTTTCGTTGGGAGATATCCCTTGCGATGCCCCAGAAACCAACCGGATTCCCTTTTTCATCCTTCCTCAGGTAAGAGCTGAGCTCAACCGGAAATAAAGTACCGTTCTTGCGACGGTATTCTTTTTCATACACCCCCGAGTAACCCTGCCGCAGGATCTTCCTGTTCACTATTTCCAGCTCCTGATCATGCCATTCTTCCGGGGTGATTTGCTGGTAAGATATCTCTTTTAATTCCTCCAGGGTATATCCCAGCATCAGTTCAAACGCCTTATTGCATTCGGTGAACCTGCCTTCAATATCCGTAGCTACCCATCCGTCGCGGATGTTCTCGAACAGCTCTCTCCATTTCCTGTTGCTTTCCCTGAGCGCTAGTTCCTCATGCTTTTCTTTTCTGCGGATACCTGCGTCCCTCAACTCCCTTTCAATTGCCGGTACAAGGCGCTTCAGGTTGCCTTTCATCACATAATCGTTCGCACCCATTTTCATGGCTTTCACTGCGGTGCTTTCACCCATGATCCCGGAAACAAAAATGAACGGAATGTCAAGTTCCATCTTCTGGAACAATTTCAGAGCCACAAGGCCACTGAAATCAGGCATTGCATAATCAGAGAGGATAAGCTCCCAGGTATCTTTTTCAAGGGTTTCAGTAAGTTCAACCCGCGTATCCACCCTTTTCCAGATAAGCTCATAATCGGCTTTCTGCAATTCCCCGATCAGCATCTCGCAGTCCTCTGCCTGGTCTTCGATGAAAAGTACTTTCAATGGCTTCTTCATAAAACAAAATTCCTTTCAAGACGGAGGACAGAGCCCTTCTCCTGCATGTTTACCAAAAATAAAAAAATAAATGGGATGTAATACAAATATTAGGTTTTTTTTAAACCTAAGCGGAAAGATTTAAAGAAGATTGTTTTGCCGGGCTATTTGTACCGCTTTATTTGCAATGGCGGGTGACAGGAAAGATCGCGGAGCTGAATACTATTGGATGAGCAGGACTGGCAGTATTCATTCTTGTGATGAAGTACATCCTTCCAAAGCTGTAGTTAAAGGATCACGGATCACAAATCACGATTTTTTTCGTACCTTTGCACCCCCAAATCAAAACCACAGTCCTGATCCCGCAAGGATGGTTTGTCATTCTTCACCGGGATCATTTTTTTTATGGTCTGCGGGTGGGCTTATCGAATGAACATGAACGATATCAGAAATATTGCAATCATCGCCCATGTCGACCATGGCAAGACTACCCTGGTCGATCGCATCCTTTACCAGGTTCACCTGTTCAGGGCCAACCAGCAAATGGGCGACCTCATTCTCGATTCCAATGACCTGGAACGGGAACGAGGGATCACCATCCTGTCAAAAAATGTTTCGGTCAGGTACAAAGGAGTAAAGATCAACATCATCGACACCCCCGGCCACTCCGATTTCGGAGGGGAGGTAGAACGGGTTCTTAACATGGCCGACGGTGTCTTGCTGCTGGTCGATGCCTTTGAAGGCCCAATGCCCCAGACCCGGTTTGTCCTGGATAAAGCCCTTGAACTTGGCAAGATCCCTATTGTAGTAATCAATAAGGTGGATAAACCCAACTGTTCCCCCGACGAAGTGCATGAAGCCGTGTTTGAACTGATGTTCAGCCTTGATGCCAGCGAGGCCCAGTTGAATTTCCCAACAGTTTACGGATCCTCGAAACAGGGATGGATGAGTGCCGACTGGAGAAAGCCATCCACCGATATTTCATTTTTACTCGACACCATCATCAGCCATATTCCTCCACCCGCTAAAACTCCCGGAACCCTGCAGTTACAGATAAGCTCCCTGGATTATTCTTCGTATGTAGGGCGGATCGCCGTAGGAAGAATCTCCAGGGGATCGGTCAAAGCAGGGATGCCTGTCTCCCTCGTAAAGAATGACGGGACCATTCTCAAATCGGTTGTCAAGGAATTATACCTGTTTGAAGGTCTTAGCAAGGAAAAAGTCAAATATGAAGTCGGGGCTGGTGAGATCTGTGCCGTACTGGGTCCTGAAAATTTTGACATCGGCGATACCATTGCCGACAACGAAAATCCTGAAGGGCTCAAACGTATCAGCGTGGATGAACCCACCATGAGCATGGTATTCACTATCAATAATTCCCCGTTTGCAGGCAGGGATGGCACCTATGTGACATCACGTCATTTAAGGGAACGATTGTTTCATGAAACGGAAAAGAACCTTGCTTTAAGGGTTGAAGAAACAGCTTCTCCCGATACGTTTAATGTCTTCGGAAGAGGGATATTGCACCTGGCCATCCTTGTCGAGACCATGCGCCGCGAAGGCTATGAATTCCAGCTCGGACAGCCGAAAGTGATCACACGACTGGTAGACGGCGTTATTCATGAACCTATAGAAAACCTGAAGGTCCAGGTACCCCAGGCATTCTCGGGAAAGGTCATCGAGATTGTAACAAAACGCAAAGGCGAGATCGTAAACATTGAACCAAAACGCGACCGGATCACTCTGGAATTCAATATTCCTGCCAGAGGTTTGATAGGTATAAGAAATCCTATCCTTACCGTTACCGAAGGAGAAGCAATCATCGGGCACCGTTTGAAAGGATTTGAGCCCTGGAAAGGTGAAATGCAGGGCCGGATCAACGGTTCACTCATTGCAATGGAGACCGGCGAGGCCATTACCTATTCTATTGACAAGCTTCAGGACAGGGGAAGGTTTTTCATTGAACCGGGGGATGAGATATACGCAGGACAAGTAATTGGCGAGCATACAAGGGGTAATGACATCCTCATCAATGTGATCAAGACCAAGAAGTTGTCGAACATGAGGGCAACCGGTTCCGATGACAAAGCCGTGATTTACCCTGCCATTAAATTCTCCCTTGAAGAGGCTATGGAATATATCCAGGGTGATGAATATACCGAAGTCACACCGAAATCCATCAGGATACGCAAGATCATTCTCGACGAGATCGAACGCAAGCGGGCAGAGAAGAAGGCGTGAGCTGGATAGCTGGATGACTTGATACCGGAACGAAGCACCTGATCCAGTATCCTGGATCACTGATCCCGAATCACGTTTATCCAGTATTCGTATATTTGATACTTCTACAATTCTCAGTTTATGAAAACATGTTTACGGAATTCCGGGATGGGCATTTGCATGTTCATCCTTTTTTTATATGCAGGAAACGCATATTCCCAGGTGATTCCCGGTCCTGTTAAATATACCGATCCGAAACTTCCGATCACCGAGAGGGTAAACGACCTGGTATCGCGACTCAGTCTGCAGGAAAAGGTCATGCAGATGCAAAATAACGCCCCGGCTATCTCCAGGCTTGGAATCCCGGCCTACAACTGGTGGAGTGAATGCCTTCACGGCGTTGCCAGGAACGGCATCGCAACGGTATTCCCTCAGGCTATCGGCATGGCGGCAACCTGGGACCCAGAGCTTATTTTTTCTGAAGCTGATGTGATCTCAACCGAAGCCCGGGCGAAATATAATGAATGTGTTTCCCAGGGCAAGCGAGGAATTTACCAGGGGCTTACGTTCTGGTCGCCGAATATCAATATTTTCAGGGATCCCCGCTGGGGTCGGGGGCAGGAGACATACGGTGAGGATCCTTTCCTCACGGGTCGTATGGGAATTGCCTTTGTAAAGGGGCTTCAGGGGAACGATGCCAGGTATTTCAAGGTCATTGCAACTGCTAAGCATTTCGCTGTTCACAGCGGACCGGAGCCCGACCGGCATAGTTTTGATGCATGGTGCAGCGAGAGAGATCTCTATGAAACTTACCTCCCTGCTTTTGAAGCGCTGGTACGTTATGGAAAAGTGTACTCGGTGATGGGAGCTTATAACCGTTTCTGGAGTGAACCCTGCACGGCCAGCGACCTTTTGCTGGATAAGATCCTCAGGAAAAAATGGGGTTTCACGGGATATGTGACCTCCGACTGCGGGGCGATCTGGGACATTTATAACGGTCATAAGCTTCAGCCCGATTCAGTAAGAGCCTCAGTGCTGGGAGTAAAAGCCGGTTGCGACCTTACCTGCGGGGATGAGTATGGCAGCCTTGTCCATGCCGTGTCCAAAGGATATATCAGCCTGTCGGAGATTGATATTTCGGTGAAACGCTTGTTCACAGCAAGATTCCGCCTGGGGCTTTTCGACCCTGACTCACTGGTCCCGTATGCCGGCATCAAACCTTCTGAAAATAATACGGCCGGGCATGACCTTCTATCCCTGAAAATAGCTGAAGAAAGTATGGTCCTCCTGAAAAATGACAATCACACCCTCCCTTTCGGGAAAAAAATAAAACAACTCGCGGTCATCGGTCCTTATGCCGACCGGCTTTCGGTGCTTCTAGGCAATTACTGCGGAAAACCATCTAACCCGGTGACCATATTAAATGGAATAAGGGAGGTCGCCGGAAACAATATCGATGTCCTCTATGCCAAAGGCGTCGACGGACTTGAAGATGCTGCCGCAAAACCTCTGGAAAAACAGGCAATGAATGCTCCGGAGCCAACCGCAGCCGAAATGGAATCTTTCGCCTTGCAGATTGCTTCAAAAGCCGATGCTATCGTCTTCGTGGGGGGGATCTCGCCATATCTTGAAGGAGAAGAAATGGATGTGAACATTCCCGGATTCAGCGGAGGCGACCGCACAAGCCTTGACCTGCCTGCAAACCAGACCCTGCTTCTGAAAAAACTTGCCTTTATCGGCAAACCCCTGGTCCTTATTTTAACCAATGGCAGCGCACTGTCTGTCAAACGAGAGGCAGATCAGATCCAGGCTATCCTTGAGGCCTGGTATCCCGGACAACAAGGGGGCAAAGCCGTTGCGGAGGTGCTGTTTGGAAAGTATAATCCGGCCGGCCGTTTGCCAATTACATTTTATAAGTCGGCGGATGAACTTCCTCCGTTCACCGATTATTCCATGAAAGGGCGTACCTACCGGTATTTTAGCGGGGAACCCTGGTACCCCTTTGGATTCGGGCTGAGTTATTCGAAATTCGCATACCTGGAAGCAGGCGTCGATAAAGGGATATACTCATCCGCCGATACCGTAAAACTTAAAGTGAAAGTTAAAAATGAAGGACCTTTCGACGGGGATGAAGTAATCCAGGTCTATTACAGGAAAAAAGATTCCGGTTTTGAGCGCCCCCTAAAGTCTCTCTGCGGATTTCAGAGAAAAAATATCAGGAAAGGTCTTACCGAATCACTGGTCTTGCCGATTGCAGTCAGCGATCTCAGGATTTTCGACCCGGGCATTCAGGATTATTATATTGAACCGGGAAAATACGAACTGCTGATCGGGCCCGATTCGTCGACTCCTGCTCTTATTACAACCATTGATCTGAAATAAAAGATTAAGTTTGACATAAGTAATAAATAAAATAGTGATAATATCAGAAATTGTCGTATCTTTGCATAAATTATTAAAAATTATAGTATTATGAACAAAGGTGTTGTCAAATTCTTTAACAACAGTAAAGGATTTGGATTTATCAAAGACGAAGAGTCAAACAAAGAGTATTTTGTGCATGCATCAGGCCTTATTGATGAAATCAGGGAAAACGATGAAGTAACTTTCACTCTTCAGGAAGGAAAAAAAGGATTAAATGCAGTAAACGTGAAATTGGCTTAAGCTGATTAGTTTGCTATATTTACAGATCTTGAGGCTGTCTTTGAAAAGAGACGGCCTCTTTCTTTTTTATACCTTCCGAAAATAATCAGGGGGCAGCGACCAACCTGAAACCAATGTTGAAGTGGCGGTAATCAGGAAAGTATTTATACCGGAATGCCGACCGGCAAAGTTGTGCATAGTTACGCCAGCCGCCTCCCCGGAACACACGGAATGTCCCCGACTCAGGACCCTGGGGATCAATTTGATCAGCTGTGGTATATTCATCATACCAGTCATTACACCATTCCCACACATTGCCATGCATGTCGTATAATCCCCAGGCATTTGGGGCAAAACTGCCAACCGGCAATGTTCTCGCCCTGAACTCTCCTTTCGGACTGTTCCGATATGGAAAATTTCCGTTATAGTTTGCCTGTGCGGTTGTAAGGTTGTCGCCTGTATAGAATGGTGTTTCAGAACCTGCGCGGCATGCGTATTCCCACTCAGCTTCAGTAGGGAGACGGCAACCCGACCAGGAAGCAAAGGCTTTTGCATCTTCCCAACTGACATTGATTACCGGGTGATTGTTTCGGCCCCAGCCTTCATCGCCCGGTTTTTCCCTGTCTGTAGCCTTATAGAACAAATCATATTGTTCAAAGGTAATCTCGTATTTGCTCATCCTGAACGCACTCAGGGTTACCTTATGTTGCGTTTCACTGGATTTTCGGTCTCCCTCGCTTACGGGACTGCCCATGATAAAAGTCCCTGCCGGGATCTCGACCCATTCTATGACCGGTTTTTTTATTGATGAAGCCATAATTCTCGTATTTGGAATAATAACCTTTAAATTAACCTGAGTTTTGTCGGCATAAACAGCAAATTTCGATACTTACCTCGTAAAGATAACTATTTTCAGAAAATTGTGACTCTTAAACTGAATCGTTCCGGGTAGCTCCATATAAATTTTTGCCCAAATCCAGCCCAATCCATTTTTTCAATATATTTGCTTTACACGATGTTTCTTTCATAGGTTCCATACTTAAAAACGCGGTACGATCACTTGAAAATAAAGGACTTTTCCATATCCGGTTAGTCTATCCCAATAAAAGCCGGAGTTTTGAGCCTTTATACAGATATTACAACGATGACGATATATTGGGATTTTGATAGTTTACTATATTTGAATTGAAGAAATAAATCCCCTTCATGACATCAACCACTTTTCACCTAAATCCATTCCCCGGAATCCGAAGTTATGAAATCGAGGAGGATGAGTTGTTTTTCGGACGGGAGAAGCAGATTGCGGAACTGATCGAACGCTTATCTGTCACCCGGTTTCTGGCTATCGTCGGGTCGTCAGGCTGTGGCAAATCTTCCCTGATAAGGGCAGGCCTCATTCCTGCGCTGATAAAAAAGAAGACCATGGCCTTCAGCGCTGATTGGAAAGTGACTATTTTAAAACCGGGGGACGATCCAGTGAGGAATCTTGCCCTGGCTTTCGGTGGAGGGCTACAGCAATCGGAGAGACTTTTAAATTCGCTGAGGTCGGACCCCGATGGTTTGATAAATTGTCTTAAGGAACAAAACAGTTTTTATAATCATCTTCTAGTAATAGATCAGTTTGAGGAATTGTTCAGGTTTATCAATAAGCAAAACAATCCCAATGCCCCTCTTGATGTTTCTCTTTTCATTCAGCTCATACTGAGAGCAGTAAGGCAGTCTGACATTCCCGTATACGTGGTGCTTTCCATGCGGACTGATTTTCTTGATGGCTGCACTGAATTCCGTGAACTCAGCGAGATTATCAATCGGGGATATTACCTGGTTCCCAGGATGAACGCTGCCGAACGGAGAATGGCTATCACTGGACCGATACAATTTAAGGGAGCCAGTATCAGTGAGGAGCTTGTTGACCGTATTCTATGTGACATCGGCAATGATCCTGACCAGCTTCCAATAATGCAACATGCCCTGATGCGCACCTGGAATTTCTGGACTGTCAACCGCATAGGCGATCAGCCCATCGGCATGGATCATTATAAATCGGTTGGAATGATGCAGGAGGCTCTTTCCATTCATCTTGAAGAAGTCTTCAATGAACTCAGGGATCAGAAGAGCAAAATGGTGGCTGAGAAGATCTTTAAGGCGCTAACTGATACAGGAAATGACAACCGTGGAACCAGGAGGCCGGCTCCGCTGAGTGAACTTTGCACCCTGGCTGAAGCAAGAGAAGATGATGTAATACGGGTGATTGACAGCTTCAGGGAACCAGGCAGGGCATTCCTCATGCCCCCGAACCATGTTCGGTTGAATTCCGAATCAATTATTGATATTTCGCATGAGAGTATCATGAGGGTTTGGAAACGATTACGTAAATGGGTGGATGAAGAAAATCAATCAGCTCAGCTGTATCTGCGCCTTTCTCAATCGGCCGGGCTGTACCAGACAGGTAAAACGGGACTGTGGGTGAATCCCGAACTCCAGCTGGCCCTTCAGTGGAAGGAGCAGAACAAGCCGAACGCAACCTGGGCTCTCAGGTACAACCCGGCTTTTGAACGTGCCATGACTTTCCTTGAATACAGCAGGAAGGAAAGTGAACTTGCAATTGCAAAAAAAGAGAACCAGCAAAAGCGAAACCTGAAACAGGCAAAAAGTTTTGCCGTCATCCTTGGAGCTGCTTCCATCATCTCGATTTTGTTTCTGATCATCTCACTCAACCTTCGTTTTAAAGCCGAAGCTAGTAGTAAAGAAGCTCTTGAGAAACAAAAACTTGCTCTCGCCGAGAGCAAGCGAACCGAGGTGCAGCGTTCAGAAGCAATTCTCCAGAAACGCATTTCGGACCAGCAGCAGCAGATTGCGGAACAGGAGAAACTGCTTACAGAGCAGCAAAGGTTGTATGCTGTAAAACAACAGGTGATTGCTCAGGATCAAACAAAGGTTGCCGTGAAAGAAAGACAAAAAGCAGATACTTCGCGCATGCTGGCTGTTCAGGCAAGAGATGAAGCGGATAATCAAAAGCAGGAGGCTGTTTCACAAAAAACCATAGCTGAAAAAGAAAGAATCAAAGCCGAGGAATCTGAGAAAAACACAAAAAGGCTGAGATTAC
Organism: Bacteroidota bacterium; assembly: GCA_026391735.1. Lineage (GTDB taxonomy): Bacteria > Bacteroidota > Bacteroidia > Bacteroidales > FEN-979 > CAIRDP01. Next base: position 44,065 of record JAPLDL010000003.1, on the reverse strand, counting down.
TCTCGGTTGCACGCTCCATGGCTATACAGGCAGCCCAGATCGACGCCACCCTCAAACAGGATGATCTACCAGCTCTATTGGCCCTGCAGGCCTTTAAGATGAACAAGGAGAACGGGGGGATAGAAAATGAGCCGGATATTTATTCGGCCTTATCCCAGATCTCGGATGATCCGTTGATCGTCAGGGCCCATGGAGATGCCGTTCGTGCAATATCCTTATTCCCCGACCAGAAAACACTTGTATCAGCCGGAGACGACGGAAAAATCCTGCTCTGGAACACAAACGACATGAAAGCTCCTCCAACCCCAGCGGGATTGCCTAAAGGCATAAAGAACAGCTTCAGATCAGTTGCAGTGACATCAGACGGCAATTTTATCCTTGCCGGCACTTTCCAGGGGAAATTATATATCTGGCAGGCTGATAAGTTATCCCTCATGCCAAGGATCATTACCGCCCATTCCTCAGTTCTGAATACTATCACCATATGCCCGGCAGCTCAGAGTTTCGTAACAGGCGGCGCCGATGGACAGTTGTTCCTGTGGACCTGTACCAGGGATGTATTCAATAAAACAAGGCTGGATTCCGTTCCGGCAAAAATTAATGCTATCGTGTTTAACCCCAAAGGAGAAACCCTGGTATATGCCTGCAGCAACGGGGAGCTGAGATCCTGCCCTGTCCATGTTAACGGGCAATCAGGAATGTCAGGTCTTGGCGGCAAACCACCCGTAGCAACCATCATCTTCAAATCCGCAGATCCTTTCATTTCACTTGCTTTCAGCCCCGACGGAAAAAATCTTGCCGCAGGTGATTCAAAAGGGACAATCCGGATCTGGAAGACATCGGGAATGAGTGAAAGCCCGGAACTGTTGATCGGCCGTCATTCAACCGGCATTACCTGCCTGGCTTACAGCCCCGACGGGAAAGTGCTGGCTTCGTGTGGCTATGACGGCATGGTGAAGTTCGGCAGTACGGATGCATCCAACGGGAAATTTGTCACTGCGGGCAGGAATGAACTTTGGGCATATGGTCTTGTATACACTGCCCACGGTGGTAAACTGGTTTCCTGCAGCGCAGATAAAACCATCCGTCTCTTCTCATGCAACTGTGAACAGATGGCTTCGGCGCTCATTAGAAAACCCAGGCGGAATTTAACTGCAGATGAATGGAATAAATATGCAGGTTCAGACATTCCTTATCAAAAAACAGTACCGGAACTACCTTAAGCTGAAAGAACATGAAAATTCTAATTGCCCCAGGGCTTTGTTTCAGGCTGCTTTTATTTACTTCTCTCATTATTGGATTCATGCCGGTACGGGCTCAGGATTGCAGCGACCTGACCCTCGATATGGCTGTAAAAAATTATAAAAACGGGAAATTCCAGGATGTCATCGGCCAGCTCCAGAATTGCCTCAGAAAAGGATTTAACGAGAAGCAGAAGATTGAAGCTCACAAGCTGCTGGCTATGACTTATATTGCAGTTGACTCTATTGAAAATGCGACCGCCGAAGTTCGTTACCTCCTGCAGATCAACCCTAATTACGAGGTAAACCTGTTTGATCCTCCATCCTTCAACAACCTGGTCAATGAAATTAAGATAAGCGGCGGAGGTTTACTTGTTACGTCGGTATCCAAGAAAGCTGAAAACATTGACAAGGCCCCAGCCACAATACAGGTTGTGACCCGGGCTGAGATCGAAGAAAGAGGTTATAATGACCTTGTGGAGCTTCTGAAGGATGTTCCCGGTTTCGATATCACCATGTGGTACGGTTCTGAATATGCGAATGTGTACCAAAGGGGGTTTCGACAGAACAATACCGAGAAGACACTGCTGCTCATTGACGGGATCGAGGAAAATGATCTCTGGACTAACTGGGCATACATTGACCGGCAATATCCATTGTCGAATATCGACCGCGTGGAAATCATTTACGGACCGGCCTCAACAATGTACGGGCCAAATGCATTTGCAGGTGTGATCAATGTGATTACCAGGGATCCTGTCGCATCAGTTAAACCCGACCGCACGATTGGAATCAGCGTTCAGGGGAAATATGGCACTTATAATACTAAAACTGTTGATATGACTGTTTCGGGGCATAAGCGGAATATTTCTTTTTCCGTGACCGGAAGGTTGTTTTTTTCCGATGAAGCCGACTTGTCCGGCCAGAAGTACTTCGATTACGATAAATCGGCCTACGATACGGTCAATTACCAGAAATTGCTGAGCATTACCAAAAATGCAAAACAATACCTGGTTCTTCATAAACTCCCGTACACAAATCCCTTTTACCAGCTTTCTTCCGATTCAAACCAGTTAAGCCTGACTCCCCTGGGCATTGAAACAGCAAGAAACCTGGATAAATCGGCCTATGATCAGATCGTGAATGGAAATCCCGTTGGGTTTTCAAACCAGTCAAAAGAATGGTTCCTCAACGCCAAGCTGAGAATCGGCAATTTTAGTTTTGGATTCCAGACCTGGAGATATAACAGGGGGTCCACAACCCAATATACCGACCTTTATGTTCCCGGTTCCAAAAACGGGTTTAACTGGGTGCCGCAGTTATCCTATTTCTTTGCCAAGTATGAAAACCAGCTCAGCGAAAAAGTGTTCTTCTCAAATCTTACTACCTACCGCCTTCATCTACTGACCCAGGATTCAAGATTCGTATCCTTATCCAATTATGCACGCGGCAACAGACAACTGGCCGACCTGGCAAACCTGGTTCAACCCGCGTGGATTACCCAATATGCTTATGAAAATTCCAGCCAGCTGCGAACCGAGTTTAAAGTTATTTATACACCGGTCTCGAAATTTGACCTGGTTTCAGGTGTTGAGCTCAGGTATAGTTCGCTGCAGGGAGGATACCTGATGAGCCTGACTGATACTCCCATGGATTCGGCTGTAATCACTCCTTCCCCCAAGGGAGGAAATCAATTCGGTGTGTGGGACCTTGGTATTTACTCACAGGGAACTTACAATGTGCTGAAACAACTGAAAATAACTCTTGGCCTTCGATATGACTTCAACCGTGTGAGGGATGTGGGGGGATTTGGCAGCGCGTTTAGCCCCCGGCTTGCAGTAGTGTACTCCCCGGGCAAATTCACCATTAAAGCCATTTATTCCCATGGTATCATGAATGTCTCAAACTGGACAAAATTCTCTACTGCAGGGAACCGTGTGCCAAATCCGACACTTAAAACTGAAAATATTGATAATATAGAGATCAGTGCAGGTTTCAGGCCTAATAAGAACTTTCATGCCGATGTGGATATTTACCAGGACTACATCAACAACGTTGTAGGGACCGTCCCGGTTGAAGGAAGCACAACACAGACCATGAATGCCAATATCGGGAAATTCAGGATCACCGGGGTCATGGCTACAGCAACATACCAGATCCCGACGTTTTCAGCTTTTTTCAATTATACTTTCTGTGATCCCCGTCAGATCTATTCCGAACAGGGATCGGTGGACAACCGGGTCGGTGATATTTCAAGCAACCAGTTCACCCTGGGTGCAAATAAATCATTCTTCAACCAGCTTAATATCAACCTGAGACTGAATTTTGTGGGTGACCGCAAAGTGGGATCGGGAACGACAGTTCCTTTAAACACCGATAAATTCCCGACAACGGCCATCCTGAACGGAGCCGTAAGTTATAATAATCAGAAATGGGTGCCGGGGCTAAGCCTTCAACTGGTATGCAACAATATATTGAACACAACCTATTACGATCCGGGCACCAAGACTGCTGATGGTGTTAACAGCCCGACGGGAATATTGCAGCAGGGAAGGAACTTTCTTATCTGCCTGTCATATAACTATTGAAAGATAAATGATCGATTGCTATTACTGACCTGATTCATTCATGCATGTATGAATTTGAAAAAATAGAGAATAAGGATTTTCAATGGGGAGGGTTATATATGCCGGCGAAAGCCAGGCCGGGTAATGCCGGGGGGTTGCGGCTCGCAGTTTTTGGTAGTACCAATGCCGGGAACCTTGTGATAAGGACTTTGCTGAAATATGAAAATAAATATCCCGGACGGATTAATGTTGTTGGTGTGGCTACCGACGATCCGATAGATCCCAACACCCGGATTTCGGTTGCAAAACGGATATGGGGCAGGTACTCCCCTGATGAGATGATAGCATTACGCGACAAAGTCATCAATACATGCATGGAAGCAGGTGTCCCCTGCTATACAGGGGGTGTAAAAAACAATCTTTTCCGGGACATCTTCTGTGAATGGGCCCCCGAACTGGTAATCATGTGCTGCTTCGGACAAAAGATAAACAGGCAGATTTATGATCACCCGGTTTACGGGATGTATAATTTTCATCCGTCCGACCTGGCTGCACAGATAGGAGCAGGGCCAAAACCTTTTGAAGGTACGATGCAAAATGGGAAATCAACTTCACGTATGGTCATTCACCAGGTGAATGAAATCATCGACGGGGGACCTCTCGTCGCAAGTTCCCCCCCGGTGAATATTTGCCTGCCCAACGGGAGCTATCCTGAAAACATTCTCTCCCTCCAGGAGAAAATACCTGCAATTTCAGGCTGGATGAGCATGGAACTGGTGCTTGAAGTCCTAAAAATGAAAGATATGAACGAAACAGGGCGCCTGGGCTTTCAGAATCTTGAAAGCAGAATTCCTGAGAAAATCCGCAGTAAACTAATGGAGCCTGTAACCAATGATCTCATCGAAATGTACAGCTTACCCGATCATGACTGTCTGATATAATAAGAAGGAATGAGAAATAATCAATGGCTGTTGAAACTGCTGAATATTCGCGAAGAGGAAGCCAAACCCGTATTCCTTCTGATGCTGTTTTCCTTTTTCATCGGCTTATCCCTTACATTTTATTTCACTGCCTCCAATGCGATCTTCCTGAAACATTTTCCTTCCAGGATGATCTCATTCTCATATATAAGCTCAGGGATAGTGGTTTACCTTGCATGGTGGCTACTGTCCCGTATTGACCGCAAACTAACCCTATCCAACCAGATCCTGATCAAAATATTTTTTGTGTTTATTACGGTCCTTGCCATCAGCCTGGGTGTCTGGATCTATGATACGGCCTGGCTTGCATTTACCATGTTTACCTGGGTGAGGGTGCTGGTTTATATAACCCTGGTGACTTTCTGGGGACTTGCAGGAAAGATTTTCAATATCAGGCAGGGCAAACGGATCTTCGGATTGATCGGTGTAGGAGAAGTCATTTCCATCATTATCGGTTACTTCTCGGTCCCTCTTATCCTGCATTTCCTCAAAGCGGCCGATCTCCTCTTCCTTTCATCCTCTGCTTTATTGGTCTGCCTCATACTGGTGATAATCATCCTGAGGCAGTTCAGGGAACAACTTGGCAGTAAGGAAACACATTCATCACCGGGAGAGAACAGGCAGAAACCGGAATGGAGTTACTGGTCACTACTCAGGCAACCCTATTTCCGCCTGATCTCTATTATGGCATTTCTTCCGATTTTCGGATATTTGTTTGTAGATTTCCTTTTCCTGGCACAAACCAAGAGGGAATTCGCCAACAATCCTGAGACTATTGCCCGGTTTTTCGGTATCTTCCTTGGATTTGTAGCCATTGTCGAGCTCATTTTCAAACTCATCTCGGGGCGTTTGTTAAATAAATATGGCCTGAAACCAAGTTTGTTGTCCCTGCCTCTGATCCTTGCCTTCAGCGTTTTGCTCGCAGCATTCTTCGGTACAATTTATGGCACTGTAGGATTGTTTTTCGCTTTTATCGCATTTGCCCGTTTATTCGAACGTGCGGTTCGCGGAGCCATGTATGAGCCAGCTTTCCAGCTGTTGTACCAGCCCGTTCCGAATGAACAGCGCCTGGTTTTTCAGAATCAGATCGAGGGTATTCCCAAAGCGCTGGGAACAGTCATTACAGGCGCCGCCATCCTTTTACTTTCCAGCTTTTCGATCTTTACCCTGGTCCATTTCAATTATTTCTTCCTGCTGGTGCTGGGATCCTGGATATGGATTGCCTTTCTGATGTATAATGAGTACCGTAACCTCCTTAAGAAAAAACTTTCAGAAGTTCGCGAAGAAGAGCATACGGGCACTGATGAAGAAGTATGGCTGATCAGGCAACATTTCAGCTCAACAGATGTACTTGCATTCAGGAAGGTTTATAAACTCTACTATAAGGTGGCCCCGATTTCTATAGAAAAATCCCTTGAATTTATTTTCCCGGAAGCTTCCGCAGAAGTTAAAAAAGAGATCCTGAAAAATATTACTGACGATCAGATCATATCATGCCAGGGATGGATCAGCCGGATGATCAGGGACGGTTCATTCAGTGATCTCAAGGAAGAGCTGGCTCGTACCTTACATGATTTAAAAGAAGGCGAGAACCTGCCTTTTGATTTCCTGTCAGATCTTTCCAAATCCTCTGATGCTGAAACCAGGGCAAGAGTGGCCCGACTGTTGGGTTATTCGGGGCGTTACAATACTTATAAACTACTGATTAACCTTTTGCGGGACCATGACCCGCTTGTTAAAAAAGCTGCAATAATATCCTCCGGGATGATCAGGCGGTACGAGTTATGGCCGTTCCTGATTGAAAACCTTAATGTAAAAGAATTCAGTTATGCGGCCTCGTTGGCCATAAGAATGGTTGGTGACCCCATATTGAACGAGGTTGACCACCAGTTCACAAAAATCGGTGAGCACCTGCATTCGCTTATAAGGATCATAAGGGTGTATGAAGACATCGGAGGTGATAAAGCAATTAAGATTTTAAGGTCAAAAATCGCGTATCCTGACCCGGAAGTCAGGTTCCAGGTCCTGCTTTCATTAAGCAACCTGGAATATCATGCTACGTTTTCAGAAGTCCCTTATATAAGACAAACCATTGAGGAGTCGGTTGACACTATCGTATGGATTATGGCAGCAATGGTTGATATCGGCGGTTCGGAAGAGACCTTCGAACTTCAGAATGCCCTGCTGCAGGAAATGGAAGAAAAGAAGGAAAATATTTTTCTGCTTTTATCCCTGATCTATGAGGCGAAGACCATACGACATATCCGTGAAAATATTGAAAGCCCGGATCTGAAGGCAAAGATCTATGCACTCGAGATCTGCGACATGACAGTTTCGGAAGATATCAAGGAGTTTTTCCTTCCACTGTTTGAAGATGTTTCCATTCATGAACGACTTCACCGCTTCCGTTTTTTATTTCCCCAGCAAAAATTAGACAGGGACGAACGCCTGTTTGATATCATTAATAAGGATTTTTCAAGGATTAACCGCTGGACAAAGAGTTGTGCACTGAATCTTCTTATTTCTTCCGGGGAAACTTACCGCGATGCCGTGGATAACTTACTTGCAGCCCAGCTGATCCATGCTGATCCCCTGATCTCGGAGACGGCAGGCTGGGTTTTATACCAGCGTAATCCTGAATATTTTTCGGAACTGCTTAACAAATTTGAGAACTGGGAATCTTTGAAGTTATCTCCCGGTATAAAAGAGTTACGGACGAAATATTTCAAGCCGGAATCACTTTTGTTCAATACTATAAGAAGACTGAAAAACATGCCTTTATTTGCCCCGGTTCATGAAGCAAACCTGATCAACCTTGCCTTGAGTCTTGACAATAAAGATACAGATAAAATCCCCGATGAGGTACTGCTTGAATATGTTGCAGGAGACAAACACCTGGTTGACCGTTTTCTAAATCTTCTAAAGAATCAATATGAGAAACAGAAGAATCACAGTTAAAATCATGTCAGGTTTTTTAACCCTGTTACTCATGGAAGTGGCATGGGGGCAATCCGCTGTAAAAAACGGGCAGGGATATCCATTTATAAGGAATTTCACTGCTACTGAATATAAGGCGCATGCCCAGAATTTTGCAATAGTGCAGGATACGCGTGGGTTGATGTATTTCGGGAATTTTGCGGGAGTTTTACAGTTCGACGGCGTACGATGGAGGCTTATCCCTACGGCAAGGATCACAAAAGTAACGTCCCTGGCCATGGATTCTGCAGGCAGGATATTTGTAGGTGCAAGGGGGGAGATCGGGTATCTTGCCACTGACACACAAGGGAAAATGTCGTTTCAAAGCCTGATTCCCGCCGATACCAAACAAAGGACTTCCTACCAGGATGTCATCGGGACATTTTGCATAAACAGTTTGGTTTATTTCATTACCGAGCAGAATGTTTTCACCCTGCAGGATGGTAAACTGTCGGGCTGGACATCGAAAAATCCAATTATTTCAGCCTTTTCGGCAAACGGCCGGCTTTTTATACAGCAAAAGGATTTTGGCCTCAAGGTTTTTAACAAAGGATTGCCGGAGAACATTCCAGGCGGGGAGAAATTTTCGGGAGCCATTGAGCTCAAAGCCATGCTTCACATCAGTAAAGACGAGTTGCTGCTCGCAACCGGGACCCAGGGACTTTTTATACTGAACCGGGATGGGATCTCTTCATTTAAAACCAATGCTGATGAGTTTTTCCAGAAAAACATCATTACTTGTGCTGTTGAACTGGTTGACGGAACATTTGCTATTGGTACGACCCGTGACGGGATCGTAATTTTATCCCGGGATGGAACTGTAAGGCAGATTGTTGACCATAATGCCGGACTAGGCAATAATTTTATCCAGTACCTTTTTACCGATAAAAACCATTTGCTTTGGGCCGCCCTTAATAATGGTATTTCTTTGATAGAAGTCCCCTCAGCTTTTTCCTTCTTTGATGAGCATTCAGGCCTTAACGGTTCTGTGATCCAGGTGATCCGGTTCGGAGGAAAGCTCTTTGTTTCTACCTCCCAGGGACTGCATTATTTTGATGATGCAACGGGTAAATTTAACGCTGTTCCCGGTATCTACTCGGCCTGCTGGTCGATGCTTCCTGTTGGCAGCGAATTCCTTGCCGCCACATCCCAGGGCCTTTTTATGATCAACGGGACTTCTGCAAGGCGTATTACCGAAGGGTTTTCGGTAAGCCTTGGAGCCTCCGAAAAGTATCCCGGCTTCATTTTTACCGGGCAAACTGAAGGACTGTTCAGGCTCAAACGTCAGGGCGAAACATGGAATTCAACCAAAATTCCGGGTCCTTCTGATGATGTTGACGCCCTTCTAAGTGATTCTTCCGGTACTTTCTGGGGATCTTCCGTTTCCCGGGGATTATTCAATTTTAACCAGCAGACTGGCAAACTTACTTTTTTCGATACATTATCAGGCCTGCCCGAAAGAAACGGGAATACCTTGCATCTTATCCACGGCCGGCTGACGATAGCCACCCGTCATGGGATATATGCCTTTAATGAAAAAACTATGCGGTTTGATCCGTTTACGCTTCCATTCGCCGATACATCAGAGAACCATGCCTGGTTTACGCATCTGACAACTGATAATGCGGGAAAACTCTGGGCCGTAACAGGCGATGAAACCCAGATCAGGTATTATGAAAACAGGGGAAAAGGGTTTATTAAAGTTCAAACACCCTTTCTCCCGATAGCCTCATCTGTAATCTGCAACATATATCCTGAAACTTCAGGAATTACATGGTTTGGCAGCCCTGATTGCCTGATCCGCTATGACCAGAGAGTCATTGCATCCAACACAGATATAGGGACCGCTCAGATACGCGAAGTTGTGGTTCGTGGGGACTCCCTGATCTTCGAAGGGAATTCCGGATCTTCCACCGGTAGTGGAAGCCTTAAACCGGATAAAAAAATGCCGGGATATATCCTCAAAAGCAGCGATAACAGCATCCATTTTGAATTTTCAGCTCCTTGTTACCTGACCCGCGGCGAGATCCTGTTTCAATGCAAACTTGAAGGTTTTGAAGAGACCTGGTCCGACTGGACAGTCCAGTCCCATAAGGAATATACAAATCTTCCCAGGGGCATCTTTACTTTTCATGTCAGGGCAAAAAATGTCTTTAACAAAGTCAGTGAAGAAGCAGTTTTTTCTTTTAAAATATTGTCTCCCTGGTATTATAAATGGTGGGCCTACGTAATCTATATACTTATGGCAACCGCACTGATTTACCTGATCGTAATTTTAAGGAACCGGCAGTTGTTGAAAGAGAAGAAAGCCCTGGAGCAAAAGATTGCCGAGCGTACTGCCGAAATTGTGCAGCAGAAGGAAGAGATAGAGAACCAGTCTGAGGAACTGGCCAGTAAAAATGATGAACTTGAAAAGATCAACACGGTTGTAAAAGCCATCAACTCGGAAATCAATTTTTCGAATCTTCTGCAATCCCTGCTTGAAAAGACAAAGCTGATCAAGTCAGTTGAAAAGTCCACCGCACTGATCCTCGATAAGGAAACCGGTTCTTTCAGGTATAGAGCAAGTTTCGGTTGGGATGTAAAACAACTGGAAAATGTTCAGCTGACTTTACAAGTTGCCGAGAAACGATATCTGAAGGATGCTGAAGAGGTTTTTGAGGATATTTTTGTGAAGAAAAATTTCATCACTCTCAACGACGACATGCCGGAACTGGCCGGTTATGACATCCCGAGATCAATGCTTATCCTTGTTATCAAAGTGGATCAGAAGGTTGAGGCCTTCCTGATCCTTGAAAATATGACAAGGGATAATGCTTTTGAGCATGAGGACCTGAGTTTCGTTAAAAATTCGAAGGAGCATATCATTTCAGCCTTTATTAAAACCAGGATCCTTGAGGATCTTCAGTCCACATTACATAATCTGAAGGAGACGCAGGATCAGCTTGTTCAATCACAAAAGCTGGCTTCGCTGGGCGAACTCACAGCAGGTATCGCTCACGAGATCCAGAACCCCCTTAATTTTGTCACTAACTTTTCCACTCTTTCAGCCGATCTTGCCGATGAACTTAAAGGATATATAGATGAGATCAGGGATAAAATCCCTGCCGACCGCGTTGCGGATATGGAAGAAGTCGTGGAAATGATCAGGGGAAATGTTGAAAAAATCCATGATCACGGAAAACGTGCTGCCAGCATTGTGAAAGGAATGCTTCAGCACTCCCGCGGTAAATCGGGAGAATACGAGAATGTTGAGATCAACAACCTGGTGGCAGAATATGTTAACCTGGCTTATCACGGGATGCGCGCAAAAGACAAAAGTTTTAACACCGCGCTGAAAACAAACCTCGATCCCAATGTAGGTAAAGCAAGCATTATTCCGCAGGAATTAAGCAGGGTGATACTGAATATCGTAAACAACTCCTGTTATGCTGTGGATGAAAAAGCAAAGAAAGGAATTGAGGGATTTGCTCCTGAAGTAGTCACCAGCACACGTAAGATAGGCGACAGGATCGAGATCCGGATACGGGATAACGGCACCGGTATTCCGCAGCATGTTATCGATAAGATATTCAATCCGTTCTTTACTACCAAACCTACCGGGAAGGGAACGGGGCTTGGGCTTTCGATGAGTTATGATATCATTACACAGGTGCACAAGGGCAAACTGGAGGTTCAGTCCAGGGAAGGAGAATTTACGGAATTCATTATTACGATACCTGAGCAGAAGTAACTCAGATGATGAGCAGACACATTGTAAAAATAACCGGGTTTATAATTCTGGGGTTTTACCTTTCTTCTTCCGGGGTGTCGGGCCAGACCCTCTTTAAGATCAACCAGTACGATGTATTGTACAATGGGAACCTGATGCCAATCATAACATTGTACACAAATTACCAGATAAATGAGCACATAGGGATTACGAATTATTTTTATGTGACGGCCTATCCGCAAAATAGCTGGGGAGAAGGGTTAGTTGGTGTTAGTTATACAATTGTTAAAGGGATTACTATCGGGTTTCTGGCAGGGTATCAGTCAAATGAGACAGAGCTCTGGCGGATTTCGCCGATTATAGGATTATATAAAAAGCCTTTTTCTTTTTTCGGTGCATTTGAATTCGGTGGGAAACGATATCGCTGGGATGCAATGGGCTTTTATGAACTTCATTCGTGGAAATTCGGGGGAGAATTCATCCGGTACTACCAGATGTATGCAGCAGGTCCGAGGGTGGAATTTTCATTCCTCAAAAATAACATCCTTACGGTTTTTCACTCCAGCCTGTGGGACTGGGTTTACGGCAAGTATGCAGCCATGTTTGGGATTTATGCAAGCTTTGGCAATATGAAACCTGCTTCAGGCAAGATTAAATCAAAGGATTGAAAAAAAACATTAAACATATTGATAATCAATGTTTAATGTTTTTGTGGCATCGACTGGAATCGAACCAGTGACACAAGGATTTTCAGTCCTCTGCTCTACCATCTGAGCTACGACGCCATCTCCCTTAAAGGGAGTGCAAAAATAGAAAGAATTTTTAAATTTCCAATACCTTTGCAGGGAATTACGATTCACGATTGACGAATTCCGAATAAACCGTTCTTTTCTCAATCGTAAATCGCAAATCGTAAATCGTCCATAAAGATGTATCTGATCATTGACCTGGGTAATACAAATAAAAAGTTGGCTTTGTTCAGCAATGGCAGGCTGAAGAAAATGAAACTCCTGCCCGTGATAAGCCTGCAGGCAGTCAAATCATTTGTTAAAGAAAACCCGGGTATAACCCACTGCATCCTTTCATCGGTAATCCATTATCCGCCTTCTATAAAAAAATTCCTGGAAAAGAATTTCATGCTGGTTGAACCTGACAAGGCGACTCCCCTGCCTCTGCAAAACCTTTATAAGACTCCAGATAGCCTTGGCAAGGACAGGCTGGCAGCAGCTGTTGCCGGGCACTTTCGCTTTCCGAAAGATCCTGTACTTATCATCACAGCCGGCACCTGCATCACATATGACTTCGTCAACGATCGCGGAGAATACCTGGGAGGCGGTATTTCTCCCGGAATTCAAATGAGATTCCTTGCACTGAATACTTTTACCGGCAAATTGCCGTTGATATCAGGTAAGAACCGCGCCAATCTTACCGGAACAACTACCAAAGAATCAATTTTATCGGGTGTTATCAACGGTGCTTTGGCCGAAGTTGATGGGATTATTGCCCGCTATCTTCACGAAAACAAGATGTTAAAGGTTATTCTTAGCGGGGGTGACCTTAAATATTTTGATAAGCGGTTAAAAATTAAGACCTTTGCAGTCCCAAATATTGTAATAGAGGGATTATATCTAATTCTCGAACTGAATGCCGGAACAATTAATTAAAAAATACCTGCTGCTCCCATTGTTCATGGTTTGTCTGTATTCAGGTTCGGTTGCCCAGATAAGGATCGCTTCACCCTATTCCCGTTTCGGCATTGGCGATCTCAGCGGGAATAACAATGCATGGAATTTTTCCCTTGGACAGACCGGCATCGCTCTTCGGAGCCCGAATCATATAAATTTTACCAACCCCGCATCCTACGGGGCATTCGATTCTCTTTCATTTGTTTTTGAAGGCGGATTCAGTGCCGAGTCGGTCAAACTTACTTCCAGGCTTCAGAGCACATCCCGTTCATATGCCTCACTTGGCTATCTTTCCTTCGGTGTCCCTGTGACAAAATGGTGGAAAACCGCTATCGGGCTCGTTCCTTTCAGTGATGTCGGTTACAATGTGGTAAGTCCTGAAGAAAGTAAGTCGGCCGGGTCCATTCTGAGATTATATTCGGGTTCTGGCGGAGTGAGTCAATTTTTCTGGGGAAATGCCTTTAACATTACCAAAGACTTTTCAATTGGTTTTAATGTTTCCTACCTGTTTGGAAACATGACGCGGGAATCGGTAGTGTTTTTTACTGATTCCATTCATTCCATGAACTATAAAACCGATTCGTATATCAATGTCGGGGATTTTTACTATAGTTTCGGCGCACAATACCGGATCAGGTTGAAAAGAGAAATGTCTATCGTTCTTGGAGGAGTTTTCGCACCAAGTACAAACATTACGGCCCATGCCAGCGGAATTGCAAATACGTTCCTCCTGAGTACAAGCGGGGTGGAATATACAAAGGATACCATTGCTATTGTTGATTCATACAAAGGTGCTATTCTTCTTCCATGGATGGCCGGTGGCGGGATAACTTTTCAAAAAACGGATAAGTTTCTCGTGACCGCCGATTACCGTTATCAAAACTGGAAGTCATTCAGGGCCTTTGGACTGAACGATTCCCTGGCCAACAGCTATAAGATTTCAGTTGGAGGAGAGATCGTCCCCAACGCCGATAATTATGCCAGCTATTTTGCCAGGGTCAGGTACAGGCTTGGCTTTTACTATGACCGCACATACCTTCTTCTCAGGGGCAGACAGCTTAATGAATACGGGATTTCTATCGGCTTTGGACTTCCTTTAAGAGGCATGAAGACCATGATGAATATTGGCGGACAATTTGGTTCCCGGGGGACAGTTCAGGGTGACCTGATCAAAGAAACCTATTTTAAATTCGTTCTTGGTTTCTCAATTTATGAACGCTGGTTCCATAAACGAAAGTATTTCTAAACCGTGAAAGCAGGGAAAACTTCCCGGCTTCCCGGGATCCTGGCCATGTTGCAGGTCATTCTCTTCCTCTTTGCCTCCTGTACCAAAGAACAAGAAGTTGTTGCTCCTAAACTGCACAGCGAGTATGATCCGGCTATGTCGGCAGTCAACGTCGAGATATTATTCAGTGATTCCGGAAGGGTCCAGGCCCGGCTTACAGCACCTCTTCTTAATGAGTACGTCGGGAAAAATCCCAGGATGGATTTTCCCAGGGGCTTCAAAATAATCATGTATGATTCCATTATGCGCGTGAAATCAACCGTCACTGCTCTTTATGGAATACGATTTGATTATAAAGGATATATGGAAGGGAGAGGAAATGTTATAGTCCGTAATGAGCTCAAGAATGAACAACTCAATACAGAACACCTGGTATGGGATGAACGTAACCACCGTATTTATAATGATGACCCCATTAAGATCATGACGCCCGGTAAAGTTCTTTACGGCAATGACCTTGAATCGGACGAAACCTTTACCCGCTATAATTTTAAGAATCCTACCGGACAAATGATGGTTAAGAAAGACTCGGTGTGAGGATTTACGACTTACGATTTACGATTTACGATTTTAGTTTTAGTTGACTGTCTGAATTGTAATTCCTGATTCGTCAATCGTACATTATTTTGGCTGTTTCCCAAATAATTTCTACCTTTGCACTCCTTTTAAAACTAAGAATAATGGCGATTATTGGAACTATCAGAAAGCAATCTGGCCTCGCAGTAATTATTGTAGGTGTGGCAATTGCTGCTTTTGTAATTGGTGACTTTGGAAAGAAAAGGGCAAAAGGGACTACCGACATAGCCGTTGTGAACGGCGAAGAGATCCCTTATACCGATTTTTCCACTAAAGTTGAAGATGTCCTGGAAGCACAGAAAGAAAACCGTGGTAATGAAAAAATTACCGACCAGGAAGCTTTCCAGATACGTCAGGGCGTTTATGACAACCTGATCAAAGAAGTTATCATGGGCAATGAATATGACGAGTTGGGCCTTGTCGTTTCACCTGAAGAACTGTTTGACCAGGTCCAGGGGAAACAGCCTCACCGTTATATCCTTCAGTATTTTAAAGATCCCAAGACCGGCGTTTATGATCCTGCCGTGGTGCTGAATTACCTGAAACAGCTCGACCAGATGGAACCAAAAACCCGGAAACAGTGGCTGGCTTTTGAAAAAGCGATCAAAGACGACCGCCAGGAAACTAAGTTCAACAACCTGGTAGCAAAATCCTTTTACATGCCAAAAACATTCCTTAAACAGGATTATGTAAGTAAAACCCGCTCACTGAAAGTCAGGTTTGTCGCTCCGAATCCTTATGAGATTGCCGACAGCACAGTAAAGATCACAGATGCAGATTACCTGGCATTTTATAATAAAAACATACAGTTCTTTTACCAGGAAGAACCTTACCGCGATCTTGACTTTGTAACGTTTGAGGTGCTTCCCAGCCCGAACGACAGGAAGAAGACATCAGAAGACGTTGTTGCCTTATATAAAGATTTCCTTGCCACACCGGACCCCATTACCTTTATGAATGCAAATTCTGATAAAAAGTACGATACCGTTTATATGAAAAAGGGAGTCCTGGCCGGGCGTCTCGATTCTTTACTGTTTGATGCCAAAGTGGGCACTCTGGTTGCACCTTTTGAACAGAATAATACCTGGCTGATGGCAAAACTCATGGATGTCCAGGATCGTCCCGATACCATGAAAGGAGTGCAGTGCCTGATTGCCTTTGCAAACTCTGCCAATGAAAATATCAAGCGCACCAAAGAACAGGCTAAGGCCAGGACTGACAGTCTTATGCTTATCCTGAAGAAGAAGCCTGAGATGCTTGCCACCTTTGCCAGAAATAATTCTGACTGGGGAACTGCTAAGGATGACGGAGGAGAACTCAAAGATATTGTTGATGGGAATCTTCCTCTTTCATTTTTTTATAATGCAGGGTTGAAAATGAAACCTAAAGATATCCAGGTCGTTGAAACAAGGATCGGTTACGCTATTTTCAGGCTCGACAGTAAATCAAAACCTGTTAAGAAGATCAAAGCGGCAGTTGTTGCCAGAAATATTGAACCCAGCAACCAAACCTATCAGGATACTTATACTAAAGCCAGTTCATTTGCCGGACAGTACAGGACTTCCGACGCTTTCGACAAAGCTGCTTCAAAACTGGGTATTGCAAAACGCGAGGCTCCAAATATCAGAGAAACTGATAATACCCTCATGGGCATGTCAAATGCAAGGGAAGTTATCCGCTGGGCTTTCTCTGAAAATACCAAGGTAGGAGATTTGTCACCCGTTTTTGACCTCCAGGGCAAATACATGGTAGCAATAGTCAAATCGGCAACTCCCAAAGGCAATATTCCCCTTGATCTCGTTAAATCAAAGCTCGAGGCATCTGTAAAGGGTTTCAAAAAATTAAGTCTTGAGACCGAGAAACTCAGCAAAATCATGCAAAACACTAAAGACCTTTATGCGATCGCTACCCAAATGAAGGTTAAAGTGGATACCACGGTGATCAGCTTTAGCGGAATTAACCGCGCCGCAATAACCCGTGATCCTGAAGTAATAGGAACCCTGTTCACTTCTCCCTTATCCAAGTTGCTGGGCCCTCTTCAGGGACGGTATGGTGTATATGCAGTGGTGATAGACGGGATTAACGATGCTCCTAAAACAGACGATTATACCTCTGAACTTCAGCAGCAAAAATCGGCTTTTGAACAGCGTGCCTCTAGTGCAATCTACCCGGCCCTTCAGAAGACTGCCAAAATCACCGATTCAAGGCTGAGATTTTATTAATATTCAACGCCCGGGGAGATCTCCGGCAAATTTAACAAGAAGGCTGCTCAAAACGGGCAGCCTTTTTTTATTGAATGGTATCGGAGATCACAATGGTCTGGGCCGTCGACGCCCATTCCTTCTGGCTTTCGGTATATGCCCTCATGGTAACCAGATATTTCCCGGGCCGGGAATAGATCTTGACCGGTTCTTTCGCCCAGGAGGTGGAATCATCGCCAAGATCCCATAACCAGTAAAATGAATTTTCAGAATTATTGATGAAAGTCACCTTGCAGGGAATTTTAAAGCCATTGGTGCCTTTATAAGTGAACGCGGCTGAGGGAACTGGTTCATTTTTATAACATCCTCCCGAAATGATCAGCAGTAATGCAGGGATAATGATCGCTTTAGATAGTCTCATGAGATAGCTCCGGATTATTCCGCAAGTATCAGCACCTTATTGGAAAGCACTTCAATAACGCCTCCGTTAATATCGAAATACTGTTCCGCTTCGCCTTTGTTCTGTAGTTTTATCTTCCCTTTTTTAAGTATTGAAATCAGGGGGGCATGGTCATTAAGAACCTCAAAAGAACCATCAATCCCGGGTAATTGTAACAGGTTAACCTGTTCTCCGGAAAAAAGCGTAATGTCAGGAGTGATAATATCAACTTTCATAATTTTGCCAAACGCTATTTACTTTCCGCCACCAGTCTCTTACCTTTTTCGATCGCTTCCTCTATTGTTCCTACAAGGTTGAATGCCGATTCCGGATATTCATCCACCTGGCCATCCATGATCATATTGAAGCCTTTAATAGTGTCTTCTATGTTGACAAAGGTCCCCGGGATCCCGGTAAATTGAGTGGCAACATGGAAGGGCTGAGAAAGGAATCTCTGAACACGGCGGGCACGGGCTACAACGAGTTTGTCTTCATCCGAAAGTTCATCCATGCCCAAAATGGCGATGATATCCTGCAGTTCTTTATATCTCTGAAGGATTTCCTTGACCCTTTGAGCTGTCTTGTAATGTTCTTCACCAACTACATCCGGACTTAATATTCTTGAAGTGGAGTCCAGGGGGTCAACGGCGGGATAAATCCCCAGCTCGGAGATCTTACGGCTTAGTACCGTGGTTGCGTCGAGGTGAGCAAATGTTGTTGCAGGCGCAGGGTCGGTGAGGTCATCGGCAGGTACATAAACAGCCTGAACCGAAGTGATGGAGCCTCTCTTGGTTGAAGTGATCCTTTCCTGCATGATACCCATCTCGGTCGCAAGCGTAGGTTGGTAGCCGACTGCGGATGGCATACGGCCGAGCAATGCTGAGACTTCAGAACCAGCCTGGGTAAACCGGAAAATATTGTCAATGAAAAACAGGATATCGTGGCCCCCTGATATTTCGTCCCCGTCACGGAAATACTCGGCAACAGTAAGGCCCGAAAGCGCAACTCGTGCACGTGCTCCGGGGGGCTCATTCATCTGGCCGAATACCAGTGTTGCCTGGGACTCTGCAAGTTCCTTCCTGTCGACTTTCGAGAGGTCCCATCCTCCTTTTCCCATGGCTTCAGTAAACTCTTTGCCGTAACGGATAACGCCCGATTCAATCATTTCACGAAGGAGGTCATTCCCTTCACGGGTACGCTCGCCAACACCGCCGAATACTGACATTCCGGAATATTTTTTGGCAATATTATTGATAAGCTCCATGATAATGACGGTCTTGCCAACACCGGCTCCACCGAACAATCCGATTTTACCTCCTTTTGAATACGGTTCAATAAGGTCGATAACCTTGATGCCTGTATAAAGCACTTCCTTGGTTGTGGTTAACTGATCAAAGGATGGAGGTTCACGGTGGATAGGATATGTTTTAGCCCTTGAAACATCACCCAGGCCATCAATGGGATTCCCGATGACATTAAATAACCTGCCCCTTATATCCTCAGTGGCCGGCATCGAAATGGGACCTCCCCTTTCAATGACTTCCATTCCACGGCGGAGTCCGTCAGTGGAGTCCATGGCAATGGTGCGTACGGTATTTTCCCCGATGTCATACTGGCATTCCAGAACTATCACATCGCCCGCTTCATTTCTAACTTCAAGAGCATCATAGATATTCGGGAGTGATGCCCCTTCGTCAAAAACCACGTCGATAACCGGGCCAATGATCTGTAACACCTTCCCTTTAATCAGGTCTTTTTTTGATTCTTTCGCTTGCATAAACCTATGGAAAATTTATACAAACTTAAGGTAATTTGACTAATTGAACAAGCCCTCTTAGAATAAATCCGTAATTTTGACGTTTCTGATTATATCAACCCTAACATATTTTATACTATGCACATGAGCAAGAAGTGGATGCTTGCCCTCGTTTTTATTCCTATTATGTCGTTCGCCCAGCGAAATGTTGATGCCATTGTCGACACGGTAGAATCGAAAAACGGGACCGTCCTGCTGTTCAGGAATAACACTTGGGAGTATATTGACAACGAGCCTGTTATGATGAGCATTGAAGAAGATTCTACGGGGATATTCAGCAACCAATGGATTAATGATCAGATATTTGCCTACCGTATTCAAAGGGATTCAATAAAAGACACGCTTCTGGTCCTGGTTGATTCGATCCACCCTTTTCATATGCCGATATGCGGCCACCTGTTCCGCGGATTTACATATACCCATAAAGGCCTTGACATCAAGCTCGATAAAGGCGATACTGTAAGAGCTGCATTCAACGGTGTGGTCCGTTATGCGAAATACAACCGCGGAGGGTTCGGGAACCTGGTCATCATCCGTCATTATAATGGTCTTGAATCTTATTATGGCCATAATTCAAAACTGCTGGTCAGGGTCAACCAGGTCGTGAAATCAGGCGACCCCATATCCCTTGGAGGTTCCACCGGCAGGAGCCGCGGGCCTCATTGCCACTTCGAACTAAGATATAAAGATATCCCTATGGATGCTTTAAGGGTGATAGACTTTGACAACCAGAAGCTTATCAATTCTTTTTTCCCTATAACCAAAAAGGTTTTTTATCCAAACGACTATAATGTCAATACCGTTTACCACAAGGTTAAAAACGGTGATACCCTGGGCCACCTGGCCAAGAAATACCATACCAATGTCAAAGAGATCTGCGCCATGAACAAGATCAAGTCGAGTACGAAACTGAGAGTGGGGAGTACGATCAGAGTTAGGTAGCGAAGTCGCTACTTGGTATTGGTAAATATCTTCCTTTGAAACAGTATAAGCATTATCACACCCGTCGTAATAGCTGAATCGGCGATGTTAAATACGGGCCTGAAAAATACAAAATCTTCTCCGCCGTATATCGGAAACCCTTTGGGGAAGTGTGTTTCAATGACAGGAAAATACAGCATGTCAACTACTTTACCATGCAAAAAAGAGGCATATCCGCCACCTTTTGGAAATATTGTGGCAAGATGCATAAATGAACTTTCACTGAAAATAAGTCCGTAAAAAGCCGAGTCTATTATATTGCCAATGGCTCCTGCCAGGATTAACGAGATACAAACGATCATCAGGTTGCCTGCCCCTTTCTTCACAGACGTTTTAAGCCACCAGAAAATCCCAGCTATGGCGAATAGCCTGAAGATACTCAGGGCCAGTTTTCCCCAGGTTCCTCCCAGCTTCATTCCATAGGCCATTCCTTCATTTTCGGTAAAGTGAAGGTAAAACCAATGACCTATTACAGGATAGCTTTCCCCGAAATAAAATGTAGTTTTAATCCAGATTTTCAGAACCTGATCCGCAATAAGGATCAGTAAAACGATCCAGACAGCTTTTTTCATTCTTCGTGATCCAGAAGATCCGTCCCCGGTCGCTGAATTAAAGAGGGTGCCGCTTGAACACGTTTTGCTTCAATGCTGAGGGTAGCATGGGGAACAGAACGTAAACGATCCTTGGGAATCAATTTACCCGTGACCCGGCATATTCCGTAAGTTTTGTTTTCAATACGGATTAGGGCGTTTTCCAACGATTTGATAAACTTTTCCTGGCGTGCAGCAAATTTGCTGTTCTCTTCTTTTGAAAAAACCTGATATCCTTCTTCAAGAACTTTAAAGGTGGGTGAAGTATCATTGGTATCATGTTCATTACCGGTAGTATATGCGTCGGTAAGAAGTTGAAGGTCATTACCGGCCTTTTCAAGCTTCTGAAGGATGATCTGTTTGAACTCATCAAGTTCCTCGTCGGTATACCTTGTTTTTGCTTTCTCCGGTGCTGCTGCTTTTTTCATAGCTCGTCAGGTTAAGGTTCTATAAACAAACAACGACAGAAATCTAGCTCCCTGCCGTCCGAAAATCAATCCACCTTTTGGATGGAAATTTTAGTTTTTATGGTTTCTGTCAGCTCAATCTCGTCAACGTAATTAACTTCTGATTTGTCTGTAACAGTAAATGACTGAGCCAGAATTTCGCTGCAAATATAAGAATAATTCTGTTTCACAGCCTCATCCATTTCAGGATGTGACTCAATTTTAACAATGATCTTATCGGTGACCTCGAATTTTTTATCCTTTCGCAGATTTTGAATACGGTTGACCAATTCCCTTGCAATGCCTTCATTTTTTAATGTAGGAGTTATCTGGGTATCTAAAGCGACGACAAGGGAACCCAGGGTTGCTGTATTATAACCGGGCAGGTCGTCGCTCTGGATCTCTATATCGTTCAGGTCAAACGTATATGAATTCCCGTTGGGGTAAACCCTGGTGAAGGACTTTATACGTTCGAATTCAGCGATGGTTGCCTGGTTCCATTCTTTCATATCCTCGGCGATCATCTTCATATCCTTGCCGCATTTCGGCCCGAGCTTCTTGAAATCAGGTTTAATCTTTTTTGACAGAATACCCTCGGTATCGGTGATGTATTCGATCTGTTTTACATTCACCTCCGAAAGGATCAGATGTTTTACCGATTCGATCTGGGTTTTAAGATGTTCATTCAGAAGTGGGAGAAGGATACGGTTAAGGGGCTGGCGAACCCTGATATTGGTCTTTTTCCGTATTGAAAGTGCCAAAGAAGATATTTTCTGTGCCATTTCCATCCGCTCTTCAAGTTTTTTATCGATCATTACTGGATCGGCCTGAGGGAAAACGGAAAGATGAACTGAATCGGAGTTTTTGCGTCCCGTGACCATGTTAAGGTCAGTATACAGTTGTTCAGCGAAAAAAGGAGCAACAGGCGACATAAGCTGGGCCAGGATTTCAAGGCAGGTGTAAAGGGTTTGATAAGCACTGATCTTATCCGCGGAATAATTGCCTTTCCAAAACCGGCGGCGGCAAAGTCTGACGTACCAGTTGCTGAGATGTTCGTCCACGAAGTCGCTGATGGCGCGTGAGGCTTTGGTTGGCTCGTAATCGGCATAACTTTCATCTACAAAGCTGATCAGCGAATTAAGTTCCGACAGGATCCAGCGGTCAATCTCGGGCCGCTCATGTAAAGGAATCTCCTTATCTGAATATGAAAAGCCGTCTATGTTGGCATATAAAGCAAAGAATGCATAAGTATTGTAGAGGGTTCCGAAGAATTTACGCTGGGATTCGGCGATCCCGTCCTCGTCAAATTTCAGGTTATCCCATGGCTGGGAGTTGGTGATCAAATACCAGCGTGTAGCATCGGGGCCGAATTTTTGAATTATCTCGAAGGGATCTACAGCATTTCCCAGGCGTTTCGACATCTTGTTTCCGGCTTTATCAAGAACAAGTCCATTTGAAACACAGGTCTTAAAGGAAACCGAATCAAACAGCATGACGGCGATAGCATGCAGTGTGAAAAACCACCCTCGTGTCTGATCAACCCCTTCGGCGATAAAATCGGCCGGGAAAAAGCTTTCAAGACTGCGGCTGGTATTAAAAGGATAATGATACTGGGCATAGGGCATGGCCCCCGAGTCGAACCAAACGTCAATAAGGTCTGTCTCCCGTTTCATGGGTTGCCCGTCATCACTCACAAGGACAATATCATCAACAAAAGGACGATGCAGGTCGAACGTTTTATAATTCTCATCCGCCAGGTCCCCGTCCTGATATGATGCCAGGGGGTTGGTCTTCATAAAACCGGCCTCGACAGCTTTTACAATTTCCCTTTTCAGCTGTTCAACAGAACCAATGCATATTTCCTTTTCCCCGTCCCCGGTTCTCCAAATAGGTAAGGGAGTTCCCCAGAACCTCGACCTGCTCAGGTTCCAGTCCACCAGGTTTTCCAGCCAGTTCCCAAACCTTCCTGTACCGGTTGATTCGGGTTTCCAGTTGATCGTATTATTCAGGCTGATCATTTTATCCTTGTAGGCTGTTGTGCGGATGAACCATGAATCCAGGGGATAATACAAAACAGGCTTATCGGTCCTCCAGCAATGCGGATAGGAATGCTCGTACTTTTCAGATTTGAATGCTTTATTTTCGTGCTTCAGCTTGACAATGATGTCGATATCGACAGGCGGACAATCCTTGTTTGCGCAATCGTCATCATATTCGACTTTTACATACCGCCCTGCAAATTCGCCCATCTGGCCGGTGAACCTGCCCTGCTTGTCAACCAGGGTAAGCGATCCCAGGCCATACTGTTTTCCAACCCTGAAGTCATCCGCCCCAAAA
This sequence comes from Bacteroidota bacterium, assembly GCA_026391735.1. Classification (GTDB taxonomy): domain Bacteria; phylum Bacteroidota; class Bacteroidia; order Bacteroidales; family FEN-979; genus CAIRDP01. The sequence continues at coordinate 20,233 of JAPLDL010000003.1, read as the reverse complement.
CTCGGTGCTATATGAACGATCCCGGTTCCATCTTCGGTAGTAACAAAATCCCCTATAACAACCCTGAAAGGATCCCCTTCGTCAGGCTGGGCATAGGGAAGCAGCTGTTCGTATCGTATATTTTCAAAATCGGAACCTTTGAATTCAGCCACGATCCTGTATGGAATATTCTTCTGCCCTTCATGATAATCGTCGAGTTCCAGCTGGGAATTCTTTTCAGGAAGATACTGGTGAAGCAAATCCTTCGCCATAATCACCGATTGTTCACGGAAAGTATATGGATTATATGTGCGGATGAGGACGTAGGTTATATTCTTGCCAACTGCCAGGCCTGTATTCGAAGGAAGGGTCCAGGGAGTTGTGGTCCAGGCAAGGAAATATACATCGCCGAACAATTCCCTGAAAAGGAATTCTGATTTCTCGTCCTGTACGACTTTAAACTGGGCTACAACCGTGTTGTCTTTGACCGTTTTATAAGCTCCGGGCTGATTGAGTTCGTGGGTGCTCAAACCGGTACCCGCAGCGGGCGAATAGGGCTGGATGGTGTACCCCTTGTATAGAAGGCCCTTCTCATACAATTTGCTTAAAAGGTACCATACCGACTCGATGTATTTGTTGTCGTATGTAATGTAGGGATCGTCAAGATTAAGCCAGTAACCCATCCTGACGGTGAGATCATCCCAGAGGTCCTTATACTTCATCACTTCGCTGCGGCATTCCTTGTTGTAATCCTCAATGGATATCTTTTTCCCGATATCTTCCTTGGTGATCCCAAGCTTTTTCTCAACACCGATCTCAATGGGAAGTCCATGAGTATCCCAGCCCGCTTTGCGGCTTACATAAAATCCCTTCATGGTTTTATACCTGCAGAATATATCCTTGATGGTGCGGGCCATTACATGATGGATGCCGGGGATGCCGTTTGCCGACGGCGGACCTTCATAAAAAATATATGGAGTCTTACCACGTGTAAGCTCCAGGCTTTTTTCAAACGTATTATGCTCTTTCCAGTAGGACTGGATGTCTTTACCGATCCTTGTAAGGTCGAGGCTCCGGTATTCAGTGTATTTTGTCTTCATCCTTGAAAAAAAGTGTGCAAAGGTACGTTATTTTAGGGAAATCGCGGCTATAGGGCGAATGAAAAATAGGTGATGGATAGCTGGATAAGGTGCTGCGCACCGATAACCGGATATCCAGCTATCCAGTTATCCAGTTATCCAGTTATCCAGCTATCCAGCTATCCAGCTACTCCGGGAAAAGCATCCTTACCGATGCCCCTCCTTCGGTAATATTTCTCACTTCCACCCTGCCCCCATGGGCATCCATGATCATCTTGGCAAGACAGAGGTCCAGTCCTACATTTTCATCAACATGTTGTCCGCCTAATCCGAAGAGGGAAAACAGGTTTTTCATTGCCTGTTCGCTGAATCCGGGGCCCTGATCGGTAATTTCACAACCTTTAAAACCATCCCCTTCAACGAGCTTTATCCTGATCTCCCCCCCGTCGGGAGAATATTCAATGGCATTCTCGACCACTCCCAGGAAGCAACTCCTGATCAGTTTTTCATTGCCATCGATGAGGGCATCGGTTAGTTTCGGGTCAAGCAAGGTGTTGATCCCTTTTTTACCTGTCAGGCCTACATAATCATTCAGACAAAACTCCAACATTCTCCCGAGCGAAGTGGGCTTTTTCTTCAATGGTTTATCCATTGCAATGAGTTCCGTAAGCTGAAGGACAACAGCCAGGAATTTTTCAAGCCGCATCGAAGAATGGAAAATAAATTCAACATGCTCCTTCACTTCGGGAGATTCAACTTCATCCTGAAGGATGTTAGTGAAACCCAGGATGGCATTCAGGGGTGTTCGCAGCTCATGGTTGATCATATGAAGAAAATCAGTCTTGGCTTTATCGAGAGACTGCAGGCTACGGTATGCTTTTTCAAGTTCATCATGAGCTGACCTGAGCGCCTCGGTTCGTTCTTCCACCTTCTGTTCCAGCCAGGAATTGACCTCCTGAAGTTGCTGCCGGCTCGATTTAAGCTCCAGGTGCGTCTTTACCCTGGCAAGCAGTTCCTCGGGAGAAAAAGGTTTTGTAAGATAATCTACCCCTCCGCTGGTGAATGCCTTGTTCAGGCTGGCCATATCGGTCTTCGCAGTCAGAAAAATAACCGGGACCAGGTTGTGCTGCGACATGCTCTTTATCCTGATGCAAGTCTCGTAACCATCCATCCCGGGCATCATGATGTCGAGAAGAATGAGATCATACGACTCCGCTTCCAGTATGCTGATCGCTTCCGGACCGCTGAATGCATAATCTACCTGGTAGCTTTGGGGCGAAAGCAAAGCAGCCAGCACCTTAAGATTCTTGGGATTGTCGTCAACCGCGAGTATTTTATAATTTGAGTTTTCCATATCAGAAAATTAAACTTGTGAATATCGCTTCTTTTAACACAAGTGTTATTACATGAAAGACAAACTTTTAAACATAAACCTGTGAAATTAAAAAAAAGGGTGTTATGGTATAAAAGCATTTTTCTATATTTGAGTAATTTTTTTGCACTATGCCGGGAATTGCCGAAATTGTCCTCGAGAACATTTTCCAACGCAGAAGCGTGAGGGATTTCAACAGCCGGATTCCTGACCGCTCCATGCTGACTCTATTGCTGAAAGCAGCTATGGCGGCGCCTTCTGCAAGAAACCGCCAGCCATGGGCTTTTGTTGCAATCACAGAGCGCGGTACGATGGATTCACTCGCTCATGGCCTTCCTTTCACAAAAATGCTGTACCAGGCAGGAGCTGCTATCGTGACTTGCGGCGATTCTTCAATCGAGATCCAGCCTGACGCTGCCGATTTATGGTACCAGGACGCCGCAGCCGCCACAGAGAATATCCTTCTGGCTGCCCATGCCCTGGGTCTTGGAGCCGTATGGAGCGCTTTATTTCCCTATGAGGACAGGTCTGGCCATGTAAGGAAGATCCTTGGACTTCCCGGCCATGTGAACCCTTTCTCAATTGTACCTGTAGGATACCCTGCCGGGGATGATCTGCCTAAAGATAAATTCAAACCCGAACGGATCCACTGGGAGAGATGGTAAACTTGGTATAATCAAATCAGCAGGCAACCCTTGAGAATAATTTAACTCTAATTGATCGCAAAATGGAATGGATTGAAAAACTGGACGGATCGGTAATCGTCAGCGACATAAGCGGTAAGGTGATCTATGTAAACGAATCAGCCCGGCGTACATTTGTGAAACCCGGGGAACAACCCCTGGAGGGCCGTGACCTGATGGAATGCCATAACGAAAATTCAAAAAAGATCATCAGGAACATTATGAAACACAAGGTGAAAAATGTATATACAATTGAAAAAAAAGGGAAGAAAAAGCTGATTTATCAGACCCCCTGGGTTGTGGATGGCGAATTAAAGGGCCTGGTGGAATTTTCACTTGAAATTCCTTTTGACCTGCCTCATTTTGTAAGAGAATAAGTTAGATACGGATTATGAGAATAACCATATATTTTTTATCATTGATTATACTGCTGTCGGGAGGATGTATCCGTCACAACATACTGAAACAGGGTCCCTATATGGGGGTGATCCGTATCGACAGCAACGAACGCGATATGGATCTGCCTTTTAATATGATTTTTGCCATCACCCCCGACGGTCAGAAGCTCATGCAGGTTTCCAACGCCAGAGAGGTCATTATGATCAACGAACTGGCTGTTTCGGGCGACACGGTTTTCATGAAATTTCCTGTGTTTACTTCAGAAATCATAGCGATCATCAGGCATGATTCACTCATCGGCAGGTATTATCCGAAAGGAAAGTCAGCAGGAATATGGTATTCATTCTATGCCATACCAGGTGTTACGGACCGGTTTCCATGGGCCGGATTAAAGCCTCTGTCTGATATCACCGGCCGCTGGAAGATCACCGAGAATGCCGGCACTCCTGATTCCTCCGTTATGGTAGGTGAATTTACCCAGGACAGCAACCATATTACCGGAACGATCCTGAATTCAGGGGGCGACTACCGTTACCTGGAAGGAAAAGTCTCCGGGAATAAATTCATGATCTCCACTATTGACGGGGCCCATACTCTGATCCTTACCGCCGATATTTCCCCTCAAGGGAAGATGGAGAATGGGAAATTTATGGGAAGCCCTAACTGGAAAAGCAGCTGGACTGCCGAGAAGAACGAGACATTCACACTTCCAAGGATGGATGAACTTGTCAAGGTAAAACCCCACTCCCCTCAGTTCACTTTTAACTTGCCGGATCTCAATGGCGATAATGTTCTGCTGTCTGATCCGAAGTTTAAGGATAAAGTCGTTGTGGTAATGGCCATCGGGACCTGGTGCCCGAATTGTCTTGATGAAACTGTTTTTTTCAGGGATCTGTATGCAGATTATAAAGATCAAGGCCTTGAGCTTGTCGCCCTGTGTTTCGAGGACAAAACAATAGAATCATCTAAACCAAGGATGGAAAGGTTTATTGCCCAGACCGGAGCCGGTTATACTTTCCTTTATGCCGGTCAGAGGGGACATGAATCATTGCAATCGGTGCTATTCAACCTGGAAGGACGAATGGCCTACCCTACGACCATGTACATTGACAGGAAAGGAGTGATCCGAAAAGTTGAAACAGGATTCTCTGGCCCGGGAACCGGACAGCATTATACCGAATTCTGCGATGAAACAAAGAAATTTATTGAAAACCTGCTTGCTGAGGGGCAATGACCTGATACATGGAGTCAGTCATCCAAAGACAACTACTTAATCGTAATTCGTACATTACTCAATACGCCCACTTGAGCCAGATACTTCCCCAGGTGAACCCGCCGCCAAAAGCAGCAAGAATGATATTATCTCCTTTTTTCAGCTTGTTCTCCCATTCCCAGAGGCATAAGGGTATCGTTCCGCCTGTGGTATTCCCGTAACGCTCAATGTTGATCATGACCTGTTCTGTTCCAACCCCCATTCTCCTGGCGGTTGCATCAATAATGCGAAGGTTTGCCTGATGGGGCACAAGGTATGAAATGTCTTCAGACTTCAGGTTGTTCCTGGCCATGATCTCCGCTGCAACATCCGCCATTTTTGTCACTGCAAACTTGAATACCGGCTGGCCTTCCTGGAAAACGAAATGCTCTTTGGCGTCTATCGTTTCGTAGGATGGGGGTCTTACCGAACCTCCGGCTTTCATATGCAGATAAAACCGGCCCGAACCATCCGAATGCATAATTGAATCCATTATTCCAACCTCCTCGGTGGTTGGTTCCATCAGGATTGCTCCAGCTGCATCCCCGAATAATACGCAAGTCTCACGACTTGTATAATCGGTGATAGACGACATTTTATCGGCACCTATTACGATAGCTTTTTTTACTGTCCCGGTTTCAACGTATTTGGATGCCGTAACAAGTGCGTATAAAAGGCCTGAACAGGCTGCGTTCATGTCGAACCCAAAAGCTTTTTTGATCCCCGTCTTGTCGCAGACTATATTTGCAGTTGCAGGGAAAATCATATCCGGAGTAACCGTCGCACAGATTACCATACCGATCTCATCGGGGCTGGTGCCTGTTTTTTCAAGAAGAGCTTTTACAGCCTCAGCGGCCATGTCGGATGTACCGAGGCCTATTCCTTTCAGGATATGCCTTTCCTTGATCCCGGTACGGCTCATAATCCATTCATCCGAAGTATCCACCATGGCTTCCAGTTCCTTATTTGTAAGAATATAAGGTGGGACCCAGCCTTGAATCCCTGTAATTGCCGCTCTGATTCTGGTCATGAAAAAAAATGTTAAATATTGTTGATGGTGTACTGCTCCAGGGCATGTTTGATCCTGGCTGGAAGATTGGCTTCAGTGATCTCCCTTGAAAGAAGGATCATGTTTTTTATGGCGGTACTGTTTGAGATCCCGTGGCCAACGATGACGTTCCCATTCACTCCCAGGATTGGCGTACCACCATAAATCTCGTAATTAAACCTGTCGAGATAGGAATCTTTGATGCCCCGCTTAACCAAAACGCGGTACATCGCTTCTACCTGTTTTAATACTATATTTCCGACGAAACCATCGCAAACAATCACATCTACATTGTCCCTGAATAATTCCCTTCCCTCAACATTCCCCAAAAAATTATAATCTTTCGACTCTTTCATCAGCTGGAAAGCCGACTGAGTGGTAAGACTTCCTTTTTTTTCTTCCGATCCTATATTCAGAAGGCCTACCCTGGGATTCTTTACATGAAATACATATTCGGCAAACAGGGAACCCAGTAAACCAAACTGGTACATCACATCAGGTTTGGCATCAGGGTTGGTTCCCACATCGATAAGAATCGACATCCCACCGTTCTCCTTGGCAATATACGCAGGTGAGCTGGGACGGATAATACCCTGGATATTTCCAACGCTGTAAATAGCACCAACAAGCATTGCCCCGCTGCTGCCTGCACTTGCAAAGGAATCTATCTCCTCGTGCTTAAGCATGCGGAAGCCGGTCGAAATGCTTGAGTTCGGCTTGTTTACAAGAGCCTTGGTGGGACTTTCATCCATCTCAATGAGATCAGGAGCATCCACGATCTCAAACATCGAAGGACTTACATTCTCTTCCTTTAAAAAGGCAAGGATGTTATCCTTGTCCCCCAGTAATACGATCTTATCGGTAGAAGGCAACTCTTTCAGAGCCATCATTGCACCATGCATGGTAGCATTCGGTGCAAAATCACCTCCCAGTACATCTAACCCGATCTTCATTAGTCAGAATTTAGTTAAACAACTGATTAATTAGTCGGTGAATGATCCTGAACCCCAGGATTATTCTGCAGCTGACTTTTCAATAGCCTGCTTCCCCCGGTAATAACCGCATTCAGGACATACCCTGTGGTAAAGAACCGGAGCACCGCAATTTGAGCAGAGAGCAAAGGTAGGACTTTCGGCTTTATCATGGGTACGTCTCTTATCCCTGCGTTGATTGGAAATTTTTCGTTTCGGATGTGGCATACAAAATTATATTTATAAAAATTAAAAAACACTATTTATTTTCTCTGAGTTTATTCAGAACCTCCCAGCGGGGATCAGGTACATGAGATTCTTTTAACTCTTCCAGTTTCTTTAAGATGTCAGGATTGCACAGGCTTATCCCCTGACTGTTATTGCCATGGACACGGTAAACGGGAATCATCAGGCAAACATTTTCATATAAAAACTGGCTGATGTCAAACCTGCTTTCCGATTCCATTATAACCAGTACCTCTTCACTTTCTTCTTCATTATGATCGCCAAGCTTTACAATCAGGTTTTGCTCTCCTTTCAGCTTCATAATAAGCGGATCACCGCAGCGGTCACATGCAACAGTGATATTTCCGCCGATATCGAAATGGAATATTAACATACGGTCTTCCTTTTCCATATCGGCATGAACGCTCACCTTGCTGTCGGTAACATCGTCTACACGGTAATGTTCAAAGAACGAATTATCCAGATCGAAATCAAAACTGTATGTCCCCGGTTTCAATCCGCTGAACTGGATCTGAAATTTTTCCATCTTCTCAGCTTCCTTTGAAAAAGCCTGCAAAATTAAAAATTAATTTGGTGACTACCAAACCTGTATTTAGTCATATCTTTGTATCTGGATATATCAGACCTTAAATTCCGGCCTATGTTTAATAAGATTATTACCTGGATGATCCCGTTTATGCCCAAACAACTTGTTTGGGTTTTTTCGAAAAAATATATTGCGGGAGAGACTATCGACGATGCCATAAAAGTGAGCAGGGATCTTAACTCCAGAGGTATCAGGATCACCATCGACCTGCTCGGAGAATTCATCAGCAACCTGGATCAGGCTGCCGAGAACAAACAAGCTTACCTTTCCATAATCGAAAGAATAGAAAAAGAAAAAATAAACGGGAACTATTCCCTGAAACCCACCAGTTTTGGGTTGCTCCTCAACAAAGAACTATGCTACGATCATATCCGGGAGATCGTTTCTAGGGCGGCCTCATTTGGAAATTTCGTAAGGATCGACATGGAAGATTCCCCCTGTACTGATCTTGAAATTGAACTTTTCAGACGGCTGAAAGAGGAATTTCCAGGCAATGTCGGGCTGGTTTTCCAGGCCTACATGAAACGGACTCTTCAGGATCTGAAAACCCTGAAAGACCTTCATTCCTCAAAATCTCCTTTGAATTTCAGACTCTGCAAAGGAATCTATGTTGAGCCGGAAGCAATTGCCTATAAAAATTACCAGGAGATCAACGAGCATTACCTCGAAGACCTGGAGTTTATGCTGTCAAACGGCTATTATCCCGGCATCGCAACACATGACAAGACTTTGGTCGAAGGTGCTTACCAGCTTCTTGAAAAGTACAAGGTCCCGAAAGACAAGTATGAGTTCCAGATGCTGTATGGTGTGACCCCCGATCTGCGTAACAGCATCGTTGAAAAAGGCCATGCCATGAGAGTGTATGTCCCGTTCGGAAAAGAATGGTTCGGCTATTCCACCCGCCGCCTGAAGGAAAATCCCAAAATGGCCAGCCATATTATCAAAGCATTGTTTATAAAAGGTTAATACTCCATGCCATTCTGAATTCCATTATAGCGCGTAAGGATATCTTTTTATATTTGCGTCTTCCATCCTGATCTTATGACAGATGTTCTCCTAACAGAAAGTGAATGGCGCTACAGGCTCATTTCAGAAGTGATCGCCGATTATATCTTTGTGATCAAGGTTGAAAAGGACGGGAATCTGAAGCTGGACTGGGTCTCTGAAAACCTTGTTATTAATACCGGGCGTGACCTTGAGGAAATCCTCACCCCCGTTAAATGGAAAACGATAATTCATCCTGACGATGCCGGGCTTCTCGACGATTTCATCCGCCAGATGCTTACAACGAAAGAGAAAGGGGAACTGGAATGCAGGTCGTTTCACAAGGAAGGCAACCAACGATGGATCAGGATTTTCGCCCGCAGGAGCAATGGCCCTGACGGGAAGCCAGCCCGACTGATTGGGGCGGTTCGGGAGATCACCGATCAAAAGCAGACCCAGCAAAAGCTTCTCCGGTCCGAAGAAAAATACCGTAAGCTCCATTCCACGATGACCGATGCATTCTGTTCGGTAAATATGAATGGAGAAATGCAGGAGTTCAATGAAAGTTACCGCAGCTTGCTGGGTTATTCAGAAGAGGAGCTTCTCAAACTGACCTATATCGATCTCACGCCCGAAAAATGGCATGAGATGGAAGCCGGGATCGTCAGGGAGGAGATCCTTCCAAATGGTTCTTCGGGTGTATACGAAAAGGAATATATAAGAAAAGACGGCCGCATTATACCTGTAGAAGTACGCACTTTCCTGATCCGCGATCACGAAGGAACTCCAGCAGCCATGTGGGCCATCGTCCGCGATATCTCCGAACGAAAATCCAGCGAGGAAAAATTAAGGGCAGCTCTGGAAGAAAAGGAAACCCTGCTTCGCGAGGCGCACCACAGGGTTAAAAACAACCTGCAGACAGTGATGACCCTCATCGGACTGAGAAGCCCCGAAATTCAGGACGAAACCTCGAGGGGTATCATCATCCAGCTCCAGGAGCAGATCCGCACTATCTCGCTTATTTACCAGGAGCTTTTCCAGGCCGAACGTCTTTCACGGGTAGCCATGCAGCCTTATATCTCCCAGCTTTTGACTCATCTTCTGAGTACCTTTCATTATTTAAAAGATGTGAAGACGGATGTGGACTGCGGGGATACCGTGCTGGATGCGCAAAGCGCAATGCCCTGCGGACTCATTGTAAACGAACTGGTTACCAATGCCTTGAAATACGCTTTCCCTCGCGATTTCAGCCAGCCTGCCTATATTTCGGTCTCATTGCGAAGGGAAGGTAATGCCTGTGTCTTAAAGGTGTCGGATAACGGAACCGGCCTTCCCTCTTCCTTTGATCCGGATAATCCCACATCCATTGGCCTAAGCCTGGTCTCTCTCTGGGCTAAAGGCCAGATGAACGGGACCCTTGAGATCATTTCCCTGCAGGGTACAACATTTGTAATCAGGTTTAATGCCTGATCTTAACATTCGCCAGAATTCTAAACCTGTAATTCACCGGATAATTATTTGAATGCTTTTTCGGGCATGCCATCTCCGCTGAGTTTAAGCCGGTCAAAATAACCCGGGACAGGCTTACCCTGCAGCTTGTCAACATACATCTTGGCCAGGTATTGTCCAAGCATAAAACCCTGGCCTCTGAGACCCAGGAACAATCCAAGTTCCGGGTCAATGACCATCCTGGGTTCCACATAATACCCTGCCCAGATGGCCTGGAATCCCACGGAAGAAAGTTCAGGTATCCAGTTTGTGAATACTTCGGATGCAATCTCAACGAAATCTTCAGTATTGACTTTAATATTTTTATCCGCTTCCTGGGGCTCAACAGCGGGGGAGGCACAACCAATGATCTGCCCGGTTTCTCCAAGCTGCTGTCCGTAAACCGCCGTAAACCCTTTATACCTCCTCCGGTCGATAAGCATGGGCAGCGGGTTGCCGTTGATTCCCAGCATGGGAAGGCGACGGGTTATGAAAGCCTGGTGTCTGACCGGGTATAGTCCTGTATCAAAACCCAGGGTTTTTGCGAATCGTCCCCCTTCGGGCCCGAGGGCATTGATGAAGGTCTCAGTTTCATATTCCACGTATTCTTTCTGATGGTTTAACGCAAGGACCCTGTAATGCCCGTCTGCCAGGGTTACATCCACAAGTTTGCAATCTTCCTCGATCTTACCTCCCTTTTCAATACCAATCCTGCGTATCAGGTCGATCACCCTGCCCGGGGTAGCCTGCCAGCAGTTTTTTGTGATCAGGGCTGCCGAATAATTACTCATTGAAGGGTTCATCCTCGGGGATATTTCCTTCAGAAAATCCACAGGCTCCACCATGGTGGCATCAGACCATGCCATGGATGCTTCCAGGGCACGGTACATCTGCTCATCATGAGCAAAGGTCACATACAAAATCGTTCTGAAATCAATGTTGTGCATGGCCTGGAGTTCCTTGAAAATTTCCAGGTTATGGTTGGCAATATCGCTGAGTTCCGGTACCGAGAAATTCGGCCGTCCACCGGCAATATTCCTCCATGACGCACCCCTCCCGTAATTAAGCAATACCGGCTCCTGTCCCGCCTCGCTAAGGTACCGGAACAATGCACTTCCGCCAATACCCCCGCCGGCGACCAGAGAGCGGACCTTTATTTTTTTGGTTTTTTTCCCGTTGATCTCAGTTATCACCTGTTCATGAACATTCCTTGGATAGAGTTCTCCCATAGAGACCTGGTTTGACAAAGGCCCCCTTGGAGTGGGCTCACCCACAATACTGATTCCTGTTCCCGCTAAACGGGTCTTTAAACGCTTGATACAACGCTTCCCCCTGCAGGCGCCCATTCCCAGGCGGGTGGTATGCTTCACCTCATCCACTGAAATAAATTTACGCTCCCCGATGACTTCCATGATCTCATCAAGCGTAACATCATCGCAATGGCAAACATAGGTTGGCTCCTCCGATTCATGCCTGTGAGGCCTGAATTCAACAGGATCTGGGTAAGCTGATTTCACGATGAACCCTCTTACCTTAACCAGGTCTTCACCATGGATATCGATAGCCTTTACACGGGCAACATTGGTCTTGTTGGATTTACGCAGGATCTTTTCCACGATCCCCTGGCCCAGCTTGTTACCATCGTTGTCGACCAGGAAACATTCCGATTTCTCTTCGGCTTCGTACTCAATTGGCAGGAATAACCAGTCTTTCCTGAAATTATAGCCGAAGATAGCCAGGCCCGGACACTGGTAAACACAATCCATGCAGCCCGTACATTTTTCAAAATCTATTTCAGGAACAGTGCTGGTGGATGACTTGGTGATGGCTCCGTTGGGGCAGGCAAAAGCACAGGGATTGCATGCAAAACCGTAAAGGCAGTCAATGAGCACAAAACCTTTTTCATTCATCCTTTCTCCTGACGGGAGGTAAGGATCCTGAATGACCCTGATAGGATGCTGTTGTGAATCGATGTATTCCTTTGAGAGGGATAAAAAGGCATCATAATCGAACTTTTCGCCCATCTCCTGGAGGATCTCGAAGGCAGCCTGCTTGCCGCGCAATACAGCACTTGTGCCTTCGCCAATGCGGATTGCATCACCCGCTCCGAAACATTTCCTGCCGAAGACCTCGTTGCCTTTGATCAGGAGCTGGTCGTCGCATACAAGCCCGGTGCATATATTGATAGCGTCAATTCCATCTATCACCTTTTCAGTTCCAGGGATTGGCTTGAAATTCCTGCATTCAGCTACTACGGCACCGGTGATGCCGTCGTGAGTCTCATTGGGGATGGCTTTAAGGAGTATATGAGAGGTCATCACCGGAATTCCAAGCCTTCTCACCCTGTTTGCCTGGACAGGGAAGCCACCTTCGGCCGGGAGGGCTTCCAGAATGGCTTTTACCTTTGCACCGGCCTGCATAAGCTGATATGACGTAAGATATCCTATATTACCAGCACCCACAGTCAGAACATTTTTGCCCAGCAGGGTTAATTCATTGTTCATCATTTTCTGAACCACGGCAGCTGTGAATACACCCGGCAGGTCGTCGTTCTCGAAGGTCGGCATGAAGGGCACGGCCCCTGAGGCAACAATAAGAAATTCGCTGTCGATAAAATAAATCTCATCAGTCAGTATATTCTTTACCGCAAGCCGCCCTCCTTCCAGAATATCCCAAACCGTTGAACTAAGGAAGATGCCTTCGTGGCTTTCACCAGCAAGTGTTTTTGCAATATCGAAGCCACGCATCCCCCCGAATTTCTTTTCCTTCTCAAAGAAGAAAAACTGGTGGGTCTGCATCAGAAATTGCCCGCCAATCTTATCATTGTTATCGATTACAATGCAGTCGACCCTGTGGTTGTTCAGTTCCTCACGTGCAGCAAGGCCGGCCGGACCGGAACCGACAATAGCAACGGTAGTCTTATACACTTTAATCCGCTCGTCCTTTTTTACTTCCACCGGTTTCGGTTCAAAATCACGTGAGATCTCACTCACTTCTTTAATCCCGTCAACCCTGGTGATGCAAATTCGTTTGATTTGTCCGTCGACCAGCATCTCACAAGCCCCGCATTTGCCGATCCCACATTCAAGGCTTCGCTCCCGGTTTTTCAGGCTGTGGCTGTGTACCGGGTAACCGGCCTGATGCAATGCAGCTGCAATGGTAAATCCTTTTTCTCCTGAAACTTCCTTTCCTTCGAATAAAAAGCTTACCGGGTTCGATGACGGGATATCAAGAATGGGGTGTTTGCTTATCTTATACATAATCTATGAAGTTCGTGGGGAAACAACTTGGTGATGTTCGTGTGGAACTCTTGATGGCGTGACGATCGTAATGAGATGATGACGCAATGGGCGTGATGAAGGGAACAGGTTCATCGGTATAGTACATTCAGTTAAACGAGGGGACAAAATTACAAATTTTTCTCAGGAGCGGCATGGATTGTGAAGATTTTCACAGATGAAAATCGAACCCCACCGAAAGCAGATTTTCCATCCTTAACCTGCGGCTTACATCTTCATCGTATAACAGCCTGGTTTGAAGGCTCGTCTTGAGAAATCTGTTGATCCTGTATGCAAAGAGATTTTTCAATGTCATATCTACAGGGGATTTTCCTGCCTTAAACAGGAGAAGGTCACAATTCCACTGGATCTTTCTCACGATAAGCCTGTCGAGCAGCAGGTGCAGACTTAGTCCATATTCCAGCTTGCTTCCATAGCCTTTCTCTACTCCGTAAAATGAATCCCTGCCTGTTTTATCGAAGATTCCCCGGTCCATGATATATGTTAGCTTGGCACTGCTGATCCCGAATTCCAGTTTCCCCGAATTTCTGATATTGATCCCGAAACCAGCCGAAAAATTGCATATCAATGGCGTTAGGAATGAAGAGTTGATCGTTTTTACTACCGAGCCCCCGTATCCTTCTGTGATATCCCAGGCATTAAAGATCCGTGTTGTGAGAATTGATGAAGCCAGAAATTCTATGGATTTTGTTACCTCGAAGCTGATCCTTGTAGTCAGTGTATTTTCATCGGTCTGGAACTGGCTGATGCTGTCGATATAATAAACAAGCCCAAGGGCATGAATTAGGTCGTTGGTAAGGTGAAACCGTAAAGATGAAACGCTGAAACCATATTTCAGATTCTGAAGAAACACCAGTTGTCCTGCAGGTTTGTCTCCCTGACCGTTCACACAGGAATATCCCGACAGGGATAAACTGTAATCGAATTCACTGGAAAACCTGAATCTCCCGGCTATCCTGGGAAAAGCCGGCCTGAACACAAGTGATTTGACGGAATCCTCCCATCTGAGATCCTGTCCGGCAACACCAATTGCAATAAAGCATGCCAGAACAAGCCCAGCAACAAACCGTTTTTTCCCTTTGTTCATTCTTACCGGGCATGGGTCTGTGTTCTGATCATCTTGCCGGAGGTATTCCATATATCAAGAATGTCCATATTGACGAATATGATGTTCACCAAACCTTTTTTTGCCGGACCCGATTGCAGGGCCGAAGCTGCTATCTGAAATCCGGGATTATTTATCTTACCCATGAATTTTGCCCAGAAAATAACGCAGGTAAATGCAAACTTTGAAGGAGTAAGATCAACTTTCTCCCCGACCTGCAGAAGGTTTTTCTTCAGCTTCTCAAATGTTATCAGGGAATCGATTTTGTATCCCCTCCCGGTTTCAAGATTCGCTGCAAAGTCGGTTTCAAGGCCTGAACAAAAGGAAGTATCCTGAGTAATAATTCGGTAGCCATCTGAATTATAAAACTGTGAACGCCCGGGCAGGTTTTTATTTTTAAACCAGTCGACAAGTGCAGCCGAATCCCTGAACACACAAAGGTATTGCGCATAGTCAGGGGAATACCTGATCAATGCTTTGTTAACCGATTCAATGGTTTCGATCTGCGGATCTTTGACTCCGTATTGCCTGATAAGGGTCGTTTTACATCCATCCAGAATAATCAAATGAGCGGCAAGAATAAAATATATCGTTTTGTTCATGACAGCAGTAGTTTATTGACCGTGAATTAACAATTTCAGGGATGCAGTGCAGGGGATGAAAATTGTGATTTTCATCCCCTGCACTGCATTTCCGTTACAGGATTTATCCCTTTCATCATATGGGATTAACCTGGAAATGTTACAGTATATGTTCGTGTCGCTGCATCGAATACAACTGCATACGAGCCGGCACCAATGGTGAGCTGGTGGCTGGCGCCGAGCAGTTTTGTCACTGGGTCTGAGAAGGTGTAAGGCTCTTCAAAAAACAAAGATCCTTTTTGGAAATACGGAAGGGCAAACCCGTTTTCATATTTCTGAAGGTCACTTTCGGCAACTTTTAATTCAAGCTGCCCGGCTGAGTTGATCCTTGCCTGGGCCGGGCATAAAGCAGCCCCGTATCCGGTGGCTTTGTCGGTACCGAATTCAAAATCAATACAAATCCCGAATCCGCTTTTGCATTGCATTTTGGGACGATGGAAATTCAGGATGATCTTGACCCATACCGAGTATGAAGCCGAAGGGCTTGTATTCATATTTACTGTATTATACTTTCCGGCCTGTATTGAGGCGGCCGACATCAGCATGCTTAAAATGCATAGTGTAATAATCTTTTTCATGGCTTTCAGGTTTTATTTTTCCAGACTCCTGATGCGGGGAGCTGTTCCGCCGGCCTTAAGAGATTGGGAGAAGACCGTTACCCCCTTATGATCACACAAATCAGAACTGTAATAGTCTGTCGTCAACTTGTATCCACAAAACCCCCTTTCCTTTCCTTCTTAATCCGGTTCGTGTGAGAAAGTGATATGTTGAATTAAAAAAAATATTTAATCCCATAGGAATCATTATTTTAGAGTAAACGTTTGGAAATTATCTAAAAAATTTTTAGTATCTTTGCAGCCGGATTCGAATCAGGATAAAAAACTAACGGAAAACATGGAAAAAACAAAAGTTCTTTTTGTTACACAGGAAATCACGCCATACCTCAAGGACAGCCATATGGGAATGATCGGGCGTTATCTTCCTCAGGGTATCCAGGAAAAGGGAAGGGAGATTCGCACATTTATGCCCCGGTATGGAAATATCAATGAAAGGCGCAACCAGCTTCACGAAGTCATCCGATTATCAGGGATGAATCTTATAATTGACGATACGGACCATCCACTCATAATTAAAGTGGCCTCAATCCAGCAGGCCCGAATGCAGATCTATTTTATCGATAACGAAGATTACTTTCAGAGAAAATATACTTTTTACGATAAGAATAACAAGTTCTTTGCCGATAATGACGAAAGGGCGATCTTTTATTCCAGGGGAGTCATTGAAACTGTTAAAAAACTGGGATGGGGCCCCGATATCATTCACTGTCACGGATGGATGACGAGCCTGGTTCCCTTATATATCAAGAAAGCATTTACCGACAATCCCCTGTTCTCTGAAACCAAGATCATTATTTCTCTGTATGATGATGACTTTACCGACAACATGAATAAGAATTTTGCCGAGAAAGTAAAACTGGACGGAATAAATGCCAAAGATCTTAAACACTATAAAACGGCAAACTACGTTAATCTTATGAAGTCAGCGATAGATTTCTCAGATGGCGTAATTATAGGTTCACCTTCTGTTAACCCCGAACTAATGGATTATATGAAAAACATTGATAAACCTTTCCTTAATTTTCAGCCTATGGACAGGTACATTGATGCATTTTCAGATTTCTATGACGAGATCCTTGTCGCTGAGCCTGTATCAGTTGATTAACCACAAGATCCTTTTCTGCCTTGAACTCAAAACACCGACTTCTTCTATCATCATTTGTAATTTCAATGCTGGCTTTTCTGGTTCTTTTTTCATGTAAAAAAGACCCTTATTCTGTTGGCCTTGACCTTCTTCCACCCAGTGATACGCTCAAGATCAAGTCTACCGACACATGTACGGTCCTCGCATATACCCAGCGTGTTGATTCAATTACAACAAGTAATTGCGCAGACCTTTCCCTTGGAAGTATCGCCGACCCTGTTTTCGGCAATTCAACAATAAGCCTTTACACCCAGCTTCAGCCGTCATCGGCTTCAGTGGACTTTGGGACAGCCCCTGCAGTTGACTCACTGATACTGATGCTTTATTATTCCAGCTATTACGGTGATACAACAACAGCGCAAACAATAAGGGTTTATGAGTTAGCCCAGGACCTGCATATTGATTCGGGATACTTTTCCAACAGGAAATTACAGATCTATCCGAACCTGTTGTCGGAAATAACATTCAGACCCAGGCCGAAAGATAGTGTCAAGGTTGGGGGAACAATGTATTCGGCCCATCTCAGGATCAACCTCAGCAAGTATTCCAAATATTTTGCGAATAAATTATTGTCCGGCCCGCCCTCGGTATATGCGTCAGACGCTATGTTCTACCAGTTCATGAAAGGCCTTTATATTGAGACCCAGCCTGTAAACAACGGAGGAGCCCTTCTTAAATTCAACATCTCTGAAAGCCTCTCCAAAATGATCCTGTTCTTTCACAACCAGACCTACGATTCCCTGAACTATTCCTTCCTTCTGAATACAGGCTGTGCAAGGTTTTTGCATATCGATCATAATAATTATTTTGATGCCCAGCAGGATCTAAAACAACAGGTTATCAATCATGACACTGCGCTTGGCAAGAATATGCTTTATCTTCAGGGGCTTGGCGGCACAAGGATTGTGTTCCGAATGCCGTATATGATGAATTTTGCAAAAAACAGGAAGATTGCAATCAATGACGCTCTCCTGCTCTTTGAAAATCCGTCGACTGATACCACACTGAGAGCGCCTCCAAATCTGATCTGTATACGCGACAGTGCAGGATATATCGGTACGGTGATCGATGAATCGGAGGGTGCAAACTATTTCGGAGGAATGTATAATTCGACCAGTCGCTCTTATTATTTCAGGCTTACCCGACATATCCAGAAACTTATAGACGGGTATTATTCCATAAACCGTGAAATGTATATCCAGGTAAATGATCCTACTTCAAGCACAATTCCTGTGAACCGTGTCATGATCAACGGTTATAAACCAGCGATGCCGGGAGCTTCCTCATCCAGGTTCAGGCTGCAGATAACCTATACGCTTCTGAATTGATTAAATCAGATTCTTTTTCTTACCTTTGGATTAAAATGGTATTGTTATGTGCGGAATTGTAGCATATGTCGGCCCAAAGCCTGCTTATCCCATACTTATCAAAGGCCTTCACAGGCTCGAATACAGGGGATATGACAGTGCCGGCCTTTGCCTGTTGAACGGCGAACTGAAAGTATGGAAATGCAAGGGCAAGGTTTCGGAACTTGAAAAATACATTGAAGGCGAGAACCTGGCAGGGACCATCGGCATGGCTCACACCCGCTGGGCCACCCATGGCGAACCTAACCAGATCAATGCTCATCCGCATTACTCCCAAAGCAAACATCTTTCTATCATTCATAATGGGATCATTGAGAATTACCTTGTCCTTCGTAAAGAATTGATACAAAGAGGATTTACGTTCACAAGCGACACCGATACCGAGGTCCTGATACATCTTATCGAAGATATTCAGCATAATGAAAATGTTTCAGTTGAGGAAGCTGTGCGGATTGCCCTCACCCAGGTAATCGGCGCTTATGCCATTGTAGTCCTTTCCCAGGATCATCCCGACAAGATCATTGCAGCACGTAAAGGCAGCCCTATGGTAATAGGTATTGGCGATGATGAATTTTTTGTTGCTTCCGACGCCACTCCCATCATCGAATATACCAACAACGTGGTGTTCATGAATGATGAGGAAATTGCGATCATCGAGCGTCACCAGAAATTGAAAATGAGGACTATTCGTAACCAGGAAAGGACTCCTTATATCCAGAAACTTGAGATGAGCCTCACCGCTATCGAGAAAGGCGGCTTCCCTCATTTCATGCTTAAGGAGATCTTTGAACAACCCAATTCCATCCTCGATTCCATGAGAGGCCGCCTGCATCTCGACCAGGACACCGTAACGCTGGGGGGCATCCGCGATTATCTTCCGAAAATTCTGAATGCCGAACGTATTATCATTACCGCCTGCGGTACTTCCTGGCATGCCGGACTGGTTGGCGAATATATTATTGAAGACCTGGCCAGGATACCTGTAGAAGTTGAATATTCCTCCGAATTCCGTTACCGCAACCCGGTGATCAGCGAAAAAGATGTAATTATTGCAATTTCACAATCGGGGGAAACTGCCGACACCCTGGCCGCTATCGAACTGGCGAAATCCAAAGGTGCCACAGTTCTTGGGATCTGCAATGTTGTGGGATCGTCGATTGCCCGTGCAACCCATGCTGGGGTTTATACTCATGCAGGCCCCGAGATAGGAGTGGCCTCAACTAAAGCATTCACTGCACAGGTTGTTGTCCTAACCCTGATGGGACTTCTCCTGGCTGAGAAGAAAGGCACAGTAGCTGAATCCCATCTGCATAAGTTAAGGCTGGAACTTGGGATTATACCGTCAAAAGTGGAAAAGATCCTTCAGCGGGCCGATAAGATTAAAGAAATTGCGACGATCTATAAAGATAGAACCAACGCCCTTTACCTGGGCCGGGGATATAATTTCCCGGTTGCCCTGGAAGGCGCTCTTAAGCTGAAGGAAATTTCTTATATCCATGCCGAAGGCTATCCCGCTGCCGAAATGAAGCACGGCCCGATTGCCCTGATCGATAAGAATATGCCGGTAGTTTTTATTGCCCCCAAACGCGGGATCTATGAGAAAGTAATCACGAATATTGAGGAAGTAAGGGCACGTAAGGGAAACATCATCGCAATCATAACCGAAGGTGACGAAAGCGTAAAAAGACTGGCCGACCATTTCATCGAGATCCCCGACACCGAGGAAATGCTTATCCCACTTCTGGCCACTATTCCCCTGCAGCTTTTATCGTATTACGTTGCCGTGATGCGTGGCTGCAACGTGGATCAACCCAGGAATCTCGCGAAATCAGTTACAGTCGAGTAGCAACAGCTGCCCAGTCGACCAGCTTCCAGAAATCTGCTATATAATCGGGACGGGCATTGCGCTTGTCAATGTAATAGGCATGTTCCCACACATCGCAGGTAAGCAGCGGCAAGGCACCTCCCTTAAG
>JAPLDL010000002.1 GCA_026391735.1 Bacteroidota bacterium | reverse complement strand
CATATGAATTTTGATGAAAATGATAATGAAGTTTGGGAACAGCACTCAGCTTCATTCAATTCCTTTTCAGAATATTGGTCGGACTTTATCAAAAACCCAACTTGGTATAGATGTCGACCCATCTTTGTGCATCCGAATGTCATAGAATTGATCAGACTTGATCTGAACCTAATGCTGCTTAAGAAATCTTTAAAGCAAGATCAAGACGAAATAAATGAATGGAAGAAATTTATTGAGAATAAATCGAACGTCCTTTTAGAAGAAAAATTGGTAGAGCTTATTGGATCCTGCCCAGATGATAATTCAGAGTATAAACACAAAAGAAGATTTCATCAAGGTTGGTGGAGAACATTCGTTCTGTCACATGATCAAGGAAATTTTTATGAAAATGGGAAAGCGAAGACTGTTTGTAATCGCATTAATAACGGTGAAAATGAAAACTTTCTTTCTGATAATATCTTTCTTGCCATAACGAAAACTATTGAAGAAAGGATGGAGAGTAAAGTTGGGATCATTGAAGAAGGGCGGTTATTTAATAACTTACTGTCCAGTCAACCCTTGGCATTCAACTTCTTTGGAGAATTTAAAATCAATACGGATCTCGCTACACGATTCTTTAAAAAAATATTTCCTGAGATAACAGAAGTCAATGAAGTTTGTTTTGAGTATCCGTATAAAGAAAATTACACCAAAGACCATTCCGCATTTGATGTAGCTATTCTTGTGAAATCAGGCCAGAAAAAGGGATTAATCGGGTTTGAATGTAAATACACAGATTCCTTTTCATTTCGGCCATCCAATGCTAAAGTTTAAGAACCATGATAATTACAAACAGATATTTGATAAATCCAAGAGTCATTTTATCAACGATTATTATGAGTATGTGAGGGACAACAACCTTAATCAACTTTTCCGAAATGAATTAATTGGGCAATCTTTGTTTCAAAATCAACACTTTGATTTTATTCAAACAGGAGTGTTTTGTGATCCAGAAGATGAAAAAGCATTGAATTCCGGCAAGAAACTGCAAAGAATGATTACAGAGCCAACAAAGTTTAGGATATTAACCTTTGATGAGTTTATAGAAATATTTCAGCGATTGGATCTTCAACCAAAGGAACGTGAGCTATCAATGATGCTATGGGCAAGATACTGTGGATATCCATTAAGTAAATCATTATTCAAATCGATTGACAAGTAAATCCTTAACGAGGAAGTAATTTAGGCTATTGCTCTTAAATATCTATTTCACGATTTTTTTATTTGACCGGACTGCTGAATATTTGCCGGTATGAATGAGGAATTGAAAAAAAGATTCACAAAGCAGAAGATAGAGGATTTATTGAATGATAATGTAAATCCGCTCCCCACCATAATCGCAGAAATAGAGAATCCAATAACCTTAGAATTGATAAGGATATATTGTTTGTTTGAAGGGGCTATGATCCCTTTTCATGTCAAATACCACATGTCCATTGTTCCGGAAAGATTAGATTTTCAAAGAAGTGCAATCAATTGGGGAAACCTATACATTCTGATAATTCTCAACTGAGAAATGAAACAGATGACAAACCCTTTATATTGTGTTATAACCACCCGGGATAACGATCATTTGGATGAAGCATTTACTACTGAAATAAAATCATTCCTTATCCCAGCGGATTATTACCAAATCGCAGGCTACGATACTCTCGCTGAATCTATTTACTTCATGTACATTGAGGAATGGAAGGTTATTCGAATGATCGAGTTCTTTATCAAGAATGACATACTATTGGAATATCAGAAGGTTGATAATGTCCTTAATTTCATTAACGCTGATGAAAAATATTTGGAGGTGTATTCAGATGATCACAATAAAACGGTAATGGACAACTTCATTTTCAATACAATATCAGTTAATATGGTATTGGACAGGATAATTGAAAATAGAAATAACGATTCCTTTTCCCTTTCTGAAATTGAAAAAACTGTATTGGGAAAGAGCTTTTGATAAATACTCTGGGAATATTAGATCAACCCAGCTCACGGTAGTTAGGCATTGATAAATCCGGATTTACTGGATGACCTTCTTCTTTCTTCTGTTTCCAAATTTTTAATAAACTGTTCCTTGATGTACTCCATAAGTAGAAGTGCTCAAATATTATTGGGATAATCTATTTTATCCAACAATTTCCCAATTTGAAGCCGCTAAAAAAGCTTATTTTAAAATATCGTTATCATGACAGGCCACGGGTATTGATAGGGCCATTGGATCATTGAAGAATTTGGGATATGTTAATTCTCAGGGTAGATTAAAGAATTCGTCATCAAAGGTAATAGATACCCTAAACTTGTCAAATTATAGGGTTATTACCGAAAAATATTTCAGTCTGATTCTTGATAAAGGCGTTTATTATTAAATTTGATTTGAGATAACTGAATTTTTTTTTATGAAAGTTAATTATTATTGCTTATTTGGAATTGTTTCAATTCTCTGGTTTACAGAAATAAAAAGTCAAAACATTAACCGTGAATCAAAAGATAAAATAAAAACAACAACTGAAACGACTTATAATTATAATTATGAAGAAGATCATAAATACCATATTAATCAATTTAAGGAAGTTATCAAGTCTAATGTAAGTCATTATAGGTATGATAAGGATGGTAATTTACAAGAATTTGATTTTACTAATTATTATACGAAGAAAGAAGCGGAAAGATTGTACAGGAAATATTGGAGGCATTATAGAATTGATGACAAAGGTAATGTTGAAGAATCTGATAGTTTAAAAATATCGTTTATAAATGATAGTGTAGGTAATTTAACTGAGAAACGAATAATTAGCCTTTATTCAAATACATTAATTGAACAAAGTGTTTATACCTATGGTATTCATGGTAAATTGATCGAAAAAAGTGGAAATAGGATATATGGTGGCGAAGTTTCTGGAGCACCACAATCAAAGCAAACATATTATAAGTACAAGTATGATAGTAAAGAAAAGTTAATTGAAATGCAAGAATCATATGAAAGCGCAAATGATGGACATTTCTATAATGTCAAAATACATAAATATGACACTATTGGGAATGAAATTGAAATGGTTTATATACCTTGTTCTAGCTGCAATGAAAACAAATTTGTATATATGTATGATAATAATCATCACTGCATCAAAGAACTATCTTATAGCTTATTCGATAAGGAACCATTAATATCAGTTTACTATTATGATCAATTTGGGAATAGGATTGAGGAAGATTATATTATGAAATATGGACCGAACAAGGGAAAGGGACAACCACATTATAAATGGAAATATATTGAAAAGGATAAACCTACTGAATATTTGGAAATGGGTAGTTCCGGATCGGAATCATGGATAATGCATAAAACGATATTCAAATATGATGATAAAGGAAATGAGATTGAGCGCCTTAATTACAGAGGTAGCTATGAGTTACGAAGTATATGTGAAACAAAAATTGAATATTATGAATAGAAAGCAATATTAAATGAATTGATATTTAGAAATATTATTAGCATTTTGAGAACAAGTTTAATTTTGAAAATTGTTTGAATGTTAAAGTCTACTGGAGTATCATCCTCTGTACCTTTTTCTTCTTTTATTCGCTGGATTCCTTGTTGGAACTTTCCATAGGATAAAATATGTTTCCCCATTGTACTTCAATTCTTTTAAATCTTGGTCTTGATCACCGATTGTTTTTCCAATGCCGAATATTGTGAGTTATCATTTCCTTTTACGAATATTGTAAACCCAGTATTAATTCTATAGTCTTCTATAACCGATTCGTAAATTAGGCTCAAAGAACTGAATGGATCTGGAACCATAAAGAAACGGGATAGGAACATGTTATCGACGATTATGGAATCGATAACATTTACTTTCTGCGAAAATCCTGCCACGGCAGCAGCTCCGGATATTTTTAAAAATTCTTGGGCAAAGTGTTTCCCTTTTTCCCCTTTGAACAAATCACATGATGAAAAGTAGACTAATACCGGATAGGTGCCAAAGCCCCTAAATGCCTCACATAATTCTTCCGGTGTAATCTCCCCTTCATATGAGACCTCTAAATTTCCCAAAGGGTTTCCATGAGATGAAATATAAATTACTGGTGGAAATATTTGATCCTGCATCAGGACATTGATATAGTATCTCAACCCCAGTTCGCAATCAATGAATCGGTGAGCGATTTCTATTCTTTCTTTAACCATCCATCCGATATTTTCCAGATAGGGTTTCATTGAAAAGTTATTGAAAATGTTATAACTCCAGTAAGACTCAAGGCATACTATAAGTCTTTCAAATCCCATAAAATCAGGTAGGGGAGATGTGTTTAACATTTCATCCGGTTGGATATCAGTTAATTTGTTTTCATACTTTTTAAAGTTTGTGATCATAATCTGACATGTTTTTCTTCATATATATTGATCTGAAAAAATGGCTTTTACAGAATAGTTGAAAAATATTTTCAAAAAACGTATCACTTTTTACGTTTCGGTGGATTAAGAAGAAAAAGAAGTATGAAAAATTCAAAAATCAACAAACGGGTAGAGGAATTATGTGATTCGATTAAAAACCATGATGCCTACAAGGAATTCTTTGCAGAAATAGATCGAGATATAAAACGAAGTCTGGAAAGGGAGAAGAAAAAGAAACTTACTAAAGGATTAGGCTAGGTTTTAGAACCTTTGACGCTTTTAGAAATATTCTTCTTTAGTCTTATCGCAGCAGATTTTAAATCTTTTTGATCTGGATTAAGTTTTATTGCTTCCTCCAGAATGGTAAGTATTCCGTCGCTATCTGTATAAGCATATTTGTTTTTCTTCAACAGTTTGTAAATGGAAGAAAACTGTTGGATATTACTTATTTGAAGGTAGTTGTCAAATCTGACAATATCTTCCCCTTTTGATCTGATGTTTCCAAAAGTAAAATAGTTGTAAACTTCATGTTTTGCTCTACGAGCATGACCCCAGTCAATCATCGGGAATAAATAAAAACCAACAATGTAAGTTTCGGTCTTGGTACTAACAAAGAAAACGGCCTTAAAATCATCAGAATTCCAATAGAAATCTTCTCCTTTATCTAGCATCTGGCTAATCATTCGGGAATATCCGACATATGTGCCTTCCAATAGTGTTGGATCAGGAGGCAATTCTGAAGGTGGAAAGACATGCTGATCCGCAGGAAATTTCCCTTCTAACGGGTATTTTTTATGTCCGAAGATGATTTTTTCTTGTCCCTGAAAATAATCTTTAAGAAGTTTGTATTGGGGACGGGACCGGATAAACTCCTCGCCACATTCCCATTTATTTTCATCCCATGTTAAGGGAATAAGTACAGCAACTCGTGAATTATCTATCATTTGGCTGAATCTTTTTCTTCTGGATTTTTATTTCCGAACTTGGATAATCTGGTTAAGGAAGCTTCATAATATTCTGGATTAATTTCGTAACCCCTGTATCTTCGTCCAAATTCTAGTGCAATCAATCCAGTTGTTCCCGATCCACTAAATGGATCCAAAACAATATCATCCTCTTTTGTTGTTAATAGAATTGGTAGAATGGGAACAATACTGTTCATTTGAGCCGGATGTGGATCTTCGTCATCATCAAGTAATTCAGCGACTTGTTGAAAGGAAGAAGTTTGTAAAAAGTCATGGTGAGTCCAAATATCATATAGAATCCCTGCATCAAATGGAATATGTTCACCATATACAGGATGATCCGGGTTTTTCCGAGTTGCGTCCTTTTTATAATTTGGATCCAAAAACTGAGGTAAATGACCAAGAAGGAATGGCCTTCCTACATCTTCGTTATAAGCATAATCCATACTTTTCGTCAGATGGAAGATGAATTCATAGGATGGTTGAAGATATTTGAAATTCTGGACTGGTGTAGCATTCGTTTTTTCCCAGATAATGGTTTGGATATGAAAATACTCATGTTGTGCTAAAAGCTCGAATAGAACCTTATGCGGAACATTCAATGACTTTCCTTTGTCTTTACAATCACCGATGTTTAGAAAAAATGATCCGTCCGGCTTTAAAACCCGGTAACAATCATTCATAATTGATACAAGATTTTCAATAAATTTTTCAGGAGTTTCTTCATGACCAAGTTGAGTTTTCCCACCTTTATAGGTCCTCATTTTGTAATATGGTGGACTACAGAGTATTAGGTTAACGCTTTTATCTTCAATCTCAGCCATGTCCTTGCATGACTTATTATAGACTTTATAGTCATCACTGAACATTGGTACTGTGACGTAGAAAGCTTTCTCTTTAGTTTCTTCTTTTATTTTGTCTTTACAAGCAGCAAACGCTTTTACGATTGATGTTTTACCCTCGTCAATTTTTCCAATATATTCCGGATTGTAGTTATTAATGGTTCTAAGATTTGACATTGTCGTTGGTGATAATCCGACAATTTTAGCAATCTGGGCATTAAGGTCTATTTTTTCTCCAGATCCCTCTAAATCCGTTCTTCGTCCTTGACTTCTCCCATAATATGAATACAGTTTTTCGATTTCGTTTAGAATTTCGGAATACCTTTTTCTACGATAAACATTGTATTGGATCATGCGGAATTCCATGTCCTTCTTTGCGACTTCTTCAACAATGACCGGTAGTTTTGTAATCTCGAGCTGCAGGGCGGCACGATAACGTCTGTGACCGGAAATAATAATGCCCTCAGGTGTAATCACAAGTGGCACAAGAATCTTTTTCTTATTCTTTGATATGGATTCCACCAAATCTTCGACATCATCATCAGTGTATATTTCTTTATTAATTGGGTTAGGTTTAAGATCTGACACCTCCCATGTTTGAATTACCTGATTTTCGTTTATAATCGGAACAATCGCTGGTGTTGATTTTTGTTTTGCCATGATGGTAAGGAATTAGTTATGTAAAGGAAGCAAGAATTTGAGAACTATGCAAGGAATGAAAGGAAAATCAATCTGAAACGAAAAGATTTTGAATAACTTTGGGTAAAATCAATTACAATGACCAACAAAGAATTATTTGATTTTGCATACAACTTCCTTTTATCCAAGAAGGGAGTATCGAAAGAGTTAATAGAGAAACACTTTAAGCCAGAACAGTCCAAGCCTCAGGATTTAAATGCACTTTATAAAAGGCTTTGTGATACGGCTCAAAATAGGCAAATGAGTGCTAATGTTATTGGGAAATCAATTGGAGGAATTGACAATCTTAAATCTTTACTATTTGATTTTAATCCTATACTGGTTGCCAATGAATATGGAAAAGCTGATTCATCACGATTGTTAGAACGAATTGTCAGTGAATTAAATCCTATAGGGAAAATCAGAACAACACCGAGAAGTATTTGGCCGCAGTATTGTATTACGCTTATTGATTCCGCTCATTTTTTAAGAGGATTTGAAAATTCGGAGGCGTTTTATACTTGGGCTGATTTTTTCGCAAACAATGAAAAAGCAAAACCTGCTTTACCACTTCTAATAAGCATAGAGATTCGTGGAATTGGATTCCCTTTAGCCTGTGACTTCTTAAAGGAGGTTGGATATACAAATTTTGGTAAGCCAGATACTTACATTAAGAAAATATTTTCAGCATTAAAGCTGATTGATTCAGAGGAAAAATCTACTCTGAAGCAGGATTATGAGGCATTTAAGGCAATTGATAAAATTGCGCAAGAATCAAAGGTTTCATCCTTCGTGGTGGATAAAATCTTCTGGCTGATCGGAAGTGGCAAGTTTTACGAAACCGGATTTAAAATTGGTAGAAATAGTAAAGAATTCTTGGATGAGGTAATAAAGAAAGAGTCGATGTGAAATTTCAAAAACCCTCTGATAATAAGTAGGTTAATAGAGATGGGTTTAAAATAATTTCATGGTTTATAATAATTCTATCGATGTAATTAATTGACTATTATACTAATAGGTGAGGGTTTAGGCAGATTTCGAATAATACATTCACAAAATTATGGAGAGTTTAAATTACATCAAACCCGCGTCAAATAAGGGTTTCAAAGGATATTTCAACATCGACCTGTGTTTCCGATCCTGTATCCAATAAAAAACCACTTACAAAAAATATTTCGTAAGTGGTTGATTTTGAGGCTCCCCCTGCTGGACTTGAACCAGCGACCCTCTGATTAACAGTCAGATGCTCTAACCAACTGAGCTAAGGAGGAATTCAGGGGCGCAAAATTACAAAGAATAGCGGAATTTCCAAGCTCTCCCCAAAAAAAATCCCAAACACTTACCGGTTAATAAGGGCAATTCAGCGATAATCACGCAGCCTGCGTATAAATAAACTGATTTTTTAGTCCGTTATATGTAACTCTGCAGGTAAAATTGAGTCTTATGTCTTGCTGTCCCGGAACACGGGATAATAATGCGTTACCATGATAGATATCAGCAATATTCATAAAACTTACATCACTGGCAGTAATAAGCTTCATGTGCTTAAAGGCATTGACCTGAAAGTAGAAGCAGGAGAAATGATCTCGGTTATGGGGGCTTCCGGCTCGGGGAAATCGACACTACTGAATATCCTCGGAATCCTTGATAATCATGACCACGGGGAATACCTGCTAAGTGGGATCAGGATTGAAAACCTGAATGAACGAAAAGCTGCACGCCTCCGGAATAAATACCTTGGGTTCGTATTTCAGTCGTTTAACCTGGTCTCCTTTAAAAACGCAGCAGAAAATGTGGCCCTTCCTCTTTATTATCAGAACGTTAAACGGAAAAAGAGGAATGCAATAGCCATGGAATACCTCGACCGTATGGGTTTGAAGGAATGGGCCCATCACCTGCCGAATGAACTTTCGGGCGGACAAAAACAACGTGTTGCCATCGCCCGGGCACTGATCGGAAAACCAAAAGTCATCCTTGCCGATGAACCTACAGGGGCCCTCGATTCAGTTACATCCCAGGAAGTTATGGATATCCTTACCGATATCAATAAAAATGAAAATATTACCATGCTGATCGTAACACATGAACTTGATATTGCAAAACGTACCCAGAAAACCATAAGGATAACGGATGGATTGATCACTGAAATCATTAAGAATTAATAAGATGGGTAAAATATTTCAACAATATATGATTTACGATTTACGATTTACGAATGGTAAAGTCGAATCGTCAATCGTCAATCGTAATTCGTAAATCCCAATGTTCTCCCTTGACCGCTGGCAGGAAATCTATCTCACTATCAGGAAAAACAAACTAAGAACTTTCCTGACGGGCTTTGCTGTAGCCTGGGGTATCTTCATGCTCATTATTTTGCTTGGATCAGGCAACGGACTTGAAAATGGCGTGAAAGAACAATTCAAGGGCGGCGCAATGAACGGGATCTGGATCAGCAGCGGGGTTACCAGCGTTCAGTATAAAGGCCTCAAGACCGGACGTGAGATCAAATTCACCGACCAGGATTATAAACTGATAAAAAACTCCATCAAGGGATATGACCATATCTCAGCCAGGTTGTTTCTCGGAAGCGTCCTGGTTTCCTATAAAAACGAATACGGTACATTCTTTGTTTCGCCCAGCCATCCCGACTACGGATACATTAAGGAAGTCCAGATATTGCAAGGCCGTTTCCTGAACCAGATCGATATCAGAGAATGCAGAAAAGTGGCGGCTATCGGGGAAAAGGTAAAATCACAACTCTTCAAGGGAAGAGACACTGTTGCACTTGAAAAATACATCAACATCAAAGGCGTACCCTTCAAGATCATCGGGATCTTCCGCGATTTCGGTCGTGACGATAACGAGCAGAAAAGGATCTACATACCCATTACCACCGCCCAGAAAGTATTTTATACCAGCAACGTTATAAACCAGATATCATTCACTACAGGCGATGCATCACCTGCAGAAGCTGATGCCATGCTCAGAAAAGCCAAACTGACCCTCTCCCGTTCGCATACTTTTTCTCCCGATGACCCAAGGGCCATCGATATCATGAATAAAAGCGAAGATGTAAAGCGGTTTAACGCCCTGTTCGCAGGTATCAGGATGTTCATCTGGATTATCGGCATCGGCACCATCATCGCCGGGATAGTTGGTGTGAGCAACATCATGATGATCTCGGTCAAGGAAAGGACAAAAGAAATAGGGATCAGGAAAGCCCTGGGCGCAACCCCGGGTTCCATCATCGGACTGGTCATGCAGGAAGCCATCCTCATCACAGGATTTGCAGGTTATGTAGGGCTGGTACTCGGAGTTGGCCTCCTGGAACTTATCACCAAAAACATACCGCCTTCCGACTTCTTCAGGAACCCTGAAGCCAATTTCGCAATTGCAGTGGGGGCAACAATATTACTGATCATCGCCGGAGCTTTTGCGGGATTTTTCCCGGCAATAAAGGCAGCGGCGATTAGACCGATTGAAGCATTAAGGGAGGAATAGACAATGAAAGAAGTACAAATAATTTACGATTTACGAGGGACGATTTACGATTTATTATTATCAGTCCTAACCCTTCAATCAATCGTAATTCGTAAATCGTAATTCGTAAATCATGTTCGACCTTGACCGTTGGCAGGAGATTTACCATGTTCTGAGAAAGAATAAGCTCAGGACTTTCCTTACCGCTTTTGGCGTGTTCTGGGGCATTTTCATGCTAGTGATCATGATGGGATCGGGCGACGGCCTCAAAAACGGAGTCTCCCAGAACTTCGGCGATATGGCGACCAACAGCGTATTCATCTGGGCACAGCAAACTTCTGTTCCCTATAAAGGATTTACCCGGGGACGACAATTTTATTATGAGAATGCGGATGTCAGAGCCCTGGATGAGGCAATCCCCGAAATAAAATACCTGGCTCCACGCACCAACGTGGGCGGGTTTAACGGTGCGAGCAACGTGATCCGCGGACTTAAATCGGGAGGCTTCCAGATCTTCGGCGATTATCCCGTATTCGACAGCATAGATCCTGTAAACCTTCTGCAGGGAAGGTTTATCAATGAAATTGACATAAAGGAAAAACGTAAGGTCGTCGTTATAGGACTTAGAGTCAAGGAACTGCTGTTCGAAAAGAATGAAAACCCCATCAACCAGTATATCCAGGTCAACGGGGTATATTTTAACGTGGTTGGACTGTTCAAGTCAAAGCGCACGGGGGAAGCCGCCAGCAATGACAACCAGAGAATCCATATGCCGTTCACAACCTGCCAGAAGACATTCAATATGGGTGATGCCATCGGCTTTTTCAATATCACATCAAAAGACGGTATCCCTGTTGCTGTTGTCGAAGAAAAGGCGATCAGGGTGCTGAAAAAACGGCATTCCGTTGCTCCGTCGGATGATGCAGCTATCGGGCATTTCAACCTGGAAGTAGAATATAAAAAGATGGTCGGACTGTTTTTTGGGATCAAAGTGCTGGTGTGGATTGTCGGTATAGGTACCCTGTTTGCAGGCGTGATCGGCGTTAGCAATATCATGCTGGTGGTGGTCAAGGAAAGGACAAAGGAGATCGGCATACAAAGAGCCCTGGGGGCAACCCCATGGATCATCATCAGCCAGATCATCACCGAATCGGTTGTGCTGACGACTTTTTCTGGGTACTTCGGACTGACACTGGGAGTGGGCTTGCTGGAACTAATAAATTACCTGCTTGAATCCTCAGGAGCCGGAACCGAAATGTTCCTGCACCCGGGCATTAATTTCAGTGTCGCGGTCGTTTCCCTGGCCATACTTGTTGTTGCAGGAGCCGTCGCAGGACTTATCCCGGCCCGGAAAGCAGTGAGTGTGAAACCTATAGATGCGTTAAGATATGAGTAAAACTGGATAGCTGGATAACTGGGTAACTGGATAGCTGGATAAGGCGCTTCGCACCGATATCTGGATATCTAGTTATCGCAGCACGCAGTGCTGCTGATCCAACTATCTTATTATTAACGGAAACTCAATAAACATCCTCCATATATGAAAAAAATACTTCGAATCGCACTGCTGGTAATCATTCTTGGATTATTCGTTGCCACGATCTTTTATCTGTACAACAAATCAAAGGAAAAACCCGTAGTTTTCAAGACCGACAAGCCATTCATGACGAATATTGTCAAGAAGACGGTTGCTACGGGATCGGTCATCCCCAGGAAAGAAATAGAGATCAAGCCCCAGGTCTCAGGCATTGTTGAAGAGATCTACGTGGAGGCAGGAAAAAAGATCAACAGCGGAGATATTATTGCCAAAGTCCGCATCATTCCCGACCTGGTTAACCTGAACAATGCCGAAGGCCGCCTTGAAAGGGCAAAAATTGCCCAGGATGATGCTAAAATGAATTTTGACCGCAAGCAAAAACTTTACCAGCAGGGAGTAATTGCAGAAGCTGAATTCCAACCAGCCGATATTGCATACAAAAATGCAAAACAGGAAGTAGATGCTGCAGAAGCCAACCTCGAGCTGATCCGCGAAGGAGTAAACAAGAAATCAGGCAAAGCAACTAATACCCTGATCAAGTCGACTATCAGCGGAATGGTGCTTGATGTTCCGGTAAAAGTGGGTTCCTCGGTTATCGAAACCAACAACTTCAACGCAGGCACCACTATTGCTTCTATCGCCGACGTTGGCGATATGATCTTCCAGGGCAAGCTTGATGAAACCGAAGTAGGCAAGATCAAGCCAGGCATGAATTTGTCACTTACTGTCGGAGCTATCGAAAACGATACATTTTCAGCCATTTTAAAGTATATTTCTCCAAAGGGAGTGCTCGAAAACGGCGCCGTTCAGTTTGAAATCAAAGCTGATGTTGTGCTGAAGAACGACCAGTTTATACGTTCAGGTTACAGTGCGAATGCGGATATCGTGCTCCAAAGAGCTGACCATGTGCTGGCTATTAAGGAAGGACTCCTGCAGTTCGAGGGTGATTCGGCCTACGTCGAGATCGAGACAGCACCACAGAAATTCGAAAAGAAATTTGTGAAAACCGGCCTGTCCGACGGGATCAACATCCAAATATTGTCGGGTATCGATAAGGATGCTAAGATTAAAATCCCTCAGATGGCGGGCGCAAATAAATGATGGGGGACTGGATGACGGATTAACTTGATAGCTGGATAGCTGGATGACTGGATAACCGGATAACCGGATAATGCAGCCACTCCATTAAAATCGGTTCACAAACCCATGGCAGTAAGGCTCACTTCCTTTGTGGTTGTAATAATCCTGGTGGTAATCCTCGGCTTTCCAAAAAGTTTTAGCCGGTTTGACTTCAGTCACAACTGCATATCCACCAGCTTTTAGTTGCCTGATCAGTTCTTCGGTGATCTTTTTCTGTTCTTCATTGCGGTAGAAAACGGCCGAACGGTATTGCTCCCCCCAGTCGGGTCCCTGGTGGTTCCATTGGGTGGGATCATGGATCTCGAAAAAAAGTTTAGCAATTTCTTTAAAGCTGGTTTTGGAAGGGTCAAATACGACTTCGATGGCTTCATAATGCCCTGTATTCCCAGAGCAAACCTGGTGATATGTTGGGTTGTCGGTATGGCCACCGGTGTATCCAACAGTGGTGCTGATCACTCCCTTAGACTTCTTCATAAAATACTCGACTCCCCAGAAACAGCCTCCAGCAAATATTGCCGTGTCGGTTGATGCATGTGCCTTCGCAGGAATGAAATCCATAGAGATCGAATTCACACAATGCCTGGTATTTTTTGCCGTAAGCCCTTCGCCGTTGAATACATGTCCCAGATGGGCGCCGCAACGGGCACAAAGGATCTCGGTGCGTAATCCATCGGCATCGGTCTGCTTTTTAACCGCTCCGGCTATCTCGTCATCAAAACTGGGCCAA
This sequence comes from Bacteroidota bacterium, assembly GCA_026391735.1. Lineage (GTDB taxonomy): Bacteria > Bacteroidota > Bacteroidia > Bacteroidales > FEN-979 > CAIRDP01. Next base: position 106,033 of record JAPLDL010000002.1, on the reverse strand, counting down.
CCGCAACCCGCATCAAATTTATCTTCAGAACGATATAAGGGAGCACCGCAGCGTTTGCAGACATAAGTCCCCTTTCCCCAAAATTTTTCGTATTTCCCTGTATAGGGTCTCTCGGTACCCTTGTTTACAATGACATATTCCTCTTCGGGGGTTAGTTTTTTAAATTCCATCTTGCCTTTATTTTGCTGTTTATTGTCTTTGCTGCCCTGGCTGCATCCGCTCAGGCAAAAACCTGATAAACCAATGATTATTAATAGTATACGAAGCATAATACATTGTTATTAAACCGATCCGTCATCCGCAATCAAAAAAAGTAATTTTGAATCAGTCTAATTAAGACGTGAAATTATGAAAAATATTACATCAGGGGCATAAAAAAACCGGCACTTCTAACGAAGCTCCGGTTCAGCTTTTAATTTTATGGATTTACTAGAGAACAAATATCTTTTCAACCTGGCGAACGGTGCCGTTGGTAGTAAGTCTCACGAAAGCGATACCACGTTTGATCTTGCCCTGGAGATCGAAAGTGCGCACATTTGTGCCGCCTTCCCAATATTCATTCATCAGGGTGGTGATGAGCTTGCCTTCGCAGGTAAACAATTCGATCTTGACCATCCCCGAATCCTGGATAAAGGAGATTACATTGAGTTTTTCCTGAACAGGGTTTGGCATGATCTTAAGCTGGTAATTAACAACCTGCTTGATGCCGGGCCTGCTGCAGCCGAGATCTTCCGGTATATATGGAATGTCCTGAAAAAGACTATATCTCTTGACCGGGGCTTTATAGACGATGGGCTTCGGCTTCACGATCTTCTTCACAACCCTCTTGCGACAAGGACAGTCGTCAATGAGTGCGTAACTTTCCACTGAAAATGCCGTAAACAGAAGGGCTATCATCAGAAATCTCAGTGTTTTCATGGCTGTTTTTTCTTGGTTATACGGGAGGGCCTGATTTTGGTTGCGTTTGACGTGACACAGATTCGTAACTGTAGAGATTTTTCCGGAAAATGTGTACTTTTGCGGGGATTTAACGGATATCAGATATGAGATGTCAGATATCTGAACATCCGACATCTGACATCCTCCAAAAAACCTTTTATGAAAAAAATTCTTGGTATAGGCAACGCCCTGGTAGACATCATGGTAAAAATTGATAATGATCATATCCTCAATGAGTTGGAACTTCCGAAAGGGAGCATGCAACTGGTTGATAAAACAAGGTCGAACCAGGTACTTGAGAGGGTGAAAGCTTTTGATAAGTCTAATTCGGCCGGAGGATCCACTGCAAACACCATTCATGGACTGGGTATGCTCGGGGCTAAAAGCGGATTCATCGGTGTTGTAGGGGAAGATGAGTTCGGCGGGGCTTTTGTGAGGGATATGGTGAATGCCGGGGTTGACCTTCACATGATCCACAGCAAAAATGAAACCGGAAGGGTTGTGGCTTTGGTCACACCCGATTTCGAGAGAACGTTTGCAACTCATCTCGGGGCCTCGGCAGAATTCTCAATGGATTTTGTCAACAGTTTCAGGTACAGCGATTACAATTATGTACTAATAGAAGGTTTCCTGGTACAGGACCATCAACTGGTGAGGACGGTTGCTGAAAAAGCCAAGGCAGCGGGTCTCATAACGGCCATTGACCTGTGCAGTTATAACGTGGTCGAAGCCAACAGGGATTTCCTGAACGAGATCATTACCAAATACATAGATATTGTTTTCGCAAATGAGGAAGAAGCAAAGGCGCTGACCGGGCTAGAACCGCGCAAGGCGCTGGATGAAATCGCTTCAAAGGTAAAAATCGCTGTGGTCAAGATCGGCAGCAAGGGATCGATGATAAAAAGCGGGGAAGCTTCCTGGGATATTGGTGTGATCAAAGTGCAGCCCGTCGACACCACCGGTGCAGGCGATCTGTACGCAAGCGGATTCCTTTACGGACTCTCGCAGGGTAAGTCCCTCGAAACCTGCGGTGAGTGCGGAGCCAAACTGTCGGGCAACGTAATAGAATTCATAGGCTCAAAGATGAGCAGGGAACGCTGGAACATGATCAAAGCCGAAGTGAAGTAAAGGGTATGACAGATGGCAGATGACGGATGGCAGATGACGGATGGCAGATGGCAGATATCCGTCATCCGTTTACTTCATTTGAGTGCTCGTTTTGGATTCGCCTGACACTAACTCAACCTTTCACCATTTATATATCCCTGTCTCTTTGATTATTCCAACCTTATTTATACCTTTGCCTCCCCTTTCTGAAAATTAACATTTTCATCATACAAACAGAATAATACTACTTGACATGAAGGTTTACCAGACCAATGAAATCCGTAACATCGTGCTCATAGGAGGCACGAAAACAGGAAAAACCACTTTAGCTGAAGCGATGGTATTTGAAGGTGGGTTGATCACCCGCCGGGGTACAGTCGACGACAAGAACACTATCTCGGATTACCGCCCGATAGAGCTGGAGCGCCAGGCTTCGGTCAGCGCTTCATTAATGTATACTCTTTGCGATAACAAGAAGGTCAACATACTGGATGCACCGGGTTTCGATGATTTTATCGGGGAGGTGATCGGCGGATTGCGTGTTGCCGATACGGCAGTGATGGTTGTTAATGCTCAGAACGGAGTTGAAGTAGGAACTGAGATTACCTGGCGCTGGGCAGCAAAGGCCAATAAGCCTGTGATCTTTGCCATGAACCTCCTTGATCTGGAACATGCCAATTACGATGAGACCCTGCGCACCATGAAAGCACGTTTCGGGAATAATGTCACCCCTATACAATATCCTGTCAATGTAGGTCTGGGTTACAATTCTTTTATCGACCTTCTGAAGATGAAGATGTATAAATATCCCGCCGGTGGAGGCAAACCGGAGATCAGCGATATTCCTGAATCAGAGAAGGATAAGGCTGAAGAAATGCAGTCAGCTCTTATCGAAGAACTTGCTTCGAAAGATGAAAAACTGATGGAGGAATTTTTCGAAAAAGGAACACTTACCGAAGATCAGATCAACAAAGCCATGAAGATTGGCATGATCTCCCGCAGCATGTTCCCGGTCCTTTGTGTGTGTGCAAAACAAGATATGGGAGTTGGCCGTCTGCTGGAATTCATCGCCGGCGCAGTCCCCGCTCCTGATGAAATGCCTGGTGCAAAGACTATCGAAGGGAAACAGTTGAATTTCAAGGCATCGGATCCTACCTCTTTGTTTGTCTTCAAGACCTCTATTGAAGCCCATATCGGTGAAATTTCCTATTTCAAGGTATACTCCGGTGAGATCGTTGAAGCACAGGATATGATCAACCCCAGCCGTAACCACACCAAGGAAAGGATCTCCCAGTTATTTGTTGTCAACGGAAAGAACCGCGACAAGGTTGAAAAGTTCATGCCTGGTGATTTAGGCGCCACCATTAAGCTGAAGAATGTCCACACAGGGAATACGCTGAATTCAATCAAGAATCCCGATGATATCATCGAGCCTACGATTTATCCCGAACCGAAATTCCGCACTGCGGTCAAAGCTAAAAGCGCCACCGATGACGAAAAACTCGGAGCGATTATCAATGAACTGGCCAGGATGGACCCCACCCTCCTTTTCGAATATTCCAGGGAGCTCAAGCAGCTCATACTCCAGGGACAGGGCGAACTTCAGCTCAACTTTACAAAATGGATTATCGAGCATCTTGAAAAAATTCCCATTGATTACCTCGCGCCAAAAATCCCGTACCGCGAAACCATTACCAAATCAGCCAAGGCCATGTACCGCCACAAGAAGCAATCGGGTGGTTCGGGGCAGTTCGGCGAAGTCCATATGATGATCCAGCCATACAAGGAAGGAATGGCCGACCAGACCGAATTCCCTATCCGTGGCAGGGATCCCATTGAACTGGAATGGGGAGGTAAACTTGTGATGCACAACTGTATTGTCGGCGGCGCCATCGATGCAAGATTCTTGCCAGCCATCCTGAAAGGGGTTATGGCGAAAATGGAAGAAGGCCCTCTTACAGGCTCGTATGCCCGTGACATCATCTTCAACGTTTACGACGGAAAGATGCACCCCGTAGATTCCAATGAAATCTCATTTAAGCTGGCAGGCCGTAACGCCTTCAGGGAAGCTTTCAAGAATGCAGGTCCCAAGATCCTTGAACCTATCTATGATGTGGAAGTGCTTGTTCCTGAAGATAAAATGGGTGAAGTCATGACCGACCTCCAGGGCCGCAGGGCCGTTATCATGGGGATGGACAGCGAAGCAGGGTTCCAGAAGATCATTGCAAGAGTGCCCCTGGCCGAACTCAACAGGTACTCCACTTCTCTCAGTTCAATCACCAGTGGACGTGCAACATATTCCATGAAATTCAGCGAGTATGCACAGGTGCCTTCCGATGTACAGGAGAAACTGTTGAAAGCATACGAAGACCAGGAGTCGGAAGAAGAATAGGCCCTTTGGATAATCATCAACCCGAAAAACACGACGCTTACGCAGTCTTGCGCGTAAGGGACTTCCGCCTTTTTCTTAGTTTTCGTTTCTTTGCCACCATAGCTTTCCAGATGCAGAGCATCATCGTGGGATGGCAGGTTTACCAGATCACCAAAGACCCTCTTTCATTAGGCCTGATTGGCCTTGCCGAAGCGCTTCCCAACATTGCATCTGCTTTATTCGCAGGAGATGCAGCCGATAAATATAACCGGAAAAAGATCATCCTCTGGTTTATGCTCCTGTTTGTAAGCGGTACCATCGCGCTATTGATTTTCACTTTGCCTGCATTCGGGATATTAAGCAGGGTGGGAGTTTATCCCATCTATATTGTCGTAGCCGTCTCTGGTGTGGCAAGGGCTTATTTGTATCCTGCAATCATCGCTCTCATGGCTCAGCTTGTCCCCCGTCATCTGTATACGAATTCATCGACCTGGAATTCCATGATCTGGCACATTGGAGCCATCACGGGTCCTGCTGTAGGAGGGTTGGTTTACGGTTTCTTTGGAGTGAGAGCGGCATACAGCAGTGTCCTGCTCTTTTTGTTCCTCTCGTTTATCCTGCTGATTTTCGTAAAAAACAGGCCTACTCCTGCAATACAGGTAGGCGAGACCCTGATACAAAGATTATCGGGTGGACTGAAATTCGTTTTTAAAAATCAGATCCTGTTGGGGGCTATGTCGCTCGACATGTTCGGGGTGTTGTTCGGAGGAGCAGTTGCCATGCTCCCGGTCTTTGCGGCGGAAGTACTGAAGGTTGGGCCTGAAGGTCTCGGGTTCCTGAGATCAGCGCCGATGGCTGGTGCGGTGATCATGGGTGCAATTATTGCGCATCGCCCGCCCATGGCTAAAGCCGGAAGGTACCTGTTTTACAGTGTTGCAGGTTTTGGTTTGTCAATCATCCTGTTCGCCCTTTCAACAAACTATTATCTTTCTTTTGGCTTGCTGATGATGAGCGGGATGTTCGACAACATCAGCGTCATCATCAGGGCGACCACTATGCAGCTTGTGACTCCTGATGAAATGAGGGGAAGGGTTGCATCGGTAAATGCAATATTCATAGGTTCATCAAACGAAATAGGATCATTTGAATCGGGCCTGGCTGCCAGGCTTATGGGGCTGATCCCATCCGTGATCTTCGGGGGGCTGATGACCTTGCTGGTAGTCGGCATCACTTCAAAGCTTTCGCCAAAGCTCAGGTCCTTAAACCTTAGAGCCATCCGATAAGTTTTTTGATTAATTTTACAAGCGCTAAACCCAACTTTTTTTACTCCCATGTACGGCAAATTTCAGCAGCATTTACAGAAGCAGATCGACGGGATCCGAAACGACGGATTATACAAGACCGAAAGGGTCATCACCACCCCACAGGGAGTGGAGATCATGACCAACGGGCGCAAGGTCCTGAACATGTGCGCCAACAACTACCTTGGGTTATCGAACGATCCCAGGACCATGGCCGGGGCCAACATGACATTCTTCAGATACGGCTACGGCATGTCGAGTGTGCGCTTCATCTGCGGTACGCAAAAAATTCATAAAGACCTGGAAGCCAAGCTGAGCGAGTTCCTGGGGATGGAAGATACGATACTTTATTCCTCGGCTTTCGATGCCAACGGGGGTGTATTCGAACCACTCTTGGGCGAACAGGATGCCATCATCAGCGACGAACTGAACCATGCCTCCATCATCGATGGGGTTAGGCTCTGCAAAGCCCAGAGGTTCCGTTACAAGAATAATGATATGGAAGACCTGGAAGAAGTCCTGCAGGATGCCTCCGAAGCCAGGTTCAAACTCATCGTGACCGACGGAGTGTTCTCGATGGACGGCATCATTGCCAAAGTTGACAAGATATGCGACCTGGCCGAAAAGTATGATGCCCTCGTGATGGTGGATGATTCGCATGCCACGGGGTTTGTAGGAAAGACCGGCAGGGGGACCATCGAGCACTGTAATGCACAGGGGAGGGTCGATATTATTTCCACAACCTTCGGGAAGGCCCTCGGAGGAGCTTCCGGCGGTTGCATTTCCGGCAAGAAAGAGATCGTGGAGTTGCTCAGGCAGCGTTCACGTCCGTACCTTTTTTCGAACACACTGGCCCCGGCGATCGCAGGAGCAACGCTTGAAGTGCTGAAGATGCTGTCGGAGACCACTGCCTTGAGGGACAAGCTGTTCGAGAACACTCAGTTGTTTAGAAAAGGGATGTCAGATGCCGGATTTCGGATAGTGGATGGGGTACATCCGATAGTTCCCGTTTTATTTGGTCATTTGCCAAATGATGCGAAACTATCGCAGGATTTTGCGAACGCCCTTCTCGAAGAAGGAGTGTATGTAATAGGATTTTACTACCCCGTGGTCCCCAAAGGAAAATCGAGGATCAGGGTGCAGGTCAGTGCGGCCCATTCGCTCGAGCAGATCGGCTTTGCACTGGACAAGTTCAGGAAAGTCGGCAAGCAATTAGGAGCAATTTGATATACGGCACAGGCATAGATATCATAGAATGTGCGCGCATCCAGAAAGTGATGGAGCGCGATTTGGGCTTCCGCGACAAGATTTTCACTCCCGGTGAGATCGAATACTGCGAGACCAAGAACCGCAACAAATACCAGCATTATGCAGCCCGGTTTTCGGCCAAAGAAGCGCTGATGAAAGCCATAGGCACCGGTTGGAGGTTCGGCATTCGTTTTGCCGATATCGACATCTACCATGATGAACTTGGTCAGCCCCATATAAGATTAAGCGGTAAGGCAAAAGAATTAGCCGAACAAGAGTGTTTTTCAAAAATTCATGTATCTTTATCGCATGTTAAGGAATTAACAACTGCGATCGTGATTATTGAAGTCTAGGTAGCTTGGTAACTAGGTAACTAGGTAACTAGTCAATGGGTTTAAAATGCCCAGAAACCAGTAACCCAGTAACCCAGTAATCCAGTAACCCAGTATCCAAGAACCAAGTATTAACCAAAAACCCTCTTACACCTATGTCAAACATCGGATCCTACGACGAAAGGATTAAAAATTTCGATTGGAGCATTGCTGAAAAAGAACTTGATTACCAGCCTGGTAACGATATCAATATCGGCTGGTATTGCTCTGATCGTATCTGCGAGCTTGGAAAAGGAAACAAGCCGGCCCTCATCTGGGAGGGATCCCAGGGCCAGGGAAAACGCTACACTTACAACGAACTTCGCCTTACCTCCAACGGGGTAGGGCAATTTCTTCGCGACATTGGCATCCAGCCCGAAGACAGGGTTTGCCTGTTCATGGACAAGATTCCTGAACTGTACATCGGATTTCTTGGAGTTCTGAAAATCGGCGCCATTGTGCAGCCGTTATTCTCGGCATTCGGAGATGAGTCACTGATCGTGCGCCTCGACAATGCCCAAACCACCGCTGTTATCACACAGCGCAAGCATGCCCCAAAAGTGAGGAAGATTCTTGACAAGATGCCTTTCCTCAAGCATATTATCATTGTAGATGCTGATCCCGCGAAACCGCTGGGTGAAAGGGAAATAGCTTTTGATATGGACAATGCACCCAAACCTGAAAAATTCCATATCCACCCGACCAAAGCCGAATCCCCGTCGGTTCTGCATTATACTTCAGGTACAACGGGCCAGCCCAAGGGAGTAAAGCATGTTCATTACAGCCTGATCTCGCAATACCTCACAGCAAAGTGGGTTCTCGACCTGCAGGATTCAGATATTTACTGGTGCACGGCCGACCCGGGATGGGTAACTGGCACATCCTACGGTATCATTGGCGCATTCAGCAACGGGGTGACCCAATGCGTGCTCGATGCAGGATTCTCAGCCGACAACTGGTACAAATTCATTGAAAAGCATAAAATCACCATGTGGTATTCAGCGCCTACCGCCATCCGCAGTCTGATGAAAGCTGGTGATGAAGTCATCAAAAAGTATGATCTTTCAACTCTCAGGCACCTTGCTTCGGTAGGCGAGCCTTTGAACAGTGAAGCCGTGATCTGGAGCGAGAAAGTTTTCGGGAAGCCTTTCCTTGATACCTACTGGCAAACCGAAACAGGAAGCATCATGATCACCAATTTCCCAGGTATGAAAATCAAGCCCGGATCCATGGGCAAGCCTTTCCCGGGGATAACGGCTACTGTGATCGACGCCGACAAATTCGAACCTTTCGATGGTCCCGGGAAAGTAGGTCTTATAGCGATAAAGCCGGGATGGCCTTCGATGATGCGCACCTACTGGCGTAACGAAGAAACCTACCAGAAGAAATTCAGGAACGGTTGGTATCTTCCTGGTGACCGTTCAAGCATAGACAAGGAAGGATATTTCTGGTTTGTGGGCCGCGATGACGATGTGATCAATACCGGAGGCCACCTTGTTAGTCCATTTGAAGTGGAGTCAGCCTTGCTCGAACATCCGGCGGTAGCAGAATCAGCAGTAGTATCGAAACCTGATTTCGTGAACATGGAAGTCGTGAAAGCTTTTGTGACCCTGAAACCCGGTTTCGAGCCCAGCAAGGACCTTGACCTGGAGATCATGAACTTCGTCCGCAAAAAACTATCACCACTGGCAATGCCCCAGGAGATTGAATTCATCGACAGCCTTCCCAAAACCCGTAGCGGCAAGATTATGCGCCGCATACTTCATGCGAAAGAATGGGGAGAGGAGATTGGGGATACGAGCACGCTGGAGAATGATTAATCTGGATAACTAGATAGCTGGATGACCGGATATCCGGATATCGCAGCGAAGCTGCTTATCCAGTAATCCAGATATCGCAGCGCAGCTGCTTATCCAGCTATCTGTCTCACAAAAAATTAACATTAAAAAAACCGACAAATATTAATTTGAAACACAAAAAAAGGAGAAACAAGACATGGAAGACATGAAAGAAATTGTACGAACCTATGTTGTCAATGAATACGTTGAGGATGACACTGAAGTTACCTTCGACACGCCCCTGATCTCGGGTGGGATTGTCGACAGTTTTTCGATGGTATCTTTAAAAAGGTTCCTCGAGAACAAATACAAGATCTCTATTCCTGACGATAAAGCCACACCTGAGGCATTCGACTCTGTGAATAAAATTTGTATGCTGGTTAAGGAATTCACTAAAGAATAAGGAGGATTTATGGCATATACCGATAAAACCCGTGGGATGTATAACGACATCCTTACCGGAATGAAAGACGCAGGCTTATTCAAGCAGGAACGTTACATCCACTCTGCCCAGGCAGCCGATATTATAGTTGAATTTCCCGAAGGTGCTGAGCTCAAAAAAGTCATCAACATCTGCGCAAACAATTACCTCGGATTATCCAGCCATCCTGAAGTCGTCAAGGCCGCTCACGCAGGCCTGGATTCCCATGGGTATGGCATGTCTTCGGTGCGATTCATTTGTGGCACACAGGACATCCACAAGAAGCTGGAAAAGATGGTGACTGAATTTCTCGGGACCGAGGACACCATCCTGTTCCCTTCCTGTATGGATGCCAATGCAGGTGTTTTCGAAGCCGTCCTGACAAAGGACGATGTGATGATCTCCGACCGCCTTGTGCATGCCTCCATCATTGACGGCATCCGTCTTTGCAGTGCAATGCACGACACCTTCAAGCATTCCGATATGGGACACCTTGAAGAAAAACTGCAGCTGCACAGCGACAAGCGCCAGAAAATGGTCATCACCGATGGAGTATTTTCCATGGATGGCGACACAGCAAAGCTTGACCAGATGGTTGAGTTATGCGAAAAATACGATGCCATGTTGTTCTGCGACGAATCCCATTCAAGCGGGTTCATAGGAAAGACCGGCCGCGGCACGCATGAAAAATGCGGAGTCATGGGCAAGATGGATATTATCACTACCACTTTCGGAAAAGGACTTGGCGGGGCATCCGGAGGATGCGTTTCGGGACGTAAGGAACTCGTTGAAATGTGCAGGCAAAAAGCACGCCCTTATCTTTTCTCTAACACCATAGCACCTCCTGTTGTAGCAGGTGTTATCAAGGTCCTCGAGATACTTTCGGCTACCACCGAGCGCAGGGATAAACTCGAAAGAAACACTGCGTTCTGGCGCAAGGGACTAACCGAAGCCGGCATTATCATAAAGGATGGCGATACCCCCATCGTCCCGGTGATGCTGTTTAATGCCAAGCTTTCGCAGGATGTTTCGAAAGACCTCTACAATGAAGGTATATATGCGATAGGTTTCTTTTTCCCCGTTGTGCCCCAGGGAGCAGCCAGGATACGTACCCAGATATCAGCAGGCCATGAGATACACCATCTCGAAAAGGCCCTGGATGCTTTCAGGAAAGTTGGAAAGAAATACAATATTCTTGGCAAGACCAAGGCCGAGATCATCGAGATGTACGGCATGTAAGAATAGGCAGCGAAATAGCGAAAAACAAAATAATGGAACAAAAGTTAGCTAATCCTGCGCCACTGGGCCTGATGGGTTTCGGGATGACGACTGTTCTTCTGAATATGCACAATGCCGGGTTTTTCCCTGTGAGCGATATGATACTGGCGATGGGCATCTTTTACGGAGGCATAGCACAGATCATCGCCGGCATACTGGAATTCAAAAAAGGCAATACCTTCGGAATGACTGCCTTTGTTTCCTATGGCATGTTCTGGCTTACACTCGTTGCAATTTTCGTGTTTCCCGATCTCGCGGGAGGTAAAGGAGTGCGTACCGATAACGCTTTCCTTGGCTGGTATCTTTTCATGTGGGGGTTGTTCACATTCTTTATGTGGATTGGCACTTTCGGGAAAAGTTACTGCCTGAGCTTCGTCTTTCTTTCACTGTGGATACTGTTTTTCCTGCTTGCAACTCGTAACTGGACCGGTTCTTCCTTTATCGGACATCTCGCAGGCTGGGAAGGCATCATCTGCGGGCTGTCGGCAATTTACCTGGCCATGGCAGAGGTGCTGCATGAGTCATGGGGGAAGAAGATTTTGAAGTACTGAAGATGTCGGATATCAGATATCAGATGCCGGATGTCAGATATCGGATATCTGATATCCCATATCTTGCATCCTGCATCCTGATAGTCTTCTTTCTCTTGTCATGCCACATTTCACAAAGCCAAACTGATTCAGCTTTTCTTTCCCGCAAAACCATACAAGCTGTCCGCATAAGCAAACCCCCGAAAATTGACGGTAAGTTGGATGAACCCTTCTGGAAAACACTTCCTGTGGCCAGTGATTTCGTAGAATATAACCCGAGGAACGGAACACATCCGCCTTTTAAAACCGAAGTGAGGTTCGCTTATGACGATGATGCGCTCTATGCTGCAGGAATTATGTACGATCCATCTCCAGACAGCATATTTAGGCAGCTTGGACGCCGGGATATGCTCGATCAGCTGGCCAACGATTATCTTTCATTCGATATTCTGCCTTACGACGATGAGATGAACATGTACGAATTCAAAGTAAATCCGGCAGGAGTGCAGAACGACTGCAAGTATTCCATGGTGGGACAGGATATTTCCTGGGATGCGGTATGGGAAAGCGCAACGAGCATTAACGATTCATGCTGGATACTCGAGATCAAACTACCTTATTCGGCCCTGAGGTTTCCGAAAATAGAGAAGCAGGTTTGGGGTATCAATATGTGGAGGAATTTCTACCGCAGGCAGGAGTATTCCACCTGGTCGTGGGTGGATAACAACACACAGAACATTTTTAAATACTATGGCAGGCTTGTGGGGATGAATAACATAAAACCCCCGGTGAGGCTGTCGTTCGTGCCCTATGTTTCCTCCTACATTCAAAAGGATCCTTCATCAAAAGGCTGGTCTTACGAGTTCAGGGGAGGAATGGACCTGAGATACGGGATCAATGAAAGTTATACACTCGATATGATGCTTATTCCCGATTTCGGGCAGGTTCAAAGCGATGACCTCATACTCAACCTGACACCCTTTGAGGTGAAATATATAGAACGACGACAGTTCTTTACTGAGGCCACTGAGATGTTCAGCAAATGCGATATTTTTTACACCCGCCGGGTGGGGGGCCCGCCAAAGTACGGGAATGTCCCATATGACTCAGCGAAGTCATCCGAAGTTATCACGAAAAACCCGGATGAGACAAGAATCATTAACGCTACAAAGATATCGGGTCGTAATCAGAAAGGATTAGGCATAGGTTTTTTCAATGCCATGACCACCAACACCTGGGCCACGCTTGAAGATACTGTCAAATGGACCAGCCGGAAACTGATGACCCAGCCTTTCACAAATTATAATGTGCTGGTTGTGGACCAGAACCTTAAAAATCATTCCTATATCACCCTCATCAATACCAATTACTGGATCCCCGACCGAACCTATTCGGCCAATGTCACGGGTTTTGAAAGCAGCATCAGCAACAAAAAGAATACGTTTTCGGTATTTGGGAGGCTGAATGTAAGCCAGCTTTACCAGCTGAACATCCAACCTGTGTTCGGCCACCAGTATGTGATTTCGATTTCAAAACCCAGCGGGAAGTTCCAATTTGACCTGGGGAGGCAGGAAACCGGAGATCATTACGATCCCAATGACATGGGCTTTTTGCTCTACAATAACGATGTAGTGAACCAGCTGAACCTGTATTACCTTATCCTTAAACCCACATGGAAGCTGATCAATAATACCACCACGCTTACTGTAAGGCATACCTCCTTGTATAATCCCGGCGACTTTAAAAGCTTGTCGGTAAGTCTGCAGAACCAATGCACCTTCACCAATTACTGGAATCTTTACCTGCAGGCCGGAATAGTTCCGCTAGGGTACAACGATTATTATGAACCCCGCGTATGGGGATGGGTTTTTAAAAGTCCTCTGAGTTATACAGGCTCGTTCAGGTTCGGGACCGACAGCCGGAAGATGTTCAGGTATGCCGAGAATTTCACCATTACTTCCACTCCCGGGAATAACAACCTGGACTATACTTTTGAATACATCCCGCGTCTGAGGCTAAGCGACCGGATACAGCTCAGCCTGGACCTCTATACCGAGAAGAATCTGAATAATTACGGATGGGTTGAAACCTCAATGGATTCGATGAACAACACCGTGATCTATTTCGGGAGAAGGGATATAACCACCTGGAATAATATTATTCAGGCCACTTATATTTTCAATACAAAGATGTCGTTATCCCTGAGGCTGAGGCATTACTGGTCGCAGGCAAAATACCTGCAGTATTATACTCTGAACCGCGGGGGAAACCTCGATTACAGCAATTATAATAAGAATAACAACATTGATTTCAATGCTTTTTCGGTCGACCTCCAATACATCTGGTATTTTGCGCCAGGAAGCGAGATCAGCATTGTTTGGAAGAACCAGATCCTCAGCCAGGGAACTGAGATCCAGGGGGGATATTTCACAAACCTGGGCAACACCCTGGGCAGTCCGCAGACAAACAGCTTTTCTATCCGGGTTTTATACTATCTCGACTACGCTTATTTGAAGAAGTGGTTCGGGAAGAAAAAATCTGCCTGAAATCAAATATTGGCTATTATTATCGCCAAAATATATATCTTTGCAAATAATAGTCGCCATTATGAACTCAAAAAAACAAATTATTTTTCCGAAGCACAAGGCGATCCTGGCTGAAATGGGGGAGCAGTTTACACTTGCCCGGAAAAGAAGAAGCCTTACATTGATGCAGGTCGCCGAGCGGGCAGGCATTCACCGGGAAACTCTTAGAAAAATCGAGAAAGGTGATGCGAGCGTGGCCTTAGGTTCATATTTTAATGTGCTGAGAGTTATGAATCTCGAAAAGGATTTTCTGAAACTTGCAGATGATGATGAATTTGGCAAGAGATTACAAGACCTGAACCTATTAAATAAATAAAATGAGGACAGGGAACACAAACATTTGGGTGTATGCCGACTGGTCAGGGTTAAAAGGTCCCAAATGTGCTGGTATACTTACAACTCAGCTGGCAAAGGGTAAAAAAACCTTCAGTTTTGAATATGACAAAGGCTGGTTGCTTCAGCCCGAAAAATTCCTGCTTGACCCTGAAATACATTGGTTCTCGGGCAGACAGTATCCTTCAGGCAAAGAAAACTTTGGTATAATAATGGATTCCATGCCTGATTCCTGGGGCAGAACATTAATGAGAAGAAAAGCGGCTCAAAAAGCTATTCAGGAAGGCTTGCCAGTACCCACCTTGTATGAAACAGATTACTTGCTGGGGGTTTATGATGAAAGCCGCATGGGAGCTTTACGGTTTAAAACGGACCCGGACGGTCTGTTTTTAGACTCTGACTCCTTGTACCCAACCCCTCCATGGACAAGGGTTAAAGAATTGCAGCACAGTGCAAAAGAATTGGAAATGTCGGATGACATCACTACCACTAACCAATGGATTGATATACTGATTGCGCCAGGTTCTTCATTAGGCGGAGCAAGGCCAAAAGCCAATATACTTGATGATTTTCGTCATCCGTGGATTGCAAAATTTCCATCAAAGAATGACAGTTTCGATAAAGCCGCCTGGGAATACCTGGCTTATCTGCTTGCCTGTAAAAGCGGTATAACTATGGCCCCCTGTAAAATTGAAAAAATTGCAGGTCCGTATTATACTTTTTTTACCAAACGGTTTGATCGCAAAGGATCAGATCGTATTCATTTTGCTTCTGCAATGACCATGACCGGTTATTCGGAGGAGATGCTGAAAGACCGTTTTGCCAGTTACCTCGATATTGCAGAATTCATCCAGTTTTCGTGCAGCCATGTTAAAGAAAACCTTCATCAGCTCTGGCGCAGAATGGTTTTTAATATTGCCATTTCGAATACCGATGATCACCTGCGCAACCACGGATTTATTATTCAAAACAATGGCTGGATGTTATCCCCTGCATTTGATTTGAATCCTTCGGTTGATAAAAGAGGATTATCATTGAATATTGATACGGATAACAATACCCTTGATGTGGATGTTGCCAGAAGTGTAGGCGAGTACTTTCAACTTTCAAAAACCGAAATGGACCTGATTATTGATGAAGTCAGCACAGCGGTTAAGGATTGGAAAAAAACAGCAAGGAGACTCGGCATCAGTACCAGTGAGTCAGACTATATGGCAAGCGCATTCAGGGTCTTTTAAAAAAAGTAATAAACCCCAAGCAGTAGCCTCAGGTTAGCCACTTCGGTGGTATTGTAAACATAGCCTTTTTCGTTTGTAGAGCCGTAGCCAGCGGCAGTATATTCAAGTTCCCCGGCCAGCCTGAGTTTACCCGCGTTAAACACGAGACGCGGAGAAATCCGGTATGCATAATCTATATTGCTTCCGCGGGCATAGTAGGGTCCTTTAACTGTTTCGCCTGCCCCCAGGTTTTTACCATATGCAATGAACAGTCCCGGCTGCCAGCGGGTGGCATTCGTGTGGAATTCAGCCCAGGTCGCGAAGGAGCGGATGTTCGCGTAATCGACGAAACCACGGGTCGGGTCGGTAACTGATTTCACTACATAACCTCCCAGCATGGTATAGGCATTGTTGTTGCCTCCGTATTCCCCGCCAATCTTGAAAGTGAAATGTTTTATCCTGAGTTTGGCATAGGCATTATATGCCATGGCCATGGTTTTTACATCGGTTTTATACGTTGCTGTGACCGCGTCGTGATGGAACACCTTGCCATCGATAACCGTATCGTAGGCGGGGCTGAGGGTAATTGTTGAAGACAGGCGGGGAGTAAGCATCTGCCAGTTGATCCCGAAGCCGCAGAGGAATTCGGTTCCATTGGCGGGGTTTGTAGTCACGAACTGGAACTGCAGGTCCGATTCGGGGATCACCGAATTGCGGATGTACTTGGTATTAGCGCCTTCCGGACCGTCGCTCATGAAATCCACCTGAGAAAGCATGGTCAGGGCTACGCTGAATTTGCCGATATGCTGGGTTATTTTTATCTGCGGATTGCGTGAGAACACCACGAAAGGAGCACCCGTGTTGAAAGACACAGTAGCAGGGGAGCATTCAGGAACGAACATAGGATGCCACCATTGACCAACCATAAGTTCTGTTCTTGGCCAGTTCAACTTCACCCATGCATGGCGCAGCCTGAAGGAGTTTATATTCGGGTTGATGTTACCAAAAAATTCAGCTTCAAAGTAGGCGGATGTCTTTGCTCCGATTGCATCAGGGCCCCAGATGGAACCGCATAGACGTGTTTGAATGCTCAAGATGTTGTAAGCAGATTTGGCGTTGATATCATTCCCGTCGGCGTCGGGCTTGACAGGTTCGGGGAAGAGAAGGAAATGCCCGTCACGCAGTCCGTTCGTTTGCCTTGTGTCGAAGAAGATATCCGTTTTCACATAACCAGAAAAAATGATCCCGAAGGCGGGTTTCTTCTCGGTGGATGTCGTTGTCGTTTTATCATCTTTTTTTTCGGCGGATGAGGGAGCGACGGTTTGTGCCAACGGCATGAAACTGATCGCACACAGAAGCAGTGTGCAGAGTAACAAATTTTTCATAATGAAGGTTTTGTTTGGAAGTCAGAATAAAAAAACCCCGATATGCTCAATTAACAAATCAGGATTCCTTAAATTTGTTTATTGTTAAAAAATAAACAGCAAAAATATGAAAAAAATAATCCTGACCCTAACACTATTCCTCTGTGTTGCTATGGTATATGCGCAAGAGAAATCAAAACCTTACAATGAAAACCAGGATGCCAGGGCCGATATAAAGAAAGCCATATCCCAGGCCCAGAAAGAGCACAAGAACATCATGATGCAGTTCGGAGGCAACTGGTGCCCCTGGTGCATGAGGTTTCATGCGCTGGTAACCAGCTATCCGAAGCTTGACTCGCTTATGAAGGCCAACTATGTTTATATTTTGATCAACGTTCCCTCTTCAAAGGACAAAGCCAAGCGGGACTATACCCTGTTTGCAGAATACCAATACCCCAACCGTTTCGGGTTTCCGGTTTTTGTGATCCTTGACTCACAGGGGAAGCGCCTAAACACAGTTGACAGCGACGGTTTCGAATATCCCAACCCGAAAGTTCCCGGGTACGATACCCTCAAAGTCGAACGCTTCCTGAAGATGTGGAGCGTGAAGGCGCTGGATGCGAAGAGTTATCCGGCAAAATGATTAATCCACAATAAACAATGTCACCCCATGCTCAGTATATGAACGGTGGGGATTTACTCCATCATCACTCATCATATAGGTCATTCCGGCCTTCATAACTGATTTGGAACCGTCTTTAAGTTCGCTTACCATTTCACCATGAAGTATATGGATGATGTGACCGCGAGGGCACCAATGATCGGCCAGATAACCGGGGGAGTAATTGACAATGCGAACCCGTACATTTCCCTTTTCGACGGTTTTCCATGTTGCAAATCCGGTCTCTCCGGGATGGGTGGTCAAGTGGATCTCATCCCAATTAACAATAGTGAATGGCAGTTCCTCGATTTTCATAGATGTAAAATTAGAAATTTCAATTCAAATATCTTGACAAATACATAAATATTTTGTATAATTGTATGTTATTCCGTAGTCATGAGAACAGCATATTTTAAAAGAGTATTTCTGCCTGCAGCTCTGGTTTGTCTGCTGTGTTTTGCAAATAATCAAAGTGTAAACGCATCAACAGGCGATACCCTTGGGCTTCAGTTTACAGAAAATTGGGATTCAGCCTCATTCACGTTGCACCACTGGCAATTCGATCCTTACCAGGGAAACTGGCAGATCGCAACAGGCTTTGGCAATCCTGCACCATCAGCTGAATTTTCAGGCACACCTGCAGTTTCGGGATACAACACAAGCCTGATTTCCACATGGTTCAACGGTCCTGATTACGCTTGCTCCGATATCTGGCTCTCCTTCGACATCAGGTTAAGTGAGGCCAGCCATACAGGGAATGAAAAAATGAGCGTGGAATATTGTTTTTATGATACGGTGTGGACTACTTTGACGGAGTTTTCGAATACTGCACCTATCAACTGGAGCAGCCATACCCTCATGCTGCCTCATGCCAGTTCGCATTTTTTTAAAATCAGGTTCAGAGCTCACGGCATTAATTCTTCTGACATTTCTGACTGGTGTATTGACAACATAAACCTGGATTATGTTTGCCGCAAAGCAGATCATGTTTTCGGTTTACAGCATAATAACGATCTCTCTTTTTCCTGGGATCCAGTGATAAACTACAACGGGTATCTGAAAGATTTTATCCTGGATGACAATGAGCCTGAAACTGCTTTCAGGGTACCTGATACATTGGGCTGGATGGGAAATGAATTCACGCTCGACCCCTGGATCCAGGGGAAACTGCTTCATCTGGAATTCTATATTTATGATTGCGATGACACCTCAAAACAAATGAACCTTGATGTTTTTGATAAAAACCATAACATCATATGGTCATCGGCCCCATTTACCCCGCATGCCGATACGTATTATACTTTTAATGCCGACAGCCTGCAGTTTTCAGGAACATTTTATGGAATGCTCAGATGGCATAATATGCAGCCGGCGAATGTTTACCTGGGTTACGACAACAACGGCCCCTATACTACCCAGGATCCGGAATGGTATTTTAATAATGTTAGCTGGCAAAAACTTTCAGCTTTAGGTTATTATCCAGGTGCATTCATGATGAGGGCTTTTGCCTGGATGAATACTGAAAAGAAAAAAATGATGATCGTTCCAGGTTCAGGACCGGGTGAGTTGCCTGATAATTCGAACAGAATGAGTGTTGACGGCTATGACGTATATGTTTCGTCAAACGGCTCAGGAGGAACCTATAATAAACTGAACAATACCATTCTGCATACGAATACATTTGAAAAACAAACGAATATTTGTTCTGCTTTAAACTGCTTTGTATATATATTAACGACCTTCAGGGATGTTGCAACAGATACCCTGATCTGCCAGTCATACAGCGACACAGCCTGGGTTGGGATTGAAGGAACAGGTAACCTGAATAATACCGGGCAGTTTACATTAGGGCCGAACCCTGCCAATGACTATATTATTATTCACAGCGACCAAATATTGTTAAAGCTGGAAGTGCTTGATACAAGAGGTATGAAAATCAAAGAGTTCACACCGCATGTAAATGAATTCAGGATGGAAGTCGGGGATATCCAACCGGGACTATACCTCCTTAAATCCCAAACCGCGACTCACAGCTTCTGCCGAAAAATCCTGATCTCCAGATAAGGAGATCGATCTGTTTACCAGTAACACATAACTCATCCCGTTCATCTACTAATTTTATTCGAATAATTTGCGGTATGAAAATCCATAAACCCGCGCTTGCACTTTTGATCTCGATATTTTTCTCAGGGATCAATGCGTTTAGCCAGGCAAGCCTGGTATTGCCTGCCGGTTTCAAAGAGAATGCCTTTACTCATGTGAGTGATCTGGCAGGGTTCGGTATCCGAAATGCTGGCACGAAAAGTGAACAGCTGACCTTGAATTACCTGCTTGGTTTTTATAAAAACCTTGGCCTCAGTCCGCAAACAGATACATTTAATTTTGAGTATTTTTCGGCGGATGATATCTTGGTATTTGTACAAGGCAAGATGATCAGGTACAAGACAATTTACGTTGACCCCTATAAGAATCCGAAAGGGGTAACCGGACAAAGTTTCTGTTTTAAAGGCGATGCAAAGGCTATAAAACAAAAGGCTGATTCGATTAGAAACAGGATAGTTTTTACAACGGAACCTGCCGAAATATACCAATTGACCCGAAGGGCACCCCTGGCAATAATTATCATTAATGATAAGGAGCTGAAAAGCATCCATGGCAAACAAACTGAAATCCGCATCAAAGGAAGGGTTGAAAAGAAAACTTCATACACTGTTTCCTGTTTGCTGGGCCCTAAGAAAAAGAAGGAGATCCTTCTCGGCGCACACTGGGATTCTTTTTGCGGTCCGGGTGCCGATGACAATGCAAGCGGAGTCTCAGTGATCATGGAGCTATCAAAGTTTTTCATGAACTTTAAAGACAGTCTGCCGTATACAATAAAGGTAGTTTTCTTTGGATGTGAAGAACTGGGGTTATTGGGCTCAAAGGCTTATACCGATAAACATGTCTGGGATACGGCTTCCACAATGTTCTATTTTAATCTTGATTGTGTTGGCGATACCGGTGATATCATTGCAGATGTTATTACGGGCCAAAAAGGTAAATGCCTTGTCGCCCCGGGAGGTCCTTTAAAATCAGCCCGGGACTTTAAAAATTCCTGGTCCCTGCTTGATCCCGGCAATGATGATATCCTTTATGAATCGAAAATCCCTGCATGGCTGGATACAGCCCTCGTTGAAACTCTGAATTCGACCAGCCATCATTTCAGAAAGGTCAGATACTGCGGTTCGGACCATAATTCCTTTGCAAACAAAGGCTTTATAACACTCCATCTGGGAATCGACGGGAATAACCAACAACATTGTCCTGCAGATAATTTAAAACAGGTCAATAAAAACAGCCTTGAACTTGCCGGCCAGGTAGCTGCCGGACTTATCATTGAAACAATGAAAGAAAAATGAAAAAAGCCATTATCATCTTTTGCCTTATCTTTCCTGTTGTGATGCAGGCCCAGATCACTTTCAACCCCGATGATCTCAACACCATCGCGAAGGGGGAACGGTTCGCGAATGCGTTAAAATGCGCGCATAAACCCGCCGAAACCACATCCGCATACAAGGTATCCTATTACAGATGTTTCTGGATCATCGATCCTTCGGTGAGACAGATCTCCGGGAATGTGACTGTTTACTTTACCCCTTTGCAATCAGGTTTTGATTCACTGGTCCTTGACATGAACCTGGCCCTGGTGGTTGAGAGTATCTCGTATCATAATTTCCCGCTGAACACGTTCAGCCATAACACTGATCAGCTGATCATGATGTTTTCAACTCCCCGCCCTCAGAATGTGATGGATTCCGTTACCGTGTATTATCACGGCGTGCCGCCTGATGACGGCTTTGGTACTTTTGTCCAGGATCAGCATAACGGAAGTCCGATTATCTGGACGCTTTCAGAACCTTACGGCGCAAGCAATTGGTGGCCCTGTAAAAACGGCCTCACTAACAAGGCTGACTCGATAGATATCAAGATCCGCGTTCCCGATGGATATAAGTCCGCCACCAATGGGATCCTGATTGCAACTGAATCTATTGGCGGAAACACTTTTTATTACTGGAAGCACCGCTATCCTATTGCAGCATATCTTGTCGGGATTGCGGTTACCAACTATGCCAGTTTCACGCAAAAGGTTCCCTTTGGCAACGACACTCTCAAGGTTGTCAATTTCGTTTATCCTGAGGATTCGGCAACTGCAGTGGCCCAGCTTCCGGTGATCATCCCCATGATACAGGTATACGATACCTTGTTCGGGATCTATCCGTTCCAGAGAGAGAAGTATGGCCATGCCCAGTTCGGATGGGGAGGAGGCATGGAACATCAGACCATGACCTTTGTCACAAATTTTCAGTTCGAGCTGATCTCGCATGAACTTGCACATATGTGGTTCGGCGACAAGGTCACCTGCGGCAGCTGGACCGATATCTGGCTCAATGAAGGGTTTGCCACCTACCTGTCGGGGCTAATCTATGAACATCTTGACCCAAGCCTTTGGGTGCGGTTCAGGGAAGTAAGGATTCAAAGCATCACATCCCAGCCCGGCGGCTCGGTGTATTGTTCCGACACTACCAATATTGACCGTATTTTTGACAGCCGTCTCTCTTATGCCAAAGGAGCCATGATCCTGCACCAGCTGAGATGGATTCTGGGAGATTCTGCTTTTTTTACCGCCCTGAACAATTATCTCAATGATTACTCCCTGGCATATGGATTTGCACGTACCGATGACCTTCAAGGCCACCTTCAAAGCACTTCAGGCCAGGAGCTGAACTGGTATTTCAACGACTGGTTTACGGGAGAGGGCTATCCGCAGTATATGATAAACTGGTCGCAGACGAATGATACCGTTTCGTTTACCATAAGGCAGACCCAGAGCAGCCCCAGCGTATCTTTTTTCCAGCTTCCGTTGCAGATTAAATTTAAAAACTCAGGCCATGATACTCTGATCAGATTTAACAATACATTTTCAGGGGAATTGTTTAAAGTGCGCATTCCGTTTGCCGTTGATTCACTGGTCTTTGACCCGCTGTACCAGATCATCTCAGCGAATAATACGGTTAATGCCGTGGGTGAGCATGACATGAAACCAGGACTACACGTATTCCCAAACCCGGCCAGGGATCATTTGACATTCAGGTTTGGATCCTTGTTCTCAGGCAACAGTGGTTCGGTTCGTATTTACGATAATACGGGGCGGATGAAGGATGAACTTTTTCCTTTCCGGGGACAGGTGGAATATACGCTCAACACAACTGACTATGCGCCGGGATTGTATTTCTATATTTTTTCATCCGGTGATTATCAGAGCAGCGGGAAATTCGTTATCAGCCAATAGATCAATACTGTATCTTTGCAGTCTAATCTGAAGTGAAGGGATGAACATCCATAAGCTTAATAACATCTTTAATCCCAAGCGTATAGCCTTGATCGGGGTTACGACGAATCCCAATTCGGTCAGCGGGAAAGTGCTCATCAACCTGGTCAGCGGGGGATTCCGGGGGGTGGTATACCCTGTGAATCCCGATCATGAAGCGGTGATGGGCATACCCTGTTACCCTGATCTGAAAAGCCTCCCGAGA
The DNA here is from genome assembly GCA_026391735.1 of Bacteroidota bacterium. Lineage (GTDB taxonomy): Bacteria > Bacteroidota > Bacteroidia > Bacteroidales > FEN-979 > CAIRDP01. The sequence goes on along the minus strand of JAPLDL010000002.1, from coordinate 82,896 downwards.
TCCCCCGACCTGGGGATCATCTGTTCGCCTGCCGAGAAAGTGCCGTTGGCCATCAGGGACTGCGGTGAAGCCGGGATACGGGGGATCATCATCATATCGGCGGGTTTCAAGGAAGTGGGAGAAGCCGGACGAACGCTTGAGGAGCTCGTACGTGTTGAGGTCAGGAAATTTGAAGGCATGAGAGTGCTTGGCCCGAATTGCCTGGGAATCATAGTTCCTTCACTTAAACTGAATGCCAGCTTTGCGGCGGAGATGCCAAAACAAGGGAATATTGCCTTTATCTCTCAATCCGGCGCTTTGTGTACTTCGGTCCTTGACTGGGCCATAGAAGGAAAGATCGGGTTTTCGTATTTTGTCTCTATCGGAAACAGCATGGATGTGGAGTTCGGAGACCTGATCGATTACTTCGGGGATGATGAAAATACCCATTCCATCATCCTGTATATTGAATCGATACAGAACCCCCGAAAATTCATGACCGCGGCCCGGGCCTTTGCACGAAAAAAGCCTATCATAGTTTACAAAGCTGGCCGTTTCCCAGAGTCGGCCCAGGTAGCGGCCTCCCATACCGGGGCAATGGCTTCAGAAGATGCCGTATACGATGCTGCTTTCCAGAGGACAGGCCTTGCAAGAGTATACGAGATCGGTGATATTTTCTCTATCGCTGAACTGATCGGCCGCGGCCGGTTCCCCCATGGCCCAAGGCTTGGGATCATCACCAATGCAGGCGGACCGGGAGTTATGGCAACCGATGCTCTTATTGCGTCAAACGGAGTGCTGGCAAAGCTTTCCGATGAGACCATGAAGAAGCTTAACGAGAACCTGCCCGAATACTGGTCACACGGCAATCCGGTAGATGTGCTTGGGGATGCACGGGCTAAAAGAATATCCAAAGCCACTCAGATAGTTCTTGAAGATCCTTCGGTTGATGCCATACTGGTGATACTGACCCCCCAGGCTATGACTAATACGGAAGCTACTGCAAGAGAGATCAGCGCCCTGGTCACAACGACCAGGAAACCTATCCTGGCGGCATGGCTTGGCGGACAAAGTATGCATAAAGCCGATGACATTTTGGTGGAAGCCGGGATTGCCTCTTACCGTACACCTGAGCAGGCGATCAAAGCGTTCATGACGTTGGTTGCATACTCTAAGAACCTCAAGATCTTGTATGAGACTCCGAAAGATGTCCCTGTTGAGTTCAGTGTCGATAGAGAAAAAATGCGCCAGGAATTCAACAAGCTGATCAGGGATAAAGGAGCTGTTTTATCGGAGGATGTATCCAAGCTTATCCTTGAATCCTATGGCATTTCCACTACCAGGCCGGTACTCGCCATTGATGCCATGGAAGCCGTAAAAATTGCGGAAAAAACCGGCTATCCTGTCGTCCTTAAGATCCAGTCACCCGACATCACCCATAAGTCGGATGTTGGCGGAGTTCAGCTCAACCTTGGAAATGAAAAACTGTTAAAGGCAGCCTTTGAGAGGATCATGGATTCGGTGAAGCTGAAGCGGCCGGATGCCCTGGTGGAAGGGATCACAGTGCAAAAGATGGTGGCTGAAAAAGAATCGGTGGAACTCATCCTCGGGATAAAAAAAGATAGTGTGTTCGGTACTATACTCATGGTGGGAATGGGAGGGATTACTGCAGAACTCTTTGCCGACAAAGCCCTGGGATTTCCCCCGCTGAATGAAAGCCTGGCTCGCCAGATGCTGGAATCGCTGAAGATCTACCCCCTGCTTAAAGGATACAGGGGAAGCCCGGCAAAAAATATCGATGGGCTGATCCAGATCCTGATCCGCCTGTCATACCTTGCTGCCGACTATCCGGAGATCACCGAGCTGGATATCAACCCACTTCTTGTCACTACAACCGATGTGGTTGCTCTTGATGCCCGGATCATGATAGACACTAGGATCGCAGGCATTGAACAGGTCCCGTTCGCACATCTGGCCCTGCATCCGTATCCCGAAAAATATGTACGTACAGTCACCCTGCAGGATGGGAAAGAAATCCTCCTGAGACCCATTAAACCGGAGGACGAACCTCTCTGGCTGGAGATGATCGGACGTTGTTCCAAAGAATCCCTGTACAGCCGTTTCAGGTATTTCTTCCAGTGGCAATCACATGAAGTGGCTACAAGGTATTGTTATATCGATTATGACCGGGAGATTGCCATTGTGGCCGAGATACAGGAGGGGGAACACCGAAAACTTGTTGGCGTGGGCAGGCTCATCGCCGACCCCGACCATGAAACCGTCGAATATGCCATCCTGATCATTGACTCTTATCAGAAGAAAGATCTTGGAAATATCATTACTGACTTTTGCATGGAAATTGCAAAAAAATGGAACCTGAAAAAGATCGTTGCCCAGACCACTACCGACAATAAACGAATGATCTCGGTTTTTAAAAAGAGAGGATTTTCAGTCCATACCGATACAAGCGATTCTACCGTGGAAGTTGAAAAGGAATTATAATAAATCATTCATCATTTCGTTTTAAAAAGAAAAACAACTATGAAAAAAAATAAGCTGACCGTTTATCTCTCAATTCTTATTTCATTAATACTCCTGGGAACTTATGCTTCGGCCCAGGAAACAGTTTCCAAACCTGTTAACACTGTTAATTTCCCGGATCTCCTGGGCAAATGGAAGACCCACAGGATATCGGCAAACAACATCTTTCAACCGCTTCCTCCAAAACCTGCAGTCCAGGATACTGCAAAAAAACAAGCTGCACCCCAGCAAAAAATGGATAAAACCCAAATGGTTGAGCTTAAAAAAACTGCCGTTGCAATGAGGAATTCGGTTATGGAATTCCTTCCCGACAAATCAGCTGTAAAAACAACGGCAGATAAATCGGAAAAATATTCCTGGAAAACCAAAAAGAAAGATTTACTGACGATCAAAAACCTGACAACCAAGGAGAAAACCAAAATGCAAATATTTAAGCTGAATAGCGACACCCTCCAGGTTGTGCAGATCCTGAAATCTGGCAATCTATATGTTTTCTATCTCAGGGAAAAATAATCAACTTAATGAATTCTATAAATCCCCGGCCTTTTCCGGGGTTTTTTTTGCCTTGTTTTTTGTTTAAGTCAGTCAGAATCCTATCTTTGTATCAAATAATCTTCATATGTTGAATTTCGATTTTACCGAGGAACAGCTGATGATCCAGCAGAGTGCCCGCGATTATGCCCAAAGAGAACTGATCAAAGATGTTATTGAACGGGATACAAAAGCCCTGTTCCCAACAGAGCATGTGAAAGCTCTGACCGAACTGGGATTCATGGGCATGATGGCAGACCCAAAGTATGACGGGGGAGGGATGGATACCGTTTCGTACGTCCTTGCGCTGGAGGAAATTTCGAAAGTGGATTCTTCTGCTGCGGTCATTATTTCGGTAAACAATTCACTTGTTTGTTATGAGCTTGAGGAATTCGGCACAGAAGAGCAGAAAGAGAAATGGCTGAAGCCCCTGGCCAGCGGGAAGAAGCTTGGAGCATTTCTTTTATCAGAGCCTGAAGCAGGTTCCGACGCCACTTCGCAGAGGACCATGGCCTTAGATATGGGAGACCATTATCTTGTGAACGGGGTAAAGAACTGGATCACCAACGGCAACTGCGCATCGACATACATCCTCATTGCCCAGACCCACAAGGAAAAAGGGCATAAGGGCATCAATGCATTGATCGTCGACCGTAATTCACCGGGCATCACCCTTGGTCCCCATGAAGATAAAATGGGGATGAGGAGCAGCGATACGCATTCTATCATGTTCAGCGATGTGAAGGTCCCCAAGGAGAACCTCCTCGGCGGCGACGGCATGGGTTTCAAGATCGCGATGAAGACCCTCGAGGGAGGGCGTATAGGGATTGCCGCGCAGGCATTGGGAATCGCCCAGGGAGCGTACGAAAGAGCACTTAAATATTCGAAGGAACGCAAAGCCTTCGGAACCGAGATCATCAACCACCAGGCGATTGGTTTCAAGCTCGCCGAGATGCATACACGTATTGAAGCGGCCAGGTATTTCACCCTGAAGTCAGCATGGCTCAAGGACCAGGGCAGGCCTTATGGCACTGCCAGCGCAATGGCCAAGTACTGGGCTGCCGAAACTGCCATGTATGTTACCACCGAAGCCGTTCAGATCCACGGAGGTTACGGCTATGTAAAGGAGTACCATGTGGAGCGGTTGATGCGTGATGCGAAGCTTACCCAGATCTATGAAGGCACAAGCGAGATCCAGCTGATCATCATCGCCAGAGCTATCATGAATGAATAATGCTGATCAATGAAAATCCCAGAACCGTATAAACCGAAAAATCATATCCGGATTGTCACGGCTGCGTCTCTTTTCGACGGACACGACGCAGCAATTAACATCATGCGCAGGATACTTCAGGCCAGCGGCGCCGAGGTCATACATCTCGGTCATAACCGGGCTGTGCAGGAGATCGTGGATTGTGCAATCCAGGAAGACGTACAGGCCATCGCCCTCACTTCCTACCAGGGCGGGCATAATGAATTTCTGAAATACATGTACGACCTGCTGCAGGAGAGGGGATGCGGGCATATTAAAATTTTTGCAGGAGGCGGAGGTACGATATTGCCCAAGGAGATAGAAGATCTGCAGAATTACGGGATAACAAGGATCTATTCCCCCGATGACGGCCGTAGCATGAGCCTGCAGGGGATGATCAACGACCTCCTTGAGAGATGCGACTTTCCCCTTGATGAGCTTAAGGGTGTGACTGCGGATGAGATTCGGAATCGTAACATCAATGCGATTGCCCGTCTTATAACGCTCGCAGAGAATTTCCCGGATAAAGCTAAACCTTTGCTAGATGAACTTTCAGGGATACGAGATGCGAGATACGAGATACAGGATAAAGACTCCCACATCCCTGTTCCCTGTTCCCTGCTCCCTGTTCCCTGCTCCCTGCTCCCAGCTCCCAGCTCCCGGGTCCCTGTTCTAGGGATCACAGGCACAGGCGGTGCAGGTAAATCATCTTTGGTTGACGAGCTGGTGCGCCGTTTCCTGGGTGACCTTAAAGACAAGACCATTGCAATCATTTCGGTGGATCCTACCAAACGCAAGACAGGGGGCGCATTGCTCGGAGACCGCATCCGCATGAACGCCATCTTCGACCCCAGGGTTTTCATGAGGTCCCTTGCTACCAGGCAATCGAACCTCTCCCTTTCAAAATATGTAAAAGACGCTACGATGATTCTGCAGGCTGCAGGCTTCGATCTGGTAGTGATAGAGACCTCGGGGATAGGTCAGAGCGACACCGAGATCGTCGATCACAGCGACCTGTCGATGTATGTGATGACGCCTGAATATGGCGCTGCCAGTCAGCTTGAGAAGATCGACATGCTTGATTTTGCCGATATCGTGGTAGTTAACAAAGGAGATAAACGCGGAGCCCTTGATGCCATAAGGGATGTGAAGAAACAATACCAGAGGAATCATGAGTTTTTTGATAAGGAAGTCGATGAGATGCCGGTGTTCGGTTCAGTGGCTTCACAGTTTAACGATCCCGGCATAAACCTGCTTTACAAAGCCCTGATCAGGGCAATTTCAGCAAAAACAGGAGTGGATTTCGGAAGCAGTTTTGAAGGCCGTGACGAGATGAAAGGGAAGATATTCATCATCCCTCCATCGCGTACCAGGTACCTTTCAGAGATAGCCGAGGCCGTCAGAAATTATAATACCTGGACTGTTGAACAGTCGGAGATCGCGCAACGCTTGTACGGTATCTCTCAAACTATTGAAGCCATCCGTAATACGCCACCTCAGGAAAGGGAGAAGAACCCGAAACTACATTCCCATGACTGTAACATCATGCTTGAGCTGGACCTCCTGTTTGACGAACTGGTGAAGAAGCTCGATGCCGCGAACTACGAGATTATTAAGAACTGGGCAAACAAGGTCGGATCCTTTAAAGAGGAGAACTATATCTACAAGGTGAGGGGGAAAGAGATCAAGGTAAAAACCCATACCGAATCCCTTTCACATTTGCAGATCCCCAAAATCTCCCTTCCACGCTACCAAGCCTGGGGTGATATTTTGAAATGGAACCTCAGGGAGAACGTACCGGGTGAATTTCCATACGCTGCCGGGGTATTCCCGTTCAAACGCACAGCTGAGGACCCAACACGCATGTTTGCAGGGGAAGGTGGTCCCGAGCGTACCAATAAGCGGTTTCATTATTTGTCGCACGGACTGCCATTCGTGAGGCTTTCGACAGCCTACGATAGCGTGACCCTGTACGGCTTCGACCCAGATATTCGTCCTGATATTTACGGGAAGATAGGCAATTCGGGGGTTTCCATCTCCTGCCTTGACGATGCAAAGAAACTCTATTCGGGCTTCAACCTTCTGGATCCTAATACCAGCGTTTCAATGACTATCAACGGTCCGGCCCCCGCAATGGTCGGCTATTTCATGAATGCCGCCATTGACCAGGAATGCGAAAAATATATCATAGCGCATGGCATGGAGGAGGAAGTTGAAAAGAAGATCAAAGCCATCTACAAAAAGAAAGGGACAGATCGTCCAAAGTACCAGGGACCTCTGCCTGAGGGTAATAAGGGGCTGGGGCTGATGCTGCTTGGAGTGACAGGCGACAAGGTGCTGCCCGGGGAGGTCTATCAGAAGATCAGGACCGAAACCTTATGCCGCGTTAGGGGAACGGTCCAGGCCGACATCCTTAAGGAAGACCAGGCCCAGAACACCTGTATCTTCTCTACTGATTTTGCCCTTAAAATGATGGGTGATATCCAGGAATATTTCATCGATAACAATGTCAGGAATTTTTACTCCGTTTCAATTTCGGGATATCATATTGCCGAAGCCGGGGCTAATCCCATTACCCAGCTTGCATTGACCCTTTCGAACGGGTTCACCTATGTTGAATATTACGTAAGCCGGGGGATGGATGTGAGTAAGTTTGCACCCAACCTTTCGTTCTTTTTCAGCAACGGCATCGATCCTGAATATTCGGTGATCGGACGCGTAGCCCGCCTGATCTGGGCCAAGGCCATGAAGTACAGGTATAAGGCCGATAGCCGTTCGCAGATGCTCAAATATCATATCCAGACTTCAGGCCGTTCACTGCATGCCCAGGAAATCGACTTCAACGATATCCGTACCACCCTCCAGGCATTGTATGCAATCTATGACAACTGCAATTCGTTGCATACCAATGCTTACGACGAAGCTATCACAACACCTACCGAGGAATCGGTGCGCAGGGCCATGGCGATCCAGATGATCATCAACCATGAGTTGGGCCTGGCAAAGAACCAGAATACCCTACAGGGTTCGTTTATCATCGAAGAGTTAACCGACCTTGTTGAGGAAGCTGTAATGCTTGAATTTGAGCGGATCTCCGAAAGGGGAGGGGTACTTGGAGCAATGGAAACCATGTATCAGAGGAGCAAGATCCAGGAAGAATCTCTGTATTATGAAAACCTGAAAAACAGCGGGAAGCTTCCGATCATGGGAGTCAATACATTCCTGAGCAGCAAAGGCAGCCCCACTGTTTTACCGGGCGAAGTCATCCGCAGTACAGAAGAAGAAAAACAATACCAGATCGATATGCTGAAACATCTTCATGCAAGCTGGAAAGAGGAATCGGGAACAGCAATTCATAATCTGAAATACGCTGCAACGCAAAATATGAATATCTTTGAAAGCCTGATGGAGGCAACCAAATTCTGTTCCATCGGTCAGATCACCCATGCATTGTTTGAAGTGGGAGGTCAGTACAGGCGAAACATGTAGCTAAAACGTTTACTGATATGAAATTCAACATCTTAGTAGTTAATCCCAGGGACAAGGTTACCCAGATTGCTGTCTACAACAACTACAAACTCCTTTATATTAACAACCGGTATCATACTACCGATGAGCTTGCAGGCTTTGAAACGATTTATGAACAGTTGGAATTGCGCAAGCAGATCGTGTTGAAGGAGCTTCAGAACAACGAGTTTGACCTCAGTGAGGTGAAGATTGTGATCTCCCGAGGTGGCCTTGTAAAGCCTGTTAAATCAGGAGTTTATGCAGTGAACGAATCCCTGAAGCATGATCTCAGGAACAGTCCGGTCGGCGTGGATATCATTAATCTTGGCGGATTGCTTGCCGACGCCGTTTCTGCGGAGATCCCGGGCTCAATGGCTATGATTGCCGATCCTACTGTCGTTGATGAAATGGAAGACGTTGCACGTGTTACAGGTTCACCTGGCATAGAGAGGAAATCTATCTTCCATGCCCTGAACCAGAAAGCTATCGCCAAGTTGTTTGCCGAGAGCCAGAACATGAAATATGAGGACCTGAACCTGATCGTAGCCCATATGGGTAACGGGACTACTATCGGAGCTCACCGCAAGGGAAGGGTGATCGATGTGAACCAGGGTTTTGAAGGCGACGGTCCGTTCTCGATGATACGCAGCGGAAGCCTGCCATTGGGCGACATCGTAAAGATGTGCCTGGTCGATAAAAAACCTTCCGAGGAGGTATATTGCCTTCTGACCCATTGCGGAGGCATCAGGGCTCATCTGGGGACAACCGACCTGAGCGCTATCGAATTCCGCATCAAGAGCGGTGATGAAAAGGCAAAGAAGATCATGGATGCCATGGCATACCAGGTTTCGAAATGTATAGGCGAAATGTATGTCGTCCTGAAAGGCGAAGTGGATGCTATTTTGCTTACCGGCGAGATTGCACATTCGGAGAGAGTGATCGATTTTATTATTGAACATGTTAAGAAACTGGCAAAGGTCGTTGTGTATCCCGGTGATAATGAGATCCAGGCAATGGCCGCGAATGCTTTACGGGTGGTGCAGGGCGAAATGGTTGTGAATGAATACAAGTAAATAATTTACGATTTACGATTGAATCAGCTCATTCGTAAATTGTAATTCGTAATTCGTAAATGAAATTACACGTCATAAATACCGGTAATCTCAAGCTCGACGGGGGCGCTATGTTCGGTGTTGTTCCCAAGGTGATGTGGAGCAAACTCTATCCCTGCGATGAAAATAATCTTTGCAATTGGAGCATGCGCTGCCTGCTGGTTGAGGACGGGCAGCGGAAAATCCTTATCGACTGCGGGATTGGCGAGAAGCAAAGCGAAAAATTCTTCTCGAATTATTACCTGAACGGTGACGACAGCCTGGATAAATCCCTTGCTGCTCTTGGTTTTACTGCGGATGATATCACGGATGTGATCCTGACACACCTGCATTTTGACCATTGCGGGGGCGCTGTGAAATGGAATGAAGACCGCTCGGATTATATCCCGGCTTTTCCAAACGCAACCTATTGGACCAGCCGCCAGCAGTGGGACTGGGCCACCAATCCGAATAACAGGGAGAAGGCCTCTTTCCTTAAAGAAAACATATATCCGATAAAAGAAAAAGGGAGGCTGAACCTGGTTGATAAGGATACTGAAATATACCCGGGCATAGTATTGCGTATGTTCTTCGGGCATACCGAGGGACAAGTCCTGCCACATTTACGTTATGGCGACAAAACGATCGTATACATGGCCGATCTGCTGCCTTCGGCAGCGCATATTCCATTACCTTTTGTGATGTCGTATGACACACGCCCTTTGATCACCCTTATGGAAAAGGAAATTTTCATGAAGGAAGCTGCACAAAAAGGATATATTCTGTTTTTTGAGCACGACATACTTCATGAATGCTGCACTGTGCAGGAAACAGAAAAAGGAGTAAGACTGAAAGAGACTCTGCCGCTGGCAGCGGTTATATCTTAAGAAACTGCCTCAACCACCGTGTCCTGTCCGGGTACACGATCTACCATTACTTGTTTTTACGATTTGTAAAACACTGGAAATAGGTATAATATGGATGAATATCAGGATAAGATCAACCAGCTTCTTGAAAAGCTGTCGGAGTTGATGAAAAGGCAGGAATCTTTTCAGGAACAGATAATAGAATTGCAAAACGAAATCCAGATCCTGGCTTCGGGGGAGAAGGAACACGAAAAACAGGAACAGGTAATTAAGGAATCCCTGGAGTTGCCATCAAAGGAAATCGTGGAAGAAACTGTTTCACATCTTGAAAGTGTGGTCCCCAGGCAGGAAGAACCGGTTTCAGCGAAGGAAGTACCTGAGCTATGGAATGAGGCTGTCAGAAAAGCTTTCACAAGGGGAGAGAATGGACCAAAACCAAAGTCCAACCTTGAGAAATTCATTGGTGAGAACCTGATCAACAAGATCGGCATCGTGATCCTTGTGATCGGGGTAGGCATTGGTGCCAAATATGCCATCGACCATGATCTGATAAGCCCCTGGACCAGGATCATTCTCGGGTACATCATTGGGTTGGGATTACTGGGATTCGCCATCCGCCTTAAGAAAGAATATTTAAATTTCAGTGCCGTCCTGCTTAGCGGATCCATGGCCATCATGTATTTCATCACTTTCGCTGCCTATAGTTTCTATGCCCTGATCCCGCTTACACTCACCTTTGTCCTGATGGTTTTATTCACTGTTTTCACGGTTATGGCAGCGGTGGCTTATAACAGGCAGGTCATCGCGCATATCGGGCTGGTCGGAGCTTATGCAGTACCTTTCCTTTTAAGTGACAGTTCGGGGAAGGTGGTCATTTTATTCAGCTATATGGCCATAATCAATACGGGCATTCTTTTCATAGCGTTCAGGAAATACTGGAAACCCCTGTATCATTCTTCTTTTTTCCTCAGCTGGCTGATCTTCATTACCTGGTTCGTGCCGAAGTACGACAATTTGATCCATTTCGGCTTGGCATGGATTTTTATTTGCATCTTCTTCGTGACGTTTTATACCATCTTTCTTTCCTATAAACTTCTGAAGAAAGAGAAATTCAGGATTGACGACATCCTGCTGTTGCTTGCGAATTCTGCTTTGTTTTACGGACTGGGGTATTCAATCTTAAGACAAAACATAAGAGGAGAGGATTTTCTGGGATTGTTTACCGTGGTCAACGGCTTGATCCATTTTTTTGTAAGTATATTGATATTCAGGGTAAAAGAGTCCGATAAAAACCTGTTTTACTTCACTGCCGCCTTGGTCATTTCGTTTTTAACCATTGCCATCCCTGTACAGCTCGATGGGAACTGGGTGACAATGTTATGGGCGGCGGAGGCTGCAACTCTGTTCTGGGTTGGCAGGACCAGAAACACCTCTGTTTATGAGATGCTTTCATATGCTCTGATGATACTGGCTTTTTTCTGTATTATGGTTGGCTGGAAGGGTACTTATCACACTGATGGCGTGTGGCCTGCAGGGGAAAAATTCATTCCCCTTTTCAACCTGAATTTCCTGACCTCGATGTTGTTCATCGCTTCATTCGCATTCATTAATCTTATCAACAGGAGTAAAAAAACCACTCTGGCTGCAGGATGGCAACTTTCGGTTCACCGGATAATGAACTTCTTCATCCCCTCAATATTTCTTATAGTTGTGTATTTTACATTCTACCTTGAAATATCCGCCTACTGGAACCAGCTGATCGTTTCAAGCACTTTGAATGTTAATGATCCTGTTTCAGGATTGCAGCATTTTACCAACGAGAACATACCTAATTATAAAACCATATCAATCCTTGTCTATTCAATGCTTTTTCTTTCACTCCTTTCCTATGTGAATATCCGCTGGTTGAAAAAAAGCGTATTCGGGCTTATTAACCTGGGATTCAGTCTGGCTGCGGTGGGTTTGTGCCTTTCCGTTGGACTGATTGCCCTGGGAAGCCTGCGTGAAAGCTACCTCGCCCAGGAATTGTCTAAATATTTTTATTGCGGTGTGATGCTTATTGGTATAAGGTATGTGTTGTTTGCTTTCCTTGCAGTTTTACTTTTTTCTGTTTACAGCTATGTTAGACAGGAATTCCTCGGCACGGATTTGCTGATGGAATTTGATATTTTCCTGCATATCACCCTGCTTACGGTAATCAGTAATGAGCTGATCAACTGGATGGACCTTTCAGGATCAGAACAGTCATACAAGCTGGGTTTAAGCATTCTGTTCGGGTTGTATTCGGTATTCCTGATTGTCCTTGGCATTTGGAAAAAGAAGCTGCATCTTCGGATCGGGGCCATTGTTCTTTTCTCTCTTACTCTGCTAAAACTCTTTTTCTATGATCTTTCTACACTTGACACTATTGCCAAAACTATTGTTTTTATCGTGCTTGGGGTATTATTGCTGATCATTTCATTCTTATATACCAAATACAGGAAAGTAATCTTCGAGGATCATAAGGATGAATGAAATTTTTATAACAGATCTTAAATTTGAACCCCTGAACAGCAATAACTGGGTCTTATTCGAACAGCTTTTCGGGCCCAGGGGTGCCTGTGGTAACTGCTGGTGTATGTTTTATCGCCTGTCGCCAGGTGATTTTAAAGAAGGAAAGTTTGAAGATGGAAACAAGCGGGCCATGAAGGAGGTCGTTGATGAAGGCAACCCGGCTGGCATACTGGCGTTGTGTGAAGGGCAAGCTATAGCGTGGTGTGCTTTTGCACCCCGTGAGGATTTTATAAAGCTAGGCAGGTCGAGGGTTCACAAACCCATCGACAATAACCAGGTATGGTCGATCCCCTGCATGTTCATCCATAAAGATTTCAGAAATAACGGTGTTTCAGTTGCTTTGCTTGAGGGGGTCATCTCATATGCCCGTGAAGAAGGAATAAAGATCATAGAAGCATATCCTACCATTCCCACAACAAAACGGCTGCCTGATTCTTTTGCATGGATAGGCCTTTACAAATCCTTTGAAAGGGCCGGATTCAAGGTTGTTGACCGGAAGTCGAAGAACCGGCCTATGGTTAGATATTATACCTGACCTATTTCAGTTTCTTCCCGATCTCTTCGAGCATGACTTTCGTCATCTTTTCAAGGTCGTACACATAGTCGAGCCCCCAGTCTTTGCGGGCAACGCTGTCGTCGATACATGCCGGCCAGGAGTCTGCAATCGCCTGGCGGAAATCAGGTTTGTAAGTAATTTCAAAATCGGGGATGTGTTTCTTTATTTCTGCTGCAATTGTTTTCGGGTCGAAACAGATACCGGCCACATTGTAGCTTGAGCGCAGGGATAATTTCGAAGCGTCAGCTTGCATCACATCGATAGTGGCTTTTATGGCATCGCTCATGAACATCATGGGAAGAGCTGAGTCGGGGCCAAGAAAGCATTCATATTTATGGTGGAGGATGGCTTCGTAAAAGATCTCAACGGCATAGTCGGTAGTGCCGCCACCGGCTTCGGTCTTGTAACTGATTAGTCCGGGGTAGCGGAGGCTGCGGGTATCAACACCATATTTGTTGAAGTAATATTCAATCCAGCGTTCGCCGGCAAGTTTGCTGATACCGTAAACCGTATTGGGTTCCATAACAGTATACTGTGGGGTATCATAACGCGGTGTTGTGGGGCCGAATACGGCGATGGAGCTGGGCCAGAAGATCCTTTTTAGTTTTATTTCTTTTGCGATCTCAAGAACGTTAAACAGGCTTCGCATATTAATATCCCATGACGGCATAGGGCGTTTTTCAGCATTGCCCGAAAGTATTGCAGCCAGGTGATAGATCTGGGTTACTTTTTCATGTTCGCAGATCAGCTGGAGTTTTGAAGCATCCAGAACATCCAGTATTTCGAAGGGCCCGCTTTCGCTGATCTCCCCAGGGGCCGGACGAATATCAGTGGCAATAACATTTGAGTTCCCGTAGATTTTGCGCAGTTCAAGTGTGAGTTCCGAGCCGATCTGGCCTGAACATCCGATGACGAGGATCTTTTCCATATTCAGGAGGTAGAATTTACGATTTACGATTTACGAATTACGATTTACGAATTACGAATTGTGGATGCAAAAGTAGGAAGTTCTGTGAAATTTTTAGCAGGCAGGGAATGAAAATTACCTGAACGGATCGGTTATCTGAGGGATACGATGTTTCCAGAAAGCGTTGAAGCTTGTTCGCGGGTTTGTACAAAGCCATACACCGGTACCATATTCCCTTGCAAGCGTATCGCTTACACGGTTTATAAGGCGGCAGTCTGCGAACAGATCATGAATATCCTCCCCCAGTTCATCGTTGATATAGATCAAAGTTTTAATTTCTGTCTGCGGATGGCGTGGGAACCAGTAGAAAAAGCTTTCTGAAAAGCAGACCGGTTCGGGAAGATGGTATTTTTTCCCAAGTACCATGACTGCTCCCGCCCGTCCGTAATATTCGGCATAGATCATGCAGGATTTTTTATCCGGAACCCGAGAATATGCTTTTGCCGTACCTGCAGCGATCTCTTCCCATCCCAGCATATCGGCATAATCCTGGGGCAGAGAATGAATTCGGCCGGTTTCCCAGCGAAGAGCCATGTCAAAGCCAGTCGTCCGTTTTGCACCTGCAAAGTAATCCGCCAGCTTAGGAGCATGATAAACAGGAATACCCATGGGAAGGATTGGAATCGTGAATAAAATCATAGATGCAGGAAGCAGGATGCGGGATACAATGCTTTTCAGACGTGTTTCCCAAAACACTCCGCCTGCCGCAATCCAGAATGGGAACAGGCCGATAGTATAGTAACTTTTCCCCCTCAGAATGGCGATGATGAGAAGTGAAATTATACTGGCCAGGAAAAGCGGACGATATTGTTTCATGGTTCCGGCAAATCCCATATACAGGAGACCGGGGATTACCAGAAGGGCTGCCATTACCACGATGAACAGCTGGTCTGTGAAAAATGCGATACGGTCGACATGCACCAGCTGGTTGTCGTGGAGTGCATGCATATGGGTAAGCACAGGAAGATTGTTTTTCAGTTGCCAGATAAGGTTAGGCAAAAAAACGATCAGTGCCAGAAGGCAGGCAAAATAGAAATATTTGTTTAAAAAGATCTTCCTGTAAGAAGAGAATGCAAACATTATCAGTATTGCAAACAGCTCGACAGCAATAAGGTACTTGTTGAGCATTGCCAGGCCGGCGGCAAGGCCCATGTACAGAAGATATTTATTTTCGCGGGTATTGATCCATCTCAGCATGATGAAAAGGATCAGGCTCCAGAAGAAGCAGTCGAAACAGACCGGCATGAACAGCATATATGTACGCAGGTTGAAGGGAGTGACCACAAAAGCGATCGCAGCGAGGACCTGTGCATACTGTTTCGCCTTAAGTTCCCTTGCAATTGCGCCGGTGAGAATAACCATAAGGCCCCCCAGAAGAATGGGAATGATCCTGCAAGCAAAAAGAGAATAGCCCAAAGTATTGATCATCAGCCAGGCTATGAAGCCAATGAAAGGAGGGACCGAGGCATATCCCGCGTTCAGGTGCTGTCCTAAAGAGAAATACAAAAGTTCATCCCTGTGAAACCCAAGTGTATTATAGAATGCCAGGTGCAGACAAACGTTGAACAATGCTATAAAGTAAACCCAGGGTGAAAGACGTGAGGCTGTTGTGGGATTTGTGGCCATGGGAAGTTGAAAGAAAATCCAATGTAAAAATAAATATTTTTTCATTTTTATACGCAAGTAATCCCCTTGAGAAGAAAGAGATATTCAGTATTTTAGCCAATACTTTGTATACAGTCAATGCCAATATCCATCCCATGAAAACACAAAGATTTTACATTCACTCTATCCTGACCATATTACTGGCTTTCAGTTTTATAACAGCCGGCGCCCAGTTTATTGCGCTTGCGAGGAAGATCAAGAGCAGTCACACCCAGAATGCCGCAATCTCGGTGGTCGTGCTTGATGCAAAAACATCCAAGGTGTACCGTGCGATGACCGATACCGTGACAACAGCCCCGAAGATAAAGATGACAGGCAGGGATGACGCCAAAAAGGCAGTGAGCTTTACCACCGGCACCGCCCAGGTAAAAATGAAAGTCGACTCCCTCGATAGAGCCCTCTGCCAAATCACCGTCTCGGCCACCGATTCGGTCCAGCCTTCCACGAAGACGATGGAACTTACGGTTAATGCCATCCAGGGGGTATGCAAGAAACTGGGGATAAAGTGTAGCGTTGAAGTAAAATAGCCCCTGTTGCTTTATGTCAGGAATAACTGAACCGGGGGACAGATTACTTTCAAGAATTTCGGTCGGCCAGGGAAATATTTAAATACTTTTCTGAAAAATCTCCCTTAAATTTGAATGCTGAATTTCAATGGTATGGAGCAAAGCCTTTATATATATAATACCCTCTCACGCAGCAAAGAAAAATTTGAACCCCTGAACCCGCCTTTTACAGGCATGTATGTTTGCGGGCCCACTGTTTACGGGGATCCGCACCTGGGGCATGCCAGACCGGCAATAACCTTTGACCTGGTCTTCAGGTATTTGCTTCATCTAGGGTATAAAGTAAGATATGTCAGGAATATTACCGATGTTGGGCACCTGGAGCATGACCTGGATGAGGGGGAAGATAAGATTGCAAAGAAAGCACGCCTTGAGCAGCTTGAACCGATGGAGGTAGCCCAATATTATGCCGACCGGTATTTCGTGTTCATGGATGTCCTGAATGTGAAACGGCCCAGTATCGAACCACGGGCTTCGGGTCATATCATTGAACAGATTGAATTTATCAAGAAGATACAGGATGCAGGATTTGCATATGAAGTCAACGGATCGGTATATTTTGACGTTGAAAAATATGCCCTGGAATACAGTTACGGCAAGCTTTCGGGCAGGGTGCTGGATGATCTTTTATCGAATACCAGGGCCCTGGAAGGACAGGATGAAAAACGCAATCCGGCTGACTTTGCTTTATGGAAAAAAGCTCAGCCCGAACATATCATGCGATGGCCGTCTCCATGGAGCGAAGGTTTTCCCGGCTGGCACATTGAATGCTCAGCAATGGGCACAAGATATCTGGGTGAGTATTTTGATATCCACGGGGGCGGAATGGATCTGCTGTTCCCCCATCACGAATCGGAAATTGCGCAGAACCAGGCAGCCCTCGGACATGAGTCGGTGAAATACTGGATGCATAATAACATGGTCACCATAAATGGCCAGAAAATGGGGAAGTCGCTTGGTAATTTTATTACTTTGGATGAGTTCTTCACCGGGTCTCATGCATCTCTCGCCCAGGCATACTCCCCGATGACAATCCGCTTTTTCATCCTCCAGGCGAATTACCGCAGTACGCTTGATTTTTCGAACGAGGCTTTGCAGGCAGCGGAGAAAGGCTTGAAACGGCTGCTTGCAGCGATTGAGATCCTTGACAAACTAGAGGCCCGGGATCCGGGATCCGGAATCCGGGATGCAGTATCACCGATCACCGATCACGATTCACGGATCACTGCACTTCGTGATGCCTGTTACGAGGCAATGAACGATGATTTCAACAGCCCAATCGTGATCGCCAACCTGTTTGAGATGGTCAGAATCATCAATTCGGTAAATGATAATAAAGAAAGTATTTCAGTTGATGATCTTGAGCGACTGAAAAAAACCTTCAACACTTTTGTGTTTGATATACTTGGCTTGAAAAGCGAACTTCCTGGCAACAATTCTGAATACCTCAAAGGGCTTATGGAACTTGTGCTGAAGATCAGGCAGAGCTCAAGGGAGAACAAGGACTGGGGAACATCAGACCAGATCAGGGATGCCCTGCAAAAACTGCAAATTACGGTAAAGGACGGTAAAGACGGGAGCACATGGGAAGTAGCGAAATAATGTCATCCGCAAGAACACACTTAATAAAATAAATATGATGAAAACACTTAAAACGTTAACCTTACTGGCCCTCGGGGTCATGCTGATCGCCGGTTGTACATCAAAAAAAGAACAGATGAACAAGGACCTGAAAGCCTTTATTGCAAGGCATGATTCGGTGATCGTACCATTGTATAAAGAATGCACTCTGGCTGCCTGGGCGGCTTCAATATCGGGCAAACCCGAAGATTATAAGAAGGCAGAAGACCTGAATATGAAAATGATGGCCTTTTATGCAGATAAGGAAAGCCTGAAAAAGCTGGAGGAGATCAAGATCTCGGGCCTGATTTCCGACAGTTTATTATCGCGTGAACTGGATGTGCTGTACCGTTCATTTATTATGGCCAAAGCCGACACGGCTAAACTTAATACAATGATCCGAATGCAATCTGCAATAGAGCAGAAATACAGCAATTTCAGGACTGAAGTCAAAGGGAAAAAGCTATCCGACAATGATGTTGAAGAAGTCCTTCGTACATCAAAAGATGTGAAATACCAGGAAGAAGTTTGGGAAGCCCAGAAAAAGATAGGGCCTTTGGTTGCTGATGATTTGAAAAAGCTGGTCAAGGTCAGGAATGAAGTGGCCAAAGACCTTGGCTTCAGAAACTACCATGAGATGAGCCTTACTCTTGGAGACCAGGATCCCAAAGATGTCAGAAAGATATTCGAGGAACTGGACAGCCTTACAAAAGCTGCGTTTACTCAGGCCAAAGGAGAGATTGATGATTATTTCATTAAATATTATAACCTGAAAAGTAAGGATGAGTTAAGACCATGGAACTATCAGAACCGTTTTTTCCAGCAGGCACCAAAGATCTATGCAGTCGACCTGGATAAATATTACCAGGATAAGGATTTGCCCGGCTTGGTAAAAGTTTATTACAGCGGGATCGGACTGCCGGTTGACGACATCATGAAGAACAGTGATCTGTTTGAAAAACCCGGCAAGAACCAGCATGCGTTCTGCACCGATATTGATAAGCTTGGAGATGTGCGAGTACTTTGCAATGTAAAGCCGAACAGTATCTGGATGGGGACGCTGCTTCACGAATTCGGGCATTCGGTTTATGACAGATACAAGGATTTCAACCTTCCTTTCGTTTTACGTGACCCTGCCCATACGTTTACGACTGAAGCGATAGCCATGATGTTTGGTCGTTTCTCTTCCAACCCTCAATGGCTTAAAGACAATGCAGGAATCAGCGAGGAAGAAAAAGGTAAGATAGCCGACAATTGTTTCAAGACCCTTCGCCTTGACCAGCTTGTTTTCAGCCGCTGGGCCCAGGTGATGTATCATTTTGAAAAGAGCATGTATGAGAATCCCGACCAGGATCTCAACCAGTTATGGTGGGATATGGTTGAGAAATACCAGCTCCTGAAACGTCCGGCAGGCCGCAACGAGCCTGACTGGGCAACAAAAATACATATTGCCACGGTTCCCTGTTATTATCATAATTACCTGATGGGTGAGCTTCTTGCATCACAGCTTTACGCTTACATTGTGACCAATGTGATCAAGAGTGAAGATTTCAAATTCCAGAGTTTCACAAACAATAAGGCGGTGGGGGATTATCTGAAAGCCAGGATCTTTATGCCAGCTAACAGGTATTACTGGAATGACATGATCGAAAAAGCAACAGGAGAAAAGCTGACGGCGAAATATTATGCAAAGCAGTTTGTGAAATAGAGCTGTCAAGGTATTTTAAAGCATAAGGGGCTGTCTCATGGTTTCGAGACAGCCCCTTATGCTTTTGTACAAAGAACATCCCGGACGGATCCGGGATGTTACTAACCAAATCAACCATTATTTGTTCACCAGGATCTTACGTACCACCTGGTTGTCGTTGGTACGCAGAATAATGGTATAAAGCCCGTTGGGGACAGGGCCAAGGTCAACTGGCGTAACCTTTGTCCCGTTGACAGAGATAGATTTGTCTCCGTATATCTTCACACCAAGATTGTTATAAACATCAAGTTTGTAAGTGATGTCAGAAACACTGCTGATCGAGATACTGAAATTCCCTGTATTGGGAACAGGGTAAATAGCAATCCCGGCATCATTCTTTTCACCAATACCAACTCCGGCAATATATTCATTGTTGGAGGTGTCGGAAGCGCAGTTGTTCAGTGTAACAACAGTCCAGTACCAACCCGGTGCTGAAAGGGGGACATGATATGTTTGTGCGTTTGCTCCCTGAACGGCGGTTCCATTATGAAACCATTGGTTCCCCGAGGCAGAGCTTGAGATAAGCTCATGGCCGCTGACCATGATCACAGGGGTCGGCGGGATTGGGTTAAGTATTACATTCAGGTTGGAAGCTGCACCATTTCCGCAGGTATTATTTCCATTCACCGTGATATTGCCTGATGAAGCGTTTGCTGCAAAGTCAACCGTAATGGAATTCGTACCTGAACCGGAAGCTATTGTTGCATTGGCAGGCAAAGTCCAGATATATACTATAGTATTTGGTATTGGGCTAACCTGATATGGGACATTTTGTGTGCCAACGCAGATTGCAGTCGACCCGGATATCTGACCAGCAGGGTCAGGAATTGGATTGACCGTCACATTCAGGGTGGTTGGAGAGGCAGCTGCACATCCTCCCGCGTTGGTATAATTTACACTGACCCATTTTGATCCAGGGTCAGTCCAGGTGACAAGGATATCATAGGTTCCCGCCCCGGCAGTGATTGTGCCTCCTGGTGCAATACTCCACTGGTAGTTACCCATACCTGTTTGGGTGAAATACTCAATTTGTGCGGAATTGACGCACAAATTAGTGGCTCCCTGGATTGTCGGAACAGGAATAGGCATCACGGATACCCCCAGAGTTCCGGTAGGACCGCTGGCGCATACACTTGTGCCTGTAACTGTTACGTTGCCTGAAGCAGCAGTGCCTGAGAAATTGACTATAATGCTAGGTGTTCCAGTGCCACTGACAATTGACGCTCCGGGTGGTACGGTCCAGGTGTATCCCAGGGCATTAGGAATAGGAGCTACACTGTAGTTAACTCCGGTTTGAGACTGGCATACAGTAGGAGGACCATTGATTGGACCCGGTGTCCCTGGAGTGGAACAAGTTGCAAATGTCATATCAGCACCTGTAAATGTACCGGCCGAACATACTACCTCGCAACGGTAATGATATATATTATTTGGGGTCAGGCCGGTGAGGTTTACATATACTCCAGTAGGGGTAGTGCCGGATACTATAGAAGGAATTCCGGGGACAATATTGGTATATGCTGTTGTAAGCCCATAATAGAAATAAACATTTGTCGTATAATTCTTGGCCGTCACAGAACCATTTAGGGTGGCGGCTGTTTGTGTAGTATTGGTTGCTGCCAGAGTCGTTACTGTGGGAACCTGTCCCGAAATGGTAATCATCAAAGAATCTGTGACTGTATTATCCTGGAGAGCGACGGCTTTTGCATACACAATTCCATCGGCCAGGGCAGAGACCAGCCCACCAGCACTGATCGTTGCAATACCGTTTGCAGGAACCAAACTCCAGGTTACATTCTGGTTAGAGGTCAGAGGTAATATAGTATCAACCACCTGCAAAGTTCCTCCGTTTACTGTGATTGTAGCCGGGATATTACCCTGGGTCTTTACTTTTACTCCAAGAAGTCCCCCAATAGAGATTCCCTGAGCGTACCCCAGGTATCCTGTTCCCCTGTTTTCTGTCCAGATGCCTGCGCAACGGTTGGGGCCATCAGGTGTGAATCCATACCTCATCTTTGGTGTTCCTGCGGAGGCAGTTGTAGAGCTGATCTCAACCTTATTCCCGGGCCATACAAAATTCCCGTTTGCATCGAGGCGCAGGGCATAGATTTTATAGTCAACATCGCTGTATCCCATGAACATAGGTGCATCATTTACCATGGCGATCCTGTCGGCATGCTGGTCCCTTGTTGCACTGATAGGATAAACAACTTTTGCCCCATCACCAAACTGTCTTGCCCCTGTGGTTTTCAGGAATTTCTGGACATAAATGCCATACTGACTCTGCAAAGTGTTGCAAAAATTGCTCACCGACCAGATATAGTTTGAGCCTGGGGTCATATTGATATCGGTTGTCATCTGGTAGTTATCGGATGATCCAACCGAGGTATTGAAATTAGATCCGTTCATCCCCCAGGGAATCGTACCACCAGGATTGATCCTTTGAAGGAAAGAATTAAAACGGGAACCCTGGGAAACATAAAACCCGAAATAGGTGGTATCAGCGTCGGCAAGAATTGAATAATAACGTGCGCCGCTGGAGGTCTGGTTGGAGATTTGTAAAGCTGTATACAATGCAGTGCCGCTATTATCAAACCTCTGTGCATACAAACTTGTGGAGATTCCCACTCCTTTTTTCTGGTAAACCATTGTAAACGTACCGCCTGAATTCCCGACTATCTGTCCCCTTGTAGTTTTGGTAGTCCCGACTTTAACCTGTATGGGAGTTGACCAGACGGTAGTACCTCCGGTGGAAATCTTCTGCAGGTTCAGGGTGCCGCTAACACTTTCATCCCAGCAAACAACAGTTTCACCTGTCGATAATACCGCAGGATTAGGTGCCAACCCGGCCCCCAGGACAACCCCTGCCGGATCCCAGAGATGAATTCCCGCCTGTGAGATTTTGTATAAGACAGTCCTCATGCTTCCGGTTCTCTGATCTTGCATTGCAATGATCAGATTGTTTGTTGCATCAAGGCAGATATTAAAAACATACGTTGCACTTCCTGAAGTATAGTTGCTTACAACGATACCGTCGGGTCCAAGAAGTTTGAACCCATTAGCGTCAAGAAGCTGTGCCCTCATGGCATAATTACCTGCATTCAGACTGTAGAATGCAACCCAGGTTTTCCCGTCAGTCGTTGGGGCGGACAACAGGACATCACCTGAATAAGAGGATACTAGGAGATTTACATAAGTATTCGAATTCCATTGCGCCATTAGCCCTGTTGGTAAAAGTGCAAACAGTGCAAACAACACAGGAACCTGAATTCCTGTAGTGAAAATTGATTTCATAGGTTGTTTTTGGTTAGTTTTCATTTTACTGCTGATTTTAATTGATGTTCTACATTTATCCCTGATATGCAGGAATATGGGTAAAGATAATTCCCCGAAGGCCATTCACCTAAAATAATACCATATCTATACTACGGCAAATAGTAAATGACCTGCCAGATTACTACGGCAATTGCTGCTATAATATTGATTTACAGCATTAAAAATGCGAAAGAAAAAGTTGGATGTTCACATCCGGATCCAAGCCTAATTTTTTTCTTAGCCGGTTCCTTGCAGATTCCACACTGCGTAATTCCCTGAAGGTGATAGATGCAATTTCCTTTGTTGACAAACCAAGTTTGAGCAGGGCGCAGATTTTTTTATCGTTTGGAGATAACGAAGGGAATGCGGCACTCAGGTTCTTGTCAAAGGACTGGTGAACTTCTTCAAAGTATAAGCGAAACTCTTCCCACACATTTCCCGAAGAGTACTGATGAAGGTCGGAGATCATCTGTTTAATTCGTTCTGAGCGATCCTTATCCCTGGGATTAAGATCAAGAAGGATATGTTTGAGCTCTTCCGTCGTTTTCTGTACGAATTCATTGTTGCGAACAAGGTGAAGAGCATAGGATGTTAGCTGGCGGTTTTTATAATCAAGTTCAAGTTTAAGATTTTGTTCCTGATCCATAAGAAGTTGCTTTTCCTGTTGATGCAGAAGTTCAGACTGGTTCATGATCAGGCTGTTTCTGTTTCTTTCGCGCCGGTTATTGCGAACGAGATTGAACAGAAAATAGATAAAGAAAAGAAAGAGTGCTGCAGCGGTAATCAGGATTATCTTCTGACGCTGGATAGCGAGTTCCTGGAGGTTGATCTTTTGCTGTAGTATTTTATTGTCTTTTTCTTTATTGATGACTTCATAAACCGTTTGAATCTGCTCAATCTTGGTAATACTGTTGAGCTTTTCCAGGGAATCATTCAGGGCTACATACTTGGAATACAGATCATAAGCCGATTTATAATTACCGATCTTATTGAAATACCGGGCTGCTGTCTTATACACAAAGAGTGTTTGGGAAGGGTTCCGGAGTTTTTCGACAAGCTTTAGGGATTTTATCATATATGCCGTTGCAGAATCCTGTTTTTTCATATCCTGGTAGAGCGAGGATATCGAAGTAAAGGAACGGATCAGGGCAATCTGAAATGAATGTTGTCCCTGTAGTCTTGCTGCCTGTTCATAATAGGAGAGTGCAACCGGTTTATTACCAAGATCCTGGTAGAGATTGCCGATATTGGAATAAGCAATGGAAAGATCATAGAAATCCTTTTTAATATCCAGTTGATTTAGCGCAATCAGAGCATATTCAAGCGCTCTGTTGGAATTATGCCTTAGTTGATAAATCCCTGCAAGGTTATTATAATTGTTAAATAGTTCTTGCCGCTTATTCAAGGTTTTATTTATAACAATTGCTTTTTCGAACAAGCCTTCAGCTTTATCCAATTCATTCCGGCTAAAATATAATTTCCCGATATTATTGTAGACTTTTGCTTTGCCGGCCTCATTATTAGTGTTATTGCACGCCTGGAGTGAATTCAGGTACATCGATAGGGCATCATTCCATAATCCGGTTTCTTCATAGATAGCACCAATTACATTATACATTGAAGAAATTTTCTTCTCGTCCTCCTTTGATTTAGATGTTTTCGCTTCAAGGTATTGCCTGATATCATTATAAATATCAAGTGCCAGGGCATGCTTCCCCTGTTCAAGTAAAAAAATCCCTATTTCACAGGAGATACTGTATGCTTTCTGAAAATCTGAGGAATCGATAACTGTTTTCAGAGCTGAATCTATCGCCGCATTACCTTTTTCAGGTTCACTGGACTTCTCAACTTCATTTTTATAATGATTCCGAGCTTTTTTCAGGAACAAATACTGGGAAGTCCCGGCAAATGCCAGAGACCCTTGAACAATGATCAACAGGCAGATAAACAATCGCATAACTCCCTTTAATCAATTGAATTCGCTCAGCCTCATCAGGTAAGTTAACCGAATCTTACTTCTGCAAGGATTATTCGTTAACCAGGATTTTTCGAACCACTTTATGGTCGCTGTTTCTAAGGATGACAGTATAAAGTCCGCCTGAAACAGGACCAAGGTCTACCGGTATAACAGTTGTTCCGTTTACATCAATGATTTTATTTCCATATATCTTTACTCCCAGGTAGTTATAAATGTCCAGGCTAAAGGAAGTTTCAAACGGGCAGCTGATTGAAATTTTGAAACAGCCATTGTTGGGGATGGGAGAGATTTCGACGGCAGGAGCATTTTTCTCGCCTATACCGACCCAGACGATATAAAGGTGGTTGGAAGAATCGGATGCACAGCCAGAGAGGGTGACCACGGTCCAGTAACTTCCTGTCGCCTGTACGGTGTAGGTTTGGTTGTTGGCGCCACCTATCGTATTCCCGTCTTTGTACCATTGGTTGCCTGAAGAAGCGCTTGAGGTAAGCAAATAGCCGCTGGCAGTTATTGAAGGTGCCTGAGGAGCCGGGTTCACGGTTATATTTAAACTTGATCCGGCACCACTACCGCATACATTATTTCCGACTACACTGATTGCACCGGAAACAGCATTAAATGAATAATCGACAGTAATAAAATTAGTCCCGGAACCGGAAACAATACTTGCGCCTGCCGGAAATGTCCAGATATAATTTACTGCATCGGGAATGGCATCCACAAAGTAGTTAACCCCCTGGGTCCCTGCACAAAGGTCGGCAGGTCCTGTTATCTGGCCTGCTGCCGAAGGCAACTGGTAAACAAATACATTGAGGGCTGTAGGATTCTCGGGTGAACAGCCGTTTGCATTGCTGTATGTTACGCTGATTGTCTGGGGCCCCGTTCCGGTCCAATGGACCTCCACGGAATTTGTACCTGTCCCTGTTACGATTGTACCGCCTGAAGAAATAGTCCAGTTATAATTGCTCATACCTGATTCAGTAGTATAAGCATAGTTGGTCGAACCTGTGCAGGTGCTGTTAGCACCGGTGATTGTCGGGAGGGGTGCAAGGTTGACCGTTACTGCTTTTGATGACATGGGTCCGGTTTGGCAGGAGTTGGACCCGGCAACGGTTACATTTCCTGAAACGGCTCCGGATGAAAACCAGACTGTTATGGTATTTGTACCTGCCCCTGCTGTAATTGTAGCACCGGCTGGCAGGTTCCAGGCATAACTTGTGGCATAGGCAATATTTGGTATGCTGTAAATGACACCGGTTTGATTCTGGCAAACTGTTGCCAGACCGGTGATCGTTCCTGCAGCAGCAGGGGGCTGGCAGGTAGTAAAGGTAAGATCAGCTCCATAGGTTGTACCTACCGAATTCACACCAACGCAGCGGAAATGGTAGGTTGTTATTGGATTTAACCCTGAAATCATTGCAGAAACAGGTGTTGTTGAAGCTCCGGTTACAGTAGCCGGGGTTGCCGATACAGTATTCCCGTAATTCGTGTTAAGGCCCCAGTTAAATGTCACGGTAGAAGGTGAATTGTTGGCATTCACAGATCCGTTAAGGGTTGCTTCTGTTCCGGTGACATTGGTAGCAGCAAGAGTTATCACTGTAGGAGCCATGGGTATCTGTCCTGAAATGGTGATAAGGAGTGAATCATGTACAGTATTGTCCTGAACTGCTGTCGCTTTTGCATACACAGTACCGTCAACCGTAGCTGTTACCAATCCGCCGGAACTGATAGTTGCTCCGCCTGTTACTGGTATAATACTCCAGTTAACACTCTGGCTGGCTGAGGCCGGGAAGACAGTGGCACCCATTTGTAAAGTCCCGCCCGTCGTGGTAATTATTGCAGGAACTCCTCCCTGAGTGGCAACGGTCAGACCAATTAGTCCGCCAATTGAAATTCCCTGTGCATAACCCATATATGCGGAGCTCCTGTTCTCTATCCAAACGCCGGCACATTTGTTTGGCCCGTCGGGTGTAAATCCAAAACGCAATTTTCCCGTACTGCCTGATGCTGTTGTCGAACTCAGCTCAACCTGGTTCCCGGGCCAGGAAAAATTGCCGCTGGCATCCAGCCTGGTTGCATATATTTTATAGCTGGCATCATAAAACAGGAACATTGGAGTATCCGACGTAAGGGCAAGGTCACCTCTTTGTTGATAAGCATTTGCATTAAGAGGATAAATTTGCTTTCCCGCATCTGTAAACTGTCTTGCTCCCGAGGTTTTCAGGAATTTCTGCATATAAATCCCGTATATCGTCTGGTTATAGTCGCAAAATGTGCAAACCGACCAAACATAGTTTGATCCAGGAGCAATATTGATATTGGTAGTTGTCTGGTAATTATCATATGTACCGGTTGAAGTGTTGAAGCTTGAACCGTTCATTCCCCAGGGAATGGCTCCGGTAGGATTTATCCTTTGCAAAAACGAATTAAAACGGTTTCCGGTTGAACTGTAATAACCATAATAGACGGTATCGGACTCGGCTGCAATGGAATAATACCTGTACCCTGCGGTTGTCTGATTGCAGATCTGCAAAGGGGAATAGAGAGCAGTCCCGCTATTATCAAACATCTGGGCATATAACGTAGTGTACATACTGCCTTTCTGGTAAACCATGGTGAATTTACCTCCTGTATTTGCGATGAGCTGACCCGCGGTGGTTGCCGACGTGCCAACTTTTACCTGTATTGGTGTTGACCAGGCCGTGGTTCCGCCGGTGGTAATTTTTTGGAGGTTCAATGTGCTGCCTGCATCTGCATTCCAGGCAACAACAACTTCTCCGTTGCTTAAAGCGGCTGGGTAAGGGGCAAGGCCTCCTCCAAGTATAATACCGGCAGAACCCCATAACTGAGTCCCGGTTTCGGATATCTTGTAAAGGACCGACTGCATGGTTCCGGACCTCTCGTCCTGGCAGCCAATGATAAGATTATTCGAAGCATCCACGCAAACATTGAATACATATATTGCCGAACCTGAAGGGTAGCTGCTGACCAGAACCCCATCCGCCCCAAGCTGTTTATAACCATTTGCATCGATCAGCTGGGCCCTCATGTCATAATTGCTGCCGGTTTCATTATAAAAGGCAACCCAGGTTTTCCCGTCAGTGGTCGAAACCGACTGCATATCGGCTGTTGTAAGTCCAGAAATCAGGAGGTTTACTGAGGTATTGGTGTTCCATTGTGCCTGTGTCCTGAAGGGAAGAATGTTCAGGAGGACAACAACAGCGAATACGACAATGGGAACCTTTACACGGAGAGCCTCCCGGAAATTTGTTTTCATAGTATCAGATATTTTATTTGGCTATCACAAGATAATAATTTTTTTTGCCTTTCTGGACAAGAATATATTTGTTATTCAGCAGGGAAGCTTCATTCAGCTGAAGATCCTCAAACGCTTTTTGCCTGTTTACCTGCACCCCTCCTTCTTTCAGCATCCGCCGGGCTTCGCCGTTGGATGAGAAAATACCCGTTTTATGGGAAAGGAAATCGATGATACCCAGGCCTGTTTTCAGATCATTAAGCGAAATATCGCATTGCGGAACACCTTCAAAAACAGATAATAATATTTCTTCAGAAAGTTTCTGAAGGCTTTCATTAGTTCCTTTTCCGAAAAGGATATCACTGGCTTCAACGGCAGAGTTGTACTCATCCACCGAGTGTACACGGATCGTGATATCTTTAGCCAGGGCTTTCTGCAGGATCCTTAAATGCGGAGCCTGCTGATGCTCCATATAAAGTGAATCTACCTGCTCCCTGGTAAAAAGGGTGAATTTTTTTATATACTGGGCGGCATCCTCATCGGAAGTGTTTAACCAGAACTGGTAAAATTTATACGGGCTGGTTTTCTTCGGGTCAAGCCATATATTGCCGCTTTCGGTTTTACCGAATTTTCCTCCATCGGCTTTAGTGATGAGCGGACAAGTGATTGCATAAGCTTCACCGCCGAGCTTTCGCCGTATCAGTTCAGTGCCGGTAACAATGTTGCCCCATTGATCGGAGCCTCCCATCTGAAGTCTGACATTCTTATGTTCGAAAAGCCAGCAGAAATCATATCCCTGAACGAGCTGATAGCTGAATTCGGTAAACGAGATGCCTGATCCGGAATTCATACGGTTCTTCACGGAGTCCTTGGCAATCATATAGTTTACAGTGATATGCTTGCCCACATCCCTGAGGAAATGCAGAAATGAAAAATCCTTTGTCCAGTCGTAATTATTGACCATTTCAGCCGCGTTAGGTTCACAACTGAAGTCAAGAAATTTTTCAAGCTGTTTTTGAATACAACTCTGGTTATAGCGCAGTACTGTTTCATCGAGAAGATTCCTTTCTTCGGATTTACCCGAAGGGTCTCCTATCATTCCTGTTGCACCTCCTACTAATGCAAAAGGTTTATGCCCGGCTTTCTGGAAATGAACCAGCATCATAATGGAGGCAAGATTGCCGATATGCAGGGAATCGGAAGTGGGATCGTAGCCTATATAGGCCGATGTCATTGACCTGGCGAGTTCTTCTTCAGTTCCCGGACTGATATCGTGGATCATATCCCTCCACTTCAGTTCCTCAATAAAATTCATTCTGACTGATTTGAGAACAAAGGTAAGAAAAACGCATTGATCGTGATAGCCGTGATGATATCAGCTCAGGGAATGAAAATTAAACAATCCGGTTTAACGGTTTAGTCTCCGAAACAAAAGAAAGGAGATGGACGGAATGAGAATCAGGCCGAGAAATACCGGGAAAAACCAAACCCCTAATCCGTTTCCTGTATGAAGTGAAAACCGGATGAGAGAAAAAGAAATGTAAAATAGTCCCCAGATCATTATCATTTTCTGATAACGAAGAAGCCTGACCCTTCCGGTAAATTGTTTTTGGGTTTGCACTCTGTTCAAAAACCTTTGTGAAGGATATGATAATCTAAATCGCATGATGTTTGGCAACATGGCATACATAAATAAGGAAATAATCGGTATGATCCAAACCTGGTTACGGTCCCCAAACGTCTGCGGATTCCCGTTGAAATCAAAGTGATCGGGAATCGACCCGGGAAGTTTCGGGTAATGATAAAAGACATAAAAAAGCATCGCGACCAGTCCCAGCAGCGACATGATTTCCATGAGCCAGTCCTGTGGCGTCATCTCAGGCCAATTGAAAGACCGGCCGGAGTTCAGTTCATTTGATCTCTTTGATAAATCTGACCACCTCATCTTCAAAATTTTTATCCAGAGGAAGATCCGGATTGGTATACACTTTAGTCACTTGTTCTGCTTTATCTTTCGTATCAACATCCTTTAAAACATGATTCATATGACTGATAATTTTAAGCTTTGCCTTCGGATTTGCTTTTCCCAGGAACCTGGCATCTTCCACCGAAACCTGGATATCCATATCTCCCTGGATTATTAAAACAGGGATTTTTAAGGTCTTTATTTCCGACTGCGGATTATATTTGAACCATGAAATCAGGTATGGCTGAACAGAAGGACGGAACATGGAATTTAGCCCTGCAGGCACATTGCCCGTAGTATCTCCTTTTTTCAACTTATCCAGCAAAGGAAAAATCTGGTCTTTGGCCTCCTGAGGCAAAGAACTGAACTGTTCCTTCAGAATTTCATCCGCAGGCCGCCCTGCTCCTGAAATTGATATAAATGCAGCTGACTTTACCTGGTGGCACGCAACCATCCCGATAAGAGAGCCTTCGCTATGCCCCGCCACGATAACCTTTGAAAACCGCTTGTCCTGATTCAACATGTCAATCCAGCCTTTTACATCGGAGATGTAATTTTCAAACCGCAGGTCGCTTTCTTTTGATGCTGCAGACGCGCTCCCTGCAATACCACGCTTATCGTACCTTACTGAAGCAATCCCGTTTTTGCGCAATACCTCCGACAACATTTTATAGCAGTTGCTTTTATTTTTCAGTGCGGGAGGTGAATTCCCGTCCCGGTCGGTCGGACCCGAACCGGCTATGATCAAAACCACCGGGATTCCCGGGCTGTTATCGGGTAAAGTCAATGTGCCATTGATATTCCCGCCTATTGTTGTAAGCGTGATATCCGATTCATAAGGATTTACAGGTTTATTAACTACTTCTTGTTTTTCCCTCAGAAGAGTCAGGGGTAATTTACTATCTCTCTGGATCAGGAACCCTGCCATAGTGTCCATAGGTTTGTTAAGGGTTCCCTGGTACACTATCCCAAGTGAAACTGCTTTCAGGGAGATCCCGGAACTATCCAGAGTTACATCATCAAACTTCAGGCCCATGGCCCCCTGGTCGGGGCTGTCAAATGCTGCAGTGAGTTTACCTTCGGTTCGTAAGACATGAAACACAATTTTCAGCTTTACGCCCTGTACACTTAAATATCCTGCCCAGTCACCCGAGACATCCTGTGCAATTACCACCACTGATGTGAGCAGGAAACAAAATATGATAATTAATTTTTTCATCGTATAGTTTTTTTCTCCCGGGCTGAAGGATGCCTTTTTGCATCCTTCAGAGCATTCTCGATGATCCACTCAAGCTGTCCATTCACACTGCGAAATTCATCGGCAGCCCACTTTTCCAGTGAATTATAAACCTCCGGGTTAATTCGTAACACAAATGTTTTCTTTTCAGGCATCATGTTATTGATGAAGGGTTCCTGTATTGACAACAGGAGTCGTATCCTTGTCAGAGCATAATACTACCATCAGGTTACTTACCATTGCTGCTTTTTTATCCTCATCCAGTTCGATGATCTGCTTTTTGCTTAGGGAGTTAAGAGCCAGTTCAACCATGCTCACTGCTCCTTCCACGATCTTTGTCCGGGCAGCTACAACTGCTGTAGCCTGCTGGCGGCGAAGCATTGCACCGGCAATTTCAGAAGAATAAGCAAGGTAAGATATCCTGGCTTCCATGACTTTGATCCCTGCCATTGCAAGCCGCTCCGAAAGTTCCCTCTCAAGCGCAACATGAACTTCCTCACCCCCTGCCCTTAGAGTGATCTCTTTTTGCTCATCATCGAAGTTGTCATAAGCATAATGACCTGCCAGTTTGCGGGTGGCCGACTCACTTTGAATATCCACAAAATGGGCATAGTCATCGACTTCAAACGCTGCCTTATAGGTATCATTGACCTGCCATACAAGTACGATCCCGATCATGATCGGATTCCCGAGTTTGTCATTCACCTTAATAGGTTCCCTGTTAAGGTTTCTGGCCCTGAGGGTAATCTTCCTTCTGACATAAAAAGGATTCACAAAAAAGAACCCGTTTCGTTTAACAGTCCCTTTGTATTCCCCGAAAAGGACCATCACAAATGATTCATTCGGGTTAACCACAATGAGCCCTTTGGCAATGAAGATCACAAGAATAATGAATATCCCGCCAAGGACACCCATGAGGACGTTATCCTGTGAATTTACCACACACCCTATAGCAACTGCAATAAGGATAATGATTATCAGTACACTCAGGTATCCTGATACCAATGATTTCGTTTCGTTTTCCATGATATTAAAATAATATTAAAATAATTATGCAATAATACTAAATTCCAAACCCCAAAGTCAAGTATTTCATGAAAAATATTTTTATACCTTATATAAATCAGCTGTGTCGGGTCTTGTGTGGACAGGGAAAACCATAAAAAACCCCGGACTTTTTAAAAGTGTCCGGGGCCGGAGAAATCTTTAATTTTTGAAATCAACCTCTTATAACCTGAATTTGATTCCAATGTTTATACTGGCTGTACTGAACGGAATGGTTTTACGGAGCTCCTGCCGGGGTTGTGTCATGTCGATTGTACCACTCACATTCTTCTCCCAAACAAAATCCGCTTCCTTTTGCCATGTTGTAAGCTCTGCAAGCCTGTCTTCGCCGTTCACCGTGTATTTTACGATCTGGCTATGGCTCGGGGACCAGGTTGAATGAGAGAACTGAAGTTCCACGTAAAACAGAATCAGGTCGTTTAACTTGAAATTAACACCCCCTGCAGCGGTATATCCCAGGGCGACCCCTCCATAATAATCATTATAGATCTGTTTATTCTCAGGAGGATTGGTAGTTGAATTATCCTGGTTGTACTTGGATACCAGGTTTGGAAGCACACCGATCAGTAAGCCGAAACGGGCATAGGGATTGACTTTTTCCAGTCCGGCGGAGATAAGGATACTGGGAATCACGCTCAGCAAGCCCCCTCTTATTTTGACTGTCGCCTTACTTGCGCCGATCAGGTGAACAACGGAATCTCCCTTGGTAGCCACGCCCAGAAATTCCGAGACGGCAATTTCTGCTCCTAAATATTTATTAAACCAGTACCCGAAAGAAAGAGAACCGTTAAATCCGTTACCAAGGCCTACAGGAACTACGGAAACTGTCTGATTACTCGCGTTTCCTGAATACTTGTACAACAGATCAAACGAAGAAGCCGTGCTGATACCGCCTCCCAATCCCAACCCGATATAGAATTTTTGCGGATTTTTTTTCTGCGGATGTTCTGCCTCCTGCACTTGTGCAAAGGCTGAACAGGCCATCAGCAAAATTAAGACAAACAGGAATGATCTTTTCATAATGATTGATTTAAGTGGACAGTCTGGAAACAAATATCGTTTAGGCTAAGATATGAAGAATTGATAAAAATTTAACAAAAGGAAGAAATTATTTTTAAACGGAATAATTTTTCTTAAACATATGGATATCCGGATTGTATCGTTTATTTTTATACACTAATCATTTCCCATGAAAAATCTGATGCTTGCTTTATGCATCCTTTGTTTTCTGCCAATACAGGCGCAGGACATCCCCGGGTTTAAAGCTGCGGATGTCATTGCCCTGAATGCCCCTGATTCCTGTCAGGCCTCTGTTGCCGCTCTTGGCCGGTATTTTTCCAAAGCCTTTAAAGACCAAACATTCAGGCTCAGGGCGATCTATACCTGGACCGCCATGAATATAAATTATGATCTTGCCAATATGGGAAAGGCGAATGCCGCCACCCCTTTCAATGTGATGGTTGACCAGACCATGCAAACGCGAACGGCAATTTGCCAGGGATATGCCTCTGTATTCAAAGCTATTTGCGATGCATGCGGGATCAAGGCCTGGATTGTTAACGGGTATACCAGGCAAAACGGTCATATCAACGAAATGAGCCATGCATGGGTTGTCGTACCTGTCGATACTTCCTGGTACGGTTTTGACCCAACCTGGGGTGGAGGCTACGTTACCAACGGGAAGTACGTGAGACATTTCACTGAAAAGTTTTTTATGGTCAAACCCCATGAACTTATCAAAGATCATATGCCATTTGATCCCATGTGGCAGTGTTTGAGTTATCCGATCAGCAATTCTGAATTCAGCAGCGGGAAAACCGATTCATCAAACCGTATTTCTTTTTTTGCTTATGCCGACAGCATAAATGCTTACCAGGCTAAAGGCCCCGGGGAACAATGCCAGGATGCCTTACGCAGGCTGCAAACGGCTGGTGTTATAAATAATATGCTGATGGAATGGGCGAAATATCTCAGAGATTGTATAGCAAACGGTACTCTTAATGAGGAAGTCAATGAAAAAAACAAATACGTTAGGCAGTTCAACGATGCCGTTGCAAGCTATAACAATTGTATCTATGCCTTCAACCAGTATGCCGATTACTGGAACAGGCAATTCACTCCTTCAAAACCCGAACCCGTGATCGTAAGTATGCTTCAAACCTGCTACGACTACCTTGATTCATGCAAACAGATGCTTGCCCGGGTAGTGGCTGGTGATCCGGGCATGAAACAAAGCACCGACCAGCTCAAACTTGCTGTTGACGAAGCCCGGGATAACCTGGACAAGCAAAAGGTATTCCTGAAAATCTATTTTAATACAGATCCCACTTCCCGGCCTCAGTTATTCCGGAATTATAACGGGGCAGGATTTCCAACCAGGAATAAGTGATCAGGCGTAAAGGATGATGATGATCGCGGGTATAATTATCCCGATAATTGCCAGCAGAGCACCCCTCCATTTAATACCGTTCTTCCCTCTCAGAACGAACAAACCGGTAACAGCCAGTAATATCATGGCTACGGCATAAGCATCTGAAAACCAGGTGAACCAGCTTTTAATGTTATTGTAATGCAGTAAGTTGAACTCCTTAAGAACATACCTCGGGGTTTTTTCTTCAAGCTCGGCTTTCCCGGTATTAAGGTCGATATACAGGCTCCCGTTGGTAAAAAAGATCTGTATATAACCGGTCCCGGAAACAAAACTTTTAAAATTCTTTTCTTCATGGACCTGGGCCAGGGACTTCAATGCATAGGTTTTATCGTCAATACCGTCGGTTGGCAGTGCCAGTGTCAGCTGCTCGTATCTTTTACTGTAGTCGGGATGAGTGAAATCTCCCGATTTGAAGTGATTGAGTATGATACCCGATAACGCATAGATAAGGGTCATCCCGAAAAAGAAATACCCAAGATCGCGGTGGAGGGCATTGTTCCACCGCCTTAATGTCTTTCGCTGCATTTTACTTAACTACAGAGTAGGAAATAGCTTCGATGGAATAAAATGAAAGATGGTCTTTGCCGCTTTTCTTCAGATCGTCACGCAAAGAATTGATGTTATCAAGCGTTTCTTTTGTGCCCTGGTCTTCATGGCCTTTGGCCCCGGAATGGATTCCGGCCTCATGGTTCTCAACAGGTTTTTTCACTTCAGCTTCCCATTCATTGAGGTACTTTGCGTCGACACGCTCTTCCTTCAATACTCCGAGGACTTTAACACGGCTTCCGATAAGGCTCTCATCGAATTTTGGAATGTTGTTGCCCGCGGTGACCTCAACCCTTATGCTATCGGTTCCATCGACAAGGAACATCCTTTTTCCTCCATGCTTGCATGTATGAAGCACTGTGCCTTCGATACGGACCGGTTTCTCAACATATTTTGCAGCAGAATCTCCGAAAGACCTCACAGCTAGTGCAACTGTATCCGCTTTTTTCACTTCAGAGGTTTTGGTCCCCTGGTTGCAGGAAGCGAGCAGGAAAAGTCCGGGTATGAAAAGAAGGAAGAGTTTCTTCATCATAGTTTTAGGATTTTAAATTCGAAGCAAAGCTCCGGATAATTTGGCAGAAATCAAAATCTTGACGTACTTTGGCCCATGGCTCGGCGGGTAAATACAATTTTGTTTCTACTGATGTTATTTGCCACCCTGATCACCCCCTGGGACAGCAGGAAGTGGCTCGAGTTCAGCGATACCGGGGATTATTTAAGCCAGTCGAAAATTCCGCTCAATACACGAGAGTTCTGGGCTCCTCATCATTCTGGCACGTTCTATCCCAGGCCATTCACCGTTCCCCTGATGTACAAACTGGCTGGCAGCGAGCCCGAAAGAATTGTGATCATGCAAAAATACATCCATTGCATCAGCGCATTTTTCCTGGTATTTTCGTTACTCCTGCTGATTACCACCGAAGTATTCTCAGGCTTTATAATGATTTGTATTTACATGCTGATGTCCTGGTGGACCATTTCAGGCTGGACCAACCAGATACTATCGGAATCCATTTCAATATCATTCCTGTTCCTCTGGATAGCCTCCTTTATCCTGGCCTGGAAACGAAATAAATGGTATTACTGGATATTCCATTTAGTTATCATGGTATTGTTTTCTTTTACCCGCGACAGCTGGCCATACATCCTAGTATCCTTTTATCTCCTGGTCGCATTCACTGCCTGGTTTTATGAGCGGCCCCTGTTAATACCTGCCCTGCTGATGATCCCTGCCGCCTTCATCCTTTTCTTTATCCAGCAGAACACAGCTAAAACAGGCGACAGGTACCGTCTCCCCATGATAAACACAATTGCAGTAAGGATCATCAGCAATGCAGAGTATACTGCCTGGTTTAAGAAGGAAGGGATGCCTTGTACCGACAGCCTTTTAAGAAAGTACAGCAGGATTGATGTCACTGTCGATGCTGACCGTCATAAAATATGGGACCTGTATTATAACCGCAATTATGAATCCTTATGGACATGGATCCATGATAAAGGCAAAACGGTATACATGGAGTTTATGATCACACATCCATCCTATACCTTGCTGCTAAAGGAATCAAAACAACAAAAGGGAAGAATATTATCGTATGATCTTTGGTATTCGGGAGAGGTTGCCGGATACAGTAAATCGGTTCAGAAATTTTTCCCCCTGTTCAATCCATGGTGGTTACTCATCTGCAACCTGATGCTGATCGTCCGGTTTTTCCGCATGAGAAAACTAATTCTGATTTTTCCCGTTATACTTTCCCTGGTTTTCCTGATGAATGTATTTATTTCATACAATGCCGATGCCCTCGAAGTGGAGCGCCACCTGTTTATAACCATGGTCATGATCCAGTTCATTGTGTTCATTTCACTAGCAATCCTGGGAGATTCATTATTTAACAAAACAACCAACAACCACAACATATGATACTTGTTACCGGAGGGACCGGGCTGTTAGGGTCCCATTTGCTTTTTGACCTGGTTAGCAGAGGCAAGCAGGTTCGCGCCATCAAACGCGAAACCAGCAATACCGGGATGGTAAGAAAAGTATTTTCGTATTATTCAGACAGGGCGGATGACCTTTTCGGTAAGATCGAATGGGTGGATGCCGATATCATGGATTTCGTGGCCATCGATGACGCCCTTGAGGGTATTGATATAGTGTATCATGCAGGTGCAGTCGTATCATTTTATCCAAAGGACCACAAGGCAATGTTGAAGGTGAATATTGAAGGCACAGCCAACCTGGTCAACCTTTGTATTGCCAGGAAGATAAAGAAATTCTGTTATGTCAGCTCGGTGGCGGTTCTCGGGAGAGCTGTGAATGATGGGGTTTCTGACGAAACAACATTTTGGCAGCCATCAAAAAAGAACTCGGTTTACTCGCAAAGTAAAAACGGAGCGGAACGGGAAATCTGGAGAGGAATTGAAGAAGGGCTTAATGCTTTTATTATAAATCCATCGGTCATTCTCGGACCGGGCTTCTGGGGCGGCGGAAATTCAGGACTGTTCTCGCTGGTATGGAAAGGTCTGAAATATTATACCCGGGGTATAAATGGATTTGTGGATGTGCGCGA
This sequence comes from Bacteroidota bacterium, assembly GCA_026391735.1. GTDB lineage: Bacteria > Bacteroidota > Bacteroidia > Bacteroidales > FEN-979 > CAIRDP01. Next base: position 45,094 of record JAPLDL010000002.1, on the reverse strand, counting down.
TGTTTCAAGAGCCATGATATTGCTTATGGAAAGTGATATTTCCAGGGAACGTTTCATTGTTTCCTCCGAAAATTGTTCTTACCAGCAGGTTTTTGAATATATGGCAAAATACCTTGGTAAGCCGGCTCCATCGGTGAACGTGCCAAACGCACTCACCGGTATTGCATGGAGGGTCGAAAAAGTTATCAGTTTCATCATGAGAAGACTGCCTGAAGTAACACAAGAGATGGCCACTACCACTACCATGATTTATGCTTATTCGAACGAAAAGATCAGAAAAACCTTAGGGTTTGAATTTATTCCTGTGGAACAATCAATAAAAGAGACCTGCGAGTTGTTCCTGAGGGACCACGAAGAAGTAAAGTGCCATCTGCCATCTGCCATCTGATATCTGATGGCGGATGGCAGATATCAGATGGCAGATGTTTACTGTGGTATATTATTCCTGTAATGATAATACCTGTTGATGATATCGTCGACAAATCCTGCCTTTGTATAATCGGCTGAAGAGTCATCAAGCGTGTCGTTTTTGGCATAAGGATCTTTTTTGGACCGTCTGAGCAGGTAATACTCCACGTTTCGGTCCCAAAGGTTAGGATCTTTGCCGAACTTCTTAGCTTTTTCCCTGGCCAAAAGGACCCGTCCGATACCTACATTATACGAGGCAAGGATAAATTTTATCCGGTCTTTTGGGTTAGTAATTTCATTCGGCAACTGTTCGTCAAGATGTTTGATATAACGGACGCCTGCTGCAAGTTGCTGGACCGGGGTGGCGATACTGTCCATCCCCATCTTTACAGCAGTTTCGGGCATCAGTTGCATTAAACCGTATGCACTCCTGGAGGAGACCTGGCCCAGCCTGAAATTTGATTCTTCATAAACCAGGGAAGCAAGCAACCTCCAGTCCCAGTGAATTTTCAGGCTGAGTTCCCTGAGTTCTTTGTCGAAAGGGGACAGGTGATCTCCCCTCAGGGTAACATAATCACTTCTCATATTGCTCACGATCTTCTGGTTTGCATAATAATCGAGATATGTTTTCTTAAATTCCCCCGACCTTTTCGATCCGGCCAGCCATTCATCGAGCTTCATCAGCAAGGTATCCGAATTATGATTCACTCCCCAGGCGTAGGCATACAACGGAAATACCACAAGCGAAGCATCCAGATTCTGGTAATACCGTTTATATACCATCGCTGTATTTTCAGGGCAAAGCAGATACCGGATGCTCCCATCGGAAACTTTTCTGATCAGTCCTTCCTGTGAGATATCAGGTTCCTCGATCAGTGTGGGTCGTTTTGCAGTTTGCTTGAGGAAGGACCGGTAATAGGGAGACATGAATACATTCCGCCTGGCATGAACTGTGTCGGACCTGGTAAAATCAGCCAGGGATTTTTTGAATCCTGGAATAGTACCTTTTTGCTGCAACAGAATCAGACGGGTTTCCCCCATGATTTTGCTGTAATGCACAAGCCGCCTTCCTTCCGACGAAACGGGGAGGTTAAGGGCGATCACATCCGCCACATTAAAATTAAGATAATAATACAGCTTTGAGATATCTTCCGAGGCTATGATCCTAAGGGGAACATCAAGATAGGCTGCAAAGGATTCCAGCAGTTCCAGTTGAAAACCGGAGGGTTCTCCACGGTACAGGAAATAATTCAGGGTGTTGCGATCGGTCAGGGCAAGAAGGTAGCCTCTTTCACGTATCCTTTTAAATGCATCTTTCTTCTCTTCTTCATGGTAATAGATCTTATGGGTTATGTAAAATGCTATGCCAACAAGAGCCACTCCCATCAGGATGGTCCTGAACCTTCGAATGAAAATCCTTACTTTGGTCAATATATTGTTATGCTACTTTCCTGTATCTCCAGACAGCCAGGCTGGACATGACGATGGCAAAAACGACCAGTGAATAGAAAAGAGAACTGATATCAGCAAATGCAGATCCTTTTAATAGTACCATCCTCATGATCTTAATGAAATACATCAGGGGGTTCAGCCTGTCGACCTGCTGTGCCCAAGCGGGCATGCTTTCGATTGAGGTAAACAACCCGCTCATCAGTATGAAAACCACCATGAAAAAGAACGTCACCAGCATCGACTGTTGCTGGGTGTTTGTAATCGTAGAAATCAGCAACCCGATAGACAAAATTACGAAAAGATAAATTCCCCCCGACAGGAATATAAGCCACAGGTTGCCAACTGTCGGAATATCAAACACTAACTTGCCTATTGAAAGTCCGAAAGCAAGTTCAAACAGGGCAATGATCCAAAATGGGGCAAGTTTTCCGGCAATAAACTGAATTTTACGGATTGGGGTAACATTGATCTGTTCAATAGTGCCGATTTCCTTTTCGCGAACGATATTCATCCCCGAGAGCAGCAATCCTATGATAGTCACCAGCAATACCAGGATACCCGGCACCATATAGGTTTTATAGTTGAGTTTCGGATTATACCAGTATGAAAAATCGGTTTGAATATTTTTAAGGCCCGCCATTTGTGCCGGGCTGAGCCAGTCCTGCATCAGTTCCCTGTTAAAGTCGATTAGGATGGAGGTGCAATACCCGCTGCTTAAACCGGCTACCGCCTGGTTGATGGCATTGATGACAAACTGCACCTTGCTGAGGTTTTCCTTTACCAGCTGGCGCTCAAACCCGTTTGGTATCCTGATGATCACATCCACTTTCCCTTTCTGCATCAGGTCCATGGCTTCATCATAGGAAAACGTTGTTTGCACGACTTTATAGAAAGGGGAACCCTCGTATTTGCTGATAAGCTTGCGGGAAGATGAGCTCAGGTCCATATCAACCACTGAAACCCGGATGTTCTTCATCTCGAATGTTGCGGCATTCACAAGTATCAGCAGCTGGACGATAGGAACTATAAAAATGATGGGAAGCATCCCCTTGTTCCGGAAGATCTGGAGGAATTCTTTTTGTATTATGAATAACAAGGTTCTCATATCCGTGCATTTCAGGCGAGCCTGATCTTGAATTTTTTTACGCTGAGAAAGATAAAAAACAAGGTAAACCCAAGCATTATAAAGGTTTCAAATGCGATATACCTGAAACCGTTACCCTGGAGCATGATACTTTTTATGATAGTGATAAAGTATTTAGGGGGCATGATATGACAAAATACCTGAAGTATCCAGGGCATGTTTTCGACGGGGAAAATAAATCCGCTGAGAAGGATAGTTGGCAGCATAAGTGCGACCAGTGAAAGCATCATGGCGATCTGCTGGCTGCTGGTGATCGTGGAGATCAGTATCCCAAGGGAGAGAGCCATGCAGATGTACAGGAAACTTTCGGCCAGGAGCAGGCCCACGCTCCCCACCACAGGAACTCCGAAAACAGTATTCCCCAGTAAGATAATGATACATGCGTCGATAAAAGCAAGAAATACATAAGGAAAGACTTTGCCGATAATGATCTGAATTGGTTTAAGCGGTGATACCAGCAGAAGTTCCATGGTGCCTAATTCTTTTTCTTTGGTTATGGAAAGGGAAGTCATCAGTGCAGAGATCAGCATAAGAAGCATCGCCATGAGGCCGGGAACGAACATATAAACTCCTTTCATCTGTCCGTTGTACATCATCCTCACCTCGGGAACGATCTGCATAGGTATTTTTTCGGCATTCAGTGAGATCAGGTAGTTCGACAAAATACCCTGGATATAATTGACCAGGATGCTGGCCGTATTGGGATCGGATGCATCGGCTACGATCTGAACCCTGGCATTGCCTGTCTTATCCAGGTTTTTTGAAAAGTCGGGACCAAAGATCAGTACCAGTTTTACATTTCCCTGCCTGAAGACCTGTCCGATTTCACTAACCGATCTGAGGTTTTTATCGAGAATGAAATAGCCTGACGACAGCACTTTTTCACTTATTCTTCGGGTGATTTCATCTTTCGACTGATCAAGGATCGCGATGCGTGCATCTTTGATTTCATTGGTGATTACATAGCCAAACAGAAGCAGCTGCACGGCGGGAAGTCCGAAAAGGATAAGCAGGGTGCGGTAATCCCTGAAGATATGGTAGAATTCCTTTACAATGAAGCCCAGGAACCGTTTCATTCAATGTCTCTTTTGGAAGCCCATGTATAATAGAACCGGAAGGCCGAGATCAGAAGAGGCAGGGCCATTCCAATATAAAATGTAAACAGATATTCCCTGTTGATCACGTCAAACCTTCTCAATAAAATTCCGGAGGTGATCATCAGCATCATCATGATGTATGACCTTAGGTTGAAAAAGGAGAACGCACATGGGTAAGGGATGCTAAGCCCTTTGATACGTTTTATATGCTTGTAAGAGATTCTGGCGAACAGTATGAAATAAAAAGGGATTCCGATAACGATGCCGATCAGAATATTAAGCCAGAGGTGGGGTGAATGTTTCATCTCATAATCCAGGCCTCTCCACATCAGTATTCCCCCGGCGGTGGTCCATGCAAGACCTGCGATAAACAACAGGTTATGCCTGCTGACGGATGGTTTTAATTTCTGAGCTAACGACATGTTATTCTATTTTGATTCTTGCAAGTTTTAAAAATACTTCATTCATGGAGTTGGCTCCGTAATGTTTTTTAAGGTTGTCGGGGGTATCCAGGGCTGCGATTTTCCCATCGACCATAATGGAAACCCGGTCGCAGTATTCGGCTTCATCCATATAATGTGTTGTTACAAATACCGTAATACCTTCGCGGGAAGCCTTAAAGATCATATCCCAAAACTGTCGCCTGGTCACCGGGTCAACGCCTCCAGTGGGTTCATCCAGGAAAACTATTTTAGGGTTATGGATGATAGCTACCGAAAAAGCCAGTTTTTGTTTCCATCCCAGGGGAATATCCCTGATAAGCATGTCACGGGCTTCTTTCATGTCAAGCTTTTCAGTGAGATCGGCAGCCCGTTCTTCGATCACTTTCCTTCTCATGCCATAGATCCCGGCATAAAACCTGATGTTTTCAAAGACGGTAAGGTCGTCATACAAAGAGAACTTCTGGCTCATATAACCGATGTTCCTTTTGATTTTTTCCCTTTCTTTATAAATATCGAAACCACCTACATTAAGCTGTCCCGATGTTGGATAGGATAGCCCGCAGAGGATTTTAATTGCGGTGGTCTTTCCTGCCCCGTTCGCCCCGAGGAAGCCGAAGATCTCCCCTTTTTTCACCTCGAAACAGAGGTGGTCATTGGCGATGAAGGACCCGAATCTCTTCACGAGGTCTTTCACAACTATTATATTTTCGGCGTTTGGATTATACATATTAATCCGTGAGTCGTGAGTCGTGAGCCGAAAAGGATTCACGGCTCACGATTCACCGTTCACGTTTTTATCATCAGTTCCATGAAACAATCCTCAATATTTGCATCGGCAGAATGGACACTTATACCCGTATGCCCTTTCATCTGCAGATATTCAACGAGTTTCTCTTCTCCCGTCTGCCTGTCTTTGAATGAGACATGAGCGGCCTGTCCAAAGGCAAAGACAGTATGCACCCCGGGGAAATTTCTCAGATCATTGAGCAGACCGAAAATATCATCCGCCTTAACCGAGAACAGTTTCCAGGGATATGTTTTAGTGACTTCTATCGGCGTGCTCACAGCCATAAGCTTTCCGTTTTGGATCAGGGCCACCCGGTCGCACAGGCTGGCCTCATCCATATAAGGTGTGGCAACCGCAATGGTTATACCGCTGTTTTTCAGGCGCTTCAGCATCTCCCAGAATTCAAGCCGGGAAACAGCATCCACGCCTGTGGTTGGTTCATCCAGTATAAGAACAGACGGTTTATGGATCAGAGCGCAGGATAATGCCAGCTTTTGCTTCATGCCTCCCGAAAGTTTGCCGGCCATCCTTTTTTTGAAAGGTTCTATCTGGATATAAATATCCCTGATAAGCTCATAGTTTTCGGCAATTGTCGTACCGAAAACGGTGGCATAAAAATTCAGGTTTTCCTCAACACTAAGGTCTGAATACAATGAAAACCTGCCTGGCATGTACCCAATGTCCTGTCTTATCCTGAGATAGTCATTAACCACGTCCAGGCCATTGACCATTGCTGTTCCGCTGTCGGGTAACAACAGGGTGGTAAGAATGCGGAACAAGGTTGTTTTACCGGCTCCATCGGGTCCAATAAAACCAAACAATTCTCCATTGTCAATGCTAAATGAAATGTCATCAAGGGCTTTGACGCCGGAGAACTGTTTGGAGATATGTTCGACGAGGATTGCGGGCATTTATTTTGTTTCCTGCATAAATGATTTTGTCCAGAATGTATTCCTGCCAAGCAGCGAAACACCAATATAGCCTCTGATTTTGAGGCGGTTCGCCGATTCGAACTGGATATAGCATTTGTAGGTCTTGCCGTTTTTAGGATCGTAAATTGTCCCTCCCGACCATTCTTCTTTCCCGTTAAATGTAAAATTCTTAAGGTTAACCAGGCCGATCAGGGGAACTGATTTCAGTTTTGTATCAGGATTTTCCTTGTCGGTCCGGGGGAGGTTTGTAATTGAATCGAGCGGGGTTCTTAGCCAGACCAGTTTGCCGAAATATTTATCGCCTTCTTTATAGATAGTAATTTTGCCGGTAGCTTCCTGGTTCAGCCAGGTCCCAAGGATATCGTCTGCTTTATGGGTTTGGGCCGATCCCTTTATTGCCGGAGAGATAAGCAGCAGCATTACTACTGCAGTTTTGATGATGTTTCTCATACGTTATGGTTTTTGGTTTGATGTGTTCATAAATCGGATCTCACCCGGCATGCCGATCTTCATTGAGCCGTCATTTTTGACCCTTATTTTTACGGCGTACACCAGGTTGATTCGTTCTTCTTTCGTTTGAATGGTTTTCGGAGTGAATTCAGCTGAAGGGGATATCCAGGAAACGACCCCACTGATATGGGTATTTGTCTTTTCGTCCTTATCAAACGCTACGTCGATCATCGAACCCAGTTTGACATAAGGAAGCTGTGATCCGCCGACATATGCTCTTAATGTTATTTCGGAAAGGTCGGCAATCTTGTATAAGGGTTTTCCATAGGTGGCAACTTCGTCTTTTTCGGCGTATTTTGTAAGTACCGTCCCTCTGATAGGGTTGATGATCTTCGAACGGCGGATGGATTCATCAAGTTGGGCTATCTGCTGGACTATAGAAGAAACCTGGCTTGAAATGCCGCCGAACTGTATCTTGAGGGAAGCCACCTGTTTGTCGATGAGGTTCAGGCTGGCATTGATGTCATCCATTTGTTTCTGAGTGGCGGCACCATCTTTCAAAAGACGTTCAACCCTGTTTTTTTCAACCAATACATTTTCGCGGTTTTGTTCCTGGACTGCAATCTGCGAGGTTACATCATCTTTTCTCGAGGCCGTGGCGTCGCGGGTTTCAATAACCTGCTTCCGTTTAAGATACAGATCAGTGGTGTCAATATAGCCAACCAGCTTCCCTGAATCCATGACCTGACCTTCCTCAATGTCAAATTTCATAATCTGTCCGGTGGCAAGCGAAGACACCATCACTTCAGTGGCTTCAAAAGAACCGTAGGCATCAGGTTTGTTTTTATCATTGCTGCAGGAGATCAGTGCAATTCCTGCTAAAATTCCAAGAAAAAATCGTTTCATGGGTTCTGTGATTAGGTGATAAAATTACAATTTACCTATGTTGTACAAATAACTGATCTTTGCCTTGATAAGCTGGATCTTATGGATCTCAAGTCCCATCCTGGCCTGGGTTTCATCGTTGACACGAAGGATAAAGTCACTTGATGTGATCGCTCCATTGGTTAGCTGTGAAGAGGCAGTTTTGGTAATGCCTGTCCGGAGGTCAATAAGTTCCTGGTCCCTGATAATCAGATCGGTCAGCTTGGTGATATCTGCAACATTTCTCTGGGAGGTGACCCGGATATTTTTATCAAAGGACTCCTGCTGGTTTTTTAAGATATCACCCTGTATATCATAGATCTTTTTTTCATTTCTGTTGGCATTCCAGTTCCATGGATTCCAGGTCAGTTTTGCTCCGACCATGAACATCGGGGCGATGTCGCTGGAAAGGAAGTTATATCCCGGCCTCCCCAATCCGAACTGACCGAAGGCCAAGAATTTAGGATTCCATTTTGTCGTGACCATATTTTTCAGAAGGGTAGTGCGGTCCCTTTGAATATCATAAATTTCAAATTCAATGCGTTTGTTTTCATAGGTCATTTCCGGCAGAATGATAACGGGTATTTTAAACGCTGAATTCTCATCCATCGGCAATGAGATCAGTTCCGACAACATGCGTATGCTGGCTAACCGGTCCATGGATAATTCATAACTATTCTGCTCAAGTTTGATGATCTCGGCCCTGATAAGGTCAGCGCTCATTTTTAACGTGGCTCCGTTCCTTACAGCCGACTCCACCTCTTTCAGCTTTGATTCCAGCTGTTTTTTTGTCTCCTGTAATAACTTAATATTCTGCTGGGTAAGCAGGATACTGAAATAAAACTGGTTCACCTGGTCTTTCAATAAATACAAGCTGGCATCAACATTCTTTTTATCCACACTTAGATTATATTGTTCCAGCTTTTTCTGATAGCCTGTAACATGGCCATCATAAATCGATTCGGTAACATCGAGGGTGAGTTTATATTGGTCTTTCGGAATGACAGGGCCCTGAAGCTGGGGCAGGCCTGCTGGAAGAGGTATCACCACTTCGGTCACTTCATTTTGCCAGGATGCGCTTCCATTTACGTTAATGGCCGGAAGGTAATTTTTGTTCAGGTTTTTGGTACGAAGCTCACTCGATTTATCCATAAGTCCGGCCTGCCGGTTGAGAGGATAGGTTTTTTGCACCTGCTGATAACAGAAATCCAGCGTAATTGTATCCTGGGCAACAGTTTGCAGGATGCCGGCAACTGAAAGAAAAATTACCGGCAACAGGAAATACATTAGTTTACAATAAGCTTTTATCCTTTTCATAACCTTTCAATGCATTTTCGATAAATGTAGGAACAATTTTTTTTCTCTGCTCAAAAAACACATCCATTCTTTCGTCGGTGATCCTGAACAATGACTGGATAAGAGGTTTTGCAACAACAGGGAACACTGTAAGACCCAGGATATTCACGTAAATATGGAGAGGGTCGATATCGAGGCCCATTTCCTCCCTGAGTTGTTTTCTGATCTGTTCAAGCATTAGTTCTGGTACTAGGTTCTGTTTCAGGATGATCTCTCTCAGCTGTTCAGGCTTGTCGTGAAGGGCATTAATGATAAACTGGACAACAAAGGAATGACGGGAAATGAAGTTCAGGTAAAAGTTGATGAAGATCTGGATCTTCGACATCAAGGTCATTTCCGATAAAAATATTTCGCTCATTTTTGAAGCCATCTGAGCAAAAGTTTCATTGAAAACTTTTTCAAAAAGAGATTCTTTATTTCTGAAATAGTAATGAAGCAAAGCTTTATTCATACCTGCAAGATCGGCGATTTCCTGCATCCTGGCGCCGTTAAAACCTTTTTGATGGAAGACCAGTCTGGCAGCTTCAAGTATCTTTTCTTCAGGGTTTTGTCTATTATCCATTTGGTTTAACCATAAGGATTAAAAAATAAGTTTAATCAAACAGTCAAAGATATATCATTTTTTAAATAGCCCTGCATAAGGATGAAAATATTTTAATCAACAATAAAAATTTGTTGCAGGTGATAATCCGGACCTTTATTATTTGGGGATTTTTATCTTTTGTCCGGGTTTCAGGTAAGATGCGTTTTTAATATCGTTAAGATTTTTAATCTGGGCTACGGTCACACTAAACTGATCGGCAAGGTCCCAGAGGTTATCTCCCGATTGTATTGTATAGTAGAAAAACTTCACATTGCCTGATGATGGTTTTGCAGCTGGTTTTGCAGAGGCTGATTTAGCAACCGGAACAGTTGAGGCCTGGGCTTTTTGATCGCCGGCATACAGCTTTATCTTCTGGCCTACAACAACTTTGGAAGAGGAGAGGTTATTCCAACTCATCAGGTCTGCTACTGTAACATTATATTTGCCGGCAATAAGGCCTAGCGATTCTCCGCTTTTCACCACATGGACTTTTGGAGCGCTTACTTCCTGTTTGGGTTCAACGGTGACTGGTTTTATAGTATCTTTCCGCAAAACTACCTGTTTCGTGGAATCTGTTTTTGCGGTGATTTCCTGCTTATGCAGGAGTGAATCAGGAATTTTAGGAGCTGATCCGGGAACATATACAAAAATTTTCTGTTTAGGTTTTACTGAATTCTTTTTCAGGTTGTTGAGAGACTTTAATTCAAGTATGCTCATATGAAATTTCTTGGCAATACTGGCCATTGTCTCACCTTTTTTCACCGTATACTGCTCTGTCTCACGATAACTGGCATAAATTGCAGCCAGGCTTGCATCCTCCGACTGGGCCTTTTTTGTTTTATAGGAGTAAACAGCATTTTCATTATTTATGAAATCACCGATATATTTTTTCCTAAGTCTTAATTTGTAAGGCACCTCAGGAGTGGCAGGTATAACGCCTTTTTTATACGCGGGATTCAGGAAAGCGACCTCGTCCCATGGAATATTCAGCATCTCGGCAAGCTGGTCGAAGGTCAGAGGATGTTTCACTGTGACGGTATCCACTTCATAATAAAGTATACCAGGGTCAACGGGGTAAATTTTATGTTCATTCGCATAAGCCAGAACGTAACTTGCTGCAATAAAAGCCGGGACATAGGACCTTGTTTCCTTTGGTAGATAACGGTGAATGGCCCAGAAATTTTTAAGTCCACCCGATCTGCGGATAGCTTTGTTTACATTGCCGGCACCGGAATTATAAGCGGCTAACGCAAGAGACCAATTCCCGTAAATATCATAAAGATCCTGCAGATGCTCGCAGGCTGCAATCGTAGCTTTGAATGGATCATACCGGTCATCCACATAGGAGCTTACCTTAAGACCGTAAACTTTACCGGTGCCATACATAAACTGCCAAAGTCCTTTTGCCCCGGCTTTGGAATTCGCGATGGGGTTAAGGGCCGATTCTATTACTGCAAGGTATTTAAGTTCCAGCGGCATGTTGAAACGATCCAGTTGTTCCTCAAACAGCGGAAAATAAATTTCAGACAATCCTAAAATCCGGGCCGTCAGCTTGCGCTTCCTTACGGCATAAAGTTCAATGAATTTCTTGACTTCATAATTATACACATATTCAAATGGGGAATTCTCATTCATGACTGCTATTCTTGCAGCATATACTGAATCGGAAAAAAAAGGAATATCGGTTTCAGTATAATTACTCCAGGCCGGATATTTCTGTGCATGCGGAGATGATCCGTCGGAGAATACTTTCAGGTTGGCCAGACTGTCGAGCATGGAAACCACAGCATCATCTTCAATTATTTTCACCTTTTTTGAGGTGGTATCTGAACGAAGGGTATCCTGGGAAAAAATGGAAGACGGGGTTATAAAAAACAGGATCAGAACGGAAATCAAATGTATAACCCTCATGCGATGTTTTTAATAATTTATTATAGATGAAGAGATTGCAAATATATCCTTTTTTCAAAAATGCTCAACATGGATGGTCACTTCTGAATTAACAAGACTTTGTTTGATATCTGCTTCAATCATGTCACAAATTTCGTGAGATTCTCTTACAGTAAGGTTCTCATCCATGTTAAGGTGAAAATCAATATACCTGAAATTACCTGCCCTGCGGGTTCTCAGATTGTGATATTTAATATTTTCTTTACAGTATTTATCGAGAATCAACCTGATTGTATGAATTTCTTCAAGGTCCAGCGATTCATCAAGCAGGGGTTTATAAGCTTTCATAAGCAGAGTATACGATTCTTTCAGGATCAGCAAACTCACCAGAATGGCAACAACAGGGTCGAGAATATGATATCCGGTGATCCAGATCAGTCCTAGCCCAAAAGCCACTCCAAGAGAAGTAAACACATCCGCCCTGAGATGCAGTGCATCTGCTTCAAGAGCAATTGAACCTGTTGATTTGGCAACTTTATACAGGTACCATGAAACGACAGTATTGACTGCAGCAGAGATGCACATTACTGCGAACCCCAGCCCAATGGTTTCAATTTCTGTAGGTTTAAGGATCTTATGAACAGCTTCGAATATGATCCAGATGGCAGCAATAAAAATAAGCAGGGCCTCAACGACTCCCGAAATATTTTCTATCTTCCAATGTCCGTATGGATGGCGTTCATCGGCAGGCCTGTCGGAGATTCTGACCGACAAAAAGGCAATGATAGCGGCAAGCAGGTCCATAAATGAATGAATAGCTTCTGATATGATGGATACCGAACCGCTCAGGTACCCTGCAATCAGCTTAATACAAATGAGCAGGGAATTTGAAAGTACCGAAATGCTGGCCGCATTTGTTTTCTTAGACATCCTGTGGTGATTGAGGGTTTGAAGCTCGTTTCTCGGGCCTCATCTGAGGGAAGAAAAGCACATCCTGTATCGATGACTGGTTGGTCATGATCATTGTAAGACGGTCAATACCTATCCCCAGCCCGGATGTGGGAGGCATAGCAAATTCCAGTGAACGCAGGAAATCCTCATCCAGGACCATGGATTCATCATCGCCCCGTTTTCCAAGCTCAAGCTGGGATTCGAACCTTTCCCTCTGATCGATCGGATCATTAAGTTCAGAGAAGGCATTACAAAGTTCTTTACCGTTGCAAATAGCTTCGAAACGCTCAACCAGTCCGGGTTTGCTGCGATGTTTCTTGGCCAGGGGAGACATTTCAACCGGGTAATCGGTGATAAATGTCGGCTGAATCAGGTTAGGTTCGCATTTTTCTCCGAAAATCTGATCTATGATCTTTCCTTTAGCCATCGTTTTATCAATAGGCACATCCAGCTGTTTGGCAAGGGTAACAAGTTCTTCTTCAGATTTGTTTTCAATATCGGCGCCTGTAAAATGTTTTATCACCTCAAACATGGTAAACCTTTTCCAGGGCCTTTTAAAATCGATCAGCTTATCACCAACCTGCACCTCGGTTTTACCGTGAAGGTCAAAGGCGATTTTTTCGACCATCTCCTCAACCAGCTCCATCATCCACTCATAATCCTTGTATGCCACATACAACTCCATCTGTGTAAACTCAGGATTATGAAAACGGTCCATGCCTTCATTCCTGAAATCTTTCGAAAACTCATAAACACCGTCGAACCCACCTACGATCAGCCGTTTAAGGTAAAGCTCGTTGGCGATACGCAGGTAAAGTGTCATGTCGAGAGAATTATGATGGGTCTTGAACGGCCGGGCAGCCGCACCTCCGTAAAGGGGCTGGAGCACTGGTGTTTCTACTTCAAGGTATGACCTCGAATTAAGGAACTGCCTCATGGAATTCACAAGCTGTGTACGTTTTACAAACACATCTCTTACCATCGGGTTCACTATCATATCCACATAACGTTGCCGGTACCTTTGTTCGGGATCAGTAAAAGCATCAAACACTTCCCCATCCTTTTCCTTAACAATGGGCAGCACTCTGAGGGATTTGGAAAGAAGTTTCAAGCTTTTAACATGGATTGAGATCTCACCCATCTGGGTCACAAACACATAGCCAGTGACACCAATGATGTCGCCTATGTCGAGAAGCCGTTTAAACACGGTATTGTAAAGGGTCTTATCATCACCAGTGCAAATTTCGTCGCGTTTGATGTAAAGCTGAATACGCCCGGCTGAATCCTGTAATTCGGCGAAAGAGGCGGCTCCCATGATCCTGCGGGTCATCAATCGTCCTGCAATGCTAACATCCTGGTAAAGTGAATTATCGGCTGGATAATTCTTTTTTATTTCGGCCGATGTAATATTAACAGGGAAGGTCTCGGGGGGATATGGATTGATCCCGAGCCTGGAAATTTCATTAAGGGAATCACGCCTGATTTGTTCCTGCTCGGTGAGAGAAAGTTGCATATGTTGGATTTTTCGGCAAAGATAAGGATTTACGGGAAACAGGCTTCAATACCACAGGGTCAGTACAGGACTGAATTGAAGGAATAAGTGTTATGACAATACCGAATGCAGTATATGGTGAGAGTTCATAGGTTTAAAGCCCGGAATATGTATCTGGTAGTACAATAGCAGCGAATCAAGCAGTGATCTCCTTACAGAGGATTTAAAATGCAGGTCAGATTGCCGGTCAATGGTTGTGATGATAAGCGAATTGAACAGCTTGCCATGCTCAGGAAGAATATAGGCGTCTTTTTCGGGAATCACCGGCTGGAACTGGCTTTCCCTGAGATTAAAGACTGTCTTTTTTTCTGAATAACCCGGCTGGGGCTGAATCCCCAGAAAACAGGTCAGTTCTGCAGTAAAAACCAGAGGAAAGCAATTCAGGGGATTTTCAGTGGAATCAAGCAGAAGGCAGGTCTTCCAAAGGTAATCGAACAGTTCCTGGTTAGCTTCTTCCTCACGGATTGACTTATACAGCAGTTCATTAATAAACAGAGCAACGGAACTTTTACGGATATCGAACGGGATGCTCAGATAAGGCTGGAACAGCCTGACTTCCTTTGCTGTATGCAGAGTGGTCTTCTCTTTTATGTAAGACACCACTTCAAGCAATGTAAGTGGCTGGAACAGCCCTGCTTTTGTTTTTGACTTCGGATTACGGATCCCTTTGAAAAGATAAGATTGAAGTCCGCGGGCCTCAGTATAAATGCGGACGATGATACTGGTTTCGGAGTATTTCAGGGAATGAAGAACGATGCCTTTTGTTGTAAGCAGCATCAGTTGATCACGAGGATTTTGGTAACTACTTTATCGCTGCCATCCTCATTTGAGGCAAAAACCATATACACTCCTGTATGGACTTTTTTACCATCCATGGTTGTTCCGTCCCATACAGCCTGTCCGCCCTCAGCTTTACCGGTAAATACAAGCTTGCCGCTCACATCCGTGATTCGGATCTGGGCATTGCTTAGCAGGCCTTTAACCGCAATATAACCCTGGTAGCCTTCACGCACAGGATTTGGGTAGGCATATACGTCGCCGAAAGAATCTCCGCCTTCGGTCGCTGTGCTTTTAAAAGAGATCACTCCTTTATCAGTTCCAAAATACACTTCGCCCGTATTCCCGTTGATAGCGATTGAGCTCACCCTGTCGGACAAAAGGGGGCTGTTTTCCGCCGTAAAATGATACACCTGCTTTGTGCCGTCGGCCGAGAAAAGGTAAGCACCTCCGCGGTCGGTACCCATCCATTTGCGGTTGCTCCCGTCCACAGCAATAGCATTCACCTGTTCACTTTCCAGCAGGTACTGCGTATATTGTCCCTGCTGAACAAGCGGCCTCTGGCAATCGGAAGGATTCTGGGTAAAGAGGTCTTCGGGGCTGTAAAATACACCTACCCCGCTTTCAGTCCCGACCCAGACCTGCCCGTTTTTATCTTCGGCCATGGAGAAGACTGAATTTCCAGGGATATTGCCGTTACCCGGGGTGTTGTTCAGCTTTTTTGCATCGTCATCACTTGGGTTATCAGGGGTGCCGTTATCAGTAAACACCAAAATAGAATTCGGGTTCAGGTTACCATACCGCATTTGCATCCATACCTGGTCATTCCTGGTGGCAATGATCTGTCCAAGGTCCGTTTCATTATTAATGGTAATGGTGAAACCGGTCCATTGGCTTCCCCTTTTCAATGAAAGGCATTGATTTGTATGGGAGCAGTCGATCCATTGGAAACCATGGGCGTCGAATGCAGAACCTCCCACACGGATGATGGATGAATCCCCGGCCGAGTGATGGTGCAAAGTGCTGTTAGATTCTGTATACCTGCGGGATAGCACGCCGTCGTAGAATTCAAGCAAGCCATAGCCCCATGTGGCTGCAAAGAGTCTTTTCGGGTCGGAGGGATCTGCTATTACCGAAACGATATTGCTGTAATTAAATAAAGCAGGATTATTGTCTCCCGAAAGATTCTTCCAGTTGGAGTCGTCAAAATGATAGATCTGGGCAGGTTGTGCAAGTGGCACATAGGATGCATCGTAACCACCCGGGGCGATAAGCAGGTCATTGTTCAGCGAGCTCATAGTGAAGGCGTTGGCGCTTAAGGGCCCGCTCAGATTATAGGTTTTGATCTGCTCGGAACTCAGCTCATAGCTTACGAGCCCGGAATAAGAATCGGCAATCCATATTGTCTGGTTTTGATCACAGATGGCATCCTGGGGAAACGATCCGGCTCCCGGGTAGCCGTAAACCCGTTTCAGCAATGCGTAGTTCGGATCAAACACTTCAACACTATACTGATAAGTGACAATCAGTAAATTATACATGCTGTTAAGGTTCATAACCTTAAATTTTTCGCCGGTATTCCAGGCCGACCATTGCCCATTATATACAAACAGTGTATCCTGTAGGTTCGGCCTTTGCCTGTTGACCACAACCTTGCCTGAAAAATATGTTATAGTATTGTACATCAAGGTAGTATCCATTCTCTTGTCCTTTTTCCAAACGGCATAGTTAGCCAGGTTGGGATCTTTATACCAGGCTTTGTAGATCCCTTTCTCGGTTGCAGCCCAAAGGGTATCACTGTCATCCTTAACCAGGCTCATTACATTCACCTGTGTGCCTCCGTTCCCGATATAGTATGTTTCCCTGATCTCCTGTTTTACAAGGTCAAGGACTACGATCCCGAACCCGCATTGGAGATAGGCATAATTACCGAGGCAGTAAATGCTGTTGATCGTTTTATTCCCGAGTATGGTTTTCCTGTAGATATCGGAGATATTGATTATTGCATTGTTCTGGATAAGGTCAATATTCGCGTCGGAGTATGCGATGACAAGTGTTTTTGTTGAAGTATTATAAGCGATGCAATTGATCCCTATATCGGAAAGCCCCTGGATTTTTGTGATCCTGGTCACGCTGTTATCTTCCTTGTCAAAGTAAAGTACAGCATAGGGCGTTGATGAATAGATACGGTTGCCGGCTTCCGCAACTGAGTTGCAGAAATTGTAAGGAAGTTCATCTCTCCACTGTCCGATGGGGATCTGTGGGTTCTGGGAGAACAGGGATGCAGGATACAGGATGCAGGACAGTAAAAAAAGTCGGAATATTTTCATAGGGGATGTTGCTAAAACGGACAATAAATCAGGTATAAAAGTAACTGAATTTTTCAGGATTTATTGCAGAAATTCAATGAATTCAGAGGATCATCCCTGCTGCAACAGTTTCATTGGTCGCTTCATCGATGAGAATCAGGCTGCCGGTTTGCCGGTTGACTGTATAAGGATCGAAAAACAGGGGTTTGGTAGTGCGCAGGCCAATCCGGCCAATCTCATTCATAGCCAGGCTTGTACGTTCATGAATTTCTTCAAGTGTATTGATATTCAAAACAAAGTCAATGGTATTAATGACACAACGAACATCCCTGGTATTATGTTTCAATGCATATTTCCCATTGAGCTGCATAGGTTTCGGGTTCATCCAGCATATCATGCAATCCAGTTCCGAAGCGGCTTTTGGGAGATCTCCAGCACCAGCTATCAAATCCCCCCGGCTGATATCAATATCGTCGTTTAACAGCAGGGTCACGCTCATAGGCGGGAATGCCTCATCCAGTGGGCCGTTGAAGGTGTCGATCTGAAGAATCTTTGTTTTGATGCCGGCTGGAAGCACCATAACTTCGTCGCCGGGATGGAATATACCTCCTGCAATCCTTCCGGCATAGCCGCGGTAATCATGATATTTGTCTGATTCGGGGCGGATGACATACTGAACCGGGAAGCGTTGGTGAATCATATCGTGGTCCTTGTCAATAGGGATGGTCTCCAGAGTTTCAAGCAGGGTACTCTCCTGGTACCAGTCCATATTCCCTGAAGGTTTTACCACATTATCCCCTTTAAGAGCACTGATCGGGATAAAGCGCAGGTCTTCCCCGGGCAGCACCTTTGCCACAAACGCATTGAAATCGGCTTTTATCTTTTCAAACACTTCCCGGCTGTAATCCAGGAGGTCCATTTTATTAATGCAGACAATGATATGAGGTATTCCTAAAAGGTAAGCAATATAAGCATGTCGGTATGTTTGCTCTATTACGCCATTGCGGGCGTCGATAAGAATGATGGCAGCATTGGCCGTGGAAGCGCCCGTAACCATGTTCCGTGTATACTGGATATGCCCGGGAGTATCGGCAATGATAAATTTACGGTTCGGAGTGGCAAAATAACGGTAGGCAACATCGATAGTGATACCCTGTTCCCGTTCGGCCCTTAAGCCGTCGGTGAATAAGGCCAGGTTCAGGTGTTCGCTCCCTTTTTGCACGCTGGCCCGTTTCACTGCATCCAGCTGATCCTCAAAAAGTGATTTACTGTCGTACAGCAGTCTTCCGATAAGGGTGCTTTTCCCGTCATCCACGCTGCCGGCCGTGGTAAAGCGGAGCAGCTGCATATTCAGGTAACCCTTGCTCGAGAATTCGCTATCCTTCCCCCCTGTCATCTTATTCTTATAATTCTTAAAATCGTAAATCGTAATTTGTAACTCGTAAATTAAAAATATCCTTCTTTTTTCCGGTCTTCCATAGCTGCTTCAGACCGCTTGTCATCGTACCGTCCGCCGCGTTCGGTCACCCTTGTAGCCGCAATTTCCTTGATGATATCCTCAAGGTTATCCGCAGTCGATAACACTAATCCTGTACACGAGATATCGCCGACCGTGCGGCAGCGGACCCTTAATTTCTCTGCCTTTTCACTTGATTTCATGGCCATGAAGGGGGCTTTGGCCAGGTAAATGCCGTCACGGAAGAAAACCTCTCTTTCGTGAGTGAAATACAGGCTCGGAAGCTCAATATTTTCCTGGAGTATGTATTGCCATACATCCATTTCGGTCCAGTTGCTGATGGGGAACACTCTGAAATGCTCACCCATTCTCTTTTTACCGTTGAAGATATTCCAGAGCTCGGGCCTCTGGTTCTTAGGGTCCCACTGCCCAAACTCATCCCTGTGTGAAAAGAATCTTTCCTTGGCCCGGGCTTTCTCCTCATCCCTGCGGCCCCCGCCAATGGCTGCATCGAATTTGTATTTCTCGATAGTGTCGAGCAGGGTGACGGTTTGCAGCACATTACGGCTGGCATTAATGCCTTTTTCTTCCACAACCCTGCCTGAATCAATGGATTCCTGCACTGAGCCAACCACCAGCCTTGCGTTGAACTTAGTTACAAGCTCATCGCGAAACGTGATTGCTTCTTCGAAGTTGTGGCCTGTGTCGATATGAAGAAGTGGGAAGGGGATGGAAGCCGGATGAAAGGCTTTTCTTGAAAGGTGCACCAGCACAATTGAATCCTTTCCCCCGGAGAAAAGTAATGCAGGCCTTTCAAAATGGGCTGCAACTTCCCTTAAAATGTAAATGGCTTCAGACTCAAGTTCCCTGAGATGCGTCAAATTATAATCCTTCATGCTTTCCCTACAAACTTAAGCTTTGCCGAAAATTTTCTGCAGTGTTGATTTTTTCTTTTTCGACGATTCCTTGTCATCGGAATAATAACCATAGCCATACCCATATCCATAACCATAGCCGTAACCATAGCCGTAACCATATCCATACCCGTATCCGTAGCCATATCCATAGCCATACCCGTAAGAACTGGCTGTGAGTTTGACGTCGTTAACCAATATAGCCAGGCCGGGGATGTTGCGTTTTTCTATGTCCTTGATAATACTGCCAAAGATCTTTTTATGTGTATAGTTCTGCCTGACAAGGAAGAGGTTTGCATCGGCATATTTCATTAACAGGAAAGCATCTGTAACCAGGCCCACGGGAGGGGTATCAATAATGATATAATCGTACATCTCTTTAAGTCTTGTGAACATCTCGGTGCATTTAGCCGAAGCAATAAGTTCCGCAGGGTTCGGGGGGACAGGGCCTGCCATGATGATATCCAGGTTCTCGATCCCCGAAAACTGGATAATGTCTTCAATTTTACTTTTATTAATGAGGTAGGAAGAGATCCCCTCGGAATTGGTAAGAGCGAAGTCCTGGTATATCTTGGGTTTACGAAGGTCAAAACCCATCAGAAGGGTTTTCTTTCCGTACATGGCATAGATGGAAGCCAGGTTTATGGAAGTAAAGGTCTTACCGGCACTTACCATATCGGCCGTGACCAGGACCGTGATCCTTTCCTTGCCCTGCAGCAGGAAATTGATATTTGTTCGCAAAGAGCGGAAAGACTCTGCAATCGTTGATTTCGGGGAGTCAATAACGACAATATCGCTTTTCTTGTCGGAATGAATGATATGACCTACAATAGGCAGTTTGGTGATCCTTTCAATATCCTCCTTTTCCATGATCTTGTCATTGAAATAATCTTTGCCAAGAATGTAAATGATGGGAAGGATAATACCCAGGATCAGCGCGATGATGTAGTTGAGGCTTTTCTTTGGGAAGACAGGGGTGGAGCCTCCCATGGCCGAATCGACCACTTCATTGTCGGAAAGGTTTGATGCCTGTGTGATCTG
Organism: Bacteroidota bacterium; assembly: GCA_026391735.1. Taxonomy (GTDB): domain Bacteria; phylum Bacteroidota; class Bacteroidia; order Bacteroidales; family FEN-979; genus CAIRDP01. The sequence continues at coordinate 24,628 of JAPLDL010000002.1, read as the reverse complement.
GGCCTCAGAGCGTTTTTGCATCAGGAAAGTATAGATCGCATCGGTAAGTTTGAACCTGCGTTCAATGCCGAACAGAACCCTCTGGGTTTCGGGCAGGGTACTGATTCTTGTAGTCATCTGGCTTACCCTGTCGTTGATTTCTTTTAATGCAATATTGTTGGTGTTGATCGCGCTTTTAATATTTTCGACCAGGGCGTTCTTAATGGTGGCGATCTGCTGATCGATAGAAACCAGAGTAGGGTTTTTACCTTTTGAGTACTGTGAGATCTCTGTACGTTTTGTATAGAGGTCGGTAAGCTTCATGGTAAGATCGTTGAGCATGGGGTTTTCAACTCCCATGGAAGCAGGAACCACAAGCTCATCAAGTTTCTGGTTCTTTTCAAGGTACTGGTAAAGGTTGGTAAGATATTTTGACTGCACCATCAAGACCGCCTTTTCATCCTGAAGTTCCATCATCTTCTCAAAAACCTGTTTGCTTACATCATCCAGGTTCATGATCTCCTTGTTTGTACGGAAAACCTCTAGAGCTTTCTCTGTCGAGTGAAGGGTGTCGCTGATATCCTGCAGTTCGTTATCGATGAATTTAATTGTACGGCCGGCAACAAGGTTTTTACGTTCAAGGTCCTTGGCCAGGTATTCCCTTGAAAGTGCATTCAGGAAATCGACCAGTTTATTCACATTACCGCCTTTCAGCTTGATCTCCACGATGGATGCCTCCTTGTTGATAGGTTCAAGGCTGAATCCTTTAAATTGGTTTACAAGGGATTCATAATCATTCAATTGAAAGTAGAAGGACCGGCTTAGGTCTGACTGGGGATTAAACAAAGGGGTAAGTAGGATCCTGAAGCGGAAATTATTACCCTGCACCCATCTTCCGAATTCAAAATTATCGTCAATTGCAACCCGTTCTTTGCGACCTGCAATCTTTTCCTTTTTTGAAAAGTTGTAAAATCTGATGTCTTCTTCTTTGGCTTCCAGTCGGTATTTGTCTTTCGAACCGATTGAAACATTAAACCGCATATTGACTGGCTGGGGATAAGTTGTATCCATTTCAACAACGAACGGTGTTTCTCTGTATAGTTCTTTCCCGATAAAATTTTCTTCGCTGAAATAGGATACTTCAAATCCGATTTTGGAAATCGTTCGGTAAGTCAGGGTATAAGAAGACAGGACTCCGATCTCGTTCTGGAGGTTTTGCATGTTATTTAGTCCGCCCAACCCCATAATAGATTGTGCATTGAGTTTGTTCTCCGACTTATCCTTGATCAGGATAGAGGTTTTAACTTCATATACCGGGCTGGTGTATTTGTTGAAGATAAAGGCAATGATCAGGGCAATGAACACCGTGATTGCAAAGAAATACCAGTAACGGTAAAATTTAAAAAGCAGAAGCTTATAGTCGACCGACTGTTGCTGCTGCTGCTGGAAGTCCTGGAGATTATCGTTCACAAAAGATGAATTTGTTTGTTATAATGATTTGGCATATGTAATTAAAAGCAGGCCGGTGGAAATAGCTGCAATCACGATAGCCCATGGGAAAGTCGAACCCAGTCCCCATCGTTTGTAACCCAGGGGTTGAATGTAAATAATGTCGTTGGGCTGAAGGTAGAACTGGTCTGACTTCAGGAAATTGTCAGAGGTCATATCCAGCGTGAACGCTCTTGAGCCGCCAGGCGTTTGACGTATCAGGTGGACTTTGTTCCTGTTCCCGAATTCAGTGATGTCATTAGCCAGGGAAATTGCCTCAAAAAAATTGATCTTATCGGCATAAATTGTAAACTCACCAGGATGGTTAACCTCACCAACAATAGTGATTTTAAAGTTGACCATTTTCACAACCACTACGGTTTCCCTAAGATATTCGTCCACAAGTTTCTGAAGAACGTCCTTGACCTGGGAAACGGTAAGGTCTTTGATCATGATCTTGCCTACGACCGGGAAATCGATATACCCGTCAGGACTTACGGAATAAGAGTTAAGGTAGATGCTGGCATCATTGGCATAATCGTTATAATTGCTTGAACCCGATTGTTTGTTGAAATACAGATTGCTTTTTTCATCCAGTGTGAACAGCCTGATATACACATTATCCCTGGGTTGTATCCTGTAGTCGGGCGGATGTTTGTGGGAATACAGACTGGTGGTATCTTTCTCTTGCTGCTTCTGGAGGTAGAGGATTTTTTTCTGGGGGACGCAGGAAGAAAGGACGATGGAAAAAATCAGGAGCAGGAAAGCTACTTTTGTTAGCAGTTTGAGCGTATGCTTCATATATTGCTGAAATTGAAGGTGCAAAATTAAGGAATTTCAGGCAAAACTAACAAAATGCATGAAACATCCTAAAATTTTCATGACAATATCTTACTGCGGATGTCAGATTGTCAGATATCAAATATCAGATATTCAGCAAGATAAGGTCTTATATTGCCTCGCCTATCAGAGTGGCAGAAGTGACCCTTTTTACCTTCACTTTTACATATTCCCCGGGTTTCAGGGATGTTTTAGGAAACACCATCACTTTGTTCTGGGAGTTCCTGCCGAAATATTGTTTGTCACTGCGCTTCGATTCACCTTCAATAAGTACCTCAAATGTTTCACCAAGGTCCCTGTGGTTGCTGGCTGATGAAAGTTCCTGCTGCAGTTCAATGATCTCCCTCAATCTTCTTTCCTTTACCGGGGCAGGTACGTTATCTTCATATTGTTCAGCAGCAATGGTTTGAGGCCTTTCGGAATACTTGAAGGTAAAGGCAAAGTCGAATGCTGCTTCCTTCATCAGCTCAAGGGTTTGTTTATGATCTTCTTCTGTCTCATCACAGAAACCGGTAATTATATCGGTGGATATTGCACATCCTGGAATCTTACTGCGAATAGTCCTGATCTTCCCGAGGTATTCCTCGCGGGTATACTTACGGTTCATTTTATCCAGGATCTTGTCGCTTCCGCTTTGGACAGGAAGATGGATGGCTTTGCAGATATTCGGATACTTTTCAATTATTTCAATGACTTCGAGGCTCAGATCTTTGGGATGAGAAGTCGCAAACCGCACTCTCAGCTGTGGATCGAGAACCGCGATCCGTTCAAGAAGACCCGGAAAGTTCACTGTTTCATTCCCTTCTTTCCAAAAGTAAGAATTCACATTCTGGCCCAGCAGGGTAACTTCCCTGTATCCCTGTATGAACAAATCTCTCGATTCCCGGATCACGGTTTCCGGATCACGGCTGCGTTCCTGTCCGCGTGCATAAGGCACTACACAGTAAGAGCAGAAATTCTCACATCCGCGCATGATCGAGATAAAGGATGAGATCCCGTTAGAATCAAGCCTCACGGGATTGATATCAGCATATGTCTCATCCGCTGAAAGAATTGTGTCAATAGCCCTTTGTCCTGAACCCGCCTGCTCCAGTAAGCCTGGAAGGTGACGGTAGGAATCAGGTCCGGCAATCACATCCAGCAGCTGTTCTTCTTCCATCAGGGCGAATTTCGTCCGTTCAGCCATGCACCCGAGCAAGCCAATGGTAAGTCCCGGGTTTTTCTTCTTCAACGAGCGGAAGTAATGAAGTCGTTTTCGAACCCTGTCCTCGGCATGCTCCCTTATGGAACAGGTATTCAGTAATACAATATCAGCTTCCTGAAGGTTACCGGAGGCCTGGAACCCCCCATCGGTAAGAATTGATGCAACGATCTCACTGTCAGAAAAATTCATCTGACAGCCATAGGTCTCGATATAGAATTTCCTGATTTTATTTTCTGTCATATATCACCTTTCCCACTTAGGCGGATTAAGGATTAAATGGGGCACAAAGGTACGTATTATGTTAATTGTCGTACTTTTGTAACCGGATTGGGAATTGAAATCCAGTACTTTTATGACGAAGAACTTAGTAATTGTTGAGTCTCCCGCGAAAGCAAAGACCATCGGCGGATTCCTTGGGAACGATTTTATTGTCAGATCATGCATGGGCCATGTGGCTGATCTTTCCAAAAAGGATCTGGGGGTGGATGTGGAGCATGGTTTTGAACCGAAATACGTTGTCTCCCCTGATAAAAAGAAAATTGTCGGAGAACTGAAAAAGCTTGCCCATGACAGCGAATATATATGGCTGGCATCTGACGAGGATCGCGAAGGTGAAGCCATTGCCTGGCATCTTATGGAAACCCTGGGGTTAAAGAAAGAAAATACAAGGCGGATTGCATTCCACGAAATTACAAAATCAGCTATACTCGAAGCCATCGAAAATCCAAGGGAACTTGATATGCATCTCGTTGATGCACAGCAAGCCCGCAGGGTACTCGACCGCCTGGTTGGCTTTGAGCTTTCACCTCTGTTATGGAAAAAGATCAAACCATCATTATCGGCCGGCAGGGTGCAGTCTGTTGCAGTAAGGCTTATTGTAGAAAGGGAAGACGAGATCAGGAATTTCCAGACTGTCTCGACATACCGAGTAACCGGTGAATTTATTGTTCAGGAAGGAAAGAGACTGAAAACTGTAAGCGCCGAATTGAACAAGAGATTCCAGTCGAAAGAAGAAGCATTTAATTTTCTGAAACAGTGCATAAACGTTAGTTACACTGTTGAAGATGTGGAAACAAAACCGGCCAGGAAGTCCCCGGCGCCACCGTTCACTACTTCGACACTTCAGCAGGAAGCTTCACGCAAACTGGGGTTTTCTGTAGCCAATACCATGCGTGTGGCACAGGAACTGTATGAATCGGGGAAGATAACTTATATGAGGACCGACTCGGTGAATCTTTCCGATATGGCTCTTACCATGGCCCGGAAGGAAGTGACTGAGACATTTGGTGAGGGATATGTGAAGATCAGGAAATATGCAACTAAGACCAAAGGAGCACAGGAAGCTCACGAAGCCATTCGCCCAACTTTCCTGAGCAATAAGAATATTGAAGCTGATCGTTCCGGCAAAAGGTTGTATGACCTGATCTGGAAACGCACTATTGCTTCCCAGATGGCTGATGCCGAGCTTGAGAAAACAAATGTAACGATAGGGATTTCAGGAAAAACCGAAAAGTTTATTGCCAGGGGCGAAGTGATCCGCTTTGACGGATTCCTTAAAGTATATATGGAGTCAACGGATGAGGATTCTGCCGAGGACCAGGAAGGCGTACTTCCCCCGTTGAAGACCGGGGAACAACTTTCGTTAAGCGAGATGATTGCCCAGCAAAAATTTACCCAGCAGCCTTACCGGTATACGGAAGCAACTTTGGTTAAAAAACTGGAAGAACTTGGAATAGGCCGTCCATCTACCTATGCCCCCATCATCTCTACAATCCAGAAAAGGGATTATGTCGTGAAAGAGGAAAGAGCCGGTGTTCAGCGAAACTATGATTTTCTTAGTTTGAAAGAAAATACAATCAAAGAAGAAGTCAGAACGGAGACTGTTGGTTATGAAAAAGGAAAGCTTTCCCCTACCGATATCGGCAGTTTGGTTACAGGTTTCCTGGTTCAGAATTTCAATGATATACTGGATTACAATTTTACAGCAACCGTTGAGGAAGAATTTGATGAGATAGCCGAAGGCAATCTGGCCTGGAAGGATATGCTGAAAGAGTTTTATTTTCCCTTTCATGAAAAGATTGAAGGGACAATGGAGAATACCAAAAAAGTGAAAGGTGAGAAACTTCTTGGTGTGGATCCTGCAACCGGACTGAATGTTTATGTTAAGATCGGCCGGTTTGGTCCAATGGCTCAGCTTGGTGAAGCGGACAATGATGCAAAACCCCGCTTTGCAGCATTAAAGAAAGGCCAGAGTATTGATACCATCAGCTTGGAAGAGTCCCTGATCCTCTTCAAACTTCCCAGGTCCATTGGAGATTTTGAAGGAACAGAAGTCATTGTATCAGCTGGTAAATTCGGCCCGTATATCAAGCATAAATCGGCTTTCTTTTCGCTTCCGGTTTCAGATGACCCGCTCAGTGTAAATCTTGCAAGAGCGATCGAGATAATTCATGAAAAACGGCATGATGAGATTAAAAAAGTGATCAGGGAGTATCCCGAGGATAAGGATATCAGGGTGCTAAACGGCAGGTATGGGCCGTACATTACCTTCAAAAAAGAAAACTACAAGATACCTAAAGGAAAAACTGCAGCTGAACTCACTTATGAAGATGTAAAAGCGATACTAAGTGCCAGCGAGCCCACAAAATCGAAATCCAAAAAGAAAAAATAAAGAACCATGGACATTTCGACTTTCTTTTCACCGGTTGATCTCACTGAATTCCCAATGACCAATGAGGGGCAGTCACAACTTCACCTGGGCAATATCATTGAGATTTATTCCGAAGCCGGTAATTTCCCAGACTTTTCCAAAGCACATCTTGCGATCATTGGTGTTAAAGAAGACAGGAATGCAGTTGGTAATGAGGGTTGCGACCTTGGACCCGACAGTGTGAGGAATTATTTATACAAGCTGTTCCCGGGGCCCTATGCCAATAAAATTGTAGACCTGGGAAATATCAGGAAAGGATTCTCCCCCAGCGACACTTACTTTGCCCTGAGCAGTTCAGTAGCCGAGCTGATCAACTGTAACGTGATCCCGATTATCCTCGGTGGTGGGCAAGACCTTACTTTTGCCAATTATAAAGCATATGAAAGCCTTGGTCAGATCATAAATATTGTAGCGATTGACCCCATGTTCGACCTGGGTAAAACTGAAAACGAACTGGATTCACAGTCTTTTCTCAGCAGCATTATCCTTCACCAGCCGAATTACCTCTTTAACTATGCAAATATCGGCTACCAGAGTTATTTCATCGACCAGGATGCTTTAAAGCTGATGAAGAACCTGTTCTTCGATACTTACCGGGTAGGGATTGTAAGGGAAAGCCTTGAGGAGGTTGAACCCATTGTGAGGAATGCCGATATGCTGAGTTTTGATGTTTCAGCGGTAAGGTATTCCGATGCTCCGGGAAATGGCAATGCCGGCCCGAATGGATTTTACGGGGAGGAGGCCTGCCAGATCGTAAGGTATGCAGGGATCTCCGACAAACTCACGTCTATTGGATTCTATGAGGTAAATCCAAAATTTGACCGCCAGGGCCAGACCGCCCATTTGGTTTCGCAGATGATATGGTATTTTATCGACGGATTTTATAACAGGGCCCATGATTTCCCGTTTAAAAACGAAGAAGATTACCTGAAATACAGGGTTACCATTACCGACCACAAGGAGGAGATCGTTTTCTTTAAAAGTAAAAAAACCGACCGCTGGTGGATGGAGATCCCTCTTCCGGCAGAGCAAAAGATCAAATATGAAAGGCATTACCTGGTGCCTTGCTCTTACAAGGATTACCAGCAGGCATGCGCCAACGACATCCCCGATCGCTGGTGGATGGTGTATCAGAAGCTTATGTAAGTTGTCTCGTTACTTCGTTACTTAACTCTTCCCGGATTCGCTGTCAAAAAGCTCTTCCATCCTGTAAATTTCTTCCCTGTTTCAACGGTTCCTTTCTGGAAGTGATGGCAGACAGCTACTGCTAAAGCATCCGTTGCGTCGAAACTTTCGGGTGCTTCTTTCAGCAGCAGCAATCGCTGAAGCATGGCTGCAACCTGTTCTTTGGAGGCAGCGCCTTTCCCTGTAATAGATTGTTTGATTTTACGGGGGGAATATTCGAATATGGGGATGGTCCTGGATAATGCTGCGGCTATAGCGACACCCTGGGCCCTTCCAAGCTTCAGCATGGACTGTACATTTTTTCCGAAAAACTGGGCTTCGATGGCAAGTTCATCGGGTTTATACTGCTCAATAAGTGAGAGGGTTTTATCAAATATCAGTTTCAGCCTTAAAGGATGGTCGTCAAATTTGTTTAATTTCAAGACTCCGAAATCAAGCATAATAATCCTGGTTCCATCGACCCGGATAATTCCGTAGCCCATGATGGTAGTTCCGGGGTCGATCCCCAAAATGATCTTTTCACGAATTATTTCAGGCATTTTTAGCTTAAATTTGCCGGCATGACAAAGTTATACAAAAGATATAATCTTCTCATACAGCTTGTAATTCTTATTGTTTCCTACCTTTTTATTATCAACCAGGTATTCTGGAAGCAGGATTTGCCCGCATTGCTCAAAACCCTTGAGGATGACATCAGCTCGCCAAGGTTCCTATGGCTACTTTCCCTGATTTTGATTTTAATGATTTTTAACTGGCTGATCGAAGCATGGAAATGGAAAAACCTGATTTCAAAGGTAGAAGAAGTGAATTTGAAGCAATCTGTTCTGGCCGTGCTTACCGGGGTTACGATCAGTTCCTTTACACCGAACCGGGTTGGAGAATATTTCGGAAGGGCATTTATCCTCAAAAAAGCAAGCCATGTTGAGGGAATTCTTATTACTGTCATCGGAAGCATGAGCCAGCTGTTAGTAACCATAGTGACAGGTTCTGTCGCTTTGCTGGTTTTCCTGCCCATATTCATGCCGGGTGCCTCATTCATCACCGGATATCTGTATTATGCTTTTATTGCCCTGGTTCTTTTACTTGACTTCCTCCTGCTTGGGCTTTTTTTCAATGTATCTTTTCTTTCAACATGGAAAGAAAAGATCCTTCGGAACGGTCTGAACCGGATAAGGAAATATTTCAGGGTTTTTACCCTGTATTCAAACCGGGATCTGTGGATTGTTATGGCTCTGAGCTTTGCGAGATATTTCGTCTTTTCAACCCAGTACCTGTTGTTGTTAATCGCCCTCGGTGTAAAGGTCCCGTTTTATTATGCATATCTCCTGATATCCCTGATATATCTGATCATGGCCATAATCCCGACGATTGCACTGACTGAGCTGGGAATACGGGGATCTGTAGCCATTTATTTCTTCGGTTTTTATTTCAATCCGTTGATGACCGTTTCAGCCGATCTTAATCTTGGCATCCTCACCGCATCGGTTTTGCTTTGGGTCATTAACCTTGGCATCCCCGCTGTGACAGGGAGCATTTTTCTCTTCCGTTTACAGTTCTTCCGTAGTAATGAAACCTGATGTCATATGAACTTTGACCTGGCGTTCAGTTGTATCCTTATACTTACTGCAGTTTTATACTGTATTATGATGCTGGTGATCACGGCGGGAGCCATGAAAAATCAAAAAACGGGTCAGGGACCTGATAAGATAGAGAATTATTATTCTTCAGCTAAAACGGGACAGCGCCATACCGGGACGGCCAAAATATCGGTAGTACTGCCTGTTAGGAATGAAGCCAGGGTCATCACCTTTTGCCTAGATGATCTAGCTTTGCAGGACTATCCGGCTGATTTCTTTGAGATCATTGTTTCAGATGATTTATCGGAAGACTATACCTCCGAAAAAGTCCGTCATTGGATTTACGAACACCCCTCACTGAGGGTGACACTATTGCAGGCCGACAAGATCAGTTCTGAGAATGCCGGGAAAAAGAAAGCTATCGAGAGAGCTATTGCAGTGGCTACCGGTGATATCATCCTGGCCACCGATGCCGATACTGTTCATGGTACATCCTGGATCAGTGCAATGGCCCGGAGTTTCAGGAACCCGAGCGTAAGCATGGTGCTTGGGCCGGTAGGATTTACAGGCGAGAAAGGATTGTTCCAGAATATCCAGGTACTTGAATTTCTGGGAATTATGGGAGTTACAGCCGGTTCAGCAAACCTGTGCTTTCCATTGATGTGCAACGGAGCCAACCTTGCTTATCGTAAGGAAGCTTTCCTGGAAACAGGGGGGTATACAGGAAACCGGGTTTTCAATTCGGGGGATGACCAGTTTTTAATGATGAATTTCAGAAAACAATTGGGAGGAGGCTCTTTGGTTTTTCTGAAGGATAGAAATGCAATTACCCTCACTTCACCTTCAATAACCTGGAATGATTTCTGGGAGCAGAGGCTGAGATGGGTTTCAAAAAGCCGGGCCTACCGGGATCCCTGGGTTATTCTTTCAGGCACCCTGACCTTTGGTTTCCCTTTCCTTATCCTGACCGGTGGCATATTGGGTATTTTTAATCCGGCGATCCTTCTCCTTTCCTCATTCCTTTGGTTTGTAAAAATCTTGGTGGAATATCCCCTGGTATGGCTGATGGCAGGGTTTTTCAATAAAAAACATCTTTTGAATTATTATTTCGCAGCTCAGGTCTTCCAGTTTTTTTATTCTCTTACAGCAGGCGTTGCCGGACAATTCAGCAGGTATACCTGGAAAGGAAGAAGTTTCAGAAGGTAGGTAGTGAAATTAGCCAGCCTGACTGTATTTCAATAACGCTTCAGCGATTGCGAGGTCTTCGGGGAAGGTAATTTTAATATTATAGGGCTCTCCCGGGATGAGGTTTATGGGCACTCCGGCAGCCTCAATAACACTGGCATCATCGGTGAACCGGTCGGAATAATCCAGTGCATATGCCTCCAGCAACAAGGATGAGTGGAAAACCTGGGGGGTCTGGATCAGCCTGAGGTTAATGCGGTTGAGTGGTTGGTTGATATTGCCATAAGACTCACGCACCGAATCTGTCACAGGGGTGAAAGGTATTGCATTTCCATTAAGGGCAGCATGATCATAAGCGCGTGAGATCAAGCTCTGGCTTACAAGCGGCCGTACCCCGTCGTGGACTGCGACAATGCCATCCGCAGACACAAAAGAAAGTGCATTTTTTACCGAATCAAATCGCATCCTGCCACCGTTTGCAAGAATATGGGGTAGCTCAAAGACATGCTCTTTGCAGAGTGTTTCCCAGGCTGAGAACAAGCTCTGGGGAAGCGCTACAATAATTTTCAGCAGGGGATCGTATTCGTGAAAAGCCTTGATAGAGTGCATTAAGACTGGTTTTCCTGCAAGACTGAGGAATTGCTTGGGAATAGCGGAACTCATTCGGTTCCCGCTGCCTCCAGCCACGATGATGGCAAATTTATTCAAGTTTACAGGATGAGCATGGGATCACCGTAGGTAAAGAATTTATATTTCTTTTCAACGGCTTCCTCGTATGACTTCATGGTAAAATCAAATCCGGCAAAAGCGGAAGTAAGCATCATCATTGGTGTCTGTGGAAGATGAAAATTAGTGATCATGCAATTGGCAATGCTGAATTCATAAGGAGGGAAAATGAACTTGTTGGTCCAGCCTTTGAAAGGTTTTAGCATGCCTCCCACGGTAACCGACGATTCGATTGCTTTCATGGTTGTTGTTCCCACGGCCACGATTTTCTTTTTGTCCATCTTGGCCTTGTTAACGATCTCTGCAGTTTCAGGCTCAATGATTACTTCTTCGGAATCCATCTTATGCTTGGTGAGGTCTTCAACATCTATTGTACGGAAGTTACCAAGCCCGACATGCAGGGTGATCTCGGCAAAGCTTACCCCTTTCAGTTCAAGCCGTTTCATGACTTCCCGGGTGAAATGCAGTCCGGCCGTGGGGGCAGCTACTGCGCCTTCATGTTTTGCAAAAATGGTCTGGTATCGCTCGTTGTCTTCATGAGTAACCGGACGGTTATGGATCTTGGGAAGCGGGGTTTCGCCAAGCTTCTGGATTGTTTTTTTGAATTCATCGTAAGGGCCGTCAAAAAGAAACCGGATGGTTCTGCCTCTTGAAGTTGTATTATCGATCACTTCGGCAACCAGGGAATCGTCGTCGCCAAAATATAATTTGTTGCCTATTCTTATCTTACGGGCAGGGTCAACGAGTACGTCCCATAACCTGGATTCGCGGTTCAGTTCCCGTAACAGGAAAACCTCGATCTTGGCGCCGGTCTTTTCTTTTTCCCCATAAAGGCGTGCAGGAAATACCTTCGTGTTGTTAATTATAAACACATCGCCATCGCCAAAATAGTTCAGGATATCTTTAAAGTGCTTGTGCTGAATGGATTGCTTTTTCCGGTCGAGGATCATCATATTGACGTCGTCACGGTGTTTTGAAGGATGGTTAGCAATTAGATCAGGTGGCAAGTGGAAACGAAACTGAGATAGCTTCATGCGTGTCGATTAAAAAGGCGTGCAAAATTAATGCTTTTTTCGCTGAATGTCAAGCCTTTTTTATCTTTTTCTGCTTTTACGCTTATTCAAAGATCTGGGTGATCTCTTCGGGTGGGTTCAGGTGATAGGTCTTTAACCCAACAGTGGCAGCGGATGCGGTATGCTGAACCGAATCGTCGATAAACAATGTTTCCGAGGGAGAAAGGGCTCCATTCGCTATTACATAATCAAATATTTCTTTTGATGGTTTCTGCAGATGGATACGGAATGAGAACCAGGTTTTTTCAAATAGATCTGTGAAGGAAGAGTAGCCGTATCTATGGCTGAAATCACCAAGATATTTATTATAATGGATTTCGTTGGAATTGCTGAGTATAAATATCCTGTATGACTTTTTTACTTCTTCCAGCAACCTGACCCGCCGTGGGGGAATATCGAGGATCATAGCATTCCAGGCATCAAGAATCTCATTATCAGTGACGCCGGGTTTAAGTTGTTTTTTCAGGATTTCAAAAAATCCAGGGATTGAAATTTTTCCACCTTCCAGTCTTCGGAAGACATCTTCCCCTTCTTCAATCGAGTAGGAAGGATTAAACCCTTTGAAACCCAGTTCCCTGAATTTCAATTCCGATAATCTGACGTCGATATTGCAGATGACTCCTCCGAAATCAAAAATAATATTACGGATATCGTTACCGCCAGAAGCAGCAGGGATAAGTTTAAGCATTGTTACGGGCTTTCCGATTGCAAAGGTGGTAAAATATTTTTACCTTTGCACCCCAAAATCTGTGCTCCGTGAACTGAGATCCGTGAACCGGTTCGCGAATCAGGAATTACGGATCACGGTAAGGGCCCATAGCTCAGACGGTTAGAGCAGTAGACTCATAATCTATTGGTCCCAGGTTCAAGTCCTGGTGGGCCCACCCTCAGAATCAACCACTTGCAAGCTTTTTTGTAAGTGGTTTTTTATTATCGTAACAGCTTGGCCTAAACCACTTATATTTGTAATAAAGGGGTATTACAGGCTGATGACGAAAAAGAGTGTTAGGCCAGGTTGTTATATGAGAACAGGTGGAGTCCTGATTACTATAGCCATTATTGTTGTTTATCACTCCTGCTTCGCTCAACAGAAGTCTGTCCTGCTTCCCAGGGAAATCAATCCCCTGTGTTATATCAGCCTACCATTCCAAAATAATTATGACTTCAACGTTCCGCCAAACAACGGATTCAGGTGGACCATGAACCTGATGCCGATCTTTCCTTTTTCGCTGGGGAAAAAGATTGATATCATCAACAGGGTGGTGTTGCCTGTTATTTCACAGCTGAGCATCTACGGCAATACCAGCCAAACCGGATTGGGGGATTTGCTGATCAACACCTTCATTTCACCCAAACCCGGAAGGTTCGTTTGGGGGATAGGCCCGTCCTTTTACTTTCCAACCGGGTTTCCAAATGAATTATCTGCAAAAAAGTGGGCCGCTGGTCCGGGAGGGATTGCTGCAATCCAGACCAAAAAAATCGTTGCCGCCTTTCTGCTTTTTCATCTCTGGAGCTTCGCCGGGAATGAACAGCGGCCCGATTTCAGCTATACTTATATTCAGCCATTGATGGTATACAATTTCAATTATGGTTGGGGGATAGGGCTTACTTCTGAGATCGGATATGAATGGAAAAAAGACGTTACCAATGGTTCGGTGATAATCACCGGCCAGAAATTGATCAGGGTTGGGAAACAATTTTTGAACTTTGTGCTTGGACCAAAGATTTTTTTTGGCAATTTTAACCAGCCGCAATTTGGTTTCAGGGCGACAGTAAATTTATTATTACCTTAAACTTCAGATTTCTGTTGAAAGTAAACCGAAAAAAATAATAATCAAAGCAAGATCCTTACATGGGAATTGATTTAAAAACGGTTGTCCTCATCATTGGCATCATTCACTTCACGCAATTTGTAATTTTTTACCACCTGTACCGTGTCGTCAAAGTATATAAAGGTATAGGCTGGTGGCTTTTATGGTGCGGATCGGAAATCTTTGGTTTTACAATGCTTTTTCTGAGAGGTTTCATGCCAATAACACCGTTTATTGCGATTTTCCAGAACGTTTTCCTTGTGGGGGGAACTTATTTCGTTTATATCGGTGTGATGCGATTTTTCGGAAAGAAGGAAAATCGAAAATTGATCATTGGCTCCTTCACCGTTTTTTTCATTCTCCTGCTTTTTTTCATTTTTATAAAGGATGACATTTCAATTCGTTCTTCTATCATCAGCATAGCGCTCAGTTTTACAGGCTTCCTTGCAGCAATCGCATTATTTCAAAACCGGATAAAGTCAATCAAGGCCACTACAAGGCTTACTGCATTCATTTTTCTTGTCCATGGAATGATTTTTTTAATTCGGACCGGATTGATTTTACATGGCGCCAGTATGAATGAAATATTTCTGATCAGCCCCGTGAATCTCCTGGCATATTTTGATGCATTGATCGTTGGGCTTGCATGGACGTTCGGTTTACTGGTCATGGTAAATCAAAGGTTGAATGCCGATATGTCTGAATCCAGGGAACGATTTGTTTCGATCTTCAATATGAGCCCGGATGCCATTGCGATCACAAGACTTTCCGATAGTGAAATTATTGAGTGTAATTCAGCTTTTTTAACGATATCGGGTTACTCAAAGGAAGAAGCGACTGGTAAAGCCGATGTGGGTATAGCTATCTGGAATAATTCTTCCGACCGGGAATATTTTTCTTCAAATCTTAGGGAAAAGGGATTTTATAACAATTATGAAACGGTTTTTCAGAGGAAGGACGGGAACAGGTTCACCGGACTGATTTCAGCACGGCTCATTGACCTTGATGGGAAAGTGAGCGTACTTAGTGTGACAAAGGATATCAGTGAGCGAAAGCAGGCAGACGAAGCCCGGCTTGAGACCGAGAAAAGACACAAAGGATACGCCTCCCTCATGTCGGAACTGATCAACCGTGGAGGATTTTTCAAATCCAGCCTCGATGAGAATCTTCGGGTCATCAGTGAGATCGCTTCAAAGATCATGGTATGCGAGCGCACAAGTATCTGGGTATTCAATGAGGATTATTCGGAGCTTAGCTGCCAGAACCTTTATCTGGCAGGCCCTATGTCTCATTTTAAAGGAGAGGTGCTTAAATCCATCGAATTCCCTGACTACATCAGAGACTTACGGAAGGGATCAGTTATAGCGGCATCTGATGTGATTTCGCATCCTGTTACCTCACAGCTGCCTGCCGGATATTATACTTCGAATGACATACGTTCCATGATGGATGTACCTTTATGGCTTGAGGGCCGACTGAAAGGGGTAGTCTGTTTTGAGAACACCGGCAAACATAGATCCTGGCTGGCCGATGAACAGCAGTTTTCCGTCACAATAGCTTCCATGGTATCGCTCTCGTTTGAAATAGCTGAACGAAAAAAAGCTGAAGCGGATCTTGTTACCGCCAAGGAAAAGGCCCAGGAGGCCGACCGGCTGAAATCGGCATTCCTTGCGAATATGTCGCATGAAATACGGACCCCGATGAATTCCATTGTCGGCTTCGCCCAGCTCCTTGCCGATACCGCGCTGTCGCATGAAGAACACGATAGATATACTTCCATCATACAGTCCCGCTCCGACGATCTTATGCATATCATCAATGAGCTGCTTGAAATATCCAGAATAGAATCGGGTAATGCCAAGGTTGTTAAAAACGAAGTTGACCTCAATCAATTGCTCGATGAGATCCACACCATTACCCTCCAGAAACTGCAAAAATCCAACAGACATGAGCTTACTGCCGTGTGTGTGAAACCTTTTCCTGCAAACCAGACCGTTTTCATTTCTGACCCTTATATTTTAAAACAGGTATTCACTAACCTGATCGACAATGCGTTGAAATTTACTTCCAAAGGTTGTATCAAATACGGATACAGCGTTCCTGAAAATCAAACAATAAACTGCTTCGTTTCCGATACCGGACTAGGTATATCCAAGGAGAACCAGGCAGTGATTTTTGAGCATTTCAGACAGGCCGATATAGAGCATGCTCATTTGTACGGTGGAACCGGTTTGGGACTTTCAATATGCCGGGGTGCTCTTGCCCTGATCGGGGGCACAATCAGCGTGGAATCTTCTCAGGGCGACGGCAGCACCTTCCGATTCACTATTCCTTTTGAAAAAGTCGAAAAGCAAACGGACAATAAAACTATTTTTCAATCCAAAAAACCGAAGCCCGCTCTTGAACAATGGCCTGGAAAGCGTTTGCTGCTGGTTGAGGATGAAGTGTCCAATATGCAATATCTTCAGGCTATACTCAGCAAGACCGGAACGGAGTTAACCTGTGTTTATAATGGAAAGCAGTTAAGGGAACAATATAAATCGCTTAATCATTTTGACCTTGTGCTGCTTGACATCCGTTTACCGGATGCATTGGGTTGGGATCTTGCACGGGAGATCAAGAACATCAGACCAGATCTGCCTGTGATTTCACAAACTGCCTTCGCAATGTCATCCGATAACATAAAAAGCAAGGAGGCGGGCTGCGATAATTACATTTCCAAACCTATAAGCAAGGATACTTTGCTGAACATGTTAAGTCTTTACCTTACTCCCTGAGAAATTATAGTTTAATAAACCGGCCTGTAAGGGTTTCTCCGTCGAGCAGTACCTCAACAGTATACAAACCACCTGCAAATCCGCTTAGGTTGATTTCAGTTTTTTGCTGATGTCTCGTTTGTTCAAGGATCAAATGACCGTTAATATCATACACTCTGATACGTGCTTTTTCCGAAGACGGGAGTTTAAGAAGATCAACAGTTATTCTGTCGATTGCTGGGTCGGGATAAAGCAGAAGATTTTTGATCCCTTGCGCACTTTCCATAATAAAAGTCCCACCCCTTTTGGTTTTCATGATAATACCGCCGTATCCTACGATATACCCTGTATTCCCGTCAGGAAAGCAGACAGAATTCAGAGCATTCTCCGTCTCTGAATTTTGTATTGTCCAATTAGTCCCTCCATCGGTGGTTTTAAGAATAGTACCGATTTGTCCGGCAATTGAAACTGTGTTTTTTGAACCATCAGGGATAAATGAAACCGACAGCAGCCCCGGCAGTCTGCCCGATTGTTGTAAAACCCATTCAATTCCTCCGTTGACAGTTTTTAGGATTGACCCGTTATCCCCGACTGCAAAACCTGTTAATGAGTCAGAGAAACATACAGACCGCAATTCGTCTGTCGTTGGGGAAATCTGTCTGGTCCAGTTTGAGCCCCCATCGGTGGTTTTAAGAATAGTTCCGGATTTGCCTGCAGCAAAACCTGCGTTCGGTCCTGTGAAACAGACTGAATTAAGAATTTTCATTGTTCCTGAATTCTGGCGGTTCCATGAAATGCCTCCGTTGGTGGTTTTAAGTATAATACCGCTGTCTCCAACGGCAAAACCCGTATTTCCCCCGCTTTGTGGAATAAAATAAAGTGATGTAAGAAGGCATGCTGTACCCGAGCTTTGTTTTATCCAGCTTACACCACCGTCATTGGTTTTCAGTATAGTTCCACCGTCACCTGTAATGTAGGCATTATTTAATCCGCCCCCGGGAAGAAAAACTACTGAATACAACCAGTTCGAAGTGCCTGAAACCTGGCTTGACCAGGTATTCCCTCCATCAATAGTTTTTAATATTGTGCCGGTTTCACCGACGGCAAACCCTGTATTCACATCTGCGAAACTTGTGGATAGCAGCCAGTTTACGGTACCGGTCGCCTGTCTGTTCCAATTCACTCCATCGTTGGTGGTTTTTAATATCATCCCTTCAGTGCCCACAGTATACCCCGTTAATGATCCTCCTTTAGAATAAAACCTGACAAAATTGAGATCTGAATCTGTTCCGGAAGCCTGGTAATCCCAGTGACCGCTTCCATCGGTGGTTTTCAGTAACCTGCCCCTGAGGCCAACTGCGTAACCGGTATCTGCACTTGTGAAGGAAAGTGAGTGCAAATCGAATTTTGTAGGCCCATCCTTGGTTTGCAGATTCCATGTAATTCCCCCGTTTGTGGTTTTAAAAATAAAATTAGTGTCTGCCGAGCTGGTGTCTTTGGCTGATTTGAAGTATTCATAATGTGCCAGGGCATAACCGTTATTGACATCTGAAAATGAAACGGAGGTGAACTCATCAGAAGAGCCTGAATGCTGGGCTATCCAGCTCGTCCCTCCGTTTGTAGTTTTAATGATGGTCCCATTCAATCCGACTGCATAGCCCGTGTTTTTATCGGGGAAGAATATGGAATTCAGGGTTGATGGTACAGGATTCAGATTCATCCAGTCTTTACCCCCGTTCGTGGTTTTTAACAGAGTGCCGTACCATCCCGTAACAAAGCCGGTTGATTTATCTGTAAAGAAGACAGAGGTAAGATGATTGTCGGTGCCTGAGTTTAGCACAGTCCAGGTCGAGCCTCCGTCGGTGGTTTTTATTAAAATGCCTTCCCAGCCAGCCGCATACCCGGTATCGGGACTGGTAAAAAATACGGAAAGAAGGTTCTTTTCTGTTCCCGTATTCAGAATTGTCCATCTTGCACCACCGTCGGAGCTTTTTACCATTTTCCCCAAAGTACCGGCGGCATATAAAGTATTTGCCCCTGCATCGGAGATGCAAGTGAGATTATATCCGGGAGGACAAGGGCTCAGCCATTTCCAGTCCTGGGCCCGGGTTTGGATGCATACCAGAACTGTTATAAGGATAATGTATATTTTTCTCATAGTTATTTTCCTGTTTACTTGCATTAAAGTTAGTTATTTTTTGTAATTTTCACGGGTTTTCATCGACAATTATATTTGAAAATATTAACCAAAGAAGTATGGAAGAGAGTTTAACGGAAAGGGCAAACGATATCCTGGAAAAGGCGATCCTTGCTGCAGCCGAATTCCAGGAATTCAACCAGGAACAAACCGATAAAGTTGTGGAAGCTGTTTATATAGCCGCTTTGAATGCAAGGATTAAGCTTGCAAAAATGGCCGTTGAAGAAACCGGTATCGGGATATGGGAAGACAAAGTCTGGAAAAATGTTATCGGGACTCAACTTGTTTATGAAAGTATCAGGAATGAGAAAACAGTTGGGGTGATCAGTAATGACCCTGTGACCGGGATTTCTGAAATAGCTCAGCCCCTGGGTCCTATTTTTGCTGTCACGCCAGTTACAAACCCAACGTCAACAGCCATATACAAGATCCTGATCTGCCTGAAATCCAGGAATCCGATAATCATCAGCTCACACCGGAGTGCAGCACATTGCACAGGCGAGGCTGCAAGAATCTGTTACGAAGCAGCCTTGTCGGCAGGAGCCCCTGAAGATTGTGTCCAGATGATACCGGCCGGATCGAGAGAATTCACCCAAACGGTTATGGCACATCCCCGTGTCGCCCTGATCCTTGCAACCGGTGGAACCGGGCTTGTTAAAGCTGCGTATAGTTCAGGGAATCCAGCTATTGGCGTTGGCCCGGGTAATGTTCCCGTATTTATAGATGAAAGTGCGGATATCCCTTTTGCCATCGCTTCCATCATCAGGTCCAAAACCTTTGACAACGGAACAGTTTGTGCAAGCGAACAATCTGTGATTGTTGAGGAGAAGATTGCAAGAACGGTAAGAGATGAATTCACTCGCCAGAACTGTTATTTGCTTTCCCCTGAAGAGATTCAGAAAGTTGAAAAAATAGCTATTGTAAAGGATACATTGTCGATGAGCCCCTTTATCGTTGGGCAGTCGGTTCAGACGATTGCTGAAAAAGCAGGAATTTCAGTGCCGCTTGGGACAAAAATTTTATTAGCCGAATTGTCGGGTGTTGGCAAAGACTATCCTCTTTCATTCGAAATCCTTGCTCCTATCCTGGCCTTTTACGTGGCCAAGGATTATCATTCAGCCATTAAATTATGTATCGACCTGAATTACCTGGGAGGTATCGGCCATAGCGCCGGGATTTATGCCAATGACGAAAAACGGATCATGGAATTCAGCCAGCTGATCAATGCCGGGCGAATAGTAGTGAATACTCCGACTTCACAGGGTGCGGTTGGCGGCACTTTTAATATGTTGCCACCCTCTCTTACCCTGGGATGTGGAACGGGGGGTAAAAATATAACGACTGAAAATATTACGGTAAAACACCTGATCAATATACAGAGAGTGTGCAGAAGGAAAATGAATGATAAATTTTTCAGCGTTGACAGGAATATATACATGGACGAGAACTGCAATGAAACAGCTCTCAGACTGGAGTATCATAAAAATCATTAATTCAATAAGTGCTGAATATGTTAGATTTTGATTTTAACCCCGAAGAAAAGGTGCTTACTTGCTTCTTTAAAGGACGGCTTGATACAGTGCTAAGCACCCAGCTTGCCCTTGAACTGGAATCCAAATTCCAATCACTTTCAGAAAATGCAGACAAAGAGTCATTTCTGGATTTCAGCCTGGTTTTTGATGTGAAAGATGTCAGTTTTATATCATCATCATTTATACGGCTTTGTGTTGCCGGAAATAAACGGGTAAAAGAAGGAAGCTTTTCAATACTGAATTCCGACCCCTTTATCATGAAGACTTTTAAAATTGCTGGTCTCGACGGAATTCTGAATGTTAAATAAGCAGGAAGGCCTCAAAGGAAACTATCTCCAGAATACCAGCTTCCACATATTTGATAGGACTTTTATCGCCGAAATTACCATCCCTATTATCAGGATCCATGGAAATACCATGTCGATCCAGCCCAATCCCGGGTAATTTGAAAAATCCAGGGGATAGATATAATACAATGTGATTTGGGCAAGAAAAGAAGCAGCTTCCATAAAAATACGTGAAAGGTAAGTGAGGAAGCGGAATTCAAGGAACAATATAAGAAGATTACCACCGACCTGAACCAGGCAGGAAAACATCAGGATATACATTACCACTCCATACTTCTCAGTTAAAAACCCCGGATGCCAGTCGGGGAGCTTATATAGTACAACCAAGGCAATCAGGTTAAAGACGATTGAAGAAATAAATTCGGCACGTTGGCTTCGGTATTCTTTCTGACGGTGCCAACGGCTTGGGCCCAGTTCGTCGAGACGTCTCGCCCAATGTGGCATATTATCATGATCAGGAGTTCCCATTATTACAGCTTTATTTGAACTTATGTAATTTCATGTTTGACATTAAAATTATGAAACGGTTACCAATTTTGAACATAATTCAATCATTAATGCGGAATTAATATCTTTGTAATAGGATACTGTGTTTGCTGTAATTACTATGATTTACTCACAAAGAAGGTTTTTGACAACATCCTGTTCGCTATTTTTAAGAATAATTATCCTGGTGTCATTGTGTTCTATTCTGATGCCTTTTCCCTTAATGGCTCAGAAAAATGATTCAGTCGCATTGTTTACCCAGCTCCGTGATTCCGACGAACATCAGAAAATTATTGCCCTTGAGAAAATTTATAAGGAGTATTACACTGCCTTCCCGGTACAGGCCTATCCATATGCACTTAAATCCCTTGCGCTATCAAAAAAGCTGAATATCAGGGAGTCTGAAATAAAAGCGTATTATTTTATTTCTTATTATTATTCAATAAAGGGAATGACAGATTCTGCACTGTACTTTTGTGAGGTAGGGCTGGGGTTCAGTAAAATAATCAATTCAAAAATACTTCTATCCAATGGTTATGCCCGACTGGGTGATATTTCAAGAACCAAAGGGGAAAAAGCCAAAGCTGTTGAGTATCTTAAAAAAGCTATTGCCTTAGATTCTAACAATGATGATAGAGTTGCCGGTTGTTCATTAACCCTTGGTATACTTTATGGTGACGCAGGGTGCAAGGAGGAGTCGGTCTATTATTATCTGAAAGCGCTCAGAATAAGAGAAGCACAGCATAAACTAATTGATGCAGGATATCTGAGCTGCAACCTGGGAAGCTATTATTACGAATCTACTACGGGAGTCTATGGCATTCAAGCGTATGAAAAAGCTATCAGTTTGTTCAGGAGGGCAAATTTTTCTAAAGGAGAAAGTTATGCATACAATCTGATGGGGATGAGTTATGCCAGTAATAATGATTATTATTCTGCTCTGAAGTGTTTCAGGAAATCCCTTGCAATTAATTATCTGGACACTACGATACTCCGTTCCCAGATCGCATTCAATCTTACAAATATAGGTGATGCCTGGTTAAAATTGAAACAACCCGACTCAGCCTTGCACTATTATTTGAAATCTCTGAATTTTTCAAAGAGGGACAAGGATTATATTCCCATGGCCTGTACCTATCTTTCACTTGGGGAACTCAATACGCAGTTGAAGAACTACCCGGCAGCAATTGAATTTCTTAAGAGCGGACTTTACTATTCCAGGTTGGCAAATTACAGGGCTCAATGGGAAGAGGCTTACCAGCTTTTATCGGAATGCTACGAGGCAAGCGGGAATCAGGTACAGGCCTTAAGATACCTGAAAATGCACAATGAGATCAGGGACAGTATTGTAACCGAGAAAGCGCATGAAGCTGTGGCCAACCTGATGATAAAATATGAAACTGAAAAAAAGGATCAACAGATCAGCAGTTTAAATATCGATTCCCGAAGCAAGCAAAAGAAAATTCGCATAGCCATACTTATTATTTTTTTGATTTTAATCATTACCGGGGCAGGGAGTTATTATATCTGGTTGTATTATCGAAATAAACTGCTGCCCAAGGTTAAAGCATTGAGTTTTATTGAGGAAAAGATCACTCACGAGAAGGAAGGTGATAACCGCAGGATGAGGTCATTCGAAAAACTTCTTCCCCCCGAATTAAGACCATTTACCGACAATCAACTGGTGCAAACGGAATTAAATAAAGACCTGATTGTCCAGCTGGAAATCATGATGATTAAAGATAAGATTTATCTCAATGAGAATCTGACACTTGCAGATACAGCACATCGCCTCGATTCCAATACCAGCTATCTTTCAAGACTTATCAATGAGCATTACAAAATGAATTTTTCTGCTTATCTGAACCAGTACCGTATTGAGGAAGCCAAGCGGATGATTCTTGACGATCAATTTAATAACTTATCGATTGAAGGAATTGCAAAGAATGCAGGATTCAGGTCAAAATCTACTTTCAACCAGGTTTTCAAGAATTCAACAGGACTTACACCAACTGATTTTGCTATTAGGAACGGTAAGATCCGAGCCTGAGCGCCAAAATTACAAATTGACCATAATCTCCATTATTTTCCCGATCTTTTCTTTCATCTCGAACGAAGGCCCATCGAAGTTATTCACTATAATCGTGAATATCAATTTTTTTCCTGACCTGGTATGCGCGTATCCCGCATAACTTTTTACTCTTGACATGGTGCCGCTTTTTGCCTCTATTTTTCCAGCGGCGGCAGTATTGATACACATGGTACGTAGAGTCCCGGAAACCCCTGCTACTGAGAGGGATCCTAAAAAATCGCCGCTTACCGGAGAAGTCAGCATATAGGATAAAAGCCAGGTCGCCTGTCGGGTTGTAATTGTGTTGAAACGTGAAATCCCACTGCCATCAAACATGGCAAATCCGCCCATATCCATCCCCCTGGATTCCCAATGACGGCGAACGGCCAGCGCACCTGCCTCTGTTCCTCCATACTTGAATACTTTCAACCCGATATGTTTCAGCAGACTTTCGGCGAAAAAGTTGTAGCTAGCCTGGTTGGTGACCTGTACAATAGAAGAGACCGCAGGTGACTGGATCGAAGCAATATCCCTGGCCGATGATTTGTCAAGACGTTCTGCGATGGAATCTGAATCAGAAGCCGAAAATGCTTTTCCTGAAATATAGATTTTTTTCATGCGAAGGCTGTTCAGGAATTCGCCGGCAGTTGCCAGGGGTGGATTATTTATTGTTCCCACAATGGATATTTCCTTTGTCCCTTTTGGGATGGTTCCACGAATTATTTTTTTATTGGTCTGCGGATGACCGATCAGGTAAACATCTTCATCGTCGGTTTCTGCCTCAGCAACCCTGTTAAAATAAGTTTCCTCCGGGATGTATGGTGACACCTTTCTCATACCTGAGGCAAATCGTTTTCCCCTTGCAGGTTCAAAGAAGAGCTCATAAATATTTCCGTTGACCGATAAACCCGAGGCTGCCGCTGAATACCCTAAGTTGATCTCTCCCCAGGTCCAGGAATAGGGAATGTAATCATCATCAAAAATCCGTCCGTCGCCAATGACGGATCCATCCACCGAATCTACACCCAGTTTCTTAAGTGAAAGGCACCAGCTGGAAAACAGCTGTTTCATTTGTTCTTCACCCAGACAAAAGGTAGGATCGCCACCTCCTTTGATGATCAGGTTTCCGTGAAGGGTATGGCCGGCAATCCTCCCCTCATATTGCAGGCTCGTTTTAAAACGGCTGCCGGGTTCAAGAATCTCCAATGCTGCAGCCGTTGTGAAAAGTTTCATAATGGAAGCGGGAACCAATGCCTGGTCTTCATTGAATCCTGCGATGAGACTGTCGTTCGAGGCATCGATGAAACAGTATGAATAGGAAGCATGACGAAGTACCGTATCCTTTGAAAATTCGCCCAGCCGGGTGACCAAAGGGTTTCCTGCCTTCACATCCACCTTTACAGAAGAAATTACTGTGGAGGTTTTTGGCAAAGGGGGAGTGGTATTGCTGTTTGAACATCC
>JAPLDL010000011.1 GCA_026391735.1 Bacteroidota bacterium | reverse complement strand
GTTCGATTTCAGGTCAAGTATCTGAACTGCGGATTGTCCGTTTTTGTGGTTCAGAGCCAGGTAAGCATTGCGATTGCCTGCAGCGAAAAAAACCGGTTCAGAGTTTGCCGGCACTTTTGCAAGATTTGGGATGAAAGTCCCGGTTTTCAATGCAATCCTCACAATTTCAAGGGGTTGGTCTTCGCTTTTTAGTTTACCTTTGTAGATAAAAGCCAGCATCAGGGTATCTCCTGTAAAAGCCATAAACCTGTAATCTAGATCGGATAGCACAGGAAGGCTTTTCACCCATTTCTGTTTAAGGTCCCGGTCGTAAAATGAAAAATACCATTTGACTTTTTGGTTATCGGCAATCTCAACGCTTTTAAAAAAAATCAGCGCCCCTTCATGGCCGCATGCAATAGCACGGTATGACTCCTGATCGTTCCGGGCCGTGATTTCTATCCTGGCTGCTTCTTCTTCCTTTGATTCATTGCTTTTCTGGGCGGTAATGCGTGGACAAACAAGGAATATCGACAGGGCAAGTATGACAAGTCTTCGCATCGGGGAATGTTTACGTCGCAAAAATAGCGAAAAAGCGTCCTCAATGTATAACCAATTTCACGTTGCGTATCATGTTCATATTTTTATCACGTAGGATGGCAAAGTACATGCCTTCCGGGCAACCGTTCATTGGCAAGTCGGCCTCTCTCAATGGGAATCTGATTTCTTTGACAGGGACACCAGATATGGAATAGATCAGGAGGCTTTTTTCTCCTTCTGCCTGGGTCCTGACAGTGATGCCTCTGCCTTGGATCCACAGAAATTTCATGACAGCTGACTGAATTCCGGCAGCTTCCTTTTCTCTGTAACCAACACCTCTGTTGCAGGAAGTCCAGAAAACATTGTCGATACATACCTGGCCCGAATTAAGGCTGTCGGCCTGCCTGAATTCCAGAGTGAACTCTCCCGGCATGTTAACCACAATACTGTCTGAAGAATATATAATCCCAGTATCAGCACTCCCGCCTGCACTGAGTGCATTTTTTACAAGTTCTCCGTTTACCAGCAGATTTAAATTCACAGCTGTTGAAAAAGCCTGGCGGTAAGAGAAAATGATAGTTCCGCATCCGTTCTGAATCGCGCCTGACTGCAATCTGGACAGGGGGTTTCTTTTTCTGCCGAGGCATGGGGTAGGAAGTTCGATTGCCTTATCACCCCGGCACTGAATAAATGTCCATTCTGATCCGTCTGATCCGGGGAACGTTCCGTTAAGATAACTTCCCGAGTTTACAGGAAAATTCTGAAAGGTCTCATAACCCTGTCCCAAGGCAAGGGAAACTGATACCATGACAGAGCACAACATGATTCCGGCTGATTTCATTACGTTTGAGTTTCGGTAATGCTTTATCCGCCGAAACCGGAAAAGTGATACAACTTTCAGGATTTTTTCAAAAAAAAAGCCGTCATACTGCATGACGGCTCAGGATCGCTCCTTTTAATCTGATTATTTATCCTTGACTTCCTCGAAGTCAACATCGGTCACTTCGTCGTTTCCCGAACTTTTAGAGTTTCCACCCTGGTCCTGGCCCGGCTGGGGTTCTCCCTGGGGACCTCCCTGAGGACCCTGCTGGGCACCCTGGGTGTTCTTGTACATTTCCTCGCTGGCTGTTTGCCAAATGTCATTCAGGTTGGCAAGAGCTTTGTCAATAGCTGCCACATCCCGGTTCTTATGGGCGTTTTTGAGCTCTTCGAGAGCTTTTTCAATACCGCCTTTTTTATCGGCCGGAATTTTATCGCCGAATTCTTTCAGCTGCTTTTCGGTTTGGAAGATCATGGTGTCGGCCTGGTTGATCTTGTCGACTTCTTCCTTCATTTTCTTGTCGACGTCGGCATTGCGCTGGGCTTCTTCCTTCATCTTTTTGATATCGTCGTCGGAAAGCCCCGATGAAGCCTCTATCCTGATCTGCTGTGACTTGCCCGTGGCTTTGTCCTTGGCGGTCACGTGCAGTATGCCGTTGGCGTCGATGTCAAAGATGACTTCGACCTGGGGTATGCCCCTGGGAGCTGGCGGAATGCCGTCGAGATGGAACTTCCCGATGCTCTTGTTCTGGTTCGCCATTGGACGCTCGCCCTGCAAAACATGGATCTCAACAGAGGTCTGGCTGTCGGCTGCAGTTGAAAAGACTTCCGATTTCTTTGTAGGGATCGTTGTATTTGATTCGATGAGCCTTGTCATAACACCACCGAGGGTTTCAATACCCAGTGAAAGCGGGGTAACATCAAGCAACAAGACGTCTTTGACCTCACCTGTAAGAACACCTCCCTGAATTGCGGCTCCAACTGCAACCACTTCATCCGGGTTAACTCCTTTTGAAGGTTCTTTACCGAAGAAATCCTTGACGATTTTCTGAATTGCAGGAATTCTTGTGGATCCTCCAACCAGGATTACCTCGTCAACATCCGAAGGATTCATGCCTGCATCTTTCAATGCCTGCTGGCATGGAGGGATTGTTGATTGCATGAGGCGGTCTACTAGTTGTTCAAATTTTGCTCTGGAAAGCTTCTTTACAAGGTGCTTGGGAACTCCGTCGACCGGCATGATATAGGGCAGGTTGATCTCGGTTTCGGCAGAACTTGAAAGTTCTATCTTGGCCTTTTCGGAAGCTTCTTTCAAACGCTGCAGGGCCATTGGGTCCTTCCTCAGATCAAGACCTTCGTCTTTCAGGAATTCATCGGCAAGCCAGTCGATCACGATCTGGTCGAAATCATCACCGCCAAGATGTGTATTCCCATTGGTGGATTTCACTTCGAACACCCCATCCCCGAGTTCAAGGATTGAAATATCGAAAGTACCTCCTCCAAGATCATACACTGCAACCTTGATATCCTTATGCTTTTTGTCGAGCCCGTAAGCCAGGGCTGCAGCGGTAGGTTCATTAATGATACGTTTGACATTAAGACCGGCTATTTCACCTGCTTCTTTCGTTGCCTGCCTCTGAGAATCACTGAAATAGGCAGGAACCGTGATCACAGCATCTTTGATCTCCTGTCCGAGATAGTCTTCGGCGGTCTTCTTCATTTTCTGAAGGACCATAGC
The DNA here is from genome assembly GCA_026391735.1 of Bacteroidota bacterium. Taxonomy (GTDB): domain Bacteria; phylum Bacteroidota; class Bacteroidia; order Bacteroidales; family FEN-979; genus CAIRDP01. Next base: position 189,134 of record JAPLDL010000011.1, on the reverse strand, counting down.
CGAGATTTCCTGTGGCGTATATAGTTTCCCGTTGATATCTACCCTGGGCGTATTGTTTTCGCCCTTAGCGACCTTATATGGTACACGTTTTATTTCAACCTGAACCTGGTCATATGTTTCACCCATGAAACGTTTTATTGAAGACACTGTGTTCTTCGGGTTGGTGATTGCCTGGCGTTTTGCCGGATCACCCACTTTCCTTTCGCCGTTGTCGGTAAAAGCAACGATAGAAGGGGTTGTTCTTCTTCCTTCACTGTTTGCAATTACTACAGGCTCATTGCCTTCCATCACTGCGACGCAGGAATTAGTAGTTCCAAGATCAATTCCAATTATTTTTCCCATATTAATTATCTCCTTTCATAGTAAATTTTGAGAAGTAACAGAGAATTGTCAATCATTGTGCCAAAAGAAAAATTCATGACAAAAAATGACAAAAAGACAGAAAACTTGTAAAGAAGGTTAAAAGCCCAGGTCCTTGGTATATTGGTTGGTTTTGATCTCGTCAAGGGTAAAGGTGCTGAAGCGCAGGGTGTCGACCGATTTCACAACCCTAGCTGTAAACAGTCCAATTCCGTTGATGATATCAGTAAAGGCAGGCCTTTCCTGGATGATGGTATTCGAGGGTGCGGTAACGTCCATATATGTACTTAGATCTTCCGACCCAACAGTAAAAATATAATCACAGTCACGGAGAGCCCGTGTGACCGTTGGGTCAACCGGTATATGGGAACCCATAAATATATAAAAAGCATCTCCGTTGATGAAATAATCCATCGTTTGCCCGCCATTAACATTGAGCGACGACATATCGGTGAGAGCCAGCCAGTCAAGGCTTTTTATGACTGTGGAATTGGGGACTCCTATCGTTGCCTCGGCATACCGTATCCTGATATTGACCTGGTAACGTTTGCCTGATTTGGCCGAGGTCCATTTCACTTCAGAACTTTTCCCCGACTGGAAAGTAGCCCGCGTGAAAAGCGATGGTTTGTCAATATCAAAATCGCTGACCAGGGTGGCGGTCCCTTCAACGACTTTATTTGTCACTGTGTCTTTTATGACAAGATGGTATGTCAGGTCGGGAGAAAGGGTGGCGGTGGTGGAATAAACATGTTGTGTTGGGCAGTAAAACACCCCGGTATCTTTGTTTGAGATCGTGTCGTAATGCAGAGTAATCGTACGAAGAAGAGTTGAACCGTTAAGTTCATCCATAGTAACCTGGAGCCGGTGAGCATATTCGCTGGAATCAGGCTGTTTGGCAAAAACCAGGGCATCACCCTCCCCCAGAAACGCTTTGGTCACCTTGACATAATGCACGGATTCAGTCTGGTCAAGAAGCCCGTAAACGACGGTAACATCTTTCCAGTCGGCATTTACAACAAGATTTTTTTTGCAGGAAGCCAGTAGAATCAGAGCGGCAGTAATAATCAGTAAGGAATAATACTTTTTCATGTATGGCAGGATGATAATAGAGTTGCAAATATAATTATTCTGCAGAATATATATGATATTAAACGAGACCGTGGGAAACATATTTTATTGTAATACCTTTGCATTCAAATTCAGAGCTTATGTCGGCTTCGTATTCCTTTCGCAATGTCACTAAGGTGACCACCCATGTCTTGCAGGAGATGAAAGTAAAAGGAGAAAAAATTGCCATGCTGACGGCATATGATTTTTCTTTTGCGAAGATCCTTGAAAGTACTGGTATCGATATCATCCTGGTCGGGGATTCCGCCTCAAACGTAATGGCGGGATATTCATCCACCCTGCCCATTACTCTGAACGAAATGATATACCACGCTTCATCGGTGGTAAGAGCGGTAAAAAGGGCCCTTGTGGTTGTGGACCTGCCCTTCGGAACCTACCAGGGCAATTCCAAGGAAGCCCTGAATTCGGCGATCAGGATCATGAAAGAAAGTGGTGCCGATGCAGTAAAAATGGAAGGTGGCAAGGAGATCATTGAATCGGTCGACAGGATACTTTCGGCAGGGATCCCTGTCATGGGACACCTGGGACTTACGCCTCAGTCTATACATAAATTCGGTACCTACGTAGTGCGTGCCACGAATGAACCGGAAGCGGCAAAACTGGTTGCCGACGCCCATCTTCTTGAAAATGCAGGCTGCTTTGCAATCGTCCTTGAAAAGATCCCTGCCAAACTCGGTGGCAGGGTTTCCAGAGAGCTGAAGATCCCTCTGATAGGGATTGGTGCAGGGGCTGAAGTTGACGGACAGGTACTGGTGCTTCACGACATGCTTGGGATTACAATGGAATTCTCACCCAGGTTCCTCAGGAGGTATCATAATCTTTCGGAAGAAATCAAAGGGGCAGTGGATTCATACATTAACGATATAAAATCGCTCAATTTCCCGAATGAACGCGAGCAGTATTGAGAACCGCATATTGTATGAAGACAATCATCTCCTGGTCGTCAATAAACTTCCTTCGGAGATCGTGCAGGGGGATAAAACCGGTGATAAGCCACTCAGTGAGGAGATCAAGGCATATATTAAGTTGAAGTATGACAAGCCCGGGGACGTTTTCCTGGGTGTTGTGCATCGGATCGACAGGCCGGTAAGCGGGGCAGTGATCTTCGCAAGAACCTCAAAATCACTGAGCCGCCTCAATGAAATGCTCAAGACAGGTAAAATTCATAAAAGCTACTGGGCTGTCGTTAAAACCCAGCCGCCTCAGCAACACGACCACCTTGTCAATTACCTGTGGAGAGATGAATCAAAGAACAAATCTTTTGTCAGAAAAGAAGCTGACAAACAAACACAACTTGCCGAACTCTCCTATGCAGTGATAGGCAAAAGTAAAGATTACTATCTTCTGGAGGTCGACCTGATCACAGGCAGGCACCACCAGATCAGAGCTCAGCTTTCCTATATCGGATGTCCAATTCGGGGCGACCTTAAATACGGGTATTCCAGGTCAAATCAGGACGGTTCCATACATCTGCATTCCAGGTCTATCTCCTTTCTCCATCCTGTAAAACAAATACCCCTAAAGATCATTGCACCTCCGCCCGGCGACACGCTCTGGAATCATTTTACAAACCTGTTCAACACTTCGGAGCATTGAAATCCACCACTTATTCAACGGATACCACACTTACCCTGCAAAGTATATCCAGGCCTTGTCTGCAATACTCAAATTCTGTTTTCAGCAAACACCAGCTGCACGCGATCAGCAACCGCAATATTGAACATCAGCATTACCCTTCCGACTGGATCATCCTCTCATTTATTGCCTGCTTTATCCTTGCAGCCTGGTCACATTTCTTTTATTTCAAACGGCTCAGACAGATTTTCCATGCTCCTCTTTCCCAGCGCTTTCTGAATATCCTTACCAAGGAAGGACTCCTCTTTAAAGAACGTATCACAATAGCGCTTTCAATTATTTATATCGTTACATTCAGCTTTCTTCTGAGCCTTTTGCTGAAACTGCTGTTCCCGGATATCCTTTCACGTTTCCCCCACTACCAGGTTTTTCTAGCATGCGCTGCCGGGAACATCGTTTTCTGGTCCTTGAAAATATCTGCCATCAGGGTTCTCGGACTGGTATTTCAAACGATGCCTGTAACCCAGGATTACGTTCAGAATATACTTTCGTTTTCATTTATAACCGGTCTCCTGCTCCTACCGTTTTTAATCCTGACTGTATTCCTGCAGTCAGAAATCCTATTGTATATTACATTGATTATGACAGGATTATTATACCTTTTTAGGGTGATGAGAGGTTTTTTTATCGGAATTTCATTGAAGAAGTTTTCCTATTTATTTTTATTTGTGTATCTTTGCAGCCTCGAAATCCTGCCCCTCTTGGTAATCCTTAAAGGGCTTTACCTTTTCAACAAGGGCTTTTGATTTCATTGATTGTCAGACTAAACACACCTTTGAAATTGAAGATCAGGAATATCCTTGTTTCTCAGCCCCAGCCCTCCGATTTTGAAAAATCTCCGTATGGAGAGATTGGACGAAAATTTTGTGTCAACTTTACTTTCCGTCAATTAATCCGGATTGAAGGAGTTCCTGCAAAAGAATTCAGGAAAGACAGGATCAACATCCTTGATTATTCGGCAATTATCTTCACATCAAAAAATGCCGTGGATCATTTCTTCCGGATCTGCAAGGAAATGCGTATCGAGGTTCCTGAAACAATGAAATATTTCAGTATTTCAGAATCAACTGCGTATTATCTTCAGAAATATGTCCAGTTCAGGAAGAGAAAGATTTTCCACAGCAAGGAAAATTTTTCCTTATTTGTCGACCTGATCAAGAAGCACAAAAACGAAAAATTCCTCCTTCCCTGTTCAGATGTCCACAAGCAGGATGTACCCAAAATGCTTGAAGAAAGCAAAGTCGTTTATAAAAAAGCCATTATTTACCGCACCCTGGCCCGTGACATGTCCGATACGGACATCACTAAATTCGACATGATTGTTTTTTTCAGCCCTTCAGGGATTAAATCCCTGTTTAAAAACTATCCCGATTTCAAACAGGATAATATGATCATTGCCGCCCTGGGTCCCAGTGTTGCCAAAGCTGTGAAAGAAGCCGGGCTTCAACTGGATATTGAAGCACCAACAAAAGAAGCTCCTTCCATTACCAGCGCAATTGAACAATTCCTTACCAAAGAAGCCAGGAAAAAATAGTGCTTTAAAAAGATGCCGACAGCAGATTGCCGACTGCCGGTTTTCTGATAAACCCTCCGGAACATGCCTCTTACATTCTCAAAAAACGAACGGCTGCATGAATTAAGGTTTATCAGGAGCCTGTTCGAGAGGGGCAGGGTTTTCTCAAATCAGCCATTGAAAATTACCTGGATGAAAATTCATGAAAAGACCGGGCCATTTTGCCAGGTTATGATTAGCGTCCCGAAAGCCGTCCAAAGGAAATCGGTCAACCGTAATATAATCCGGCGCCGGCTCAGGGAAGCATACCGTCTAAACAAATCCATCCTTTATACTGATCCGCCGCCCGGTTTGCCAAACCTTGTGTTCTGCCTTACCTATACATCTAAAGAAATCCTGACTTACAGGTCAATACATGATAAAATAATCTTACTTTTACGCCGTTTAAAAGAAGAGTGTGAAAAGGATTGTTAGCGGATTTTTCATTCTTCTTATAAGGTTTTACCAGGGAGCGATTTCACCCTACCTTATGCCCTCCTGCCGTTTTACGCCAAGCTGCTCTGAATATGGAATAGAAGCTATTCGTAAGCACGGACCTTTTAAAGGAGGATGGATGACCTTGCGCCGTTTGGGCCGTTGTCATCCCTGGGGAGGACAAGGTTATGATCCGGTACCTTAAACCGGGAACAGGGAGCCGGGAACCGGTGATCGGTGTAAAGAAAGCATTAAGAGAAAAGAAAAAGTAAATTATGACAAGATTGAAAGTTTTTATTCTAATAGTTTTAACGGGAATAAGTTTTTCTGTATTTGCCCAGGAAAAAGCCCAGTCAGGTGAAAATACCCCGGGCATCGGGTTTGAACTTTTGAAAAATCTGGATATTTATTCCAGCTTGATAAAGGAGCTCAGTACCGATTATGTTGATGTGATCAATCCCGGACAGCTTACCCAGACGGGTATTGATGCAATGCTTGAATCACTTGACCCATACACTAATTTCATTCCCGAAAACCAGGTTGAAGATTACAGGTTTATAACAACCGGACAATATGGAGGGATAGGGGCATTAATTCACCAGCAGGGGAAATACGTGGTAATTTCGGAACCCTATGAAGGTTCACCGGCCCAAAAAGCCGGACTGAAAGCAGGCGATAAGATCATCAGGATCAATGGACAGGCTGCCATTAACAAGACTTATGACGAGGTCAGCACCGTTCTTAAAGGCCAGGCCGGCACACAGGTTAACCTGGTTATTGAACGCAAAAATCTTTCGGATACCCTGATTAAAACAATTGTCCGTGAAAACATTAAAATTGACAATGTTCCCTACGCAGGAACCTTGACGGATGGTATTGCCTACATCAAACTTACCGGCTTCACCCAGAACGCCTCCAGGGAGTTCCGACAATCATTCATTACGCTTAAGGAAAACAACAAACTTAAAGGGCTGATCATCGACATCAGAGGAAACGGCGGGGGCCTTCTTAATGAAGCAGTGGACATAGCCAACCTATTTGTTGAGAAAGGACTGGAGATCGTCTCTACCAAAGGGCAGAAAGCCGACAAGAACCAGGTGCATTATACTTCTTCCGCCCCTCTTGACCTTGAAATCCCGATCGTGATCCTGGTCGACAGCCAGAGCGCTTCTGCTTCGGAGATCCTGGCAGGCTCCATCCAGGATCTGGACCGCGGAGTTGTTTTGGGTCAGCGTACCTTTGGAAAAGGCCTGGTGCAAAATGTTGTACCCCTGAGCTACAATGCACAGATGAAGATCACTGTGGCCAAATATTATATCCCGAGCGGCCGCTGTATCCAGGCTATTGACTATTCTCATAAAAACAAACAGGGTTCCTTTGACAAGATCCCCGATTCCCTTATCAGAGAATTCAAAACGAAACACGGACGTAAAGTCTATGACGGGGGAGGTATAAGTCCCGATGTAAAAGCCAGCGAACGTAAGATCAGCAACATTGCCCTCGCATTATATAACAAATTCCTGATTTTCGATTACGGTACACTGTTTGAACGTTCACACCCGGCTATTTTGCCTCCCGACCAGTTCGAGATCACCGACAGCATCTATAGCGACTTTCTTAATTTTTTAAAAGACAAGGAATTCAAATATATTACCCGCAGTGAAATCGCATTGGAGAAACTAAGAAAGGAAGCTAAAAAGGAAAAGTATTACGATGCCATCAAAGGGGAACTCGACCTTCTACAAACCAGCATGGATAATGATAAAAAGGGTGACCTTAATAAATACAGGGACCAGGTTCACGAATTGCTGAAAATGGATATTCTTGCAAGGTATTATTTTCAAAAAGGAAAGATCATCGGCTCACTGAAAACTGATCCCGTGCTTAATGATGCTGTTGGTGTACTGAAGGACACGGAAAAGTATGCCGGGATCCTTGCCGGGAAATATTCCCAGCCCGACAATAGCCTCCCCGGATCAGTGGAGGAAGAGCTGCATTCAAATGACTGACAGAAACAAATTTAAACCAGGCATGAAAAAATCATTCATCATCATCTGCATATTGCTTACCGGGGTCTTTGCATCGACATTTGGTTCCGGCAAACCTGCATATAAAGTATTCACATCAAAAGGCCGTTCGGCAGGTTATCAAGACATTGTCAAAGCAGCCAGAACTTCCGATTTTGTCTTATTCGGGGAATTGCATGATAATCCGATATGCCATTGGCTGGAACTGCAGCTTGCCAAGGATCTGCTCAATGTACAGGGGAAGAGGCTTGTCCTGGGCGCCGAAATGTTTGAAACCGACAACCAGTTGTTGCTTAATGAGTATGTTACAAGACAGATCATCCGGAAAAAAGATTTTGATGCAGAAGCAAAATTGTGGTCTAATTATAAAACGGATTATTCGCCACTGGTTGAATTTGCAAGGGAGAACCGGATAAGGTTTGTTGCAACCAGTGTTCCCCGGAGGTTTGCCGCAGTTGTCAATATCAAAGGATTTGAAGGGCTTGACAATATAATGGCTAATGAGCGAGGGCTGATTGCCCCTCTGCCAATACCCTATGATTCATCCTTAAACTGTTATAAAAACATTACCCAGGCTGCCCAGGGCATGGCCCATATGGGCGACAACCTGGCCAGGGCACAGGCGCTTAAAGATGCCACCATGGCTTGGTTTATGCTTAAAAACGCCCTGGTCGACAGCACGATCTTCCTGCATTTTAACGGCTCGTACCACAGTGAAAATCATGAAGGCATTTTTTGGATGGCCCAGCAATACCTGAAACGTGGCTCTTCCACACCTGTAATGATTACAGTAACCTGCGTCGAACAGGAAGACCTGTCGGAACTTCAAAAATCCAATGAGGGGAAAGCCGACTTTATCATCGTCATCCCGTCAGATATGACAAAAACCTACGCTTCTGACCCGATGTTTGCTGCACCGGCGAAGCCATCCGCTGACAATAAAAAAGACCAGGAAGCAAAACCTAAACCAGATCAGAAAGAAGTCGTTGCCGATGATGACGACGATGAATAGATCTCAGGCAAAAGTAAAATAAGCATTGATCATAAAGTTCCAGATAGTCACCAGAATAGTGGCTGCCAGCTTGGAAACATAAAAGTTCACCCTGAATTTTCCCGTCAGGGTCCATATGATAACCAGGTTAATCCCCAGTCCGATGAGTGCGATTAGGAAAAACCTGGTGAATTCCAGCCCTATTTCAGGATTATGACTATGAAAGGTCCACATCCGGTTCATAAAATAATTCGTTGTGGCGGCAATGGTAAACCCTATCGCATTGGAGATATATTTCTGAATCTTCAGAAATTCCTTGCAGATGAAAGTGATCCCGAAATCAACGAAAACTCCTGAAAAGCCAACCATGCAGAATTTGATGAACTTCAGTGCGAAGGCTTCGTTAAAGATCTGTTCGTAGTCCATAATTTAGTCTTTAAGTAACTGGATGACTGGATGACTGGATGACTGGATGACTGGATAACTGGATGACTGGATGACTGGATGACTGGATAACTGGATAACTGGATACCGTTCACTGATAACCTTCACTATTCACTTATCACTGGTTACAACTGTATTATCAATATCTCGACTTTCCCGTTCCTGAGTACTTCCACGTTTACTGTCATGCCCTGTTTCAGTTTATTCAGGCGTGCCATGTAGTCGTAGATATTTTCGACTTTCATGCCGTGGACCGAAATGATTATATCACCTTTGAGCATTCCTCCCTTATAGGCCGGTCCGTCTTTTGTGACCCCGTCAACCCTCAGTCCTTTTTTCTCAGACCCGGCAAAATCGGGCATGATGCCAAGAGTCACTTTAAGCCGGCGGCCGCTTCGGCCGGCGTTTTCCTTTTTACCTGATTCCTTAAACGTAAGGTCTTTCTTCAGGTTGTCAATATCCGAGATGAGGTTAACACTGAAATCACAGATCTTCTTTTCAGCGTTGTAATCCAGCTTCCCAGCATCATCGGCAGGCGTGTGGTAATCCATGTGAACCCCGGTTGTAAAGAAGAATACCGGTATGTTTGAGGAATAAAATGAAGCATGATCCGAAGGACCATAACCATCGGGGGAATGGGTTACCATAAACGTGAGTCCTTTTTCAAAAACCCTTAAAATACTGTCTCCTTCTGCGGATGTCCCTGTCCCGCTGATCGAAATGGAGTTCTTTTCCTTATCAAAGCGGCCCACCATATCGAAATTGAACATGGCTTTGATCTTTTTAAGGTCAGCAACCGGGTTGTTCACGAAATATTTGGATCCGAGCAGTCCCATTTCTTCACCCGAGAATGCGATAAATAAAATGCTTCGTTTGAGTTTTGTTTTCTGGGGACCCAGGGCCTTTGCAAGTTCCATCACCATCGCAGTTCCCGAAGCGTTATCGTCGGCCCCGTTATGAATGGCATTCGTATCAGGCACCCTTGAACCCGAACCCGGTCCGCCGAAACCCAGATGATCGTAATGGCCTCCGATCACGAGATATTCGTCTTTTAAAACAGGGTCGCTGCCTTCAAGCAAGGCAACCACATTGGCAGTTTTTGCATGCTTCTGAACCACATCAACCTTTCCATTGACAAGGGTGCCGGTTTCAAAACTATGCGGTTTTTGTTTTGCATTGATCAGGCGTTCCAGGCTGTCGGCCGAAAACCCTTTTGCAGCCAGAATGCGGTCGGCAAGCTCATGCTTTATATTGATCACCGGGATGCCGCTGGTTACTTCGTTGTTCTCCACGACAACAGCCATTAGCTTATCATCCTTGTCGAGCCCTCTGGGTGTGACAAGCAGGACCCCGGCAGCTCCTTTGTCCTTTGCTGTAAGAACTTTGCTGCGGGCATCACTGAACGGGATGAATTTGCTGTCGGTTTTATCGAGCTCAGGATCGGCCCTGAAAACCATCACCCACTTGCCTTTCACGTCAATCCCTGAATAATCGCTCCATTTCAGGCTGTCGAGATCCAGGTCGAAACCATATCCGGCAAAAACCACATCAGCCTTTACTTCTCCGCTGGAAGAGTATGCCAGCGGGATGAATTCCTTCCTGAATGACGCATCATAACCATCGAGAGATATCTTGTTTTCGGTTCCAAGGGTAACGTCGGTGACAATGTCAAAATACTGAAACCCGTTATCAGCCATAGGTTTAAGCCCGGCTGCCTTAAAATGTTCAAGGATATATTTTGCCGCCACATTCATCTCAGGAGTGCCGGGTTTCCTTCCTTTCAGAGAATCAGAAGCCAGAAAATAAACATAATCCTTCAGATCCCTGGCAGTCACTCCACCCTTCTGCGCAAACCCGGGAAGAGTAATACCTACCAATACTGCATAAATCAGAACTCGCTTTATCATTTGTTTAATTTTTTTAGATGTTCATCACGCTATCACGTTTTTTATTATCCCCCCGCCAAGCACTATATCCCCTTTGTAAAACACAGCGCTCTGGCCGGGAGTTATGGAATCATTCGGATGAAAAAATGTGGCTTTGATCATACCTTCACCCAAGGGTTCAATGAGTGCATCTTTTTCCTTTTGGGCCGAACGGATCTTAATGCTCACATCTATTGGGTCCTTGAGTCCTTCAATCCCGATCCAGTTCAGGTCATTCACGAGAAAACTGGTATTGAACGTCTCCTCACGGTTTCCCACCACGACGGTATTTGTTTCTTTTTCAATCCTGATCACATACAGTGGCTCCGACCAGGCTATACCCATGCCTTTCCTCTGCCCAATAGTGTAATTCCAGATCCCGTTATGCTTTCCGAGAACCTTACCGCTGGTGTGAACGATGTTTCCCTCAGCGGCTTCCTGTTCCAGGAGGTCTTTATAATTTCCACTGTAAAAATCCTGGCTCTCTTCCTTATCATATACAGGCAATCCCGCTTCCTTTGCAATTTCCTTGATCTTCGTTTTGGTGTAATTACCGATCGGGAGCAACGCCTTGGCCAACTGCTGCTGGGTAAGACGGTAAATAAAATAGGTCTGGTCCTTTTTCTGATCCACTCCCTTTTTTAATAAAAACCTGCCTGTGGCGGTTTCCCTCTCAACCCTGGCATAATGCCCGGTAGCAAAAAAATCATAGGCAAATCCCTGCTTCTCAGCCATTGCAGGAAGCAGACCGAATTTTATATGCTGATTGCACTGGATACAAGGATTCGGTGTCCTTCCTGCATAATATTCATTTCTGAAGTAATCCAGGACCGCTGTTTTATATTCCCCCGAACAATCAAAAACCTCAAACGGGATGTTCAGGAGCCCGGCTATTTCCCTGGCTTCCCTGATCTCTTCTTCCTCATCAGGACCGTAACATGCATGTTTACCACCGGAAGTCGGGGGTAATTTTTTTCCATCCCAGATAGCCATCGTCACACCAATGACTTTATACCCTTCCTGCTTTAACAAAAAGGCAGCTACGGAAGAATCAACTCCTCCGCTCAATCCTACAAGTACCGTTTTATCTTTATTCAAATCCAGATCAATAAGAAAATTCCGGCTGCAAAGGTAAGTTATTTGGCTTGGATTATCCTGATGGTCCTGGTGAAATCCGAAGCGGTAAGCCTTACAATAAGGATGCCCGCTGCGTTAGGGAGGGTCCCTCTGTTTAAGGTGACTTCATGGAGCCCTGATAGCTGATTGCCGTTCACTATTGTTTCCAGCAACTTACCTTCAATGCTGAATATCTCAAGCTTCACGGAACCCGGTTGTGCAAGTTCATAGGCTATGGTCGTTTCATCCCTGAAAGGATTCGGATAGCTGTATAATGTTTTTTCGGCGGATGATATGTTACCTGAGATCCCTGTCAGGGGGGTGCAGGGGGCGAACTGAACACCATCGACCCATAATGTATAACCATAGTCCCAGCAGTCGGCATGGATCTCAACATAACTGACCGAGTCGGTACCCATGCTCCCGTTAACAGTTCTTGAAAAACCATTTCCACCGGCGACAGGGCATTTCAGCAGCTTCCAGTTAAGATTGGCGTTGTTCAGCAAAACCGGCGATGCCGTATACTTGTAATAAGCTCCTTTTGAATTACCAATCCTGACTGAAAAATATTGAAAATTATGCGGGTTCTTTATAGTTCTTACCCAGAAAAACAATGTATCGCTGGATGACAAGGTCCATCTTGACACTGAATCAGACGAAGGCCTGTAATTCAAAGCCAGGTCATAACCCCTGCTGGTCACCATCTTTACAGAAGCTATTCCAACTTTTTTTATCACCGTATCAAAGTATACCGAATCCCCGAACCGGTTAACTGCCGGGTACCCTGTTTCGGGATACGCATACCATACCGACGGAGGTTCGGCCATATCACAGGGCAGGTTCGATTGTACAGCGGGCTGAGGGCCGGGTGAATATGGCCACCACTGAACCTCTCCGAGTGAAGAACTCCTGTGCTTATCATACACTTTATCGAGGATCATGAGGCTGTCGGAAGGTAAAAACATATTATCCGGGGCATAAATTCCATAACTCGAGTTATTCTGAAAATGATAGGCGGTTGGTTCGGTAAAAGTATTCCCGGTAATGGTATCCAGGCTCGACTGCCCGTCAAAATATAGGGAGGCGCTCTGGCTGAAAAGAAAATTATTTCCGGTCATATGGGTATGCTCGGTTTTGGAGAGTGAAACAGCAAGTGAGTTGCCATCAAAGGTATTCGAATGGATGTCGTAATCCTTGGAATACTGAGTCGTATAGCCGCTGATCGGGCTGCCTTCCCAGAGTGCAATACCTGTGGGATTATCACCAATATGGTTATTTGTGATCTGATTGCCATATCCCCTGTCAATTGCAATTCCATCCTCATAATTTCCGTTGATCTCATTGCTGTCGACCACCGACTGGAAGGAATACCCCAGCCACATGCCGTAATCGCTGTAGTTGCATTTATTGTGCTTGTAAACATTGCCCTTGGCAAAAGTCGCTTCAATGGCATTATGCGGGGAATATGAACATTCATTGTATGCGAAATAATTGTTGTTCGGAGTGGCGGAATGCTGGTACTGGCCCAGAAATACTCCGTCGCCCGACCAGGACAGATCGTTGTTTGTGACCGAGTTATTATTGGAGATGATCATCAGCAAAGCCCCGCAATCACTGGGATCGGTTTTAGGCCGGTTTACATGGGAACAGTTATTCTGATATATATTGCATGTGTCGGACCAGAACATCCTGATACCGTATGAGGTATTCCATGAAAAATCATTGTCGTGAATTTTTATTGAATCGCAATGATACAGGGCTACTCCGTCGTTCTGCATGTTCATGAGGTTGTGATGGATGTGAGCGGCTCTGCTCTGGTACATCATGACACCTCCCCCGAGTGCTTTGGTATATTCGGCCCACACATCGATCCATCCTGCCGAATCAACACGGTTATGGCAAAAGGTATTACTGTCGATGGTTATATGATCTGAATTGGTAATGTAAACGGCATATTTATAATTAAAGACCGAATCGAAGTTCTTAATCGTGATGTAATGGGAGTTATTTATCTTGATCATGTATCCTTTGAAGATCTGCCCGTTCACCCTGCAGCTGTCTCCGTCAAGAATAATATTATGCTGCCCGTTGATCTGGATGACCCCGTTTGAATCGGGGTCTGAAAACACATAGTTATTCGGGATGAATTTAATATTGGAATAACTTGTGATCTGCATATTATTGGTAATGGGGATATAAGACTGGGCCTGGGCAACTGTCACCAGAAGAAAAACAGTAAAACATGAAATTATGAAGGTTTTCATAAAAGGTTTATTGATGAGAAACGAATTTAAAAAAAATCCTGCATAAAATCAGGTAATTCACAAAAAAATTCTTATATTTATTGCATGCAAGAAATCATATCAACAGATTTTATTATTTTCTTTAATGGATCCGTTTACATTTGAAAGCATGACGATTACGAAATTACATCTGACATTTACCAATTCCTGCTTGAATTATCTTCATACCTATGGTATATTTGCTTAAATTTGATAAAACCCTGAACCCATGAAAGCATTTTCAAGGCTTACCCTTTATTTGATTGCTTTGATCCTGTTCACAGGATCGATGAGCATTCTTTCAGGTTGCAAGCGCACATACGATACTCCTGTGACCACTCCGACCCATTTTACCGATCTGAAAGTCGATCCGGCATTCCAGTTCGATAACTTCATCAATCTTGACGCTACGATTAAGGTCGGGAATCCCGGACAGCAAACCCTTTTTGTGATCCAGGTTTTCCAGGGAGATCCTTCTCTCGACGGTAAACTTATTGCAACCGGTGCAACCGACAACACCCTGCAATACAAGACAAAACTCAGGGTTCCCTCACGCTTGAAAGAGCTGTGGGTCGGAAAGATTTCACAAACAGGTATCAATGAATACAAAGCCGTACCGATCAGCGGAACAACGTTTAACTATACTTTCGGAAGCACTGCGACCAAGTCATCCGAAGGAACCGAATCCAATGATTGCAATACAGGTACACCCATTACCACTAACGGAACCTATACGATCAATTCGGGCCAGGTTTATGTTGTAAAGCAAGGCGTCAGCCTTTCCAGTTTAAATATCACGGTCAATACGGGTGGACTCCTGAGGATCTGCGGCACGGCTAATATTACTGAACTGGACGGCAACGGTCAACTTATCGTATCTCCCACAGGAGCGCTTACCGTTCCTGCTGATAATACTTCTGCTGATATTGACAATTACGGCACAGCCAATTTTGCTCAATCGGGTAATAATAAAACCTTTAATATCAATGATGTTTCAATCATACACAATTACGGTACGCTTACTTTCTCCAATGGTCTGAATGTCAAGGGTCAGCTTATCAACGAATACCATTGCACTACAGTTGAGGATATGCAGACCCAGGTGAACGGGCGCATTATCAATAACTGCCAGATGTTTGTGAACGATAACGGGAACACGGCATTGCAGATTGTTACCGGGACTTCTTCAGCTCCCGGCTTTGTAAATGGTCCAAACGCTTATCTGTATGTTGCAGGGGTCACGCATTTTACCGGACAGGGATATGGCTCAATGGGATTGCAAAGCCTTATCGTTACGGGGACTTTCAGTATACAGGGAACAGTCACAGGGCCTGGTTCACAGGGTTCGCAGATCCATGCTACCTCTTCGTCACATAGTTCGATTTCCGGAGCAGCAAGCCTTACAGGCTATATTGACCTGTGGGCTTCTTCAATAAATCCAAGCAATGGTACATATGGTCCTAATATCACGTTCCATAATCCAGGATATACTATCCCTGTTCAGGATTGCAGCGCTCCTCAGCCTCCGGTGATCACCAGCTCACTTACCGCTGCAGGAATCGTAGGCACTGCCGTGACACCTTATGTAATCACCGCGACAGGAACAGATCCTATTACATATAATGCTACAAACCTTCCTGCAGGCTTATCTTATAACTCATCCACCCATACTATCAGTGGAACTCCGACTGCTGTTGGAGTTGTTAATGTTACACTCACCGCCGATAACAATGTAGGGACCGACACCAAGACTTTGGTTTACACGATTACAGCACCCGGTTCACCACCTGTTATTACAAGTTCACTGACTGCAAGCGCCACGGTTAACCAGGCATTCTCGTATATTATCACTGCAAGCGGAACCGGTACCATTACCTATAATGCATCCAGCCTTCCTGCAGGACTGACCTACAATGCATCCACACATACAATCAGCGGGTCGCCGACAGCAGCAGGTATTTATAATATCCCGATATCAGCTACCAACAGCTGGGGTTCAGACAATAAAACACTGGTCCTCACTGTGGGAACTCCTCCAACAATCAACAGTGCTCTTACAGCGACAGGTACGGTTGGACAGCAGTTTTCAACGTACACTGTGACCGCCAGCGGTTCAACCCCTATTACATATAATGCGACCAACCTGCCGGCAGGATTGAGTTTTAATGCCTCAAGCAATACCATTAACGGTACACCTTCATCACAAGGGGTAACCAATGTCACCCTTACGGCTAACAATGCATATGGCAGCGACTCAAAGATCCTGGTCATCACGATCAACGCCGGCACACAACCCCCGGTGATCACGAGTCCACTCACTGCAGTAGGAACTGTGAACCAGTCATTCAGTTATACAGTCACCGCAACCGGAACCACACCTATAACATACACTGCCACCAATCTTCCTGCCGGACTCACCTTCGACCCATCAACTCAGGTGATCTCGGGGATCCCTACCGCAGCAGGAATAACCAATGTCCCGCTCACAGCAGGCAATGGCGGAGGCACCGATAGTAAAACCCTGGTCATTACCATATCCAATCCTTCTCCTACTGATACCGACGGGGACGGTGTACCCGATAACCTGGATGCTTACCCACTGGATCCTACCCGCGCTTTCAACTCGTATTACCCCAACCAGACCGATCTCGCTACTTATGCCTTTGAAGACCTCTGGCCTGCCTACGGCGACTATGACTGCAATGACCTGGTAGTGAACTTCAATTATAAGATCGTCACCAATGCCCAGAATAAAGTGGTGGACCTTATTGCAACGTTCAAAATCAAGGCAGCCGGAGCCTATTATAACAATGGTTTTGGTGTTGCCTTTACTATGGCCCCGTCGACCGTTGCGAGCGTAACAGGCTGCATCAAGGTCGGAAGTGTGGTTATTAATGACCCCAAGGGATATGAAGCAGGTCATGCCAATGAAACTGTAATCATCCCTGTTGATGCAGTAAACACCCTGCTGGGAGGTATTATAATCAATACCGTTCATGGAGGCTATACAGTGCAAACCCAAACTCAAACGGTCACTATGCACCTCTCGACACCCCAGGCCAGCATCGGAACACCGCCTTATAACCCGTTCATCTTTGTGAACCAGGACCGCGGTCATGAGGTTCATCTGAAAGACCATGTTCCTACCGAACTTAACAATCCTGTATATTTCGGTTCTTTGAATGACGGATCAGTCCCGGCCCAGGGGTTATATTACCGGTCGACAAGCGGATTACCATGGGCCTTTGAAATCCCGGTTGATTTCAACTATCCTGTCGAAAAAGCCGATATCCTTCAAACCTACCTGCACTTTGCAGAATGGGCTCAATCATCTGGCGTTTCATACACTGACTGGTACATGGACAAGTCGGG
Organism: Bacteroidota bacterium; assembly: GCA_026391735.1. Taxonomy (GTDB): domain Bacteria; phylum Bacteroidota; class Bacteroidia; order Bacteroidales; family FEN-979; genus CAIRDP01. The sequence goes on along the minus strand of JAPLDL010000011.1, from coordinate 171,867 downwards.
CTACCGAAATGCAGTGAATATTTATTGATTCTTGGTTTCATGGTAAATTAAAAAGCCGTTCGAAAGGACGGCTTTTTTCGTGAACCGGGAGCCGGGACTCGGGATCCGAGATACGGGATGCGAGATATAGGATGATTATTTTAGTTTTTTGAAGATCAAGAGAAAATAGACTCCTGCTATCAGAACTCCCACCCCCGAAATTATAAACATCGGCTTCATCCCGAGGGTAAACCATAAAACCCCTGCTATACTGCTGGCCAATAGGGAAAAAATACTGGCGAAACTGGTGTAAAATCCAATGGCTGTTGCGGTATCTGCCTTGGCAGCAAGATTACTGATAAGGGCCTTGGATATTCCTTCAGTGCTGGCAGCGTAAAGCCCGTAAACAAAGAACAGCACAAGAAATCCGCCAAGGGTTGCAGTAAAACCAAAACTCAGGTAAACACCTGCAAATAAAAATAATCCGCAGATCAACATGGTTTTCAACCCAATCCGGTCGGCAAGGATCCCCAGGGGATAAGAAGCCAAAGCATATACCAGGTTGTAAAAGATGTACATGGAGATCATCCCGGTGTCGGAAACCTGCTTATCCTTAATTGCAAGTAAAAGAAAGGCATCAGAACTATTAAACAGGGTAAATAGCAACAATCCTGCAACAAGGTAACGGTAAGAAACTGCAGAACGTTTCCAGTATTTCAGGTATGAAAGGAAGCCCGGCCGGGATACTGAAGCCAAAGTCCCTGGTTTTTTCTCTTTCAGGAAGAAAGTTAGCCCGATAGCGACTAGTCCCGGGAAAAATGCAAGAAAAAACAGCATTTTATACTGCCCGGGATAGATCCAAAGGTAAATGAGAGCCAGGATTGGCCCGATTGCAGCTCCAACCGTATCCATGCTCCTGTGAAACCCGAAAACCTTTCCCTTATGTTCAGGGGTGGTTTCATCACTCAGAATGGCATCCCTTGCACCTGTGCGTATCCCTTTCCCAAGCCTGTCCATCGTGCGGGCCAGGAAGATCCACCAGGGCCAGGTCAGCAGAGCCATCATTGGTTTTGAAAGAGCACTCAGCGTGTATCCTGCCCTAACGAAGGGAACCCTCTTATTCAGGGCATCCGAACTTTGGCCGAAATAGCCCTTGCTTAATCCGGCAACTGCCTCGGCAATCCCTTCGAGGATGCCAATAAGCATTACCGAAAACCCGATTGACCTCAGATATACAGGCATGACCGGGTAAAGCATCTCCGAAGCCACATCAGTGAAAAGACTGACCAGCGAAACCAATAAAATTGTGCCGGTTATAATCCGGGCTTTCATTTCTGCTCTAGTTTGAAGAAATCAAGGTATGCTTTCCCCGCATTTGCCAGTTTGAAATTCCAGTGCTTTGAAGCTGCTTTTGCATTTTCTATGGTCACCGGGTCTGAATAGTTCAGTTTCTGGAGAGTTGTAAAAGCATTCATACGGGTCTCAAATTCATACCTGGGACCGCTGTATGGGATAAGCTCCTGCAAATATTCATGCTGTCCACTGCGGATGGCAATCCCCAGCCATGCCATACGGATATTCTTCCCCCTCCAGCCTTCCAAATCTTTGGTCAGGTCAAGATAATGACTGATCTCGGCAGCGAAAGACGGGCAAAGCCGTTCAAGGGCAAACTGTATATTGAGATAGGAAGAATCGGAAAGACAGTTTTCAACGTCATGCTTAAGTGACAATGGTATCGTATCAAGCAATACAAGGGCCGACTTCCTTACATTCGCATCCTTGTCGTGAAGCGCTTCTTTAAAGAGCGCCAAAGTCTCTTCCGACCGGTCTTTTGACAACTGGTCCAGAATAGCCGAACGGATAAGATGGAATTGGTTTTTCCTGTACGAAGTTATAAGCAAGTCCTTCTTTTTCGCAACAGGAACCATTCGTAAGGCCTGAAGTGCGTCATACCTGTCGATCATGAAAGGGGCTTTCATCAGCTGGGAAGCAAGTTCTTCATAAGAGCGCTCAAAGCTCAGCTTCTTTAATATCTTCCGGCCAGGGTCAAAAAGGACAAAATCAACTTCCGCAGCATTTTGATTAGGAATAATGATCTTCTGCTCCTTTTTCTCAACCCAGGATGTAACACTGTCATAATACCCGTTTTTATAAAAAACCTTAATGCCCACAGGCATCCTGAAAAAAGGCCTGAGGTCGGTCACTTCCTGGGTTTGTTCAACACTGACTTCAGTGACGGCCCTGCCCACCGAATCCTCCCGGGAGGCATATCTCACCTTGTACGCAGGTTCCCCTCCCCTCAAAATCCATTCATCGAAAAACCAGGTATAGGATTCACCTGTCGCATCGTACACGCATCGGATAAAATCACAGGTTTGGGCATAATGATACATATACCGTGAGGCATATAGTTTAACTGCGTCATGAAATTCCTTCTCTCCCATTACGTCCCTGAGCATATCCAGAACAAGCGAACCTTTCTGGTAAATCCTCTGGACCCCGCCCTGGCTGCCGCCAACCGGATAATCGTTTTTCTTTGCCGCTTCAAAAGCCATGCTCATCTCGTCGTTTCTGATGTTCTCATAGTATTCTTCGCCGTACACCGAGCGCTCAAACATCTTGGCAAAATAGGTCCCGAAACTTTCGGTAAGCCAAACGTCCCTGTTTACCAGGTGTGCGATCCCGTCGCCAAACCATTGATGGGCCAGTTCATGCGCATTCACGTTTACATAATTCCTTTGCCACCAGGCATGGGGGTCTATTAGCATATAGTCCCCGAAAACGGTTGAAGTGGTCGTTTCCATGCCCCCGTACATATAATCGATAAGCGGAGCTTCACGGTATTGGGCGTAAGGATAATTCACCCCGATTTCCTGTTCCAGGAAATCAAACATCTTTTCAGTGTATTTATAGGTCACCGGAACCCTGTCGGCCATGCCTGAATAATACCAGTACTCAAGCGGAGTTCCTCTTTTTGTTACCGAAGTTTTGTACTCGTAATCCCCTATAACCAATGAAGTCGAGAAATACGGATGATCCTTTCTCATCGCGTAATGCCAGGTCTTTGTCCCGTCGGGATTGGAAACAACTCCGATACGTTCTCCGTTTGAGAATATTTTATACCTGCCGTCAAACGTAAAGAACATGTCGGTTGTGACCCTGGCTTCCATATAGGGCAACCAGTTATTCGGACGATGGGCCCAGATGATCTTTCGTTTCCCTTCTTCTTCGGGTTTCCAGCCGATGAAATAAATAGGCCCGGAAGTTGGCCTGGCTTCATAAGAAATACTGATGACATAGGATTTTCCTTTGGTCAGGAATGCAGCTCCCGCACAGGGTTTTATCACCAGGTTAGGGCCTGAAAGTTTCCAGGTTACCGGGATGAGGGCGGATTGCTTCTTGCCCGAGCTTCCTGTATTTGGTTTTTGAGATCCTTCATCCGCAGTCATCAAAATGACCTTACTGATCACGAAATCGGGAGTGTTTACGCTGATGGAATCGGTAACATAACGGTTCGCTGTCACTGCAAGTTCGGCATTCCCAATCACCAGGTTCTCTGCTGGTTTAAAACTGACTTTGGCATTAACGTATTTCAGGGTAACCATCAGATTGGAAGGAATGGATGCAGGATCCTGGTAATAGGTCACTGTCTTTTCCTGTGAAAGTAGCTGAAGACCTGGCAGGATCAATGCAAGAAGAAGGGAATATTTTCGCAAATTCATGAGATACTGTTTTTTTTACCTTTGTGGCGCATATGTTTCTAATTATATGGCCAACCCCAAAAGTAATAAAAAGTCAAGGATGTCACACATCCTGTCGGTAATCGACGGACAGGAACTGGAACGGCAGAGGCTGTCGCGAGAGCTGCACGACGGCATTGGGCAGTCGATGGTTGCGATCAAAATGAAACTGGAAAGTCTCAGCTATATCCCCGAAAAGGAAATAAAGCCCCAGCTTGAAGGCATTAAAAGGCAGTTCGACCAGATCATTGACGAGATACGGAGGATCACTACCGACCTGATGCCTCCTGTGCTGGAAGAGTTCGGACTCGTCATCGCTTTGTTCAACTTATGCGAGGATACAGGAAGGCATTCATCGGTAAGGATCAAATTTGAACATAAAGTGAGCACCGATGAATGGAATAAAAAAATACAAACGTATCTTTACAGAATAGTTCAGGAAGCCCTTAACAATATCATTAAACATTCAAATGCCGACCAGGCTTATATCAAACTGATGAACGACAATGACTTCATCTACCTCAGCATTCAGGATAACGGAAAAGGGTTCAGGCCTCACGACTCGGGGAGCCAGGGAGGTCACGGGCTTCATAATATGCAGGAAAGGGTTAAACTGCTGGGTGGGCTCATCGATCTGAATTCCGCCACGGGTAAAGGGACCCTTATACAGATTAAAGTGCCAAGGTATCTGTAATGGAAACGATTAAAATATTTCTTGTTGAAGATCATGACCTGGTGCGTGACGGGCTCAAAGCTCTGCTGACTTCCATCCCTGATATCGCCATCATTGGAGAAGCCTCAACAGGAAAGAGCCTTTTCGAGAAGCTGAGAATAGTACAGCCTGATATCATTGTGTTGGATATCTCGCTGCCCGATATCTCAGGTATCGAGATCACAAAAAGGCTTCGGCATGAGTATCCCCAGATCAGGGTCCTTATTTTATCGATGTATACTCATGAAGATTTTGTAACAGGCGCTATAAGGTCAGGGGCCAAAGGATACCTTCCCAAGAACACCTCCAGGGATGAACTGGTGAAAGCCATTTATGCGATCTTCAGGGGGGAGGAGTTCTTCGGTGAAACAATCTCCAAGATCCTGCTGAAAAGTTTTATACGGACTGCGGTGGAGCAGGGTGAACAGGAAGAAAAGCCGGCGTATAATCTTTCTTCCAGGGAACTTGAAATTTTAAAACAATATGCCGAGGGATTTAACAACAAAGAGATCGGTGTAAAACTGAACATCTCAGTTCGTACGGTTGAGACTCATAAAAATCATATCATGAAAAAACTCGGGATCAGGTCCCCGGTTGAAATGGTGAAATTTGCCATCCGCAATAAAATAATTAATCTCTAACGGCTGAAGATGAAACAAATCACCACGATCAAAGAAGCAAAACAATGGCTTAAATCCTATCAGAAAAAGAGCCTTAAGATCGGGTTTGTCCCCACTATGGGAGCTTTGCATGAAGGGCATCTCAGGCTCATCAGCCAGTCAAGGGCCGAAAATGACATCACCATTTGCAGCATCTTTGTGAATCCAATCCAGTTCAATAACCCCGAAGACCTTGCCAAGTACCCGCGGAATGTAGCCCAGGATGCCCGGCTGCTGAAGAACAGCGGCTGCGATATGCTGTTTTCTCCAACCGTTGAGGAGATGTACCCTGGCGACAAGCAGGAAAACCTCGAGATGGATTTCGGGATGCTGGATAAAGTCATGGAAGGGAAGTTCCGTCCGGGTCACTTCAAAGGTGTGGTGATCGTGGTCAGAAAACTTTTTAATATTATTGCCCCGACTCACGCCTATTTCGGAAAAAAAGACTACCAGCAACTGATGGTCATCAGGCGTATGAATGAACTTCTTGGCCATAAGGTTAAAATTGTTGCCTGCGAGACCGTGAGGGAAGATGACGGACTGGCAATGAGTTCCAGAAATCTGAGGCTTACCATCGGTGAGCGGCAGGTTGCCCGGAGGATCTTTGAAGTTCTTTGTAAAGTGAGGGAAAAAGGAACCAAAACCCCCGTTTGGGAACTCAGGGAATGGGCAATTAAAAAGATCCAGGAAGACTCCAGCTTCAGGGTCGAATATTTTGAAATTGCCGACCGTGAGACCCTGATGCCGGTTGAAAGCTGGGGACATAAAAACCAGGTTGTTGCCCTTACGGCTGTTTTCCTCGGGGATGTGAGGCTGATCGATAATGTTGAACTTTTTTCGTAATTTTGCAGCATGATGCAGATTGAAGTACTTAAATCCAAAATTCATCGCGCCACGGTTACTGATGCTAACATCAATTATGTTGGCAGCATTACCATCGATGAAAATTTGATGAAGGAGGCCAACCTGATTGAGTTTGAAAAAGTTCAGGTGCTGAATATAAACAATGGTGAGCGAATTGAAACATACGTCATTAAAGGCAGAAAAGGCAGTGGGGTAATTTGTCTGAACGGTGCTGCTGCCCGCAAATTCCTGAAAAGTGACATGGTTATTATCGTGTCATACGCTACCATGGATTTTGATCAGGCAAAAAAATTCAAACCTTCCATGGCGTTTCCTGACGAGAAGAACAGACTTTCTTCAAGAAAAAAGGAATAATAAATGACGAAGACTGTGACTGAGGCTTCCTCCCCGGCGAAGAAGATAATTACCGCATTAAAATTTTCTTTTTTTCTCGGCCTGGGGTTATTGATTATATGGCTTTCCCTCAAAGACCTTACAGCCACTGAACGGGCCCAGATCCTTCATTCCTTCCGCACTGCAAACTATTACTGGGTAGTCCTGGCCATTGTATTAGGTATTTTCAGTCATCTACTTCGTTCGGCGCGCTGGATATTGTTTTTTGAGCCCATGGGATTTAAACCCAAACTTAAAACTACATTTTACGCGGTCATGGTCGGCTATTTTGCCAATATGGCTTTTCCAAGACTTGGAGAGGTGACCCGTTGCGGTATCATGTCTAAATATGAAAAGGTGCCCTTCCAGAAAGCATTTGGAACAGTGGTGACCGAAAGGGCTATTGACATGCTTATTTTTTTCCTATTGTTCCTGCTGATGTTTTTCACGCAGCTGGGAACAATTAAAGATTATCTCAATCAGAATATATATCCTAAGCTGGTAGAAAAATTCGGAACACTGCATTATTCACGGATGATTTTTCTTTCACTAGGCGGGTTGGCTCTCTTCTTGATTTTATTATGGTTCGCCTTGAGGAAAAAGTTACTGGCATCAAAGGCTTACCATAAATTAAAAACCCTTATAATTGGTTTTTGGGAAGGATTTAAATCTCTCAGCCAGGTTAAGAAACCGGGTCTTTTTGTATTCTATTCAGTTATGATCTGGGTGCTTTACTTTTTTATGCTGTATGTTATTTTCTTTTGTTTTACCGAAACCTCGGTCCTCGGACCAGGTGCAGGCCTTTCGTCCCTGGTTCTTGGCAGTGTGGGGATCATGATCACCCCCGGAGGGATCGGTTTATACCCGGCCATTATCCAGGAAACACTGCTTCTTTACGGTATAGCCAAGCCAACAGGCCTGGCCCTGGGCTGGATCGCATGGACGGCTCAAACGCTGATGATCCTTATTGTGGGTGGAATTTCTTTATTACTTTTATCGATTAAACGATCAGAAGATGGGAAAGCTTAAAATTGTCAAAGACAAAATATTTACCTGGGAAGCCATTCAGCGGCAACTGGCCATATGGAGGTTCCAGGATAAAAAAATTGTATTTACCAACGGCTGCTTTGACATACTTCACCTGGGACATGTTGAACTCCTGGGTAAAGCAAGGGCCCTGGGAAATATTCTGATCGTGGGTATGAACTCCGATGAGAGCATTCACCGCATCAAGGGAAGCCACCGTCCGGTAAACAGCCATCATGCCCGCGCATTTACCCTGGCATCCCTGCTTTTCGTTGATGCCGTGGTCATGTTTGAAGAAGACACCCCCTATGAATTGATCAAATTCATTCAACCCGACGTCCTGGTTAAAGGCAAAGATTACGACGGCAAGGAAATTGTAGGAAGCGATATTGTTAAGGCAAGAGGTGGTGAAGTTGTTACCATTGAACTTACCCGGGGATATTCCACTACTCATGTTATAGAAAAGGCGCATAAGGTTCACCTCTAAGATCCTGTTATGCCGAAAGTCAAAACTGCATTTTTCTGCACAAGCTGTGGTGCCCAGCAGAGTAAATGGATGGGAAAATGCCCTGCCTGCGGGGAATGGAACACCCTTGTTGAAGAAGTCATTCAACGTGAGGAGAAACGCAGCGGGATAGCAAGACCTGATGGGCAAAGGCCTGTTCCAAAAAAAATATCGGATGTCAGTTTTGAACACGAGCAACGCATAGATACCAGGGATGCTGAACTTAACCGCGTGTTGGGAGGAGGACTTGTTGCGGGTTCGCTTGTTCTTATCGGTGGGGAACCGGGAATAGGGAAATCCACCCTCATGCTCCAGGTTGCTTTAAAATGCAACGGCCTGAAAACACTTTATATCAGCGGAGAGGAAAGCGACCAGCAGCTCAGGATGAGAGCCGACAGGCTTGGAATACAAAATGATGATTGTTTTGTTCTCACTGAGACCAACACCCAGGCTATATTCCAGCACCTGGAACAGGTCCGGCCCGGCATCGTGATAATTGATTCCATCCAGACGCTTCAGACCGACAGCATTGAATCGTCGGCAGGAAGCATAAGCCAGATCAAGGAATGTGCAGGGGAGATGCAGAAATATGCCAAGATCACCCATACGCCCGTGTTTCTTATCGGACATATCACCAAAGACGGCAGCCTTGCCGGACCAAAGATACTGGAGCATATGGTCGACGCCGTTCTGCAGTTTGAAGGTGACCGTAATTACGGTTATCGCATTCTGAGATCTCTCAAGAACCGGTTCGGTTCGACTTCTGAACTGGGGATCTATGAAATGCATGACGCAGGAATGCGCGAAGTATCCAACCCGTCGGAGATCCTTCTTAGCCAGCACGATGAAAAAGTGAGCGGGATCGCCATCGCCGCGATGGTCGAAGGCTTGCGCCCCATGCTCATCGAGACTCAGGCCCTCGTATCATCGGCCGTGTACGGCACCCCCCAGCGTTCCACAACCGGATTTAATGTACGGCGCCTGAACATGCTTCTGGCGGTCCTTGAAAAACGAAGCGGTTTCAGGCTTGGCCATAAAGATGTATTTCTGAATATCGCCGGTGGGATAGAAGTTGACGACCCTGCAATCGACCTGGCTATTGTTGCTGCGATTCTTTCTTCGAACCAGGATGAGCCTATTGACACCAAAACCTGTTTTGCCGCTGAAGTAGGACTTAGCGGTGAGATCCGCCCTATCAACAGAATAGAACAGCGGGTCTCCGAAGCCGAGAAACTTGGATTTGAACGTATCTTTATATCTAAATATAATTCCCGGGCCCTCGATAAAAGCCGATATGCCATCGAGATCGTTCAGGTTAGCAAAGTGCAGGAAGTTTATAAGGCCTTATTCCGGTAAAACAGAAACATCATGCGCCGACGCGATATCAGCAATAACGAAGAATTACTCGAAATCATCAGTCGTTGCCAATGGTGCCACCTGGCGATGGTTGATCTCCAGGGGAATCCGTATGTGATCCCGATGAACTTTGGATATAAAGACGGAATTATTTACATGCACGGCGCTCAACACGGGAAAAAGATCAGCATACTGCAACAGAATTCAACTGTCTGCATCAACTTCAGCACAGATCATCTTCTCCGCTACCAGAACGAGGAAGTGGCCTGCTCATGGAGTATGAAATTCCGTTCCGTCCTGGCTTATGGCAAAGCTGAATTCATCATGGATCCTGATGAGAAAATTGCAGCATTCAACATCATCATGGGGCAATACAGTAATAAAGAGTTTAAGTTCAACCCTCCTTCTATAAGGGAGGTGACTGTTTGGAAGATTAAAATTGATAAAATTGAAGGCCGGGCTTTCGGATATTAGCTGTTGTTAATAATGTTTGTTATTTGATTAAACATATTACTTTTGCCAGTCAATTTAAATCCTGATGAAACCCCGCGAGAGGCTTAGTACAACCGAAAGGATCAGAAAGGTATTCGTTGGCAACGCCAGGGATCTCAAGGATGAAAACATTTTTGAGAAAGTCACCCTTGTTGCCATCATGGCCTGGATTGGCCTGGGTTCCGACGGGTTGTCATCATCCTGTTACGGTCCTGAAGAAGCATACCGCGCCCTGGGGAATTACCATGGAATGACCATTTTCATTGCCCTGGCAGTGGTGCTTACCATAGCAATCATCAGCAGCAGCTACTCACAGATCATAAAACTGTTTCCTTCAGGCGGAGGCGGTTACCAGGTTGCTTCCAAACTGCTCTCTCCCCGCCTGGGTATGGTATCGGGCTGCTCCCTAATCGTAGACTACATTTTAACAATTTCTATCAGCGTTGCCTCCGGAGTTGATGCAATATTCAGCAATTTTCCAGATTCTTTCCAGGTTTATAAACTGTATACAACCTTAGGTATTATCCTTATCCTTTTACTTCTGAACCTCAGGGGAGTAAAAGAATCTGTATTATCCCTGATGCCGATATTCATCGTCTTCCTGCTGACCCATGCATTTGCCATTGTCTACCCCATTATGTTCCATACCAGGGAGTTTGTCAACCTGGTTCCTGATGCAACAAGGGAATTCAAACATGCAAGTAACAGCATGGGGACTTTTGCCGTTTTGCTCATTCTTGCAAGAGCTTACAGTATGGGTGCCGGAACCTATACAGGGATAGAAGCCGTTTCAAACTCCATGGTGATCCTTAAAGAACCCAGGGTAAAAACCGGCATTCATACCATGCGACTGATGGCTTTTTCCCTTGGGATCACAGTACTCGGATTAATGGCAGCTTACTCTCTCTTTCACCTCAGACATATCCCCGGAAAAACTATGAACGCCAACCTGCTTGAAGCTATGACAGCCGGCTGGAACAGGTGGATAGGCCAAACCTTTGTTATCATTACCCTGCTTTCAGAAGCCGCCCTGCTGTTTGTTGGCGCTCAAACGGGTTTTCTGGGTGGCCCGCGGGTTATCTCGAACATGGCCCAGGACAGCTGGTTCCCCAGGCGTTTTTCAGTGCTTTCCGACCGGCTTGTGACCCAGAATGGGCTTATTCTGATGGCCATTGCTGCTTCCTTTGTGTTGCTTGTAACAGGAGGGAAAGTAACCACCCTGGTAGTTCTGTATAGTATCAACGTGTTTGTTACTTTTACCCTTTCACAGGCAGGTATGGTGCGGCATTGGTGGCAGGTAAAGAAAAAAGAAGGGAGCTGGATCCCCAAGCTCCTCATTAATGGACTTGGCCTGATCCTTACAGTCAGTATCCTTTGTACCGTTCTTTTTGTAAAATTTACTGAAGGCGGATGGCTTACCGTTCTTATAACATCCAGCCTTATTTTCTTTGTTGTAAGGGTTCGAAGTCATTATGACCGTGCGGCAAAACTAATCCGCCGACTGGATAATAAAATGTTCCGCCAGGTGGAAGGAGCAATGCTTAGCTGGGAAAAAGCAGAAAGGGCCTTACCGGAATTTGACCAGGAATCACACACAGCCTGCATTTGTGTGAACGATTTCAACGGGGTTGGCATCAATACTTTCCTGAAAATAAGGGAGGATTTCGAAAATTATAAAAACTTTATATTCATTTCCGTGGGGATGGTTGATACCGGGACTTTCAAGGGGGAAGAGGAACTTCAGAACCTTGAAGACAGCGTGAAATTCAATCTTAAAAAGTATGAAGAACTTGCACACTCTTATGGATGTTTTGCCGACAGCTATTTTGCAATAGGTACTGATGTGGCCGATGAAGTAAAGGAATTGTCAAAGAAAGTGGTCCATAAATACCACAGGGTTATTTTCTTCGTAGGCAATGCAATTTTTGCAAGACCCTCATCCCTTACACGAATGCTCCATAACCAGACCCAGATCACCTTACAGAACCGTCTTGCCCATAAAGGATTCATGATGGTGCTGATCCCTGTAAAACTCACTCTTACCGATTAGGTTTTTCGAATACCGAAACATCGTACTTTTGCCCGCTAATTTCTGTTCTGATGAAACAAAGAGAAAGGTTAAGCACAACCGAAAGAGCACGTAGGCTCTTTGTTGGTAACGCCAGGGACCTTAAAGATCAGAATATTTTTGAAAAAGTCACCTTGGTTGCTATCCTTGCATGGGTAGGCCTGGGTTCCGACGGGCTTTCTTCCTCCTGCTACGGTCCTGAAGAATCTTACAACGCCCTGGGTCATTACCATGGAATGACCATATTTATTGCCCTCGCTGTTGTGCTTACCATTTCGATCATAAGCAGCAGTTATTCCCAGATCATCAAGCTTTTTCCCTCAGGCGGCGGCGGTTATAAAGTAGCTACAAAACTCCTGAACCCCCGACTTGGCATGATATCAGGATGTTCGCTTATTGTCGACTACGTTCTTACGATTTCCATTAGTGTTGCCAGTGGGGTGGATGCAATTTTCAGCAATTTCCCACCGGTTTACCAGCATTTGAAACTGACCGTAACATTAACCATCATCCTCCTGCTGCTGCTTGTAAACCTGAGGGGAATAAAGGAGTCTGTATTTTCCTTGTTACCCATTTTTATCGTCTTCCTGCTTACACATGCCTTTACAATTATATATCCTATCTTCTTCCATACCAGGGATTTCATCAACCTGGTCCCGGATGCGACGAGGGAATTCCATCAGGCAAGCCATTCCATCGGGACTTTCGCAGTCCTTATCATTCTGGCAAGAGCATACAGCATGGGAGCCGGAACCTATACAGGGATAGAAGCCGTGTCGAATTCCATGGTAATACTTAAGGAACCCAGGGTTAAAACAGGTATTGCTACTATGAGGCTTATGGCATTTTCCCTGGGAATTACCGTCCTTGGATTACTTGCTGCGTATTCCTTGTTTCACCTGAAACATGTTCCTGGCAAGACCATGAATGCTAACCTTCTCGAAGCCATGACGGCCGGATGGTACAGATGGGTAGGTGAACCCTTTGTCGTGATCACCCTGCTCTCTGAAGCGGCTTTATTGTTCGTTGGAGCACAAACCGGTTTCCTGGACGGACCCAGGGTAATTTCAAACATGGCCCAGGATAACTGGTTCCCAAGGAGATTTTCGGTGCTTTCCGACCGGCTTGTAACCCAGAACGGACTTATCCTTATGGCGGTTTCCGCTTCGTTTATTCTCCTGGTCACCGGAGGAAGTGTGAATACCCTGATCGTACTATACAGTATCAATGTGTTTGTAACCTTTTCCCTTTCCCAGGCCGGTATGGTGCGACATTGGTGGCAGGTCAAGCAAAAGGAAGGAGGCTGGCTCCCGAAACTTATGATCAACGGGCTTGGTTTGTTCCTTACATTGAGCATTCTGCTCACCGTGCTCTTTATAAAATTCGGGGAAGGTGGCTGGCTTACTATATTAATAACATCGAGCCTGATCCTTTTTGTAGTGAAAGTAAGAAGTCATTATGATAAAGCAGCCAAACTGATCAGCCAGCTTGACCAAAAGATGTTCCGTCAGGTTGAAGGAGCTATGCAGGGATATGAGAAATCCCACAGGGAAGCCCCCGAATTTTTTCCGGCTTTGCATACAGCATGCATATGTGTAAATGATTTTAACGGGATCGGGATCCATACTTTCCTGAAGATCAGGGAAGATTTTGAGAGATACAGGAACTTTGTTTTCATCTCGGTGGGTATGGTGGATTCAGGATCTTTTAAAGGTGAAGCTGAACTACAGAACCTGGAAGAAAACGTCAGATATAATTTGAAAAAGTATGAGGACCTGGCCCGGGCCTACGGTTGCTATGCCGACAGCTATTATGCAATAGGCACTGATATAGCCGACGAAGTGAAAGAACTATCGAAAAAAGTAGTCCATAAATACAACAGGGTGATCTTCTTCATCGGAAATGCAATTTTTTCGCGCCCGTCATCCCTTACACGGATGCTTCATAGCCAGACTCAGTTAACTTTGCAAAACCGTCTTGCCCATAAAGGGTTTATTATGGTTCAGATCCCTGTTAAATTAACAACGACTGATTAAACATTAAATAATGGATTTTAAGGATTATTACAGCCTTTTAGGTGTTTCAAAAACCGCAACTGAGGCCGAAATAAAAAAGGCCTACCGTAAACTTGCAGTAAAATACCATCCCGATAAGAACCCCGGCAACAAACAGGCTGAAGAGAAATTCAAGGAGATGGGAGAAGCCTACGAGGTGCTGAAAGACCCGGAGAAAAGAAAAAAATATGATACGCTTGGGTCTAACTGGAAACAATATGAGCAGACCTCTGGCAGTGGAGCTGATTTCAGCCAATGGGCAAGACAGGGAGGAGGCAAGGGTTATTCACGAACATATAGTGCTGAAGACTTTGGAGGATCTGATTTCTCTGATTTCTTTAACTCTTTTTTCGGAGGAGCTTATGGCCAGGATCTTGGAGGAGCTTATGGCAGTCAGGGAAGGGGACGTTCGGGAGGGAGGCCGGTGAAAGGCCAGGATTATGAAACTACCTTGGAACTGAACCTGCAGGAATCCTATCATGGTTCCAAACGTGTCCTAACCATCAATGAAGAGAAGATCAGCGTTACCATTCCTGCCGGTGTTTACAATGGCCAGGTATTACGTGTAAAAGGGAAAGGAGCATCGGGACGAAGAGGGGGTGAACCCGGTGATATTTATCTGCATGTAAGCATGTTACCAGATCCCGCCTTCGAAATAAAGGACAATGACCTTTATCTTGACCAGCATATCTCCTTATACCAGGCAGTTCTCGGTGGAGAGGTCTCGGTGCAGGCTTTAAAAGGCAGCTTCACCATGAAAATTCCCAGGGAGACCCAGAATGGCAAGGTTCTTCGTATGAAAGGCCTGGGAATGCCTGTTTACAGAAAGAAAAATGAATTTGGTGATCTATATCTGAAGATCATTATCGACTTACCCCAGAACCTCAGCTCCAGGGAGACAGAACTTTTCAAACAGCTGGCTGAACTGAGGCCATAAAATCAGCATATACTTTTTCCTTCCTTACGTCGTTTTTGATTTGATAAATAAAAAACGAACAGCTAATCTTTTCTCCTCATGAACAGCAAAAACCTCATTCCTCGAATTGCATTTATCGTTGTTGTTTTATTTATTTCAGATCTTCCCGTTCGTGCCCAGAATGGCCCCATGAACACCATGAAGGAAGACACCTGGCTTTTGAATGCCGGGTTTGGAGCCGGCACACCTTTCTTCGGCAACGGATCGGGGTTTGGCCCTGCAGCAAAATTTTCTTTTGAAAAAGGAATGTGGACAGTGGGCCCGGGTGTGATCACCCTGGGAGCTGAAGCTACTTTTTCATATTTCTGGCATAGTTATGGCAACAGCTGGCATGAAAACTGGTTCAATTTTATTTTAGGTGCCAGAAGCGCCTATCATTACGGATGGGAAGTGAAAGGCCTCGATACGTATGCCGGTGTCCCTCTGGGCTTTGGGCTTTGCATGAACAGTCATGATGCCAATGAAGGATATCATTCCTCTACCCCGTTCTATCCGTATTTCGGGATCTTTTTCGGGGCATCATACTTCTTCACTCCTGAACTTGGCGTTTATGGAGAGTTCGGGTACAATTCAACTTACGCTAATATAGGCCTTGTCTTTAAACTGGATTAACCCCTTGCCCCTGTAAGGATAATAAATAGACCGTTACTCGGCCCGAGAACCAGCCCAGGAGGCAACCAATAGCCGCCCCGCTAAGGACATCCAGCGGATAATGAACCCCAAGGTAGATCCTCGTGTAGCTCATCAGGGCCGCCCAGAAGAACAAAAAAAGATATAGGTATCTGTAACGCTTTTGAAACAGCATGACCAGAAAAAGGGTAAGGGCGAAGGTATTTGAGGCATGCGCCGAGTAGTATCCATACTCGCCACCCCTGTATTCATTAACAATATGGATACTTCGTGCCAGGGCAGGTTCATGCGAAGGCCGCAATCTTTTGGTGTCATCTTTTACTACGTTCGATAACTGATCCGAAACAGTGATCATTATTGTCACGGCAGCCAGGACGGTTAGAGTTTTCCATCGGAATGTTTTAATAACAAGGATTATGAGGCCCATGAAAAGAGGAAGCCATACAAGGGGATTTGTAGCCCAGTACATCAACGGGTCAAGGAAAGATGTATGAAGCCCGTTTAGGGTCATGAAAAGCGAACGGTCAAATGTTAGAAGTTTCTCAAGCATTGAGTAATGTTTGAAATAATCTGATATCTGACATCTGACATCTGATATCTGATATCCGATATCTGAGATATCAGATGTCAGATATCAGATATTCAGTGCCTCCCAAAGCATACCCTTCAGTTTGAGCAAGCCGGTTTTCTTATGCGATGAAATAAATACATAAGGAATATCCGGCGGAAGTTCCTTTTTGAGTTCGCCAACAATCTCTTCATCGGCGAGATCGGATTTGGTTATCGCCAGAAGCCTTGATTTATCAAGCAATTCGGGATTATACATTTCAAGTTCCCTGAGCAGCACCTGGTATTCATGGCGTATATCGTTACTGTCGGCCGGGATCATGAATAATAACACTGAATTTCGTTCAATATGCCTCAGGAACCTCAGTCCTATCCCTTTTCCTTCGTGGGCCCCTTCGATGATCCCGGGTATATCGGCCATGATAAACGACCTGTTGTCGTGATATTTAACTATTCCAAGGTTGGGGACAAGGGTTGTAAAAGGATAATCAGCTATTTCGGGTTTTGCTGCAGAAATAACCGAAAGCAAGGTGGATTTCCCGGCGTTTGGGAAACCGACCAGCCCGACATCGGCAAGCAGTTTCAGTTCAAGGATCTTCCAGCTCTCAATTCCGGGTTCTCCCGGCTGGGCATACCTGGGAGCCTGGTGTGTAGCCGATTTGAAATGATCATTTCCAAGGCCTCCCCGGCCTCCCGGGACGAGGATATGGGTTTGCCCGTCCTCGGTTATCTCGCATTCGAAAGCTAACGTTTCGGCATCCCTTGCTACAGTGCCCAAAGGAACTTCAATGGTAACGTCTTTACCAAATGCGCCGGTCTGAAGGCTTTTTGCCCCATTCACCCCATGGCCTGCACGGATATGCTTGGTGAATTTCAGGTGCAGCAGGGTCCACAGCTGGGTGTTGCCTTTAAGAATAACATGGCCTCCCCTGCCCCCGTCACCTCCATCAGGGCCTCCCCTGGCAGTGAGCCGGGTCCTCAGGAAGTGTTTCGACCCCGCTCCTCCGTTCCCGGAAGCACAGAAGATCTTTACATAATCGACAAAGTTTGATTCGGCCATGAAATTTTCTTATTTGTGAAATTTATTGTTTGATCGCCTTGCAAAGGCTTTCAAAAATATCGTCAATCCCGCCTACTCCGTATACTTCGGTGTAAAGGCCCTTGTCCATGTAATATTGCTGCAGGGGCTTGGTATGTGTATGATACTGGACCAGCCTGTTTTTAATGACTTCCTCCGTATCATCTACACGTCCCTGCTCCTGAGCCCTATTTAACAGTCGTTTTACAAGTTCGCCTTCGTCCACTTCAAGGGAGAGGACCTGGTTAACCGAATGATTCAAACTGACTAACAACTTGTCAAGTTCATGAGCCTGATTCAGTGTGCGCGGAAATCCGTCAAATACAAAACCTGCAGCATCCACATTTTTGAGGAAAACCGAGTTTATAATTTCGATCAGAAGTTCATCAGAAACAAGATGCCCTCCCTCCATTACGGCTTTTACCTGTAACCCTAAAGCTGTTCCCTGGCTGACTTCGGAGCGAAGAATGTCGCCTGTCGAAATATGTTTCCAGCTGTATCTTTGGGCAATCTTTATTGCCTGGGTCCCTTTTCCTGCTCCCGGAGGACCAAATAAAATAAGATTATACATTTTTCCTTTGAGTTATATAAGTTAATCAAACAGTTTCATCCAACTGGTAAATATCAGGAAAATTCCGGCCCGCTCCGTTATAGTCAAGGCCATAACCCACAACAAAGAGCTTAGGGATCTCTAATCCGCAGTAATCAATACTGAAATTTTCCCTGAACGCTGCCTTTTTAAAGCAAAAACAGGCAATCTTTACACTTGTCGGGCTATATTCCTTCAGGTCTTCGAGCAGCTTTGCCATCGTTAACCCTGTATCCACGATATCCTCCAGAATAATCACGTCGCGACCATTTACTTTCTCGTTAAGACCGATGAGGCGGTTCACCGTTTCAGCACTTGCCATCCCATGGTACGAAGAATATTTCACAAAAGAAATTTCGCTTTGGACCTGCAATTTCCTAAGGAGATCCGAAGCAAAAATAAACGCCCCGTTGAGAATTCCCAGGAAGAGCGGGGTCTTTCCGGAATAATCATGGTCAATGCGGCCGGCTATCCCGCTTACTATTTCATCGATCTGATCCCGTGACAGGTAAAGCCTGAAAAATTTATCCCTGACCCTGATCCGGGAAGGGTTGTCATATAACTCAAGCATTGAGCAAAGTTAATAAAGAAAAACTCCCCCTTCGTTTTTTCCGTCATTTATAATCCCGGTGAACGTTTCATCCATCAACGTTTTATAATTTTTAGGATTGATATACTGAGCCAGAATTTTAACTGAATTGTCGGCATTGATCCTCACCTTAACATAGTCATAAACATAACCCTTGCCTTTGGGATTCTGGATCAGTGAAGAGACGGAAAATGTGACAAAAGGCTGTTTATTATGAACCGCTCCAGTTTCAAAATATTCCCAGGCTTCTATTGCCATCCCGCCCGTGGCATCGGGTGATTTTTCCTGTTCAACCCCATCGGAAATGAATTTGCATCTTGCATACATCATCACGATTTTTACCGTTTCGCCGTTCCTGAGGGCATTCATGAGTGAAGCAAAATCGTTGATCGGAGCGGCAAACCCATTCATCCCAAGTCCCAGGATCAGGGTGAGTGTGATAAGAGTCATGTGTTTTTTCATAGTTTTTTATTTAAAGGAAATCTGTTTTTCTGGCTACTTTTGCAAAAAAACGAAAAATTATGCAAGCAATGGTAAGTATTA
Organism: Bacteroidota bacterium; assembly: GCA_026391735.1. GTDB lineage: Bacteria > Bacteroidota > Bacteroidia > Bacteroidales > FEN-979 > CAIRDP01. The sequence goes on along the minus strand of JAPLDL010000011.1, from coordinate 153,068 downwards.
TCATGGGAAGCACTTCCGATCTTCCTGTGATGGAAGCAGCAGCCAGGTTCCTTGACGATATGCAGGTGCCCTTCGAGATAAACGCTTTATCGGCTCACCGCACTCCTGAAAAAGTTGAAGAGTTTGCAAAAGCCGTCCACGGGCGGGGTATCCGGGTTATTATTGCTGCGGCGGGGATGGCAGCTCATCTGCCGGGTGTGATCGCCTCGATGACTTCGGTGCCGGTGATCGGTGTGCCAATAAAAGCTACCCTTGAAGGCCTCGACTCCCTCCTTGCCATTGTTCAGATGCCTCCGGGGATCCCGGTTGCAACGGTGGGTATCAACGCTTCGATGAATTCCGCAATTCTAGCCGTGGAAATACTTGCAGGGTCCGACCCTGCCTTATACCAGAAGCTCGTGAAATTCAAAGAGGATCTTAAAAAGAAGATCGTCAAGGCCAATGAAGACCTGGCCCAGGTAAAGTATGATTTTAAGGTCGGTTAAAGTTTTCGGGCGATCATCAACCCGTCTCGAAAAGGAAGAAGAAGGTTCTCCACCCTTTTGTCCTTCTGAACAAACTCATTATATGATATTATCCCCAGGGTGTCTTTATCTGCAGAGTTTGCCGATAAGACTTTCCCGTCCCATAAGGCATTATCGGCAATGATCCACCCCCCCTGACGCACCATGGGAAAGACCAGTTGATAATAATTGAGGTAATTTGGTTTATCCGCATCGATATAGACCAGGTCCCAGGTTTCATGTAATTCAGGTATGACCTTCAATGCTTCACCAAAATGAAGTCTGACCCGGTTTTCGATAGCTGCTTCTTTAAGGTACCTGCGGATGATATTTTCCAGTTCCGGATTGACTTCGATGGAATGAATAACCGCTTCGGATCCCAGGGCAAAGTTAATTGTGGAATAGCCAGTAAAGGTCCCGATCTCAAGAACCTTCGCCGGACGAATCATGCTGCAGATTAAACGAAGTAATGTTCCCTGCATCGGTCCCGATATCATACGGGGATAGACTTGAGTAAGATGGGTTTCTCGGTTCAGGTCGGCCAGGAATTGGGATTCAGGGCTTGAATGGAGCTCGCAATACCGTTCAATTTCTTCGGGTATCATGAATCGGATAGTTATTTCCTGCTTTCTATCAGGATGTCAAGCAGCCTGATAGCCGCTTCAGAGATCACGGTTCCGGGTCCGAAAATCGCGGCAGCTCCGGCCTTGTATAAGAATTCATAATCCTGGGGCGGGATAACTCCTCCTACGATGACCAGGATATCTTCACGTCCAAGTTTTGAAAGTTCCTGGATAACCTGAGGTACAAGGGTCTTATGCCCGGCGGCAAGGCTGGAAACGCCAAGAATATGGACATCATTTTCCACGGCCTGTTTTGCGGCTTCTGCCGGGGTCTGGAACAAGGGCCCGATATCAACATCAAAGCCAATATCGGCATAACCGGTTGAAACGACTTTGGCCCCCCGGTCATGACCGTCCTGGCCCATTTTAGCAATCATGATCCTCGGCCGCCTGCCTTCCAGCTCGGCGAATTTATCGGCCAGGGCACGGGCATTTCTGAACGACTCATTATCGCCCGACTCCGAAGAATATACTCCTGAAATACTACGGATCACAGCTTTATACCTCCCGAAAACTTTTTCTAATGCAAATGAAATCTCTCCCAGTGTCGCACGCTTGCGGGCTGCATCCACCGACAGCGCCAGTAAGTTACCTTCGCCGGTTTCGGCGCTTCTTGTAAGTGCATCAAGAGCATTCTCAACATCATCGCTATTTCTCGATGCCTTCAGCTGATCAAGCCTCCTGATCTGGGATTCCCTTACAGCCGAATTATCAATATCAAGGATCTCAATGGGATCTTCCTTGTCGAGGCGGTTCATATTGACCCCGATGATCTTATCCTTGCCTGCGTCAATACGTGCCTGCTTTCTTGCAGAAGCCTCTTCGATCCTCATTTTTGGAATTCCAGTCTCAATAGCTTTAGCCATACCTCCCAATTCCTCGACTTCACAGATCAGATGCCAGGCTTTATGAGCAATTTCATTGGTCAGAGACTCCACATAAAATGATCCGGCCCAGGGGTCTAAGGATCTGCATACCTGGGTCTCCTCCTGGATATACAGCTGAGTGTTCCGCGCAATACGTGCCGAAAAATCGGTAGGCAGGGCAATCGCTTCATCCAGTGAATTGGTATGCAATGACTGGGTATGACCTAAAGCCGCTGCCAGGGCTTCAATACAGGTTCTGGCTACATTATTGAACGGATCCTGCTCGGTAAGGCTCCAACCAGAAGTCTGGGTATGTGTGCGTAATGCCATTGACTTGGGATTCTTCGGGTTGAATTGCTTCACAAGTTTAGCCCATAACATTCTCCCAGCCCGCATTTTGGCAATTTCCATAAAATGGTTCATTCCGGCTGCCCAGAAGAACGAAAGCCTTGGCGCAAACGTATCGATATCCATCCCCGCATTGATTCCTGTCCTCAGGTATTCAAGTCCGTCGGCAAGTGTATATGCCAGCTCAATGTCACAGGTCGCACCTGCTTCCTGCATATGATACCCGCTGATGGAAATGGAATTGAATTTGGGCATGTTCGCCGATGAGAACTTAAAAATATCGGCAATGATCCTCATAGAAGGGGTCGGCGGATAAATGTAGGTATTGCGGACCATAAACTCCTTAAGGATATCATTCTGAATCGTGCCATTTAGCTCCGCCAAAGGAACACCCTGCTCTTCAGCAGCAATGATATAGAATGCCAGAACAGGCAATACGGCCCCGTTCATGGTCATGGAAACAGACATTTTACCTAACGGGATCTGGTCAAACAGGATCTTCATATCCTCAATGCTGTCGATGGCAACGCCGGCCTTACCCACATCCCCGACTACCCTTGGATGATCAGAGTCATATCCTCGGTGAGTAGCCAGGTCAAAAGCGACCGACAACCCTTTTTGCCCTGCGGCCAGGTTTCTCCTGTAAAAAGCATTCGATTCCTCGGCAGTGGAAAAACCGGCATATTGCCTGATTGTCCACGGACTCATAACATACATGGTGGAATAAGGTCCTCTCAGGAAAGGAGGAAGGCCCGCAGCATAATCCAGATGCTCCATATGTTCGAGATCGTCCCTTATGTAATCGGTCTTGACCGGGATCTGTTCCGCGCTCATCCATGCTGAATCTGGACTTTGTTCCCTTTTCTCAGCCTGATTTCCTGCGGTATTCAGCCTTGTTCTGAAGTCAATGTCCTTAAAATCAATTCTCATCGTAGTTCGTGTAGTTTATTTAGTTTTAAAATGATATCCCAAAGACCAGAAATATCTTTTGAGCCGCGGGATTGGTTATTAGTGAGGCCTGAACGGGTAATCCATAGCTTTTGGTTATAGGAATTATCTTTTTTGCTGTCATCCCCACGTTTGTAAATCCAGCTTTCGGGCCATACCAGCTTCCTCCAAAAGGAGTGCCCCCGGCAAAAAAGTTCAAATCCATTTTAATCTTACGTAAGGAAACGGGATAAGCCAATTCCAGATATGTTGAGAAATTATTTTTATTCACATCCCCGTATATTCCTAAAGAATCCTTGGCTTTATCATTACCATAAACAAGGGTACCTGCATAGAATTTTATAGGAAATGCATCAGGCCCGGCAAAAGTGAGAGAGACTTCAAATGTATGCCCCGTGGTCTTCTTATCGTAATTGAAATACTGGTACTCCTGAAGCCCGGTGTAATTTGGATCCAGGCCGTTCGGTACGAAATAATCAAAAAACATCAGGGTAAACCATTTGAAAGTATAAGAAACATACAAATCCATTTCGGTATAGTTTCCCATATTCACCGAAACTGTGTCATTGATCATGGCTCTGTATGGTGCGAATGAATAAGACCCCCATGCACCAAGATTCAGGCCTCTCCAGCTGAAATAAATAGTTGGCTGAATGGCCGGGGAATTCCCGAAATCAAACCCTCTCCAGATGTAACGGCTCAGGACATCGGCACCAAAATTCAGGGTGGCTGATTTATCGTTTGTAGCTTCTTCGGCCTCTTTGAGCGCCTGTTCATCCTGGGCATAAAGGCAGGTTAACGAGAATAAAATAAAGAGGAATGACAAGTATAACTTCTTCATATGATAGTTTTAAACGCTTAATGCACGTACAAGTTCCGACTGGCGGAAAGGTTTGCTGATATAATCATCCATGCCTGAAGCAATACATTTTTCCCTGTCCTCTTTTGTTGTTGATGCTGTGAGTGCAACTATTTTAATCCTTTTCTTCGGCACTCCGACCAGGATCTCCTCCCTCTCCATCTTCCGTATAATCCTGGTTGCCTCAATACCATCCATCTCGGGCATTTCCACATCCATAAGGATAATATCATATTCCCCGGCTTTGAATTTATCAAGGGCCTGGATACCTGTTTCAGCCAGATCAACTTTATGCCCGAAACTTTCAAGGGTCTTGATGGCAACTTTCTGGTTGATCTTATTATCTTCGGCCAGCAGGATATTCAATGCCTTTTGCTTACGGTATTCTCTCTTCCCGGCATATTTTGTAATAATTCTGACCAATTCCTCCGGCTGGAAGGGTTTTGCAACATAGTCATCCATTCCAGCTTCCAGGAAGCGTTCCTTGTCGCCCTCGACGGCATAGGCTGTAAACGCAACGATATAAGAAGGCCTCCTCTGGGGCAAGCCTCGTTCCATTTCGCGTATCTTTTCCGTTGCCTCCAGGCCATCCATTACAGGCATCCTGATATCCATCAGGATGATCTCATACTCCTTCTTTTCAAACAACCTTAAAGCCACCCTGCCATTCTCGGCTATTTCCAGGTTGTTAAACCCGTCTTTTTCCAGAGAAGTGCGCGCTACCCTCTGGCTGATATAATTGTCCTCCACCAGAAGGATAGGAATGTTCTTCACATCGTCCTTCTGCTTTTCCTGTTCCAGCTTTTCGAGTTCGGCTTTAAGCATTTTGCCGAATACTGCAGTAAACCAGAAAGTAGATCCCTTCCCTTCTTCGCTTTCAACACCTATCTCGCCCCCCATTAGCCTAACAAGATCATAGGCTATTTTCAACCCAAGTCCCGTGCCGCCATATTTCCTGGTTGTTGACACATCGGTTTGAGAAAATTCTTTGAAAAGTTTTTCCCTCCCTTTCTCCGATATCCCGAGGCCGGTGTCAATTACCCGGCATTTTACCATTAACTGGACCTCATTCTGCCATGCTGTTTCAATCACGATGCTGATGCTTCCTTCAGTAGTGAACTTAATCGCATTGTTAGCCAGGTTCATCACAATCTGCTTTAACCTTACCGGATCTCCTTTTATAAGGTCAGGCAGGTCGGATGAAATTGTGAGAAAAAGCTTCAGCCCCTTTCCTTCTGCTCTCACATGGAGCATTTTGACTACTTCCTCCAGATTATGCCTGAGGTTGAACCCGATATTCTCCAACTCAACCTGGCCGGCCTCGATCTTGGAAAAATCCAGGATGTCATTTATAATCGACAAAAGATTGTTCCCTGATATCTCAATGATTTCAAGATATTCTTTCTGCTCATCAGTAAGGTCGGTTTCCTTCAAAATATTCGTCATGCCGATCACGCCATTCATCGGAGTCCTGATCTCATGGCTCATATTAGCAAGGAATATGGATTTAGCGCGGCTCTCTTTAACAGCAAGTTCTTTGGCAGACTGCAACTCCTCCGACATGATCTTTCTTTCCCTCACTTCCTGCTGAAGCTGTTCGGTCCTTGATTGTACGATCTCTTCAAGATGTGCTTTATAGTCCTCAAGCTGCTTTTCGGCATGTCTTCTTTCCTGGATTTCAGCTTCAAGCACTACTGTATTTTTTCTATAATATTTTGTAAGAAAATAGAAAAAAGGGAAAACGATTATCAGAAAGAAGAAAGCATGCATAATGATATAAGGAATGCGCGCAAGAATATGCTCGTTAATATAGGTGATATCCATGTCGGCACCTACAAGATAGCGGTTACCTCCCGGTGAAGACTGCGAAACGATGGCACTTTCAAACTTTCCCCAACGATCTTCGGAGGTCTCAAATGTTGGCTCTCCTGAATTTATTGTCTGAATAAACTCAGGCGTAGCCTCCGGGTACGTCTGCCAGTATGTCGGAAGCTTATGTTTCACAAACTCTTCATCCTTGGCACTGGAAGCAATGAAATATACCTTGCCATCTCTGATTACCGTTGCATACAGATAAGTCAGTCCAGATGTTTTGGTATTCTTTGAAAGTTCCAGTATATTCCTGAGATGTTCTTCGGCACTGATCTTTCCTGAATCAGTCGCCCTGTCAAAGAAAGTGGGGTCCAGAACCTTTTGGATATTTGAGGCTGCAATGACCAGCCTGTGGTCTACTTCCTTAATGATCCTGTTCCGCTCAGAATAACTGGTAAACACAATGTAAAGCGCTACCATGATAAAGTAGACTGCCGATGGAATTATAATAACCTTTAATAAATAATTTCTGTTCACTCAAACCCCCTTCCCGGGAAAATTCATGTTATAACTGAAGTATCCTGTTCAACTCCTCGATCTCAATTGGTTTATTCATATAAAAATCCATTCCACTCTCGAAAAATTTATTCCGGTCATCCTCAAACGCATTGGCGGTAATTGCAATGATCTTCACCCGCTCACCCTGTGCTAAACCTCTGGCCGATTCTTCTTTTCTTATTTCCCTTGTTGCGGTGAGCCCGTCCATAACCGGCATCATGATATCCATCAAAATAGCGTCATAGGTATTTATCTTGAATTTATCCAATGCAATCTGACCATCGGTTGCTGTATCAACACTGTGGCCGGCTCTCCTCAGAGCAGCGGTAATAAGCCTCAGGTTTATTGCATTATCTTCTACAACAAGAATCGCCAGTTTCTTCTCCTGTCTTGGGTTGCTCCCGCTCATTGTCTGGTTCGGATCCATAAATTCAGATAATTAATTAGTGTTTATGTTAAGGGAATACCAATTTGTTTGCAAAACTTTCTCAGGCTGTCAAGCAGGTTGCTGCGCATATGTATAAAATCATCCACTCCGGCCATCTTCAACAGATCAATTGAATCTTTTGGGTACCCTGCTACGATTACCAGAAGCCCCGGCAAGGCAGATTTCAATACAGGAGCTGCTTTTGCAACAAGTTCAACGTATTCTTCATCAGAACTGCAAAACACCAATATCTCTGGTTTTTTCAGAATCGCTGACTCAATGCCTTCCTCTATTGTATCGAAACCGAGGTTATCTGTAACCGACAAGCCTGCACATCCAAAGAAATTTGTTGCAAAACCGGCTCTTGCCCTCATCATTGCCAGGTTCCCATAAGTGAACAGAAACACTTCAGGCCTGGCGTTACCATTTCTTATAAACTTCTCCGTTGAAAGTCTGAGCTCTTCAAAAGAGGAAGATAGTCGGAGCGGACGCAGTTTTTTATAGGTCCCTTCACCGCCTTGCGTATTGACTGATAAGTCTTGTACTTTTCCACTCATCATTTCCTTGAGTTCAGGGAACTGGTTTGTCCCGATAAGGACTGATTTGCGACTGGAAAAATCTGATTCCTTCAGTTCACGGCTCTTTTCAATTTCGTCCTGAACAAAACCAGCCTTGACAGCTTCCAGCATTCCTCCCATTCCTTCGACTTCCTTGAAAAGGTCCCAGGCATGGCGGGCCAGGTTGTCGGTGAGAGTTTCAATGTAATATGCTCCGGCAGCCGGATCATTGATTTTGTTAAGGTAAGATTCTTCTTTGAAGATAAGCTGCTGATTCCTGGATATTCTGTTTGAGAAATCATCGGGCTGCCTGAATGCCGAATCAAAAGGACCAATATCCAGAGAATCAGCTTGTCCAAGAGCAGCCGACATCCCTTCGGTGGTCGTTCTGAGCATGTTCACATACGGGTCGTAAATGGTTTTATTCCACAAGGCCGTGGATACATGAATGAACATTCTCATTGAATCAGGATTCCCTGGTTTATAACACTCAATGATCTTAGCCCATAAAATCCTGGCGGCCCTCAACTTCGCGATTTCCATAAAATAATTTGAACCGCAGGCAAAATGAAACAACATCTTAGGAGCCAGAAAGTCTATTGTAAATCCTTTTGCTGTAAGGGAGGCAAGATATTCGTTCGCTAAAGCGAGGCTGAAACCTAACTCCTGGCTAAGGGTCGAGCCTGAATTTTGAAAAAACTGACCGTTAATACTTAGACACCTGTATTTCGGCAGGCGTTTACCGATTGTATTGAGCAGATATTCACTTTCTTCCAGGTTGCTATTGTAGTTTACATAAAAATCTCCGTGAAGCATTAAATACGAAATCGGGTCGAAGTTGATCCCGCCATTGATCAGTTCATTATTCAACCCTCTGCCGCTTATCTCATAGAAGAAAAGTTCAAGCGTGAGAGGATACGACTTTGAACTGATAAAATACACCCAGGTTTTTTCCAGATCGATTCCCTCAAGCAAGGTTGACATTTGCTTATGAGTGGTTATTTCCCTGGCATTCAGGCCAAGAGCCCCGGCTCCACGTTTCACGTCTTCCCGGGCCATTCGATTTGCTTCCTGAAGGTCTGAAGTTTGGATGTTCTGCCGGATAAGCCAGTCATTAGCTGCCCCTGTATTAAAACACTGAGGCTGGTCTGTTTTTAAATTCTCAATGTATTCAAGACCTTCCAGATCAGCTGCCCTGTAATAGGGCCTTACCTGAAATCCCTCCTCAGTATTCCAGATCAGCTTCCTGTTATAATCAGCTCCTTTAAGATCGGCAATGATTTTCTTTTCCCATTCGGAGGTGGGTATGGGTGTAAACTCGCTGAAGAATTTTTCGTTCTCGTCGTGTATTCTCATGTATTCAAGTCTGTTCAGTTTCCCGTTTGATGGGTTATATACATAGTAAAGGTAAGCAAATTTAGATAATTATTATAAGTTTACATATCCGCCTGAAAAATATTAAGACGGTCGTGAAGTTTGATTCTTTAGTAACTTTACCAAAAAAATATGATTGTTGCCATAAGCGGTGCTGGGGGCTTTATAGGGAAAGCGCTGACCAGGGCCTTTCACGAAAAAGGCTGGGATATAAAATCCATCAACAGGGAATCACTCGGCATACCGGGTGATGAATTCAGAAAGGCAAAAATTGAAGGTTGCGATGTAGTGATCAACCTTGCCGGTGCCAACGTCTCCAACAGATGGAACGACGCGTATAAAAAAGAGATCTACACCAGCCGGATCGAGACCACTAAAAAAATTGTGAGTTCTATCAGTGAGTGTTCTGTAAAGCCGCGACTTCTGATTTCAGTCTCGGGAATTGATATCTATGACATCACAGGAACACATGATGAGGACAGTTGCTCCTATTCCAGCAGTTTTTTAGGTGAGGTTTGCAGGGATTGGGAAAAGGAAGCTAATCTGGCTGAAGTTTATACGAGGGTTGTAATCCCGAGAATGGGTATGGTGCTGGGTGATAACGGAGGGGCAATGAGCAAAATGTACCCGCTTTTCAGCATTGGACTTGGCGCAAAAATCGGGAAAGGCGACCAATGGGTTTCTTTTATTCATATCAAAGATCTTGTCAGTGCCTTCATATTTATTATTGAAAATGAAGCATTGAAAGGTCCGGTCAATTTTGTAAGCCCTTACCCTGTTACCAATTCGGAATTTAGTTCAATTTTTGGTAAAGTGCTGAAACAACCTGTGTTTCTTTCTGTTCCTGCCGGTATCCTGAAATTTGTTTACGGGGAAGGGGCGGTGTTATTGCTTGAAGGGCATAAGGTACTTCCCGGGAAACTTACCAGAATGGGATTTACATTCAGGTATCCAACGATCACAAACACCCTGGTAAACCTGTTCGGATAAAGATGGTAATGATCACTCTCTCACAAGCTTCATTTCATCGATTAGCCTTTGGGCACCTGCAAAACGGTCAATAATAAACAAGCAATAACGGATATCCAGGACGATATTCCTGCATTGCCCGGGATCATATTGCAGATCACTCATAGTCCCTTCCCAGTTCCTGTCAAAATTCAATCCGATGAGCCTGCCATTGCCGTCCAGCACAGGGCTACCCGAATTGCCTCCTGTGGTATGGTTTGAAGCTATAAAAGCCACATGCATGGTTCCGTCCTTATCTGCATACTGCCCAAAATCATTAGTCAGGATAAGAGTTTTCAGCTTGGGCTCAACGACATAATCATAAATGTCGGGATTTTCCTTCTGAAGGATCCCTTTTGCTGTAGTGAAGTAATTGTATCTGATCGCATCGGCGGGGCTGTAATCATCAACCTTTCCATAAGCGACTCGCAAGGTTGAATTGGCGTCGGGATACCATTGCTTATCGCTCCTGAAGTGCATCAGTCCCTCAAGATAAATGCGTTGAATACTGTCAATGGCCCTGTTGCATCTGACTATTACCGGTGTTACGAGTGAATCCATTACCCCCGCTGCTGAGGCTGCAAGCAGGTACACCTGATCTTTGCCAAGTTGCCTGATCATTTTAGACCGGTGGTCTGAAAGTATTTTCAGGAGCTTCGAACTGTCGGCAAAAACAGAAGTTGTAAAAAGCCCGTTGACAAATCCTGCCAGTCCTCCTTTATGTTTCTTTTCAATATCTGAGAAGCAGGCTGGTTTAAAGGAAGATTCCATTTCCTTTGAAATCTTGTCAAACAGTACGATTGCGACCTGACAGTCGATCTTTTGCTGATAGTCTTTGAAAAATGCGCGCGCAGCTGATTTGAGTTTTTGGCCGCTTTTTTCAAGATCAGCTTCTTTACAATCTTTTTGTTCCGATTGACTGATAATTGTCTTGAAACTACCTGCGAATTTAAGCAGCTCTATTCCCTGGAAGCCTTCCGCGATATAAATTCCCGCCAGGTCAGGGGTAGTTAAACTTTTATAGGTACTTTCTGCTGACTGAAAAAGTTTTCCATATTTGTTGATCCTCTCAGGGTCGGCATTCACCCAAGCTGCGAACACCTTTTCCTGCTCACGCTTGGTTCCCAAAGTGTTGAGGCGTTTTACCCCGATACTTTCGCCTTTCATTTTTTTCCATCCGTTTGCAATACCTGCACGTTTCGAAGCATATTGTATCCTAATCCCGGCATCTGAATTCATGGCAGTTTCAATGATGTCCAATCGCTTCTGCCTGAAATCTACTTTAAGCGGATTTTCCTTGAACGCAATAAGTTCCGCGCCATACGAAGTCAAATATTCCCTGGTGGTTCCCGGGAATCCGAAAACCATTGTAAAATCACCTTTTTCAACTCCCATGAGCGAAATGGAAAGATATTTGACCGGCCTGTAAGGAACATTATCCTTTGAATATTCGGCCGGATTGTTATCTTTCGAAGCATAGATCCTGAACACAGAAAAATCTCCCGTATGTCTGGGCCAGACCCAGTTATCTGTATCTCCGCCGAAGCTGCCTATATCAGAAGGTGGGGCTCCTACCAGCCTGACATCTTTAAACACTTCGGTGATATAGAGGAAATACTGGTTTCCGTAATAAAAAGGTTTGACTTTTGCTTCAAAGCAGGTTCCTTTTACTGACTCTTTTTCTAATGCTTCGGTATTCTTTTTTATGACCGTAGCCCGGTCTTTTTCGTTCATGACAGGGTTGACTCCTACGAGGACTCTGGAAGTGACATCTTCCATCCTGATCAGGAAAGTAACGGAAAGGCCCTGATTCGGCAATTCTTCTTCCATAGACCTGGCCCAGAAACCATTCGTTAAATAATCATGTTCAATACTGCTATGTCTCTGAACAGATCCAAAACCGCAATGATGGTTTGTAAGCAGTAATCCGTTTTCCGATACGAGAACTCCGGTACATCCCCCTCCGAATTGCACAATGGCATCTTTCAGGGAAGAATGATTAATACTGTAAATGTCATCCGCCCCAATATTCAAACCAAGTTTCTGCATATCGCTGATCCTCTTCCCAAGTAAAATCGGGGGCCACATGCCTTCTTCTGCAATCCCGTGAAATGAGATTAAATTCAGGATGATCAGAAAAAAAATCAAACGGTTTTTCATAAATGTTTTATATGTTTTTCTGAAGGCTGAACCTGAGGTAGCAGATCTTTTTCCCCAGGCCAAGCCACCTCTGTTCGTAAAAAGTCTGGAATTTAATAACATCTTCATCGGTTCCGGAATGGTAGAGATCATCAGTTGCAAATCCGGAACTGAATCCATGTTTCTTGATTACCATTAGAGTAAAATTATAGAAATCAGTGTCATCGGTCTTAAGGTAAATCTCTCCTCCCGGCTTCATGATTTTTTGAAATTTGTCTATGAAACGGGCGGAAGTGAGGCGGTGGTTTTCTTTTTTGGGTTGAGGATCGGGAAAGGTAATCCAGATATCCGAAACCTCTCCACCGGCAAAGAAATATTCGATATAGTCGACCTGGCTCCTGATAAAGGCAACATTTCCCAGTCTTTCCTTTGTAACGCTGCGGCAACCAGACCAGAGCCGGGCGCCTTTCACATCGATTCCAATGAAATTCTTATCCGGGTATGCCTTTGCAAGCCCCACGGTGTATTCTCCTTTCCCGCATCCAAGTTCCAGTATGATCGGGTTGGAATTGCCGAAAAAATTTTCATTCCAGGATCCTCTGAGAGGGAATGGAGCATTAAGTTCGTGATACCTGATTTGAAAAAGGAAAGGAAACGTGAGGTTTTCCTTAAAATGTAGAAGCTTTTTCTTTGGCACGTAGAAAATTATTTGGCTAGCAGCCAGGCGCCCGAAAATCCTTTGGATCTGGCGTCACTGAGGAGGTTTTCAGCTTCTTTTTGACGGTTGGTTGTTGAAAGTGAAACCCTGTACAACCCACCCTTGGAACGATCATAGATACCTGCGTTAAGGCCTTTTGAATCTGCATCCTGTATACATTTCAACGCATTCTCCCTGACCTTGAAAGCACCTATGATAATAGCGAAATTATCCGATTTACTGATCCCCTGAGCGTCTTGCGGGGATTCTGTTCCGGAGATCAAGGCCGGAGAGGTTTCCTCAACATCGGTTTTCACAGTTTGTTTCCGGGGAGTCTGATCTCTTGTGATCGTGTTGTTTTCCGATATCTTGTTAGCTGCATCCTGAGCAGCATCAAGCAGCTGATCCATATCGGGGTCTGCTTCAGATTTTCCTGCAGCACCTGATCCGGAAGGTGCCGGATCATTAAACATTGAAGGGATCTCTCCGAAATCATAATTGATCTGAGGACCATGGGCAGGAGCATCCTTTTTTTCAACCAGGGAAGATGCAGAAAAACGTGAAAAAACAGAGCTCAGAATACCTGCGTTGTTTACTGAAGGATTCCTGAGTTTGTCGTACTGGGTAATGCCGATAATGGCTGCTGCCCCGATCGGGATGGCCAGCATCGCGGCCCACTTTATGGATCTTGGAAATTGCTTTTTAGGTGATGATATATCCCTCTGCTGCGGAATGAGAACTTTTTCAAAACGGTCAGAGTATGAATTCCTGCTTACAGGAGGAGAGACAAATGTTTGTAAACCAAAGGCATCAGGCAAAAGATTTGACCCTTTTTCCTGCTCAAACTGCAAGGTGCCTTCCCTGCCTGAAAAGAGCCTGCCAACCTGCGGAATAATAAACGACTTCCCACTTTTCAGGTTATACCTGATGCTGGTCACCAACCCGTTTACCATAGCCAGTGCATCGGAATAGGATATTCCTTTATCAGTCACCAGGCGGTTACATAACAGGCCGTCATTTTGTTTCAGGTTGATATTGAAAAGAATTTTCTTGGAAGGAGGAACAAATGTATGGCTCACGGCATCAATACGTGCCGGGGCATAATTGCCGATAAAGCCTCCGAAACCCGGAAGTATAACGCAATCGTGTTCCTCCAATAAACTGGCAATTGTAATTCGCACATCCATAATGCCAAAAATGCTTGCTGCGAAGATACGGAATTGAAGGTATGGGGCTTACTGCCTGTTAGTAAGTTTTAATAAGTCGGCCGGACTGTCAATGGCTATGCTTTCAAAAGTTGTTTCTTTCAGGCTGATCTCATAGCCGTTGTCAAGCCACCTCAGCTGTTCGAGGGATTCTGCAATCTCTAATGGAGAAGAAGGTAAATTAACAAGCTTTTCCAGTATTCCCGGTCTGTAGCCGTAAATTCCAATATGCTTGTAAAAACTATGCTCTTCAAACCAGTTTTCCCTGCCTTTATCCCTGATATAAGGGATGGCTGCCCGGCTGAAACACAATGCCCTTCCATTCTTGCCGGAAAGAACCTTAACAACATTGGGATTATTAAGATCCTCAACTGTGTCGATCTTTTTCATAAGGGTAGCGATCATGGTTTCTTCCCTCAGGAAACAACTGATGAGCTGATCTATCTGACCGGGCTGTATATAGGGTTCATCCCCCTGGATGTTCACAATCACATCAAAATGAAGTCCGTCTTGCCTGAGTTTCATAGAAACTTCTCCACACCTTTCCGTACCGCTCTTATGCCTGGCGGAAGTCATCATGGCTTTTCCACCGAAACCAGCAACATGTTTTTCTATACTGATGTCATCTGTGGCCACAATGACATCAGAAAGCCCTCTGCATAAAATGGACTGTTCAAAGACCCTCCTGATCATGCTTTTCCCGTCAATGACAACAAGGGGTTTGCCCGGGAATCTGGTAGAAGAATATCGTGCCGGTATTACTCCAAGGACTTTCACAGGCATACGTGGCTAAAACAGACCATGAAGTTCGGCATTGACTTTATCGATAACGACTCCAAGATGCTCGGTGTTTTCGCTGAATTTTAAGTTGTCGACATCAATAAACAGGATCTTGGAAAGTTTATAACTTTCAACCCAATCCTCGTACATGTCGTTCAGATTTTTGAGGTAATCAATGCGGATGGCACTCTCGTATTCCCTTCCGCGCTTCTGTATCTGGCTTACAAGGGTCGGAACACTGGCCCTGAGGTAAATGATAAGGTCGGGTGGTTTAATCAGGGAGCTGATCAGCTCAAAAAGTGATTTATAATTCTCGAAATCCCTGGTGCTCATCAGGTTCATGGCATGAAGGTTCGGAGCAAAGATATAAGCATCCTCATAGATCGTGCGGTCCTGAATGACCGTCTTTCCTGATTTCCTGATTTCAATCACATGTCTGAAACGGCTGTTCAAAAAATAAACCTGAAGATTGAACGACCAGCGCTGCATGTCTTCATAGAAACTATGCAGGTATGGATTGGTATCAACATTCTCGTAATGCGCTTCCCATTTCAGATTCTTGGCAAGCAGTCCCGCGAGGGTTGTTTTCCCTGAGCCGATATTTCCGGCAACGGCAATATGCATAAATTGGAATTTACTGCCAAACCTACATGAATTTTATGAACTGAGCAAATACTTGATGAATTTAGGGTAGCCAGGCTATTATTTCTTCCCTGAAACCATGTCAAGGATTTCTTCCACATATTTCCTTTCATTAGCCAGGCGGGGAACTTTATTCTGCCCTCCCAGTTTCCCTTTAAATTTCAACCATTTGTAAAATGTGTCTTCCGGCATCACCCTGATCAGCGGCTCGCCAAGCAGAAGGTCATGATACCTCTTTGCCTCGTAATCTGAATTCAGCGATTTCAGCGCATTATCAAGGGTTACAGTAAAAAATCCCAGGTCGACCGGGGGATGCGCAAATTCGATGAGCCATTCATGAGCACCTTTTTGTTCGCTATAATACACAGGGGCTGCAGTAAACTCATTCACCTGGGCATTGCATTTCAAGCAGGCAATTGCAATTGCCTTCTCAGCATTATCAATGATCATCTCTTCCCCGAAAGCATTGATGAAACACCTTGTCCGGCCTGTTATTTGTATACGGTATGGCGATACTGATGTGAATTTCACAGTATCTCCCAACATATAACGCCATAAGCCGGCATTAGTAGTAATAATTATGGCATAATTCACATCCGGCTTTACTTCAATCAGTGAAATCGCTTTTGAACTATCGGTAAGGCTGTCATCAACAGGTATAAACTCATAGAAGATGCCGTAATCGAGCATAAGAAGCATATCTTTTGCCCCCTTCCTGTCCTGTATCCCGAAAAATCCCTCTGAAGCATTATAAGTTTCAACATAATTTACTGTATCTGATTGCAGTAACTTGCTGAACTGGGATTGATAGGGTATGAAATTCACTCCGCCATGGATATATAATTCAAAATTGGGCCATACTTCAAGCAGGTTCCTTTTTCCCGTTATTTCAAGAACTTTTTTAAAAAGAAGCAAAGTCCATGAAGGTACTCCCGAAATATTGGTGACGTCATGCTGAACCGTGGCAAAAGCCATTTTTTCAATTTTAGCCTCCCATTCATCCATCAATGCGATTGAAAGCCCGGGAGTTCTTAAATACTCAACCCAAAGAGGTAAATGCTGAATCAGGATAGCCGACAGATCTCCCTGGTAATATGATTCATTGTTCACTTCCAGGATCTGGTGTGCGCCGCCCATAGCAATCGCTTTGCCGGCAAAGAGATTGGTGTCGGGATGATTGTTACAATAGATCGAAAGCAGGTCCTTACCTCCTTTAAAATGGCATTCCTCAAGTGCTTCCTGGCTCACCGGGATAAACTTGCTTTTATCATTAGTGGTACCAGATGATTTTGCAAAACATTTTATTTCGGTAGGCCACAATATATTTTGTTCGCCTTGCCTTAACCTTTCGATAAAGGGTTTCAGCGAATCATAATCATTCAGTGGCAGCCGGTTCCTGAATTCTTCATAAGTGCATATCGAACGAAAGTCATATCGCTTGCCCCATTCGGTATTCTTGGCCGATTGAAGAAGCTTTCGCAGCCACTCCTGCTGAACTTCCAGGGGGTATTTCATGAACAGCTCGATCTGATGGATCCGCTGTTTCATCAACCATGAAATGACCGAATTGATCAGAGCCATTACCGGAAAATTTATTGAGAAGAATTCAGTATCAAAAATACAACCTTAATTGACAAAAAGCACCGGCAGGGAAAATATCTTGATTTATAATGATATAACAATCACCATAAAAAATCCTTAATTATTTTTCTTGTTCCCTTTGGAATAATGTATTTTAGTTGTAAGTTTGTATACCCTAACATTTATGTCTTTTCAGATGCCTGACATCTGAAAATCACACTAAAATAACTATAGACAACTACTAAAAAATGAAAATTCTCGTATTAAACTGCGGCAGTTCTTCCATAAAATACAGGCTGTTTGATATTGGTGTTGAAGCAGAACTATTGGCCAAGGGATTATTGGAAAGAATCGGTCTGGAAAATGGTGAACTTACTCACCAGGTTACTGACAAGGAAAAAGTGAAAATTGTCAAGCCCATTCCCGATCATCAGGACGGGATTTACCTTATCCTTGAAACACTCAAGCATCCCCAACATGGGGTAATAAAGGATATCAATGAGATCCAGGCTGTGGGGCACAGGGTGGTTAACGGAGGTGAGAAGTTCAAGAACAGTGTTCTGATCAATACAGAGGTCAAAGAAGGAATTGAACGTTGCATAGAACTTGCTCCTTTGCACAACCCTGCAAATCTGAAAGGGATTTTATCCATGGAGGCGATCCTGCCCGATGTTCCCCAGGTTGCTACTTTTGATACATCGTTTCACCAGACCATGCCTGCCCATGCATACCTGTATCCCCTTCCATATGAATACTATGAGAAATACAGGATACGCCGGTATGGTTATCACGGTACTTCCCATCAGTTTGTAGCTGAAAAAGCCTGCAGATACCTTGGCAAGGATTATAAATCCATCAGAATTATCACTTGTCATCTCGGGAATGGCTCTTCGGTGGCTGCAATCAACAAAGGTAAATCAGTTGACACTTCAATGGGATTTACACCTGTTGAAGGATTGATGATGGGCACACGGACGGGTGACGTGGATGTTGGTGTACTGTTATTTATCGCCGAAAAAGAAAACCTGAGCATCAAGGACACGAACAACCTGTTCAATAAGCAAAGTGGTGTGTGTGGGATATCAGGGATATCCTATGATATGCGTGATGTTGAAATGGCTGCGGCACAGGGCATACAAAGGGCCCAGCTGGCTCTTGACATGTATGCATACAGGGTGAAGAAATACATCGGGGCCTATGCTGCTGTTATGGGAGGTGTGGACCTTATTATTTTTACAGGGGGAATAGGAGAGAATGACTACGACTCACGCCAGCGAATACTTTCCGACCTGGGATTCCTGGGGATTGAGTTCGATCCCGACCGTAACGAGGGGATCCGGGGCCGTGAGGCAATTCTCACAAAGCCCGGCTCAAAAGTAATGGCGATGGTAATGCCCACAAATGAAGAACTTGTTATTGCCATTGATACATATAACATAATAGAAAAAGCTGACTTCAAATTTTAACCCTAAAACAATGCATTATGGCTCCTATCAGCATTTATATCGTTGAAGATGAATTAATTATTGCGCATGATCTGAAGGCTAAATTATCCGAACTCGGGTATGTGGTTTTGGGTATCGATACTAAAGGGGAAAACGCTGTTGAAAATATTGCAGGTCTCAAAGAACAGAATAATGAACCTGATATTGTGATCATGGACGTAAGGCTGGCCGGAAAAATGGATGGAATTGAAGCAGCCAGGGTGCTCACCGAAAATTATAATTGCGGGATTATCTTTCTGACCTCAATGAATAAAAGCGAGGTATTTACCAAGTCTTTCTCCCTGAAACCCTATGCATACCTCTTCAAACCCATTGATATTGATCAGATCAAAGCTGCCATTGAAGTTGCAAACTACCAGAGGAGCCTTGAGATGACAAATGAACGCATCATTTCAGAGCTGAAGAATGAGATAGAACAGCGTAAGAAAGCCGAAAAGGAACGCAATCAAAGGCTCCAGGAAAGAATCAGGGCCGAACAGAAAGTAAATCAGCTCCTGAAACAGAAACATCAGATGGAACTTGATTTGATCAACCGCGAACTTGCTACATCATCCATCTTCATCAGCCAGAAGAATAAAATCATCGGCCTGATAAAGAAAGACATTAACCGTCTCCTGAAAAATGAAAAGATCATCACCAGGAACGAGATTGCCAAGGTACTGAAGACTATCGACGACAATATCAAATTCGATAATGACTGGTACAGGATCAAAGCTCATTTTGAAAAGATTCATCCGGGATTTTTCGACCGTCTTCGTAAGCTCCATCCTCAACTCACACCAAATGATCATAAGTTGTGCGCTCTGCTCAGAATGAACCTGAATACCAAGGAAATCGCTCATATTCTTAAAATCACCGCGCCAAGTACCGAGATTTCACGCATCAGGCTGAGGAAAAAGCTGAACCTGAACAAGGGGATTAACCTGACCCAGTTCATTTGCGAAGTCTGATCCTATCTATTGGGAAAAAAGAAACCGGCTTAAAGCCGGTTTTTTTATGCTAGTTTATCAGCCATCTCGTCACTGATCTGAAGGTTGTGAAAGACATTTTGTACATCTTCGTCTTCTTCAAGAATATCGATCAGCTTAAGGGCCTTGCGGGTTGAATCTTCTTCAAGGGAAAGAAACGATTTCGGGATCCTGTGAAGAGAAGCGCTTTCAGGTTCAATATGCATAGCCTCCAGCTTTTTCATCATAGAACCGAAGTCTTCCATCGCGGTAGTAATAGTAAATGTTTCTTCATCAAGAGTGATATCCTCGGCTCCTGCATCGATCAGTTCCATCTCAAATTCTTCCTGCACAAGGTCTCCTTTAGGTATTTCAAAAATACCTTTCCGGTCAAACAAGTATGCCAGAGAACCGTTTGTTCCCAGTTCGCCGCCATGTTTGTTAAAATAGGCTCTGATATTGGAAACGGTTCTCTGAAGATTATCGGTCGTACATTCCACGAAGATTGCTATCCCGTGCGGTCCTTTGCCTTCGTATGTTGTCTCATGCAATGTAGCGGAATCCTTTTCGGTTCCCTTATTGATGGCCCTCTGGATTGTCTCCTTTGGCATGGAGGCACCCTTGGCATTGGCAATTGCAAGCCGGAGCCTGGGATTTCCATCAGAGTCTGGGCCTCCTTCTTTCACAGCAATGGTGATATCTTTAATTATCTTGGAAAAAATCTTTGAACGTTTTGCGTCCAAAGCTCCCTTTTTACGCTTTATCGTAGACCATTTATTGTGACCTGACATATTGTAATTGTTTGTAAATTAACAATGAATAATCTGATCTATCGGAAATTCCACTTCAAAATTAATAAAAAAATCATAGATGATACAAAAACGATTGGTAATTTTGGAAGCTCAAAAGGCTTTTGCGAAAAACATATGAAATATTCTCGTGTTTACATATTTCTTCTTTTTCCCATTCTTGGTTTATTGCTTTCTGCATGTGCCAACATAGTGGCGCCAACAGGCGGGCCAAAAGACATCACTCCACCAAAAGTGCTGAAATTCGATCCACCGATCTACTCGACAAATTTCACGGGAAACAATATCAGGATTGACTTTAATGAATTCATCGCCATAAAAAACCAGGCGGCCGAAGTGAATGTTTCACCTCCCCTGAAAACCCTGCCCGATTTAAGGCTGAGAGGGAAAAGCCTGATCGTGAAGCTGGAAGATACTCTGGCCCCCAATACAACCTACTCAATCGATTTTGGCAAAGCCATATCTGATATCACTGAAAGCAATCCCCTTTCGGGATTTTCCTATGTTTTTAGTACCGGCCCTTATATTGATTCACTGAGTCTCCAGGGCATGGTCGTAAATGCGTTTGACCTCAACCCGCAAAAGGATTTGTGCGCCTTACTGTATATCGATATTTATGATACAATCCCCCTTGACTCCCTGCCTTTCAAAGTCAAACCATATTATGTCACTAAAACAAATGAAAAAGGGGAATTCCGCTTTCACAACCTCAAAGCATCCACAATGAAACTCACAGCCCTGGCCGATCAGAACGGTAACCTGATTTTTGACCAGGCATCTGAAAAAGTGGCTTTCCTTGACAGCCTTGTCAAACCATACTACATTCCTGTTCCTAAACCCGATACGGCAGCCGCCCGTCGCGACAGCCTGAAACTGGTGGCAGATAGCGCAAAAATCAAAGCCGCGGGTAAAGGGACATCCGCAGACAAACCAAAAACTGCCATCGATACAACTAAAAAAGATACCCTCCTGAAGCCGGGTTTTCCAAAACATCTTTTATTCTTGTTTGATGATATAGATTCCATTCAGAGAGTGCAGAAATCAGTTGTAGTTAAAAAAGGCCTTGTGCTTATCGCTTTTCGTTTCCCCACGAAGTCATTGGATATTAAACCTCTGAACTGTGACACGTCCAAACCCTGGGCTTTCACGGAATTTTCAAGGCAGAAGGATTCCCTTTACCTCTGGCTGACCAATCCGGGAAAGGACTCACTGATCCTCAGGGTTTGTCAGGATAACAAGGTGCTTGACACCCTGAAGCTTGAGCTGAATGCAAAAGAGGATAAGTCTGTCACCAAGAAAAAAGACCAGGGGAAAAGCTTCCTGGGGGTCGGTACTAATACATCAGCAGCAATGCTGAACCAGTTTGCGGGAAACTTCAATATGATTTTTTCATATCCGCTTGCTTATGCCAATTTCAAACGTATCAAGCTTATACAGGATAAAGACACCCTGAAACCCAAAGTGTATTTTGCCGACAGCTTAAAGAGGATCATCACTCTGGAAACAAAGTGGAAGGAAGACAAGAATTATTCTGTTTTTATTCCTGATTCTGTTTTTATCGGGATCAACGGACTTGCCAATGACACTCTGCAAACCCGGTTTAAAACCCGGCAGGCCCGTGAATTCGGGAACCTTATCCTGGACCTTGATATTTCTCTGCATCCCGGAGATTATATTATCCAACTGCTGAATGAACGGGACGCCGTTCTGGGTGAAAAGATAATCAAAACCTCAGGTAAGATAAAATTCGAATATCTGACGCCGGGGAAATTTAAAGTGAAAGCCATATGCGATCGCAATCATAATGGCCGTTGGGATACAGGAAATCTGAGAAAAAAAATCCAACCCGAGGAAGTATTTTTCCTTCAGAAAATTATTGAAATCAGAGCAAACTGGGACGTGGAAGAAAAATGGTCCCCAATAGCTACCTTCTGATCGTTATGCCTCAACACATTGATTGATGCAATCAATGACCTGGGTAAGAGTGATTATTTTTAAAGAGTAAAAGATCATTTTCCCATCTCTTTTTGAATCCAGAATACCTTTATTCTTAAGGATATTCAAATGGTGTGAGGCAGAAGCCTGTTCAATATTCAGGTTCTCGTAAATCTCAGTCACTGTAAGTTTCTTGTTATCAGTGAGAAGGTCAATAATAGCGATACGCATTGGGTGAGCCATAGCTCTGAGTTTACTGGCAGCCGTTTCAAGCTTTTGGAGATCGAGTGCGGGTTTCTTCTTCATGGTAATCAAGATTTTAAATTTCCAGACAAATATAAAAAGAATATCCTATGCTCCTAAATATGTACATGTTTTTTTCTGTTAAATTTTAAACAGATCGGTAAAAGCGAACTTCTCACCGTCAAACAAGCCTTTATCACTGAGTTTAAGACTGGGGATAACCAGCAAAGCCATAAAGGAAAGGGTCATAAAGGGTGCCTTAAGAGGGCTGCCCAGGATTTTTGCCAGTTTGTCCATTCTTCGGTATTTTTCAGCAACTGAATATCCGTCCTCCACGGTCATGATGCCGGCAAACGGTAAGGGTAGCACTTCTTCTGTATCGCCATCTACGCAGGATATTCCTCCCCTGTTACGGATGATCAGGTTGATGGCTCTGGCAATGGACAAGTCATCAGTACCGGCAGCAACGATATTATGGCTGTCATGGGCTACACATGAAGCAATGGCTCCTCTCTTCAATCCAAGCCCTTTAATAAACCCTATTCCTGCATGGCTTTCAGAATACCTGTTTTTTACGATCAGCTTGAGGATGTCCCTTTCCGGATCGCTTACCACCTGCCCATCGGCAAGTCTGGGATCTGCATCCAATGCACCGGTGATTAACTGCCCGTCATACACTTCCTGTATCATGACCCGGCCCGGCTTCTGATCCACCCTGAGACTCCCAGCGGAGAGCTCACTTATATTGAAATTGTTGAAAGGGGTTTCGGTGATTTTGGGGATCAGGGTTTTACCGGCTTCGGCGACCTTAATTCCATTAACCCATGTTTCTAAAATATTGAACTCCCTGAGGTTATCAGCTATTATAAAATCGGCAGAATCTCCTTCCCTGAGAAGGCCGGTTTCCAGTTTATAGTGATTGACCGGGTTCCACGTACAAGCCCTGAGAACATTGAACAGATCCAGACCCTTGGCCACGCCTCGCTTCACAATTTCATTAATATGTCCTTCCGTAAGATCATCAGGATGCTTGTCGTCACTGCAAAACATCACCATATCGGGAAACTGATCAACCAGCGGATATAATTCCTCGAAATTCTTCGCTGCACTGCCTTCCCTTATGAGGATCTTCATCCCGTACCTGATCTTGTCCAGGGCTTCCTCAATGCTGAAGCATTCGTGATCGGTTGTAATACCAGCCGCGATATACCGGGCTGCTTCATCACCCTTCAGACCCGGGGCATGACCGTCGACTGGCTTCCCGAATTTAGAGGCAAGTTTTAATTTTGCTTTTACCTGGGGATCATCGAATAATACCCCGGGATAGTTCATCATTTCTGAAAGATACTTTATTTCATCCATCGCAAGCAGCTCTTCAAGTTCCTCCAGCCCCAATGAAGCTCCTGCAGTTTCAAAAGGTGTGGCCGGGACGCAGGAAGAGGCGCCAAAGTTGAATTTAAATGGAACTTTCCTTCCATTTGCTATCATAAACCTTACACCGGGGACACCCAGAACATTGGCTATCTCATGCGGATCGGAAACAGTGGCAACGGTCCCGTGGACAACTGCCAGCCTTGCAAACTCCGATGGGATCAGCATGGAGCTTTCGATATGGATATGGGCATCTATGAAGCCTGGAAGAATATAATGATCCTTTGTGACCTGACCTTCAGTAATCTTTTTAATGAGGCCATTTTCAACCTGAATGCTGCCTGTGAAAATTCTCTTTGCCACCACATCCACGATGTTGCCGGAAACTGTAAAATGTTTGCTTTCCATATCTCGTTATCTCGTTGTTTATTTTTCCTGCAAGCTGTCCACAGGCAGCATCAATATCTTTGCCCCTGCTTTTACGGATATTGACGACCATATTTTTCTTTTCCAGAAATTCGGCAAATATCTTCATTCTTTCAGGAGAGGACTTTTGTAATCCGGTTCCATCAACCACGTTATATTCCAGGAGATTGACCTTGACAGGAAAATTTCTACAGAAAGCAGCCAGCTCCCTGGCATTAACGAGATCATCATTGACATCCCTGAAAAGGATATATTCAATTGTGAAACGCTTTCCTGTCTTCTTATAATAATACTTTAAAGCTTCTCTCAGATCCTCAACAGGGTGGCGGAGGTTATAAGGAACAAGGCGGTTCCTGGTCTCATTCCCTGCGGAATGCAATGAAAGAGCAAAATGGCATTTCATCTCATCATCCGCTATCTGCTTTATCATTTTAGGGATGCCCACACTTGAGATGGTAATTCTTTGGGGTGACATCCCCATGCCATCCGCAGAAGTGATCAAATCGATAGATCGTTTCACATTTCCGTAGTTCAGCATTGGCTCTCCCATGCCCATATATACAATATTGGACAAGCCGGCTTCACTGTTTGTGCGTTCAATGGCAAGTTTATTGAGATATGCAGCCTGGTCATAGATCTCGCCGGCACTAAGGTTACGGGTAAACCCCAGCTTCCCCGTGGCACAAAAAACACAGGCAAGAGGGCAACCCAGCTGTGATGACACACAAGCTGTAAATCTTTCCCCCGACGGGATCAGCACTCCTTCCACCATTCCACCGTCATGAAGGAGGAACCCTATCTTAACCGTTCCATCACTGCTTTCCTGAATTTTTGTCGGTACGGATTTATTAAAGGTAAAATGGTTTTTCAATAATTCCCTGCAGGCTTTCGGGATATCTGACATTTCGTCAAATGATGCACCTTGCTTTTTCCAAAGCCATTCAAAAACCTGCCTGGTTCTGAAAGGTTTTTCGTTATGTGCAGCAAGAAATGATTTTATCTCTTCGGGCGTGAGCTCCCGGATGTCAGACATTGGATTACCACTCATCCTTTTTAACAACCGTTGGTTTCATTTTATCTTTCAGGGTCGAAACAAGCCTTTGCATTGTTGTATCCACCTGGTAAAGGTATGAATCCCAGTTGGGATTGTAAGCGGGATCCTCTTTATTCATCCATCTTTCAATAGGGAAACGGGAAGCAAGTTTAAGGTTGAAGTCGGTCAGAGTATATCTGTATTTGTTATCCTTAAATTCAATTTTAATCTGATAGGTGACCAGGCCTCCGTCGGTATGTGTTCCTGTTTTAGTATCTGTATTGTAAACTCTCACTCTCCCGAGACCCTCCACCTTGCCATTAACCCTGTCCTGAACTGAAAAGACTGAAGCGGGGCTCAAATAATAATAGTTGAACCATTGTATCGCTTTATCATACAAATAACCAGGGTTCCCTTCCTGGTTCACAACATCCCGGTAGGTAATCTTCTTGGAATCAGGATCGACAGGTAAACCGGATGAGACCGTCTGCCCAATTGTAGTAATTGCCAGGATGCAACCCGGGATTATGCTGAAAACGAAGACAGGAGATTTCATATTACATTGTTTATTAAACCGTTTCAGAATCATTTTCTCAAAACTACGAAAATGGAAACAAAAAAACCCTGCAATGGCAGGGTTTTTTTGAACAAACGATTGTGATTTTAATACATATCACCCATACCGCCCATTCCCGGATTCATCGGGGGCATTGCAGGGGCTTTTTCTTCTTTATGAGTAACGATCACACATTCGGTCGTCAGGAGCATGCTGGCGATTGAAGCAGCATTCTCAAGAGCAACGCGTGCAACCTTGGTAGGATCAATAACGCCTGCCTGGAAAAGGTTCTCATATTCTTCGGAATTGGCATTGAAGCCAAAATCATCTTTGCCTTCTTTGACTTTCTGAACTATTACCGAGCCTTCAAGGCCAGCATTTTCCACGATCTGGCGGAGAGGCTCTTCAAGAGCACGCCTGATAATCTGGATGCCAGTGTTTTCATCTTCGTTTGAGCCTTTCAGTTTTTCTAACGCTTTGATAGCGCGGATGAAAGCCACACCACCACCGGGGATGATACCTTCTTCAATTGCGGCACGGGTTGCATGCAGAGCATCGTCAAAACGATCTTTCTTTTCTTTCATTTCAATTTCTGATGCAGCGCCGGCATAAATCACGGCAACACCACCTGAAAGCTTTGCAAGACGTTCCTGCAGCTTTTCACGGTCGTAATCGCTGGTTGTCTTTTCGATCTGTGATTTGATCTGTCCGATCCTGCCTTGGATGTCGGTCTTCTTGCCCTGTCCGTTGATGATGGTTGTGTTTTCCTTGTCGATGGTCATCTTCTCAGTTTGGCCAAGATACTGTAATGTGGTATCTTCCAGTTTATATCCTTTTTCTTCGCTGATAACGGTACCACCTGTAAGGATGGCGATGTCTTCGAGCATTTCCTTGCGGCGGTCACCGAAGCCGGGGGCTTTGATGGCAGCTACCTTCAGTGTTCCACGGATCTTGTTGACCACGAGGGTTGCAAGAGCTTCACCTTCCATATCCTCAGCAATGATGATGAGGGGGCGGCCGGTCTGGACAACCTTTTCCAATATTGGAAGCAGGTCCTTCATAACCGAGATCTTCTTGTCATAGATCAGGATGTAGGGGTTGTCATACACAACTTCCATCTTCTCGGTATCTGTGACGAAGTACGGGCTGATATAACCACGGTCGAACTGCATGCCTTCAACAACCTTAACGGTAGTTTCAATGCCTTTAGCTTCTTCAATGGTGATAACGCCTTCTTTCTTCACTTTTTCCATAGCCTCGGCTATCATCTTTCCAATAAAAACATCATTGTTCGCCGATACAGTAGCAACCTGCTGGATTTTCTCCATGGTGTCGCCAACCTGCTTGGTCTGTGATTTCAGAGATTTGATTACTTCAATGACAGCCTTGTCAATACCGCGTTTCAGGTCCATGGGATTGGCACCTGCGGTAACATTTTTCAAACCGGTCGTGAAGATTGACTGAGCCAGTACTGTAGCTGTGGTTGTACCGTCACCTGCAAGGTCACTGGTTTTGGAAGCAACTTCCTTGACCATCTGTGCGCCAACATTCTCAATAGCGTCTCTCAGCTCAATTTCCTTTGCCACGGTTACACCGTCCTTGGTAACAACGGGTGAACCATATGACTTTTCAATGATGACATTACGGCCTTTGGGGCCCAGGGTCACCTTTACTGCATTGGAGAGTTCATCAACACCTTTCTTCAGGGACTCTCTTGCTTTAATATTAAAAATAATATCCTTTGCCATTTCGATTTTAATTTTAAATGTTATACTGTGAAATATTCATTAATGCAATTGGTGATCAGATAACTGCTACGATATCTGATTCGCGCATGATGAGATAATTGCTGCCATCAATTGTGATCTCCGTTCCGGAATATTTTCCGTAAAGAACCAGGTCACCAATTTTAACTGTCATAGGTTCATCTTTTTTACCGGGGCCAACAGCCATAACGGTGCCTTTCTGCGGTTTCTCTTTTGCAGTATCAGGAATAATAATCCCACCTGCGGTCTTTTCTTCTGCCGGGGCTGGTTCAACCAGAACGCGGTCGGCCAGTGGTTTAATCTTTACTTTTGCCATTTTAACACTATTTAAAGTTACACATTATGAAATTCACTTAAGTTTTCTTACTAGGGTCAGAAATCATGCCAAAAAACTTATTAGAAGAAATAAGGACATTTTTTCAGCAAAATTTATTCCCGGGAAAAACGGCTGTCATATTTTCTGACATTCTGACATTGGATAAAAAAAGCTGCTCCGGTGAAAGGAAACAGCTTTGCTTTGTTTACGTTTTCCCAGGAGGAAAATATTTTATTTTTTCTTTCCCGCCGGAGCTGCCTGTCCGCCTGCCGGATTAGGCTGAAAGTCCTTTACAGGAGATGCTTTTGACTGATCAATCTGCTTCTTGATCTCACTTTCCTGAACCGGTGTGGTTCCCTGGTTTTTCGGAATGGAAAAGATTGAGAATAGACTCAGCACAAGCAATACAACCGCCAGGGTCCAGGTAGTTTTTTCAAGGAAGTCAGCAGTTTTTCTTACTCCCATATACTGGTTTGAAGAAGCGAAATTAGAGGCAAGCCCGCCGCCTTTTGAATTCTGGACAAGAACTACCAGCACCATCAACGCTGAAGCAATGAGAATGAGAACTGAAATAACAATGTAAACACCCATAATTTAATTTTTAATAATTAGTTAATGCTTTTCGGAATAACAACCGGCTAAAGAGCCTTTTATGTATTTCCTTTGAGATTTTCAATTTGGGCCGCAAAGTAACGACTTTTTTCGGAGAATCGCAAGGATAATTTCTCATAAATATGAATGGCTTTCTGCATATTACCCTGTTTCGCGTATAAAAGGGCAAGGGTTTCGCTAACAATATCCTCTTCGTCCATATTAGAACGCTGAGAAATTGAGGCTGGATTAAAGAATTCTTTTTTTGGCCTTGCTATCTTGGGCTCCTCTTTGATGAATTTTTCAATCAGTTCGTCTTTTGATTTATTGAAGTCTTTTACCGGCCGCAATACCGGTTCCCCCGGGTCAGGTTTTCTTACCGGGGCGACTGGTTCTGATGCCCGGCTTTTTAAAAATCTTTCCTCGTTGATCTCGGCTAATCTCTTACGAACGATCGACAGCAAGTTCTCCTGAGATAATTTTTCCAGATGAACTTCGGATGGCTTGGCAATGTTATGACGCGGAACGGCAAAAGCTCCGGATTCTATTGTTCTCAATAGGGGCCGGGGGGATGTAAGGGCCAATTCTTCGGCGCTGATAACCGATTCCTCTATATAGTTTTCCTGACGAGGCTCTGAAGGTACAGACTTATCTTCACCGGAAACCTCAGACCGGGGTTCAGCCGGTATCACTGATCCTGATACCGGAACTGATGCATGAGCCTCATCCTCCTGAAAAACAGGAGCTGGAATGGGTAATACAGGGATCGTCGGGGAATAATAACCCTCAGGATTAGGCCGCATCTCTTCAGGGATAACAGGCATTGCTGTTTCCGATTCAGTAAATTCAGAATCCGGTTCAGGTAAAGTTATATCCTGACCTGCCAGGACAGGCTCTGGTTCCGGCATGTCTGTCATCTTGTTTATAATGACAGGCTCTGGATCCGGCATGACTATCACCTGGTCCGCACTGACTTGCTCAGATCCTGTTCCTACCGGTTCAGATCCGGCAACAGACTGTAAAACATCTGACAGCTTAACCTGGGAAGTTTCAGGTTTATTCCCTTCAAGAAGCTCCTTAAGCTTCTTCCTGTCACCTGCGTAAGCAACCGCCCTCTTCAACTGTAATTGGTAAGAGGAATGGTTTTGCTGAAGAAGGTTAAAGGTTAACAGAACCTGTGCCGTTTGACAATACGGATATTGTTTAAGTATATTCTCGAGCTCTCCGATGGTTTCTTCACCAAGAGCCCGGGGATCTTTCACAAGTTCCGAAAATTGCTGCCGGTTCATAATACAAATATAAGCCTCAATTCACTATTACCAGTTGACAACCGATTTATTGAAAATGTCCTGGACCAGCTGATCTATGATTACTGCATTAAGCCGGTCCTGAACAGTGGAAAGATCAGCTACAGGGTAATCCTGGTACCTTGAAAATGAACTTTCAAAATTCTGTTTCGTATTCTTCTTGTTGACGAACTTGATACTGACCGTTATGGTCAAACGGTTCATCGCAGCAGTCTCATTGCCCTGTATAGCCACCGGGGTTACACCATAGCCGGTTATATTTCCGGTAAGTTCAAGGTCTCCGTTCCTTTCAACCATCTGCAGACTGGTCTGCGTTGTAAAATAATCTCTTAACGCATTCGTCAGATAACGGCTCAGGGTCGGGTCAACCAGCGAAGCACTATTGATCATGAAAGGAATATCCACCGTTTTGACATCAGGTGAAATAGAAGCTCCGGTAAATGAATAGCTGACTTTGCAGGAGGTCTGGGGCAGTAATGCGAAAAGAGCCATCAGAAGGTAAAAACAAGTTCTCCTTATCATTTTCAAATAAATTTAAATCCCAGTTTATACATGCCGGTAAATTCTTTCAATGTTATTCAAGGTTGTAATCTTTGATCTTCCTGTACAAAGTCCTTTCCGAAATTCCAAGTTCGCGGGCAGCCTCTTTTCTCCTGCCTTTATATTTATCTAAAGCCTTCCTGATATAATCCTTTTCTTTCTTTTCAAGTGAAAGGGATTCCTCGACCTCTTCAGGTTCCTGGATTGCTTCTGTATCAGTCATAGACCTGTCACTGGCCTGCACAATAATCGGATGGGACTGTTCTTTTCCCTCTCCGAAATCCTGATACAGCTTTTTAATAAGCTGGTAGTTTTCAGATTGGGAACTCCCGAGTGCCTGCTCATTTTGAAGAAGATTCATTACCAGCTGTTTCAGGTCGTTCATATCTTTCTTCATATCAAAAAGCACTTTGTAAAGAAGATCCCTTTCTGAGAAATTTCCGGTATCCTGCCCCTTGTACAAAACCGGGAGGTCGCTTGAATGCGCCTGTGGCATGTATTTAGTGAGCGTTGGAGCATCGATGAACCTGGTCTTCTCGATAATGGAGATCTGTTCGGCAAGGTTCTTAAGTTGCCTGATATTTCCCGGCCAACGGTAAGATACCAGTATCTTCTGGGCATCATCGTCCAGCTGAATGGCAGGCATCCTGTACTTCTCAGCAGCATCCGCAGCAAACTTCCTGAAAAGAAGGTAAATATCATCCTGCCTGTCCCTTAAAGCAGGTACAAAAATAGGAACAGTATTCAACCTGTAATATAAGTCCTGCCTGAATCTCCCTCCTGCAACGGCATCGGGTATATTTACATTGGTTGCAGCGACGACCCTGGCATTTGTTTTCAACACCTTTGAAGAGCCAACACGGATGAACTCACCGCTTTCAAGCACTCTTAACAGCCTGACCTGGGTTCCAAGGGGCAGCTCGGCTACCTCATCAAGGAAGATTGTTCCCCCGTTCACTACTTCAAAATAACCTTTACGGGCCTCATGCGCACCTGTAAATGATCCTTTTTCGTGCCCGAAAAGCTCCGAATCAATAGTACCTTCTGGAATCGCTCCGCAGTTTACCGCGATATACGATCCGTGCTTTCTTGCACTCAACTGATGGATTATCTTGGGGAAGAACTCCTTTCCGGTCCCGCTTTCACCTGAGATCAGCACAGTAATATCCGTAGCAGCAACCTGGCGGGCGATATCAATAGCCCTGTCCAGGAGTGGAGAACTCCCGATAATGCCAAATCTCTGCTTGATCATTTGAACATCCATAATCCTAATTCGTAAATCCTAATTCGTAAATCGTAAATCACTTTCTCACTTCTCTCTTGAGTCTTGCCAGGTGCCCCCGGCCTAAAGCTTTGACCTCGCAGCCCAGTTCGAAATAACGCCTGATTTTTACATCGTCGAGGATACCAAAGGCATCCACAACTGCTATCGGTCCACCGGCCCACTTCACAATGTCATCAGGATCAAGACTCAGGTAATGAGTATGAGGAACAGCAAGGATCAGAGCATCCACACCCTTGATGGACTTTTTAATATCTTTGGATACAACCGTGTTCTTTAAGCCTTCCTGGTTGCGGAAGAACCTTTTCCATGAACTCCCGGGCGAAGGGTATGTGTCCTGCTCTTCCAGTTCATACCAGTGTTCAACATACGGATCATGAACCTTGATCTCAGCGCTCATCTCTGTGAGCTTGCGCACAACCATTTCGCTTCCGCTGTAACGTGTATCGCCAACATCCTGCCGGTAAGAAGCACCACAAAGCAGCACCTGTGAACCGGCAATATAACGTCCCATGTTGCGCAGGGCATCACGGGTAAGTTCGGCTACATGCAGGGCACGGGTGTCATTGATATCAATCGCAGTCGGCGTGATCTTGAATAATTTATCACCATCTTCAAAGCCAAGGATGTGCTTGTACGCCCAGTATCCCAACCCGCCATCCTTAGGAAGGCAATAACCGCCTATACCCGGACCCGGAAATATTATATTGCTGTGGGTCGGCCTCATCTTAATAGCTTTTATGACCTTGATAAGGTCAACTCCATTGCGCTCAGCGAAGAGACTCCATTCATGCAAATAAGCGAGGATTGCTGCACGATATGAATTCTCGACTATTTTCGTGGTTTCCGATTCGATAGGCCGGTCCATCACAGTAAGCGGAAAATCCTTGGTATTCAGCACCTCGTGCAGGAATTTTTCAACCCTTTTACGTGCAATTTCCTCACAACCGGAACAAACCCTCCAGAAATCCCTGATAGATGCCACATAATCTTTGCCAGGCATTACCCGTTCAAAACTGTGTGCAAGCAAAGGTGTCTCTTTTATCCCGCGTTTCTGGAATTCTTTCTTCAGAATAGGCCAGGCTACAAACTCTGTAGTTCCCGGTGCAACAGTGGTTTCAATGAGGACAAGACATTTGGGACCGATTTTCTCACCAATGGTCCTCATAGTATCTTCCAATGCAGCCATGTCGGCTTCGCCCGTCCTCATATTCCCAAGTTCTTTTTTGGAAAAATCGCATTGAACATCCACAACAACACAATCTGCAAATTTCAAGCAATCACTGTTATATGTAGCAACAAGGGTCTTCTTCTTCAGAACGCAGCGATCAATAAGCTCATCCACTTCGGGATCTTCGGCTTTCACTGGCGACAAACCACGGTTCATCAAATCAATTTTCCAATAGCTCCTGGGGCTGGGGCGCTGACAACCAATAACAAATTTGCTGTGAACGCCTTTCTTGTTCCTGGTATCAGCAACAATAGCAGCCATAACCGCGCCTACAAAACCCAGGCCCATCACAACGACGATCTCCTTCTTTTCCTTCCGCGCTTTTACAACAAGTTTTTCAATCCGCTGAAGCTCTTTTTCGTAATCCTTCTCACAAGGAAGGGGATATTTTTCCCCGTCAGGGCTGACCGAGTAAACATTTTTTTTATTTGCTGCCATAGTTTTTGATTTAAACGTTTTTTTTCGACAGGCTTATCTTACCTGTGCTTTGAAATTATTACTGAATGCAATGATCAGGCGATCCATGCATTTATCTATTTCTTTATCCGTCAGGGTTTTTTCCTCATCCCGCAGAGTGAAACTAACCGCATAGGATTTTTTTCCTTTTCCAAGCTTCTCCCCTTCGTATACATCAAACAGCCCGACGTGTTTCAAAAGTTTCTTTTCAGTCTGGTAGGCCAGGTTTTCAATTTCTTCAAACTTCACTGTCTCATCAAGTAAAAGGGCAAGGTCACGTCTTACCTCGGGAAACCTGGGTAGCTCCCTGTATTGTGTTTCCTTTACCGGGACCATCGAAAGAATTGAGCTCCAGTCAAATTCCCCGTAATAGACATCCTGTTTGATGTCAAACTGTTTCAGGATGTTTCGCGACAACAATCCCGACATTCCTATGACTTTGTCATTGACAGAAAATATCTGTCCATTTGAAAATACAGTACCTGAATACTTTTTGCGGATTATCCTTCTGCCTGGAATCCCGGCCTTATCTCCTATGCCAAGTTTACTGAAAACAGCCTGGATGTATCCTGATAAATCAAACCAGTTGACCGAGCCTGACCCTGAATTCCAGTTTTCGGCAGCCGACCTGCCAGTAATTGCCATGGAAAGATGGCTTTCTTCATGATAGCCCTTTACAGGATCATCCTGTCCCGAAGCCTTCAGGTAAACGGTGCCGAATTCATAAAACTTCAGGTCGGCCGATTTACGGTTGAGATTATAGATCATGCTTTCAAGGCAGCCGTATAAAAGATTCTGCCTCATCACATCCAGGTCGCGGCTGATGGGATTCAGTATTTTGACACATTGTTGGATAGGAAAATCCTCAGTAAGTCCGTAATACACCGAACGGGTGAGGGAGTTGTTCATAATCTCATTGAAGCCGTTTGCCGAAAGATAATCAGAAACAACATTCCTGACTTTGTCGGGATCCGGCCTCCTGGTAAACGACATGGATGATCTGACTTCAGGAAGAATCTCTACATTGTTGTACCCGTAAATCCTCAGAATCTCTTCGATGACGTCAACATCCCGGGTTACATCGACTTTATAGGAAGGTACAGTAATTTCCAAGCCTTCTGTACCTGACTGCGGATTTCCTGTTACCTGCATTCCTATGTCGGTCAGAATATCTCTGACCACCTGCCTGTTCAGGGTTTTCCCGATAAGGCGGTCAAGGTTGACCCATGAAAGGAACACTGTTGCAGGACCGATAGGTTTGGGATATACATCAATCACGGGGGAAGAAATCTCTCCTCCTGCAACCTCTTTTATTAACAGGGCAGCCCTCTGTATGGCGTATACTGTAATATTATAATCGGCACCCCTCTCGAAACGGAAGGAGGCATCGGTTGAAAGTCCATGATACCGGGCAGTCCTTCGAATATGGACAGGGTCAAAATAAGCGCTTTCAAGGAAAACAGAGGTTGTATCTGAAGTTACGCCCGAATTCAGTCCCCCGAATACTCCGGCAATGCACATGGGTTCTGTCTTGCTGCAGATCATCAGGTCATCAGCTCCCAGTTCTCGCTCAACGTCATCCAGGGTTGTAAACTTTGTTCCTGAAGGATACTTTCTTACAATGACATCCTTTCCTGTGATCCTGTCTGTATCAAACGCATGCAAGGGCTGACCAAGCTCCATCAGGATAAAATTTGTGACATCCACGATATTATTGATCGGCCTCACGCCAATTGCGTTCAGCCTGTTTTTCAGCCATGAAGGTGATTCGGCCACTTTGATCCCCGTGAGGGTAAGACCTGTGTACCTCTTACAGGCCATGGGGTCTTCAATAGTTATCCCGATGACATGGTTATCATTGTCCTGTTTGAATGCCGATACGTCAGGTAGCTGAATTTGAAGTCTGCTTTTTTCAAGGGGTTCAGATCTCCCGAAATTATTAATAACGGCAGCGAGATCCCTGGCAACACCTATATGAGATGCAGCATCGGCACGGTTTGGCGTCAAACCTATGGTCAGCACCCAGTCATGCTCAATGCCGAAATATTCCGAAGCAGGCCTACCTGTTTTAGCCTCAGGTGATAATACCATGATACCGGCATGATCTTTTCCCAACCCAAGCTCGTCCTCGGCACAGATCATTCCTTCCGAGACTTCACCCCGTATCTTTGTTTTTTGCAGCGTCAGTTCTTTCTCATTAAAATACAATGTTGTGCCAGGCCCGGCGACAGCAACTTTTTGGCCTGCAGCGACATTAGGGGCACCGCAAACAATCTTTAATGGATTGGCCTGCCCGATGTCGACCGTGGTTAATGAAAGATGATCGGAATCAGGGTGTTTGGTACAACTAAGAACCTCTCCAATAACAACTCCTTTCAAGCCACCTTTCACACTATGAAATTCCTCAATACTTTCAACTTCCAGACCGCAACCCGTAAGCAGCTCTGCCAATTTTTCAGGCGACAGTTCTGTCTTAATATATTGCCTCAGCCAGTTATAGGAAATTTTCATGATCTAAGCCTTAATTTGAGGAACAAAGGTAGGAATTATTGATCAAACAACTATGAGATCAGCCCCCAATTTTGCTGATGTTCATCCATATGGCGGAGGTGTTTTGCCAAAATGGCATTTTTTTCAAGACTGAGGCCGGGGTCCCCTGTAAGGATCTCAGAAGCAAGATTCCGGGCGAATTTCAGGATCTTTTCATCCTGGATAATATCTGCTACCCTGAGGTTCAGAATTCCGCTTTGTTGTGTCCCCTGGAGATCACCTGGCCCTCTCAGGCGAAGATCGGTTTCAGCGATTTCAAACCCGTCATTGGTTCTCAGCATTGTTTTAATACGTATACGTGCATCATTTCCAACCTCCCCGGTCGTCATCAGGATACAGTATGACTGCGTCCTTCCCCTGCCTACCCTTCCCCTTAACTGGTGAAGCTGTGAGAGACCAAAACGATCTGCATTTTCAATGACCATGATGGTTGCATCCTTAACATCCACACCAACCTCTATCACCGTTGTGGAAACCAGCACCTGAGTTTCCTTGTTAAGGAATCTTCTCATTTCGGCATCCTTCTGCTGCTGCTTCATCTTTCCATGAACCATGCCGATACTATATTCTGGTTTGGGAAATTCCCTGACCACGGTCTGGTATCCTTCGGTGAGATTTTTAAGATCCAGGGATTCTGATTCCTCGATGAGCGGATAAACAATGTAAACCTGGTTTCCTTCTGCAATCCTCTGCTTAAGAAAGCTATAGACCTTGTAATGATCCTGGTCATAAACATGCTTTGTAAGAATGGGTTTACGTCCCGGGGGGAGTTCATCGATCACTGAGACATCCAGGTCGCCGTACAATGTCATTGCAAGGGTCCTTGGGATCGGAGTCGCGGTCATCACCAGGATATGTGGAGTTCTGAGGTTCTTTTCCCATAAGGCTGCCCTTTGTGCCACCCCGAACCGGTGCTGTTCATCAATGACAACAAGTCCCAGATTATTAAATTTAACCTTGTCTTCAAGCAATGCATGCGTTCCAATGAGAAAAGAGACTTTTCCGCTTTCCAGTAACTCCAGTGTTTCATTTCGCTCCGACTGCCGGGTTGATCCGGTGAGCAGGCGGATATTCACATCAAGCCCGGAGAGCATTTTAGAAATGTTGTTAAAATGCTGGTTTGCAAGGATTTCTGTTGGCGCCATGAGGCAGGACTGATAGTCATTATCAAGGGCGATAAGCATGCACATAAGGGCTACCATGGTTTTTCCGCTGCCGACGTCCCCCTGTAAAAGCCGATTCATCTGCTTGCCTGAACCCATATCAGCCCTGATCTCCCTGATCACTTTCTTCTGGGATCCGGTTAATTCAAAGGTTAAATACTTATGATAAAAATCATTAAGGTAATTACCTACCGTTGAAAATACATGACCCTCGTTTTTCTGCAACCGGGTTATCCTGTGCTTAAGCAGTCTCAACTGGATAAAGAATAATTCCTCGAATTTCAGCCTGGCCTGTGCTTTGGTAAGAAGATCAGGACTTTGCGGGAAATGGATATTCAGGAAAGCTTCCTGGCGGCCAATCAGCCTGAGCCGTTCCAGAAGATCCCGGTTCAGGTTCTCTTGAATATAAAATTTTTCATGTAACAGCAGGGTCTTGACAAGCTTTCCTATCCCTTTATAATCCAGCCCTTTTGATTTCAGCTTTTCTGTTGAGCTGTATATTGGCTGAATGATCCTGCTGATGGGCAAAGGTTCGGTTTCGGGAGGTTCTATGTCGGGATGCGGCATATTCCATTGACCATTGAACATCTGGGGTTTTCCGAAAATGATCCATTCCTGTCCGTTGGCTATTTTATCGACCAGCCACTTCACACCCTGGAACCAGACCAGGTCTATCTGCCCGCTTTCATCTTCAACTGTGACTACCAGCCTTTGCGAGCGCGGAGGGCCGATCGTTTTTGTTTTGATGACACGAGCCCTTAGTTGTATAAATGTATTCTCATCCTTGATATCTTTAATGAGGTACATTTTTGAACGGTCAACATATCGGAAAGGAAAATGGGTCAGGAGGTCTCCAAAGACCTCGATCTGCAATTCGGAACGCAAGGCTTCGGCCCTTGCCGGGCCAACCCCTTTCAGGTATTCGATCGAAGTCTCGAGAAATGGTTTTAGTGCAACCAAAACGACAGACAATTAGCTTGCTAAAAATAATCAAATATCTGATATCTGGCAGGATGAAATCCGCAGTCTTAACTAAAAAAAACTGCCCCGGAAACCCAGGGCAGAAAATCAAAAAAAAAAATCGTTCAGTTACTAATATTCCCAGAGGCTTGATTCAAACTCCAGGATCTTGTTTTTAGCCCTTTCCGATTCGAGCAGAGCATCAACACCGGTTGCATAATCGCTGATCTGACGGTCATAGACATTTTCCTCCTTATATACATAACTGGAGAATATCCTTTTCATGAACACATCATCATAGGTAAGCCGGCCGGCAACACCATTTCTCAGGTTGAATTGCTCGCTGCGTGCGAACAGGTTGCGGCAATCGGGAAAATAGATCCAGAACAAGGGTTTGTAACCACGGGTTGTTCCATCCTCAGCAAAGCTCTCCATCATGGGACAGATTCCAAGGATACGAACTTCAAGAACCGATCTTTGCTTGTCGAAATACCAGTCTTCCTTGACCCTGAGCTGCTTCACGTCGGAGGCATTGAAAATTTTGGAGATCACGGTGTCAAATTCGATATCAGGATTATCGGGGCGTTTCAGGTGCAGTTTCTGCTTGGTCTCAAGCTGGTCCATAAGGTCTTTATGGGCTAAAGGAACCAGGAAGAGGTCTGTTTCAGCTGAGTAGGCCTGAATAGTCCCTTCCTTCATACCGTCAAGGATTATCTGCATAAAGCTTTTCCACTGGTTTTGGGGAGTTTCGGGAAAATAGAAGGGTTGGTTCATCTTCTCACGCATGTCGATGACTCTCCAGACTCTCTTGGTCCAGGTGATATCAGCTTCCCGCAGGTAGGGATAAGGTATCGGCTGAACCTGGGTAATAACGGTCCTGTCATAAACACCATCCCTTGGGGGAGCTTCCAGAACCTGTGCAAAGGAAGTCAGTCTGACCCCTGTCACAAGCACTGCCACAAATGCAATGAAAACTATCCTTTTCATGATGTGCCGGAATATGGTTTATTAATTTATTTTCAAGTTAATAGAAGGAATAGTACGCTCGCCGTCAGGTCCTTTGACCGTGATATTTTCGAACCAGATGCGTTTGTTCTTTTTGGCATTGGTGATCAGCCTCACTATTTCAGGTGTGAGTCTGTTACCCTGGACTTTGTATTCAAGGATATCTCCGGTTATGTCAGTAACGAAGTTGTAGGACGTAACCACGTATTTAAGGTCAAAATCAAATCCAACCTGCATTTCAGGCACGAGGTAAGGGCTGGCAAGCACAATACTTTTCGAGATGATACCTTCGTTTTTCCCACCTATCTTCGCGATCGGGTCAGGGACACGTTTCAAGCGTGCTGTGTAGGAACCCATATTCTTTGCTTTTCCGGAGAACACAGCGGTTACTGTGATCACGGCTTCCCGGGTATTCTGGGGGAGTCCGCTTACGATATAATCTTTCCCTTCCTGGCGGATATTACCAACGGAAATAGTAGGTGTAACCCTTTCAGGTCCGCCGGGAACGGTTATGGAGACCGGGTTGTCAACCCCGATATAAAATACGTTCATCTTGGACGGGGAAACAGTAAGGGCAGGTTTTGCAACAATGAACTCGTCTTTGAAATGGAAAGTCATCGTATCGCCTAAGGGGCTTACAATTTTAATGATCCCTGCAAATTTCTTCAAGCCTTCTGAGGATCCTCCGAGTTTAAGAGTAACAACCCCGTTTTCACCTGTGATCGGGGTGGCATTTTTAAAGTTTGCCGCAGTAAGAGAATCGGAACCAAGCACATACCGCACATTCGGATTGGCTTTGGTATCATATGCTGCAACCAGGATTTCAGCCTGGTACTCTTCACCAAGGAATACGTAGTTGCTTTTCGGAATGACCTTTGCCCGGATAGCATCAAATTTCCAGTCTTCAGCTGATACCGCAGCATACAGATTATTCACCACATCGAATTCAGCATTGTAAACATCGGCTTTGATCTGATTAAGGATGGTGACAGTGGCTGCAAGGATGGTGTGATAGAAATTATGCATTTCCCAGTTTTGTGCCTCATTGTAAGAATCCTTGAACTTACCTTCAGTTAAAAGGCCCAGTTTCATAGTACCCTGGTATTTAGGGTCGAGAAGCCCGGTCATTTCCTTCTTGTATGCTTCGATCTTGTTCTTTAATACCCGGGCTTGCCCCCCGGAACCATCCTGGGAGTTTCCGATGAAGAAATTAGTTGGCTGGTCATAATTCTCTTTCTTGTCACAATCTGCAAGCGCAAGTACTTTTGCATCCTTGTAGGGTATCCTTTCGGTTTGAGATACAACAGTGTACTTCAGGCTGTCAATAAAATTCGCCAGATTTTCAGAAAGCTGGCGTGCTTTTTTCGCTCTTTCCCAGTAAGGTCCAACTTTATTAGGGTTCATTTGATACTGGACCTTGAACTTAGAAATAGTGTTATCTAATTTTTTGTTAAAATTTGAGTTCGTATTCTCCATGGTTTCATTAACCACGATGAATGCATCAAGCATTTGTTTCGAGACGTTGAGCGCGAGCAATGCAGTAAGTACGAGATACATCATCCCGATCATCTTTTGCCTCGGTGTCTCTTTATATCCAGCCATTTAATATTTGGTTTTCAGATGAATAATCCGGATTGCTATATCCTGTTACCGTTGTTACTTTATTGAAACGTTCATAGCCGTAAGCATACTGCCATAGACTTTATTCAATGCGGCAATATTGCTGGCCAGAGCATCAACCTGGTCTTTGAACCTGGCTGTCTGGGTAACCGATGCATTCAGATTTTCCAGGAACTTTTTCATGCTGTCTTCCATCTGGGAAGAAGCTTCAACCTGGTTAGTCGATGTTTGCATTTGTTTCTCAACAACTTTATTTAACAAGGCAATGTTTTCTTTGTACTTGGCCGTATTGGTAGCTGAATCCGTAAGATTGTCGGTGAATTTTCCAAGGATGGAATTAATTTTATTGGTATTCTCCATTTGCTCATTGGATCCCTGGAGATGAAGTTCATATAAGGCATTCAATGCCGAAAGGTTACTTGAAACCCGGTTCATCTGTTTATTGTAATTCTCGTTTTCAGTAGTGGAGGATGACAAGGTCGAAGCCGTCTTTGCAAGCATTTCGGCCGATTCATTGTATTTCTCCATAAATTTATTTGCTGATTGGGTAGCAGCAGAAATACTTGTGGTCATATCCTTATTCACCCTGATCTCATCCTTCAAAGTATTGGCGACTTCAGTATAGGCGCTGGACAGTCCGGCAGCACTTTTTGCAGCTGATTGCATATGCTGAAGCTGCTCCTGTGAAGTACTCACACTCTGTTCAAGAACGTTTGCAGTCTTTTTATATGAATCACTGAGTTTTGAGGCGCCGTCGGTTGCCTGTTTTACAGAGTTGACGAACTGGTCGTTTGTAACTGCCGCATCAGACATTTTTCCCAGTTTCGATGTAGTATCAGTCAGGCTGCGCAACCCTTCGCCCAGACTGCTGATAAGTTCAGGGCCGATTTTAGCTTTTGAAAGCATCTTGTCAAGTTCCTGCGATACGGTTTCTCCTGAAGCAAGGGCTTGTGATGGATCGAAATCAGTGTCATGATACATCCCTGCAAGCTGAGGGTAAACAAGGCTCCAGTCGGGTTCAACATGAGGCGGTTCAAAAGCTGAGAAGAAAAAGATGATCGACTCTGTCCCTAATCCCACGATCAGCATTTCATTTGCTAATGGATAGTGATTGATTTTAAACAATGCACCGATAATAACAACTGATGCTCCCCAACCATACAGTTTGGCCATGAAATGCTTGTACTGTTTAGACTTTACAAAATTCAGAAGACCCATAATTTTAAAAGGTTTTTAGATGAGATTGCTTGAACGTTGACTGATTTTTCTGTTAATTATAAACCTTTGATGCTCTTGCAGGATTATCATCCTTCTGGCGACCAAGGAAATTCTGGACACAGCGGAACCCTATATAACATTTCGAGGTATCCTGGAATTCATAAGCTCTGGTGGAAACACGCAGGTAATATGCAATATCTTTCCACGACCCGCCGCGGATCACTTTGCGCTTTAAAGTGGGAGGATCGCTGTCCTTAGCATTATAAGTATAATCTGGATTCAGGTCCCAGGTAAAGTTATAGGATGAAGGATGGAATGCGCTTCTTGTCCATTCGGCGACATTGCCTGCCATATCATACAGCCCGAATTCATTGGCCGGATAATGAGCTACAATAACCGTATGTAATCCGCCATCATCAATATAATTTCCCCTGAGTGGTTTAAAATTGGCCAGGAAACAACCCTTGTCGTTACGGGTGTATGGTCCTCCCCATGGATAGGAATTGCCATCATACCCTCCTCTTGCCGCCCATTCCCATTCAGCTTCAGTAGGAAGACGGAATTCACTGATTGAGGATTCGCCTTTCTTGCCGTAGAGATAACTGTTTTTCAATTGGGTGCGCCAAATACAGAAAGCATTGGCCTGCTTCCAGTTGATTCCGACCACGGGATAGTGATCATATGCCGGATGCCAAAAGTATTTCTCAGTAGATGGATCATTGAAAGAATATACATAATCGTGTATCCAACAAAGTGTATCCGGATAAACATTGATAACCTCTTTACGCACATAAACCGAACGGTCTTTCATACCCTGCGGACGGTTGGCAAGACCGGCATCTTTGGGATCAGCCTGTCCTCCCCATTCCTTTCGGGCGGCGGCTTTAAGGTCCACAAAATAATATTCATAATAAAGTTTGCGCGAATCAACTTCCTTGACCCTGAAATAACGTTCATTTTCAGGTAAGTACATCTGGTTTAACGCATCCCTGACATCCTGCTGTTCCGAATTCCATTCTATTTTCGTCTCCCAGTTCAGGTAAGGAGGATCAAAGGTCTCACCGGTTTTTTTGTTCTCGGAAATAAAATAAAGCTCAGGTTTGAGCTCACCAAGGATCCGGCGGGCAATTGAATCCCGTACCCAATATACGAATTGGCGATACTCATTATTCGTGATTTCTGTCTGATCCATGTAAAATGCCGCTACTGATACAGTACGCGGATTGTTGAGCTGAGCATAGGGGACATCTTCATCGGCTACTCCCATGGTATAGCTACCCATGGGAATGTAGACCATGCCAAAGGGATCAGGCTGATAATACCTTTTCCTCCCCTTAACCCCGGTCAGTTCTCCGTTTCCTGAGTTGCTGCAGCTTCCGAGAAAGACCAGCAGGACTAAAAACACGAGCAGTTTTTTCATTTTTCGGGTAGTTGGTTGATAAAAATAAACGCTACTTATTGAGCTTTATTATGTTATTGGCCTGTTTTTGAATTAAACCGGCAAATTTAGTAAATTAAATTTATAAAAACCTTGTGTTACGGTAACTTCTTCTTAATTTTTCAGTTTCAATTTTCAGCACATAATTCAGCATCACTTCAAAGCTGCCATTGCTGTATTTCATCATTTTCGAAATTCCGATATCATAGGCCAAGCCAAGCCGGAAGCCCTTGATCGACAGACCTGCCAGGACCGAGACCGCATCCTGAAACCGGTATGCAAGTCCACCGTAAAATTTGTTGTTGTACCAAACAAGGCCACTGACACTGAACTGGAATGCTGCACCATCAAACATAACAATGGCACTCGGCTGAAGCGAAAAGACCGGATGGTTCGGGATATCATACTGATACCCCCCTGTAAGATAAAAAGTGCGCTGGAGCTTGTATTGAGTGTTTTTTCCTTTGGACTGAAGGAGCTGGTCCCCCGATAATCCGACATAAAACTTAT
This sequence comes from Bacteroidota bacterium, assembly GCA_026391735.1. GTDB lineage: Bacteria > Bacteroidota > Bacteroidia > Bacteroidales > FEN-979 > CAIRDP01. Next base: position 109,363 of record JAPLDL010000011.1, on the reverse strand, counting down.
CCGGAACCCGGTACATAAGACCAAGCGACAAGTCAAAGATCATATCACTTTTAGCCTGGTCGGCCGTCAGCAAAGGATCATCGGCACTGACTGCTTTAAATTGCGAATAATCGAATTTTCCGTTTTGAAAACCCAATTGAAGCCCGGCTGAAAAAATACCTGAGCCAAGCTCAGCCTTATAAGCGTATCCCAACTTTACACTGGTATTCTTAAAAAAACCAATCCTGTCCTGGGCAACCATCCCCCCAATACCGCCGTGAATGGCACGAATTGGAGCATCAATGGTAAGAAACATGGTCTCGGGAGCTACTTTATTCCCATCGCTGTCCTTAAAACCAAACCACTGCTCACGGATAAGACCTGTGATGGATATTCCCCCGCTCTGTCCTGCATAGGCCGGATTGAAGACCATATTGCTGAACATGTAGTTGGTGATCAGACTGGTTTGCTGCCCTTTACTTTCTGATACCCATAACACTCCCAACAATATCAATATAACGAAAGTGCAATGATGATAAAGCTTTACAGAGTATTTCAAGGCTTGCATCAGATTATATACTGTTATGGCCATTAATTTCTGGCGTTAAAAATACAGCTTTTTTTCAAACCAGTCACCATAAATCCCTTTCATTAAAGATTAAAATTCGTTATGATCTTCTGCCCAAAACCCTGAAATAGTTAAACGGGAAAGTTTTTATTTTGTTGCCAACGTACTTTTTGCCAACTTTGTTTTCAGGAACCCTTACTTTCGTTTAATGTTTATTTACTAATCCTCATGTTATGGCTTCTTTTCTGATCAGGGAAAAACCGTTTACAAAAAAATGGTTTTTTTCGTACAGCCTCATCATCATTGGCTCCTTTATCCTGGCTTCAGCCTTTGTATTGTTTATAACTCCATATAAGATAGTCCCGGGCGGGGTTTATGGAATATCCATTGTCCTCCACTGGATTCTCGGCACTCCTGTAGGTTTGATGGCCTTGTGCTTCGATATCCCTCTGACGGTCATAGGCATAAAAATACTTGGCCCCAGGTTCGGTTTTAAAACCGTTTTAGGATTTTCCCTCACCGCACTTTTTACCGATACGCTCACCTGGATTTGGGGGTTTGAACCTCTGGTTAAAGGCGATGCATTACTTTCTTCTATTTTTGGCGGACTGCTTTGCGGGTTAGGCCTGGGCCTCATGTTTAAATCAAAAGCCACCTCCGGCGGGAGCGATATTGTCGCACTGATATTAGCCAAGTATACAAAACTGCCGATAGGCCAGCTGATGATCATGGTAGATTCGGTTATTGTGCTCATTGGGTTGTTTGTATTCGGAGACTGGAAGATCCCCCTTTACTCCTGGATAGTCATCTTCATTACAGGCAAGGTGATTGACGGGGTTCTTGAAGGCATCAATTATGAAAAAAGCCTGTTCATCATTTCCGACAAACACGAAGAGATCCGGGAGAAGATCATTAATAACCTGAACCGGGGAGGTACTATCATCGAAGGCCAGGGGATGTACAATATGGCTGAACGCAAGATTATTTTTACCGTTGTAAGCAGGCGTGAACTGATCATTCTCGAAGAGTATATCCATGAAATAGATCCAAAGGCCTTTCTCACAGTGCTGAATGCTTCGGAGATCCTTGGAGAAGGATTTAAATCACTGAAAGAGAAAGTGGAGGATTGATGGCAGATATCGGATGGCAGATGGCAGATGGCTGATGGCGGATAGCAGATGGCGGATAGCAGATGGCGGATAGCTGTTATCTGCCATCTGACATCAGCCATCTGACAAACTCACTTTATTTTCTGAACAGCTTCATTATATCATTCCCGTTGGCAAAGATCAAAAGTGCAAATAAAAGCACCATCCCAACGATCTGGGCATACTCGATAAATTTATCGCTTGGCTTGCGCCTGAAAATGATCTCATACAGCAGGAACATGACATGACCGCCATCCAAGGCAGGGATCGGCAATACATTCAGAACAGCCAGCATGATCGATAAAAATGCAGTCAGGTGCCAGAAAGCCTGCCAGTCCCAGGTTGAAGGAAAAATGGATCCTATGGCAATGAAACCTCCAACAGATTCATAGGCCTTTTCCTGAGAGAAAAGCAATTTGATCGATTTGACATAGTTACCCACCCCTTGAAATGCTTTAACAACCCCGGCAGGAACAGCGGTCAGGATATTATAGGATTTATCCTTGAATATTAGGAATGTCGATGGGGGTTTGGGATACACACCTATCAAACCTGTTGAGGGCACGTTGATTTTAAATCTCAATGTATCATTGCCTCTGAGCACCATTACCCTGGCTTCCTTGTTTTTATAAGCCTGGAGCGCTGTTCTGAATTCTATAAAGTAAGGGTACAATGTGTCATTTATGCCCAGGATGCGGTCTTCTTTCAGGATACCGGCCTTGCTGGCAGGAGCTCCAGCCGTAAAACTTGAAACCACGAAAGGGACCCGGAACGAGATAAAATCGGTAGACTTGTATTTGATCAGTTTGCTAATGAAACCCTTTGGAATCTCAACATTCACTTTCTGTCCGTCGCGGATTACCTGAATTGTTCTCGCTTCTTCAAGAACCAGTATTTTCGGTATGGAAGAAAAATCCTCAACAGTTTTATTGTCGATGGAAATGATGTTGTCACCGTTCCTTAATCCCATCTGGTAACCCGTAGAATCTACTGATATACCATACTTTAGGGCTGATACCGGCAGGTACTGCTCCCCCCAGGCGATCAGCATGAAAATATAAATGACAATAGCGAGAATGAGGTTGACAGTAACGCCTCCAAGCATGATAATGAGTCTTTGCCATGCCGGTTTTGAGCGGAACTCCCAGGGCTCAGGAGGTTTCTTCATCTGTTCCGTATCCATGGACTCATCGATCATTCCGGAGATCTTAACATAACCTCCAAGTGGCAGCCAACCGACACCGTACTCGGTCTCTCCTTTCCTGATTTTGAATAAAGAAAACCAGGGATCGAAAAACAGGTAAAACTTTTCAACCCGGGTTTTAAAAACTTTTGCGGCGATAAAATGCCCCATCTCATGCACTATGACCAGGATTGAAAGGCTGAGAAGAAGCTGAACAATTTTTATGAATATTTCCATTAATGTTTCCCTCTATTTTGTAGTTTGTTTAAAATAAATTCATCCGCCTTCGAAATGGATTCAATATGCGTTGCAACATAATCATCATAAGACGGTTTGCTGATGAAAGGCACTGTTTGCAAACATCGTTCAATCACATCCGTCATTTCAAGAAATTTAATTTTATCATCGAGAAATGCATGTACCGCAATTTCATTGGCGGCATTTAAGATACAGGGCATATTCCCGCCGGCCTCAAGGGCTTCGTAAGCCAGGGCAAGGTTGCGGAATAAAGCTTTGTCGGGCTTTTCAAATGTAAGCTGGGGATGATCAGTGAAGTTGAAACGCGGCAGCTCTGATGACAGCCTTTCAGGAAATCCCAGAGCGTATAAAATCGGCATTCTCATATCGGGAAGGCCCATCTGGGCTTTCATGGATCCATCGATGAACTGAACAATAGAATGGATGATCGACTGCGGATGAATGACCACATCGATCTGGGAAGATTTAAGGCCAAACAGCCAGCGGGCTTCAATGACTTCCAACCCCTTATTCATCAATGAAGCAGAGTCAATGGTAATTTTATTCCCCATTTTCCAATTCGGATGATTCAGGGCAGCCTCCCTTGTAACCCGTTTCAGGTTTTCCCTTGTCTTGCCACGGAAAGGCCCGCCTGAAGCAGTCAGATATATTTTCTCGACACTTCCTGGTTTTTCGCCAACGAGACATTGGAAAATGGCCGAATGCTCCGAATCAACAGGCAATATCATGACTTTAGCAGCCCTGGCTTTCTCTGTCACAAGATCGCCGGCAATTACCAGAGTCTCTTTATTCGCAAGCGCAACATTTTTCCCGTATTCAATTGCCTTCAGGGTAGGTCTTAACCCGGCATACCCAACAAGGGCACTCACCATAAGGTCAAAAGAGTCCATCTCCATAACCTGGGTAATGGAGTCTTCACCCGCGAATACTTTAATGGGCAGGGATTTCAGGGCCGACGCGACTTTGCCGTAACAAGACGTGTTTCCAATCACGACGACGTTAGGACTGAATTCAATCGCTTGCCCGATCAGAACATCACAATTATTCAGAGCGGTAAGGATATCCACTTCAAAACGATCAGGATTTGACCGTATCACATCCAGCGTTTGCCTGCCTATCGAACCCGTGGAACCTAACAGTGCAATACGTTTTTTAGGTAAAGTTGTGCTTCCCATTTAAAACGATATATAATCCTTGGGGTTGACAGGTTTTCCTTCATACCAGAGTTCAAAGTGAAGATGCGGGCCTGTCGTGTACTCCCCTGTCTCACCAATAATGGCAACTGCCTCGCCTGCTTTCACATAATCTCCGGTTTTAACGAGAATCGCAGAATTATGCTTGTACATGCTTACGATATTCTGCGAATGCTGTATCGCTAATACATACCCTGTTTCAAGCGTCCAGTTTGATAAAATCACCGTTCCGTCAAGTACCGATTTGATAGCCTCATTTTGCTTGGCCACAATATCCACGCCGTAATGCTTGTTAACAGGATCAAATCCGTTGGTGATCACTCCTTTTAAAGGAGTAAAAAAAAGCACTCCTCCAATTGAGCCTTTTCCGGCAACAGAGGTTTCAGCCGATTCGGCTTTGTAAAGGCTGTATTTTGCCCGGCTTTCCACATCGGCACGCATAAATGAATCATCTTCGGAACGCTTAAGGCGGATATCTCCGTATTTCCTGACTGTGTCTCTTTCAACAGGTTTGTTTTCTGAAAGATCTTTGCCGTTAATGATATCCCTGAGGTTCTGGAGGTATCGGTTCTTCCTGACCAGCGCTTTTTCAATAGAATCAGTCTTTATGGTGAGTTCATACAGTTTTTTCTGCAAACCAACACTGGAATAGCCGGGGATATATTCTCTTAAAGGAGTAAATGCTATCAGGATGGAAGTCAGAAAAATAAGAAGAATGGTAAGAGTCCCCAGGGCAATAAATACATTCAGACGGGATAACCTGAAGGTCAGACGTTCCTCCAGAGTATCATCATTCATAAAGACCAGGCGATATTTATTCCTTAACCTGTCCTTCCAGTTCTGTTTTCGTTTTTCTCCTTTTTCAGCAGCCATCCCAATTCAATTCTCCAGAATACATAACGGCTGCAAATATCGTAAAATTATACTAAATTTGCGGTTTAGTAGTTATACCAATATTAATTACCAGGATTTGATCTCGACGAAGAAATACACCCTCGCCGGAATTTTCTTATTGCTTGCCGGTACATTTTTTTTCAGCGCATGCTCCACAAAGAAAAATACGTGGACGCGACGGACCTATCATAATACCACAGCTCACTATAATGTTTACTGGAACGGTATGGACCTAATGCGCCAGGGTATCAAGGATTATGATGCCCAGATGAAGGACAACTTTTCACTTGTGATCCCGGTATATAATTTTGGGGATAAATCAGGGAACAAGGCTGCGCTGTTTGCCGATAATGCGATCAAGAAAGCATCGAAAACCATTCAGAAACACTCCATGTTCTTCAATCACAAGGAATATTGTAAATGGATCGACGATGCTTATATGCTGATAGGCATATCCTATTTTTACAAGAGAGACTACCCTATGGCTAGGAGAACATTTGAGTTTGTTATTAAAACCTATAACGACAACGACATCAAATATAATGCGATGTTCTGGCTGGCCATGGCCAATGTGCAAATGGGAGATTATAACCGGGGTGAGCCAATGCTGGATATGTTGCTGAATAAGATCACCAAAGGTGAGGCTCCACCTAAATATGAAGAAAAGGCTAACCTGGCTTATGCCAACTCGTATATCCTTCAGAGAAATTATGATGCTGCCATTCCCTATCTGAACCGGGCCCTTGAACTAAACCCAAAGGTTAAAATAAAGACCAGGATCTATTTCATACTCGGGCAGATCTATCAGAAACAGGATGATCCCGACAGGGCGGCTGCAATGTATACCCAGGTGCTTAAGCATAATTCAGCATATGAAATGGAATTCAATGCAAAGATCAATCTTGCCCAGTGCTACACGAACAAATCGACCGACCGGGAATATATTGTCAAGAAGCTGAAAAAAATGCTGAAGGATGAAAAGAACAAGGAGTACCTTGATCAGATTTATTATGCTCTTGCACAGATCTCCCTTACTGATAAAGATACAATCCATGCCATTGATTATCTCGGGAAATCGGTGAGCACCAGCAAAACCAACAATTACCAGAGGGCCATTTCAGCTCTCCAACTGGCCGATATATACTTTTCTTTCCCAAATTATCCCAAAGCACAGGCGTATTATGACAGCACTATGCAGTTTCTGCCTGTTGATTTTGCAAATTATAAAGCGATCAAAAAAAAGACCGCCACACTCACCGATCTAGTTCAGCAACTTCAGCTCATCGGACGGGAAGACAGCCTGCAATCTCTGGCAGCAATGTCTGAAGACCAAAGGAACAAGATCATCGACAGGCTGATTGCGAACTACCTGGCAAGCGAGGTTAAAAAGAACCAGGAAGAACAGGTCAAACTGCAAAACCAGATGTTTGCGAACCAGGAAGAGAAAATGAATACATCTTCTACCCAGGGACGTTGGTATTTTTATAATGCCGCCACACTGGCCAACGGGTTTTCCGCTTTCGGAAAAAAATGGGGAAGAAGAAGACTTGAAGACAACTGGTTCCTCACCGATAAGGCGATTACAACAACCACAACTGAAACTCCCGCTGATACCTTGCCTGACCTGGCGGCGGCCGGAGGTGATACGACTTCAAAAAAGAAACCCGAAAAGAAATCAACCAACCCTAAAGACCGTAAATATTACAACCAGGATATACCGCTTACACCGGCGAAACTTCTTGCATCCAACCAGAAGATCATGGACGCATATTACAAAGCAGGTTTTATCTATATTGAAGGGCTGAATGACTACGGCCATTCCATCGAAAGTTTTGAAACCCTGCTTAAAAAATATCCCGATTTCCCCAGGAAAGCACAGACCTACTTTGAGCTTTACTCTTTGTACAAGGATCTTAAAAACGATCAAAAGTCTGATTATTACAGGACCCTCCTCCTTACGGGATATCCCGAATCCGATTATGCCAAACTGCTGATAAATCCTGATTATTTCAAGGAACTTGCCACAAAGAAATCTGAGTCTTCAAAATTATATGAAATAACCTACAAGGCTTTTTTAAACCAACAATACTACATGGTTATCAGTAATGCCGCTGAAGCTCATTCCCATTATAAATCAGACACTTCCCTGTTACCCCGTTTCGATTACCTCAGGGCTTTATCGCTTGGGAAGATTGAGGTTGCTGATTCCATGACAGTGGCTCTGCTTAAGATCCAGCAGGATTATCCCAGGAGCCCTGTTAGCAGCCTCTGCCAGGAAGTGATTAATTCCCTTGCTTCCCCCTCCGGCCCCGGAGTTCAGGCAGGTAAAACTCCGGCTGATTCGAATTCGGTTTTGCTTAAAGCTGCCGAAAGTATTTATAAGTTTGATTCAACCGCTGTACATTTTTACATTCTGATTGTAAACAATTTGAAGGTTGATGTTAATGCCCTTAAAATTAAAATTGCAGACTTCAATTCAAGAATGCATGGCCTCGATGAACTTGAGGTAAACAGCCTCCTTTTCGATAACAATCAGGAAATGATTACTGTAAGCAATTTTGATAATGCCCCGAAAGCCATGCAATACTTTTTAAGCATCAGGGACAGTAAATATATATTTACGAAACTTGAGACTTCAGGGGATTACAGTGATTTTCTAATCTCCGTTACGAATTATCCGGTTTTATACCGGAATAAAGACATCCGCAAGTATATTAAATTTTTTGAGAAGAATTATTTGGAAAAACCCTAAGCTATGGCTAAAAACAGAGAACCTGAGATACCTTCCATCAATATCATGGGACCAGGTACGGTTGTAAAAGGAGAGATAAGCGTAAATGGCGACTTCAGGGTCGATGGTACCCTCATCGGCAATATTCACTGCAAAGGGAAAATGGTTGTCGGCCAAACAGGTAGTATTGAAGGTGAAATCATTTGCCAGAGTGCTGATTTTTCTGGAAATGTCAAAGCGACCGTGAAAGTGACTGAATTGCTCACTCTTAAGGAAACTGCAAGGTACTCCGGTGACATTACTACCGGTAAGCTTGCCATTGAACCGGGAGCGAAATTTTCAGGGACCTGTAAAATGGAAATACCGGTTTCAGGCGAGGTAAAACCATTGGAAAATGAAGTTGCCAAATGACCCGGAGAGAAATCTGAACCAATATGCAAAGTATTCAGGAATGGCTTTGCAGATGATGGTGATCATTGTTGCCGGTGCTTTCGGCGGGTTAAAACTTGATGAGTGGCTTAAAACAAAACCGGTATTGACGGTAATCCTTTCCATTGCCTCGGTTTTTCTGGCAATGTATTATGTTACCAGGGATCTGCTCAAAAAAAAATAAGTATGAATACCATTGTAATTTCTTATGCAAAACGTTTACTCCTGGTGACCCTTGGAGCTGGCATTCTGGCTTTTTTACTGTTTTTCGTCCTTCCAGGACCCTGGTTTAGCCCGGCTTTGCCCTTTTTGTTTGTGTTTTATTATGCCTGCAGCCTGATATCTTTTATGATCCTAAACCAGTCGCTTCAGAAAAAATTTAACCGGTTTGTGTCTGTATTCATGCTAACTACAACAGTTAAACTTTTTCTGTTTATTGCCATCATGATCATCTATGCGTTTGTCAACAGAAAAGATGCGGTCCCTTTCCTGCTGAACTTTTTTATCCTTTACCTGGTCTATACCGTATTTGAAGTCATACAGGTTATAGGATTGACAAAATCTTCCTCATCCGCAGGAAAATGATTTCATGAAAACCATTGCCCTGAGTAAAAGAGCATCACTGATTCCCTTCCTGTTTTGCCTGGCCCTCTCAGCAAAGGCACAAGACCGCGACACTCTCTCAATTCCAGACATAGATTCAAATTATATTCAGGATTATACAGGCTGGCTCACCACCCGTCTTTACCTGTTATACCAAAATGCCTCTTTCAGAGTCAGCACTAATGAAACTGACAATATCATTTATAAACCCAATACAAATATTAAAATCGGGATTGCAGGTATTTACAAATGGTTTGGAATAGGGCTCACGATAAACAACCCATTCTACACCTTCCGTGAATCTGTTTACGGCAAAACCACCGCAATTGACCTGAGAGTAAATGCATTTGGCAGGGCTGTCGCAGGAGAGCTGTTTATACAGAATTTCCATGGATTCTATATCCGGAACATTCATCCTGCATACGAGAAGTATTATCTTTTACCCGACATGAACCTTTTCTCAATAGGGGCATATGGTTACTGGGTATATAACAGCAGGAGGTTTTCGCTGCGAGCGGCTTTCATCCAGAATGAAAAACAGTTGAAAAGTGCAGGTTCTTTTATGGTCAGGCCGGGTTTCTCCTTTTTCGAAATGACTTCCGATACTGGGATTATCCCCGGTAACATTATTTCTACTTATAAACTGGCCAAGGATGAGGTAGTGAAAAGCGGACGGTTTTATTCTTTCAGCCTTGCACCGGGTTATACGTATACCCTGGTTTTCCTTAAAAATATCTATATCAATGCAGCAGTTTTTCCAGGAGTATCGTTTATAACATACTCCTATGAGACCCGGAATAAAACAATTGTTCATGAAGACTTCGTTTTCCAGCTCGGACTAAGGCTTGCTGCAGGTTTCAACGCTAAGAGATGGTATCTCGGCGGGGCATTGATCACTGGATTCAATGATCTTGATGCACCCTGGAGTAATTCTTCGTTTTTCTATGATGTTTCTCAGTTCAGGATCTGGGGAGGGATGCGGTTTGACGTTTTTAGAAAAAAGACGAAAACTAATAATTCGTAACTTTGCCGCTGATTAAGCTAGGCACAATGGTATATATTACACGTAAAGAGCATTTTAACTCTGCCCACCGTTTATTTCGTCCTGAATATTCCGATGAAGAAAACCTGCGTGTGTTTGGAAAATGTTCCAATCCTTTGTGGCATGGTCATAATTATATCCTCCATGTTACCGTCAAAGGTGAACCGAATCCTGCTACCGGCTTTGTGATGGATCTTAAAACTCTAAGTAATCTCATCCAGGAGAAAGTATTGGAAAAGCTTGACCATAAAAACATTAACCTCGAAGTAGATTTTATGAAGGGGGAACTGGCTTCGACTGAGAACCTGGCTATTGGGATATGGGAAGAACTCGAACCACTTGTTCGTCTTCATGGTGTATTACTTCATGCCATAAGGCTTCAAGAGACCGAAAATAACATTGTTGAATATTTTGGAAATAAATAAGGACAAATTGTCATGACAGAAGAAAAGCTCAGTTACGAAAAGTTTGAGGATTACGATGCTGAAAAAATTGAGAAACTCAGTTATCATTACAAGGAAATTCTCAGGCTGATCGGTGAAAATCCCGATCGGGAAGGCTTGCTTAAAACTCCCTTGCGGGTTGCAAAATCTGTTTTATTCCTGAACCAGGGGTATAATCTTGATCCTGAAGACATTCTGCTGTCGGCCCGGTTCAGGGAAGAATACCGTGAGATGGTAATTGTGAAAGACATTGAGATCTATTCGATGTGCGAGCATCACATGATACCTTTCATCGGCAAAGCTCACGTTGCTTACATCCCCGACAAGTATATCACCGGTCTGAGCAAAATCGCCAGGGTCGTTGAGATCTATGCCAGGAGGCTGCAGGTGCAGGAACGCCTGACTATGCAGATCAAGGATGCCATAAACAATACCCTTAAGCCCCTTGGGGTGGCAGTTGTAATTGAGGCACAACATTTGTGTATGTCAATGCGTGGTATTCAGAAACAGAATTCCGTGACTACAACCTCAGATTTTATTGGGGCATTTGAACGGGATAAGACCCGTGCTGAATTTCTGCATCTTATATCAACAAGATTGCATTAAAATTAAGTGAATAGCGGGCATTCACTAATGTAAATAAGTATGAATCAATTAAATGGAGATAAAATCAATGTTTGAAGAAAATAACAGGAATTATTTCGGATCGGCTCAGGGAGCTGATGCCGGAGTTATTGCTAAAACGTTTATGTCGCAGGTCTTTACCTGGATGACCCTGGCAATGATAATTACTGCAGGAACTGCATGGTGGTTTGGATCATCTGACTCATTGATGACATACCTGAAAACCGAGACAGGTGGTTTGACCGGCCTGGGTTGGTTTGTGACTCTGGCGCCAATAGGATTTGTCTTGCTGATGTCCTTCGGGTTTCAGAAACTTTCAGCCCTATCCATGTCCCTGCTTTTTATTGCATTCTCAGTCCTTATGGGCATGAGCCTGAGTTTTATTTTACAAGTTTATACTCAATCATCCATTGTTCAGACCTTTTTTGTGACCGCAGGAATGTTCGGTATCATGGCTGTTGCGGGTTACACTACAAAGACCGATCTCACGAAATTTGGTTCCATTTTATTTATGGGGCTTATTGGGATCATCCTGGCAAGCCTGATTAATTTTATCATGCACAGCGGAACACTGGATTACATAATAAGTATACTGGGCGTTTTGATCTTTACAGGCCTTACCGCTTATGATGTTCAAAAACTGAAGAGGATCGGGGCCGGAGCTGGTGAGTTCGGTGAGGAAAATGCAAGGAAAATGAGTATTTTCGGAGCGCTTACCCTGTATCTCGATTTCATCAACCTGTTTTTGTTCCTTCTGAGGTTCCTAGGAAACAGAAAATAAAAAACATTTTATGACAGCATACATATTTCCCGGCCAGGGGGCCCAGTTTGTCGGAATGGGCAAAGATCTTTACGAGGGATCGGAAAATGCAAAAGCTCTCTTTGAGAAGGCTAATGGTATCCTTGGATTTCGCATAACCGATCTGATGTTTGCAGGAACCGATGAGGACCTGAAACAGACGAGGGTTACCCAGCCTGCGATCTTTCTGCATTCGGTAATTCTTGCCTCCACACTTGGTGAGACTTTTAAACCGGATATGGTTGCCGGGCATTCACTGGGTGAATTTTCGGCCTTGGTAGCAAATAAAGTACTTTCGTTTGAGGATGGGTTAAGGCTGGTTTTTGCAAGGGCGCAAGCCATGCAAAAGGCCTGTGAAAAAGAACCTTCCACTATGGCCGCCATCCTGGGACTGGAAGATCAAAAGGTTGAAGAGATATGCAGATCCATTGATGAAATAGTGGTTCCTGCCAATTATAACAGCCCGGGACAACTGGTAATTTCAGGCAGCATAAAGGGTATTGAGATTGCATGTGAAAAACTTAAAGCGGCTGGTGCAAGGCGGGCTTTGCCACTGAAAGTCGGAGGCGCTTTTCATTCACCCCTGATGGAGCCTGCCCGTGTTGAACTTGCCGAAGCAATAAACAGCACGGTTTTTCATGAACCAATTTGCCCGATTTATCAGAATGCGACGGCCTCAAGAGTCACAGATCCATTGAAAATAAAGGAGAATCTCATCGCTCAGCTCACCGCACCCGTTTTATGGACACAGCTTGTTCAGCGGATGATTGCCGACGGTGCAACACATTTCATCGAAGTAGGACCTGGCAATGTGTTACAGGGTCTGATCTTGAAAATCGGTAAAGAAATCACTGTCGCAGGCGTATAAAAAAATCGGGCACCTGGATAAACTCCTGGGCCCGACCTGTTTTTTACTTGAATTACTTACCTCTTGGTATACTGATTTTCATAATACTTCTGGTAATCCCCTGAAGTAATATTCTTCATCCATTGCTCATTTGCAAGATACCAGTCTACCGTCTTTTCGAGCCCCTGCTCAAACCGGGTATTAGGCTTCCATTTCAATTCCTTCTGCAGCTTTGTGGAATCTATTGCATACCTCAGGTCGTGACCAGCACGATCTTTGACAAAGGTGATCAGGTGTTCCGATGTTCCTGCCGTGCGGTGAAGCTTTTCATCCATAATCTTGCATAAAAGCCTCAGAAGGTCAATATTCTTCCATTCATTGATTCCTCCGATATTATATGTTTCACCCGTTTTGCCTGAATGAAAAATCCGGTCTATGGCCTCGGCATGATCCTCCACATACAACCAGTCTCGAATATTCTCCCCTTTGCCATAAACAGGTACAAGCTTGTTGTTCCTGATGTTGTTTATACACAATGGGATCAACTTCTCAGGAAACTGGAATGGCCCGTAATTATTGGAACAATTCGAAATGACCATGGGTAGTTTGAAGGTGTGAAAGTATGCCCTAACAAGATGATCCGAGCTGGCTTTCGAAGCTGAATACGGGCTCCTCGGATCATAAGGGGTAGACTCCACAAACAGGCCCGTCTCCCCGAGAGAACCGTAAACTTCATCTGTGGAAATATGATAAAACCGCTTGCCTTCCATGGTATCCCATATCTCCCTGGCCGCATTTAACAGGTTCACCGTTCCTACAATATTTGTATAAATGAACTCAGTGGGGTTCGCTATGGACCTGTCAACATGCGATTCTGCAGCAAGATGAATAACGCCGTCGAACCGGTACTTCTGGAAAATCTTTTTTACCAGCTCCCCGGCAACAATATCGGCCTTTATAAATTCGTAATTTGTTTCCTTTTCAATATCCTTAAGGTTTGCAAGATTGCCCGCATAGGTAAGTTTGTCAAGGTTCACAATATGATATTGCGGATAATTTTTCACAAAACGCCTTACCACATGAGAACCGATAAAACCTGCTCCGCCGGTGATCAAAATCGTTTTCATCATACCTTATATTTAAGTTCGAATCTCAAAGATAATTATTTATACTTACCCCTTGCCTTTTTGTGCAAGTACCTTTTCCCATTTCCAGGCCGAAGCAGTCATCTCATCAAGGCTTTTAACAGCTTTCCATCCCAGCTCCTTGTTGGCAAATTCGGTATCGGCCCAAACCTTTTCAATATCCCCTGGCCTTCGGTCCATGATCTGGTAATTCAATTTCACGCCGGTGGAACGCTCAAAAGATTCGATCACCTGCATGACCGAAAAACCATTGCCTGTACCCAGGTTGAACACCTCCACCTTCTGTTTCATTTTACCGTTCAGCATCCGCTCCACTGCAATCACGTGGGCCACAGCAAGATCTGTGACATGCAGATAGTCTCGTATTGCAGTTCCGTCAGGGGTATCGTAATCACTTCCCCAGACTCTCAGGAACGGCCTTATTCCAATAGCAGTTTGAGTGATATAGGGCATCAGGCTATTCGGCACCCCCAGCGGAAGTTCACCGATCAACGCAGTTTCATGCGCTCCTATAGGGTTGAAATACCTCAGCAGTATCCCATCTATACCCGAGGCCTTGCTGGTATCACTTATGATCTCTTCTGATATCTGTTTCGTGTTCCCATAAGGAGACCATGCTTTCTGAACAGGAGCATCCTCTTTCACCGGCAATTTATCAGGTTGTCCGTAAACAGTACATGAAGAGGAGAAAACAATATTGCGGATTTTGTTTTCCATCATCCCCTGCAAAATATTAATCAGGGAAACAAGATTATTCTGATAATACTTCAGGGGAAACTCCACCGACTCACCAACTGCTTTAAATGCGGCAAAATGAATAATCCCCCCCAGATCCGAATGCTTGCTGAAAAATGCTGATGTCTTTAATGCATCCTTCAGATCAAACTGTTCGAACACAGGTCTTTTGCCCGTGATCTCAGCTATATGGTCAAGGACCTCAACAGAAGAATTTGATAGATCATCAACAATGACCACTTCATATCCTTTGGCCTGCAACTCAACCACGGTATGGCTTCCGATGTACCCGGTTCCGCCTGTGACTAGGATCTTCATTTTAATACGATTTACAATAACAACATGGTCGGTGAACCGTGATCCGCGAACCGGATTTCGATTCATGGATCATAGTTCACGGTTTTTTCAGGAAAGGATGATAATCGCCCTTTATTCCTATCGGGCTGGCATTCCTGATCTGGTAAGCAATGTTTATACTGGGCCTTGCATCCGTCAGCCCGAAACCTTTGCCCGAAAGAATATCTTTGTATGTATCGGTATGCAGATCGGTAAAACCCTCACTGAACTCAACTGTCTCACCGTCCATTGTTAGTAACCTGTAGGTCCGCTTTCCTGCTTTCTTAACCTGGTCGGGGACATCATGATAATCAAGACTTAGGAACCATCGTATCCTGGCCTTTTCAAGCTCAAGAAAACCACCCGCCTTATTTTCGGTCATCAGGTGCACCTTGTTTGTTTTAACTGCACCGAAAATCCAGGTCAGCATATCAAAAAAATGAATACCGATGTTGGTGGCAATACCTCCCGATTTGGAAATATCCCCTTTCCAGGAACGGTAGTACCAGTTTCCCCTTGAAGTTATGTAGGTGAGGTCAAGATTATAGACTTTGTTTTTAGGTCCTTTCCTGATTTTTTCACGCAACGCAATAATAGCCGGGTGCAACCTTAGCTGAAGCACAGTGTACACTCTTTTACCGGTCTCTTTTTCAATCTCCTTCAGGGCATCCAGGTTCCAGGGATTCAGAACAATAGGCTTTTCGCAAATGGCGTTTGCATCATTGCGCAGGGCAAGACGGATATGGGAATCATGCATGTAATTGGGGGAGCAAATACTTACAAAATCCACCTTGTTGTCTTCCTGCCTTTTTTTTGTAAGAGCCATCCTTCTCAACTTATCCAGGTGGCGGTCAAAACGTTCGGGCTCGATGAAAAAATCTGCATTTGGAAAAAAGCTGTCGATGATCCCCACTCCGTCATATGGATCTAACGCACATATAAGCCTGTTTCCGCTTTCCCTGATCGCTTTCATATGCCTTGGTGCAACATATCCGGCTGCTCCGATCAGAGCAAAATTCACCGGCCGGTTTAATTCCGTTATTTTCATTTCCCTAAGTTAATTACTTTTCCATCAATATACTGGTATTTTTCTTTGCTTTCGGGGCAGACTGCATATCCCTGCTTGTCAAACTCAAGCCGGTGGCCGTATTCACTCATCCAGCCGATATGGCGCCCCGGGTTACCCACAACGAGTGCATAAGGAGGGACATCTTTGGTCACCACCGTTCCTGCACCGATAAATGCAAACTCCCCAATGGTGTGGCCGCAAACGATGGTAGCATTAGCGCCGATTGTGGCGCCGCGTTTCACAAGGGTTTGCATGTACTGGTCTCTTCTAAGAATATGGGATCGCGGATTGACGACATTCGTAAACACCATCGAAGGGCCAAGGAACACGTCATCCTCACATATAACACCGGTGTAAATGGATACGTTGTTCTGAACTTTCACATTACGCCCAAGTATGACAGAGGGGGAAACCACCACGTTCTGCCCGAGGTTACACCCCTCTCCTATTTCACAATCCTTCATGATATGCGTAAAATGCCATATCCTGCTTCCTTTCCCTATCTTACAACCCCCGTCAATGACGGCCGTTTCATGTGCAAAATATTCTTTTTCCATACTATGCATTTACAAATTCCAGTAAAGACGTAGTGATATGTTTCAGCTGCTCTTCGTCCAGTTCGGTATGCATTGGCAAAGAGACCACCGAATTTGAAAGTGATTCGGTCACCGGGAAATCACCGGGCTTATATCTTGGGTCAAGATAAGCTTTCTGCAAATGCAGCGGGACAGGATAGTAGATCATAGCCGGTATGTCCTTTGAGTTCAGGTGGGCTATCAACGCTGCACGATCAATTTGTTTAGTTACCAGGGTATACTGGTGAAAAACATGATTTGAATTGGAATACCTTACAGGCGTTTTCAGCTTTGGATTTCCGGTAAAAGCCAGGTCATAGAAATCCGCTGCAGCTCTTCGTTTTGCTGCATACCGGTCAAGATACTGAAGTTTGACTTTCAGGATCGCCGCCTGGATGCTGTCAAGGCGAGAGTTGACTCCGATATAATCATGATAATAACGCACAGCCATTCCATGGTTCACGACAACCCTGAGCTGCTTTGCGAGTTCATCATCATCGGTAAATATAGCCCCCCCATCGCCGTAACATCCCAGGTTCTTTGAAGGGAAAAAGGACGTACATCCGATCCGCCCTATGGTTCCTGCTTTCTTCCGGCTGCCGTCTTTAAAGATATAATCAGCACCGATGGCCTGGCAATTATCCTCGATTATTGCAAGATTATGTTTTACAGCAATTTCCATGATCTCTTCCATGTGAGCACACTGTCCGAAAAGATGAACAGGTACGATGGCTTTTGTTTTTGAAGTAACAGCCCGTTCTATAGCTTTGGGATCAATGTTGAATGTATCCGGATCCACATCCACCAATACAGGAGTAAGGCGAAGCAGGGCGATGACTTCCGCAGTGGCAATAAAAGTAAACGAGGTTGTAATAACCTCATCTCCTGGCTGCAGGCCCAGGGCCATCATTGAAACCTGAAGTGCATCGGTGCCGTTTGCACAGGGGATCACATGTTTAACCCCCAGATACTTTTCAAGGTCCTTCTGAAATGCCGCTACAGCTGGCCCGTTGATAAACGCACAGGTATCGATGACCTCGTGGATGGCTTTATCTATTTCTTCCTTCATGTTCAGGTACTGACTGCGTAAGTCGACCATTTGGATTTTCTTCATCAGCAAAAGATTTTTTAGAATGTACAAAAATAAGAATGTAATCTGAATTTGTTTTCAGGCATCGTTTTTTAATAATTTTACCATGGGAATTGATGAATACAATAACTAACGAAGGAATTATGAAAAAATTTGCTGTAGTGCTTGCAGGTTGCGGGGTTTTTGACGGAGCCGAGATAACCGAAGCAGTCCTTACATTGCTTGCCATTGACAAAGCCGGTGCTTCATCTCAATGTTTTGCCCCGGATGTTGAACAATATCATGTGATAGACCACCTTTTAGGAAAACCGGCCGGTGAAAAACGCAACGTTCTTACCGAAGCGGCCAGGATCACCAGGGGAAATATAAAACCTCTGAGTGAATTCAAGGCTTCCGGTTTTGATGCTCTTATTTTTCCCGGCGGATTTGGTGCTGCCAAAAACCTTTGCAGCTGGGCTTACGAGGGAGATGCAGCAAAGGTGAACCCGGATGTGGAGAATGCCATCAGGGTTATGCATGAAGCAGGCAAACCAATAGGGGCGATGTGCATAGCACCGGTAATTCTGGCAATCCTTTTTAAAGGTGCAAAACTGACCACAGGCCAGGACCCTGCATCGGAAGGTTTTATCGAAAAGAAAGGGAACAAATACGTTCAAACAGACCATGCGCAGGTAATCATTGACCCGGTGCACAAACTGTTCACGACACCATGTTACATGCTCGATGCAACAATAAGCCAGATTGCAGCAGGAACTGAGAATATCGTAAACGAAATGATGAAAATGTTGATAGCGTAGCATCTCACACAAGCTGCCTTGGTATTGGTAGCGAAGCATCCTTGATATTGGTAGCGAAGCATCTCACACAAGCTGCCTTGGCTTCAAGGAGCGAACCATGTGAAAGATTCTAACCTGGAGAATGTTAATGTGAGCAACGTAGAAGACGCAGCAGCGGTGTGATGATGCGAGCGACAAGNAAGACGCAGCAGCGGTGTGATGATGCGAGCGACAAGCTATCTCACGATTTCTCTGATCGCAGGAATCAGTTCCGGATCTTTCTCAATCGCATTCCCGATCACAATCACATCAGCTCCCGCGTTTAACGCGGATCTCGCTTTTTCAGGACTGGAAATACCTCCTCCGATTATAAGGGGAAGGGAGGTGTTTTGTTTAACCTGCTTTATTACATCAGCTGGCACCGGGTTCAGAGCACCTGAGCCGGCATCCATATAGATAATCTTAAGCCCGAGCATTTCCCCTGCCAGAGCAGTACTTACGGCAATATCCGGTTTATCGGACGGGATGGGCAGGGTGTTACTTATATATGAAACCGAGGTGGGCCTGCCGCTTTCGATCAGCATATAAGCTGTGGGTATGATTTCCAGCTTGCTTGCTCTCAGCAATGCGGCTGACTCCACGTGCTTGCCGATCAGCATGTCGGGGTTTCTTCCCGAAATAAGTGAAAGCAGCAGAATACCATTGGCGTTAGGGAATATCTGCAAACTGCTGCCCGGGAAAAGGATAACGGGGATACCCGAATGGTCATGCAGTGTTTTAATCAGAGTTTCACCCTTTCCGCGCATCAGCAGGCTTCCCCCGAAAAAGAAATAATCTACTCCTGACTTCTTACCTAGAATGGCCAGGCGTTTAAGGGAGACTGGCGTAGATTTATCCGGATCTACCAGCACTGCAAATTTTTTTTTGCCCCTGGAAATGTCTTTTACAAGTGTTCGTAAGAAATCCATAACGGTATTCTTAAAAAATCGCTTTTGCTATCTGGCGTATGTTTTCTGATATTCCAACTGTAAAATAATGTAATACCGGTACTCCGTTGTCGAGTAGTTCCTTTGACTGCTTTATGCCCCATTCTATACCTACCTGGAACACTTCATCATTCGATTTGCATTTCTGGACTTCTTTCGAAAGCGCTTCGGGAATATCGATATAGAAGATCTGGGGCAGTGCGGTCAGCTCTCGAAGGGTGGTTATCGGCTTCATTCCCGGGATGATAGGTACACTGATCCCTTCCTTACGGCAGGCATCTACAAAAATGAAATATTTCTCATTATCAAAGAACATCTGTGTGATGATGAATTCGGCACCTGCATCGATCTTCTTCTTCAGGTATGTCAGGTCTGTTGCCATATTGGGCGCTTCAATATGCTTCTCAGGATAGCCGGCCACTCCTACACAGAAGTTGGTTTCAAATTTATGCTGCATTTCATCATCAAGGAACTTCCCCTGGTTCATCTCGGTAATCTGCTTGACCAGTTCATTTGCGTTTGTGTGCCCGTTCGGCTCAGTCTGAAAGGTCCTAAGGTTCTTCGGGGCATCGCCTCGTAAAGCAAGGATATTATCTATACCAAGATAATGAAAATCAATCAGTGCATATTCGGTTTCTTCTTTTGAAAATCCGCCGCAGATCAGATGGGGGACAACCTCCACTGAAGTATATTTATTTTTTATTGCAGCAGAAATGGCTACTGTTCCAGGTCTTTTGCGGATAGCCTTTTTTTCCAGAAGTCCGCTTGGATGCTTTTTATACACGACTTCTTCCTGGTGGTAGGTGACGTTAATAAAGGAAGGGTTGAAATCCATCAGGGGATCAATGACCTTGTAAATGCTCTCAATACTGTTACCCCTGAGAGGGGGAAGTAGTTCAAAAGAGAATAAAGTCTTATCGGCCTGCTTGATGATATCAATAACTCTCATTCTTTAATAGTTTAAGTTGGTGTTAAGCAATTTTTCCACTTTTTCGATTGTCAGCCCCTTCCGTCTGGCGTAGTCGGCAATCTGGTCTCGGCTAACCTTTCCAAGGTTAAAATACTGCGATTGAGGATGTGAAAAATAAAAGCCTGAGACGGAGGCAGCCGGATACATGGCGAAGTTCTCGGTAAGCTTGATATCGACCTTGGTATCGGCTGAAAGCAGGTCGAACAGCATGCGTTTTTCGGAATGTTCGGGGCAGGCAGGATACCCCGGTGCCGGCCTTATCCCCTGGTATTCTTCGCGGATCATAGACACCACATCCAGATCTTCATCTTTCCTGTAGGCCCAAAATTCACGCCTGATGCGGCAATGCATGTTCTCAGCGAAGGCTTCCGCCAGCCGGTCGGCAAGTATCTTGACCATAATGGCATTGTAATCATCCAGGTCCTGCTCAAATACTGCAGCCCATTCCTGAACACCCAGACCGGCCGTCACAGCGAAACCCCCAAAATAATCAATAAGACCCGAATCCCTCGGCGCAATAAAATCGGCCAGGCAAAGATTCGGAGCGTTATCTTCTTTTTTCTGCTGGTTGCGAAGGAACCTGAACACGCTGATAACCCTGGAGCGCTGTTCATCGGAATACACTTCTATATCGTCACCGATTGAATTGCAGGGGAATAATCCAATAACCCCCCGGGCTATTATCATTTTCTTATTCAATACTTCATGAAGAAGGATTTGTGCGTCATTAAAGAGTTTCTGAGCCTCCTTACCTTTCACAGGGTCATTAAAGATCAGCGGATATTTTCCGCCTATCTTCCATGCGTGAAAAAAGAAAGTCCAGTCAATATATGGCACAAGTTCATCCAGGGGATAATCATAAAATACTTTGGTCCCCAGCATCTGCGGTTTCGCTATCACCGTATTCTTCCAGTCTATCCTTAGCTTGTTCTTTCTTGCCTCGGTAAGCGACAGGTATTCGTGGTCGGCTTTTTTATCATACCGGCTGCGCATCCCCGAATATTTAGTCTTGACTCCTTCCAGAAATCCTGCCCGGTTCTCATCCGACAGCAGGTTAGCCACTACGCCAACGGCTCTGGAGGCATCCTTCACATGGATCACCCCATGATGGTACTCAGGTTCTATTTTCACTGCAGTATGGATCTCCGAGGTGGTTGCTCCGCCCAGGATCAGGGGAATGCTGAGTTTTTCCCGTTTCATTTCCTTAGCCATATGAACCATCTCCTCCAGAGAGGGAGTGATGAGCCCGCTCAGTCCTATCACATCAACATCGTGTTCGCGGGCTGAGGCGATAATCCTTTCGGAAGGGACCATAACACCCAGGTCAATGACCTCGTAGTTGTTGCAGGCAAGTATGACCCCGACAATGTTTTTCCCGATATCATGCACATCACCTTTGACCGTTGCCATAAGGATCTTTCCGTTGGGTTTCGCAGCCTGGGATCCTGCTTTTTTCTCGGCTTCAATCCTGGGAGTCAGATAAGCCACAGCTTTTTTCATCACCCTGGCGCTTTTCACAACCTGGGGCAGGAACATTTTTCCACTGCCAAACAGGTCGCCCACTATATTCATCCCGTCCATAAGCGGACCTTCAATGATCTTCAAAGTCTGGTCGAAGAGTGGCAAAGCCTCATCAAGATCCTGCTCAATATACTCGGTGATTCCTTTGATAAGGCAATGCTGAAGTCTTTCAGTTACAGGCAGTGCCCGCCATTCATCAACTTTCTTTTCCTTGTCGGGGCCTTCCTCCATGATTGCGGCATAGGAAAGTAACCTTTCTGTACCATCCTTCCTTCTGTTCAGGATAACGTCCTCGACAAGTTTCAGAAGAGTTTTATCAATTTCGTCATACACCGGCAACTGCCCTGCATTTACGATACCCATATCGAGCCCTGCCTGGATGGCATGGAAGAGGAAGGCCGAATGCATGGCTTCGCGCAGGAAATCATTACCCCTGAAAGAAAACGAAAGATTGCTGATACCCCCGCTTACCCTTGAATAAGGAAGATTGGCCTTGATCCATTTTGTGGCATTGAGAAAATCAACCCCATAGTTGTTATGCTCTTCAATACCAGTGGCAACGGTAAGGATATTGGGATCGAAGATGATATCCTCAGGCCTGAATCCGGCATTATCAGTCAGCAGTTTGTATGCTCTCGCCGCAATACCTGTGCGCCTTTCAAGAGAAGTAGCCTGGCCTTCTTCATCAAAAGCCATCACCACTGCTGCAGCTCCGAATTTCCGGATATACCTTGCATGCTCAAGAAAAGCCTCTTCACCTTCCTTAAGGCTGATAGAATTTACGATACATTTACCCTGGATGCATTTTAATCCGCTCTGCAGGACCGACCATTTGGACGAGTCTATCATCACGGGGACCCTTGCAATATCGGGATCGGAGGCAATCATGTTAAGGAATCCCACCATTGACTTTTCGGCATCAAGCATTGCTTCATCCATACTGATATCGATGACCTGAGCCCCGTTTTCCACCTGCTGGCGGGCAACACTCATTGCCTCTTCAAAATTTCCGTCCCTGATCAGGCGGGCAAATTTTTTGGACCCGCTAACATTAGTGCGTTCGCCGATGTTGATGAAATTACTTCCTTCAAACACTACCAGGGGTTCAAGGCCGCTTAGATGCAGCTCATGTTTTTTCTGCGGAACGACCCTCGGTTTGGCCCTGGCTGCCAATTCGGCGAAGCGGGTAATATATTCGGGAGTAGTACCGCAACATCCGCCAACAAGATTAATAAAACCGTTATCCAGGAAGTCTTTGATATATTCAGCCATCTCATTGGGTGGCTGATCATACTCACCGAACTGGTTAGGCAGTCCGGCATTGGGATATGCAATGACCGGAAAGGGTGCTTTTTCGGCCAGTTCCTGCAGATAAGGTCTGAGTTCCTTCGCTCCCAGTGCACAATTAAGGCCAATAGCGAACAGGTTGAAATGAGAAAGGGAGTAAATAAACGCTTCAAGGGTCTGGCCCGAAAGAGTGCGGCCCGAAAGATCTGTTATGGTACCGGAAGCGATTACCGGGATAATCACATCGGGGCCCCTGGATTCGATCTCATCAAAAACGGCTATCAAAGCAGCTTTGGCATTCAAGGTATCGAAAATCGTTTCGACCATAAGCAGGTCGGCTCCTCCGTCGATAAGGCCCCTTGCCTGTTCCCGGTATGCCTGGTAAAGCTGGTCGAACGATACCGCCCTGAAGGCAGGGTTCTGGACATCGGGCGACATGGATGCGGTTTTATTGGTCGGCCCCATGGAACCTGCAACCCAATGCGGTTTTGATGAGCCTGATGCTTCAAAATTCACTACCGCTTCCCTGGCCAGCCTGGCAGCGTTGAGATTGATCTCGTAAACGTATTCCTCCATATGATAATCGGCCTGGGAAATACTTGTGCCGTTGAAGGTATCAGTTTCAATAATATCGGCGCCCGCCATCAGGTACATCTCATGGATCTCCCTGATTACCTGGGGCTGGGTAAGCACAAGCAGGTCGTTGTTCCCTTTCAGGGGATGAGGAAAATCCCTGAAGCGCTCTCCACGGTATGCCGCCTCATCAAGCTTATACCTCTGGATCATTGTACCCATGGCACCGTCAAGGGTCAGAACTCTGTCTTTTATTGCGGTTTCCAGTGTTGTCATCCTTTTCCAGATAAGGTATATACAAGCATCAAATCCCCTACTCTTTCGAATTGAAGTTCATGATCCTTAGCACCTTCCGGTAAATTTATCCTTGCTGCGAAGGTTGCTTGCACGCTGCAAAAGTAATCAAATGCAGCGATGTAGATATCATTTTTCAGATCAACCGAGGGGTTACCATAAAATTTGTATAACGCCTCCTTTGCACACCAGTATAAATAAAGCAGTTCTGTACGCGGATGACATCGTCCTTCAACACGATCTTCAACACCATCTGCAAGAAGTCTGATTTGTTCCAGCTCCTTCTCCTGCAAAAACCGGTCAGCAACCCGTTCAATCCGTGGCTTCAGCTGTTCAATATCAATGCCGGCGGGGCTGTTCTTGTCGGTCAGAACAGCTGCATATTCAGAAGTGTGTGAAAAAGAAATATGTCCTTCAAATCCCTTCAGCGAAGGCTTCCCGAATTCATCATAAATAATGTTTACTGATTTCAGGTGAAGCAATTCAACCAGCAGCGCCCTGCATGCAAACCATTGCTTCCGGCGTGATTCGCTTTTATATGAATCCACAACCATAATATCCTCCGGAACAGCCCTGGAAACAAGGCGTAAAAAGTCTTCCGTTTCAATAATGTGCCAAACGCCAAGACTTGCTCCCGCAAGGTTTTTTTCAAAAATCATTGGCATAGCGCAAAGGTAGGGAAATCTGGATCCTCTTCGTAAATTGTAAATCGTAAATCGTAAATACTTTTCCCTACCTTTGCAGCCCGGTTTTAACATAAAAAACACATACTATGTTGTTGGAAAAAAATGCAAAATTTAAAGTCGCCGATATTTCTCTGGCCGACTGGGGACGCAAGGAAATTGAGATCGCCGAAAAGGAAATGCCAGGCCTGATGTCGATCAGGAAAAAACACTCTGCCGAAAAGCCCTTAAAAGGAGCAAGGATCAGCGGGTCCCTGCATATGACTATCCAGACCGCCGTCCTCATTGAAACCCTTACAGAACTTGGCGCAGAAGTGCGCTGGGCCTCCTGCAACATATTTTCCACTCAGGACCACGCTGCTGCGGCTATTGCAGCAAAAGGCATCCCGGTGTTCGCCTGGAAAGGTGAAACTCTTGAAGAATACTGGTGGTGTACCTGGCAGGCCCTTACATTTGAAGGAGGCAAAGGCCCTAATCTTATCGTCGACGATGGCGGTGATGCCACCCTGATGATCCACAAGGGTTTTGAAGCTGAGAAAAATCCTGAGATCCTGAAAGCAGCCACCAGCAGCCAGGAAGAAAAGGCTTTTATGAATCAGTTGCAGGAAATATATTCAGAAGACAAACAGCGCTGGCATAATGTGGTGAAGGAATGGAAAGGTGTTTCTGAAGAAACCACCACAGGTGTCCACCGGCTTTACCAGATGAAGGAAAAAGGTGCCCTTCTTGTCCCTGCCATCAATGTAAATGATTCCGTTACTAAATCAAAATTTGACAACCTCTATGGCTGCCGTGAATCCCTGGCCGACGGTATAAAGCGTGCCACCGATGTGATGATCGCAGGCAAGGTGGTCGTGGTACTTGGCTATGGTGATGTAGGAAAAGGCTGCGCTCGCTCTATGAAATCTTATGGTGCACGTGTCATAGTGACTGAGATTGATCCAATATGTGCTCTGCAGGCTGCCATGGAAGGGTTTGAAGTTTCTACCATCGAGGAAGCACTCAGGGAAGGTAATATTTATGTTACCACAACCGGGAACAAAGACGTGATCACGGCCGATCATCTCTCTAAAATGAAAGACGAGGCCATCGTTTGCAACATCGGCCACTTTGATAATGAAATTCAGGTCGACCAGCTGAACCATTGGCCAGGGATTAAAATCCTGAATATAAAACCTCAGGTTGACAAGTATATTTATCCCGACGGAAAATGTATTTATCTGCTTGCTGAAGGCAGGCTCGTGAACCTCGGCTGCGCTACTGGCCATCCATCTTTTGTGATGTCCAATTCATTTACAAACCAAACCCTCGCCCAGCTTGATCTCTGGCAGCACAACTATGAAATCGATGTGTACCGTCTGCCGAAAAAGCTTGATGAGGAAGTGGCCCGCCTTCACCTTGATCAGCTGGGAGTAAAATTGACCAGGCTCTCAACCGAACAGGCAGATTATATCGGCGTTCCCAAAGACGGCCCTTACAAGCCGGAACACTACAGGTACTAGGTACTAGGTACTAGGTACTGGGTAATGGATACTAAAAGCCCAGAGCCCAGAGCCTAGAGCCCAGTACTTAGTTAGATACGTAAAGATAGGTTCCGTCGTAATTTGTGCGATACTGTTTAAGTGCCCAGTGTGAAGGCCCTTCGAAAGGAGAACCGTCAATAATGATATATTTTGATTTGCATTTAGGACAGTAACAGGTAACTCCCGATACATCCATTCTTACCTGGGAACTGTCGGCCGTGGGATCATAGGCACAGGCCCTTTCATAAGCCATAAATTCCGTTTCGGATTTCCGGTATATCAATATCCCTTTGTAGCCTCCTGTAACTGGCACATATCCTCCGATATGATTCAGCTCAATGAACTGGGTTGAATTGGGATTGATCACAAAATTGACAACGACGTACGGAATCTCCGGCTGCTGCTCATCGCTTTTCTTTGAGCAGGAACACATGATCCCCAGAAAAACGATCAAGAAAACCGAT
Source organism: Bacteroidota bacterium (assembly GCA_026391735.1). GTDB lineage: Bacteria > Bacteroidota > Bacteroidia > Bacteroidales > FEN-979 > CAIRDP01. The sequence goes on along the minus strand of JAPLDL010000011.1, from coordinate 82,595 downwards.
TTCCTTGTTAGTGAGCTTCCCATAAATATATCTTCTCTTTTAACTCAAACGGGGAATTCCGGTAAATCGTGTGCCGGTTATACTTTTTTCAGCGGAATTAATTTATGTTAGGTTTTCAAACCCTTGTTGAAATGAATTTTGTACTTTCGTGCCATTAACTCCCGAACAGGGAGATTGTTAATATTTTCCTTGCATATGTGCAGGTTTAACCGATTGATCTCCTTGTTATTATTATGTATTTTCTGGCTGCCGGGAACCCATGCTCAGGAACATAAAGTCAATCAGAAAAAAATCAATAAAGAAAGGGCAAGAAATCAGAAAAAAGCAGAAAAGGAATACCATAATGCTGTAAACCATCATAAAAAGATACAATCGAAGAATACCAAGGCCATGATGCATGAAAGCAGGAAAAAATCCGGCTCCCTTACTCCGGTCAAACAATGATAGGATTTTAACAGCACAAATTTTCCATTTTGGCGATCATATTCAAGGTGTTATCCAGTCAATTTTTACTTAATTTAGAATGGTTATATATTTGTAGGACTTGATAAATATTTTATATTTCATTTTAAATAATTATTACTTTTACCACCTTTTTAAGCGCATCATAATCTAACATAAAATTGTATGGTATGTTAAGAAATTTACTATTAACTCTTGCGTTCGTACTGACAACAAGCTTGTTAGTATTCTCACAAACCGGATCAGGCACCCTCAAGGGTAAAGTTGTTGACAAGCAAACAAAGGAGCCAATTCCATTCGCCAACATTGTTATTGAGCTGGGAGGTGTCCAGGTGGGCGGGGCCACTACTGATTTTGATGGCAATTATCTTATCAAGCCTATACCAGGAGGCAAAGTAGACCTTAAAGCATCCTATGTGGGGTATAAGCCGATGTTGATGAAAGGCATTCAGGTTATCGTGGACAAGATCACATTCCAGGATCTGGAACTCGAACAAACGGCCACAAACCTTCAGGAAGTACAGGTCGTTGACTACAAAGTACCCCTGATCTCAAAAGACCAGACCACTTCAGGGGGTACTGTAACGTCAGACGAAATTGCCAAAATGGCCAACCGTTCAGCCGATGCCGTTGCAACTACCATTGGTGGTGTTACGACCGACGCCAACGGTAACATCACAAGTTTGCGTGGTGCACGTTCCAGCGGAACAGTGTATTACATTGACGGTATGCGCGTAACAGGTAGTAATGCCCTTCCCCAATCGGCCATCGAACAGGTTGAAGTCATCCTCGGGGGTACCCCTGCAGCATACGGGGATGCTACCGGTGGTATCATCAGTGTTACGACCAAGGGCCCTTCAAAAGATTTCAACGGAGGCGTCGATCTACAGACATCCCAATTTCTGGATGCATTCGGATATAACCGCCTTGGCTTGAATTTCACCGGCCCTGTCTTCTCTAAAAAAGACACAGTTAAAGGCACAAAGACTCCTATTATGGGCTTTTTCATTGCAGGCGACTTCATCTATAGCAAAGACGGGGCTCCGGCAGCATATCCGAATTATAAAGTAAATAACGATATGCTGGATTATCTGAAAACCAACCCATTGCGCCTTTATGGAGAATCCCAGGGTGTTTTCTACAACAATGAATTTCTCACCTACAATGATTATGAAAGAAACAAATCTACTTTAAATACCAAGGGATATAACGCAAATGTTTCCGGCAAACTCGATTTCAGGGTTTCCAAAAGTATTAACCTATCCTTTGGCGGTACATTTTCCTATTACAATAACCATAATTTCAGTTATTACAATTCCTTGTTAAACTGGGAAGGCAACTCTATGTCACAAGGTTATACCTGGCGCTTGAACGGTCGTTTCACCCAGAGGTTCCTCCAGGCCCAGGACAGCAAGTCCTTTATCAAGAACATGTTTTATTCCATCGGTGCCGACTTTACCAGGAACTATGCTGAAACAGAAGATCCTACATTGCAGAAAGACATTTTCAAGTACGGATACGTCGGCAGCTTCCAAACCCATACGATCCGCCAGTATACTGCTGAAAAAGCTTATGACAGCATTGCACATAAATGGGCTTACCTGATGAACAATACCCGGGATACCATCGTGCTTTACAAACCTTCGGATATCAATCCAGAATCCTCGTCCTGGACTTCACAGTATTACGGCTTTTATGAAGATCCCGCCGGACATTATGACAATATCGATAACATTATTTCAGGAAGAGGTCTTATTAACGGGATGCAGCCTACCGGAGCATATGGAATGTTTGCTTCAACCGGTGACCGTACGGCAGGTTACAATAAAAGCACAAGCGACCAGGTCGCTGTTAACGCCTCATTCGCAGCCGACCTTGGGAATCATGAAATCCAGATCGGTCTTCAATACCAGCAAAGGACTGCAAGGGCTTATGGACTTACAGGTACGGCTCTCTGGCCTTTAATGAGAGGGTTAACAAACTTCCAGCTTTCACAGCTCGACAAATCCAACCCTCAGCTTGTGTACAGGGATGGGGTATTTATGGATACCATCAACTACTACCGTAAATATGACCAGCCTTCACAACGTAATTTCGACATCAGCCTTCGCAAAAAACTCGGGCTTCCTGTCAATGGTACCGATCTGATCGATATCGACTCCTATGACTTTGCAAACAATACTATCAACTATTATGATCAGAACATGCAGCTTCATACCACAACGAGCAGTTCACCGATATTCTCGGTCGATATGTTCAGCGCCGATGAATTGCTGAATAATGGCGGCAGCCTTGTTGGTTATTACGGATATGATTATACAGGTAATAAGCTGTCGGGCCAGCCCGCCTTTGAAGATTTCTTCACTGCAACCGATGCCAACGGGAACTTCACCCGTCCCATCGGCGCCTACCGTCCCATCTATATGGCAGGTTACATCCAGGATAAATTTGCTTTCAAAGACCTGATCTTTAATATCGGTATACGTGTCGACCGTTTCGACGCCAACCAGATGGTACTGAAGGATCCTTACCTGTTCTACCCTGCTTACACCGTTTCGTCATTGTCAAAAACCCCTCTGAAAGATATTTCAATTCCGGGAAGCATTGGCAGCGATTATGTGGTTTATGTTGACGATATGTATAATCCTGGTAATATTACCGGTTTCCGCAGTGGCAATAACTGGTATACCAAGGACGGCACTCCGGTAAGCGACCCACGCATCGTTGACCCCACCGGTGTTAAGCCCTATCTTATTGATCCGGGAAACCAGGTCATAACAGGCGAAGTGTTTAAACAGTATTCTCCGCAAACCAATGTGATGCCTCGTATCTCCTTCTCGTTCCCGATCTCTGATGACGCTTTATTCTATGCCCATTATGACATTCTGACCCAGCGTCCTTCACAGGGGCAGGTCCAGGTTGACCCGATCCGTTACCTGTTCATCGCGACAACAGGATCGAACGGAACAATCCGTAATCCAAACCTGAAACCGGAAAAGACCATTGATTATGAAATCGGTTTTCAGCAGAAGATCAACAATGCATCTTCTCTTAAGTTGAGTGCATTTTATCGTGAAATGCGCGACCAGATACAGCAATATCGTTTATCAGGAGCATACCCCAAGACCTATTACTCCTATAACAATATCGACTTCGGAACGGTCAAAGGTATTACCCTGACCTATGACCTGCGCCGTACCGGAAATGCCCGTATCCGTTTCAACTATACCTTGCAGTTTGCTACAGGTACAGGTTCAGACGCCGATGCTGCTTCCGGTATCATTCGTTCCGACCAGCCTAACCTTCGTACATTAAATCCACTTGGCTTTGACCGCCGGCACCAGTTCAACATCAGTCTGGACTACCGCTGGGGCTCAGGCAAAGATTATAACGGCCCTGTAATCAACCGTAAAAAGAGTGGGAAACCTCCCGTTCAGTTCCTCTCAAACTTCGGAGGCAACCTTACACTTACAGGCGGTTCAGGTACACCGTATACCAAATCCAGCAAGATCCTGCCCTTTGGCGCTATGGGTCCTATCCAGGGTTCTGTTAACGGTGCCCGCCTGCCCTGGCAGTTCCTGCTGAACCTGCGTCTTGACAAAGAATTTGACTTTGCTCTGAATAAGAAAAAACAGGGTAGTATGGATGTATACCTTGAAATAAACAACCTCCTCAACACCAAGAACGTTACCGTTGTTTACCCGGCCACCGGTTCTCCGAACGATGACGGTTATCTTACTGCCCCAGAATGGCAGACCGTTATCAATCAACAGGTAGATCCCCAGGCTTACAGGGATATGTACACAATTCAAATGACAAGCCCTTATAATTACAGCAGCCCGCGTACTATCAGACTTGGTCTAATGTTCAATTTCTAAGAGGAGAAATTAAAGGATAAAGATTGACGTATGAAAACAAATAATATTACTATGAAAAATATATACCGAGTTTCAGTGATTGCACTTGGCTTTTTACTTGTTTCCAATGCACTCATAGCACGTGAACAGCCCGTGTTGCACCCTAAAAGCGGACCTCCTGTAAAAGAGGCTGCTGCCGGCTGTACACCGGGTTCTGCATATAAGTTTCTCGATATAAATAATGTAAGAACACTGATCTATTCTTACGGAAACGGTTGGTTCCTTGAAAATGCCCAGTATGAGGTACCGAAAGGTTCAAAGAAAATGTCCATGTTCTCATTTTCTCTGTGGATCGGCGGTATCGACATGAACAACAATTTGAAACTGGCTGCATATAAATACGGACAGGGGCCAACTATCACTACAGCCCATACCAACAATGACTTCTGGCCTGGCCCTCTTACTATTGACGGGACTGCTTCCATTACAGATGCTGTGTGTGCCAAATATGACCAGCTCTATCCCATGACACGTACCGATGTAACAACATTCCTGGCATGGTTTGAAGATCCGGGTTCATACCCTGAATATTCTATTCCGAAAAATATTCAGAACTGGCCCGGCAACGGCGATCCTTCAAAAGGCCAGTCCCTTTATCTCGCACCTTTCTTCGATCAGAATGGCGACGGTGTTTATACTCCATCACAGGGTGACTACCCTTATTACGACCTTTCCAACGATCTTTGCCCCAATAAACTAAAGATTGGAGAACGCCAGAAACGAGCCCATATCCGTAACGGAGAAACTTCCGACACAGCCGGTATCCTTGTTGACCAGGTCATTAAGGGGGACCAGACCCTCTGGAGCGTATATAATGATAAAGGGAACTACCATTCAGAAACCAATGGAGCTCCCATCGGCATGGAAATCCGTGCCCAGTATTTTGCTTTCGCCACTAACGACGAAATCAATAACATGACATTTTATTCTTATGAAATAATCAACCGTTCAACCTACACCCTTTCCGGAACCTACTTTTCACAGTGGGTCGATCCTGACCTCGGATATGCAGGTGATGATTACGTTGGTTGCGACGTAATGCGCGGGCTTGGATATTGCTACAATGGCAAACCCATCGACGGGACCGGACAGGTAGAAGCTTACGGTGCCCATCCTCCTGCAGTAGGTGTTGACTTTTTCCAGGGTCCTTACCTCGATGCCGACGGATATGATAACCCTTCATTCAATGGCCCGGGCATTAAAGGCCCTTCATTTAAAAACATGCCCAACAAATGCGATATGGTTACTTACAATAACCAGCTTATCGATATGACCTGGGGCGCTCATGGCGAATATTCAGGATCGGTGCTGGTCAAATCCGAAGCTATCAACGGTATTAATTTCGGTGATGGTATCGTCGATAATGAACGATATGGCATGCGCCGCTTTGTCTATCATAATAATACAGGCGTACCCGCTTACATGCAGGACCCAGCATACGCCCCTCAGTACTACAACTATCTTAAAGGGATATGGCTTGATAATACAAAAATGGTTTACGGCGGAAATGGTAACCTCCTGAATGGTGGCGGCTATGGCCCCATCTGTGATTTCATGTTCCCTGGTGATTCAGACCCCTGCCTCTGGGGGACCAATGGCCTTGAACCAAACAGACCCGGTACATGGACTGAAGCCACTGCAGGGAATAACCCCTCCGACCGCCGTTTCATGCAGTCTGCAGGTGAATTTACACTTCTCCCCGGTGCCTGTAACTATATTACGGTTGGTATCCCATGGGCACGCAGTATTGCAGGAACTAACCTTGAATCGGTAGAACTGCTCAGGCAGGTGGATGATAAATGCCAGACCTTGTTCGACAACTGTTTCGCAGTTCTTAATGGACCAAACGCTCCGGACCTTACTATAGAAGAACTGAATCAGAGCCTTATATTATATCTGACCAACCGCAAAACCAATGATGCCGGAAGCAATTACCAGGAACGGTATCAGGAATATGATCCCACAATCCAGACACCTCAGGGATCATCCAAACGATACGACTCATTGTATCATTTTGAAGGTTACCAGATCTTCCAGCTAAAAGATGCAACTGTTTCGGCTGCCGACCTTGACGATAACACCAAGGCAAGACAGGTTGCCCAATGCGATATCAAGAATGGAGTCACATCCTTGGTTGACTGGGCCTATGATCCGAACCTCGGAGGGAATTCAGGCCAGGTCATGGTTGTTGGTGCAGACGCAGGCGTAAAACATTCTTTTGTTTTAGGTACCGACCTGTTCTCTCAGGGTGATCCCACCTTCATCAACCACAAGCAATATTATTATATGGTTATTGCCTACGCTTATAATAATTACAAGCAATATAACCCAAATGATCCTGCCGGACTTGACGGACAGAAAAAACCTTATCTCAGGGGACGTAATAACCTGAAGCAGTATACGGCCATTCCTCATATACCTGTTGGTACCGTAATCAATGCTGCATACGGCGTAGGACCTGTGATCACACGTGTGCAGGGTCAGGGCAATGGCGGTATGATCCTCGACCTGTCCCAGGGCACTATCGACACTATCATGATGAAACCCCCTGCCGATTCTGTTAACAACGTATACGGCAGCCCCGATTACCCCATTGCTTACAAAGCCACATACCAGGTAGGGTACGGACCGCTTGCAGTTAAAGTTATCGACCCCTTGAATGTTGCCAACGGAAAATATATGGTTAAACTTGATTCCATGGTCTCAGGCCCTGCTGGTAATCCATTCTACAATAAAAGCATCAAATTCGGGCATTGGACCGCTGTTGATCTTACAAATTATAAGTCATACCGCTCCGATACGACTACGATCTATCCTTATGAATCCCTGTTCATCGATCTTGGGTTCGCCCTTACTATAAACCAGGTTCCACTTCCCGGTGACTCTATAAATTCATCCGGTGTAGCGTCAAACAACGGCCTTCTGTGGGCTCCACCGGCCATATATCAGGACAGCAGCAAGAGATGGCTCAGCGGTGTACCTGATGATGATATTCCTGCCGACCCAAGGAACTGGATCAGGTCCGGCACATATTATACTACCAACTCGGTTCTTTCCAAGTATAATGATTATGATATGAATAAGCGGCCCTGGGATCCGAACAAGAGCCTTGGTAAAATTCAGTCATTAAGCGTTCCTTACACTATCAACGGAGTTACCAGCACAACCCCACCGGGTGCCACATGGGCTCCCTATGTGCTGGCAGCAGGGGCCGAGCAATCCCCTAACAGGGTTGGCCCTGCTTACTCCCTGGAGCAGAAACGAAACTTCTCCTCCCTCTCCGATATCCCCAGTGTTGATATTGTCTTTACAGCCGATAAATCGAAATGGACACGTTGCTGTGTAATTGAAATTTGTCCCGATCCTGCCCTTGCCCAGGGTAATGCCCCGGCTTTCACACTGAGAAGATCAGCCTCCTTAAATATAGATGGTAAAGCTGGTGTGGTCAGCTCAAATCCTCAGCAAAATTCAGATTATATCGCCTCAACCGGTATGAGCTGGTTCCCGGGATATGCCATCAATATAGAAACCGGCGAACGTTTGAATATTATTTTTGGCGAAAATTCATGGCTGGGTGCCGATAACGGCAGTGATATGCTCTTCAATCCCACATCGCGTATATTCAATCCTTCAGGGACTCCGGTTTTCGGAGGACAACACTATGTATATATCATGGGCCATATGAAGGTATCCGTTGACCCTCTTGAAGTGGTATTCCCCGCATATGATGCCGGAGAATTTATTAATGCTCAGTTCCATCAGTCCCTGGATATTTACAAAAAGATTATTTTCGGAACTGCATTATATACATCTATCCCTCTTTCGGTCGACGGAGTTCCCTGGCTTGATAACCAGGTTACGATCAAGATCCGCGTTAACAGGGCATACCAGAGGTTCTACTCTATGCCCCTCCCCGGTGAATCCAACGATACTCTTAACAGAAACTACCCTGTATACCTGTTTAACACTTCAACCATTGCAACCGGGAAAGATAACACTGAGAAGGCCAGCAGTGATCTGGATCTGATCAATGTCGTTCCTAATCCATACTATGCATACGATGATTATGAACGTAACCAGCTGGACAACCGGATCAAGATAGTCAATCTTCCGACCAAATGTACCGTTTCGATCTTCGACCTCAGCGGCACACTGATACGCCAGTTTAACGTTGACAAATCAAGTATTGCAGAACCTCGTTCATCCACTCTTGGTATAAATACAGATTCAAAAACCTCTATCGATTGGGATCTCAAGAATTTTGCAGGTATTCCTATTTCCGGCGGAGTTTATTTGATTCACGTCAAATCTCCGGACTTAGGCGAACGAACCATCAGATGGTTTGGGATGTTGCGCCCTGTTGACTTGAACTCACTATAACGGTTAAATTTTTGAGATGATGATAACAACAAAAAAATTCAGAACTATGAAAAATATATACAGACTTCTGATTGCAATATTCCTCGTCGGTTTGGTTGTCCTTCCAACCTATCATGCCTCTGCCGGTAATAAAGACCGTTCAGGGCAGGCCGGTGCATCGGAACTACTGATCAACCCCTGGGCCAGAAGCACGGGTTGGGGCTCCGTCGGTACTTCCTGCACACAGGGCCTTGAAGCAATGTATACCAATGTCGCAGGGACAGCTTTTACGAAAGGAACCGAAGTTATCTTTTCCTATACGAATTGGTTGTCGGGTTCAGGAGTTAATGTTATGGCTTTTGGTTTCAGCCAGTCCCTTGGGAAAAGTGGTGGGGTTCTTAGCGCTGCATTCATGTCAATGAATTTTGGCGAAATTACCATCACAACCACAAACTCTCCCCAGGGTGGACTCGGAACATTCAAACCAAGCTATCTCAATATTAACCTGTCTTACGCTAAAGCATTCTCAAACAGCATCTATGGAGGTTTGAATGTTAAACTTGTGAATGAATCCATTGCTGATGCAAGTGCAATGGCAGTTGCTATCGATGCCGGGGTCCTTTATACAACAGGCGAAAAACAACAGATAAAATTCGGTGTTGCTTTAAAAAACATCGGTTCCAACCTGAAATTCCGTGGTGATGGTCTGGCTTTCCGTGGTATAATTCCAAGCCATGGAAATGATAATGACCTCTTCACTGTTGAACAGCGTTCGGCATCCTATGAACTTCCTGCTACCCTAAGAATCGGTGCCTCATATGATTTCAATATCAACGACCTTAACAGGATCACACTTGCTGGCAACTTTACTTCCAACTCGTTTACAAAAGATCAGTTTGTACTTGGTCTTGAATATGCCTTGAAATATTATTTTGCAATACGTGCAGGGTATACATACCAGAGCGGGATGTTTAGTTCAAACCTGGCCGACCGTGGAACAGTATTTACCGGACTGAATGCAGGTTTCACCGTTTCTGTTCCTTTCAATAAGGAAAAAGGTAGCGGAATTGCCATCGATTATTCATACCGCAGCAGTAACCCATATTCGGGGAATCACTGTGTAGGCTTAAAACTTAATTTTTAGTCTTTAGAAGAACCATTTTAGATTCTTTATCAAGCAAAGGACCCTTTTTACAGGGTCTTTTGCCTTATTATAATCTCAATCTGAACCATATGTCGAGCGATATTAAATATTATACACCTGAAGGCCTGCAGAAAATGAGAGATGAGCTGCAGCAGCTGGTCATGGTGGAGAGGCCTTCTATTTCAAGGCAGATTGCAGAAGCCAGGGACAAAGGTGATCTCTCTGAAAATGCTGAGTATGCAGCAGCTAAGGAAGCTCAGTCCATGCTGGAACTAAAAATATCCAAGCTTCAGGACACTATCAGTAACGCCCGTCTGATCGATGAAAAGAAACTTGATTACAGCAAGGTTCTTATTTTTTCCACAGTTAAACTGAAAAATACCAGCAACGGCGCCCTTGTGACTTATACACTGGTTCCCGAAAATGAAGCCAATATCAAGATCGGGAAACTATCGGTAAGCTCTCCCATTGCAAAAGGCCTTCTCGGTAAAATCCTGGGTGATAAAGTTGAGATTACTGTTCCTGCAGGAGTTATCGCTTTTGAAATTATTGAGATATCAAGACAAAACGGATAATATGGCAAGCATATTTACTCGTATCGTAAACGGGGAGATCCCATGCTTTAAAATAGCGGAAGATGAACATTACCTGGCATTCCTCGATATCAACCCTTTACAGGAAGGCCATACCCTGGTGATCCCTAAACAAGAAATTAATTACATTTTTGATATAGAAAATGAACTTCATGCGGGTCTTTGGAATTTTGCAAAAACCGTAGGCAAAGCTATTGAAAAGGTTGTAGAATGCCAGCGTATCGGTATTACTGTGATCGGACTGGAAGTGCCGCATGCCCATATCCACCTGATCCCACTGAAGACAATGTATGATATGGATTTTCGCAGGCCCAAACTGAAATTCACAAACGATGAATTTGTTGCGATTGCCAAGAAGATCTCTGAAGCACTGGCATCTGACATCTGACATCCGACATCCGACATCTGACATCTGACATCCGATGTCAATACGCCCTGACGTCTTTCCCTTCTATATAATTGATAAACGCCTTGTTGGATACCTTATTCCCTCCAGGTGTTGGATAGTTCCCGGTAAAATACCAATCTCCGGTATGGCCCGGGCATGCCTTATGAAGGTCATCTATGGTCTGATAAACGATAGAAACACTGGAAGGACAGGCAGCGGGTGTAACCAGTTCGGCTACCTTGCCGGCAATTTTTTCAGGTGCAAAGGGAGCGTATATTTCCTTAACGTAATTAACGATCTTTTCCTTCGGCAGGGTTTGTTGTGCTTTCGCTTTTTTATAGACAGAATTTATAATTCCCTCCTGGTGAGTTTCCTTTAGCAGGGCAATCGCCGCCTTGAATGCGATGAAGTCAGAGATTTTTGCCATGTCGATCCCGTAACAATCCGGATAACGTATCTGCGGAGCCGAAGAGGCAATGACAATTTTTCTTGGTCCCAGCCTGCTCAGTATCCTGATAATGCTCTGTTTCAGGGTGGTACCGCGCACAATAGAATCATCAAGCACTACGAGATTATCCTTCCCGGGGCGAATACTCCCCCAGGTTACATCGTAAACATGAGCTGCGAGGTCGTCGCGCTGGGAATCCTGGGTAATGAATGTTCTAAGTTTCAGATCCTTGACCGCAACCTTCTCGGCCCGGGGCTGCAATTTAAGGATCTCTTCAAGCTGTACTCGGCTCAGATCCTTCCCGGCTTCGATGATACGGTCGGCTTTTATTCTGTTACAATACTGCCCTAATTCTTCAATCAGTCCGTAATAAGCATCTATCGCGGTATTAGGAATATATGAGAAAACGGTGTTTTCAAGGTCATAATCGATAGCTTTAAGAATATCAGGAGCAAGGAATTTCCCAAGTCTTTTCCGTTCCTGGTATATGTCTTTATCGGTACCCCGGGAAAAATAAATCCGCTCGAACGAACAGGACCTTTTCTCAAGAGGTTTGGTAAATTCTTTCTCGGTGACCTTGCCGTCCTTTTTAATTATAAGTGCATGTCCGGGTTTCAGCTCCAGAACGGTATCAATGTCGACGTTTAAAACAGTTTGAATGACAGGTCTCTCCGAAGTAACCACCACGATCTCGTCATTGCTGAAATAAAATGCAGGCCTTATCCCCGAAGGGTCCCGCATTACAAATGCATCACCATGCCCGAACATCCCGGCAATCACATACCCCCCATCCCAGTATTTTGCCGATTTTCTGAGGATCTTCTGAACATTCAACTGCCTTGCGATCTCATAAGTGATTTCACGCTTTTTGAAGCCCTGTTCCTTGAATTTCCTGTAGAGTTCTTCATTTTCCTCATCCAGGAAATGACCGATCTTTTCCAGGATCGTAATGGTATCGCTGGTTTCAATTGGATATTGCCCAAGATCGATAAGCTTGTTAAAGAGATCTTCAACATTGGTGAGGTTAAAATTTCCTGCAACAACAAGATTTTTGGTAAGCCAGTTATTTTCCCTCACAAAGGGATGCAGGTTAAGGGAGGAATTCTTTCCAAAAGTGCCGTAACGGAGATGGCCCAGGTAAAGCTCCCCCATGAAATCAATATTCTGTTTCAGCCATGGTATATCCAACAGATTTTGCGGATTACGTTCCTCCAGGTCCTTGAGTTTTTTATTGATCTTGCTGAAGATATCCTGTATGGGAGAATCTGCATTTGAACGAAGGCGATGGATAAACCGGTTACCGGGTTCAAGGTCGAATTTGATTGCTGCAACTCCGGCTCCATCCTGTCCGCGATTATGCTGTTTCTCCATGAGAAGATGCAGCTTATTTAAACCATAGAAAGCGGTTCCGTATTTTGCCAGGTAATATTCAAGGGGCTTGAGAAGCCTTACTAAGGCTATCCCGCATTCATGATGAATAAAATCGCTCATACGAGAACAGGATAAATGAGCTGCAAAATTACGAAAAATTTCCTTGCCGTTATTACCTGCTTCATTCAATGATGCCCGCATATTAGCTGATTAATTAATACCATGCCCCCAGAAAAAGGAGCAGGTTTTCTGATATTACTGTTTGAAATAGTAGATTTGCATGAAATAACCTGGGTATTGAAATCATGGTTTCGAAGATCTCTGTAAAATACTTTCTAACACTGGAAGAAACCTGCGTAATAGTTGATGTAAGATCTCCCAAAGAATTTGCTGAAGGTCATATTCCCGGTTCTTTAAATATTCCTTTGTTTGCGGATGATGAAAGAGCGGTTATCGGGACCCTTTATCAGAAGCAAGGCCGGGAAGCAGCCATATTGAAAGGCCTTGACATTGCTCTCCCAAAGGTGTTCATCTACCTGAAAGAATTGAAAAAAAAAGCAGCCGGGAATAAAATCGGTATCCACTGCTGGAGAGGCGGGATGCGAAGTGAACTAATGTCGGAGGTCTTTTCAAAGGCCGGATATCATGTTTGCCTGCTCGAAGGCGGATATAAAGCCTACCGGCGCTTTATCCGTGAATCATTTAGCCGAAAGTCAAAAATCATCGTCCTTGGAGGATATACCGGTTGCGGAAAGACTGAGATACTCAGATCAATAGCAGCCAAAGGAGAGCAGGTAATTGATCTGGAAAAACTTGCTTCGCATAAAGGATCAGTTTTTGGAGCCCTGGGCCAGGGAGATCAGCCTACCAACGAACAGTTCGAAAATAATCTTTATCGTATCTGGGCAGGGATGGATTTCAGAAAAAGGATCTGGCTCGAAGATGAAAGCCGAAGCATTGGAAAAGTTGCTTTGCCTCCTCCTGTTTATGAACAGATCATGAATGGCAAACTGGTAGAGGTGGTATTAAATAAGAAACAAAGGATCAACAGGCTGGTAGCCGAATATGCCGGATTTGAGAAAGTCCTTCTGGCCGGAGCCCTGTCAAGGATCCGCGAAGGTTTGGGAGGAACGAGGTACAATGCAGCTATGCTTGCACTTATGCAAAGTGATTTCGGTTCAGTAGCTGATCTTGTATTGGAGTATTATGACAAAGCTTACCGGAAAGCAATTGAAAAGCGGCAGGATAAGGATGGTATAGTTATTCAGTTGACAGGAAACGACTCCCGCCGGCATGCAACAACGATTATGAAAAGATTAAAGCAGAGTATACATGGGCCCGGTTTATCTTGATTATAATGCCACTACTCCCCTGGATCCGGGGGTGGCGGAGGCAATGATCCCATTCCTTTCCAGGGTATTCGGCAACCCTTCCAGTTCGCACGAATTCGGGATCATTGCAAGGCAGGCTGTTGAACAAGCCAGACAATCGGTCGCACTGATGTTGAATGCTTATCCCGACGAGATCATTTTTACCGGGGGAGGTACTGAGGCCAACAACCTGGCCCTTAAAGGATTTGCCTTTGCCCATGCACACAAGGGCCGTCATATAATCACCTCGGCGATAGAACACCCTGCCGTTACCGAGGTCTGCAGGTTCCTTGCAACCATGGGATTTGAGATCACTTTTTTGCCCGTCGATGGCCTTGGAATGGTTGATCCGGCCGATTTTATCAGGGCCATACGCCCCGGCACCATTCTTGCCAGTATCATGCATGCCAATAACGAGGTTGGAACCATTCAGCCTTTCGAAGAGATTGGAAGCATATGCAATGCACATGGCATTGTGTTTCATTGCGACGCTGCCCAGTCGGTGGGCAAAATACCTGTGGATGTTCAGAATATGCATGCTGACCTTCTGTCGGTGGCAGGGCATAAATTCTATGCTCCGAAAGGCGTTGGAGCCTTGTTCTGCCGCAGGGGAACCAGGATTACCAAATTACTTCACGGAGCAGGGCATGAGCAAAACCTCAGGGCTGGTACCGAGAATATCATGGGGATTGCGGGATTAGGAAAAGCCGCGGAACTTGTGAACCGGGAACCGGGAGCCGGGAACCGGGAACCGGATCCCGGGCAAAGCCTTAGGGACCGTCTGCACCAGGGGATCGCAACGGCATTTCCGGAGGTTCGTCTTAACGGCCATCCTGAAAAACGTCTTCCGAACACCCTGAGCCTGGGGTTCAGGGACCGGGATGCATCTGTACTGCTGAACAAATGGAAAGGCCTTGCAGCATCGGCCGGGGCTGCCTGTCATGCTGGCCTGGAGACCATCTCGGAGGTATTGCTGGCCATGAAGGTTCCACGTGAATATGCCTTAGGAACAATACGGTTTTCCCTTGGAAGGATGAGCACCCCAGATGAGGTGGAAGAAGCCATTGAGATCATCACAGGAGCAGGCAGAGGGGAGATACGCAGGTATACTATTGGGCAAGCACAGTCAGAAGACGGTAATGAGGCAAGACCCATGGCCGGTGCAGAACTCGCTCCCACATCCGCAGACAATAAAAAAGAAATAAAGCTTACCGGGTACACTCATGCCTTGGGTTGCGCTTGTAAGATCAAACCCCAGGCGCTTGAAAAGATCCTTAACAGCCTGCCAAAACCCAAAGGGAATAAGATCCTTGTCGGAACAGAAACCTCTGATGATGCTGCAGTTTACCTTTTCGGCAAGGATAAAGCAATTATACAAACGGTTGATTTTATCCCTCCTGTGGTAGACGATCCCTATCAATACGGGGCCATTGCAGCGGCAAATGCTCTTAGCGACATCTGGGCAATGGGAGGTAAGCCTTTATTTGCACTGAGTATCGTCGCCTTTCCGGAAAACAGGATCCCGTTTGAGGTCCTTGAACAGATCCTGCATGGTGCTTCAGATAAAGTGTCAGAAGCAGGTATCTCAATCATTGGCGGACACAGTATTGAAGATGAAGAACCCAAATTCGGGCTGGTGGTTAGCGGGGAGGTTCATCCCGGTAAAATATGGAGAAACTCAACTCCGGAGTCGGGAGATGTATTGCTTCTGACAAAACCATTGGGGACGGGGATTATCAGCACTGCGGTAAAGAGAGAGTACGCAAGCCGGGAGGCCGCAGATGAAGCGATCAGAACCATGTGCGAACTGAATAAAAAGCCGGCCGAATTGCTCATGAAATACAAGGTGCATGCATGCACCGACGTCACTGGATTCGGCCTTCTCGGGCACCTCAAAGAGATGCTCTCAGCCGGCGGCCTTAGCGCCGAGATCTTATGGCAGCAGGTCCCATTGCTAAAAATGGCCTGGGCTTATGCTGTGGCCGGAATGATACCCGGAGGTACAGTAAACAACCTGGAATTTGCAAGCAGCATGTTAGACACGGATCCCGGGGTTCCTGAAATGGTCAAACTTCTGCTGGCTGATGCCCAGACATCGGGAGGATTGCTTGTTGCCTTGTGCCCACAGCAGGCAGCTGAAGCTGTTTCGGAATTTGCCAAAGAAGGGATCCATGGCGTTGCTATCATCGGAAAGATCATCCCGGGGAATTCCAGGATCATCATCAGGTAATTTACATTTTGATCAGGGCGTCAAGCAGCTTGCGGTCGTAGATCTTGACTACCGGATAGATCCCTTTACGCTTATCGGCATACAGTGACTTATTGTAAAACCAGTTGAGTATAAGCTGGGAAGATTTTGCAAAAGCTGTATCGGAGGCTTTCTTAGACTCAAACTCGGTGAGAAGCCCCGGGTTTTCTTCTAACATCTTCAACGCCAATGGCTCAAGCACATAATTCTCAGCATATTCTTTCTGCTCGAAAACGGCGTCAAAATAGCCCCAATAAAGCATGGAACCATTACCCTTAGGTTCCAGGAAATGAGGTATGATCCTACCGCACTGCTGGTTTAAGACAACAATGGCCGAACCCCTTGGAATTAAACGCGTTTCGGTGATCTCTTCACAAGCGATTTTTGTCATGGGATGATGGCCTTCGTAAGAATTCTGCTGCCATTTGGGGTCGGTAAATTTATAAGTCTGTATGCTGATGACCGTATCCCTTGCAAGCCTTCGTATGGCAGCTCCGTGAAGTTCGAGCCTTGCAATGATCTCCACCCATTCTACAGGGATGATATAGGCAAGGGGCAGGTTCACGCTAAGAAGGGGCCTGGCTGTTGAAAAATAAGGTATCCTGAATGTAGCCGGGGTCTTACTGTACTTTATCCAATCCCCCCCGCTGATCCCGCTTTTAACCACGGTATATTCAACCCCAAGAAAATCAGTCATCAGGCTGTCTTTCATGCTGGTCTCAAACTGTAAAGGAAAAGCTTGTTTGAGGAATTCGCCTGATTCGAGGAAACGGTCAGCCTCCTGCTCAAGTTTTTGAAGATGCTTTCCTTCTTTCTGAAGTATCTCCATACATGTTTTAATACATTCATACGTCCCTTCCACGCGCTGATTGTATGGCTTCAGCATATGTGTCTCGATCAGAAGTCCCGGCCGGTTGCGCAGGGCAGTGTAACCCTGTGAAAGCATGGGCGGTGCAACACTGGAGATCAGTCCGCTTTTTGGGTCATGCCATCCGCGGAAATTAACATATGGGAACGAGGGGAACCCGCTGTTCATCAGATGATCTTTCATGCCGGGGATAAAACAGTCCCTCGACCAGGCTGTCAGTCCCGGGTCCATGTCACCGAAAATTTCAACCAGGTAGGTAAGCACATACTGGTAATCGGCGCCATCGGTGGTGTGGCTGTCAATGAACAATTCGGGCAGCCAGTGGTTGAAAAGTTTCAACCAGGACTTCATTTCGGGAGTTTCAGCTTTAAGGTAATCCCGGTTAAGATTAAGATTATTTGCATTGACCCTCCATCCCATCTCCTTTGGACCATTCTGGTTGATCCGGTTATAGGGACCAAACCGTTCGTGCCCGTCAACATTGAAGATGGGTATAAATAACAGGCTGACCTTATCCAATATATTTTTGAATGCGGATGAGGGAGCTCCATGCCCGAAACCTGCTGTTTTATGCAAGTCCCCTGCTGCATTGCCAATAACCATATCCCTTACCAGCATTAATCCTGCATCTTTGCCTTCACTCTCACCCGGATGAATGCAAGCCTGTAAAAGCAATATCACCCGGCCTTTTCTTCGTATTGCAACAGGATCGGTAAATCCGTCCTTATCGATGATGAGCAATGGAAGATCCCTGCCCTGAGCACTCTTGCCAAAGGATGTATAATGAACCATGGCGGAAGCTCTGGCCAGCATCCTGCAAAAAGCAACAGTTTGCTCATAACCCGGGGTTTCGGTCCCCCCTGAACGTTCATACCAGGTTTGCCAGTCAGTCCCTGCGAGCAGGTACAAGCCTGAGAGAACGAAAACAATGCACAACAGGATTCGTTTCATGATGATATTTTCTGCCTCAAATGTAATAATTCAGAGTAAGGAGCTGAAAAATGAAACGTAAAGTTTTTATCTTTAAAATTTATCGGAAATCTAAAGACCATGCTTTTCCCTGGCATGGAATCCCGGAGATTAAGAAACTTTTTGTAAGTGTTTTGTTTCTTAATCCCGGATTTTCCTATCTTTGCACCGCCTTGCCAGAGGTATCTATTTTACATCATTTCTATGGATAACACACTGAAAGACATACTGGAAAAGGTTAGAGAGCTTTTTTATAAGTACGGGGTCCGGTCTGTTTCCATTGATGATATCTGCAGGGAACTGGGGTTCTCAAAGAAGCGGCTTTATGAGTATATATCGAGCAAGCATGAATTGGTGGAGAAGCTTCTTGAACTTGAGCGCCAGAATTTTGAAATAATTTTTTTCCAGTATAATTTTGAAGGTGTAAATGCTATTGATATTCTTCTTACGGTTAGCAAGGAGATCGGGGAACATTTCAGGGATGTAAGCCCTTCTATGACATTTGATCTGAAAAAATATTACCCTGAGATCTATCACAGGCATGTCGATGAAAGGCTTGATTTTATTTTTCAGAAGATACAGATTAACCTTACCAAAGGCATCAACCAGGGTATGTACCGAACCGACCTTACCGTTGAGCTGGTGTCAAGATTATACATCCGCAGGCTTATGGATCTTCACAATCCCGAATTTTTTCCTGCCAATAAATTTTCATTCCGTACGATATTCGATGTAATGATAGATAACTTCATACGGGGCATTGCTACAGAATGCGGACTTGCCTATTATGAATCCAAGAAAATCAATCTGAACTTAAAAAAATTCGATTAAACCATGTGGTCATTTTTCAATAAACTGATTTGTAGTGTTTTGCTGTTATTGACTTTTCAATCTACTTTACTCACTGCTCAAAACCAGGTAAAACAAACCGTATCATTCACTCTTCAGCAGGCTCAGGATTATGCCTATGAAAACAACTATGACCTTAAAAATTCTGCAACTGATGTGAAAATTGCGGGCAAGATGGTCAAACAGAATACGGCTATCGGTCTTCCCCAGATCAACGGATCTGCATCTTATATGGATTACCTGAGCGTACCGACGATGTTGATACCGAATTTCCTGAAACAGATGGATCCTAATGTATTTAAGAATGGTCCTGATTATGTTCCCATGTCTTTATATGTGGAGTATAATGTACAGGGGGCTCTTCAGCTGAATCAGCTCATTTACAGCGGCCAATACCTTGTCGGATTGCAAACGGCAAAGGCTTATCTGGAAACCGCCAAGCAGAAGAACTTAAAGGACAAAGTAGATGTACGCGATCTGGTTGCCAATGCCTATTACCAGCTTCTGGTCACCGACGAGGCGATCAAGATCCTGGATTCCACCTATGTGGTCGTAAGCAGGCTGGTGGATGAGGCAAGGAAAGCCCAGGCTCAGGGCCTTATTGAAGACATCGATGTAGACCAGGCTGATCTGAACAGGTCCAACCTGGAAGCCCAGCTAACCGATACCAAAAGCGCAAGGAACGTGGCTTNNNGATACCAAAAGCGCAAGGAACGTGGCTTATGCCAGTCTTAAATTCGTAATTGGCCTCAAAGATGAGCAGGAACTGATACTTACCAACCATCTTGATTTCTTCCTGGCCCAGGTCGACAGGGATGCTTTGGTAAGCCAGCCTTTCGACTACCAGAGGAACATCGATTATACTTTATTGAAGAAGAGCGATTATCTCACTTTGATGCAATACAAGCTTTCCAAGACTGCTTACCATCCGACGCTAGCCGGTTTCCTGGGTATCGCGGCCAATGCTTCAATGAATTCATGGGCGTTTTTCAGTGACCAGTATCCCTGGTACAGGACTACGAACTGGGGCTTGTCTCTCCAGATCCCGATCTGGAGCAGTGGAAGCCGTAAATACGCGGTTGACCAGGCCAGGCTTAATGTTGAAAAAACTAAAGTTACAGATGAAAAGATGAGGGTCGGCCTTGAACTTCAGGTTGAAACGGCCAGGAAGGATTTCAGCAATGCCTATGCCATTTATCTCAACCAGAAAAAGGGATTTGATATCGCATTAAAGATCTATACCAAGACCTTGACAAAATACAGGCAGGGAATTTCTTCCAGCACCGACCTGAACCAGCGGTATTCACAGTTCCTGGCTGCAAACAATAACTATATGCAGTCAATATTCCTGGTCCTCAGCCAGAAAACAAGGCTGAACAAGCTGCTGGAGCAGTTCTAGATCGTGACTGGTTATAATTGACTGGTGCCTGGTTACTGTTCACCGTTCACCGCCTGCAGCTTCTTCATTCTCTTCAGATCTTTCCTGCGCTTATATCCAACACTGGCCTTTGCATCGATCATTAATAATGCCGGCACGAAGATCAGTGTCAGGAATGTGGCAAAGCTCAATCCGAAGATAATGGTCCATGAAAGAGGCCCCCAGAACGATACATTATCGCCCCCTACCCAGATATGAGGATTCAATTCTGAGAACAAAGTAACAAAATTGATGTTGAACCCGACAGCAAGAGGAACCAGCCCAAGCATGGTTGCCGTCGCCGTAAGCACGACAGGTGTAATCCTTGTTTTCCCTGCTCCGACTATGGCTTCACGGTATGAATTCCCCCGGGCTTTTAACACGTCGGCAAATTCCACGATCAGGATCCCGTTCCTCACAACAATACCTCCCAGGGCCACAATCCCGATACCGGTCATGGTGATGACGAAAGGCATTTTGAAAATGACCATCCCGATAAAAACCCCAATGATACTGAAGATTACTTCGCTGAGGATAATAAGGCTCTTGCTCAGGCTTCCGAACTGGGTGATCAGGATGAAAAATATTAGCCCGAGGGCAATGATCATTGCATTGACCAGGAAAGTCATAGTTTCTGCCTGGTCTTCGCGTTCACCGGTGAAGTTTACCTCCACCCCCTTGGGCAGGTTGAAGGTTTTCAAAGCGGCTCCGATATTGGCTATAACCTCATTCGCGGTATGACCCGAAGTCACATCCGACGACAATGTGATCACCCGTTTTAGGTTTTTTCGCTTGATCCCTCCGTATGTGTCCCTGTAATTTACCTGG
This sequence comes from Bacteroidota bacterium, assembly GCA_026391735.1. Lineage (GTDB taxonomy): Bacteria > Bacteroidota > Bacteroidia > Bacteroidales > FEN-979 > CAIRDP01. Next base: position 61,364 of record JAPLDL010000011.1, on the reverse strand, counting down.
ACCACAGCCGAGATGGGGATCTGCCTTAACTGTCCGGAGGTCATGTCACGGTAAGTGATCCTGGCATTGATGAGGTTGTTTACGTTTTTACGCTGGGTTTCGGAATACCTTACCTGTATGGGATACTCGTCTTCATCTTCCTTATACTTGGATGCTTCGTAACCGTAAATGGCAGTCCTGAGTTCCATCCCGATCTGACCTACGCTAAGCCCTTCGCGGTTGGCCCTTACCCTGTCAACATCCATAACTATCTCGGGTTTGCTTTCGTCGAAATCGGACCTGAGCTTGTCTATGCCCGGGATCTGCAATGAATCGAGGTAAGTGAGGAATTCCTTGGATGTAATGATAAGATCCTCGATGTTCTCACTCGTAATCTCAATGTTTATAGGTTTCCCTGTAGGTGGTCCCATTTTATTCTTCTCGACCGAAAGCGTGACCCCGGGTATGTTCTGAACATTGGCCCTGATCTGGTCCATATAATCCAGTGTTTTGGTTCCGTGCCTGTCCTTGCTTTCAACGAAATTCACAGTGACCTTTCCTCTTTCGGGAGAGACTGAACGATCGAAGAAACTTTCGCCAGCGCCAAGGCCGACATTTGCAATGATAGACTCAACGACCGGGTTGTCCTTGCCAAGTATGGTGGTCACCCTGTTTTCGACTATCCTGGTCACCGAATCGGTAACCTTCTGGTCGGTACCAACAGGCATTTTAACGTAAATATAGATGGTTGCAGGGTTGTTGTTCGGGAAGAACAGCACCTGGGGCTTGAATGCTCCGAAAAGAATCATGGTAAAGACAAAAAGAACGATGACTCCTGCAAAAAGATAATAAGGATTACGCCCTTTAAGGAAGAAACGCAATTGACGTTCATAGAAATTAAGGACGGCAGGCCATAACACACTCTGGAACTTTATGATCGCATTTTTCAGCCAAAGCCTGTATACTACATTCAGTATTAAAGCAAACATCAGAAGGTTCCCCATTGTGAAAACCCTGGCGATGTAAAACATAGCGGCAAAGGCTGCAAGAATGATACTGCTGACCAGGAAGGGCTTCTTTCTAAGTTTATATTCCTTCCCGTCGTATTCATGCTTCATGAAGGAGACCGCGAATACAGGATTGATGATATAGGCCACGAAAAGCGAGGCAAAGAGTGTAAGGATCAGCGTGACGGGGAGGTAATGCATGAACTTGCCGACAATGCCCGGCCAGAAGACCAGTGGGAAAAACGGTGCAAGTGTCGTAAGTGTTCCTGAAAGAATAGGAAGGAACACCTCACCGGCGGCATACTTCGCAGCTGATTTTATATCGGGAATATACCGGTGTACGCGGTGGGTATTCTCGATCACAACAATGGCATCATCCACGATAATACCCAGGGCGAAGATGAATCCGAACATGACGATCATGTTCATGGTAAATCCAAGCTGGGGCATCACGAGGTAAGCCACAAACATTGAAAGTGGAACTGACAAGGCAACGAAAAAAGCATTGTTCAGCCCCATAAAGAACATCAGAACCAGGGTGACCAGCAGGAACCCGATAATGATGGTGTTGTTCAGCTCTTCGAGGGTGCTTCTGGTAAATCTCGACTGTTCACCCGTAAGCTCAACTTTCAGATCAGGCGGATAGGAAGTTTTCTTCATCTCCTTTATAATATCCTTGATCTTATCTGATGCGTTCAACAGGTTGGCTCCGCTCTTTTTGATGACATTGAGGGTGATCACGTTCTTGCCTTCAAAACGGGCAAAACTTTCCTGGTCCTTGTATGAGTCCTTTACTTCGGCAATGTCCTTGATATATACTGTAGCTCCGCTGGATGACTTAAGGATGATGTCATTGATCTCCTCAGGCGACTTGAACTGCCCGGTGACCCTGAGGGTTCTCTTTAACCCGTAATTCGTGATCGTACCTGCCGAAACAGTGACATTTTCAGCTGCAATTGCATTCTGGATATCCCTGAACGAAACAGATGCAGCCTGCATCTTATACATATCGACATTAATCTGGATCTCACGGTCCAGGGCGCCAACTATATCCACGCGTGTGATCTCGGGAAGTGTCTCTATCTTGTCCTGTGCGTCCTTCGCATATTTTTTAAGCCTCTGCAGGTCATAATCCCCCGAGAGGTTGATGTTCATGATCGGGATCTCCGATATGTCAACCTCAGCAATATCAGGATCATTCGGAAGGTTGTTAGGGAGTTTTGATTTTGCCTTGTCAACTGCATCCCTGACTCTCTGCTTTGCTTCGGGGACCGGGATGCTGGTAGTGAATTCCACAACGATCGAAGAGAAGTCCTGTATGGAATTGCTGGTGATCTTTTTAACGTTCTGTATCGACTTGCATTCCTTCTCTATCGGCCGGGTCACCAGGTTTTCCATGTCTTCGGGAGAAGTTCCAGGGTATACGGTATTCACAATAATGGTCGGGATGACAATCTCGGGAAATTGCTCTTTTGGGATATTTATATAAGAGAGAACTCCCAGCATGGTGATGATAATAGTAAGCACATAAATGCTCGACTTATTGTCAATGGCCCAACTGGTTGCAAAAAATTCCTTGAGTTTTTCTGGCTTTTTCATAGTACATCAGGTCTTTAGAAGGAAATCAGCTGACCATCGTAAAGGTCCTTATAGCCGGTAGTGATCACTTTATCCCCTTCATTCAGGCCCTCCAGCACTTCGGTAAGTCCGTTATAGGTGATAAATGGAGTTACAATATGTTTCCTTGCACAGGTCTTTCCGTCTTTTACCTCAGCTACAAAAACAAAATGCCCTTCATCCCTGGCCGTTTGTATGTAATTCTGCGGGATAGCCAGGCTGTTTTTGTTATCATAGTCCTTAATCCTTACAACAGCGATCATATTCGCCCTGAAGGTCAGGCCTGATGCGGGGGGAAGGATAGCCTCAACAGTAAATGTACGGTTGGTTGGATTGATATACTTACTTGAAAAACTCACTGTTGCATTCAGTTCGGTATTCAGATCTGGCAAGTAAACCTTAACGGGGTCACCGGTCTTTACCTTGTTGGAATACGATTCGCTTATATCCGCAACAGCTTTGGCCCTTGAAAAGTTGACGACCCGGAAACATGGCTGGGGAGAAGCGGGAGATGCCATTTGGCCAACTTTAATGGGAATATCCTCAACCGTACCGTCGATAGGTGAAACTATTCTCGACATATCCAGCTGATCCCTTAACGTATTCATTTTCCCCTCCAGGGATTCTTTGGAGTTCTTGGCTGCAAGATACTGGGCTTCTGAACCTATTTTCTGATCCCAGAGGTTCTTCTGACGGTTGTACATATCGGTGGCATAATCCAGGGATGTCTGGAGTTCCTTTAAAGTTTGCTTGAGGACTTCATTGTCCATATCGGCAAGCACCTGCCCGGCGGTCACATGATCGCCCTGGGTCACATAGATTTTGGTGACCACTCCTCCCTGATTACGGGGAACAACCCCGATATTTTCATTACCGTCTATCCTTCCCTGGACTTCAATGTAATGCTCAAACTGGCGTTTTACCACGTCCATAGTTTTCACGACGGTCGCTGTCTGGATCCCCTGGGGGTTGAGTTCATTTTCGAGTTTGGTGATCTCGGCAGTAAGTTTGTCTCTCTGTTTTTTGAGGTCATCAAGCCTGGCCTGTTTGTTTCCTGAGTTGCCCCCGCAGGACACCAGGAAAATGATCAAGCCGCTGATCCAAAGTATCTTCTTCATCTGGTATTATTTAAATCATTTTCCGTTAAAAATATCAGCCTTTGCAATAATAAGCAAAGATATCAAAATTCCGGCAGTTAAAAACTTTCTATAGAGGAATCGTTTCCGGTATTTCGGGCAAACTCCTGAAAGACCCGGATACAAAAAGTGCCTGAATGACTACACTTGCTAAATACGGCTTGCTATAGGCACCTTGTTATTGTAATTTTGCGGTAAATAGTAATTCCCATGAAAAAAATTGTTTGGTTTTGTGTTGCTGCCCTGTTGATTTTCACTTCCTGCAATAAAAAATCTGAAACCATTACCCAGCAAGGGATGGGCGCACTTAAAGTAAGCAATAGCTTTACATGGAACACTTCCGACAATATTGAATTTCGCTTGCATAACATCCCTGCCGGGGTATTGAGGATCTCATCCGCCGATGAAAGTCAACTTTATCTTAAAGCTTTCTTTGCCGGTAACGCTAATGATTATACCGTTTCTGTACCTCTGCCGACATATGAAACTACAATCATGATTAATTCCATGGCTGTAACTATTACCAAACCGGTGCTGGAATTTACATTCCCAAACACAAAAAGCGGGTCTGTTAATTATTCAATGAATTTCAACGGGACCACCGACTGGATAGCAGTATCGAACACGACCGGGCTTTCATTCCCCAACAAATGTTCTTTTGAGGCCTGGGTGAAACCAACCCGTCAGCAAACGGCAAAGATTATTGAGAAAGGAGATTGGGATGGATGCGGACTCGGGCAGGACCTGTATAAAGGATTTCAGGCAAGCATTTACCTGGGTAATTTTACGAGTGTGCTCATCAACTGGGGATCAGGACAGCCAACGCTCAATACATGGTATCATCTTGCCGGAGTGTATGACGGTTCAACGTTGTTTCTTTATGTGAACGGGATTCTAAAGAATTCCGCTTCAGTAGGTTCCGTACTTGTCAATAATGGCAGGAACATTTCCATCGGATCCGATGCCGGAGCCCAGAAGTTTTTTCAGGGTCTTATTGATGAAGTGAGTATCTGGAATACAAATCTTTCATTACCTCAGGTAAATTCTTCCATGTCGGTTCCCTGGACCGGCAGCGAGACCGGGATCAAAGCTCTTTGGCATTTTAATGAAGGCAGCGGAAACACGGCTTATGATGCCTCTGCCAGCCATTATAACGGAACCATCACAGGAGCTCTGTTCAACACAGATGTCAGCTATGCCTTAAGCAGTGACAGTGACGGGGATGGTGTCCCTAACAGTTATGATGATTATCCCAACGACCCAACCAGGGCCTATAATAATTTATTCCCGTCGACCTCAAGCGGAAGCCTTGCTTTCGAAGACCTATGGCCGAACCAGGGGGATTATGATTTTAATGACCTGGTTGTGAATTACCAGTTCAATACGATCACCAACGCACAGAACAAGATAGTGGAATGCGACGGCTTGTTCATCCTCAAAGCAGCCGGGGCTTCTTTCCCGAGCGGATTCGGTTTCCAGTTTGCGAATGCAAATATTCCCTCCTCAGCCATTACCGTTACCGGGTCTTCCATATTCGACAATTACATCACCCTGGCTGCAAACGGACTTGAAGCAGCTCAGAACAAACCAACAGTCATCATAACCGATGACGACTTTAAAGCATTCAATAGCCCCGGCGGGATGATCAATACGGTCATCGGCAATCCATATATCAATCCCGATACCATCAGGATCACCATGTTATTCAGCCAGAACCTGTATACCATGTCGGACCTTGATATTGGAAATTTTAACCCGTTCATCATCATCAACCTCAACCGTGGCAAAGAGGTACATCTTCCTGATCATGTACCGACAGCTCTTGCTAACCAGACATATTTAGGAACAGGAGATGATACAAGCATCCCCTCACAATCAAGGTATTATAAAACGGCCAACAACCTTCCATGGGCCATTAATATTTACGAGAACTTTGATTATGCCAGGGAATCTGCCGATATTTTATCTGCCTATCTCCATCTGGGACAGTGGGCTACCAGTAACGGGGCTTCCTTTCCCGACTGGTACAAAAACCTTGCAGGATATAGGAATTCTGCGAATATCTACCAGCATTAATCAGGATAATCTGATAAAACTGCTTACACAAAAAAAGTTTCCCTGATTTTATTCTTACCTTTGTAAGATGAGTGACAAGGTACAGGAGATATTGAGTCAGGTAAGCAGGCTCTATCACCGCTATGGCATCAAAAGCGTAACAATGGATGATGTTGCGCACCATCTCTCTGTTTCAAAAAAAACATTGTACGAGTACTTCGATGATAAAAAAGACCTGGTAAATCAAGTACTCAGCTCCGAACATTCCAGAAACTGCAAAGTGTTTGATGAAATTCTGCTGCTTAAACTCAATGCAATGGAAGAGTTATTCCAGATTTATAAATCCATTAAAAAACTGATCCATGATCATAATCCCTCGATGGATTACGATGTCAGGAAATATTATCCCGACCTGTTCATGAAAGTAAAGGAGGAGCGTCGCAAAACAATGTATGAGAACACTCTCAGGAACATGCTGAAAGGGAAAAAGGAAGGACTTTACAGAAAAGACCTGAATGCCGGGCTTATTGCCAGGCTTCATCTTTACAGGATAGAAAATATTGTTGATAATGAATTGTTTTCGGCCGACGAACTTAATTCATTTGAGGTTTTCCATGAATTGTTCATGTACCATTTACATGGGATTATGAGTAATAAGGGCAGAGATTTTTTTATTAAAAACTTTGAGAAATTCCAGGAAGCTGCAGAGTAAATCGCAGCATGTTATGTATTTATAAATAGGCTTACAGGCAACCCAAATGATTATGGGTTGTCTTCAAATTAGTCCTGTTAATGGTCATCGATGAACAAATAGTGAAGGACTGTATAGCTGGGAAACGCCAGGCGCAGAGATTGTTATTTGACACATTTGCCCCTCCGATGCTTGGCGTTTGTATGCGTTACTGCCGTGACCGGGATGAAGCCGAAGATATCTTACAGGAGGCTTTCATCAAGGTCTTTCAAAACATTCACTCCTTCCGTGGCGAAGGTTCTCTGGCCGGCTGGATTAAACGGGTTATCGTCAATCATGCGATCAATTACATTAATAAAAGGAATAAGATTGCCCGACATGAGAAAATTGATGAAATCAGGGAGACTGAGATTCTGGATATGAATGAAAACGTTGAATTTCCGGATGAATATAACCCTGCGTTGTTATTAAAACTAATCCAGGAGCTGCCTGCGGGCTACCGGACAGTCTTCAACCTGCATATTTTTGAAGACTACGGCCATAAAGAAATCGCAGAAGCTCTTGGCATATCTGAGAATACTTCAAAAACTCAGCTGTTCAAAGCCAGGAGATGGCTGAAGAATAAAATTGAGGAAAACAGACAGAAAAAGAATTTGAAATAAAATGAGTCAATCATCAAATAGTAATTCCGGACCAGGAAAAAATCTTGACGACCTGTTCAGGGAATCCATTGGGAAGCAGGAGTTTACACCTTCTCCCGGTGTATGGAAAAGTCTGAATTGGAAGTTATTGTTCAAGGAATTGATACATTTTAATTTTATCAATGTCCCGAAGCTGGCATTGGTGTCCGTTTCCGGTGGCATACTCGTTATCGCTTCACTGACATACTGGGCCCTTCAACCAGCTGGGAAAAGCCTTTTACCTGCTGGTCCCGTCACTCAATCTCAGTCGGTGGCCAGGCCTGTAACCATACAAAATCAGGTTGGTGTGGCTTCTTCAGAACCTTTAACCTTAAACGAAAAACAAACAATTAATCCGCCTGCAAGGGAAGTAAAACCGGTTCAACCAGTATCGGTTCCGGTTAAACGCAATCTTACCTCAGGTGCTCTCATCGCCTCCAACGTAAAAACAGGAAACAGCCCGTCACCTTCTGAACCTTCTCCTGTACCCGATCCAGCTTTTATTAAGCATGAATCCGAATCAACAAACAAGGTTCCTCCGTCAATTATTGATTTACTGGATCCTCTTGAATTCTCAAATTTCGACTTGTCTTCTGCCCCTGACACCATCAGCTTTATCCGCTCAGGTGAGGTGTTTACCTATGTGCATGAAAAAATGCCGCTGCCCTCATTCTTCTCTTGCAATCTTGGTGTTGCACCGGAAATGGCTTTGTACAATTCAAACGGAGCAACGACCACCGAATTCAATTATTGGGTAAACGCCGGGATTGCTTATCATTATTCGAGGTTTTCGATACGCACCGGTCTGGGCCTGGGCTATACCTATGATGAGGGTGTCTATAAGATGCAGTATCGCAGTAATGACAGCGTGAGTTTTTACAAAGAAGTCATCGGTTATTATCCCGATCCTGTAAATCCTTCAAAAATTATCTATATTACCCGTAATCATGCGATCTACGACAGTGTGACCCATATCGCAGATGACCGCACCCGGAACAGGTATACCTACCTGCAGATCCCCCTGCTCCTTGGCTATAATCTTTTCGAGACTTCGAAATTCTGTCTTGGTTTTGAGGTTGGTCCTGCAGTCTCTTTCCTTATCAGTGAGAAGAAAGCCGAGCCTTCTATTGATATTCCTAATGGCAGGCTCATCAAACTAGAGGATAGCTCACCCTCAAGACTTCCGACTAACTGGCAATTATGGGTGCGTCTTACTATAGGGTACCAGTTTACAAAACACTGGGGCCTCGAGATCAATCCTTATTACAAGTATTTCCTGACCTCTCCGGTACAATCAACTGAAACCGGGAAACCATCAACCCAGGCCTTTGGCATTGATCTGGGCATTCAATATCATTTTGGAAGAAAAAGCATTAAGAAATGAAGGTGAAGATTATATACTTTCTCTTATTTGTTCTTGCAATATTTTTAACAGGTTCGTTCCTGCCGGCCAACGGACAACCTGCAGCTTCCAGCCAGCTTAAAGCGATAAGTATAACTGTCTCCGGCAAAATTCTGAATGACTCCACCGGGAAACCTGTTAAAAATCACAGTGTATTCGTGAATGTGTCTTATATCGGTTACAGCAAGACTGTGTATACTGATACAAGCGGGAATTATGCCGATACGATTCATGAACTTCCCGGATTGGGCGATACAGTGTCGGTCGGTGCCTACGACTGTCACAATATCCTTCACCATCAGTCACAACCTATACAATCATATAGTATCATCATTAACTTCTTTATTTGCGAATCTTTCAACCCGCAGTGCAGAGCTGATTTCATTGCCGAACTGGATTCCTCTTCTGCTACACCGAACCTTTACAGGTTCTTTGACCTTTCGGCCGGGAACCCTGACCACTGGGTGTGGAATTTTGGCGACGGTTCATCTTCAACCGAAAGGAACCCCGTTCATGTTTATGCAGGGTCGGCACATTACCAGGCATGCCTCACTATCACCAGGGATAACCTTGATACACCCTGTTCTGATTCTTCCTGCATCTTTATATACAGTCCAAAGTATTACAGCATCGGAGGGCATGTTTTTGCCGGTGACCATCCGATTAATAATCCGGAAAGTACCGGTGATACCGCTGTAGCTTATCTTTACCGCCTGGTGAATAACCATATTATTGCTTTCGACACGATGGCTTTCACTTATCTTGGATATTTCTCTTTCCCCCATCTGCTCCCAGGTGATTATATTGTTAAAACTGCTTTGACAAATGGCTCCCGGAACTCCCGGAAATATTCCCCGGCTTATTATATTCATGAAACTTATTGGCAGCAGTCTCAATTACTGGAGATTTCCGATACAAGCATCTATAACTTTGACATTTATTTTAAACCTGTCAATGACAGTCTGATTGGTTCAGGTAAAATTTCAGGGAAAGTTCAACGTCATACCCAGACGTCCGGCGCATTCGAACTTTTCCGCAGCGAAGTCCTCTTGCTTGATTCTTTGAAAAACCTGATAACATACTCCCTTTGCGATGAATCCGGAAATTTCAGCTTTCCAAATATACCATACGGAAATTACCTGCTGTTTGTCGAATCAACAGGGCGTTTTTCAAAATACACCCATGTCAGTATCAGTAATCAGGAACCTGTAATCGACACCTTGGTTCTGGATATCTATGATCATAATATCACAGGGATAAATGAACCCGGGAAACATGATGATATTGATGCGGGCTCTCCTTATCCCAATCCCTCAGCGGAAGCTATTGGGATTCACCTTACTGTTCATAACCCTGTTGATCTCTCTTTAACCGTGTATTCGCTTCAATCAGTTCCTTTGCTGCAGTCTGTATCACATTACAACCCCGGATCCTGCCTGATCAGGACAGACTTGTCTTCTCTTTCTCCCGGAATGTATATCCTGATAATCAGGTCACTTAAAGGAGACAATGTATTTAATTACAAGATCATTAAATACTGAGGTGATTTTATTTCTGCAAGCAGGGATTTTTGTTAACTTCGTTTGCCCTTAGTTTCATTCAACAGCTTTTTATGACTGTCTCGGCCGAGGTAATTGAACTATGTCTTAAGAACGAACCACGCGCCCAGGAAGCCTTGTACAAAGCGTATTCAGCAAGTATGTTCGGCGTTTGCCTCCGGTATGCCGGAAACAGGATGGAAGCCCAGGATATTTTGCAGGAAGGATTTATTAAAGTCTTTCAAAACCTTTCACATCTTCATTCAAAAGAAGCGATCGACGGCTGGATTCACAAAATATTTGTAAATACTGCCATCAATTATTATACAAAGCAGCTGAAGTTTCAGAACGAGGTCAGCCTGAAATTTGAATCTGCTGATGCAACCATTCAGGAAGATGCCTTGTCAAAACTTTCACACAACGAACTGCTGAAGATACTCCAGGGACTTCCAACCGGTTACAGAACTGTATTTAACCTGTATGTTATTGACGGATACAATCACAGGGAAATCGGTGAGATTCTGGGGATCTCTGAGAACACCTCAAAATCACAGTTATGGAGAGCCAAAGCGTCAATGAGAAAAATTTTACGAAGAATATTATAGCAGTATGGAGGAAAAGGATAACATAGAAGACATTTACAGGAAAGCTTTTACCGGATTCGAGCCGCCACCTCCAGGTCAGGCCTGGGAAAAGGTAAAGGCCGAATTGCATCCTGCGGAATTGGATAAAAGCAAATTTTCCAGCCTTAAAGAGAGGTTTTCTGTATTTTCCCGCTCACCCAACCTATACCCCCTGCTGGCAACAGCAGCCATGGTACTGCTTCTTATTATGATCTGGTTCTCCTACTCGCATAAACACAATATAAGCGGTCATGCTTATGCTGGTGAAACCCGGATAAGCAGGGGGACTGCCTTCCTGTTTCAGGTTTATGATAAAGCCAAACCGTATGATACTGTGATTCTGATTCAGACAGCCCCTGTCGACAACAACGGGTATTACCGTTTCAGCGGGATAATTCACGGCAATTATTTCCTGCGTGTCAATCCTCTTCCAGGAACGGATATAACAAAAAATTTCATGCCTTCTTTTTATAACCAGGATTCTGCTTCATCCGAAGCTGTTATAATCAAGGTTGACAATGACGACCCTACGGTTGATATTCATCTGCTCCCGAAATAGGCAGGGAAATGACCTGGTCTGACGCATACCATTCGGCATACGATGTGGATGTTTCGCGTAATGCCAGATGGTGAAGCCTGATATTTTCAGGGAGAAGTTTCTTTATCCTCCCGACCATGTCGATAAGAATATTTTCGCTGGTAGGCTGATAATCTACAAAAACAACATTGGTAAACGGTTCTCCGGAAGGAATACGATGTTCTTCTCTGAGGTTTGAATGCAAAATAAGGGCATGGTCGAAAACATCAATTATATTTGCTTTGATCAAACATTTAAGGTCGCCGAAATCCATTACCATACCGTATTTGGCCGATTTCCTATCGCTGATAGGGGATCCGGAGACCGTCACAGCAAGTTCATATGAATGTCCGTGCACATTCCTGCATGGACCATCGTACCCTTTAAGCGCGTGTGCAGCTTCAAACCTGAATTCCTTTGTGATCCTGATTGTTGACATTTGAAAGAAAGTTTAATTCGAGATCAGATAATTGACAAATGTTGAAGGACGATTTTAACACCTATCCCGATAAGTACCAGCCCCCCGATAATTTCTGCCCCTTTTGGAGAGATATGAATTGATCGTTTACCTACATACGCTCCTGCGACTGAATTCAGAAAAGTGATCAGGGCAATGGTTATTACTGCAAGAAGGATATTGACCTTGATAAACCCGAAACTGACTCCGGTTATTAGCGCATCAATACTGGTTGCCAGGGAAAGGGTCAACAGTATTTTCCATTCACGTATATCGACAGACCGTTTTTTATCTTCGCTCCCGAAAGCCTCGTAGATCATTCGGAGACCGATTGCTGCCAGTATTCCGAAGGCGATCCAGTGGTCAACATCAGAAAGGTAAATGTTGACTGCATTACCTACCATCCATCCTATAACCGGCATCAAAGCCTGAAAAAAAGCGAAAAAGAATGAAAATTTAAGAATGTCGTTCCTGTTCAGTTTTTTCTGGGCCCCGAAACTCAATGACACTGCAAAGCAATCCATGGAAAGACCGATTGCAATTAATAAAAGTTCAATGAAATTCATCAGGCCGGGTTAAAAAATATACAACTTACGAACTACGAAATTATAAGGATTTAAATCAGGGCGATGATTTTTTCAAGCCATTCAGCATCAACAGCATCAAAAGAGTTCAACGACTTGCTGTCGATATCAAGGACGCCGTATATTTCTCCGTTTCTTTTCTTCAGGGGGACAACTATTTCTGATTTCGATGCAGAATCGCAGGCGATATGACCCGGGAACTTATTAACATCAGGAACTACCACGGTCATTTCCCGGTCTATTCCTGCCCAGCACACCCCTGTATGTTTTTTCAAAATCTGGCATGCAAGCGGCCCCTGGTATGTCCTTACGGTCAACTCACCATCCACCATCATATAAAATCCTGTCCAGTAAAAATACTCCATTTTATTGTGGAGTATTGCCACAATCGTTGTCATACGGGCATCCTGGTCAGGGGTTCTGGTAAGCAGCTCCTGAAGTTGAGTGAATAGCCTTCCGTATCTTGCAATCTTGCGGGCCGGTTCCACGGGATCAGACCTTTTCCAGTTCAATAGTAAAATGCCGCATAATAGGGGCTTCTTTTGTGATCCTGAAGCCGGTTTTAACTGTGTTCCTCCTGTCCCAGAGATTTTTAAGGCCTGCAGCAACCAGATCCATATGGTTATTGGTATATACCCTCCGGGGGATGGCGAGCCTCATCAGCTCAAGCTCGGGAAAACGGTTCTCGCGGGTCACCGGATCCCGGTCGGCTAGAATTGTGCCTATTTCAACACCTCTGATGCCAGCTTCTATATAAAGCTGAACGGCAAGAGTCTGAGCCACGCATTCTTCCTTTCTGATATGCGGAAGGAATCGTTTTGCATCAACAAAGATCGCATGCCCGCCAATTGGTTGCTGAATGGGGATACCGTACTCAAGAAGTTTATTGCCAAGGTATTCCACCTGTCTTATCCTGGTCTCCAGATATTCGAATTCGGTACCCTCATAAAGGCCCTGTGCAATTGCATTAAGGTCACGGCCGGCAAGTCCGCCGTAAGTAAGATACCCTTCATACATGATCTCGAAAACGCTGGAACTGCAGAAAAGCTCTTTCTCCCGCATAGCAATGAACCCGCCGATGTTTACAATAGCATCCTTTTTTGCGCTCATTGTTATGGCATCGGCATTGGAAAACATTTCCCTTACGATCTCACGGATCGATTTATCCTGGCATCCTTCTTCCCTGAGTTTGATGAAATAGGCGTTCTCGGCAAAACGGGCAGAATCCATAACTACCTTTATTCCGTATTTGTTGGCCATCTCCCTTACAGCTTTCATATTCTCAAGTGAAACAGGCTGGCCACCTGAAGAATTGCAGGTGATCGTCAGGATGATGAAAGGCACCTTATTCCCGCTCTGCTTAAGCACTTTTTCAAGCTTTTCAAGATCTACATTTCCTTTGAAAGGATGTATCAGTGTAGTATCAAATGCTTCGTCGATTGTGCAGTCCACAGCCTTGGCCTTGCGGAATTCAATATGGCCTTTTGTAGTATCAAAATGAGAATTTCCCGGGACAATGTCTCCTTCTTTAACCAGGACTGAAAACAATACATTTTCAGCAGCTCTTCCCTGGTGTGCAGGTAGTACATATTCAAACCCGGTTATCTCGGTGATGGCATTTTTGAATTTTTGGAAGGAAGAAGCGCCAGCATAACTTTCATCGCCCAGCATCATCTCGCTCCATTGCCTGTCGCTCATAGCTCCTGTTCCTGAATCGGTTAGCAGATCTACAAAAACATACTCACTTTTCAGGTTAAACAGGTTGTATTTGGCTTCTTTGATCCATTGTTCCCTTTCAGCCCGGGTGCTGCGGCGGATAGGTTCAATCATTTTGATACGGTACGATTCTGCAAAGGGAAGTTCCATAACGTAAGTGTTTTAGTGCGGCAAAGGTATAGATTTTTTTCAAATGATTTTTATCGTAAAGTTTGTCCAGATGGCAAAAATGCCGTAGGTTTGCTATGTCGGAGATACCCGATAAAACATAACAAAATAAAATAAAATTTAGGAGGAAACAGACTATGACTACCCAAACTGAAACCAAACTTGGCGTACTCAAAAAACTCACAGAACTTCAGGTATTAGCAAAGAAGTCAGGAAAAAAACGCTTAGCCGTCGCTGTTGCGCATGACGAACACTGCCTGGAGGCAATCTGTGCTGTTGATAAAATGGGCCTTGTTGAAGCCGTGCTCATCGGCAATGAGAAAAAAATAAAAGACATTGCAGCTAAATTAAACCTGGATGTAAGCAAGATGAAAATCATCAACGAAGAAGTTGATACACTTGCAGTCAGAAAAGCCGTGACTATGGTCAGGGAGAAACAGGCCGACATCCTTATGAAAGGCTTTGTTTCAACCGCGACTTTTCTCAGAGGAGTGCTTGACAAAGAAAACGGCTTGCGAAAGGGCGATGTACTCTCCCATTTTGCATTGTTCGAAATCCCTACCTACCACAAACTCCTGGGACTAAGCGATGCCGCAATGATCCCCGCTCCGGATTTCAAGACCAAGGTCGCTATCGTCAATAATGCGGTTGAGTTTATGAACAAGCTTGGATATATCAAACCTAAAGTTGCCGTTCTTGCAGCTGTTGAGATGGTGAATGAAGCGATGATCGCCACTACCGAAGCTGCTCTGCTTGCCAAGATGAACCAGCGCGGACAAATTAAAAACTGCATCATTGATGGCCCCCTTGCTTACGATAATGCCGTAAGTGCCGCCAGTGCAAAACACAAAGGAATTGTTAGTGAGGTAGCCGGAGATGCCGACCTTTTAATCGCACCTGATATAGAAGCCGGAAACATGCTGTATAAGTCATGGGGGTTCTCAGCAAACGCACAACTCGCAGCCGTCGTTCTCGGAGCCGCAGCTCCTATTGTTCTCACATCCCGTTCCGATACCGAAGAATCCAAACAGGCTTCCATCATCATGGCAGCAGCTATATAATGAATGCCATCAGCAGAAAACAATTTCAGCTTGGCTAAGCCGGCCATAATTTTGTAAAACCAAGCCTATGGGCAGTAAACTGTTCACAATTAAGCCTATCCAGGAACTTCTCGACGAAGCTGCCGATAACAAACAGGGTTTTAAAAAAGCCCTGACGGCAACAAACCTGACTACTCTGGGTATCGGTGGGATCATCGGAGCCGGGATTTTTGTTCTCACCGGACAGGCGGCAGCCCAGTATGCAGGCCCTGCTATCGTGATCTCTTTCATCATTTCAGGGATTGCATGCGCTTTTGCCGGACTTTGTTATGCCGAGTTTGCGAGCATGATCCCGATTTCAGGCAGCGCTTATACCTATGCTTATACTACGCTTGGTGAGTTCCTTGCCTGGATCATCGGCTGGGACCTTATCCTTGAATATCTTTTCGCAGCTTCAACCGTTTCGGTTGGATGGTCGGGGTACATGGTAAGCTTCTTTAAGGACCTGGGAGTAAACCTGCCCGTCCAGTTCACAGCCGCATCCGGAACTACGCTGATCGATCCCCCGGGCCCGATCAGCTGGGTCCCAAAAACGGCTGACCTGGTTAATCTCCTGACCAAACAGGGAGTGGATGTGGCCTCTCTTCCCACAACTCATGCCATCATGAACGTTCCTGCCATGTTCATCATTGCCGTCCTTACCCTTTTACTAATCATCGGCATAAAGGAATCGGCCAGTTTCAATAATGTCATGGTCATTACCAAAGTCGGGGTGATCATCATTTTTGTAGTGATCGGCTTTTTCTTTGTGAAAGCTGTCAACTGGAAACCATTCATTCCGCCAAATACAGGTGAGTGGGGGCACTTCGGCTGGTCGGGGATATTCAGGGCGGCGGGCGTGATCTTCTTTGCCTATATAGGGTTCGACGCCGTATCAACCGCGGCCCAGGAAGCTAAAAATCCCCAGAAACATATGCCCATCGGTATCCTCGGATCACTCGGAATATCAACGATCCTTTACATCCTGGTTGCCATTGTACTTACCGGTATAATCGCATATCCCAGGCTTCTGGTTCCCGACCCTGTTGCCGTTGGAGTAGATTCCATGGGAGATAAAATGTTCTGGCTGAGACCAATTATAAAGATCGCTGCACTTGCCGGGCTTAGTTCGGTCATTCTGGTGATGCTTCTTGGCCAGCCAAGGATTTTTTATACCATGGCCAAAGACGGCCTGCTTCCCAAGGTATTCGCAAGAGTTCATAAAAAATTCAAGACCCCTTACATCAGTTCCATGCTTACCGGACTTGTTGCCATGATACTGGCAGGCATTCTTCCTATAAGCATACTGGGTGAGCTGGTCTCTATCGGAACGCTGCTTGCCTTCACTATCGTGTGTATCAGCATCATCTTCCTCAGAAAAAAACGCCCCGACATCCCAAGACCGTTTAAAACACCTTTTGTTCCCTGGGTGCCTTTGCTCGGAGCATTATTCTGTGTCGGCCAGATGGCCTCTCTCCCGGTCGATACCTGGCTGCGGCTGCTGATATGGATGTATATCGGCTTCCTCATCTATTTCATTTACAGCATCCGAAAGAGTGTTATCGGCCTTAGAACAGGAAGGGACCTGTACCGCAGCAAGGAAGGTGCACTTGTTGGAGGCGTATATGCCGGATATGCGAAATTATTTTCAGTAAACCCGATGATGGTCAGGTCTTTTGCCTTGTTGTTCCTGCTCGTGTTTCCTTATACACTCCTATGGATTTTATATCCTCATATGATACTTCTCAGGATCTCGGTAGCCGCATCTTTGACCATCATCCCTTACCTGATGGCTTGGTCTGTTTTTAAAATTAAAAATACCTGAGCCGAAAAAAAATAAACCTATGGAAATGGATAATGTCCGGGTAATTGCTATAAACCCGGGATCAACCTCAACTAAAATTGCAGTTTTCCAGAACGACAAAGCCCTCTTTCTGAAGACCATAAAACATACTTCCGATGAACTTGCCCCGTTTCCGAAGATCGCCGACCAGTTCCAGTTCCGCAAGAATATAATCTTGCAGCAGCTGTCCGAAGCCGGTATCAACCTGGAACAAGTCAAAGTAGTGGTTGGAAGAGGGGGCGTTCTGAAGCCCATCCCTTCGGGCGTTTACGAGGTCAATGAGATCATGATCCATGACCTGATCCACGCCGAAACAGAACATGCAAGCAACCTGGGCGGACTCATTGCACATGACCTTATTAAAAACATTCCCGGCGCCAAAGCCTATATAGCCGACCCGGTGGTGGTCGACGAACTGGAACCCCTGGCCAGAATTGCAGGCCATCCACTGTTTAAACGGATCTCGATTTTCCATGCCCTGAACCAGAAAGCTATTGCAAGGGAATATGCCCGTGCAGTCCAGAAACGTTATGAGGACATAAACCTTATCGTAGCTCATCTTGGAGGTGGAGTAACCGTAGGTGCACATAAAAAAGGAAAAGTCATTGATGTGAACCAGGGGGTTGACGGCGAAGGACCGTTCAGTCCCGAACGCAGCGGCACCCTGCCCGTGAACCAGCTGATAAAAATGTGCTTCAGCGGAGAATATGATATCAAACAGATCAAGAAAATGGTGACAGGTGAAGGCGGACTTGTGGCATACCTGGGGACCAACAGTGCTGCCGAGGTCGAACAAATGGTAAAAGCAGGCGATGAACAAGCCAAACTGATATATCAGGCAATGGCTTACCAGATTGCCAAGACGATTGGAGAAATGTATACGGTGCTGAAATGCGAATGCGATGCAATTCTCATCACCGGCGGTGTAGCCTATGATAAAATGTTCGTTAGCTGGATCCAGGAAAGGGTTTATAAACTGGCCCCTGTACAGATCTATCCCGGCGAAGATGAAATGAGGGCACTTGCCCAAAACGGCATTATGGTGTTGAAAGGCGAGATCAACCCGACTCCTTATAACTGAATAAAATACTATGAAACGATTATTGTTTATCCTTTCAGGCCTGGTCTTACCGGGCCTTCTTTTTGCTCAGGTGAAACTGATGAGCATGGACGAAGCCACTCTCGGAACCGGGCTCACAGCAAAAAATCTTTCACAACTTCAATGGAACGGGGATGAAACCACCTGGTTTTTCACCGCTAAAAACTGCCTGGTGAAGGGGTATACCGACAAACCATCAAGGGATACCGTACTCAGACTTCAGGCCCTGAACAGCAGGTTAAAGGAAGCGAAAGAGGATACCTTATCACGTTTTCCGGGTATTACGGTGTATAAGACGAACAGGTTCAGCTTCCTCTCGAAGAACCGGATCTTTAGTTATTGTCTTGCGGATGGCATATTGCAAAAACTCAATTCCTGGAACGATAATGCGCAGAATACAGATTTGGCTCCAAATACCTTTTTCACTGCATATACTGTCAAAAACAGCCTTTTCATAAGTGTTAGCGGGAAAGAATATACGGTTGAGGCTTCCTCCAACCCCGATATCTCCTTTGGGTCTGAAAAAGTACACCGCAACGAGTTCGGGATCACCAAAGGCATATTCTGGTCCCCCTCAGGTGATAAACTTGCTTATTATTATATGAATGAAACCGGCGTAGCCACTTATCCCACAGTCGACATTACCGATCCCATCGCTGTTCTGGATGGGACAAAATATCCTATGGCGGGCCAAAAGAGCCATAGCGTGAATATTCACATTTATTCTGTGGCAACAAACAACCATATCGATCTTGAAACCGGCGCCGATACTGCAAAATATCTTACCAATGTGACATGGAGCCCCGACGGCAGGCTTATCTATATTGCCGTTCTTAACCGGGAGCAGGATAGTATGTGGATGAAAACCTACGATGCCTCAACAGGAAAATTTTTACAAACCCTCTTTATTGAAACCGATCCGAAATATGTGGAACCCGTGACTGGTCCGGTTTTCCTTGCCGGGGATCCTTCCCGTTTCCTCTGGCTGAGCCGTCGCGACGGGTACAATCACTTTTATCTTTATGAATCCTCGGGCAGGTTTGTCAAACAACTTACAAAAGGATACTGGGAAGTAAGTTCATTCTCAGGCTCGGATCCTGAAGGAGAAACGATCTTATTTATCTGCAATAAGGATAATCCGATCGGAAGGTCCTTATGTTCGATTGACATAAAATCAGGTGCGATCAAAGGGATAACCTCATCCGCAGGCAGCCATAATGTAAAGTGCAGTGCAGATTGTAAATTTTTTCTCGATTCCTATTCCAGCCTGGGTTTTGCACGAAAGATCGATCTCCTGGATGCAAATGGCAGATTAAAACAGGAACTTCTATACGATGCCAATCCCCTGAAGGAATTCAAGATAGGTAAAACATCAATTTTTAAGATCAAAAACAAAGAGAATACAGATCTGTATTGCAGGATCATAAGGCCTGTGGATTTCGATTCCACCAAACGGTATCCTGTGATCATTTATGTTTATGGAGGACCTCATTCTCAAATGGTCACCGAAAGCTGGCTGGGAGGGGCAGGCCTGTTCCTGAATTACCTGGCCGAACAGGGTTATGTTATATTTACATTGGATAACAGGGGAACTTCCGAAAGGGGAAAGGCGTTCGAACAAGCTGTGTTCCGTCACCTGGGTGATGCTGAAGTGGAGGATCAGATGTGCGGTGTGAACTATCTTAGGTCGCTGCCCTGGATCGACACCACCAGGATCGGTATAAACGGATGGTCTTATGGGGGATTCTTGACGATATCAATGATGGTAAGGAATCCCGGGGTATTTAAAGTTGGTGTTTGCGGTGGCCCGGTCATTGACTGGAAATATTATGAAGTTATGTATGGTGAAAGGTATATGGACACTCCTCAAACCAATCCCGAAGGGTATAAAAATGCCTCCCTGCTGAATTATGTAAAGAAGCTGAGCGGCAAACTTCTGATAATCCAGGGATATCAGGATGGAACCGTCGTTCCGCAAAACGGGTTGTCGTTCATAAAAAAATGTGTTGACGAAGGCAAGCCTGTCGATTATTTTATTTACCCGGGCCATGAACATAATGTGAGGGGCAAAGACAGGATCCATCTGAATAATAAGATGTACCAGTATTTTAAGGATTACCTTTAAACCGGGAAACGGGAACTGGGAAACGGGAAACGGGAAACGGGAAACGGGAACCGGGAAACGGGAACTGGGAAACGGGAAAATATGAATATCAATCTTGATAACATACGCCGCCCTACCCTGCTTGTGGATGAAGCGATCTGCAAGGCGAACATCCATTGGATGGCGGAAAGGGCTAAGAAGCTTGGTGTAAAGTTCAGACCTCATTTTAAAACCCATCAATCAGGCTTGATCGGGGAATGGTTCAGGGAAGAAGGCGTACGTGCAATAACTGTTGCAAGCGTTTCCATGGCCAGGTACTTTATTGAGAAAGGCTGGGAAGACATCACCATAGCATTTCCCCTGAATCTCCGTGAATCCGATGAGCTCATTGAACTTTCCGGCAAGGCTGATCTGAACATACTGGTCACAATGTCGGAGCCGCTTGAGAGCTTCGGGCAGAAATTTTACGGAATTAAAAGGCCTGTTGGTGTTTTTGTTAAAATTGATACCGGCTACCACAGGACAGGACTGACCGTGTCGGACAATGAAGAAATAGAAATTATAATAAATACCTGTCGTAAACATTCCTTGCTCACATTCAAAGGTTTTCTTACCCATACCGGTCATACATATAATGCCAGGGGCAAGGACGAGATTGAAATGATAAGCAGGGCGGCATTCAACCTTCTAAAATCTCTGAAAGTAAAATTCGACAGCGGACCGGGAGATCTGATACTTTCCGTTGGTGATACTCCTGCCTGCAGCCTTATCGACAGTTTCGCAGGTCTTGATGAAATGCGTCCCGGGAACTTTGTCTTTTACGATGTTATGCAAACCGTTATTGGCAGTTGTGATACCAGCAGGATTGCCGTATGCCTGGCATGTCCGGTAGTCTCAAAAGAGCAATCCAGAAAAGAGGTTGCAATATACGGGGGCGCTGTACACCTTTCAAAGGAATCGGTTTTTTATCAGGGGAAAACTATTTTCGGGCTTGTATGTAGGCTTTCGCCCCAGGGCTGGTCAGAACCTCTTGATGATTGTTATATCAGCGCTGTTTCACAGGAACATGGAGTTATAAAAGTCAGCAACTCAGTGTTTGAAACCTTTAAACCGGGTGATTTATTGGGTATACTTCCCGTCCATTCCTGCCTTACTGCACAATGCATGGGTAATTACATGATTAACGGAGAACTCGCCGAACCACAAATGTAATTATCTCATTTTCTGTACCTTAGAATTTCATCGATTTTTTCCCCTGTTTCATCGGTATTTAACGGAGATTTATCGATTTTTTAATTTATCAAGTCTAAATAAATAGTATCTTTGTGCTTTAATTTATTAATTTTCAATGTTTTGTTAAATTATTGTTAAAAATAAACTAAACTCATAATGACTGTAACATTACCCTGAGGGGTACGTCTTATGTTCGAATCAAGTTTAAAACAACAATGAACCAAAAGAATCAAAAGAACCAAAAACTGAAACTAATGAAACCTACATTTTATATAATAGTGACCTTTTTCGGATTACAGTCCGGCTTTCTTTTTGCCAATGGAAGTTCTGCACAAACCATAGGCACGGGCATGCTTTCATATCATACGTACACCACCCATGTCAATTCTGTCCCGGAGGTTTCTGCAATTACTTCATCAGACCTGAATGTATTGGCTCCGGTAACTCCGTCTGAAGCTGATTTCAATGACAATGATCTCGTCATTGCAAGTGTTCCTTCAACAGTTTTATTGGCACCGGTCACACCTGAGGAAGCTGATTTTAGCGACTCAGATGCAGGCAATCTTAACTTACTCATTCCTTACCTGTCACCATGCATTCCCAGTGAAGCAGATTTTCTGGATACTGATACGGTGGTAGGCGGGGATTCGCCAAGCCTTGCGCCGGTATTACCTTCTGAAGCATCTTTCGATGACATTGTTTAGCTCATCATATCTATCCCCGGAAACGACAAAGCCCGCCAATTGGCGGGCTTTGTCGTTTCCGGGGGACATTAAGTAAGTTGCCGTCCGCAATACCTGCAGACTATCGCCCTGGCCTGAATTTTTTCAGCACAGAACGGGCAGTCCTTATAGCTTGACTCTTCACGATTGTTGAATTGATCTTTCGTTATAGTGATGGCCTTCTGAAATTCTTACCTGGTAAATTCAGAAATACCCTCTGTGTTTTCCAGTCTATAGTATCTCCCCTGGATTTTCACTGGCTTGCTCTTCTGTCCCAAGCTTTTTCTTTGACTTCCGTGCCTGGTAATATTTCCGGCCTCCATAGGCGACTCCAATGGCTAACAGGATGCAGAGCCCGCCGTCGATCGGTGCGCCAACAGGGCCACCGTGACCGCTTGGGTCACCAGGGGGCGGAGGAGGACCAGGACCATCGGCCAATACGGCCATGCTTAAACATACGAAAAATACGATCAGTGAGCAATAAATATGCTTTTTCATAGAATGTATGTTTTATTTGTTAATGATTTTTGTGGCGAAATTCTTATACGCCGTTGCGGCCCTCACAATATAAACACCCGTTGCAAGATTGGCTTCTATGCTAACGGTTTCGCTCATTTCTATATGTTCACTGCGGATGACTTGTCCCAGGGTATTATACAAGGTGATCTCGGCAAGATAACCCTGCATTGACGGTACATCCAGGTAGATCCTTCCATTGCTGATAAAAGCCCTGCCGTCGTTTATATTGTTTTTATTGATCCCATCCGGGTAGCCGAAAATCAGGCTGAACCTTTTTTCATTGTTGGTAGTATCGTGGGTAAAGACGTAGGTGCTGTTCTGCCTCAGGTCGGTCATAGAATTGTTACGATGGTCCTGAAGACGTACAGGAAGTGAAGGATCAAAGCTTTCAACTCCCGAAAAACCAAGGATTACCTGTCCGGCATGGCTCGTTTTAAAGTCCATGGGAACGATCAATGCACCTGATGGAGGAGGCAGCTGGTTTACACTTAGCCTTGATGCACCCTTTTCAGTCCACAATTGTGGAGCCTCTGCCAGCCCCCAGAGTTTGAAACCGTCGAATTGCGGGTCGAATTCAGAGCTGGCAGAGCTGTTAAAGCCCACAAAGGTTTCGTCGTAGTAATTATTTGATTGAGCGGAAATTTTGAGTGTATTAGCCTCGGCCGATTTATAGAAATTCTGGGAACTATGCACACAGGCATTATTGTTGACCGTAAGAGTGGGTGATCCGCTGGTCATCACCATAAAGGATTGTCCGACAGGTATATTATTATTGCTACTCGGGGTTATTGACGTATAATTTCCTCCACTGGCAGACCAGATATACGCTGTTGAACCGATATTGTTTTTCACCCATCCTCCCGATGAGCCCCAGTTGATAGCCGAAGGGTAAGGATTCGGCACAAGATTAAAGGTATAAGTCCCCCCGTTTGAAACTGCGAGAGAAAATGAACCAGTATTAAGATTGCCTGCAAAGGTATAAGTCTGTGAATCACCGGGATAATAGATCATATAACCCGTGTTGCATGAAAGCGGGTTTGTTGTAGAAGTTCCCATATTGACCCATAATCCATAGTAGTTGCTGTTCGTAGGATCGACCTTGGTTGCATCCAGTTCATATAGATAGGAGCCCAGAAAAAGGTTTGAAGTCGGACTGCCATAATAGATAGGGATGGAGACCATATGATACGTATGAAGTAAGAGTGTTGCGTCTCCTGAAATATACCTTTGTACCGTAGCGGCTACCGAAGCGGTATTCTGAATAAGAGATCCAGTCCCTGTACCATCACTGCTGATCACCAAACCGGTGTTGCCATTATTGTTGGTGAGGGTTCCGTTGACTGTGAGTGCCTTGCCTACGTCGATGGTCAGAACAGCCCCAGACTGAATTGTGAGGTTATTACATGTAGCCGGACTTCCTACCGCCTGTTTTATATGGGGTTGATTAGACGGAGCAGAGGGGATAGTTACATTAGATGAAGCCAGGGGTGCAGAACCCAGGTCCCAGTTACCTGCAACCGACCAATCGGTAGAAGAAGATCCAGTCCATGTAAGTGTGTTGTTCTTTTCCCAGGCGCCCATTTCAGGCGAAGAGCCTGATCGGGCTGATCCCCCATAATCCGTTGTAACTCCGGTACCTGTTGCACCTGGCAAAAGAGTGGAAGGGATATAATCTCCCGCATTAGTTCCTCCGGCATTGGCAAATGAAGGATCCAGGTTCTGGCTGTGGGCATCGTCACCTGTAACTCCCGTCACAATAGGGACTGATGTTTTATCAGCTCCATAGTATCCAAGTGTTCCGCCAGTCCCGGTAACGTAATAATCATTGTAATCGCAAGTCAAGCCTCCTCCCGTGTTTTGAATATACATTGCATAATGCTTCCCCCCGGCTCCGCTATTGGAACGGGCGTTGAAGAAGATGTTATTCCTGTAATTCCTGGTATCGGCCGTGGTAGAATTATATAATCCTGCACTATTCAATGAACCCGAGGAAGGAGAACCGTTTAGATACACAGTATTGAAATAAATATTACTTGTTCCTGAGGTATTTCCGTCATAAATGCCATAGAGGTTTGTGGTTGTATTTCCTCCAAGGGTTATAATATTGTTCGAATAGGTAGCAATGCCCTGGGCGATCTTGATCCCGTGGATTGTGGCAGAACTGCTGCTTGAACTCACACTAAGGCCGTAAATCAGATTCCCTGAAATTGTATTGGCTGCCGGTTTCCCGTTGTAATAAATTCCAACCACATGCCCTGCAAATGAAGAATACGTATTGGAGATATTGTAAATTGTGTTACCTGAGATAGTCTGGACACTACCGTTGTCGTTTGCAAATGCAATACCAGCTGCGGAAAGCGATGTATTATCCAGTGTATTTGAAGCAAGATCACTTCCTGAGTTAGCATTTGCGATGGTTAGGTCATGAATGGTGTTTCCGGTGATTGTGCATGCATTCCTGTATACGTACATCCCGTATATACATCCGTAAGCTCCGGCGGTGGTATTTGTGGTCCCGTTGGTCAGGTTAACGATCGTATTGTTGCTGATCGACATGGTACCGCTGTTACCCTCTATTATGATACCGTTTACTTTCTGGCCATCAGTGGTAGATGCAGAAGTAGCATTAAGACTGTTCGAGGTTGTTGAACTTCCAATGGTATTGTTACTCACTGAATAGGTTCCACTGTTGGATTGCAAATATATACCGTACAGATTTGTTGCACAGGTTGCATTGTTGTTGGCGGTAGAAATTGATCCGATAATATTGTTTTGAACATAAACATTACTAGGATCCTGTACATGGATAGCCATCCAACGTGAGTTACTGCCATTGACAGTATAAACGATTGAGCCTGTTCCAGACGACGCTCCAATGCAGTTGCCTGCAGTGGTGCCTATATTCACGTCCCCGGCATAAACATCTATTCCATAACAATTGTAATTGTTTGAATTAGTGAAATTGATATTTTTAATCGTGTTGCCCTGAATATTGCTGGCGTTTCCTGTCCCCGTCCCGACCCGGATCTGCATGAAATAAAAAGTATTGCCCCCCGAACCTTTTGTCCATGTGCCTCCGCAAAGAGGGGCGTTGCCTCCTATGTAATTGTTTGAGATGGTGAAATTTGTACCGGAGGGAGCATTGATATAGATAATATTTAAGTTTTGACCGCTATTTGGAATATTTGTGCTTGTTTCATAAAAACTGTTACCAGTAATAGTCCATGCGGTATTGTAAGTCCCGAGGTTTATACAATCAGTTTCAGAATCACTGGTTAAAACATTATAAATATTGTTATTACTAATGGTATTTGAACTATTATAGTAAGTGCTACCTCCACTGGAATAAATTCCTACATAAGGCCTGTTCGAGCCGGCACAGGTGATTACATTATGGTCAATTGTATTGTTGCTGTTTCCTGTTGAAGTCAAGGCGGTACTGAAAAACAGTATCCCGTATGATGAATTCGTTGTAGCCCCTTTTAATGTGCAATATTTTATTGTGTTTGTTGTGGCATCATTAATAAATCGTATGGTCGACGTATTATTGTCTCCAGAGGCTCTGGTATTGCTGATGACCAGGTCAACTGTAAGACCCGTGGCATTTACCCTTCCGTCTATCGTCACATTGTCGGCCCCGTTCAAGTCGATGAACGGATAATTCATATCTCCGCTGATGGATAATCCGGAAGTCGTCGGATAGATGTTTACCGATGTGTAACTCGAAGTTCCTCCTGCTCCTGTATATCCGCTTTGATAAAGTGCAGCATAGGCAGTTTCGGTGGTGCTGCTGATGACCTGCAGGGTGATGGCCCCTGTGATAGAGCCGGAGTTGATAGCGTCGAAGGCGGCTTTCAGTGTAGAATAGGTACCTCCCGTGCCGACAGTATAAGTAGCTTCAGGATTTAACTTCTGGGCGTATAACGCCATGGTCCCGCTTAGTAAGAAAAGCAGAACGAGTAAAATTCTCTGTTTCATTGTTACTGAATTTTAATGGCCGAAGTTCGAAGGGCCTTACACATCAACTACATCAATTATTTACCGGGAGATATATAATGTATTTACAGCAGTTTCAGTACAACAGATTACCACAGTCAAATATAATACATTAAAAGCAAAAGTCAAGAATTTTGTAAAGAGATTGGAGGGTAATTAAATATGAACTAAAAAAATTATGAATTCTGCCCGGAAAATAAAAATTCTGCTACCCCGCCAAATATAAGCAACGTTCCTTCAAAGATGACTCTTCACTCATAGAAGATCCTGGCTTATAGGGCAAGCGGTTATGCTTTATACTGCGAACCTACCGATCCCTACTCTACAATAATCGTCAGGCTGCATTTAAACAGGTATTCCTTTAACCATGGCCGCCGATAGAAATATTCGAGCAAATAGCTGCCTGTGGCCAGCCCGGTATATTTGTATGTAGAAATATAGTGACCGCCAACCGGACCATTACCAGCCATGACCTCATCACTCACTAATTGGATCGAGATTACTGTTGAATCACATTTCTTCATCAAACCCCAGCTGTACCCGCAGCCCGGACAATGCACAAATTGCAGCTCAAAGGATTCCTTAAGCTTGATGGTCTTGTTGATGGTAGTGTCTGACTGGATATACCCCTGTGCCAAAGCTGTTGTGCTGAGAAGCAACAAGGCAATACCTGAGATAACATTCTTCATTTTATAATACATTTTCCAATTCTTTGATATTAGGTTGCCGAAGGTTGCTGGTTTATAGTTTTACAAATTTTCTCAACATCAGGGTCTTTTCACCAGTGACCTTTACGGTATAAACTCCGCTTGGGAAGGGACTGATATTGATAATGGTCCTGGCATCCCAAAGTTTCAGGTTTAGCACCTGCTGCCCTTGAAAATTCAAAATGGATAACTCTAATTTGGTCTCACCAATCAGCACATCCACTACTAACTTATCGGAGGCAGGATTAGGTTGTATCGAGATTTGCATCGGTTGTGACTCTTTCGTCCCTACCAAAACGGAGTCGTACTTCATAACAGTTGCTTTACTGGCATGCCACCAGTCTTGAAATGCAACATAGGGTTGGCCTGAAGCATTGACAGCGACATTTTCATAAAAAGCCTGATCCGCCGAAACACCATTTATTCCAACAGAAGTCCATGAACCTCCTGTATAGGTCATAACAACTGCTTTCCGTGATACTCCAAAATCCTGAAAAGCCACATAGGGTTGACCAGATGGGCTAAATGCAAGGTTCATATAATTTGCATAATCCGCAGAAAATCCCTCATCTCCAACAAATACCCATGACGATCCATTGAACTTCATTACAGATACTTTATTTGCAACACCCCCGTCTGTAAAAGCTACGTTTGGTAAGCTGTCGGCAGGGTTAAAAGCCATCTTTACATACCAGCCTCCATTTGGGTACGTGAAATGATCTGTTCCAACAAGCACCCAGTTCGCTCCATCGTATTTAATAACGGATAATCGGCTGTACCATTTATAGTCGCTATAGGCTAAATAAGGCTGACCTGCAGGGCTGAATGCAAGGCTTGGAAACCTTACATTATCTGTAAAAGTTGCGGCATTTCCTACATCCACCCATGATGTCCCATTGAATTTCATCACTACCGGTGGACATCCATTATTACAGCCATCAAAGGCAATATAAGGCAAACTGTCAATAGGGTTAAATGCCATGTTTAAATCTTCCGGGAAGTCGGCACCAAAGCCCGGGTTACCCACATACGTCCAACTATTGCCATCGAACTTCATGACAGTCATCTTCAAATTAATTCCACGGTCCACAAGAGCCAGGTATAATTGGTCAGTAGGACTAATGGCCAGAAATGGCATCTCGGCTTCACCAACGGTAAACCCGGCATTACCCACATTCACCCAGTTAGTTCCATCAAACGTCATGACGGTAGCTTTAAGTCCTTTTCCCGCATCAGAATATGCCACAAATGGTCTTCCCGTTGAGTTAAGGGCGAAGGTGAGGTAATCACATCTTGCTAATGAGAAACCCTTCACTCCAACGTTTTTCCACATGTAATCCAAAGGCGAAGATGTAATCCAATCTTCCTGAGATAAAACAATCATCGGGAAAAAACTTATCAGTACAAAAAATAGTCTTTTCATTGTCCAGTCTTACTTGATTTTGCTTACCTTTTAATGAATTTCCCTGTCAACTTCCGCTGATCGCTGAGTGTCACTTCATAGATATATGTTCCGGCTGGCAAGGCCATGGTCTGAATCTTGGTTGATAACGCCATCCTAGTATTTACCCGGTAGACCTCTTTACCCTCAACTGAGATTATTCTTATCCTGACAGCATTTATCGGGTGACTGATTTCAATCAGGTCTTTACAGGGGTTTGGAGAAGCTGACGATGTTAACTGTGACTCAGGTGCAGGAATATCAGCCATTGTCCCGGGAAGACTATAAATCCGGCAAGTGTCGCCGCCGCCTTCACTGCCCGTTATCAATTTATAAGCCCCATCCATATTAAATATACAAACAATATACTGGTGTGGGAATTCCTGTAAAACCATTCCATCCTCATTAATCAGATATGTATTCTGTAAATTCCAACTAATCTGGACATTATATAAAACCTCAATTTTACTATCAGAGTTAAATAATACGTCAGAGATATAAACGCTATTAAAATACATATATCCTGAAGGGATATACAATGGTATTGTCTTAAACAAGACATGACTGCTTGAATAAATTTCAACATCTGTAATTGGCAGACCTAAATGGGTTACCGGATAAACCCATTCATTGTTAGACAATTTAACTGGCAATTGAACGGATAATTGCGGGTATACATGCTCTAAAACTGCCTGTGAATACACAGCAATCATCGAAATAGTCAGGCTGAAAATTAGGATCAATCTTTTCATGGAGGTCTATTTATTGGATAAAGTTACAATTTTATCGCATTCAATATTATTATATCCTGATTCCCTCTACCGATCACCAAAACGAGCATTGGTTTGTCCTCAAACGAAAAAACCACTCACGAAAAAGATCGTAAATGGTTGATTTTGATGGAGCCACTCAAGGGACTTGAACCCTCGACCTGCTAATTACGAATCAGCTGCTCTACCAACTGAGCTAAAGTGGCATTTGCAAAAGGCGACCCTTAAGTCGCCCTTGTTTTGGTCGGGATGAGAAGACTCGAACTTCCGACCCCCACGTCCCGAACGTGGTGCGCTAGCCAACTGCGCTACATCCCGAATAATTTAGGGCTGCAAAGGTAAGAAAAGATTTACGATTTACGAATTACGATTGAGGATTTATCAGGTAGCATGCCCCGGTCAAAGCATTTCCCCGGCTTCCATCATACCCAGTATGCCCTGGACGATCTTGTGTTTTGACAGGCTTGCACAATTAAACGCCGCGTCAAATATATAGGGATCGAGCTTCTTCCCGAGAATCAACTCATACAGGGCAGTCCGCTTTTTGTCGGTGCTTTCTATCATATGCCTGGCCTCATCGGCTCCTACTCCCCTCATCTCACATACAAACTTTATCCTCCATTCCACAGGAGCCTGCAACCTGATGTGAAGCGAACCTGGCCTGCCATGAAGAATTGCAGCACTCCCCCGGCCAATCAGCACGACATGGCCTGCCTGGGCGATAGTGTTCACCACTTTGATCAGGGTATGCTTTACCTTCAGATTACTCACATAACCGGCTGAAAATGACACCAGAAAGTCCTCAAGCAAACCTTTTTCACCCATACTCAGCAGATATTTTACATCGGCAGGATTCAGCTGAAGCTCCTTCGCCGCCGATTCAAGGACTTCCTTATTGATGAACTTCCATTTCTTAATGTCATGTTCCCCTGCTCTTTTATTCAAGGCATCGGTCAGCATCTGGGCAATGAGTTTGGAAGGGCAGCCGTACTCCCTGCTGATGGTGACAATAGGCTTTTTCGCTAAAGGAGCCTGGGCCAGCTCTTTTGATAAGCCCTCGCCCATGTATTTAAGTAAAAGATTTTCCATATGCCGCGATTTGAAGCCAATATACGAAATTTTCAAATAAAATGCAAGAAAAACCTGGGAAAATGCAGAGCATTAATTCAAATAAGCAGGATTCATCAATGCCATTTAAACAACTTCAATCCTGCTGTAAAAAACATCATGCCAATCACCAGCATGATCAGGGTAGGCATCATGATCTCGCTGAACCCGGCACCTTCGATGAAAATACTCCGAACGCCATCCGCCATCATTGTCAATGGAAATTTTTGAATTACGGGAATGATCCATCCGGGGAAATTATGATAGGAAAAGAAAATCCCCGAAAGTACCATCATAGGCATGCTTACCAGGTTGATAAGCCCGTTCCCGATCTCAGTTTTGGCCGTATTGCACGACAGGAACACTGCCAGGCCTGCAAATGCTATATTTCCCGAAATAAAAAACAGGACCAGCGCAGGCACGCTCCCCTGTATCGTAATATGGAAAACCAGCCAGGCAAAAAGAAAAAGCAATCCGGATTCTACAAAATTCATTGCCATCCTTACCGTGATCAAGGCCACCAGGAAGTTCGAACGTTTCATCGGCGTGGCTATCATCCGGCGAAGCAGCTTTTTGGAGCGTTTTTCAATGATATCGTAGCTCACCCCCCACATGCACGACATCATGACCCCCATGCAGATCAGTCCGGGCACAAGGAAATCGATATACCTCGTTCCTGTCACATCGAGCGGCCTGATCTCAGCCTCGGATGGCCTGATTATGAGTTCAGGGTCCTTCATCAGCTTGGAAAATTTAAGATAGGTAAGCTGGGCATCGGGATTCATCGGGTCAAAGTGATATTGGATCCGGCCCTGAGCCTCATCCATCACCAGGTTCAGATTCCCCCTTTTCAGCATCACCATGGCCTTTTTCCAGCTCATGTCACGGAAAATGTATGTCGTACCCCCCAGTTTTTCGTCAGGAACCGTAAGTTCACGGGAAAGCGAGCCATCATTGCCGGCTTTCAAAACCGCCTTGTTTTTCATCAGAAAGGTCTGAATGATCGAAACGCTGTCGGAGGGAGCATGCACCAGATGGTTGCGGCCGATAACAGCGACAGTCACCGTAACATCTTTTTTCTTTGTGAAAGCAACGCCCAGTCCAAGTGACATAAGGATCGGGAAGCCGATACCCCAAAACAGCACGGCCGGCTCGCGAAGCAGTTCGCGGGCATTCGCAAGTATCAGTTGCCAGAGCGGGCTGTTGGTAATTCTTTTAAGCATTGTTGTCTTCATGATGGAATGTACAATGTACGATGTACAATGTACAAATAGAAAAATCATTCATCATTTGTAATTTGTACATTGTAAATCACTCATGCAAATGCCGTCCAGTCAGCTCGATGAACAACTCATCCAGATTCCTGGGAGGGCCTGTATATTCTTCTTTCTTTTCCATGTCGGCGGATGACTTCCCAAGCAGCTCAGGCAGAGTCCCTTCTTTCAGAATAGTTCCGTGGTCCATGATGACGATATAATCGCATAGCTGTTCCGCTTCTTCCATATAATGCGTGGTGAGTATCATCGAGGTGGAAGAAGCATCCTTCAGCTTTTTCAAAATCATCCATACCTCCCTCCTGGCCTGGGGATCAAGCCCTGTTGTAGGTTCATCCAGAAGCAGGATCTTCGGTTTGTTCAAAAGGGCCACACCAAGTGCCAGCCTCTGACGCTGTCCGCCCGAAAGATTGACCACATAAGCCTGCCTCTTTTCTTCAAGCCCGACCAGGGTCATTACCTCTTCACAACGCTCTGCACCCAGTGAGAAGAAACTGGCAAACAGCCTCAGAGTCTCAAATACCCTTAATTTGTCAATAAACCGGGTTTCCTGCAGCGAAAGTCCCATGATCTTGCGGAATTCCTTTTCGTTTCCTTTCCATGGCTTTCCCATAATAAGGATCTCCCCGCTGTCAGGCTTTTGTATCCCTTCGATCATCTCGACCATGGTGGTCTTACCAGCCCCGTTCGGGCCCAAAAGAGCAATAAACTGGGAAGGAAGAATTTCCAGGTTGATCCCTCTGACGGCATGTACCGATTTGAAGGATTTATAAACGTTTTTCACCTCTATTATCGCGCCCCTGTTCATTTCCTTCCTTTTCCTTTTGCATCTGGTTTTGATTCAGTTTTTACCGGATATACAGTTTCTTTTGCCAGTCCTTCCTTCCACCTGGCTTCCAGGATCCTGTATGGATACCGCATGATAAGCTGGCGGGAATTCGGACAATCGGTGCGGTGGATCTTAACCCCCTGGTAAACGCTGACAAAGGCAAAGATCTTATTTCCCGGGACAGGTTTGCAGCATTTAGCAAACTGGTAGTGAAACGATTCATGCCTGTTGTCGATGATAAGAAATTCCTTGTCGACCGAAATCATTTTCGACATGGTCTCTGGAAAGTGTTCTTCGGAAGGATGTGCAACCACAGGGGCCGAAGGTTTCTGTTCTAAAAGGACCTTCTTGATCTTCAGAGGATCCAGCCTCCCCTCACCGAATTTCTGGTAAAGCTCCAGGTAATTCTCACATTCAAACCCATCGACCAGCTTCTGGATCACAAGATCTGAAAACTCCATCTCCAGCTGGAGGACCTTGTTCTTGATAATTTCCTTGCCCAGGTCGGCATCCTTATACTGTTCCATCTTCAGCGCATGCTTCACCCGGGCAATGTTGCGCGGACTGCGCACGAACTCCAGCCATCCCGAATTCGGTTTCTGGTTCTTGGAAGTCAGTATTTTGACGGTATCCCCGTTCCTTAAGATATATTTGAGCGGAACGATCTTCCCGTTCACTATAGCCCCGGTGCAGGTATGGCCTATGGTCGTATGGACTTCAAATGCAAAATCAAGAACGGTATACCCGTTTTTAAGCCTTTTGAGGTCACCCTTGGGTGTGAAAATGAAAATCTCGTCGGAATAAAGAGCCCGCTTTTCCTTGTTCGTAATAACACCCTGGTTGTTCACGGGGGTTTCCAGCATCTCCCTGATCGCCGTGAACAGGTCTGTTTCCCCGCTGTCTTTTCCTGCGCTCTTGTATTTCCAGTGAGCCGCAACACCTTTTTCGGCAACCTCATCCATGCGCCTGGTACGTATCTGAACCTCCACCCACCGCCCATCAGGGCCTATAACTGTTGAATGCAGCGACTCATAACCTGTCGATTTGGGGAAAGATATCCAATCCCTCAACCGGCGGGGATTCGGGGTATAGATATCGGTAACCAGTGAATAAATTTTCCAGCAATCGGCTTTTTCGCTTTCAACAATTTCGTCGAGGATGATGCGGATGGCAAAGAGATCATATACCTTTTCGAACTCCACTTTCTGTGCCTGCATCTTGCGGTAAATGGAGGGGATGGACTTGGTTCGCCTCCGTATCTCGCATTTGAAGCCATGTTCCACTAATGTTTCTTCTATGGGGCGGATGAAATCGCGGGTAAACCGGTCGCGGTCGGCATGCGTTTCGGCCAGTTTTTGCTCGATGGACTGGAAAATATCAGGTTTGGAATACCTCATGATGCGTTCCTCGAACTCGGTTTTCAGCCTGTACAGTCCGATGCGGTGAGTTATGGGGAGATACAGCATATTGGCTTCTATCAGAATATCGGCCTGCTGCTCATCACCCACTTCTTCAATATGCCTCAATGCATACAATCGCTGAGCAATTCGAATGAGGATCACCCGGATATCATCGGAGCTGGTAAGCAAAAGCTTGATGAAGTTTTCGACGTTCGTATGCGCTTTGCGGGTATCAAACCGGTCGATCTTCTGAAGCCCCATCAGCAGGGTGCCAACACCGGGCGAGTATTGGTCAATGACCTGCTGCAGGCTGAGCCTGCTTTTGTCGAATAAATCCTTAAGCGTTACCGCGGCCATGGTTTCAGCATCCTGGTCCATTTCGCAAAGCAGGATGTAGGAGATTTCAAAGGAAGCGTCCGAAAGACGGGGAAACTCCGTCCTGACTGCATCCTGCTGAATACAGGCAAGAGCCTTTTCAAGAAGAGGTCTCCCATCCACCAGGCGGGGATCGCTCACCAGGCTTTGCCAAAGCGGAGAGATTAACGTATTTGAATGCTGTTCACTCATTCTGATCCCAAAATTAGCTGATTTTCATGCAGGAAAATTTCATTTTATTAAAATTGTTTCTAAATTAGTTGCCGGATAATTGAATTTTATGTTTCGTATTGAAAGTAAAGCAGATACGTCTTCCCCTGAATTTTTAAGAAACAAGGAAGAATACCTTAAGGTACTAAATGCCTACAGGCAGACCCTGGAAAAGATAAAGCAAGGCGGCCCTGAGCAGGCAGTTAAACGTCATAAAGAGAGGGGGAAACTTCTGGCGCGGGAGAGGATCGACCTCCTGGTCGACCGAAACACTCCTTTCCTGGAGCTATCGGCGCTTGCAGCTTACGACCTTTACAACAACGAATTCCCTTCGGCCGGCATCATCACCGGAATCGGTGTGATCCACGGCAAGGAAACCATGATCGTGGCCAATGACGCCACAGTCAAAGGCGGGACTTATGTGAAGGAAAGCATCAAGAAGCATGTAAGGGCACAGGAGATCGCTATGGAGAACCGGCTTCCCTGTGTTTACCTCGTCGATTCAGGGGGCGTATTCCTTCCCGAGCAAGCCCAGGTGTTTCCCGATAAATACGATTTCGGCCGTTTCTTTTTTAACCAGGCGCGGCTTTCGGCTAAGGGAATTCCGCAGATTGCTGTGGTGATGGGTTTATGCACTGCAGGAGGGGCTTACGTTCCGGCGATGAGTGACGAGACGATTATCGTTCGCAAACAGGGTACTATTTTTATCGGAGGACCTCCGCTGGTTAAAGCCGCCACCGGGGAAGAAGTCAGCGCCGAGGATCTTGGCGGAGCCGAAATGCATACCAGCATTTCAGGAGTTGCCGATCATCTGGCCGTGAACGATGTACACGCCATTCAGATATGCAGGAATATTTTTGAATCCATTGGCCGGCAGGAATTCCAGGAACTGCAGATGCAGGAAGTGAAAGAACCTTTTTATCCTCCGGATGAGCTTTATGGTATCCTCCCGCTTGACCTAAAAAAACCTGTGGATTCCAGGGAGATCATCGCGAGGATAGTCGACGGAAGCCTCTTTCACGAGTTCAAGGAAAGATATGCACCCACTATCGTAACTGGTTTTGCACATATCATGGGGTTCCCGGTGGGGATACTCGCCAACAACGGTGTATTGTTCGGAGAAACCGCTTTAAAAGGCGCGCATTTCGTGGAGCTTTGCACTTCGAGGAATATCCCGCTTCTGTTCATGCAGAATATAACAGGTTTTATCGTGGGAAGGCAGTACGAAAGGGCGGGTATTGCCCGTGACGGGGCCAAGTTCGTCCATGCGGTCGCTAATGCCAATGTGCCTAAGTTCACAGTGATTTTCGGAGGATCTTTCGGGGCCGGTAACTACGCCATGGCCGGAAGGGCTTATGAACCGAGGTTCCTGTGGATGTACCCCAGCTCGAAGATATCGGTCATGGGTGGAGAACAGGCGGCCAATGTGCTGATCACGGTGAAAGAAGACCAGTTGCGTGCACAGGGGAAAATGTTATCCGCCGACGAGAGACAAAAAATGCTTGATACTATTCTGCAGAAATACGAGCATGAAGGCTCTGCTTATTACAGCACCTCCCGGCTTTGGGACGATGGTATAATAGATCCTGCCGATACCCGGAAAGTGCTGGCAATGGCCATTGCTATTTCTCAGAATAAAAAATACAATAAGACCGAGTACGGGGTGTTCAGAATGTAGGCTGGGTAGCTGGATGACTGGATGGCTGGATAGCTGGATAGCTGGATGGCTGGGTAACTGGATGACTGGATAGCTGGGGAACTGGATGGCTGGATGACTGGATGACTGGATAGCTGGATGACTGGATAGCTGGATGACTGGATAGCTGGTGAATTGTTTGAAATTATCAGGAAATGAACATATACAAAACGATTGAAACTTTTATGGCGGATGGCGTGCTCACAATACGCCTGAACAGGCCAGAAAAACATAATGCTTTCAACGAAACCATGCTGCAGGAGCTAACTGAAATCTTCGGGAAAGTTGCCGGCATGAAAGAAGTTGTCTGCATTATCCTTCGGGGAAACGGAAAAAGTTTTTGTGCAGGTGTTGACCTGAACTGGATGAAGGACGTAGCAAAGAACAGCTACGAGAAAAATTTCCAGGAGAGCCTCTACCTGGCCGATTGTTTTTACACCATCTATACCTGCCCCAGGCCAACCATTGCCCTTGTACACGGCTCGGTGTTGGGGGGCGCCAATGGATTGCTTTCGGCATGCGATATGGCGTATTGCAGCGATGATGCAGTATTTTCACTATCAGAGGTTAAGATCGGCATCGTACCTGCCTGTATTTCACCTTATGTTATCAAACGGGTCGGGGAATACGGGGCCAGGGAATTGATGCTGACAGGCCGAAGGATCACAGGGAAAGAAGCTGAGGCTTTTGGTCTTGTGAACCGTTCATTGCCTGCATCCGAGCTGGACACTTTTATACGTACAGTTATTGACCAGCTGAAAAGCAGCGGTCCGGCAGCGATGAGTCATTGCAAAACACTGATTGATAAAGTGTCGAACAGCCTTACCATGAAAGAGGCCATTGAATTCACAGCAAGAATGATAGCCGAGATCAGAGCGTCGGAGGAAGGACAGGAAGGGATGAATGCATTCCTGGAAAAACGGAAACCGAATTGGGTGAAATGATGACTGATGTCAGATGTCAGATATCTGATATCAGACATCTGATATCCGTCATCTGCAATCAAAATAAAAAGGATGAAACAAATACAAAAGATACTGATCGCCAACAGGGGCGAGATCGCTTGCAGGATCATTCGTACAGCGAAGAAGATGGGGATAAAAACGGTGGCGGTTTATTCGGAGATCGACCACGACTCTCTGCATGTAAGCCAGGCCGACGAGGCTTTCTGTATTGGTCATTCAGAACTGGGAGAGACCTATCTCAACATCAATAAGATCGTTGAGACTGCTCAGACGGCAATGGCCGACGCCATTCATCCCGGATATGGTTTTCTTGCCGAAAACCCATTGTTCGTGCAGGCATGTCATGATGCAGGCATAATTTTCATAGGCCCCGATGCACGGGCCATGAAGATAATGGGGAACAAAATCGAAGCCCGTAAATTCGCCAAAAAGATCAGTATCCCCATTACGGAAGGGGTTACAGGTAATGCAAAAGAACTCATTGCCAGCGCGCCAAAAATCGGGTTCCCGGTATTGCTCAAAGCCGCAGCCGGCGGCGGCGGAAAAGGAATGCGCATTGTACACGAAACCGCTGAACTTGAAGAGGCGATAGAAAGCACGGCCAGACAAGCTAAAGCTTATTTCGGGGATGAAACCGTATACATTGAAAAGTACATAGAAGAGCCCCGGCATATTGAAGTACAGATATTGGGTGACGAACACGGGAACATGATCCATCTTTTCGAGAGGGAGTGTTCAATCCAGAGGCGTTACCAGAAGATAATAGAGGAATCCCCTTCCCCCACCCTGAGCCCCGAAGTCAGGCTCAGAATGGGAGAAGCTGCGGTAAGGATAGGCAAAGAAGCCGGATATACAAGTGCCGGTACGATTGAGTTCCTTGTCGACAAATCCCTGAATTTCTATTTCCTGGAGATGAACACACGCATCCAGGTGGAACATCCAGTGACCGAGATGGTGACCGGTATCGACATTGTGGAAGAGCAGATCGTCATCGCTTCAGGCCAACCGATGAGGATCAGGCAGGAGGATGTGCAACAGAAAGGACATGCCATAGAATGCAGGATCTATGCAGAAGACCCCTCGAATAATTTCCAGCCATCTCCGGGCAAAATGAGCCTTTACAAAGAACCCGGGATCACCGGGATAAGGATTGATACCGGGATTGTTGCGGGAACAGAAATTAAAAGTTCTTTCGACCCTATGATCAGCAAACTTGTGGTTTGGGGGGAAGACCGTGAAGAAGCTTCCAGGATCATGGTCAGCGCATTGCAGGATTATATCATTCACGGTATAAAGACCAATATCTCCTTTCTGACCAGTTTGCTGCAAAGCGAATCATTCGCTTCCAATTCCATATCAACCCGGTTCTGTGATGAACATCTGCCGGGCCTGATCAGCACCATGGAGTCTGAAAAGGGGAAATTCCCACTGCATGTGCCTGTGGCGGGTTACCTTATGACCAGCCTGACCAACGCACTGTCGAATCCATGTGAGAAACCCAGCGTTTGGAACCAGATAGGATACTGGAGAGACCTGATGAAAATTTCGGTGAATGCCGACAACATTGAGCTTAGCGTGAGAGTGAGCCGTTCAGGAACCGACACCTTTAGGTTTGAGATGATGGAAGAACAATATCACTGCAATATTGACAGTTGGGAAAATAACCGGCTTGCATGCACGATAAACGGGCATGACTTTGTGGTATTTGTTTCGGAAGACAAGGGCAACCATGCCTGGGTGAATGCAGGAGGATTCCTTTATTCCATGCAAAGGGCCGATCTCCTTGCTGAAACGGTTTTAGCCGCATCTTTTGATGTTTCTGGCCAGGAAGGCGGGCACATAACCTCGCCTATGCCCGGCAAGGTCACGAGGATCAATGTAAGCCCCGGGGAAGAAGTCAGGAAGGGAAAGGTACTGCTTGTTATCGAAGCAATGAAAATGGAAAATATGATCACTGCCCCGGTTGACGGGATCGTGAAAAAAGTGAATGTCAAACTGAACCAGATGGTGGAGACCAGCACAACCCTGGTGGATGTGGAAAAGAGTGCCATCCGCCATCCGCCATCTGATATCTGACATCAGATTGCAGATTGCAGATGGCTGATTTGAGAGAAAAGAAAACTAAAAACATTGAAAATGAATTATCCGAAGAAAGTAACCTTAGGTGATATAACCGTCAGGGACGGGTTTCAGCATGAAGAGATCTTTATCCCTACTGAGGCCAAGTTATGGGTTGCCGAACAACTCATTCTGGCAGGATACAAACATATTGAACTGACCAATTTAGGAAACCCCCAGGGAATGCCCCAGTTTAAGGATTCCGACATTCTGCTCAGGAGCATCCGGAGCAGCAGGAAAGTTGCGCATCTTATCGACTCGGTGTCAATCACGGCAATCACCATCCGCGAGAAAGCAATAGAAAGGGCCATTCAGGCCAGGAAAGAAGGCTGGGGACCTAACCGCATCCTGCTGATGGTATCTACCAGTGAATCGCATCACAGGAAGAATTCAGGACTGTCCCTTGCCGAGTACTGGGCAATGGCCGAGAAATGGGTACCCCTTGCCAGGGAGGCCGGCCTGAAAGTGAACGGCACGGTAAGTACCATCTGGGGCTGTCCCATTGAAGGACCTACCGAGATGAGCAAGGCAGTCGAATTTGCCAAGCGATGGTTTGAGATCGGAGCCAACGATGTGGAACATGCCGACCATGACGGCAGCGCATCCCCCGACAGGGTTTATAAATATTATTCAATGCTGCTTGATGCAATTCCCAGGCCGGAAAAGCAGATCGTCCATTTCCATACGACCCGTGGCTGGGGGCTGGCTAATGTTCTTGCAGCCCTCCAGGCAGGAATGGTCAATTTTGAATCGACCATGGGCGGCATAGGCGGTCAGCCGGCAAATTTCGTGAGTGGGGTTCCCGTAAGCGGAACAGGTAGCTATTACTATAAGGACCCGAATATTACCGGGCTTGTTTCCACCGAAGACATGGTCGTGATGATGGACGAAATGGGCATCGACACCCAGCTTGACGTTGACAAGGTACTCGAGATCGGCAGTATGGTCGAACGGATCGTGGGACGACGGCTGCGGTCCGAAGCGATCAGGAACGGACGTATACCGAAGGATATGACGGGAAGAGGATAATAAACGATTTACGATTTACGAATTACGAATTACGATTTACGAATTACGAATTACGAGTGACGAATGAAGATCATTGAATCACCAAGGGAGGGCATGCAGGGGATTGAACGATTTATTCCTACTGAACATAAAGTAGAATACATCAACACCTTGCTGAAAGTGGGTTTCGACACCGTGGAGGTTGGTAGCAGTGTTTCACCTAAGACCATCCCCCAGATGCGTGACAGCCTGGAAGTCCTTGACCGGCTTGACTTGTCGACAAACAAATCGAAACTCATGATGCTGGTGGTAAATAAAAAAGGGGCTGAGCTTGTGAGTTGCAGGGATGAGATCAGTTGTATCTCCTATCCCTTCTCCTTTTCCCCCGGGTTCCTCCGGCGCAACATGAACACCACTTACGATGAAGCACTGCGGATGACCGATTACCTGCTTAACCTGTGTTCAAAAAGGAATAAAAGCCTTATCCTTTATATTTCCCTGGCATTCGGAAATCCATACGATGAAGAATGGAACTATGAACTCCTTGTTGAGAATGTTGATAAGCTGCAGAAGATGGGGGTACGCATAATCCCTTTGTCAAACGTATCGGTCCCGGTAGGCAAAGAAACTGTGAGTGAAGTCTATTCCATGCTGATCCATGATTTCCCATGCGTTGAATTCGGTTTGCACCTGCATACTTCGGGGGAAGGCTGGAGCGAAGTTGTGGAAGCGGCTTACAGCCAGGGTTGCAGGAGGTTCGACGCTGTGATCGGAGGTTTGGGAGGATGTCCCATGGCCGACAGGAACTTACTGGGCAATCTCAATACATTGGACCTGCTTCAGTTCGCACTGCAGCAAGGCGAAAAAACAGGAACAGACGATACTTTAATGGCCCATGCAACCAGCCTGTCTGAAAAATATTTAAGTCCCCTTTGTAAGTATTAACCAAAAGATAAAACCACAATTATGTTATTGACAGAAGAACATCACAACATCCGCAAAACCGTAAGGGATTTTGCAGAGAGGGAGGTCAAACCCCTGGCCCGCGAACTGGATGAAAAAGCCGAATTCTCAATTCCTCTGACAAAAAAGATGGGTGAGCTCGGTTTTTTCGGGATACGCACTTCGCATGAGTATGGCGGACTCGATCTGGATACTCTTTCATATGTTATAGCCGTTGAGGAACTCGCAAGGGTTGACGCCTCCCAGGCAGCCACCTTGGCAGCGCATATCTCACTTGGCATAGGGCCTATCATGAATTACGGTAACGGGGAGCAGAAGCAGAAGTATTTGCCCATGCTTTCGAGCGGGGAAGGGCTTTGGGCCTTCGGACTTACCGAACCCGATGCAGGAAGCGATTCCAGAGCCACTAAAACCACTGGCAGGCTGGAAGGCAACCAATGGGTCATCAACGGTTCAAAGATCTTTATTACCAACGGAGCTTCTTCAATGAACAAGGGAGCTACTGTCCAGGTTGTGAGCGGCGAGAATAACGGGCAGAAAGAATTCTCCACTATTCTTGTCGATGCCGGCACACCAGGTTTCAGGCGAGTCCCCATGCATGGCAAGATGATGTGGAGAGCTTCTGATACAGCCCAATTGTTTTTTGATGATTGCAGGGTTCCGTCCACCAACCTTCTTGGCAAGAGGGGTGAAGGCTCAAAGATCATGTTAAACACCCTCGACAGCGGCCGGCTTGCCATTGCAGCAATGGGTCTCGGCTGCGCACAGGGGGCATTCGAAATGGCGTTGAAATATGCCAAAGAACGCAAACAGTTCGGGAAACCAATTGGCCATTTCCAGGTTATTGCATTCAAACTGGCCGATATGGCCACCAAGATAGAACTGGCACGCAATTTGCTATACAAAGGTGCCTGGCTGAAGTCCAACAACCAGCCGTTCGCAAAAGAAGCCGCCATGGCAAAATTGTATTGTTCGGAAATCGCAAAGGAAGTAGCAGACGAAGCCGTTCAGATCTTCGGAGGGTACGGACTTATGAAAGACTACGACATTGAAAGATTTTACCGTGACCAGCGCCTTCTGCAGATAGGGGAAGGGACATCAGAGATCCAGAGGCTTGTGATATCAAGATATATTGGAGTGTACGATTAAAAAACAAAAGTATGAAACGCATTGGAATTTTCACTATTTGCTTAAGCTTAAGCATGATAGTGTTGGCTCAGACAACAAAGGAGACCCCTTCAAACTGGCCTAAACAGATCAACACAACAAACGGGAAGATCCTGGTTTACCAGCCACAACCCGACTCCCTGATCGGGATAAAATTATTTGGCAGGGCTGCAGTTTCATACACAAAAAACGGGGGCCAGCCCACTTTCGGAGCTATCTGGTTCATGACCACCATCGCCGTGGATCGCAACAGCAGGGAGGTTAGCATGAGCAATGTGAAAATCTTGAATGTAAGATTCCCAAACCAGGACCAGGATAAGGATGAAAAAATGCAGAAGTTCAAGACTACCCTCGAGACTGAAATCCCGAAGTGGTATCTTGACATGACCATGGATGAACTGAATGCCAGCCTTGCCGACGCCAAAGCGGTAATGAAGCAGGAAGCAAACCTGAACAACTCTCCTCCCGAGATCATTTTCGCTACTGTTCCTTCGGTCCTGGTGCTCTTCGACGGAGATCCGAAGTTTAAACCTGTCCCGGATTCCAAGATACTCCAGGCTGTCAATACACCATATTTCATTGTTCAGGATCCGGGCAAGAAAGAGTTTTACCTTTACGGAGGTACCTGGTGGTACAAGACCAATGATGCCGTGAGAGGCAAGTGGGTCAATATAAAGGAACCCCCGGCCGACATCAGGAGGTTACAGGAAAACCTTGCAGCCCAGGTTAGCAAGGAC
The DNA here is from genome assembly GCA_026391735.1 of Bacteroidota bacterium. Classification (GTDB taxonomy): domain Bacteria; phylum Bacteroidota; class Bacteroidia; order Bacteroidales; family FEN-979; genus CAIRDP01. Next base: position 17,772 of record JAPLDL010000011.1, on the reverse strand, counting down.
AATGACCAGCAAACAGCCCAGGGCGATGATAAAACCAAAGATAAATCACAACCATCATCACCTCCGCAGATCATTGTAAGGACAACACCGACCGAACTTGTACAAAGCAACGGGCAGCCTGATTTCGCCCCTATTCAGGGAACACAGCTGTTATACATGACTAATAGTGAGAACAACATTTTCATGTATATCGACAAGCAGATGTATTATATACTGATCTCTGGCCGATGGTATACTTCAGCTGCAATGGCAGGCCCCTGGTCTTTCATAGCTTCCGACAAACTGCCGGCCGATTTTGCCAACATCCCGGAGGGTTCCGACAAGGACCAGGTTCTTGCTTCAGTGGCAGGGACGAATGCCGCCAATGAGGCTGTGCTTGATGCCCAGATCCCTCAAACTGCTGCAGTGGACCGCAAGACCGCCACTTGTAACGTGACTTACGACGGAGACCCCAAGTTTGTACAGATCAAGGGAACGCTCCTTTACAGGGCTGCAAATACCAGCAGTACGGTGATCATGGCCGACAAGAGTTATTACGTATGCGATAATGCGGTTTGGTTTGTCGGGGATTCACCTGTCGGCCCCTGGTTTGTCGCCACCGAGATACCTTCCGATTTTCAAAACATCCCACCTGAAGATCCCGTTTATAATGTGAAGTATGTTTATATATATGAATCCACTCCGGATGTGGTTTATGTGGGATACCTTCCGGGCTATACAGGTTGCTATGTATACGGCCCCACGGTCGTTTACGGCACCGGATTTTATTATAATCCCTGGTACGGCCCATACTATTATCCCAGGCCTGTTACTTACGGGTTCGCAATGAGTTATAATCCCTGGACAGGCTGGGGTTTTGGCTGGGGTATGTCGGTAGGCTTTATGAGTGTCGGATTTTACGGTCCACATATGGGCGGCTGGTGGGGTCCCCCCATGTTCCATCCGCCTTTCTGCCCACCGTATAACCATTATTATGGCCCACGTCCACCTGTTTACAGGAATACCAGTGTGCATGTTAATGTGAACAACAATTATTACAACAGAAACAACGTATATAATAATCACCAGAGCGGTGTAAGGCCCGGTTCCGGGACAAATCCGAGACCGGGAACCACGCCAGCCGACAGGGGGAGACCTTCAACACAGCCTTCAGGAAGACCTTCACAGGGACAGCCTGCCGACAGGGGGAAGCCCTCTGCACAGCCCGGGACCCAGCCTGCAAACCGCGCAGGAACGGCGCCAAATACAAGAAACAATGTGTATACCGACAAGAGCGGGAATGTATATCGCAAGGATCAGAACAACTGGCAGAAAAATGACGGTAAGACCTGGCAGAATGTAGATCAGGGTTCAGGAAGGCCTTCAGGCCAGCCTTCGTCCCAACCCGGCAGGCAGGATCCCACGGTAAGGCCTGGCGGACAACCTTCGACCCAACCGGGAAGACAGGAACCATCGGCAAGGCCGGGCGGACAGCCTACCCAACAGCCTTCGGCCAGACCTTCGGGCCAGCCGTCGCAGCCACCTGCAAACCGGCAGGGAGGAGGCAACCCGGGATTTGACCGTAATTCTATGGAACGTCAGAGCCAGAGCCGCGACCGCGGCCAGCAGATGAATCAGAATGCAGGAAGCTTCCAGCGTAATTCAGGAGGATATCATCCCCCATCAGGCGGAGGAGGACATCCGTCAGGCGGAGGAGGCAGAAGATAAATGATACTCAATCCCAAGAGAGACTTGAAAACAGGTCTCTCTTTTTTTATTGTTTCAACTGATCAAGGATCGGATGATCAATAAACTGTATTGATTCCTGTTCGGGTTTTAATTCTTCGATGATCACGATTTCATTCTCCCCCTTTTTAAGCCATTGGGCAGGAACATACAATGTTTGCTGGGGCCCTATATTCCAGTATTTACCAATGCTTCTGCCGTTGATCCACACATGCCCTTTGCCCCATTGGCTCAGATCGACATACGTGTCGGCAGGATCATCCACCTTGAAAATCCCCTTACGGTACACCGGACCGGATGCTGATTTCCCAGGGGAAAATTTCAGCTTCGTGACATCTTTCATGGGAAAGCCGTACATTTTCCAGAATTTAACTTCTTTTCCGTTAACTGTCACCTTTTCGGTGATCCCTTGTTTGTTATCGTTCAGGTAATAGCCGTAGTTGATCCTGCCGTTATTCTCAAGCAGTATATCCAATCTGGCACCTCCTTCGGGAACATCCAGTTCCAGGGAATCCTGGCGGAGGCGGCGGTCCAGAACGGCGATACGCTTTCCATCGAGGTATACCAGCGCAAAGTCGCGCATCTGGGATATCTTTAACAGACCCTTAGAGGGGCCTTTGACGTTGGTGCGATATAGCATATACCCGTAACCCTGTCCGTAATCCTCGAAACTCAAAGGTGTCGAAACAGCAATGGGCGTGGGGAGGTTCTCAAATAAGGCGGAAGACAGGGAAAGCCTGAATGACTGTATCGCCATGGATCTCTTTTTTTCAGGTACAGCAGGTAGCACAACTTCTTTCGGAAGGTGTTTCATGATCACCTCTCTCATAGCCAGATATTTTGGGGTGGCATTGCCAGCCTCATCAATGGGAGCGTCATAATCATAACTGGAGGTCTGGGGCATATAGGGTTCCTTGCGGCTCATATTGGCGCCGTTCCAGAACCAGCGCGTGGTTCCGCCATGAGCCATGTAGATATTGATCGAAAGTCCGGCCGATAATACCGAATCATAGGTTTTAATGAAATCCTGATAAGGCACTACCTGGTGCCTGGAACCCCAGGAATCGAACCAGGCAGGGTACCATTCGGCGATGAAATACGGTCCGTGGTTATTATTGTATTTATTGATAAGCTCCTTCACCTCTTTCACATTATCGAGTCCGTTTACAGCAGGAAGCACCCCAGGCAGGTATCCTGCAGGCATTTGAGAAGGGCCGTCGCAGGTATAAAGATCCACATCAATTCCGGCTTCCCTGTATATGTCGCGGTACTTACCAAGATACTCCTTATCCTTGTCATATGAGCCGTATTCATTCTCGATCTGGAGCATGATCACGGGACCGCCATGAGTGATCTGCATCGGTACGATTTGTTTCGCCAATGCCGCGAAATACTTTTTGCTCATCTCCATGAACTTCGGATCCTGGCTGCGAACCTTCAGGTCCTTCTCCCTTAGCAGCCACCAGGGATAGCCGCCGAATTCCCATTCGGCGCAGGCATACGGACTGGGTCTGATGATCACCCAGAGGCCTTCCTGCTGGGCCAGGCGGCAGAATTCAGCCACATCGGCATTGTCTTTGAAATTGTATTTTCCTTTTTCTGTTTCGTGGAAATTCCAAAATACATACGTTGCCACTGTATTCAACCCCATTGCTTTGGCCATATGCAGGCGGTCACGCCAGCATTCACGGGGGATACGAGCGAAATGCATCTCCCCGCTGATGATCTGGAACGGCTTTCCGTCGAGGAGGAAATCTCCTTCTCCGATTTTGAAGGTATGGGTCTGGGCGAATGCAGGAATAGTGAAAAGGATCAGAATTACTGCGAGAATGTGAAATTTGTGTTTCATTTTATCAATTTGTCATGTTTATGCTCATATACCGCAACGCTGCTGCTGTTTATCTTCGCTCAATTCCTTCATTGCCCTTTTACCATCTCACACTTGTTTCGCTCCGATAACCAAAGGCAGCTTTTGCGGCATATTTCGCTTTTTCATTTATCCCCACTAACTAATACCAGCACCCTCCTCTTCAGATAATGTTTTAATGTAAACAGCCTGAAGAGTATAAGCCCGGTGGCGGCGTAGAAAGAGCAGGCAAGAAAGGCAAACGAGATGCCGTATTTCTGGGAGATGATACCTGCGATCATCATTCCCAGTCCCATGCCCAGGTCCATAGCTATAAAGATTGTGGAGTTGGCCGCACCCCTTCGGTTGGAAGGCACAATATTGTTGACCATGGCCTGGAAGGTAGGCCAAACAACGCCGTTACCCAACCCCAGGATCACCGCTGCAGAGTAATATCCCCAGGGGTTCCTGACCAGGGCAAGCAAGGGGTATCCAATGATGATCAGGGTGAGGCAGGTAATGATAACCATCCGCGGACCGTTTCGGTCGAGGGCTTTGCCTACCGAGAACCTGGAAGTGATGATACCCAGGGCATATACCAGGAAAAAGCCCGAGGGATTTGCAATCCCTATTTCCTTTCCATAGAGCGCAATGAAGGAGATGAGTCCGCCGTAAGCCAGGCCGATGATAAGAAGGTTGGCCGATGGGATCACAGTACTGGCCTCAAAGAGGTTTTTCCATTTGAATTGCCGGTTTTCGGGGAGAGGTGTGTAAGCCGGGTATTTCATCATTGCTGCCATTATCATGCTGATAATGCTGACAACAGATCCGCTTATGAACATGGTATCATATCCCCAATGCTGAAGGATGAAAGTTCCCATAGGAGGACCAAGGGCCATTCCCACGGTAGTGGAGACCCCGAATAAACCAAAACCCTCACCCCTCTTTGCCGCTGGTATGATGTCGCCTGCAATAGTTGTGTTCGAGGTGGTGGTCAGCCCCCAGGCGAGTCCGTGGGCAAAACGAAGGAAGAGCATGAATGTTATGGATGCTGCAAAAACATAGACGTTGAAGATGAGTCCGTATATCAGGAGTGAAGCGATGAAAATTCCCCTGCGGCCAAAGTAATCCAGCCCGAAACCTGTGAAAGGCCGTATAAGTATGGCTGCGATCGCATAAGCTGAAAGTACCAGTCCGACAACGCTGTGTGGAGCATGAAGATTGTCGGACACATACAAAGGGAGGGTTGAAATGAGTGAGTAATAGGCAGAGCACATCAGGAAGTTAGAGAGAGTAAGTAAAGTAAAGTTCCTGTTCCAGAGTTTGCTTTTCATTGCATGAGATTAAACTGATGATGCTTGTTCGGAGCCGCAACCACAATCGCCCATAGCAAAAATAGGAAAAGAAGGGAGATGAAGGAGGAAGTACGATTCAGGATTTCTGGTTAATTGCTTAAATTAAAGCCTGCATTTCACCAGTTTCCAGTTCTCCTGGTAGCCGCTTTCCTTGTATAGGAAATACGCTTCGCCTTTATAAATCCTTATTTTTTCAGGAAAGGGAAAGGGAAGAACCGTTTCTTCCCCGGGCTTACCTGTCAGAAGATCGATCTTACATATTTTTACCATTCCATTCTTAATAAAGGTAGTATAAACATCCTGGTCCGACCTATCGGTTAGTATTTTTGTTCCCCATCTCCAACCGGAAGTTTCAAGGCTGTTGATTTTTTTTGAACGGCTTTTTACAGAGACTTCATGGTGGAAATTTATGGGAACCGTCCTTTTCGTTTTCCCGTCGCGATCGAGAATCTCGATAATGTCATTTCCGAAATTAAAAAAGGCCAGGCTGTCGCCATGAATTTTTATCAACGGGAAAATCATGTTATAAAATTCGAACCGATGAGCCCTGATCTCATTTTTGCCATAGGCACCCCCTTCCGTTTCAGAAACTGAAAAATCAAATTCCGAAGGGCTTCCAATTTCACCCGAATCCAGGGCATTGAAAGACCCCGTAACTCTGTTCCATTCCCGATAAAAATTTTGATCATCAAAATATTCAGAGATTTTATTCTCGTACAGGCAGGTTTTTATATAGCGCTTCCCTTCATTTCTGCTATAATATCCTATCTTCGTCCCAAATCCGTCGAGAATTTTTTCCTGGAAGTAAAGGCGGCCTGAGATCCGGAAAAGAAATGGTTTTATATGTTTCTCGAGGGTGTCGGCAGGAGTAGCATTCAGGAACCCAAGACTTCTGTTTTCCTTGTTGTAAAAACACTGCCAGGTTAAGGCCTCCTTCGAGTAATAATGCACGTTTGAAAGGAAATCCTCATACAGCTTATCTGGCGGTAGCCCGGGTGGATCGATGACCGACAAGGTGTCGCCATTCCGGGTCAACAGCACTATCTCCGATTGTTTCAGAATATTACGGAAAACTATAAGCAGCAGATTATCATCCATCAGTTCGTAATCCAGAACAGAATATGACCTGTCCTGGTATACTACCGCATGTTTTACAGATGATATTTCAACTTCCTTCAGGTTATAAATAACAGGTCTGATATGCAGTTCCACCTGTTTTCCTGAAACCTCACGAATGGTGTACCCTGAATTCTCATATCCTATGCAGCTGATAATGATCCGTGAAGGAAGTTTACTAATGGAAAGCGAAAACTGTCCCTTTTTATCGGTAAATGTCCCTTTATTTGTGCCCGAAACCCTGATATTGGCTTCCGGAACAGGTTTAGAGTTCAGTTCATTTATAATAATCCCCCTGAATTCGGTACCCTGTGCCAGGCCGAATTGCTGAAGAAGGAGGAACAGGATTACAAGGCAGATCCTGCTAAATCCTGATCTTTGCCCAAACGGTGAAACATCAGATGTACATACCTTACTGCCTGGACTGTTATAAACCCTGGGTTCAGCTTTCAAATTCCTGTATTTTTTGATTATTGTAAATATAGACAAAGATATGGAAGGCACTCAAAAATGCCCCTGTTAATTGTGAATGACGAATTACAAATTTCCGTTTAACATGTACTGGTAAATCATTATTTTTGATTATTCAAACCCAGATAATCCTACCATGAAAAAATCTTTGTTTCTTTTCAGCATCTTACTTTGCCTTGCTGCAGTTTCAGCAAACGCCGGCAGCCCCCGTGAGAAACTCCTTATGGACCGCGGGTGGAAGTTTCACTTAGGCAGCGCCTCATCCGCCGAAAAAGATTTTGGATATGGTTCCGAAGCTTTATTTGCGAAAGCAGGTGAAGCTTACGGGCCTGTGGCCCCCGACTTCAAGGACGAGGACTGGAGGTCGCTGGATGTTCCGCATGACTGGATGGTGGAGCAGGAGTTCGTAAAAAGCAACAACTCTAACGTGCTGAGCCATGGTTATAAACCGGCTGGCCGCATTTATCCTGAGACAACCATCGGCTGGTACCGCAAGGCATTTACTGTTCCCGAATCTGACAAAGGCAAGAGGATCAGGATTCGTTTCGACGGTGTTTTCCGCGACTGCAAGGTATGGCTGAACGGGCATTATATGGTAAGCAATATGAGCGGGTATTCCGAATTCGGTTTCGACGTGACCGATTACATCTGGCCGGGCAGGAAGAATGTACTGGTCGTGCGTGCCGATGCAACCCAATATGAAGGCTGGTTCTATGAAGGTGCAGGCATTTATCGTCATGTGTGGATGGAAAAATACGATCCCCTGCACATCACCGAATACGGGGTGTTTGTACATACCGAAGTCCGTAACAATACAGCAGCAATATTCACCGAAACGGAGGTTAACAACCAGGGTGATCAGAATAAGGAGTTTGAACTGGAATCCCAGGTTTGGAGCCCCGATGGGAAAAGGGTTGATGTGAGCATCAGCAAAGGGATTGCGGCCAATTCGCTTCAGAATGTAAAGTCGAACCAGGAGATGAAGGTAACGGACCCTCAACTCTGGTCCCTGGAAACCCCGGTTTTATATACCCTGGTCTCGCTTGTAAAAGTGGATGGTAAAGTAGTTGACAGCATTGCCACCCGGTTCGGCATCCGCACCCTTGAATTCGACAAGGACAAAGGTTTTTTCCTGAACGGGAAGAGGGTGGAGATCCAGGGCGTTTGCAACCATCAGGACCATGCAGGCGTTGGTTCGGCTTTACCCGACCGCCTCCAGTATTACCGCATAGAAAAACTGAAGGAGATGGGATGCAATGCTTATCGTACAAGCCATAATCCGCCTACCCGTGAACTCCTTGATGCCTGCGACAAACTGGGCATGCTGGTGTTCGATGAGACAAGACTGATGGGCAGTTCCCCCGAATACATGGGGCAGTTTGAAAAGCTGGTGCTGAGGGACCGCAACCACCCCAGTGTGTTTATATGGTCGATCGGCAATGAAGAATGGGTTATACAGGGGAGCGAAACCGGGCATAATATCGCCATGTCGCTCATGGCCAGGCTGAAGCAGCTTGATCCGACCAGGCTTTTTTCCTATGCCGGCAATAACGGGAATGAATGGAAAGGAGTGAATGAGCTGGTACCCATCAGGGGATTCAATTATATGAATAATAATGCCGATATTGATAAATACCATCAGGAGCATCCGCAGCAAATTCTTATGGGGAGTGAGGAAGCAAGCACACTTTGCACCCGCGGGATTTATTTCAAGGATACTTTAAAAGGTTATGTACCCGATTACGATGTGACACATCCCGGCTGGGGCGCCCTTGCCGAAACCTGGTGGAAGTACTACTCTGTAAGGCCCTATCTGCTGGGAGCTTTTGTTTGGACCGGGTTTGATTACCGGGGAGAACCCACACCTTATGAATGGCCCTGCATCAATTCCCATTTCGGGATCATGGATGTATGCGGTTTTCCGAAGAACAACTATTATTATTATAAAAGCTGGTGGACTGCGGATGACGTCCTCCATATTTACCCCCACTGGAACTGGAAAGGACGGGAAGGCGACACTATCAGCGTTTGGTGTAACTCAAATTGTGAAAGCGTGGAACTTTTCTTTAACGGGAAGAGCCTGGGCTCTAAAAAGATGCCTTTGAATTCCCACCTGGAATGGAAGGTCGCGTATCATCCGGGGGCCCTGGAAGCGCATGGCGTGAGGAACGTGATGAAAGACGGGAAGAAAAGCGTCAGGAAGATCGTGAAGAAGATCGAAACAACGGGGGTGCCATTCACTATTGTAATGACCCCCGACCGCAGCAACATCAAGGCCGACGGGGAAGATGTAAGCGTGATCAACGTAAGTGTGCTTGATGAGAAAGGCCGCGAGGTTCCCGATGCTATGAATCTTATTAAATTTGAGCTGAAGGGCGACGGAAAGATCATTGGAGTGGGCAACGGGGATCCGAGTTCCCATGAGGCCGACAAATGTTCCAAAGACAAATGGCAGAGAAAGCTGTTCAACGGTAAATGCCAGTTGATCCTTCAATCGGGAAGAGCCGCTGGCAGCCTGATCCTTACCGCCACATCGGAGAGCATGAAGCCCTCGACGACAGTAATACAGATGGAGACGTGCAGGCCAAGATCTGACATCTGACATCCGCCATCTGCCATCAGATATCAGATGGCGGATGGCGGATAACGATAATTGTATAACCTTAAAACAAATCAATATGAGTATGCTGAAAGAATTCAAGGATTTTGCCATGAAAGGCAATGTGATTGACCTGGCCGTCGGAATCATCATCGGGGCCGCCTTCGGGAAGATCGTATCGTCGGTAGTCAACGACATCATTATGCCTCCCATCGGCTTGTTGGTTGGTGGCATCAACTTCACCGATATCAAGATCATCATGAAGGACGCGATCAATGATCCGGCAACCGGTAAGGTGATCAAGGAGGCTGTTACATTAAAGGTCGGGAGTTTTCTGCAGACCCTGGTCGACTTCACCATTGTCGCTTTTTCGGTTTTCCTGATGGTAAAAGGGCTCAACAGCCTGAGCAAAAAGAAAGAAGCCGATGCTGCGCCTCCGCCCCCACCGGCTGATACAAAAGATCAGGAATTGCTTGCAGAGATCAGGGATTTGCTGAAGAAGTAAGACTGGGTGCTAGGTTCTAGGTGCTGGGAGCTGGGTGCTAGGTTCTGGGGCCCAGTGCCAAGTAACTAGAGCCTAGAGCCTACTGTCTCAGAATTTCCCCAGCCTGAAACTTAGTTTTGCATTGAATTGGTTGAGTTCTGTTGTGGATGTGCCAACGAGGTCGAAGTTTGGACTGTAGCGGTAACTCAGCGTAATTCCCATTCTCAGCATTTTCACCAGGTTGAATTCGGCCCTCACCCCCGGTTCGATCACAAAGCAATAAGTATCGGCTACCTTGTGATTTTGGTGGTCATAATTCCAGTTCTGGTTATTCGGGTTTTCATAATGCTCAGGGGTTCTAAAGAACATATATCCCATACCGATCAAAACCGGGAAAGAGACATGTATCATCGATTTCGGCAGCAGGGTGTATTCAAGCAACAGTCCGCCATAACCGCCGCAAAGATTAGCCGGTTTCATCGGCTTCCCCACGGTATCTGTAAAGATGCTGTCGTATTTTAGTCCGTGCGGATTTCCAAGAAAACTTCCGCTGAGACCAATGGTCCAGTGGTGGTTGAGTATCACACCGGCACTCATACCCGGAAGGAACACGCTGTTTGGTCCTATCATGGTATAAGCTGCATTGATTTCAAAAAAATAGCCCAGCTGGATCTTGCAGCCAGGTTTATGTTTACCGAACACTGTTTGGAAGTCTGAAGTTTCTTTGTTTGTTTTCTGCTGCGACAAGTCTTCCTGTGCAATGACTGAGACAACTACGAAAAGGCAAACCAGGGAAATGAATATCTTTTTCATACGGTAGGTTTATAAATAAACTCTTGCTTTTCAAATAAAGTATTTGAGCAATGTAAAGATAATGAAAAAAAGGCCGTCATCCTGCTACAGTGACAGCCTTTAATTTGTCCGCCCATAGGACGGGTCTACGCCTCTTGATCCCTCCGGAGGCTCGTGGGCATTGAACCCTGCCGGAAGGACCAGGAGTTCTGTTATGAGGTAATGACAGGGCCTGTTTTATTTAGTTGCCTGTGCAGCAAAATATTTTTTGCATGAGCAACCTCAGGGCAAAATCCATATCTTTAACATAAACCAAACATCAGGATCATGAAAAAGTTATACTTATCCGTTCTGATCATTACCGCTATTGCGGCTAACATTTCAGCTCAGGTCCCTGCTGCATGGCATAGTCATGGTATCGGCGGTGGCGGAGCGTTGTTTTCCCCATCCATAAACCCTTCCGATCACAATGAGATATACATGGGTTGCGATATGAGTGAGTTGTTTCACTCAACCGACCTGGGATTAAGCTGGAATGAAGTGAATTTCCTGCAATTGCAGGGAGGTCATGATGCATGCATGCAGTTTACAAGCAATCCGCAAATACGGTATTGTGTTGATTATTCAAGCATCAGCGGAAACGATTACATCAGGCCCGTGAAAAGCAGCGATGGAGGGAACACATGGAGCGTCCTCAGCGGAAATCCGTACCCTCTCTCACCCAACGGTTATATTTTAAGGCTGCTGGCCGATTACAACAACCCTGATCTAGTGATGATCGCCGATTACGGTACAATATATTTCTCGTCGGATGGAGGAGCATCGTTTCACCAGGTCCATACCTGTCTTGACAACGGTTCGGGCAATCATATAGCCGGTATTTTTTTCGATAGTCCGTATGTTTATATAGGGACAAACGACGGACTGCTGGTATCGGCAAACACGGGGCAAAGCTTTACGACCATGAGCGTTACAGGCATTCCGGCGAACGAATACATGCTGTCGTTCACGGGAGCTAAACAGGGAGGGACCACCCGTTTTTTCTGCCTTACGGCAGCAAATGTGTGGGCGGGTTACCAGTATGGGAGCGATTACTGGGGAGCTATGAAAGGCGTGTACCAGATGGATAATGCCGGAGGAACCTGGGTTTCAAAAACCAATGGCATTGCTGTTGGCAGCGATTTCCCTGTTTTTGTCGGGATGTCGGCGGATGATATTTCAACCGCTTACCTGAGCGGGGGAAGTTCTTCGGGTGCTCCTATAGTGATGAAATCTGTAAATGGAAGCAGCTGGACTCATGTATTTTTAACAGCCAATAACCAGAATATTTATACCGGTTGGGCCGGGTATGGGGGAGATCACGGATGGAGTTTCCCGGAGGCCCCTTTCGGTTTTACTGTTGCATTAAACGATGCCAATACAGTTATGCTGAGCGATTATTCCTGCGCCCATATCACAACCGACGGAGGGGTTACCTGGCATCAGCAATACCTGAACCATACTGACGAAAATACAATGAATTCCCCAACACCAACGGGGAAGAAGTACCACGGTGTGGGTTTGGAGAATACATCCTGCTGGCAGATCCTGTGGCTTGACAACCTTCATATGTTCGCAGCGTATTCAGACATCAACGGCATCATGAGCGACGACCAGGGAGAAAGCTGGAAGTTCATTCCCAACCTTACACAGAATACAGTTTACCGTATTGTTAAGAGTGCAGCAGGTAAGATCTATGCCGCCACGTCAAACGTTCACGATATGTTTCAAAGCACCCGCATTTATGATGCCCAGATTGATGCAGGCTCCGGAAATATATATGTTTCGGCCGATAACGGCAGCAGTTTCTCGGTTTTGCATAATTTCGGCCATCCCGTGGTGTGGATCGCTCTGGATCCTTCCAATCCCGAAAAGATGTACGCCAGCGTTCTGCATCATAACAAGCAGAGTATCGGCGGGATATGGGTGACCTCAAACCTAAGTGCCGGAGCTGCATCCACCTGGACCAAGATGCCTGCCCCTCCCAGGAGCAACGGTCATCCGTTCAATATCAATGTACTTAATAATGGTGACCTCGTTTGTAGTTTCTCGGCAAGGAAACCAACCAGCGGCAGCGCGTTTACCGACAGCTCTGGTGTGTATTATTATGACAATGCAGGATCAACCTGGTACGATCGTTCCGACCAGAACATGAGGTTCTGGACCCAGGATGTAGTAATCGACCCCAACGATGCCACTCAGAACACTTGGTATGCCTGTGTTTTCCAGGGCTGGGGCACATCGGGGATCGGGGGAACGGGAGGATTGTTCAGAACCACAAACAAAGGACTGAGCTGGATCCGTATTAATGATAATTTCAGGGTGAATTCATGTACTATCAAACCCGGAGATCCCAACGAGATGTATTTTACCACTGAGACCGACGGATTATGGTACAGCAGCAACGCATCGGCAGGGAGTCCACAATTCGCCCAGTTAAGCAATTATCCTTTCAGGCATCCCTTGAGAGTATTTTTTAATCCCTATGACCTCAGTAAAACCTGGGTCACTTCGTTCGGCAACGGCATCATGCTTGGAGGGGATTCCTCATCGGGGATCAGCGTCCCAACGGGCTCCAACCTGGTTTTCAGCCTGTATCCGAACCCCTGCAGTGAATCGGTAACCCTCAGGAGCAGTGGCATATCGTCATCCGCCGACAATAATTATTCAATTTATGATCTTACAGGAAAGATAATCCTTAGCGGATCATGCCGTACTGCCCAAACCAGTATTAATACGAGCTTGCTGGGCCAGGGACTATACATCGTAAGGATAAGCAACGAGGGAAGGTCAGTGTGGTGTGAGAAGTTGGTTAAGTATTAGAAAGCAGGCATTCGACGTATTCTGATTCGCCGGTGCGACTAATGCGCAAACGGTTGGTTCAATTTGCTCAAGCCAATAAATTTTGATAAACCTGAAAACCAGGCTCAGGGCAGGATCCTCGCCATCCATCAAATTTACGTATCTTGCAGCCTGCAATAAATATAGTTCCCGGGGCGTTTTAACATTCCGCTTTCGGAATGTTTCCGGGCTTAGCTGAAGATGCCAAAACTATACCCTGCTTTCACGAATAAAGATTCCGCAAGGATTTCCATTTTAAGAGATTCTGCTTGCAAAGCCAGAAGGGTTCCCCTTGCTTTTTTCCGGGGCTTCGGTTTTATTACCCTTTTCATCCTGCTTTGCCTTCCTGCGCGGCCACAGGCCATTGCCAATTATGTAAGGGATGCTCAGGCAAGCATTCGAAGCGGTCAATTGGTGGATGCTTTAAAAACCCTTAACCTGGCAATAGAAACCGATGCTTCTGTTCCTGAACTATATTATATGCGCGGGTATGTCAAGTTCAGCCTCGACGATTACATAGGGGCTGAGCAGGACTTCAGCAAATCGATCTCGCTTTTTCCTTACCTTCCCGATGTGTATGTAAACCGCGCCCAGGTAAGGAGCCAGCAGCAGAATTACAACGGGGCGCTGGAAGACCTATCCGCTGCTTCGAAGCTCGACAGTACCAATGCCGACATTTTTTTCACCCTGGCCCGCATCAAGTTATACCTGAAAAAGTACTATGCCTGTTTGAGCGATTGCAACCACGCCATCAAATTGAAATACGAGAATGAAACAGTATACATCATCAGGGGTGCTGCTGAGCTGGGAATAGACCGTTTCGATGCCGCCGTGGCCGACTTCAAAAAGTCGATCGAGATCAATCCGGCCAACATCTATGCATACATCCAGCTGGGAACAGCCTGGAGTGACAAGACTATTTACGATTCAGCGGTTGTTTACTTTAACAAGGCTGTAAGCCTTGACAGCAATAATATTTTTGCTTTGTTTGACCGTTCCATCACCCTGATCAAAAAGAAAGAAACCAAAGCAGCCCTGGAGGACCTGGGAAAGATCGTGAGGCTATCTCCATATAATTCTTATGCTTATTTCAACAGGGCCATTTTGTATAACGATATGGGTAACCGTAAATCGGCCATCAGCGATTTTGACAAGGTGATCAAGCTGAATCCCAGGAATATTGTGAGCTATTATTACCGCGGTTTGATGAAGATGCAGGAGAATGATTTTAAGGGAGCACTCGATGACATGGATAAGACAATCGAGCTGCTTCCCGATTATGCCGATGCCTGGTATGCGCGATACGAGATCAAACTCAAGCTGAAAGATATTTCCGGGGCGCAAAAAGATTACAAGACCGCTATGGATATGGCCCGGAAGAACAATATGTCGGCCGACAGCCTGATCACGAAAAAGAAAGACTTTTTACAAAGCCTGGTCAAGCTCAGCGGTGATTTCGAGGAGATGAACACCAGCAACAGCAAGTTCCAGAACCAGGCCGTTGAGATCACGCTTATGCCTATGTTCAGTCTGTTCCAGGGAAAGGCAGGGTATAATATGATCGAGTTGTACGATACTTATCATAAAGACCATTATGTCACAGGTATCCTTTCGCTGACCATACATAAAGAGCTTATCAGTGATTCCTTATGCAACAAGCAGCTTGAGATGCAGACCAAACGGATCAATTCCGGGGCCGAGCTTTCCGACGCTTACCTGCAGAGGGCCGTCGCATTTTGCGGACTCAGGAAGTACAACGAAGCTTTTGCCGATCTCGAGATATCGGGGGAACTTGACAGTAATTACTCCCTCCCCTATTTTACCAGGGCCATTACACGTTACGATCTCATCCAGCTGATCAACACCCTTGATAATTACGACCAGCAGATCACGACTATCGGGAAGTCCAACACAAAGACCAGGGAACAATATACCACCACTGAACTGGAGCACACTTATGACGCGGTAGTCTGTGATCTAGAAGCGGCAATAAGGATCGATCCCGGGTTTTTCTTCGCTTATTACGACCGTGGAATCGTTTACTGCAAGATGGGCAATTATCATCGCGCCCTGGAGGATTTCAGCAAGGCCATCACGTTGAGGAGAAACTTTGCAGAGGCTTTATTCAACCGCGGACTGGTTCAGATCATGATGGGTGATTCACAGTCAGGTTGTGAGGACCTGAGCCGTGCCGGCGAGCTTGGTATTTCAGAAGCTTACAAGGTGATGAAGCGGTATTGCTACAAATAATCGCTTCCACTCAAGTCATTTTTTCCTTTCCGTTAAATTTTTTTTGCAGAATCGTATTACTTTTCCCTTCATGGAAGATTAATTAATAACACAAATTGAAATCGATGAAGACAATTAATGCGGCAAAAGTCATTTTGGACGAACGGGTTATTTGGAAATTGAGTTTTCCTTATGACAAAGAAGTTATTGAACTTGTAAAAACCATTTATGGTTCAAGATGGAACCCCCATGAGAAATATTGGTATTTACAGTTTGAAAGTGCAACCATTGTATGGCTCAACCACAAATTCCATGGGAAGCTGAATTTTGTGGAAAGCAAGAAAGCAGAACCCGTGTCGGACCAACCCTTGCAGGAACCCGGTAAACCGGTGGACAGCCGACACGACATCCGCCTTGAAATCAATAAATCGGTATTAACTCCTGGGCAGAACCCTGGACCCGGGTTCCGCCCCAGGGCGGGGAATTTACCTGGAGAGAATAAATGGTATGAACCCCAGAGCAAGCCCCGGCCACAGGTTCCCCAGCAAGCTGAGGTGAATTTACCGGGAGAGAATACAAAGATCATGGATGAATACCTGAAATCCATGGTTGTAAAGCAATACAGTGCAAAAACTATTGAAACTTATTCCAGCATGTTCAGGCTTTTCAATAAATATTATAAAGAAAGGAATATCAGGAGTCTGACTGATGAAGATATCAGGGAATACCTGATATTTCTTATTGAGAAGAAGAAAGTTTCGGCTTCTTACCAAAACCAGGCTATTAATGCCATCAAATATTACTATGAGAAAGTTCTGGGTCGCGAGACAAAGACGTATTATTTGTCGAGGCCCAAGGCAGCAACCAGGTATCCGACAGTATTAAGCGAAGAAGAAGTTATTATGATCATCAGGAAGATCGACAATCTGAAGCACAGGGTAATCATCGCATTGATTTATTCGGCAGGTCTAAGAATTGGTGAGGCTGTTAATTTAAGGTTGGAGGACATTGATTCCCAGAGGGGATATATCATGGTAAGGGCCGGCAAAGGCAAGAAAGACAGGAGAACCTTGCTATCTATGAGTATCCTTGATCAGTTGCGATTGTATTACCAGGTGTACCGGCCAAAGAAGTGGTTATTTGAGGGTCCCGGAGGGAGCCAATACAGTGATGAAAGCATTCAGTCAGTATTCAGGAGAGCTGTAGAAAGGGCAGGGATTAGGAAGCGGGTTACGGTTCATACTCTTAGGCACAGTTTTGCTACTCATTTGCTGGAGCGGGGTGTTAACCTAAGGTATATTCAAAGTTTGCTGGGGCACAGCAGCACCAAGACGACCGAGATCTACACCCATGTGACCAACAAAGGTTTGTTAGACATTAAGAGTCCGCTGGACAATCTGGGGTTATGATCATCAAAATTTTATCTACATGTTTATCTGGCAGGTAGTTAGAGCACTACGAAATATCAGTTAAATAAAAACTTAATTGCTTTTTATTGCATCCGCTAATTTTCAAACGGAAAAATCTTTATACCTTGAACAATAATTATTAACTCTGGTTGAACAAAATCAACTTTTTGGTAAGTTTGAATATTGTTGGATGAATTAAATTTAAATGGAGGATAAAGTCTTTAGGTATCATCATCTTGGCATGCTCACAACCGAGCCGCTGGAAGGAGAAGAATATCTGAAAGAATACAAGGTTTACCATTTCGGTTATGGCGATAATCCTTACGGCATAGAGTGGATGAGGTATGAAGACGGTTGCAAATTACCTGAAATTGTAAAGACCAAGCCTCATATTGCATTTGAGGTTCACAATATTTATGAAGCCATCAAAGGCAAGAAAGTGATCATCGAGCCTAACAGTCCGTCGGAAGGTTGTGTTGTAGCATTTATTGAAGAATGCGGTATGCCGATTGAGTTTATAGAGTTTAAGAAAGGAAACAAGAACAAGAGTTAAGGACCTTGTTTTACTAACTTCAAACCTGTCAATAACACAAGCATAAACAAAAACCACGTTTCCAATAACACAAATAAAAACCATTATGCTTATCATTACTAAAACGGGGCAATAACACAAATTGTACAAAATCCAAAAGTTATATAACACAGATAACCCTGCTTTAGTCATTCGTTATAAGCCATTATAAAAATGCTAATATGAAAATTCGTAAACTTTACATACTGTGCATATTCTCAATTTTATGTCTTTGCCTAAGTGGTCAAAACCTTAAAAACGTCCAAATCCTGCCTGGAGTGGGGGTCATAATTGA
>JAPLDL010000016.1 GCA_026391735.1 Bacteroidota bacterium | reverse complement strand
TAAATTTTCAGGATAGGGCATAAAAAGAGCCCCGTCAACCTTGTTTTCCTGAGGTTTACGGGGCTTTTGCGAAGAAATCGGATGCAATTTGCTGTGAGCGGTAAATGGGACTCGAACCCACGACCCCCAGCTTGGGAAGCTAGTGCTCTACCAACTGAGCTATTACCGCGGTTTGGTACCGCAAAAATAATAAAAAAAACATGGTTAATTCAAATCTCTTAACTTTGGCACCCGGCAATAAAAAATTATTGTATGGAGAAGATAATTGCTGACCGCCTGGTAGAAGAAACCATGCTTAAAGCAAGAATTGCCAGCCACCATTTCAGCAAGCTCGAGCAGGAAGAAACCGACAGGATCGTGAGAGCTGCTTATGCTGCCGGGTTCTCTCAACGAAAGATACTGGCCGAGATGGCGTTTGATGAAACGGGGATCGGCAACGTCCATGACAAAACGATAAAAAATATTATAGCAACAAGGTTCGTTTACCGAAATATAAAAGATCAGAAAACCGCAGGAATTATCTCGGAGGACCACAAAACGGGAATTGTGGAAGTTGCCAAACCTCTGGGACCCATTTTTGCGGTTACCCCCATTACAAATCCCACTTCAACAGCTCTTTTTAAAATCCTGATCGCCCTGAAAACCAGAAACTCTCTTGTAATCTATCCTCATGGGGCCGCAAGGAAAAGCACTTTGGAAGCGGCCAGGATTTGTTATGAAGCCGCTCTTGCAGAGGGAGCACCGGAAAATTGCATTCAATGGATCCCCAGGGCAAGCAGGGAACAGGTGCTTGCTTTCATGAGCCATCATCATACTGCAATGGTCATGGCTACCGGCTCAGTAAGCCTGGTGAGGGCAGCCTATAGTTCAGGGAATCCCGCAATCGGGGTCGGGCCGGGTAACGTTCCGGTATATATAGGTAAAAGCGCGGATGTGAATTTTGCAGTGGACCAGATTCTGATGTCCAAATTATTTGACAACGGGACTATTTGCGCCAGCGAGCAAGCTGTGATTGCTTCAAAATATAATGCGGATAAGGTCGAACAGGTATTTAAACATAAAGGGGCTTATTTCCTCGACGATAGGGAAGCTGATAAAGTGGGCAAGTTATGTATAAACACTCATACACGTTCGATGAATGCCGAAATTATTGGCAAACCTGCTGTTTTTATAGCTGAACTTGCAGGGATCAAAATTCCTGCAAAAACCAACCTCCTTATTGCACGGCTTGAACCTGATCAGGTGGGGCTCAAATGGCCCCTTTCACTTGAGATCCTCGCTCCCGTCCTGGCCTTTTACCGGGTTGATAATTTTGAAGAAGGCATCTCGATGTGCAGAAAGATCAATGAGCATGGCGGACTAGGGCATACGGTAAGTATCTTTTCAAATGATGACGAAAAAATCAGGTACTTCGCACGGGCTCTGAATGCAGGCAGGATCGTCGTTAACACTCCTTCATCACAAGGTGCTCTGGGCGGCCTGTACAATTCGCTGGTTCCCTCTATGGTACTGGCTTGCGGTTCGGGAGGGAAAAACTTCACCACCGACAATATCTCCACCCGGCATCTGCTGAACATTCAGCGTATCGCATACCGAAAAGTCAATTTCTGTGCCGAGCACCAGCTGGCAGAAGCTTTCTGCTGCGATGATAAACTTACGGTAGACGAAATTGAACGGCTTTGTTCCGAGAATCGTCCCCTTGAAAAATAACCTGGCCTCTCATAGCAGTGCGTAATTTGTTTTCCTACCTTTACATCATCTAATCACATTCTCAACTCAGGATATATGGAATTTACAGGGCTGTTAGACAACCTGCCCGGGATAGTTTACCGCTGCCGGAACGACCGCAACTGGACCATGGAGTTCATTAGTAATGGTTGCTATGAACTGACTGGATACCAGGTCTCCGACCTACTTAATAATGCAAAAATAACCTATAACGAAATCATTCTTCCCGAAGACCAGGAATTAGTGTGGAAATCTGTTGAAAAAGGAATTCAAACCAGATCCTCCTACACGCTTGAATACCGCATCAATACTGCCGAAGGAAAAATCAAATGGGTTTGGGAAAAAGGTAAAGCGATCTATTCGCCAAACGGCGACGTAAAATACCTGGAAGGCTTTATCAATGATATCACTGAAAAAAAGCATACCGAACTGCTCCAGCATATTGTATTTGAACTTTCCAAAGCTGCCCTCAACGCTTCTTCACTTGATGAAATGTATTCGACCCTGCATCATGAACTGAGCCACATCATTGATGTCGAAAATTTCTATGTTGCATTGTACCATGAGGCCACGAACACAATCTCTTTCCCCTACCATGTTGATTATAAAGACAAATTTTCATCCATGCCTCTGGGCAAAGGCCTTACCGGATATGTGATCCGCACAAAACAACCTTTGCTTGTCACCGAGAAAGAGGTAGCCGATCTGAATTCCAGGGGTGAAATCGAGATTATAGGAACTCCCTCCAAAATTTGGCTTGGAGTGCCTATGATTGTTAATGATGTTGTATTCGGTGTAATGGCTGTGCAGAGTTATACCGATCCGAAACAATATTCCACGAAAGACCTTGATTTCCTCAATATTATTGCCGGCCAGATTGCAACAATGCTCTCAAGGAGAGCTGCCGAAGA
Organism: Bacteroidota bacterium; assembly: GCA_026391735.1. Taxonomy (GTDB): domain Bacteria; phylum Bacteroidota; class Bacteroidia; order Bacteroidales; family FEN-979; genus CAIRDP01. The sequence goes on along the minus strand of JAPLDL010000016.1, from coordinate 93,379 downwards.
TGACGTTATAAAGCAGAAAGCTTACCTTGAACAGCTTTTCGAAGCCAGCATGGAAGCTATCATCACGATAGACAACAATGGTATTGTACAGACCGTGAACTCGGAATTTACAAGACTGTTTGGTTTCCTTCCCGAAGAGATCATCGGATCCAACATTGATGAGAAGATAACCACTCAGGAAATCCTGGATGAAGCCCTTGCAGTGACCCGGAACGCCATGGTTGGAAGCGTCTCTGAAATGGAAACCCGCCGGTCTCATAAAGACGGACACCTGATCGATGTTTCAATTATCGTTACACCAATCAGAGTAGGGGACGAAATAGCCGGAGTTTACGGTATTTACCGAGATATCACCGACAGAAAAAAAATTGAGAAGAACCTGATCGCAGCAAAAGAAAGAGCCGAAGAATCAGACCGGCTCAAATCGGCTTTCCTCTCCAACATGTCGCATGAGATCAGAACACCCATGAACGCAATTATCGGGTTTTCAACGCTTCTTTCCGATCCATCGGTAACCGACGAGGAAAAACAGGAATTTATCAGGATCATTAAGGAAAGAGGTAATGACCTGATGCGGATCATGGATGACATCATCGACATTGCCAAGATCGAAGCCGGTCAAATCAAGATCGAGATCAGGGAATGCCAGGTGAACACCCTGCTTTCTTCCCTGTTTGTCACTATGAATGAAGTCAGGAAAAAACATCTGAAAACCCATGTGGATCTGAAATTTAAACCCTATTCTCCCGATAAGGATTTCACTATTTTAACTGATGGGAACCGACTCAGACAAGTCCTTACAAATCTTATCGAAAATTCATTTAAATTCACTGACGAGGGCTTTGTTGAATTCGGATATACCTTTAAAACAGACCAAAAACAGGGACCGATTATTGAATTTTATGTAACAGATACAGGTATCGGGATCCCAAAAGAAAAACATCAGATTGTCTTTGAGAGATTCAGGCAGGCCGATGATACGAGCACCAGGAAATACGGAGGGACAGGCCTCGGCCTTACAATCTGCAAAAACCTGATGAGCCTGCTTAACGGGGATATATGGCTTGAGTCGGAAGCCGGACATGGAGCGACGTTTCATGTCACCATTCCACTCACTACCATTGCGGGAACCACGGCCCCCAAACCAACCCCAAAACCATTACCCGAATATTCGGGCTCGCTGGTAAACAAAACGTTGCTGGTCGTCGAGGATGAAGAATCCAATTATTACCTGCTGGAGAGGATACTCAAACGCACCGGCGCCAATGTATTTTGGGCCAAGAATGGTATCGATGCCATCAGTATGACAGGAAAGGGGAATATTGACCTGGTGCTTATGGATATCAGGATGCCTGTCATGGATGGTTACGAAGCCACCGCGGAGATCCGCAAATTCAATAAAACTATACCGATCATTGCTCAGATGGCTTATGCCCTGAAAGGCGAAAAAGAGCGAAGCACAGCTGCAGGTTGTGATGGCTATATTTCCAAACCCATAGACCCTAAGGAATTCCTTGAAACAATAACCAGATTTATTAAATCAGGCCAGTAACATGCAAAACCCTTCAGGGAAAAGATTCTCCCTCAGGGAGAGAGTGCGCAGTTTCCGTTTTGCAACTAAAGGAATTGTATCTGTCATCGCAACCCAGCACAATTTCAGAATACACCTTGTGGCCATGGCCCTCGTTTTTTCAGCTGCTTTTCTTTTCAACATAACAGGCGCCGAATGGTGTATCGTTCTTCTTGCATCCGCCCTGGTATTAAGCCTCGAAATAGTAAATACCGCAATAGAATCACTGGTTGACCTGGTATCGCCAGGATACCATGAAAAGGCAGGATTGATCAAGGATCTTTCGGCAGCGGCAGTACTTGTTTCAGCCATTTTTGCAGCTGTGGCTGGTATCGTCATATTTGGCCCGTACATCGTTGCATATTTCAACACCTCATCCGCAGTCAGATAAAAAAAATAAACACCTATGAAAAAATCAGTTTTCGTTCTGCTTGTCTTCGCATTACTTGCTGTTTGGTCCTGCAAAAGGGAAAAACAACCGGGCGGGGATACACCGCTAATTAAAAAGAACTCTGTAAAAGTGCAGGGAGATCTGATGACTCCCGAAGTGCTTTGGGCATTCGGAAGGATATCAGAACCAGCCGTCTCACCGGATAAAAAACAGATCCTTTACGGGGTAAGCTATTATAATGTCGAACAAAATAAAGGGAACCGTGAGCTTTTCCTGATGGATATTGACGGGAAAAACAACCATCAGATCACACATACTCCCTTCAGTGAAAACCAGGCGGAATGGTCGGCCGACGGGAAAAAGATCCGTTATATGAGTTCCGAAAGCGGTTCTATGCAACTTTGGGAAATGAACCCCGACGGGAGCGACAGACTGCAGATGACCGATATCCCTGAAGGGATCAGCGGTTACAGGTTTTCACCTGATGATACAAAACTCTTATATACTGCGGATGTGGCCGCTGATAAGCCCCTTCAGGATTTATACAAGGACCTGCCCAAGGCGACAGGAAAAATATACAATGATTACATGTACAGGCATTGGGATACCTGGGTTGAATCATACAGCCATGTTTTTGTAGCCGATTTCAGCAAGTCAATGGTTAAAACAGGCACGGATATCCTCAAGGGAGAACCGTATGAATGCCCGCTTCAACCTTTCGGCGGTATGGAACAGATCACCTGGAGCCCAAACAGCAAAGTCATTGCGTACACCTGCCGCAAGAAAAAAGGGGTTGCTTATACACTGTCGACAAATTCGGATATTTTTCTGTACAAGCTTGAAAACGGCGAGACAACAAACCTTACCGAAGGCATGATGGGTTATGATGTGGCCCCGGTGTTTTCGCCTGATGGAACAAAACTGGCCTGGCAAAGCATGGAACGCGACGGGTATGAATCGGATAAAAACAGGTTGTTTGTTTATGATTTTACAACCCGCACCAAAACTGATTACTCGAAGGATTTTGACCAGAGCTCAGAAGGACTCGCCTGGAGCGATGACTGTAAATCGATCTTTTTCATCAGTGATTTTCATGCAACGGACGAAATTTATCAGCTGACCATTACCGATGGGAAGATCCGCAAGATCACCGACGGCATCCACAATTACACTGGTGTTTTACCTGCCGGTGATAAGCTTATCGCCACCAGAGTTTCCATGTCCTCCCCTGCCGAGATTTATTCTGTCGACCCCTCCACTGGCAAAGACACTCAGCTGAGCTTTGAAAACAAAGAGATCCTGGATCAGCTTGCCCTGGGAAAAGTCACTCAAAGATGGATCAAAACCACCGATAACAAGATGATGCATACCTGGATCATCTATCCTCCCCACTTTGATTCCACAAAAGTGTATCCAACCCTTCTGTATTGCGAAGGAGGTCCTCAAAGCACTGTTAGCCAGTTCTGGTCGTACCGGTGGAACTTCCAGATGATGGCAGCCAACGGGTATATCATTATCGCTCCGAACCGACGCGGCTTGCCGGGGTTCGGGAAAGAATGGAATGAACAGATCAGCGGAGATTATGGCGGGCAAAACATGAAGGACTACCTGAGTGCGATCGACGCGGCCTGCCATGAAAAATATGTGAACAAGGACAAACTGGGGTGTGTCGGTGCAAGTTACGGGGGGTTCTCGGTCTACTGGCTGGCAGGCAACCACAACAAAAGATTCAAAGCCTTCATAGCCCATGATGGCATGTTCAACCTTGAAGCCCAGTATCTTGAAACAGAAGAAATGTGGTTCGTAAACTGGGACCTTGGCGGACCTTTCTGGGATAAGAACAATAAAGTCGCCCAGAAATCGTATGCCACTTCTCCGCATAAATTTGTCCAGAACTGGGATACGCCAATTCTTGTTATTCACGGCGGACTTGATTACAGGATTTCTTATACCCAGGGCATGCAGGCTTTTGATGCAGCGCTGCTCAAGGGAATACCTGCTGAGTTCCTCTATTTCCCGAATGAAAATCACTGGGTTCTGAAACCCCAGAACGGGATACTCTGGCAAAGGACCTTCTTTAACTGGCTTGACCACTGGCTTAAATAAACCGGATGGAAGAGCAGGTAAAAAAAGCCGCGGATCTTCTTTTAAAATCGAGGTTTACTACGGCATTTACAGGGGCAGGGATATCGGTTGAAAGTGGTATTCCTCCCTTCAGGGGCAATGGAGGCATATGGAACAAGTACGACCCCCGCTTTCTTGAAATAGCATATTTCATGAACCATCCGAAGGAATCATGGAACGTTATCAAGGAACTGTTCTATGATTTCTTCTCTTCTGCAAAGCCGAACAACGCGCATTTTACCCTGGCCGAAATGGAGCAAAAGGGTTTGCTTGGGAGGATCATTACCCAGAATATCGACAACCTGCACCAGGAAGCCGGGTCAAAAGAAGTGTATGAATTTCATGGAAATTCAAAAAGACTTGTTTGCATGGGGTGCCAGCGGATTTATCCTGTGCCGGAGATCAGCCTTGATCACCTGCCTCCAACCTGCAGGCAATGCGGTGGATTGCTGAAACCTGATTTTGTGTTTTTCGGCGAAGGCATTCCTCAAACAGCCCTCAGCGCCTCGTATGAAGCGGCAAGTCTTTCAGATGTATTGATTATCATTGGAACCACTGGTGAAGTCATGCCGGCCAACCAGATCCCATTTATGGCTAAATCGGCAGGATGCAAGATCATCGAGATCAATGTCGATCAATCAAACTATACCGGAAGTATAACGGATATCTTTATAAAGGGAGAAGCCGGAAGGATAATGGAGCAATTGGGTGTTCAGCTATTTACCACGTCCCTGGATAATGATAAGGATGGTGTAAATTAGGATCTTGAAATCCATCGCCAGGGACATGTTTTCGATATACAGCAGGTCGAACTTTAAACGTTCGATCATTTGCTCCAGGTTCTCGGCATAACCGTACTTAACCTGGCCCCATGATGTTATTCCTGGTTTCACCTTGTGCAGGAGCTTGTAATGTGGTGCACTCTGGGTGACCAGATTGATGTAATACTGACGTTCGGGTCTGGGTCCGACAATACTCATATCGCCTTTAAGAACGGTGTAAAACTGGGGTATTTCATCAATACGGAACTGACGAAGGATTTTCCCGACATGAGTGATCCTCGGGTCATCCTTTGAGGATAGCTGGGGGCCGTTCTTCTCAGCATCCTGCACCATGGTTCTGAACTTATACATGATAAAGGGTTTTCCGCGCAGGCCAATCCTCTCCTGTTTGAAAAATACAGGACCTGATGTCGTAAGTTTGATGATAACGCCGGTAATAAACATTACCGGTAAAAGAAAGATCAGCGCAATAAACGAAAACCCTATGTCAAAGATGCGTTTCAATGACATCTGCCAGTCGGGCATCAGATCGGGATAGATCTGGATCAGTGGAGCATGGAAAATCGATGTTGTTTTGACCGAACCCATGATGATATCCTGCATGGCCGGTATTATTTTAATCACAACATTGGTATCTTCAAGCTGGGTGATTATATTCTCAATGGTGTGATTCTCGGAATGCTCAATGGCAATGATCACCTCTTCGATGCTGTATTGCTTGACCAGCGAGCTGATATCTTTGGTTTCACCTATATGTGGCAGGAACTCGGCAAGTTTGTAATTTGTATAGCCTTCTACATTCACAAAGCCAATAAACTTATTCCCGGACGATTTTTCCTGGTTCTCTATTTCCTTGTAGATCGATAGCGCATTTCCGTTACTCCCGACAATGATCGTGTTAAAACCAATGATCTTATTGTGGATCTTGTATGCCGTACGGGAGGTGAGTATGAACCTGAAAGCAGAAGTAAAGAAAAGATGAAGTGTGAACAGCACAAAGAAGAATTCGATATAGGTCCTTTGTGTGATGATCATATCGTCAAGAATGAGGGCAAAGAAAATAATTGTTGCGCCGAGAAGGCTGATCAGGAAGGTTTGGGCAAATTCCCGTAAACGGGCCTTACGGTATATTTGTCTGTAAGTTCCTATCAGAGTGTAAAGTGCCAGCCAGTACAATCCGATAACAATTACGCCATAATACAACTTCGGGTCATCAAGGACTACCCGAAAATGATCCATAACAGATTGGTCGACCCTGTATTTCCGGTATATGAAAAACAATGTCCAGGCAAGGATGGCGGCAAGAAAATCGGCCATGATATATTTGATCACCTGAACCCGTTTATTCATGTCTGAATTATTTTGTTGTAACAACTTTGATATTATCAAGAACAATGACTCCGTTCTTAACGTTTGCATCTTTAAAAGCTCCGAAGTAGACCCTGAAATGATCTATACCGGTTGTTGAATTGAGCGCCGGGGTAAGTTCAATGTAAATCTTTTTGGATTTGTTGTTGGTCACGTTCAGGTTGACGACCGGAGTCTGTATAAACGCCGAAGGTCCGGTAAGGATTACACCTACCGTAAGAATTGTATTGATATTATAATTCAATTCAAGGTAAACCGGTGCAAACGGGATCAGAAACTCGTCATGGGACTGGGCTTCTGCAAAATCATTGACTGAGTCGGTAATCATGATACCCGAATGCAGCCCTTCTATCGTAAGAGGTGAGCCTTCTGAAGTAACCCTCACAGGGACTGTACTTCTGTTGGTGGTATCAAGTTTAATGGACGTTCCCTCGAAATCCTCCTTCCATAAAAAATTGGAATTTGAAGCATATGTGGTTTTAAGGGTTCTTAGTTTGGTAACGCTGTCGATACCGAATTTAGCGTTAAAACTGATGGGAGCATAAAAGTCGTAGGTTGCTCTTGTGCTGGAGATGCCATTTTTTTTAATGCCGGGCATGATGGTCACCTTATGCGTCCCCATTTGCAAAACAGGGAATTTGGCAGGCATCTGGAAAGCCCCTATCAGCTGTCCGTCAACATATACCCATGAATCCGAAATATTATGAGAGGCCGAACCCTGGATTGCATAATCTGTATAAATATAGATGGAATCAATGCTTAGATAAGCGGGTACTTCCTGATCTCCCTTGAATTTTTCACAAGAAGCCAGCAAAATCACACCAAGAAAAAACAAGCATAAATTTCGAACCATCCTGGTATCCGGAATTAACAATAAAAAAACCCTGAACTCAAAACGCCTTTTCCGCATGAATATTGTCAGTAATTTGCACAAAAGAAATTAACAATCCGGCAGTATTCAACCAAGCCGTTTTAGCGAATGGTTTATTTCTTCGATGATCATATAAGCCACTTCAAGAGCATGATAACCATCCTCAATAGTGACAGGTGGAACAGTATTGTTTGCTATTGCGGAACAGAAACTTTCCAACTCAGTTTTAATCGCATTATTGGTTTTGACTTCCGGTTTCAGGAACGAGATATGCCTTATCCCTTTACCCGGTCCGAGGTCAAGCGGCATCCCAAAGCCGGAACCGGCTTTTCCTGGTTCTTCTATCCGTATGACTTCCAGTTCCTTTTTCAGAAAATCAATAGAGATATAAGCATCCCTCTGAAAGAAACGTGATTTCCGCATGTTCTTTACAGAGATCCTGCTTGCAGTAAGATTAGCGACACAACCATTTTCAAATTCAATCCTTGCGTTGGCAATATCGGGTGTATCGCTCACGACAGCAACTCCCGAAGCGCTGATATTCCGTATTCCGCTTTTCACAACAGAAAGGATAATATCAATGTCATGGATCATCAAATCAAGGATCACCGGTACATCTGTGCCGCGGGGATTGAACTGAGAGAGTCTGTGACCTTCGATGAACATTGGGCCGTCAAAGTAAGGCTCAGCTGCAAGGAATGCGGGATTGAACCTTTCTACATGTCCCACCTGCACTTTAACCTTTGCTTCGGATGCTATTTTGATCAGTTCTCTGGCCTGCTCCAGCGTTGTAACGACCGGTTTCTCAATAAATACATGCCGGCTCTTCAGCAGGGAGGTTGAGGCGCAGTCAAAATGAGATATTGTAGGAGTGACTATATCAACCACATCCACGGCATCAACCAGCTCATCGAGACTGGCAAATTTTTTTACGCCGAATTCTTTTTCGACTCTCTCAGCTATACCCTTGTCCGGATCATAGAAACCACAAAGGTTAAACTCTGCAATTTCCTTAATACACTTCAGATGGATTTTGCCCAGGTGCCCCGCTCCCAGAACTCCGATTTTAAGCATACCGGGTATTTTTTTGCAAAGTTAGTCTTTTAAGATTTTGAAATTACTATTTTCGTGAAAAAATTCCCTGCTATCAAACCATGAAACCCTCTAAAAGACAAGACACTTACCGACACCAGGGACTTAGAAACCAGCTGGTCAGGTCCATTCAGCAGAAAGGTATTTCCGACCCTGCAGTACTCGCTGCCCTGGAAAAAGTCCCCAGGCATTTTTTCTTCGACTCCTCTTTCCTTGAATACGCTTACGAAGACCAGCCCTTCCCTATCGGGGCCGGACAAACCATTTCACAACCATATACGGTTGCATTTCAAACCACACTACTGAAACTTGTGAAGGGTGAAAAAGTTTTGGAGATTGGCACTGGAAGCGGATACCAGGCCTGTATCCTGGCTGAAGCCGGGGCAAAAGTCTTCAGTATTGAACGACAGAAATCCTTGTATGACAAAACAAGGATATTGCTAGCCGAAATGGGATACCAGAGAATTAAATTATTCTATGGGGACGGCTTTAAGGGTTTGCCCACCTTTGCCCCCTTCGACAAAGTACTGGTCACCGCTGCCGCGCCATACATACCGGAACTGCTTATCAAACAACTCAGGCCGGGGGGTATACTGGTCGTTCCCGTGGGCGATGAGGTTCAGATCATGACGACCATACATAAAATCTCCGATACGGAATTCCGCAAGGAAGAGCATGGCCACTTCAGATTTGTGCCGATGCTCGAAGACAAGGCGAAGGGACATTAAGAGGTTGACAGGATCTGGATATCCAGCTATCCAGCTATCCAGTTATCCAGTTATCCAGTTATCCAGCTATCCAGTTATCCAGCTATCCAGTTATCCAGTTATCCAGCTATCCCTGCAGCCCTGCGAAGCCGAATCCTTCTAACTGTTGAAAATCCCAGGCCGAATACCATTAACAAGGCTCCTGCCCAAAGCACATTGATGAACGGATTCATAATGGCTTTAATGACGATGTAATCGGGACTCTCACCAACCTGCGCGATATATGTATAATAATCCATCATGGGATAATGCATGGTTGCCGGATTATATACCGCTCCCATCCTGGGATGGACATTCACAGAAGGATAAAGGCTGAATTGCCTTGTCATCCTTCCTTCCTTCATCCGCAGAAAATCAACACGGTAAGAAGTTGTGTTCTCAAGTCTTGATTTGTTGACATAAGTGACATAAAAACCAGCCATATACAGGGTATCACTTTTAACCAGCATCAGATTCTCTGCATTATTTTTCACATCGCCAAAGTCAAACCTGGAAGTATTGGTTGAGATGACCCTTGAATTGGAAAACGTGATCAGGGTTCCAAGCAGGAACAGGAGAAAACCAAGATGGGTAAGTGCGCCACCTGTATTCCTGGGGAATGAAGTGCGGAAAAGCATATTTGCAAGAACTGCAAAGAAGCCAAACAAAATAAAACAAAGAAAAAGGATAAAAGTGAAATGTGTGACAATTCCTGAAATAATGAAAGGAATTGCTGCCAGGAAGGCAAGAATAGCAGGAAGGGCAAGCTTTTTCAGGATTTCTTTCCAATTATTCGTTGAATAGTTGAGGAATTGGCTGAATCCTATAAACGCTGCAATAAGCAGGGCATATGGCAGTTGCCAGCGGTTATAAAACCCAACATTATCGGTGGGAGGCGCAACATGAGTTCCGAAAACTTTATTAAAAACAGGTATGGAGGTAGTAAAAATAACCTGGAATGCCGCAAGGACAATGATGAGTGAGCCAACGAACATCCAGAACTCCCTGGAAAGCATCTGGTCTTTAATGGAATCTGCAATTTTTCGGATGTTTAACAGGATGAACACAAGCATAAGGCCAATAAAAACCAGGAGGTATACCAGGAGCTGGCTGGTAAGACCATTATCGCCGAATGAATGAGCTGAAGTTTCTGAAAGTACTCCGCTGCGGGTGAGAAAAGTTGCGTATAGCACAAGAATGTACGAAAGCAGGCTCAGCAGGAAGGCCGAAAGCAGCCCGAAATGCTGACGTCTTGAAATCACCATGAAATGCAGAGTGCCCGCCAGGGTCAGCCAGGGAACCAGTGAAGAATTCTCGACCGGGTCCCAGGCCCAGAACCCTCCGAATGTCAAAGAAACATATGCCCAGGCTCCTCCAAGCAGGATACCGGCGCCCAGGAAGAACAGGGAGAGAAGCACCCATGGAATGGAAGGCTTTATCCAGCCTGAGAAATCTTTCTTCATCAAAGCCGACAGGGCATAAGCAAAAGGGATGAGGGCTAGAGCGTAGCCAATAAAAAGGATAGGCGGATGTATGGTCATCCAGATGTTTTCCAGCAGCGGATTCAGTCCGTTCCCGTCACTGATATAGGAAAGATAGTCGGGATGTTCGAAAATTGATCCCGTTTGTCCCGAATAAGTCTCCCTTAAAAGTGTAAACGGGCTGCTGCCAAGCTTGTATCCGAGGATGCTTACACCCAGCAGCATCGAGGTCACGAAAACCTGGGAAAGGGAAACGATACCCATTACCGGAGATTCCCAGTCCCCGGCTTTCCTGATCAGGAACAAACCAATTATTGCCTGGCAAATTCCCCAAATAAGAAAACTCCCCTCCTGCCCTGCCCAGAAACAGGAAATTATGTATTTGACCGGCAATGTTACTGAAGAATATTGCCATACATAGGTATATTCAAAATAATGCCTGAAAATGAGGAAGTAAAGGACAATGATCACGGCAAGAAGCGAGGCTACATGGAGAATGTAAAAACTCCTGGCTAATCCCCGGATCTGCTTGAGGGGATTTTCCTTCCGTGAAAAATGATATAAAAATAGCACAGTGGAAATCAGGGAAGCTGCAAAACTTATCCATACAAAGGAGCGCCCGAGAATTCCGTATAGTAAATGTTCTCCTGTAAAATTCATCGAAATAAGGGTTCTTGGATTAAAGCGGCAAAGATACATTTTTCATTCTTAATGAGACCGGCTTCATATGTATTTCTTAGCATATCAATATCGTCATGTGTTGAAAACTACCGGCAATTTGTTATTAACAAAAATTTCTGCAATTGCATCAGGCCGCTATTTCTATTAAATTCGCTTAAATTTATTTTGTGGCTGTAATCGGACTGATAGGAGGATCTGGGCTGGAGAAATTAAACATTCTCAGTGATACCCGGGAAGTGATTGCCGAGACCCCGTACGGGTCGCCCAGTTCATCGTTTTTCTACGGCAAAATTGCAGAGAATGAGGTGTATATCCTTTCGAGGCATGCCAGGGATCATTCAATTACACCTTCTCATGTCAACAACCGGGCAAACATATACGCCCTTAAAGATTTCGGATGTTCATTCATCTTGGGTACCACAGCCTGCGGCAGTCTCAGGGAAGAAATACAGAGGGGCGACATTGTTTTCCCTGACCAGTTTCTTGACTTCACCAGGAGAAGGATCAATACCTTTCACGACCACTTTGAGCCGGGTGTCACAGGGCATGTTGCAATGGCAGACCCGTTTTCGGAAGAACTCAGAAAAAAGCTGATACGGGGTGCGGAAGCACTGAAACTTTCTTATCAGGCTAAAGGGACCGTTGTGACAATCGAAGGTCCCAGGTTCTCAACCCGAGCCGAATCCAGGATGTTTCGCACTATGGGCGCTGATATAATCAACATGAGCACCGCACCTGAAGCTGCGCTGGCAAACGAGGCTGGTATACCTTATGCCGTTATTGCACTTTCGACCGACTACGATGCCTGGAAACATGATGAAGAACCTGTGACCTGGGCCGAGATCCTGAAAGTTTTCGAAGAAAACGTCAAGCATGTTACTGCACTGCTTATCAATGTTTTACAAGATTTTAAAGTATAATAAATTGCGGATGAAGCAATACATTTTTCTTTTGTTCGGATTGCTGATTACAGCCGGGGTTTGGGCCCAGTATCCGGTTCAGGCCGGTCAGAACAAACAAAGCCCCGACAACCTTTCCAGGTCTATGGCTGACTTGCCTATGGTAAGCGAAACCAGGTCCATTCTTGAATTTGCCACAGGCTGGGCTCTTCAGAACAACGGAGAGTGGTTATCCAGAGAAAACAGCATTCCATGGAAGGACCAGGAACTGAATAAATCATCAAAGCCTTCATATAAACTTGGCAAGGAGAATTTTATAAACCTTGAAGTCCGGGATGTTTTGGTCAATAATGAAATGTACGCCGTTTTTATCATCCGCTTTAAAACCGGATGGTATGAATTCCCAATGTTGATGGAAGACTGGCATAAGCAGACTGCAGTCACTTATTTTGTTTGTAAACTTTCTAAATTCCAGGCCGTTATTCCTGAAAAAATGGAATTCAACAAATTCTATATCCAGAATCTTGATGCCCTCTGTGACAACACATTGATAAATTTCGACGAGCGCTACCTTAATTCCACGATCGCTTATAATATTAGCCAGATACAGACACTGAAAACCATCACCCCGCATAACCTCCTGATCGCTTTTATGGGAGTTCAGGCAGGGGGGCAGACTACCGCCAGGTTCAGGCTCATCCAGGTCATGAATAAGGAGAAGTTCTACGGGCCATATCTGGATGCAAAAAACAGGGATAAATTATTCAAAGGATCTTACTATGAATGCGATTTCGGAGCTTTTCGTTCGTTGATCAATTATAGCGGAGGTTCTTATATCCAGGCGTTTACAGGAGCGCCAAAATCGGCCGATGAATATTATAAACGAGGTTTGTCTGACTATGCTTCCGGCAATTACGTGCAAGCTATCTCAAACCTGACTGAAGCATCAAAATACCCTCCATATTCGACATTCTTCCTTACTTACGCTTACAGGGCCAATGCCCGTCAGAAAGTGGGTGACAATGCCGCAGCGATGATGGATTTTGACAAAGCCATTTCATTAAAACCGGCTGAACAGAACTATTACTCAGCCTGGCTTACCGTTATTTATAACAGGGGGGTTGCCAAATTCAATAATAAAGACCGGGATGGTGCCTGTGCCGACTGGAATACGGCATTGCAATTCGGGCTGAAAGATGTTGCAAACGACCAGGCTATTAAAGATCACTGCCGTGGCTACCGTTTTACTGGTCCGACTGTCGCATTAACCCAGGGCATTTCAACGAATTTTTCGGATGCAAGTTCCCCTGAATCTATGACCGATTATTATAAAGTTTACTGGGAAGGCGTATGGAAATATGAGCACGGGAACTTCCAGGATGCCCTCAGGTATTTCAACCGTGCAATTGAATTAAGGCCACAGGACAAAGCATTTATGGTATATTATTACAGGGGAAGCTGCAAGCTGAAAATCTCGGATTTCGGCGGAGCCCTTTCCGATCTTGACATGGCTCTTGCCTTCAATGCCAGCAACCAGGGAGATGCTTCCACGATGAAATCGGTCTATTATAACCATGGAATGGCAAACTATATGCTTGGAAATTACGCCATGGCCTGCAGCGACTTCCAGAAGGCGAAGAGCGCAGGAATGAATACCCCCGAGTCGGTTGATTTCATGAACCAGGTGTGTAAGTGATTTACGAATTACGATTTACGAATTACGAATTAAAAGAAATCGTAAATTCTAATAAATCACCACATGATGCCTCATGCCGTTCTGGTAGGCAATGACCCAGGCATCACTGATTCCTTGTTTACGTAAGCGGTCGCAGAGCTCTTTGGCTGAATTGATATCCTTATAATTATGCCCGATGATATAACGATTCAGCCCGTTCTCTGATTCCTTGATCACAGGCATGCTTACCCGGTAGTGCTTTTTAACCCAGGCTACGGTGTAATTATGCTTGGAAAACGCACAGATCTGCACAACATAGTCATAAACTCCCGAGGCCTGGGGGATTGGGATTTTTTCCTCTGCCCGATCCGGAGGAGTTACAGGGACAGGAGCAGGCTGGTAAGTGACCGGTGAAGAATAGCCATATTCCTGAACGTTAAGTTTCTTTTTTGGGGTACCAAACCTGTATGATGCAGTGAAGGCGAGAAAATTCACAATATCACATTTAAACCCTCCTATGGTCTGGTCAACATTGTCGGAGAACACGGTACGCACGGTTAATTCAGCACCTGCACTGATTTTAGGTGTAATTGCATATTGTAATCCAAAGCCAAACGGTAACACCAATCCTGCCTGGAACCCATTATTCTGGGGGGGATAAGTCAGTTCCCCGTTAATCCCTTTAGTCAGAGTAGTGCTCCATGCATTTACACCAAGCCCCACAGTTCCGTATACAAAGAACCGGCGACCATCATGGTATGGTGAAACAAGGTTTGAAAGGTTGAAAACTGAATTAATGGTGAAATCAAGAAAGAACCCTTTGAAAGTCCAGTTCACAGGCAGCCCCCCCTCCTGCCCGTCTTTGCTTCCATGAAGACCTCCGAATAGCAATTGTCCTTTTAATCCGATAACGTTTGTAAATTGTCTCATTACGAATGCTCCTCCGGCAGCGCTGGTGCTTCGGTTGGGAAGGAACTTCTTTGTATTCAGATCACCGTAATAGAAGTCGGGGCCCAGCATTGCACCAGCCTCCCAGGTGCCAGCCAAGGTCCCTTTATTAACCTTTTTCCCCTGGATGGGGGCATGATCTGAACCTCCGTAATTACTAAGCGATTGCGCAAACAGGTCTGACTGAAGGAACACCAATACAAAAACAAAGGCTGTATATCTGAGAATAAATCGCATCGCCTGATTTAGGAGCCTCAAATATAAAACAGCCTCTGTTCTTTAGCACCCGTTTCAGGGTCTTACTTACTACGATTTGTTAACAAAACCTACCTGGCGTATTTGAAATCTTTTCCCAGGTAATGGCCTGTATTCCCCAACTGTTCCTCTATCCTGAGAAGCTGGTTGTACTTGGAGATCCTGTCGGTACGGCAGGCAGAACCGGTTTTGATCAGGCCGGTATTCAGGGCTACAGCAAGATCGGCTATGGTCACGTCTTCGGTTTCACCTGAGCGGTGGCTTATAACGGCAGTATAACTGTTGCGATATGCAAGGTTTACGGCATTTATCGTTTCGCTTAATGTTCCGATCTGATTAACTTTGATCAGTATGGAGTTTGCAACTCCTTTTTTTATGCCTTCCGATAAGCGTTTTACGTTGGTAACGAACAGGTCATCACCGACAAGCTGGATCTTGCTCCCGAGTTCTTTGGTCATAAGTTTCCAACCGTCCCAATCGTCTTCGGCCATGCCATCTTCAATCGAAATAATGGGATATCTTTTCACCCAATCCTTGAAAAATGAAACCATGTCGGAAGGACTTAGTTTTTCACCTGTGGATTTTTTCAGATGGTAAACATTCTCTTCAGGGATAAAATACTCTGAAGAGGCCGGATCGAGAGCTATGAAGACATCTTTACCTGGCTTATATCCTGCTGCCTCTATGGCTTTCACAATAACCTGGAGAGCTTCTTCATTAGATTTCAGGTTTGGAGCAAAACCGCCTTCATCCCCCACATTGGTTGAATATTTGCCTTTTTTCAGGACATTTTTCAGGTTATGAAACACTTCGGCTCCCATCCTGATAGCTTCCGAAAATGAAGATGCCCCAACAGGCATGATCATAAATTCCTGGAAATCGATTGAATTATCTGCATGTGATCCGCCGTTAATGATATTCATCATCGGAATAGGAAGAGTATTGGCCGCAGTACCGCCAACATACCGGTAAAACTCCTGGCCTGTAACCTGCGCTGCTGCATGTGCTACAGCCAAAGAAACGCCAAGTATGGCATTCGCACCAAGTTTTCCCTTGTTAGGTGTACCATCGAGTTCGATCAGCCTGCTATCAATTTCGATCTGTTCGGTTACGAACATACCGCTCACTTCAGCAGCAATGATCTTGTTAACATTATTAACAGCGTTCATAACGCCCTTGCCCATGTATACTTTTTTGTCGTTATCACGAAGCTCTACGGCTTCATGAATACCTGTTGACGCTCCTGAAGGAACGGCTGCACGGCCAAGAATGCCGTCATCGGTGATCACATCAACTTCAATAGTAGGGTTTCCCCTTGAATCCAGAATCTGTCTGGCGCGGACTGATAAAATCGTACTCATATAACTGTTTTTAGGTATTTAAAACTAAAAAAGGATAACGTAACAATGTACATTATCCTTTTAATTGGACTCATTTTTATGTTTTTACAGACTTAACTTTCCTTTACTTCTGTATTTTCCCCGGATTCTGATTCTGCAGGCCCTTCGGGTTCTTCAGCTTTCTTTGCCGCTTTTTTAGGTTTTTTCACTTCCTTCTCATCCTTTGGAGCCGGAACGGTTTTTTCTGCTTTTTCAGCTTCATCAGCTTTCTTCCCACCTCGGCGCCCCCTGCGGGTTGTCTTGGCCTTTGCATCATCCTTCTTCCCCAGCATGGCTTCATTGTAGTCAACCAGCTCGATAAAACACATATCAGCATTATCGCCGGCACGCATTCCGGTTTTCAGGATGCGGGTATAGCCACCAGGACGTTCCATGATCTTTTTAGATATCTCCTTGAACAGTTCAGTAACCGCATCTTTATTCTGGAGGTAACTGAAAACAACACGGCGTGAATGGGTGGAATCATCCTTAGCCCGGGTGATCAATGGCTCAACATAGGATCTCAGCGCCTTTGCCTTTGCAAGTGTGGTTGTGATACGTTTATGCAGAATGAGCGAAGCTGCCATATTTGAAAGCATGGCTTTCCTGTGCGCACTGGTTCTGCCTAAATGATTGATTGTCTTTTGATGTCTCATCGCAATTAATCCTTATCTAATTTATATTTTGAAGTATTCATGCCAAACTCAAGGCCTTTGGACTTTACAAGCTCTTCCAGTTCGGTCAGGGATTTTTTTCCGAAGTTGCGGAACTTCAGAAGATCATTTTTATTAAAAGCCACCAGGTCACCAAGGGTTTCCACGTCAGCTGCTTTCAGGCAATTAAGGGCCCGTACTGAGAGATCCATATCGACCAGCTTGGTTTTGAGCAGCTGGCGGATATGCAGTGAGGTCTCATCAAATTCTTCTGTGACGGTCTTCTCAGCAGTATCCAGGGTTATCTTCTCATCGGAAAACAACATAAAATGATGGATCAGGATTTTAGCCGATTCCTTTAACGCATTCTTAGGAGCGATTGAACCGTCAGTCACAATCTCCATCACCAGCTTTTCATAGTCGGTCTTCTGCTCTACACGATAATTCTCAATGTTATATGTAACATTTTTGATAGGTGTATGAATAGAATCGATAGCAATCCTTCCAAGTGAAGTGGTTAAAGCCTTGTTTTCATCAGCAGGGACATAACCCCTTCCCTTGTCAACAGAAAGCTCAACAGTGAGTTTCACTGATGGTTCCATATGACATACCACGATTTCCGGGTTCAGAACCTGGAAAACCGACAGGAATTTATTGATATCGCCGGCTTTGAATTCTTTTTGCTGGGCGATGATCACGGTAACCTTTTCAGAACTCTCTGTCTCAATAAGCCGTTTGAAACGGATCTGTTTAAGGTTAAGGATGATCTCGGTGACATCTTCGATGACGCCTTTGATTGTTGAAAACTCCTGGTCCACGCCTTCAATTTTAACTGAAGTAATGGCAAATCCTTCCAGGGAAGAAAGAAGGATTCTTCGCAGTGCGTTTCCAATGGTAATACCAAAACCAGGCTCAAGCGGACGAAATTCGAATATTCCGCGGCGATCATCCGATTCAAGCATGATCACCTTGTCAGGTTTCTGGAACGGTAAAATAGCCATAATACTTTGTTTAAAAGGTTTATATCAAAATGAATTCCCGTTACTTCGAATACAATTCGACGATCAACTGTTCCTTGATGTTTTCAGGGATTTGTGAACGTTCGGGGTAGTTCATAAATTTACCGGTCAAAAGATTTGAATCCCATTCAAGCCACGGATACTGGTTGCCTCTTCCACTCAGGGAGTCAGTTATGACTTCCATCGATTTGGAACGTTCACGCACAGCTATAAGATCACCGGGGCGGAGTTCAAATGAAGGAATGTTAACCACCTTACCATTGACCATAATATGACGGTGGCCAATAAGCTGGCGGGCTCCGTCTCTCGTGGGAGCTATACCAAGACGGTAAACCGTATTGTCAAGCCGTGATTCAATAAGCTGCAGAAGTACTTCACCGGTAATACCTCCTTTATGCGATGCTTTATTAAAAATGTTTCTGAACTGCCTTTCCAGAATTCCATAAGTATATTTGGCTTTCTGTTTTTCCATCAGCTGGGTTCCATATTCAGAAGCTTTAGCACGCCTCTTGGTTTGTCCGTGCATTCCCGGAGGGTAATTCTTCTTTTCGTAACTCTTGTCAGGACCATAGATAGGATCCCTGAATTTTCTTGCAATTCTTGATTTCGGCCCAATATATCTTGCCATGGTATCGAATGTTATTTATGATTAATTCAGATTATACACGCCTGCGTTTCGGAGGACGGCAACCGTTATGAGGAAGCGGAGTGATATCCATGATTTCCGTTACTTCAATGCCTGCAGCATGGATAGTACGCATGGCCGATTCACGCCCGGCTCCCGGTCCTTTTATGAACACTTTAACTTTGCGCAGACCCAGGTCATAAGCAGTTTTGGCTGCATCCGTTGCGGCCATCTGGGCAGCGTAAGGGGTGTTCTTCTTGGAACCCTTAAAACCCATCTTACCGGCCGAAGACCATGAGATCACCTGTCCGGCATTATTGGTTAATGAAATGATAAGATTGTTAAAGGAGGCATTGATATAGGCCCTGCCTATTGCATCCACCTTTACAACCCTTTTCTTTGAACTTTTTTCAGTCTTTGCCATTTTGTTCTATTGCTACTTTATTGCGATATTTCGATTCGAAATTCGTTATTCGTAATTCGTAATTCATTTTTTAACCCTTGGTTGCCTTCTTCTTGTTTGCAACAGTCTTTTTACGGCCTTTACGGGTACGGGCATTATTTTTGGTGCTCTGACCGCGCACAGGCAAACCGATACGGTGTCGGATACCACGGTAGCTGCCGATATCCATAAGACGCTTAATGTTCATCTGGACTTCCGAACGCAATGCACCCTCGATTTTGAAATTCTCATTGATGATGGCACGGATTTTATTCTGTTCCTCATCAGTCCAGTCCTGAACCTTTTTATTCCAGTCAACGCCTGCGTCGGTCAGGATTTTCTGCGCAGTGCTCCTGCCAATGCCATAAATATAGGTTAGACCAATCTCTCCCCTTTTCTGTTTAGGTAAATCAATACCTGCAATTCTGGCCATATATTGTTGATTTAATAGTTAATTATCCTTGTCTTTGCTTGAATTTGGGGTTCTTCTTGTTGATCACGAACAGGACCCCTTTTCTGCGGACGATCTTGCAGTCGGCCGACCTTTTCTTAATGGATGTTCTGACTTTCATTTTACGTTTGTTTTTCTATTGATAGCGGAATGTTATTCTTCCTTTGGTCAAATCATATGGTGACATCTCGATCCTTACCTTATCGCCAGGAAGTATCTTTATATAATGCATTCTCATTTTACCCGAGATATGTGCAGTAATCACATGTCCATTCTCGAGCTCCACCCTGAACATTGCATTTCCCAGTGATTCGACGACAGTGCCGTCCTGCTGAATTGACGCTTGTTTTGACATTTTATATGAGTTGAGGTCCTAGAACTTCTTCGATATATTTAAACGTGGAAAGCACATCCGCCTGTTTCTTCCTGATCACCACAGTCAGCTCAAAATGAGCCGACGGCATCCGGTCTGCAGTTCGAATGGTCCATCCGTCGCTGGCCTGTACCACATTTTTTGTTCCCAGGTTGATCATGGGTTCAATGCAAATGACCAGACCATCAGGAAGTTTCTTCCCGGAACCCCTTTTACCGTAATTGGGAATATCCGGTTTTTCGTGAAGGGTCTTCCCTATGCCATGTCCTACAAGTTCTCTCACGACAGAATATCCGAAACTCTCCACATATTCCTGGACTGCAGCACCGATATCTCCGGTATATTTCCCTGCAACAGCAACTTCTACTGCTTTGTACAGGGATTCCTTTGTCCTTTTCAGAAGCTGCTGCACCTCTGGCTTTACTTCGCCCACCATAAAGGTATACGCCGAATCGCCGTTGTAGCCGTGCTTCATGCATCCGCAGTCGATCGAAACAATATCACCATTTAAAAGAACTCTCTCTCCCGGTATTCCATGCACCACTTCCTCATTCAGGGATATGCACAGGGTTGCCGGAAACCCCCGGTACCCCTTAAATCCTGGTACCGCCCCCTCTGACCGAATATATTCTTCGGCTATTTTATCAAGTGTCTTAGTCTGGACACCCGGTTTTATTTCTTTAGCAACTGCGGCCAGAGTCCTGCTCACAATTAAAGCATTTTCCCTGAGTATTTCTATTTCTTCCGCAGTTTTTATTATCATTCAGATTCAATTTAATTTCATCAGCTTGCTACACCATAAGACGACCTGCCTTTGATGCGGCCCGACTTAGTCAGACCATCATAATGACGCATCAGGAGATGACTTTCAATCTGTTGCAAGGTATCCAGCACAACGCCAACAAGGATCAACAGAGAAGTTCCGCCGTAGAACTGGGCAAACTGACTGGTGACACCGATAGCCCGCACAAAAAACGGCATAATGGCAACAAAACCGAGAAAAATAGAACCCGGTAATGTGATCCTCGACATGACGTTGTCTATAAACTCTGCTGTTTTCTTTCCAGGCTTTACACCAGGAATAAATCCTCCGTTTTTCTTCATATCCTCAGCCATCTGGTTAGGATTGATGGTGATGGCAGTGTAGAAGTAGGTGAAGAAAATGATCAGGACAAAGAAGGTGGCATTATAAGGCAGGCTGTTATAGTCGGTAAAGACCCTGGCAAAGCCTGTCAGCGTTTCGCTGCTGGCAAATCCCGCAATAGTAAGCGGCAGAAACATGATTGCCTGGGCAAAGATGATAGGCATAACCCCGGCAGCATTGACCTTTAAAGGAATATACTGCCTAACTCCTCCGTATTGTTTATTCCCTACAATTCGTTTGGCATACTGCACGGGTATCTTCCGTGTTCCCTGAACCAGAAGAATAGTAACCAGTACCACCAGAACAAGGAAAGCAAGTTCAATAACAAAGAATACAAGACCGCCGCCTTTCTGTTCCATCCTTGAAACAAGCTCTCCAACGAGCGAAAAAGGAAGTCTGGCAATAATACCGATCATAATGATGAGCGAGATACCATTACCGATCCCTTTATCGGTGATTCGTTCACCAAGCCACATAATAAACATGGAGCCAGCAGTCAGGATCACAATTGACATGATCCCGAAAAATGAGAAGACCGAATGATGAGATAGATTCGGGTTGAAAGGATATACAGCTTCGGGTGGAAGTTGAGAAACCAGGTTTGCAATATAAGCTGGAGATTGAAGTATAAGGATGACCACGGTAAGGTAACGTGTGATCTGGTTGATCTTCTTTCTGCCGCTTTCACCTTCTTTCTGAAGTTTCTGAAAATACGGGATAGCCATACCCAGCAACTGCATCACGATGGATGCAGAGATATAGGGCATTATACCAAGAGCGAAAATGGATGCGTTTGCAAAAGCACCGCCCGAGAACATGTTGAGCAGACCGAGCAAACCCTGTTTCGACTGGTTCTGAAGATTGTGCAACATGCCTGGATCTACGCCGGGAAGTACGACATAAGCCCCGAAGCGGTAAATCAGCAATATACCAATGGTATATAGGATCCGCTTCCTGAGATCGTCAATCTTCCATATATTCCTGATGGTTTGAATCAGTTTTTTCATTCAAACAGGTTTAAATTGTGGTTGCTATTCCGCCTAAATCTTCAATGGCTTTTTTGGCTGTTGCCGAAAAAGCATGAGCTGTAACTTCCAGTTTGGCTTTCAGTTCTCCGCGTCCGAGGATCTTTACTTTATCTCTCTTGGAGATAAACCCGGCTTCGATCAGAGTTGCTATACCTATGACAAGAAGGTTTTTCTTTTCACAAAGCTGTTGGAGAGTATCCAGGTTGATACCTTTATACTCAACGCGGTTGAAATTCTTGAATCCGAATTTGGGAACGCGGCGTGCCAAAGGCATCTGACCACCTTCATAACCCAGTTTCTTCGAATACCCGGAACGGGATTTGGCACCTTTATGTCCACGGGTGGATGTTCCGCCGTGACCTGAGCCTGCCCCCCTGCCAATACGCTTTTCTTTCTTTATAGAACCTTTTGCCGGTTTAAGATTACTTAAATCCATGTTGTTATTCTTATCAGAGATTAAACTTCTTCAAATATTACGAGATGTCTTACTTTTTCAACCATTCCCAGGATCTGGGGGGTTGCTTCATGTTCAACAGTGTGGCGGATACGCTTGAGCCCTAAAGCTTCAAGGGTTCGTTTCTGGCGTTCCGTGTGTCCGATACCACTGCGAACCTGTGTTATTTTGATCTTTTTCATTGCTGTTATGGTTTGCAATTTCTTAACCGTTAAATACTTTATTCATGTCGATACCACGCAGCTGGGCAATTGTGTATGGATCGCGCATCTTGATCAATGCATTGATAGTGGCTTTTACAACGCTGTGAGGATTCGATGAACCCTTAGACTTGGCCAGCACATCTTTAATTCCAACACTTTCCAGCACAGCACGCATAGCACCACCGGCTATAACTCCGGTTCCGGGTGCTGCAGGTTTCAGAAAAACCAGGGCGCCGCTGTATTTCCCAAGCTGTTCATGGGGAATGGTATTTTTCAGAACAGGAACTTTAATCAGGTTCTTCTTCGCATCGTCTATGCCTTTTGCAATAGCAGCTGTTACTTCTTTTGCTTTCCCAAGCCCGTAACCAACCACTCCGTTTTCATTACCTACCACTACAATGGCTGAGAAACTGAAGGTACGCCCCCCTTTGGTCACTTTGGTCACCCTCTGGATGCTGACCAGGCGGTCTTTGAACTCAATTTCGCTTGATTTTACTCTTTTTACGTTAACGTTTGTCATACCTGATTAGAATTTAAGGCCGCCTTCTCTGGCTGCATCAGCCAAAGCTTTAACCCTGCCGTGATATAAATATCCGTTTCTGTCAAAAACTACCGAGGAGATCCCTGCCTGCACAGCTTTTTCGGCAATACTTTTACCGACCATCTTGGCAATCTCCGTTTTGGTACCCTTTGCACTCTTCATCGCTTTTTCAGCTGATGATGCAGAAAGCAACGTTTTCCTGGCCAGATCATCGATGAGCTGAACATAGATTGATTTGCTGCTTCTGAATACCGTCATGCGAGGCCTGTCAGGTGTCCCTTCTACGACTTTGCGTATCCTTTTCTTGATCCTGAACCTGCGAAAATCTTTTTTACTACTGGTAATCATTCTGTTATGAATTTAATCTTAAAATGAATATTATGCTCCTGCAGCAGATTTGCCTGCTTTTTTCTTGATCTCTTCTCCCTGGAAACGGATACCCTTGCCTTTATATGGCTCAGGCTTACGGAACGAACGAATCTTGGAAGCAACCTGGCCAAGCAGCTGTTTGTCATGAGACTTTAAGATGATGGTCGGGTTCTTACCTTTTTCTGCTGTTGTCTGTAAAACGATTTCCTGCGGTATCTCAAGCATAAGGTTATGTGAGAATCCCAGTGAGAGCTCCAGCAGTTGCCCGGTTGCCTGGGCTTTGTAACCCACACCGACCATTTCCTGGACTATGGTAAATCCTTCGCTTACACCTTTGATCATGTTCGCAAGCAGGGACCTGTATAGTCCGTGCTTCGACCTGTCATCTCTTTCATCGGTATTCCTCTTGACAAATAAGGTATTGTCTTCAACCTTGATGGTGATCTTCGGGTCGATCTGCTGGGTGAGTTCACCAAGCTTGCCTTTCACTGTAACCAGGTTAGTATCGGATATTGAGACCTCAACGCCTCCTGGTATGGTTATGGGAAGTTTTCCAATTCTTGACATATACTGAACCTCCTGATTAACTAATATAACATAATACTTCTCCGCCAACTCTCTTGGTGCGGGCTTCTTTATCGGTCATAACCCCCTGGGATGTGGACAGGATTGCTATTCCAAGTCCGTTCAGAACTCGCGGAAGGTTGTCGCTGTCGACATATTTCCTGAGTCCGGGTTTGGAAACCCTTACCAATGAGTTGAGGGCCGAAAGCTTTGTTACCGGATGGTATTTCAAAGCAATTTTAATATTTCCAGGACGGGGTTCGTTTTCAATCTTGAAATTCAGGATATACCCTTTTTCAAAAAGAATACGGGTGATATCTTCTTTGATTTTGGATTTCGGGATTTCTACGACCCGGTGGTTTGCCATCACGGCATTCCTTATTCTTGTCAAATAATCTGCAATGGGATCAGTAACCATTTTATTCTGTATCTTTTTGTTAATAATCTATTCGTATTACCAGCTGGCTTTCTTTACACCTGGGATAAGGCCTTTGTTGGCCATCTCGCGGAAGTTGATACGTGATATCCCGAAAAGTCTCATATAACCTTTAGGCCTTCCCGTGAGCTTGCAACGGTTGTGAAGTCGTACGGGTGAGGCGTTCTTTGGCAGCTTCTGAAGGGCGATATAATCGCCAGATTCTTTCAGAGCCTTACGCTTTTCAGCGAATTTCGCAACAAGACGTTCTCTTTTAACTCCCCTTGCTTTAATGGATTCTTTTGCCATGTTATTATCTTGTTTTAAATGGTATCCCGAATTCTTTTAATAGTGCCAGCGCTTCACGGTCGGTGCGGGCGGTAGTAACGAAGGTAATGTCGAGGCCGTTGATCTTGGTCACCTTGTCGATGTCGATTTCGGGAAAGATGATCTGTTCGGTGATCCCGACAGTATAGTTACCGCGACCGTCGAAACCTTTGTCGTTCACGCCGCGGAAATCGCGTACACGTGGAAGAGCAACGGCTACCAAACGGTCAAGAAACTCGTACATGCGTTCGCCCCGAAGTGTAACACGCACTCCGATAGCGTTTCCTTTTCTTAACTTGAAGTTTGAAATATCTTTCTTCGATTTGGTAGGAACCGCTTTCTGACCGGTGATCAGAGTCATTTCGTTCAACCCGTTATCGATGAATTTACGATCGGTGTTGGCAATACCCAATCCCTGGTTCAGGCAAATCTTGGTCATCTTGGGAACTTGCATATGGTTCTTGTAACTGAACTGACTCATCAATGCAGGAACAACTTCCTTCTGATATTTTTCCTTTAATCTCGGTATGTAAGCCATTACTTTATTACCTCCCCTGATTTTTTAGAATAACGAACCAATTTTCCGGTTTTGCTATCGATTTTCTTTCCTGTACGGGCAGGTTTCCCGGTATTATCAATAACTTTCAGGTTAGAAACACGAACCGGCGCTTCTTTTTTAACGATCCCGCCCTGAGGGCTCTTGGCGTTAGGTTTCGTATGTTTGGAAACCAGATTCACGCCTTCCACTATGGCCTTCTCTTTTTCGATGTTGACATTCAGCACTTTGCCCTGCTGGCCTCTTGAATCGCCTGCAATGACCATCACTGTATCACCTTTGCGGATATGTAATCTTTTCTGCATGGTAGAATTCTGTTATAGCACTTCGGGTGCCAATGAAACTATTTTCATAAACTGTTTTTCACGGAGTTCGCGTGCAACCGGTCCGAAGATACGGGTGCCGATCAGTTCTCCGGCATTATTCAGCAGTACAACTGCATTATCATCAAAACTGATATATGATCCATCGGCACGGCGGATTTCCTTCTTGGTACGAACGACCACAGCTTTGGAAACCGTCCCTTTTTTAATGTTGCCTGATGGCAGGGCGTTTTTAACGGTCACGATGATCCTGTCGCCAACCGAGGCATAACGTTTACGGGTTCCGCCAAGGACTTTAATACAAAGTACTTCTTTTGCACCGCTGTTATCTGCTACTGTTAATCTTGACTCTTGCTGTATCATGGCTATTTAACCTTTTCAATGATTTCGACAAGTCTCCAACACTTATTCTTGCTTAATGGGCGGGTTTCAGCAATACGCACTTTATCTCCTTCGCTGCATTCCCCTTTCTCATCATGAGCCATAAAGCTTGACGACTTTTTAACGAATTTTCCGTATTTCGGGTGTTTTACTTTTCGCTCAACCTCAACAACAACGGACTTTTCCATTTTATTGCTGATCACGACCCCGATCTTTTCCTTTCTTAGTTTTCTGCTTTCCATAAATTAATGCTTTACAGGCTTTACGATTTTTTCACCACCCAGAATACGGCGGCGCAATTCGGTTTGAAGGCGTGCAATGGTTTTGCGGTAAGCCTTGATCTTATTAGGATTCTCCAGTGGGGAGACAGCATGGTTGAGTTTAAGCTTTGAAAGCTGCCTTTTCTCCTCGTCCAGTCTTTCAACTATCTCACTGGTGGTGAACTCTCTGATTACTTTTTGTTCCATTTCTTAATATTTAAATCTGCTATAGCTTCAGGCTATTTACAATTATGCTTGCTCTTCGTCGTAATCGCGGCGCATTATAATTTTACAGGCAACAGGCATTTTCTGGGCTCCGAGGCGTAACGATTCCTTTGCCATAACTGACGACACACCGTCGATTTCGAACATTATACGGCCTGGTGTTACCCTGGCTACGAAATATTCGGGGGCTCCTTTTCCTTTACCCATACGGACTTCAGCGGGTTTCTTGGTTACCGGTTTATCGGGGAAGATACGAATCCACAACTGACCTTCACGTTTCATATGACGAGTGATAGCCTGTCGGGCAGCTTCAATCTGGCGGCCGGTGATCCATGCTTCTTCAAGAGTCTTGAGACCGAATGAGCCAAAGGCAATTTCATGGCCGCGCTGGGCGTTGCCTTTCATCTTACCCTTCTGCTGTTTCCTGTACTTAGTCTTCTTTGGCTGTAACATTATTCAAAAATATTATTGTTGTTCTATGGTTTATTTCCTGAAACGGGGTTTATCGCTTCTGTCTCTGTCTCTACCTCTGTCCCTGTCCCTGTCGGGCCTGGGGCTGCCACCTTTGGGTCGCTGCTGCGAGGGTTTCAGCTTGGTAGTTGAAGTGCTGGGAACCAATTCGGGCCTCCCGTAAATCTCGCCTTTACAGATCCATACCTTGATACCAATACGCCCGTATGTCGTATGCGCTTCTGCTGTCGCATAATCTATATCGGCACGGAAAGTATGTAAGGGAATACGTCCCTCCTTATACTGCTCCCTGCGGGCCATTTCAGCTCCTCCAAGCCGGCCGGAGATCATAACCTTGATCCCTTCAGCTCCTATACGGATTGCTGAAGCAATAGATGTTTTGATTGCCCTGCGGTAAGAAATACGGCCTTCTATCTGGCTTGCAACGGTATTGGCTACAATAACTGCATCAAGTTCAGGACGTTTGATCTCAGAAATATTGATCTGGATCTCCTTTTTCGTGATCTTCTTCAGCTCTTCCTTCAGCTTGTCAACTTCCTGACCGCCCTTACCGATAATAATACCCGGCCGGGCCGTATGGATAGTCACAGTCACAAGTTTCAGAGTGCGTTCGATGACAATCTTCGAAATGCCGGCCTTAGAAAGACGTGCATGCAGATACTTGCGGATCTTATCGTCTTCGACAAGTTTACTCTCGAAGGTTTTTCCGCCAAACCAGTTTGAATCCCAGCCGCGGATTATGCCTAAACGGTTAGCAATCGGATTGGTTTTTTGTCCCATTAAAAATTCCCTTTAAATTATTCCTTATTACTTTCTTTTGTTTCTTCTTCAGCCACCGCTTCAGCCAGCTCACTCTTTGAACCCAGCATAATGGTGATGTGGTTTGAACGCTTGCGGATCCTGTGTGCCCGTCCCTGGGGAGCAGTATTGATACGCTTGAGTGTGCGTCCAACATCAACTTTGATCTCCTGGACGAACAAGTCTGCATCTTCAATGCGTTTGCCTTCATTTTTCAACTGCCAGTTGGCTATAGCTGAAAGCAGGAGCTTACGCATCTTTTCTGACGGTTGTTTGCTGGTGTTTTTCAGGATATTCAGGGCCAATTCCACTCTCTTTCCGCGGACCAGGTCAGCAACCAATCTGGCTTTACGCGGAGACGTAGGATTATTCTGAAGACTGGCTACTACTGTCTTCTTCTTAGCTTCCTTTCGGTTCTCAGCTTTCGTACGACTTTTAACTCCCATATTCTATAGTATTTCCTTTATTTCTTTCCTTTATCTTTATTGCCGGCATGGCCCCTGAAAATACGGGTTGGGGCGAACTCGCCAAGTTTATGGCCCACCATGTTTTCAGTTACATAAACAGGAATGAACTTATTCCCGTTATGTACGGCAATGGTAAGCCCCACAAAATCCGGAGAAATCACGGAACCCCTCGACCAGGTCTTTATGACTGTCTTTTTCTTGGATTCCACAGCATCCTGAACTTTCTTTTCGAGCTTGTAGTGGATAAAAGGTCCTTTTTTAAGCGATCTGCTCATATTCTTAAAGATTAGCTGTTACTTTTTCCGTTTTTCAATGATATACTGGTTCGATTGCTTTTTCTTCGAACGGGTCTTATAGCCCTTTGCCGGCATACCGTTACGTGAACGGGGGTGCCCGCCGGAAGCGCGACCTTCACCTCCACCCATTGGATGGTCAACCGGGTTCATGGAAACACCACGGTTCCTCGGCCTGCGGCCCAGCCAGCGTTTACGGCCGGCTTTGCCATGCTTCTCAAGCTGATGGTCTGTATTAGAAACCGCTCCGATAGTAGCTTTGCAGGTCTGTAAAATCATTCGGGTTTCACCCGAAGGCATCTTAATGATGGCAAATTTACCGTCACGCGACATCAGCTGGGCGTAAGCCCCGGCCGAACGGACCATCTTGGCACCCTGACCAGGACGTAATTCCACGTTGTGAATCACGGTACCAAAAGGTATTTCACTCAGAAATAAGGTGTTCCCTATTTCAGGAGCAGCCCCTTTACCTGAAAGGATCGTTTGGCCGACCTTTAAACCATGAGGTGCAACGATATACCGTTTCTCTCCGTCTTTGTAGTTGATCAGGGCAATCCTGGCAGTCCGGTTGGGATCATACTCGATGCTCTTTACCAGACCGGGAATGTCGTCCTTATCCCTCTTGAAGTCAATAATACGGTAAACCTGTTTATGACCGCCGCCCATATAACGCATGGTCATTTTTCCCTGGTTGTTTCTTCCTCCCGTCTTCCTGGTAGGTGCCAGCAGGCTCTTCTCAGGGGTCATCGTGGTAATGTCATCATAGGAACTGATAACTTTGAACCTCTGACCGGGTGTTGTTGGTTTGTATTTCTTAAGCGCCATTGTTTAAATATTGCTGTAAAAGTCAATAGTTTCGCCTTTTGCCAATGTTACTACGGCCTTTTTCCTGGAAGTTGCCCTTCCGGAGATCACACCGCCTTTGGTGTAACGGCTTTTTTTCTTTCCAAAAACGATCATCGTGCTGATCGCTTCAACTTCGACACCATACAGGTCTTTGATAGCCTGCTTGATCTGAAGTTTGTTTGCCTTGCGGTCTACAAAGAACCCATACCTGTTCAGGGATTCACCCTGGGCGGTCATCTTCTCTGTAATGATAGGCTTTATAATAATTCTCATCGGATTATAGAATAAATTGTTTAATTCTGATGAATCTTTACAATTTCAGGAATTGAACTCTCGGTCATCAACACCTGCTTTGCATCAAGGATCTCATAAGTGTTCAGGTCGGCCGTGCGGACGATTTTCAGTCGTTTCAGGTTTCTGGCAGCAAGCAAAAGATTTTCATCCGGTGAATTCACCACGACCAGAATCTTTTTCCCAGTGAGCTGAAAACTTTTCAGAAGCTCAGTGAAATTCTTTGTCTTCGGGGAATCGAAAGTAAAATCCTCAAGTACTGTAAGGTTGCTTTCTTTCACTTTATAGCTGAGGGCGGATATACGTGCAAGCTTCTTCAGCTTCTTGTTCAGTTTGAAGTTATAATCCCTTGGCTGGGGGCCGAAAACACGGGCTCCTCCACGGAATAAGGGACTCTTAATGCTGCCCTTACGGGAACCGCCTGTTCCTTTCTGCTTGTGCAGTTTCTTCGTGCTACCGGAGATCATTGACTTTTCAAGGGTAGCATGAGTCCCCTGACGTGCATTTGCCATATGCTGCTTAACATCCAGGTAAATGGCATGATCATTGGGCTCAATCCCGAAAACCTCATCGTCAAGCTTGACTTTGCGGCCGGTTTCTGTTCCTTTAATGTTAAATACTTTTATTTCCATCTCTCAATAATTACATATGCACCAGTAGGTCCCGGAATCGCACCTTTTACAAGAACGAGGTTCTTTTCCAGGATTATCTTTAAAATCTGCAGGTTGATCACTTTAACGCGCTTTCCACCCATACGGCCAGCCATTCTTAACCCGGGCCATACTCTTGAAGGCCAGGATGATGCACCAACCGAACCAGGAGCTCGGAGTCGGTCATGCTGCCCGTGAGTAGCTTCTCCGACACCATGGAAATGATGCCTTTTCACAACTCCCTGGAAACCCTTGCCTTTGGAGACACCAACCACGTCGATGTATTCGCCTTCCTGGAAGATATCTACCTTGACAATATCCCCGAATTGTTTCTGATGGTCAGCCTCGAAACGGGTAAATTCAGCAATAACTTTCTTTGGGGTGATCCCTGCTTTCTTAAAATGGCCCAACACAGCTTTTGTGGTATGCTTCTCTTTCTTGTCCTCAAAAGCAAGCTGGATGGCATCATAACCTTCTTTTTCCTTGGATCGGATCTGCGTAACAACACAGGGACCTGCTTCAATGACGGTACAGGGAATATTCTTCCCGTTGGCATCATAGATGCTGGTCATCCCGACTTTTTTTCCAATTAATCCAGACATTTCTTACGATTTTTCGTTTTTCAATTACAATTACACCTCGATCAAACCTTGATCTCAACTTCCACTCCTGAAGGAAGTTCCAGTTTCATCAGTGCATCGATTGTTTTCGATGTCGTGCTGTAGATATCCAGCATGCGTTTATAAGTGCAGAGCTGGAACTGTTCCCTGGATTTCTTGTTCACAAAAGTCGAGCGTAAAACAGTGAAGATCTTCTTGTCAGTGGGCAAAGGTCTGCTGACTTATCAACAAGGTTGTAATCGTAAGACTTCAGTTTTATTCTAATTCTCTGGCTCATATAAATGATTAATATACAGGCACGTAGCCTCTGATTTTAAATAACACTTCATCCATAACCTCCTGAGGAGTCGGGGCGTACTTTGAAAATTCAAGCATGCAGGTCGCCCTTCCGCTGGTAATGCTCCTGAGTGTGGTCACATACCCGAACATTTCTGCAAGAGGTACTTTTCCATGAATAACTGCATTACCAATTCTGGATTCAACATTTTCAACATGCCCGCGACGTTTATGAAGGTCGCTGGTTACTTCACCCATACTTTCATTCGGGGTGATGATCTCAAACCGCATGATGGGCTCCATCATGACAGCTTTAGCTTTTTTAGTGGCTTCTCTGAAGGCGATCCCTGCAGCGATCTGGAATGATAATGCATCCGAATCCACACTGTGGAATGCCCCGTCGATCAAACGTACTTTAATGCTTTCCATCGGGAAGCCAACGATCGGGCCGTTCGACATTCCCGATTTAATTCCTTTTTCTATAGCCGGCATAAACTCCTTAGGAATATTGCCGCCTTTCACATCATTGATGAACTGCAGGCCTTTAACTCCCTTGTCGGCTGGAGAAATCTCAATTGAAAGATCTGCGAAACGTCCTTTGCCCCCCGACTGTTTTTTATACACCTCATGGTGCATCACCGAATTTACAATAGCTTCTTTATAGGCTACCTGGGGATTTCCACGATTCACGTCGATATTGAACTCGCGCCTCATCCGGTCGGCAATAATATCAAGGTGAAGTTCTCCCATTCCGCTGATAACGGTCTGGCCGGTCTCTTCATCAATTTTAACTTTGAAAGTAGGATCTTCTTCTGCCATCTTTTTCAGGCAGTTAGCCAGTTTCTCAACATCGTCCTGGGTCTTAGGCTCAATAGCCATATTGATGACAGGCTCTGGGAAACTCATAGTTTCCAGCATGATAGGATGCTTGATATCACAAAGGGTATCACCTGTACGGATTTCTTTGAAACCTACTGCAACACCTATCTCACCAGCTTCAATGCGTTTGAGAGGAATCTGCTTGTTGGCATGCATCTGCATGATACGCAGCAATCTTTCCTTTTTATCGGTATTGGCATTCAGCACAACTTCGCCGGCATCGAGTGCTCCAGAATAAACACGGAAAAAAGCAATCCGCCCAACAAAAGGATCGGCTGCAATTTTAAATGCCAGGGCCGAAAACGGTTCTTCAGGATCGGGATGTCGCTCTTCTTCTTTTTCAGTGAAGGGATTAATGCCCTTGATAGCGGGCATATCGTATGGTGAAGGTAAGAACCTGATAATACTGTCAATCAGGGTCTGTACTCCCTTATTTTTAAATGATGCTCCGCAGATGACCGGGGTGATCCTGTTCTGGATCGTGGCTTTGCGGATCTGTAAAATAACATCTTCTTCAGTAATCGAATCTGGATTTTGCAGGAATTTGTGAAGCAACTCTTCGCTTTCCTCAGCAGCTCCTTCAATAAGTTTTGAGCGGTATTCGCGAACCAGATCTTTCATATCTTCAGGAACCGGGATCTCAAAATATTCCTTTCCTAATGAAGCGTCGTCCCATGAATATGCCTTACCCGAGATCAGGTCCACAACTCCCCTGAAATCCTCTTCAGCACCAATAGGCAGCTGAACGGGGATCGGTTTAGCGCCAAGTTTTTCTTTGATCTGTTCGATCACTTTGAAAAAATCGGCTCCTGTGCGGTCCATTTTATTTACGTAGCTAAGGCGGGGAACAAGGTACTTGTCGGCCTGTTTCCAAACTGTCTCACTCTGGGGCTCTACTCCCCCAACTGCGCAGAATAAAGCAACGGCCCCGTCAAGAACCCTCAGCGATCTTTCCACTTCCACTGTAAAATCTACGTGGCCAGGAGTGTCGATGATGTTGATTCGGTATTGTTCGCTTTTAAAATCCCAGTAAACAGTGGTTGCGGCTGAGGTAATGGTAATACCACGTTCCTGCTCCTGAACCATCCAGTCCATAGTGGCAGTGCCGTCGTGTACCTCGCCCATTTTATAGTTAATACCGGTATAATACAATATACGCTCGGTCGTCGTCGTCTTACCGGCGTCGATATGAGCCATAATGCCAATGTTGCGGGTATGTTCGAGGCCGGGCATTATATAATATATTGTATAAGGTTACGGTTAATATTAAAATCTGAAATGTGAAAATGCTTTATTGGCTTCTGCCATCCTGTGGGTGTCTTCTTTGCGCTTGAAAGCGGCACCTTCTTCCTTGTAAGCAGCCAGGATCTCAGCGGCCAGTTTCTGGGCCATGCTTTTTTCGTGGCGTTTCCTTGCATAGCCAACCAGTGATTTCATCCCGATTGAACTTTTGCGTGCAGGCCTTATCTCAGAAGGGATCTGGAAAGTAGCACCACCTATACGGCGGCTGCGTACCTCAACAGAAGGAGTGACATTGGCAAGGGCTTTCTTAAAAACTTCCAGGCCGTCTTCCTTGGTCTTCTCGCTTACAATGTCAATGGCTTCGTAAAAGATGTCGTACGACTGGTTCTTTTTGCCGCTGAACATCATATTATTCACGAACTTGGTCACCAGCGTATCGCTGAACCTTGGGTCGGGAATGATGATCCTTTTCTTTGGTCTTGATTTTCTCATATGCGCTTAACTAACAGCTGTGATTATGCTTTCTTTTCTTTAGGCTTCTTGGCGCCATATTTGGAACGGCGCTGCTTGCGACCTTCAACACCTGATGTATCGAGGGCACCACGGATAATATGGTAACGAACGCCGGGAAGATCCTTGACACGGCCTCCGCGGATCATCACGATCGAGTGTTCCTGGAGATTATGGCCTTCACCCGGGATGTAAGCATTCACTTCCTTCCCGTTGGTCAGACGAACACGTGCAACTTTACGCATTGCTGAATTGGGCTTTTTGGGAGTGGTCGTATAAACCCTCACGCAAACACCGCGGCGCTGGGGACATCCATCAAGGGCAGGAGCTTTGCTCTTATCTGTCAGTTTGTGTCTTCCTTTACGAACCAATTGCGAAATTGTAGGCATATTGAAATGTTTAAATTCTTTTCAAACGTTTTAGCGCTAAAACCTGCGCTGTGTAAAGAAGGATATTGGCTTTGAAATATAAAAGGAGAGCTGTTGTTCAGAGAGACTTTTTCACTGCAACCGACGTTCCGGCTGCTTTTGAAACCTATAGATGTCTCGCTTTGTCAGGTTTCCTTACTAATTTCGGCTTAGTATCCCCTCAAAAACCAAATCTGATTTTCGAGGGTGCAAAATTACAATTTATTTTCTTTCAAACAAGAGATTTAATGTTTTTTTTACAAACCGGATGAAAAAAAATCAGAAAGTCCCTCTTTATCCTGATAATCAATGATGATTGATTGCGGATTTCGCTTCACGAAGATAACTGGATAGCGGGATAACTGGATAATCAGATATCAAGTTATCCAGCTATCCAGTTATCAAGCTATCCAGCTATCCAGTTATCAAGCTATCCAGCTATCCAGTTATCCAGCTATCCAGTTATCAAGCTATCCAACTTTCAAGCTATCCAGCTATCCAGCTATCAGAATTTTCTGCGGATGATCATCACGGTAGTTTCTCTGTCAGGGATAATAACCATGGATTCGGGTATGGTTTTGCAAAACTCATCAACAGCCCTGATCACCCCCTCCCATTTAAAATTATAGTCATGTACCAGGATGATTCCTCCCGGACAAAGGCGCGGGTAGAAAAATTCAAGACCGGCTTTGGTTGGGTTGTATAAGTCAACATCTATATTAACCAGGGCAAACTTCTCATGAACCAGTTTTAAGGCAGAGGCCGGAAAATACCCTTGTTGCACCGATATGTTCCCGTTTCCGCCGATAAATCTGAGTACCTTATTAATACTGGTGTCGGCAAAATTGTTGCTGGTGTATGTTGCCGCTACTCCTTTTTCTATCGCAAGATCCTGGTTTTTAAACCCTTCGAAGGTATCAAAAAGATAGAGCTTCCGTGCAGGGTCAAGATAGTGTAAAATCCTGGCACTTTCACCCTGGTATACTCCCAGTTCGGCCATAGCTCCGGCGACCTGTTCCTTTCTAAGCCGTTCGACCTGGAACCAGAAATTGAAAAACCTGACTTTATCCTTGTATTGTTTTTCAACCTTCCGCAGACCCGTCAGCCTACCTTCCTTCTTAGCTTCTTTCCAGGCTGCAGGCTCGTAATCTGGGTTAAAGATTATATCCCATAAATACCTTATAAAAAGGATCATGGCAAAAAAGATCAGCGAATAATTAAGGACCTGGAAAAATGTGATTTTCATGTAATGCCGATAAGAAATTAAAACCAATGTAAAATTACGGATAAACTGCCATCCTGCAAAAAAAGACGGCCCTCCGAGGAGAGCCGTTTTAACCAAAAGCTGAAATTAAAATTGTTTAGGATTACGGATGCCAGAGATTTGCTGTATTCCTGTATCCCGGGCTGTCCATATACCAGTCATTATAAGGGTTAGAAGGTCCCTGCGGTGATGTAGCCCATTCGGCAAAATGATTATAGCAGTTGAGAATATCTGTTTTTTCAACCGGATAATCAAAATTAACAGGGATCTCAAATGCCCAGGGCAGTCCGGTTGGTGAGGCATAATAAACACCCTGTCCGGAATTGGAACCATCATTGCCTGTATTGAATAAACTCATATCAGCAAAGTCGGTATTGGCTTTATTCTTCATGTGGATCTCATGGCTGCGAACCTGGTCCTGGAAAATAAATGGATTCCATGGCAGTGAGCCCACACTAGCCTGAGGAGTTGCAAAATGTATATTAATAACCTTTGTGACTGGCTGAATATATCCATTTCCAATTATTGTATTGACCAATCCCCTGCCAAACATGGTGTTAACGGCATCAACCGGGACAATAACCGTCATATTGGAATGACCAGCTTCAAATCCTTTTGGATCATAACTGACCGCGCTTCCATATTGAGTACAACCGGTAACACTAGCTATGTTTGACGGATTTGTATTTAAAACAATCCCGAAACCGTTATTGAATGTAGCTCCTGCAGCTTTAAAGATAAAGGTTGCCTGGATATCAGTGATCTGGTTCTGTTCATTGGAAGTTATTTTATATTGGAAGTTCACAACAAGGTCGTTACAGTCATAATCTCCGTAATAGGGCCAGAGGTCTTCAAATACGAAGGTGCCGTAATCCACTGAGTTCGGATAGTACGAGTAAAACGAACCACCTCCGCCCTGGGTTATTGTTATCACAAGGGTTTTATTATCGACTCCGACATTGTTCGTCGCAGTAAGAGGGACATTAAATGTACCGGCAGAGGTAGGTGTGCCTGTTATTGTGTGCGAGATAGGATCAAATGACAATCCATCGGGTAGCTGTGTTGCAGAAAATGTTATCGGAGATGTTCCGGTGGCTGACACTAAATACGGTGTGAACGGGGATCCCACTGTACCTGTGGCAGTGAGCGGGGGCTGGATGGCAGGAGGTGTTCCTGCTCCCTGGGCAATAGTGATAACAAGTGTTTTTACATCAGTTCCGTAAAAATTCGATGCAGTTAATATAACACTGGTAGTCCCAGGTGTTGTTGGATTCCCGGTTATCTGGTGAGTTGAATTATCATATGAAAGTCCGGCAGGCAAATTAGTGGCATTTAAGGTCACAGGGGTAGTACCTGTTGATGTCATCGTATAAGGTGTAAATACCTGTCCTGCAGTGCCACTGGCGGTTAACGGGCTCGTAATGACAGGGGCAACTCCTGCAGCTCCGACAGTCAGGATCAGGTGTTTGGTGTCAGTACCGTTACAGTTGGTCGCAGTCATAGTGATATCATATGTTCCTGCGGCTGAAGGGGATCCTCCAATGATGTTTCCACCCTGCAAAGTAAGTCCTGCTGGCAGGTTGTTTGCACTGAAAGTCAGCGGACAAGCCTGGGTATTGGTTCCCGTAGCAGTAATCGTATAGCTGAAAGGCTGAGCGGCTGTTCCTGCTGCAGTCATTGGACTGGTTATAGCAGGAGGATTGCCGGGAGCGCCAACTGTTAACACAAGGGTCTTCGTATCAGTACCTACAGCGTTATCCGCCTTCAGAGTAATATTAAATGAACCTGCAGCAGCCGGTGTTCCCGAGATAGTATGAGTACTGCTATTGTATGTCAAACCCGAAGGCAAATTTGTTGCAGTGTATGTAATGGGCTCGGTTCCAGTGGCTGTAATCACGTAAGGTGTGATTGCCTGGCCTGCGGTTCCAGCGGCGGTAAGTGCACTGGTAATAACAGGGGCAATTGGGTTTGAGCAACTGGGAATGCTTACTGAATGAGTGCAGAATGTCACATGTGGGCCATAAGTTGCCCCATCAGGGTGGATCGTTCCGCTTGCACAGAAGTCCACATAACCTGAGATGCCTGCGCCCCCTGTGGTTTTTCCGTCATGGGTCTTGATGCCTGCATAAGAAGCGGTCCCTGGCCCGTTGCATGAACCTTCAAGGTCAAAATACGGAGTATCAAGCAAACTTTGGGGGCCTAAAGTAAGAATCCCACCACCTGTTGTTTTAATACTTCCTTCGTTTCCTGTAATTTTAAGATATCCGTTATTAGTAAAACTACCGCTGCCAGTGGTAAACACATCCCCGGTAACATACATGGTGCAATTGTTGATCACACTTCCACCCGAATTAGTTTTATATTCATGATTCCCGGTGACATTAAGAGTGGCATTATTGACTAATATGCCTTTAAAATCAACATCCTCTGTAATTGTGAATGTCCCGTTATTATTGATTGTTCCGTTGGAAGAGCTTACATTTAATCCATTCACTGTTACAGTACCGCAATTATTGAATGTTCCTCCGGTACTGACAGTTAAATTAGAAATAGTAACGGTTGAACCGAAAGGTACATAATAAGTTTGACCTGAGCCCACCGTTACGCTGCTCTGGTTTGTTGTGATCGCAGTTCCGGTTCCGCAGCTGTTTTCTGCATTCTCTCCTGATTTGGTCTTTCCGAACACATAAACGACGTCAGTCCCGTTAATACTTATAGTAGCCGACTCGTGTTTGCCGTCAGAAGAGGCATAGGCGATGTAAAGGGTTTTAACTGCCTTTGGAATGCGGAGAGTATTACTATATGGCTGACTTCCGTAAGAAACGCCTGTTGCAATGAGCTTGCCATAACCGGGATCATCCTGGTATACCTGGATAATGTTCATGGTTGTGCCCTGAGAGGTATTCACACTGATATTTGCGTTTATTGTTGTGAAGTTCTCAAAAGTGAATGACGGATCGGTTTTAAGATCAGTAAACTTCGTCGGATTGGATGATGAAGTGTCCCTGGAAGTAAGATCTTTTTTACAGCTGCTGAGTGAGAAAAAAAGACTCAGAATGACTATGAAGATAACTGGAATACGTTTCATGTATGGTATTTTAATTTTGTTATTTTGACTAATTAGCTTATAATTATCTACTGAATAATAATTAATTGCAAAATTAGGGCCTGTATTACCAAACAAAAAGCTACTTTACGTATGTGTACTACTTACCCATGTATCTGTCACGTATTATTTAGTATGTGTCTAAACACAGGAAATTAGCTATAAAAAAAAGACGGCCCTCCGAAGAGAGCCGTCTTAACCAAAAGCTGAAATTAAGATTGTTTAGGATTACGGATGCCAGATATTGGCCGAATTCCTGTAACCTGCCAGATTTTTATACCAGTCGGTGTAAAGCGTACCGCCCGATTCTGCCCAGGTTGCAAAATAATTGTATGCGCTAAGAACACTTACCTTTTCCCAGGGGTAATCAAAATTGACCGGGATATTCAGTGCCCAGGGCAGATTGTTGGTTGTTTTATAATATCTTCCGATTCCGGGTTGAGTATTATCATCACCAGTGCCAAAATAAGGACAGTTTTGTGCCAGTGTTGTAGGCACGTAATTCGGGAGGTGGATCTCAGCAACCCTTTCCATATTTCTGATAAGGAATGGGTTGTAAGGTGGTGTACCAAGAGCCGTTGTCAGCATAGGAGTTGTAAGATGGATACTTAAGGTAACGGTATCGGCTGTTCCAACAGGAGCTCCCATCACGGTATTGAAGAAGACAGGGGTTACTCTGTGGATCACGTTATCGGTATTGTCGAAAGGAATGATAACGGCTTTAGCCTGGCCCGATTCCGTTCCGTTTGCGCTAAGAGTGATGTAATTGTACTTCAGATTATAGCCTGTAACCGAGGCGATATCGCCCGGAACCAGGTTATCAAACTGGATTCCAAATCCGTTCTGGAATGAAGCGCCTGCAGCTTTTACATAAAGCTTTATCTGAATGTCCGTTACTTTATTCTGGACATTTGTGGTTAATGTGAACTTATAATACATCACGAGGTCGTTCAGATCATAGTCACCTTTCTCAGGCCAGAGATCTTCATATACAGCAGTACCTGTGAATACGTTTCCGACAGGGGCCGGCGGAGGATTCACACCCTCGGGATTACATTCGCTCGTGGGAATGGTATTGAGTATGTTGGCAAAACTTACAAAGGTTGCACCACCTGTAAAGTTTGTCATGTCGCCTGAAGTCATTACTCCATTGGTCTGAGCTGTTTCAATAGGGCCTGTGATAACTTTGGGTCCATCGAAACGCAACATATCGGTCACCTTTATTTCATTACGGGTTCCATAACCTGTCACATCAGCATTGACCCTGAGATCCTTCGTGGAGATCATTGAACCGTTGTATAATTTCATAAATCCGGTTCCGCCCTGCATATAAGCTTCTTCAAAACATTTCAGGTAACCGGTCTGGTTTGTAAATTCACAGTTATTGAGATGGAAATT
This sequence comes from Bacteroidota bacterium, assembly GCA_026391735.1. GTDB lineage: Bacteria > Bacteroidota > Bacteroidia > Bacteroidales > FEN-979 > CAIRDP01. Next base: position 53,246 of record JAPLDL010000016.1, on the reverse strand, counting down.
CCCATGAACTATCAGTGCACAGCTGTTCAGGAAAATCGAATGGTTGCATTCCATGTCTCCTTCAACTTCAATAGTACCCAGGTTTGTTGCCTGGTTGATCACGTTCCATTTATCTTCGATATGCATATAGGCTCCGCCACCATTGATGAAGTTGCCTGAGCTTCCATTCATATTCATCTGGCCATAAACAGTCATGAGGTTGTAATTCTCCACCTCGTCATTGGGTGTAAAAACACCGGCAATATGGCAGGAACCCCAATTCTGGAACAACCCGTCTTTGCTTTCCTTAATCGTAACAGGTGCAGAAACTGTTCCAATGGTACCTGTGGAACTTACCTTAAGTGTGGAAGTCTTTCCATTGTTTGGTTTAAGATCGATAGTCCCGGTTGTATAAGTTCCGCAGATTTGCAAGGTGCCGTCTTTAACTGTGATGTCTCCGGTATATGAGGCAATGATATAATAAGTATGGCCATCATCAATTGTAAAATTTGCGCTTCCGATGAGAGTGTAGGGTGCAGTGGCTGCAGAACAATCTGGTCCGAGCACATTAGCACTTTTCATTTTGGTTGCACCTGCAAACGTATAAGAAATTGAGGCATTCACAGGAACGCTGGCAATCTGACCAACACCGCTGTATGGAATCAACTGAAGCCAAAGTTGTGAAACACCTGTCGGGATCCTGACCTTCGCAAGCATCGGATTGGAATTTCCTGTCCATCCCTGGTAAACCAGTTCCCCGCCTTTTGTCGGATCAGCTAGGTATACATTTACTTTATTATACTGGAATGTCACAGCGGGAATGTCCATCCCGATATTCAATGTGACTTCCTGGGTCATTTCCCAGTTAAAGGATTGGGAGATCTGGAGATCATCCATTGTTTTGGCTTTCGGCGTAGTCGAATAGTCCTTATGACATCCTGATATAAATATTACGGACGATGCCAAAACAAATAATAATAAAACTTTTGTTTTCATGGCTTTTGGTTTTTTTGTATTCGCAGTTTAATCTTAAATTTCAGTTTAACTTCACAAAATTAATTACAGGCACCTGCCATGTCAATTGATAATAAGTAAGCGTGTTGGTTAATTTTGTAAATGTCCATTTTTGGGGATAAAATGTACCCTGGTGTAAAGATAAAACAAGACACCGGCATTTACACCGGTGTCTTGTTTCTATTTATAATGATCCGGAACTCAAATTGTTATCAAGGGTCAAGTTTAATGAACATTGTCTGGATGGTCGGGTTTGCTGCATTACCTGGGGTTCCAACAGGAATGAAGACAACTGCTGCCCATCCGCCGGTAGGAACTTTATACCCGCTGCCGTATGCAATGGCATCATTTTTCATTTGTGTCATCATGGCATTAACATTGGGAACTCCCCCTTCACTTACACCGTTCCATGCAGGAGATTCCATCAGCCATAATGCTCCCTGGAGATCGTACCAATGATATCCGGGATACCAGTCAAGATGGTTCAGAAGCCAGTTGTACTTATCCCATGGCCTGGTTTGTGCAAATGCAGGAAGCTGGTCGGGATACAAGGATGAATATACATTCATATTATATGGCTGGCCAACATTGATCGTGGTCTGATGGTCACAACACCATGAAGCAAACAACCCGTTGGCAATTTCATACCCGGTTGATACGCTGGTGAGATTTGCATCCACATACCCACCCTGTGAACCTGGGGCATAACCACCTGTAATAGTGTATGTGCAAGTAGAAGGTAAATTGATCCACGGGGGCATAACATAGTCGGCATTGGGGTTACAATATCCAATTGAGAAGTCACAAACTCCATCGGCGTTCTGAGGGATCAACTGGGCGTCGCTGAAAGTCCAGCTCTTGAAGTATACATAATCAAATCCAGGGCCTTTCCTGACTTTAACATAGAGTTTAAGTTCGAAATTGTCGGTAATTCCCTTACGGTCGGCATACAATACTTTTAATGGTTGTCCTTCACCGTTCCATGCTTCATTGTTGAATACATTCATAAGAACATTGTTCCTGTATACTTCAATCTTAAAGATTGCAGGAAGATCAAGCTGAATCCCGTTGGACTGTGCAAGATAAGGCGAGCCCTGGATTGAATAATCGGCAATGCTTTTAATACAAAGGTCACCGAAGAAAGGCTGCTCGCGGAGTGTCACTTCTTCGATCTGGAAAAATGTAAAACCGAAATCGGTATAATTGCTTGGCTGATAGCAAACAGCTTCAACCGGAACCTGGGTCTTTTTAAAGGCATCCACGTTGAAAGTAATATCCAATGGTGATGCAACATAGGGTGCAAAATTTGATCCGGTATGAGGTACAGCCGAAAGCATTAAATCATCGGTTGAATCATTGGGAGTCTGGTGATCGCTCCAAATGGCAAATTCCTGCAATGTGTGGACGCCTGTCCCCAACTGAAGGGTATTCGTATACGGTTTGCCATCAACGTAAAAAATACCTCTTACGTAATGTTTGCCGTCAATAGTGATCTTTGCGTAGTTTGCCGTTGTTTGGAAACAGTCGGTACTGGCTGAAGATTTAAGCCCTCCGGTTTGTCCGGGAGCAATAGAGAAACTCACGCCCTGAGAAGCCTGCTGGGCCGTGGGGGCATCATTCTTGATCTTGTTACAACTTGCAATGGCAAGTATTAAACCAAGAACTGTAAAAATTAATGTTAGCTTTTTCATTTTACTTGATTTTTTGATTAATTAATAATTTTCCTTTTGGTTAATATTTCAAAATATTTCAGTGCCTCTGTTTCTAATTTATAATCAATCAGGCAAATATAAGCCGACTGGATAACCGGGGAAAGCGATAACAAGTAAGTGATGATTGTTTCTTGGTAAGTGTGGCTAAATAATCCATAAATGTGGAAAACAAAAAAGAGGCCATCCTTTCGGAATAGCCTCTATTAATCAGAAAATCAAGTTATTCTGATAAAATTTTTCAGGGATCAAGTTTAATAAACATGGTCTGAACGGTAGGTGTTGGTGCATTGGGTGGTGTTCCTACGGGAATAAAGACTACCGAAGCCCATCCGCCGGTCGGAACCTTGAAATTAGCTCCGTAAGTATTGGCATCTGCATGCATCTGGGTCATAACCGTGGTAAGATTGGGTACCCCGCTATGTGCTGTACCATCCCATGCAGGATTGTCAAACAACCAGATAGCCCCCTGCAGATCATACCAATGATAACCGGGGTACCAGTCAAGGTGGTTCAACAGCCAGTTGATCTTATCCCAGGGAATAGTCTGCGCAAAAGCAGGAAGCAGAGCAGGATAAAGAGAGGAATAAACGTTCATATTATAAGCCGTTCCCGTATTAATTGTGGTCTGGTGGTCGCAGCACCAGGAAGCAAAAGTCCCGTTTACAATTTCATATCCCGAAAGAACATTTGTGAGGTTTGCGTCAACATATCCTCCCTGTGAACCCGGAGCATAACCGCCTGTGATGGTATAAGTCGCTGTACTGGGCAGGTTGATCCATGGAGGAAGAACATAGTCGGCATTGGGGTTGCAGTATCCGATCGAAAAGTCGCAAACACCGTCGCTGTTCTGTGGGATCACCTGAGCATCGCTAAAAGTCCAACTCTTGAAATAAACATAGTCAAAACCGGGACCTTTCCTGACTTTCACATAGAGTTTGAATTCGAAATTGTCAGTAACATTCTGCCTGTCGGCATATAAAACCTTCAGAGGCTGGCCTTCACCGTTCCAGGCTTCATTGTTGAATACATTCATCAACACATTGTTCCTGTATACTTCAATTTTGAAGATTGCGGGAAGGTCAAGCTGTATACCATTGGATTGTGCAAGATAAGGTGAACCTGTAATAGAATAATCAGCTATACTTTTAATACAGAGGTCTCCGAAAAACGGTTGTTCGCGAACAGTGACCTGTTCTATCTGGAAGAATGTAAAACCAAAATCGCTATAGTTGCTTGGCTGATAACAAACTGCCTCTACAGGAAGCTGGGTCTTTTTAAAGGCTTCAACTGTAAATGTAATATCCAGAGGCGAAGAAACATAAGGTGAATAATTCGAACCTGTGTGAGGCACTGCCGAAAGCATTGCATCATCGGTAGAATCATTTGGGGTCTGGTTATCACTCCATATGGTAAATTCCTGCAGAGTATGCAAGCCGGTTCCCAGTTGCAGAGTGTTTGTGTACGGAATTCCACCCACGTAAAATATCGCCCTGATATAGTGTTTGCTGTCAATGGTGATTTTTGCGTAATTGGCGGTCTGAGTGAAGCAATCGGTGCTGGCCGTTGATTTCAACCCACCGGTCTGGCCTGGAGCAATAGCAAAGCTGACGCCTTGTGCTGACTGCTGGCTGGCTGGTTCGGTATTTCTGAACTTGTTGCAACCTGCAAATGCAAGTATTAAGCCAAGCCCTGTTAACATGAATGCGATTTTTTTCATTTTGCCTGTTGTTTTTGATTGGTTGTTAATTTTTTATCGTATATGAAATATCTGATAAATTCTAATGAACATATATATTCGTTGCATTGCGGTACCCTGGTTTATCCATATACCAGTCCTGGTATAAAAGGCCTCCGCTTGTTACCCAGTCAACGAAGTGGTTATACGAGTTAATGATATCGACCATTTCCTTCGGATAAGCAAAACTTTCAATCAGGTTAATAGCCCATGGAAGGTTGTTTACGGTTTTATAATATTTATTTCCCGAAATGCTTGTTTGGTCATCATAAGTGCCAAAAAAAGCAGGGTTTGCAAGGTTCGTCGGAAGGTAGTCGGGCAAATGGACCTCGTGCCCCCTGTCAAGCCCGACAAAGATGAAGGGGTTGAAGTTTTCAACGTTTGTTTGAGTCATCAGATACAGCGGACTGCTGAAAGTAATATGTAACGAGATAGTGACCGGTGCCACATAGGGACATCCAGGGGATGTATTCACACCAATGCCGCATGAAGGGTTCGGCATCAGGTCAAAAAAGTCGTCAAATACAATAATGGTTGGTTTGGTTTGTCCGCTTTCCAGGCCATTCGCGTTAATATTGACAACAGAATGAGATAAATGAGAGCCTGTCACGGTCATTGTTGAGGGATCCACGTTAATGGTTGGCAACTGGAACCCGAAGCCGTTATGAAACTCGGCGCCTGAGGCTTTCAGGACAAAGGTTGCAAAAATTTCAACAACTTTATTTGAAGAATTGGTCACGGTTTTAAACCGGTAATCAAGAATAACATCATTGAAATCATAGTCCCCCTTGGAAGGCCAGAGATCTTCATAAGCCAATGTTCCATTACCGGCAGCCGGGAAATAGTTATCAAAGCATCGGGTAGGATCATTCGGATAATCGTCCACATCGTCGGGACAACCGTCGCCATCTGAGTCATTTCCTCCACCGTTTATGGTCACTGTTATTGTTGCAGAACTGCAAAGTGAGTTTACATCACACACCGTGTATTGAATGGTCGCAAGGCCTGTGTATCCGGTTGCCGGTGTGAAGGTTACAATCCCAAGATTATTTTTGGTAAACACTCCTTTGGAAACCGGTGGAGAAGTGCCGGGGACGAATGTAACTGAAGAAGGGACTAAAGCTCCTGAACCGGCAATATCATTCGTAAGAATAGTAATGGTTACCGGTGTATTCAGGGTTGTTGTTGCATTGTCGTTTATTGCTGTCGGGGGAATAAGAGAAGCAGTGATATTTATAGTAATAGTTGCTGTGCTGCATAAACTGTTCATATCGCAAACTGTATACTGGATTGAAGCCAGTCCTGTATAAGCAGCTACCGGGGTAAATGTAACGGCTCCGGTTACCCCATTTACGGTAAATGTTCCAACTGTTCCCGGGTTTGGTGCTGTTCCGGGGATAAAACTAACTGTTGAGGGAACGAGAGCGCCTGATCCTGCAACATCATTTGCCAGGACATTTAAAGTTATTGGGGTGTTCTGAGGGGTGGTCGCATTGTCATTATTAGCTGTAGGACCAGTTAGTCCGCCACCTGAGCAATCGGTGCTGTAACAGTTCATGACACTCTGGAAATCAGCTGCTGTAAATGATGCCAGCTGAAGAAGAGCTCCGGCCCTGGCCGAGACCTGCTGGTCCTGCAATGCGCCGGTTAGTTTGTAGGAAACTGTAAAAACTCCTGCATGACCGTTGCCAATGCCGGTAATTCCTTCAATCCTGAATCCATTCCATGGGTCGCCAGGCAAAACCGGGCCATTGTTAATCCCTGTAAATGTCACTCCGCCATACAGTATACTAACGACCACATTCGAATAAGTACCGGCTGCAGCCTGAACGCAAAACCTGGTAATTGCAGGGCAACTGGCCCCGTCACATCCATTATGCTCAACACGAAGGGTAATGGTATGGGAATGATCCGATTGATTGCAGACAACCGATGTTATCGTGGTGGAATATCCTCCTCCATTGCTTTTATAGATATCACAGATTGATTTTTGATCTGCAATGCTTAACAACGGCAGCAACATTGACGCAAAAAGCAGAGCTGCAAACTTGTTTATCAGGGGAATATTTATTGTTTTCATTATTATGCTGTTTAAAAAGAATAGACAACCCTGTTATTCTCAATTTTCAGGACTGTTGACACACCGTTTACAACGAATGTAAGATCCTGCATATAGTTAGGGATTGTAATTGCCGTTTTATAAGATTCACCGGGTGTAAGTAATGCTTTTTGAAAAATCACTCCGGAAGAAGATTTAATTACCAGGGAAGATTTTGCAGGTACGCTGAGCTCCAGTTCCACATTCTGAGTTGTCTTCCAATTAAAGTCGGAGGAAGCTTTTATGTCGCTCATCGATTTAACTTTCCCGGAGCCCTGGTCAGGAGTAACTTCATTGATATCTTTCCTGCAGCTGAACACTATAAATGATATTATTAATAATGTACACCCTAACTTATATATGTTTGATTTCATAGTAAAAATGGTTTAAGAACATTTTACACTGTTTGCAAAAATATGGCAGTCAAAACCTTAAGTAAAGCAAGAATTGGTAAGTGTAAACAAAATTCAGGTAAGCGTAACCAGTATCTAAGTAACTGTGTTAGGGTTACTATTGGTAAGTGTGAATAAAACAGGGGTAAATGTCGACAGGGAATTGGTAAGTGAATTGTATTAAATAGTTTTTCACAAACCCCGGGTCAAAGTCCTATTCTTTTACCTTTGCCCGGATTTTAAATTATGTCGAAAATCCTTGAAAAACTGAATGAAGCTCAACGAAAGGCCGTCGTGGAAACCGAAGGGCCGGTCATGGTCATTGCCGGCGCCGGATCGGGAAAGACCAGGGTGCTGACTTTTCGCGTTGCCTACCTTCTGGAGCTGGGCGTTGACCCTTTTCATATCCTGGCACTTACGTTTACCAACAAGGCCGCCCGTGAGATGACCGAGCGAATCCTTACCCTGGTGGGCAGCAGCGAGGCAAAAAACGTATGGATGGGGACCTTTCATTCTGTGTTCTCACGTGTGCTCCGAATCGAAGGTCACCGTCTCGGGTATCCTTCAAACTATACCATCTATGATTCGGATGACTCGAAGAGGGTTGTAAGAAACCTCATCAGGGAGAATAACCTGGACGAAAAAGCGTACCAGCCGGGTTATATTACGCAAAGGATATCCGCCGCCAAGACCAGCCTGATTTCTTCACAGGAATACCAGTCAAATCCGGAGATCCTGGAATATGACAATGCAGCGGGAAAACCTCTTACCGGTAGGATATACCTGCAATACCAGAACCGCCTGATGCGTTCATCTGCAATGGATTTCGACGACCTCCTCTTCAACATGAATGTCCTTTTAAGGGATTTTCCGGACGTATTGTATAAATACCAGCAAAAATTCAGGTATATCCTTGTAGATGAGTACCAGGATACCAACTATGCCCAATATCTCATTGTTAAAAAACTTGCCGCCAACAATGAAAACCTCTGTGTTGTGGGCGATGATGCACAAAGCATTTACGCCTTCCGCGGAGCGAATATTCAAAACATCCTGAACTTCAGGAGCGACTATCCCGACCATAAGGTCTTTAAACTTGAACAGAATTACCGTTCCACCAAGACAATCGTTGAAGCCGCCAACCTGGTCATCTCCAATAATAAAAACCAGATATTCAAAGAGATCTGGACCGACAATGACGAAGGGGCCAGGATCACCCTGCTTCATGCCTCAACCGATAATGAAGAAGGCAGCCTGGTCGCCCAGTCCATCTTCGAGAATAAGATGAACCATCAGTTGCCAAATGCATCATTTGCTATCCTGTACCGCACAAATTCCCAGTCGAGGGTCATGGAGGAAGCACTACGCAAGCTTAATATTCCCTGCCGGATATACGGAGGAGTTTCCTTCTACCAGAGAAAAGAGATCAAGGACATGCTGGCTTATTTCAGGCTCTCAATCAATCCAAGGGACGAAGATGCATTGCTGCGCGTCATCAACTTTCCTGCCCGGGGTATAGGTAAAACAACGGTTGAAAAGTTGATCGTTCTTGCTGATGAGCATAAAAAGAGTTTGTTCGACCTTATAGAAGATCCATCTCCCGGGGTGAAGTTTCCCGATAATACCTGGGCCAAAGTCACAGGGTTTATCACGATGATAAAAAGCTTCGGAGCCTTGCTGAAAACAAAAAACGCCTTCGAGCTGGCTAAACATATTGCAGCTTCCTCAGGTCTTCTCAAAGAACTCCATGAAGATAAAACCCCTGAAGGCGTGAGCCGTTTTGAGAACATGGAAGAGCTCCTGAATGCCATCAAAGAATTCACCGAAACCCCCAGAACCAACATGGAAACCGGTGAAATAGAAGAAAATGTGGTGCGCACACTCGATGAATTCATGCAGGATATCTCCCTGCTGACCGATGCTGATCTTGGCAACAAGGACGATGAAGACCGGGTTGTTCTGATGACCGTGCACCAGGCCAAAGGTCTTGAATTTCCTTATGTGTTTGTTACAGGACTGGAAGAGAACCTGTTTCCATCCATTCAGTCTCTGAACTCCAGGACCGACCTTGAAGAGGAACGGAGGTTGTTTTATGTTGCGGTAACGAGGGCTGAGGTTAAACTCACCCTGGCTTATGCTGAGAACCGCTACCGTTGGGGCAACCTTACCATGTGCGAACCCAGCAGGTTTATCAGCGAGATCCCCGAAAAACTGATCGATCTGCCAAAAAGATCAATGCCTAAAAAAGAAGGTTTTAATTCAGGGGATAACTTTTCAAATATGCTCCAGGGACTCAACCTGCCTCCCAGGAAATCAGGCAGCCAGAAACCTCTGCAAACTGAACCGGGACAGGGCCCTAAAGCGGTCCCCAAAAAGCCTGTCGCCCCTCCCGTTAATCCTGCAATATCAGCCCTTCCTCAGGCTGAGATCGAAGATATTAAGACCGGGATGAATGTCGAACATGAACGTTTCGGAAAAGGGAAAGTAGTTAATCTCGAAGGGATAGGCCCGAATAAGAAAGCTACCGTGCTTTTCCCCGGTATAGGCCAGAAACAGCTCCTTCTGAAATTCGCCAAGCTCAGAATAGCTGAATAAGTTGTATATTTGCATAAATTTTTCAAGATGGAATATAATACCGCCCGTGACCAGATGGTCATTCCCGAATATGGAAGAAATGTACAGAAGATGATACAGTATCTCTGTACTATGGAAGACCGGGAACGCAGGACAAAAGCTGCAAAATTCGTGATCAACGTTATGGGTCAGCTTTACCCGGCAGCAAAGGAGACCTCCGACTTCAAACATAAGCTATGGGATCATATGTACATCATTTCTGATTTCAAACTGGATGTGGATGCTCCCTACCCTCCTCCTCCTCCCCTTTCAACCAGCCTCAAGCCCGAAAGACTACAGTACCATGACAAGAATATTGAATTCCGCCATTACGGCAAAAACATTGCTCTCATGCTTGAGAAGGCTGTTGATTATGAAGATGGGCCGGAGAAGGATTCACTGGTACATGCCATCGCACAGCATATGAAAAAGTCATACCTCAACTGGAACAGGGAATCGGTTGACGACACCCTCATTGAGATGCACCTTGATAAGCTTTCCAGAGGCAAGGCTAAATTGAAACAGGATTTTAAATTCCAGCATACCAATGATATCCTTGGCCTTAATAAAAAAAGAAAACCATTCCGCCCGAGTCCCAACGGCAAATTTAATCCAAGGAGCAAGAACCGGCCGCAGCAATGAGTTCTTTCGAGATAACCGGAAGCAGGCGGCTTCAGGGGGATATCATTCCCCAGGGAGCGAAAAATGAAGCCCTTCAGGTGATCTGTGCCTGCCTTCTTACCAGTGAAAAAGTATGTATCCATAATATCCCGGATATCCGGGACGTGAATAAACTTATTGAACTTCTTGATTCACTTGGAGTTACTATTTCAAGGTCAGGCTCATCGGTTACTTTCGAGGCAGGGCATATTAATTTTGAGTTTCTGAGAACCAAAGAATTCCGTGAGAAAGTGGGAAGCCTTCGCGGTTCAATTATGATACTTGGACCTATGCTCGCCCGTTTCGGGAAAGGATTTGTATTCATTCCCGGGGGAGATAAAATAGGCCGAAGGCGCCTGGATACCCATTTTTCAGGCTTGGGCAAATTAGGAGCAAAGTTTTCTTATAACCCCGATGAAGGATTATACAGTGTTGAGGCGCCCGACCTGAAAGGCAGCTATATGCTCCTGGATGAAGCCTCGGTTACAGGCACTGCAAATATTGTCATGGCAGCTGTTCTCGCCCGTGGTAAAACAACCATTTTCAATGCCGCTTGCGAACCCTATATATACCAGCTTTGCCTGATGCTGGTGAGGATGGGTGCAAAGATCACCGGGATAGGTTCAAATCTTCTCACCATCGAAGGCGTGGAAAGCCTGGGTGGCTGCGAACATACCTTGTTGTCGGATATGATAGAAGTGGGCAGCTTCATTGGATTGGCCGCCATGACTGGATCAGAGATCACTATAAAAAACGCAGGACTTCAGCATCTCGGTTTAATACCTGATGTATTCAGCCGCCTGGGGATCAAAATGGAATTCAGGGGAGATGATATATTCATTCCCGGGCAGGAATATTATGAGGTTGAGTCTTTCATGGACGGATCAATAATGACCATCGCCGATGCGCCCTGGCCCGGTTTCACCCCCGATCTGATCAGCATCGTATTGGTTGTCGCAACCCAGGCAAGGGGCAGCGTACTCGTTCATCAGAAAATGTTTGAAAGCAGGTTGTTTTTTGTCGATAAACTTATCGATATGGGTGCGAAAATAATCCTTTGCGACCCGCATAGGGCAACAGTTATCGGCCTTGACCACAAATATCCATTAAAAGGTATCCGGATGTCATCCCCCGATATCCGTGCAGGTGTCGCTTTGCTCATCGCTGCTCTGTCGGCCCAGGGGAAGAGCATTATTGACAATATTGAACAGATCGACAGGGGGTACCAGAATATTGATGTCAGGCTTCAGAACCTCGGCGCCAGGATCAAACGTATCAATTCCTGACATTTTGGCGCAGAAATTCCTTTGGCAGATTTTTTGATACAGTTCCGGGAATCCCCATTCATTATATTAATGCTATGTCTAAAAAAGAACACAAAGAAGAAAAGAACCAGGAAACTTCCCCGGCAGGCAAAGACGCTGAAATGCTTGGAAATAAGGCCACTGCCACCGACACTTCGGTACCGGTGGAAAAAACCAAAACAGAAGAACCCGGAGATCTTTCAGAAAAGCTGGATGAACTCAACGACAAGTATTTAAGGCTCTACTCCGATTTTGACAATTACCGTAGGCGCACACTCAAGGAGATCGGAGATATCCGCAAACACGCTTCAGAAGATGTGGTCGTGAAACTGCTTCCTGTTCTGGATGATTTTGAACGTGCTATCAAAGCATTTGATTCAACTGAAAATGCCCAGGCGTTGAAAGAAGGCATCATACTGATTTTCAATAAATTTATAACAACCCTTACCGGCTTAGGCCTGGAACAGATGAAAACCATTGGGGAGAAATTTGATACCGACTTCCATGAAGCAATCACTAACATACCTGCACCGAGCGAAGAACTTAAAAACAAGGTAGTGGATGAAGTAGAAAAAGGATACATGCTGAACGGCAAAGTGATACGATATGCAAAGGTGGTGGTAGGAGCATGACGACAAAACGAGATTTTTACGAAATACTTGAAGTAAGCAAGACAGCTACTCCTGAAGAACTAAAAAAGGCCTATCGCAAACAGGCGATCCGCTTTCACCCCGATAAAAACCCCGGTGACAAGGAATCGGAGGAGAAGTTCAAGGAAGCTGCTGAAGCTTATGAAGTCCTCAGCGATACCGACAAACGACAGAAGTATGACCAGTTCGGGCATGCCGGACTGGGCAATGGAGGAGGCTTTGGAGGCTATAGCGGAAGTATGAATATGGAAGACATTTTCCGCCATTTTGGTGATATTTTCGGTGGTGGGTTCGAAGACCCTTTTTCGGCTTTTTTCGGAGGAGGAGGTCGAAGGGGCGGACGTACTGTAAACCGGGGGTCAAACCTCAGAGTCAGAGTCAAACTAAATATTGAAGAGATTGCCCATGGGGTTGAAAAGAAAATAAAAGTCAACAAATATGTTGCCTGTTCAACCTGTCATGGCAGCGGGGCAAAAAGCGGTAATGCATACCAAACCTGCTCAACCTGCAAAGGCTCAGGACATGTCACAAGGGTCACATCAACATTTATTGGCCAGATGCAGTCCACATCAACCTGTCCGCATTGCGGGGGTGAAGGCAAAGTGATTACCGATAAATGTCCTGATTGCACAGGAAACGGGATCATCAAAGGTGAAGAAGTCATAACAATTAAAATCCCTGCAGGCGTCGGAGAAGGTATGCAACTTTCGATGAGCGGAAAAGGAAATGCTGCTGCCCGGGGAGGTATTGCAGGCGACCTGTTGATCCAGATCGAAGAAGTGAAAAGCCCCGATCTCATCAGGGACGGGAATAACCTGCTATATAACCAGTATATCTCCCTCCCTGAAGCTGCCCTTGGTTCACAAGCTGAAATCCCGGGTGTTGACGGACCGATCAGGATCAAGATCGAGCCGGGGACCCAGGGAGGAAGGGTCATACGCCTGAAAGGGAAGGGAATACCCAGCGTTAACTCATATGAAGGCAGGGGCGACCTTTTGGTCACTATTCATGTGTGGACCCCAAAAAACCTTTCCAAAGAAGAAAAGTCCATACTCGAAAAACTGGCTAAATCATCCAACTTCCATCCCAGCCCAACAGAAAAAGAAAAAGGCTTTTTCTCAAAAATGAAAGATATTTTTGAATGAGTTTGAAGATGTCGGATCTCGGATGTCAGATGTCAGATACTGGAAGATATATTGCACGCCTGTAAATGATGCAGGATGCAGGATTAAAATTGATGTAACTTACCAAAACAAGCCTCGTCTAATGACGCGAAATATATGTTTCACCTTTAAATCCGATCATCTCACATCCGACATCTCACATCTGACATCCCACATCCCACAAACAACCTCATACGCCCAATGGATATATTTTCTGCCCTAAACATCTCTAAACAGTTTTCCGGCCATCTGGCCCTCGACAGGGTCAATATTGCTATTCCTGAAGGGAGCATCTTCGGATTGCTTGGTCCCAATGGAGCCGGTAAGACGACGATGATCCGGATCATTAACCAGATCATTGCTCCCGATGAAGGCCAGTTGTTTTTTAATGGCAGGAAGCTTCAGCCAAATGATATTTATACTATCGGCTATCTGCCTGAGGAACGGGGACTGTACAAGAAAATGACAGTCGGCGAACAGGCCATGTACCTGGCCCAATTGAAAGGGCTCAGCAAGCAGGAGGCACATAAAAGACTGGTTTATTGGTTTGAAAAATTTGAGATGCGTTCCTGGTGGAATAAAAAGGTTGAAGAACTGTCAAAGGGGATGCAGCAGAAGGTCCAGTTCCTGATCACGATCATACATGAGCCCAAACTGCTGATCTTCGATGAACCTTTCAGCGGGTTTGATCCTATCAATGCCAGCATGCTTAAAGATGAGATCATTGCCCAAAAAGATAAAGGTGCCACCGTGATTTTCTCGACTCATAATATGGCTTCGGTGGAAGAGCTTTGCGATCATATTGCCCTCATCAATAATGCCAGGGTTGTTCTCGACGGACCGGTCAGGGATATTAAAAAGGCATATAAGACAAATACATTTGAGATCGCATACAATAACTATCATGGAAGTCTTGAAACCATCCTGCCATCCGGCTTCATCATTATTAAAGAATGGAATGACCATGAGCTAAGGATGGCCAATGTGAGGATCCCGGCTGATGACACACCCAATAAGCTTATCTCAGCTTTATTGCCCTCGGTTGTGCTGCATTCCTTTATCGAACTGATTCCCAGCATGAACGATATATTTATACGGGTTGTGACTGAAAAGAATTCCGAACCAATTCTGCAAACGTGATATGCATAAAATTATTCTGATCATCAAACGCGAATACCTGACCAGGGTCAGAAAAAAGTCCTTCCTCGTTATGACTATCCTGGGGCCATTGCTGATGGCGGCTATCGTAATTGTGCCTGTTTACATGGCAACCAGGGGAAATGAGATGAAGACTGTGGCTGTAATCGACCAGACAGGCTTATTCTACGAAAAGTTCAAAGATACCGACAACATAAAATTTCATTATCTGCTCAGCGATATCGGATCGGCAAAAACCAATTTCAGGAAAAGCGGGGACTATGCTTTGCTGTTCATACCCAAAACCGAGGTAAGCATACCAACCAATGCTATTTTGTATGGGGAAAGCAATGTATCGATAAATATTATCAGCTATATCAGGAATGTTATGACCAAACAGGTCGAGGACATGAAGCTGGAAGCCAAGCTTAAGGACCTGCAAACCGATAAGAAGAATCCTCTTAACGTGGAAGATATCCTGAGATCGGTTAAAACGGTGATTGATGTCAATACCATCAAGATCACCGATGAAGGGAAAGAAGAAAAAAGTTATACTGAGATCAGTATGGTACTGGGAATGTTTGCCGGCATCCTGATATACTTTTTCATTTTCATGTTCGGATCACAGGTGATGCGGGGGGTGATCGAAGAGAAGACAAACCGTATTATCGAGGTGATCATATCATCGGTAAAACCATTTGAACTGATGATGGGGAAGATCGTAGGTGTTGGAATGGTAGGCCTTACACAATTTCTTCTCTGGGTTATCCTCACCTTTGGTATAGTGACTGTTGCCACTTCAACCTTTACAGGGGCAGGGATAAAACATCATACAGCAACGCAGAATATAATGCAGAATGCGGCCAAATACAATCCCGACAACTTGACTGTTCCTGACTCAACAACGATGAAAAAAGGCCAGAATGAAGGCGTTAACGAGGTACTTGAAGCCCTCAGCTCGGTGAATTTTCCGGTCATGATAGGCGCTTTCATCTTTTTCTTCCTGTTTGGCTATCTCATGTACGGTTCATTGTTTGCTGCCATCGGAGGGGCTGTGGACAGCGAAGCCGATACCCAGCAATTCATGCTTCCCATTACAGTACCTCTGATCCTTTCTATGGTAATGGCGCAATTTTTTATACAGGATCCTTCGGGCCACATCGCATTCTGGTTCTCTGTATTTCCACTCACATCTCCTGTTGCCATGATGATCAGGATACCTTTCGGGGTCCCCTATTGGGAGGTTGCCCTTTCAATGGGAATGCTTGTCCTCACTTTCCTTGGCACGACCTGGATGGCTGCAAAGATCTACCGCACCGGAATTCTTATGTACGGGAAGAAAGTTTCCTATAAAGAGCTTTGGAAGTGGCTGCGGTACTAATCGTAAACCGTGAACCGTGAGCCGGCTCTCGAGTCACGATTAGCGGTCCAGCATTTTCGTCCATTCGTACCTGGTACGTTTTTTCCAGTCTTTTTTGTGGTAAACATAGCTGATGATCAGCGGGAGCACACTTGTGGCCTCTGCATAAACCATCTGTTCATAGACTGTATCGACCTTGCCCCAGGAAGAAGCTTCCTTAAGTGTTGAACTTGAACATGCCCCATCGCGTGGATCAGCAACGGTTATTTGGACGGCATACTTATGCATTCCGACTTCTTTACCAAGCACCTCGGCGCAGATAACGGTATCCTGAACAAAATTTTTAGGTACACCTCCGCCGATCATAAAAAGTCCCGAGGATTTTGAAGCCATCTTTATTTTTGTAAGTTCAAGGAAATCTTTCACAGAATCAATGGAGACATGTGATTTCGGATTCTCCCACTGGTGTGAAACCAGGCCAAATCCTGCACTTGAATCGCTGAAAGCGGGACAGAAAATGGGAACATTATGTTCATAGGCTACCTGCACCAGGCTGTCTTTCTTTTTTGAATGCTTTACCAGCCATTTTCCCATTTCACGAATGAATTCCCTGGAAGAGTAAGGTCTCTTCTCCAGCGTGTCAGCGATTTTCTTGATCGTCATATCGCAATGCTGAAGCTCCTCTTCATCGATATAAGTATCATAGATCCTGTCGATGTAATGCTTCCTGAGATCTTTGTCGTCGGCTGTTGGGATCCCTTTGTAATGTTTATAACCAAGGGCCTCGAAGAAATCCATATCCACGATACTGGCCCCCGTAGCAACTATCGCATCAACCATTTTATTCCTGACCATATCAACATATACCTGCATACACCCGCCTGAGCTTGTGCTTCCTGCAATTGTAAGAAAAATAACGCACCCCTTGTCTTTTATCATCCTGTTCAGGATATCGGCTGCCGAAGCAGTGTCCCTGGAAGTAAACGACATATCCCTCATAGAATCAATGATCGGGGTTGAATCAAACGATTTGATATCAACATGCCTGATCACATCCCTGAGGTATTCTTTCTTTTGTTTCGATTTTACTGGCATAATATGCTGATTTTAATGAATTCTTATTTCCTGCTGCAAAGTTAATCAATACCCCAGAACTTTAAGCATTGATTTATAACTCTGCTCTTTGGAGAAGAGCTTGGTATAGGTTTCATCATTTTCGTCGAGGTCAATCAGCACATGTTTAGGGGCAGGGATAAGACAATGCTGGATCCCTCCGTAACCTCCGAGAGATTCCTGGTAGGCTCCGGTATGAAACATTCCTATATACAGTGGCGGATCAGGCGAAAATTTCGGAAGGAATACAGCATTGGTATGACCTTCTGCATTGTAATAATCCTCGCTATCGCAGGTCAGTCCTCCAAGAAAAACCCTTTCATATTCCAAGTCCCAGTTGTTTATGGCCAGCAGGATGAATTTCTGGTTGATAGCCCAGGTATCGGGAAGTGTTGTAATGAAGGAGCTGTCAATCATATCCCATGCCTCACGGTCGTTTTGCTTCTTCTGGTCCACCACGCTGAAAATGATAGCTCCTGACTCACCAACAGTAAATGATCCGAATTCAGTGAAAATATCCGGTTCCGGAACTTCGTTTTTCTCGCAGATGTTCTTTATCTGGGCTGTGATCTCCTCGGCCATGTATTCATAATCATAATTAAATTCCAGGGAATTCTTGATCGGGAAACCTCCTCCTATATTCAGGCCTGTGAGCTCGGGGCACACTTTCTTCAGTTCACAGTAAACAGTGACCGATTTATTCAATTCATTCCAGTAGTAAGCGGTGTCTTTTATCCCGGTATTAATAAAAAAATGAAGCATTTTAAGTTCAAACTTTGCGTTGTTCCTGAGCCGGTCCATGTAAAACGGGATAATATCGTTATATCTGATGCCTAACCTTGAAGTATAAAAATCAAACTTGGGTTCTTCTTCCGAGGCGATCCTGATTCCTACTTTCATTTTGGTTTTAAGCAGCGACTCGAACTTATCAATCTCAAGCAGGCTGTCCAATACCGGAATAGTATTGGTAAAGCCGTTTTCTACGAGGCTTAAAATATGCTCTATGTATTGCGGACGTTTGAACCCGTTGCAGATGATATAATTTTCCTTTTTAATCAAACCCCTTCTGAATAAGTCTTCAACAATAGGCATATCGAAGGCGGATGAGGTTTCAATGTGGACATCGTTCTTGAGGACTTCTTCAAGGACAAAGCTGAAATGACTGCTTTTTGTGCAATAGCAATAGTGGTAGTCACCCTGGTAATCAACTTTTGCCATCGCAACATTAAACAGTCGTTTTGCTTTCTGGATCTGCTGACTGATTTTTGGAAGATAAGTGATCTTTACCGGCGTACCATATTGCTTAATGATATCCATCAGGGGAACTTTATGAAAATATAATTCATTATCAATGACTTGAAACTCCGGTTGCGGGAACTCGAATGTCTGTTCAATGAGATCACTATACTTTATTTTCATGATTCAAAGTTTTATTGTAAGTCAGTTACTTCAGCTTCTTTTACTCAATGTAAATCACTTAAGTTTCAATTTTATTGCAAAAGTAAAACAACTTTCACTGATTTTATATTTTGTTTGTAAATTTGGTGTCGGGTCGTGTTACAGATTCAATTTCATCGCAATGAACTATAGACCAGATCATAAACTGGATTGTCCCCTCAGGAAAGAGCTGATAAAGATAATCAACTCCTCCCGGGGCAGAAATCATACCGATCGCCTGCTTGACATCATAAGAACCCATCCTGAATGGCATAATGAGCTTATTGACATTTACTTAGCCAATGAAGAACCTTGCAGCCGCAGAATAGTCTGGGCAATTGACCTATATTCAATAGAAAACCCTGGCATAATAGAAACACATCTTGAAAGGATCGTTGATTTGTTGCCCTTGTTCAATCATGATGCTTTAAGAAGACACTCCCTGCATATCTTATCAAGGTTCCCTGTTCCTGCTCTGTGTTTGGGGAGCCTTCTTGGCCTTTGTTTTGAGTGGTTATTGTCTCCGGTTCAGCCTCCTGCAGTTAAAGTTTATTGCATGGAAATCCTTTACACTATATCACTGGATGAGCCGGAACTCAGAAAAGAACTTGCCGATTGCATAGAATACAGGCTTAATGAGGAAACTCCGGGTTTTAAAAACAGAGGGCTTAAGATCCTGAAGAAACTTTCAATACCTTTAGGCAAAAATTCATGAAGCCAATGTTCAGAATGCTTATCCTGTGTTCCTTCCTGTTCATCCTGGCAGAGGGACATCCGCAGATCACTTTTAAAAACAACCATAATGCCCAGATCTATGTTGCCATGTGCCGTTATGTTTCTGATGGGGGATACTGGATGACAACAGGCTGGTTTACCATAGGCCAGGGCGGGGAGCGCCTGGTCTTTGATAAGATCTCCTCCCGGGACACAATCGGGTACTGGGCCATGACGACCATTACGGAAGAGAAATTTGAAGGGACAAAGAACCTGGTCGTAAACGACGATACAAAGTTTACTATAAAGTGGGCAGACAAGCAGGAGACAGCAGATAAAAACAGTTATAACCATTGGCAGAAATTCATCCTGTTAAAGCTTCCTCCGGGTGCGACAAAAGGGACGATCAGTTTCAAGTAAAATATAATTCACCCTACCTCTTTTATATTTCCGGGAAAATTTCTAATTTTGCACCCTCAAAAAATTAGATACTAATTATCTCAATTAAATTTAACCCTTATGCAGAATAAAGGCGCTATCAAGCTTTTTGCGATCATTTTCGGTTTAGTTTGTTTGTTCCAGTTGTCGTTTACTTTTATCAGCTACCGTTACTCGGTCAAAGCTGAAGATTACGCCAACGCCCCGGCCGGGAAAGAACTGGCAGTAAAACTTGCCAAGGGCGATCAGGCCCGTTTGGAATATATCACCGATTCGGTGATCCGGTCCAGGAATGAATATTTCAACGATTCGATGGCAGGTATGGATGTATATAATATCCTCCTCAAGAAATACACACTCAAGGATGTCAGGGAACGTGAAATCAACCTTGGTCTTGACCTCAAAGGCGGTATGAATGTTACCATGGCCGTTTCGGTACCTGAGGTGATCCGCGCCCTTTCGGGTTACAGCCAGGATCCGACCTTCAACAAGGCTCTCCAGCTCGCTATCCAGAAAGAAAAGAACAGTACAGCTGATTTTGTGGACCTCTTTGCCGAATCGTTCAAGCAGACCGACGCCAATGCAAAGCTTGCAGCCATTTTCAATACTGTTGAGCTGAAAGACAGGGTTAATTTCAATACAACCAACGCTGAGGTAATCAAAGTCATTCGGGATGAGACGAATGCCGCCATTGACAGGACTTATCATATTCTCACAACCCGAATCGACCGTTTTGGGGTTGTTCAGCCGAACATTCAGAAACTCCAGACGGCAGGCCGCATCCTTATCGAATTACCGGGTATCAAGGATCCTGAACGTGTGCGTAAACTTTTGCAGGGGACAGCCCAGCTTGAATTCTGGGAAACCTACCAGTTTACACAACTTCACCCGTTTTTTACGGAAGCAAATAAAAAGCTTTCGGCCATCATGCAAACCGGCAGTGATACCCTGAAAACGGATTCAACAAAAATCGATTCTGCAGGTACGGCAAAAGCTATCAACAACAAGCTGACGCTGGCAGCAAAGAAAACTACAGAAAAGACTCCTGCCAAAAATGCCGTTGTTAAAAAAGACAGCGCAAAAAAAGACACAACAGGCGGAAATGCCCTGCTGAAGCAGCTGGGCAAGGATACTACCAAAGCCTCTGCCATGAACAAGAAAGCCGAGAGTGAACAATGGATGAAGAACAATCCTTTGTTTGCAGTTCTTGCCATGGCGATCTATCAGACAAAAGACGGGCAATACCAGGCAGGTCAGACGGCTATGGTTGGCAGGGCCATGATCAAAGATACAGCCAAGGTAAATTACATGCTCCGACTGGTAAAACATCTTTTCCCAAGGGATCTTAAACTTGCCTGGACTGTTAAGCCGAGGGACGAAGCAAAGGACATCCTTGAACTGGTTGCTCTTAAGGTTACATCCCGTGACGGATCTCCCGCCCTGGGTGGAGACGTAATAGTTGGCGCCAGGCAGGATTATGACCAGAATGGGCGTGTTGAAGTTTCAATGTCCATGAACGGGGAAGGTGCACGTATCTGGAAACGCCTCACCGGTGATAATATCGGCAAACAGATCGCCATTGTACTCGATGGTTATATTTACAGCTATCCGAATGTGAATGGAGAGATCCCCAACGGAATGTCTTCCATCACGGGAGGCAGTATGACGGTTGAAGAAGCACAGGACCTTGCAAACATCCTTAAAGCCGGTAAACTCCCGGCCCCGGCCCGTATTGTTCAGGAAGAAGTGGTAGGCCCTTCACTGGGTAAAGAATCCATCAATGCAGGTCTGATCTCCTTCATCATTGCATTTATCGGGGTTCTGCTCTATATGTCACTTTATTACAGGGGTGCAGGTCACGTAGCCGACGTTGCCCTGTTTGCAAACGTGTTCTTCCTGTTCGGTGTTCTTGCTTCTATCGGCGCAGTTCTAACCCTCCCGGGTATCGCCGGTATTGTTCTGACACTTGCTATGGCGGTCGACTCAAACGTGATCATTTATGAACGTATGCGAGAAGAAATGCGTGCTGGAAAAGGCATGAGGCTGGTTGTGAAAGACGGTTTCCATCATGCTCTTTCGGCTATCATCGACGGTCACGTAACAACGATATTAACCGGTATTGTACTATACATCTTCGGTTCCGGCCCAATCCAGGGTTTTGCAACGACCCTGGTCATCGGTCTGCTCCTCTCCCTGTTCTCTTCAATCTTTCTGGCAAGACTCCTCTTCGAATGGATGCTTGACAGGAACATGACCATCACAACAGGTTACAAATGGAGCCAGAATGCTTTCCAGAATATCAAGATAAATTTTATAGGACTAAGGTATAAGATGTATATCCTTTCAATAGCCATCATTATCCCTGGTATCATTTCGATATTTGTCCGCGGACTTGATCCCGGCCTTGATTTTACCGGAGGAAGAAGCTATGTTGTTCGCTTTGATGAACCTGTAAATACTTCTAATCTGCGCGAATCCCTTGGCAAAACCTTCAAGGAGTATCCTGAAGTGAAAACCTTCGGACCTTCCACCCAGGTCAAGATCACGACTAAATACCTGATCAATGACCGCACACAGCAGGCCGACTCATTGGTTAATCTGAGACTTTTCGAAGGTGTTAAGGGATTTTATAAAACCCCGATCACTAACAAGGAATTCAAGGCATCCGATCCTAAGAAAGCTATCGGGGAGATGAGTTCTCAGCGTGTTGACCCCACGATAAGTTATGCACTGATCTGGCAGGCCGTAGGTGCCGTTTTATGCTCGCTGCTCATCATCTTTATCTACATAGCCATCAGGTTCAAGAACTGGCAGTTTGGTATAGGAGGTGTGGTTTCACTTTTCCATGATACATTGATCATCATCACGATGTTCACTCTGTTCCATGGAATCCTTCCATTCAGCATGGAAGTTGACCAGTCATTTATTGCTGCCCTTCTTACCATCATCGGGTATTCCATCATGGATACGGTTATCATCTTCGACAGGATCCGTGAATACAGGGCATTATATCCTAAACGCGATCTCGCCGACAACATCAATGCAGCTATCAATTCAACCCTCGGACGTACTATCAATACTTCGGGTGTTACGTTGGTCGTATTGATCGTGATCTTTATCTTCGGTGGCGAGGTTCTCCGCGGCTTTACATTTGCACTTCTTATCGGGGTTATTTCAGGGACCTATTCATCGGTGTTCAATGCAACTCCGGTGGCCTATGATATCCTGATGTACCAGAAACGCCGTAAGGAAAAGAAAGAGCTTGCTGCAAAAGGGAAATCCAAATAATCTCAGAATTATTAATAATCAGATATAGTCTCAAAGGCTGCCTTTTTTCAAGGCAGCCTTTTTTATTTCGGAAGGCGCTGAATCACACTTTTCTGTATATTTGTACGTTATTCCAGCTACTAATAATATCCTGTAATGTACCTGAAAAACCATTTTCTCTGCCTGATTGCTTTATTCTGTTTAACCATCCCATCACTGGCTCAGACGAAAGCTACAAGAGCTGCCGATGATGCGTTTTCCGAACAGTTGTACTTCACTGCCCTTCAGAAATACCAGAAAGCCTCTTCCAAGGTCAAAAATAATAAAGCAGAACGTGACCGGATCACTTTCCGTATTGCCGAATGTTACAGGATGATGAACAATACAAAGAAAGCTGAAACTGCCTATAAACGACTTCTGAATAATGTGAAATTCGTTAAAGATGAACCCCGGGTTCTTCTTTATTATGCCAATGCTCTGAAAGCTAACGGCAACTACGATGAAGCTGTCAAACAATACCAGGCATACAGGGAATTGGCACCAAAGGATCCCAGGGGGGAACAGGGTATTCAAACCTGCAAGCTTGCAAAGGAATGGATTGCAAATCCCACTAAATACACGGTCAAATGGGAAAAGGCTCTAAACTCTAAGGAAGATGATTTTGCGCCGGCTTATGCCGACAGGAAGTTCGGTTCTATTATTTTCACTTCCGACCGTGATGCTTCAAATGGCAAAGACATTGATAACTGGACCGGCCTGAAATTTTCGGATTTTTATTTTGCCAGGAAAGATCGTAAACAGGAATGGAGCAAGCCTATACTTGCCGATCAGGCCGGTATGATCAACACTAAAACCAATGACGGGGTAGGACAGTTTGATCCTAAATTCTCACATTTCTATTTTACCCGTTGCTATAATGATTCCAAAAAAAAGAACGGCTGCCAGATATTTGTTGCAAGCCGCACAGGGACAAGCAATTGGAGTGATCCCGAAAAAGTAGAACTTGGGGGTGACAGTACCAGCGTTTACGGGCATCCTTCGGTCTCCAGCTCCGACGTGATTTATTTCTCAGCCGAGCTTCCGGGAGGTGTGGGAGGAAAAGATATTTGGAGAGCAAGCAAAAAAGGCGGAAAGTGGATTAAGGAAAACCTTGGTCCGGTGATAAATACTCCCGGCAACGAATTGTTCCCCTTTATAAGAAATGACAGTGTCTTGTATTTTGCTTCCGATGGTCTGCCCGGAATGGGGGGAATGGATATTTTCGTTTCAGTATACAGCAAAGGGAAATGGAGCATACCTGAAAACATGAAGTCTCCTATCAACTCTCCGGCCGATGACCTGGCTATTGTCTTCAATGCCGAAGAGTCAGAAGAAGGTTTGTTTACATCAAACAGGCCGGGAGGAAAAGGCCGTGACGACATATATTCCTTTGTTATCCCTCCTATTTATTATACCCTGGAAGGGACTGTAACCGACGATCGTTCGCTTCTTCCTGTCCAGGGCGCCGAAGTAAGGGCGACCGGGACCAATGGCCGGATATTTAAATACAATACCGACGAGAAAGGGCATTACAGTTTCAATAAAATGCAGATCACAGCCAATACGACTTATGACATTCTGGTTACAAAGAAGGATTATTTCAACGAAAAAGGCCGGGAAACAACGGTTGGCCTTGAGAAGGGCAAAGATCTTACCCGTAATTTCGTACTGAGACCCATCCCTAAAAAGCCTGTAGTGCTTCCCGATATACTTTACGACCTGGCCAAATGGGATCTCAAACCCCAGTACCAGGATTCTCTCCAGGGGTTGATCGAAACCCTGGATGCGAATGAAACTATCGTGATCGAACTTGCCGCTTATACCGACTCCAGGGACAGCGAAGAACGCAATGATATACTTTCACAGAAACGCGCCCAGAGTGTTGTTGATTACCTGATATCCAGGGGTATTGATCCTGACCGCCTGGTGGCAAAAGGGTACGGTGAAAGAGTGCCCAGGACTCTGGCCAAAGAAGTAACAAAGGAAGGCTATACTTTTCCTGCAGGGACTGTGCTGACCGATTCGATTATCAACCTTCTTCCCAGCAATGCTGTCAAGGAAGCCGCTCATCAGCTTAACCGCCGCACCGAGTTCACTATATTGCGCAATGATTATATTCCCAAAACCAAGGTTTCTGGCGCACCTGTCGCTCCGAAGGTAGAAGTTGTGGTTGCGCCTGAAGTCAATGGAATACCAATGACCAAACTGAAAGAAGGCTCCTACTCGGGTTTCTGTTTCATCAACGGCATCAGCACAGCATTTACTTATGACCCTTCCGAAAAGGATTTATTCATCACAGCTGCCCAGGCTTTCCAGTTCCTGAAAGAAGGAGTGATCGACAAGAACGATTTCGAAGGAGATCCGGCCAAGCTGATCCAGGAGAAAACCATCAGCGAGAAAGCCGTCATAACTCTGAAAGAAGTCCGCATTGCCAGGAATACCGTAAAAGACCTTAAAGTAATCGTGAACAGCAAGGCCCACGGAACCTTTGTTTTCGGTGAAAACACCCTGAAGAAATTCGGAGTTTTCAAAATTGACGATGCCAAAGGACAGCTGATCTTTGATTAACTTATGAACGATCAGTCAAGATATGATCAGAGAGGTGTTTCTTCGCAGAAGGAAGATGTACACTCAGCTATTAAAGATCTTGATAAAGGTCTGTTCCCCAAAGCTTTTTGCAAGATAATCCCTGATATCCTCGGCGGGCAGGACGAATGGTGCAACATCATGCATGCCGACGGGGCCGGCACCAAATCCTCACTCGCCTATCTCTACTGGAAAGAAACCGGAGACTTCTCGGTATGGAGAGGCATAGCACAGGATGCCGTGGTCATGAACCTCGACGACCTGCTTTGCGTTGGGGCTACAGACAACATCCTGCTTTCTTCGACCATAGGAAGGAACAAAAACCTTATCACCGGCGAAGTGATCGCTGAGATCATCAACGGTACCGAGGAATTCCTTGAATCCATGCGCTCACATGGCATCGGAATATGGTCTACCGGAGGCGAAACAGCCGATGTGGGTGATCTCGTACGTACAATTATTGTTGATTCTACTGTTTGCTGCCGGATGAGGCGCAGCGAAGTCATTGACAATTCCCGCATACAAGCCGGTGACCTGATCGTGGGGCTTGCATCCGCCGGACAAACAACCTATGAAAGAGAATATAACGGTGGGATGGGCAGCAACGGACTCACATCCGCCAGGCATGATGTGTTCTCAAAAAAATACGCAGGCGCTTTTCCTGAGAGTTTCGACCCTTCTATCCCGGAAGATCTTGTATATTCAGGCAATAAAAGTCTTCTAGAACCTTCTGAAATAGAGGGAGTAAATACAGGCAAACTGATACTCTCCCCTACCCGCACCTATGCTCCGGTGGTAAAAAAAATACTGGAGAATTTCAGGAGCGACGTTCACGGCATGGTCCATTGCAGCGGAGGCGGGCAAACCAAGGTCTTGCATTTTATTGATAAACTTCATGTGGTTAAGGATAATCTTTTCCCTGTCCCGCCTTTGTTCAGGCTGATACAGAAGCAGTCTGGAACTGACTGGAAAGAAATGTACCGGGTATTCAATATGGGGCACAGGATGGAACTTTATGTACCGGGAAATATCGCTCCAAAGCTGATCGAAATCGCCGGATTCTTTAACCTTGAGGCAAAGGTGATCGGGCGTGTGGAAGCCCCGGGAAAAGAGAAACTCACCATTGTGTCGGACCAGGGAACGTTCGTGTACTAAAAAACTTAAGCCCCTGTCATTTATCCGTCATTTCAAAAATAAGATTTCCACCCTTAATTATCTGTTCGTATTTAATAAAGGCAGCCTGAAGTGTCTTACCATTGAGCATAGTCTTTTCAACGAATATGTTTTGAGTCGAAAGAGCTTTGGCTTCAACAATAAAATTCCTTCCATTGGCAAGGTGAATTGTTGATTTTCTGATCTGTGGAGCACCAAGGACAAACTCGCTACTTGCCGGATTAACCGGGAAGAATCCAAGGGATGACAGGATGTACCAGGCCGACATCTGTCCGCAATCATCATTGCCAATCATTCCGTCGGGTGTGTTTTTATGAAATTGGGTAATGATGCGATGAATGTATTTTTGACCTGTTTCAGGCCTGGTTGAATAAGCATATAGATAAATAACATGATGATCTGGCTCATTTCCATGTGCATACTGCCCGATCATGGCTTCCTGCCCCAGGAATTTATCAGGATTCTTTGCTTCGATGGTAAAAAAGTCATCAAGTTGCTTTGTAAAGGCTTCCTTACCACCAAGTAGAGAAATGATGCCCTCAACATCATACTGGGCTGGGGTCCAGAAGTACTGCCATGCATTGGCTTCAGTATAGTCCCCGGGATTGTTCATGGGAGAAGTCGCGGCCAGTGGATCAAAAGGGGATCTGAAGTTTCCCTGGGTATCCCTGCCCCGGAATAGCCTGCTGGCAGGATCATAAAGATTTTTGTAATAAGAAGCTCTCCTGAAAAACTTGTCGGTCATAACTTTATCTCCCAGTTCTTTCGCCATACTTGCCACACACCAGTCATCATAACCGCTCTCGAGGGTTCTTGAAACCGATTCGTTGCTTAGTTTATCAAATGGGTAGTACCCATATTTATTATAAAGTTCCCAGTCTGAGTTGATATGGTTTTTGGTTGAGGTTTCCTCCATGGCAGTGAGTGCCTCGGCAGGGTCAAATCCCCTGAAACCGTTATTGTATGCAAAAAGGATCATGGGTATGGCATGGTTGCCTATCATGCAGTAATTATCCTTACCCCATGCAGCCCATATCGGGAGAAATCCTGCCGCTTTATGGTGAAGCAGCAATGAATTTACGATCCCATTGATCTTTTCAGGTACAATGATCCCAAGCAAAGGAAAAGCACCCCTGTATATATCCCAAATCGAAAGGGTGGAATAATATTCTTTGTTTGGTGCAACTTCAATTTTATCATCCGCCCCCCTGTACCTTCCGTCTAAATCTGCAATGTTTGAAGGCTGCAATAAAAAGTGATAAAGGGAGGTATAGAATATTTCTTTGGTATGGTTGTCAGCTTCAATGTCAATCCTGCCCAGGTATCTGTTCCAGGCTTTAGCCGCATTTTCATGCGCCAAGTCGAAATCCCAGCCGGGCATTTCGGTCTGAAGGTTGAGCTTTGCACCTCCCACATCCACAGTAGATAAAGAGACTTTGACCAGGAGAACCTTTGTTTTATCCAGTTTAAAAGTGAGGATATACTTCGGGGCATTCTCCTTTCCGGCCCTGGGTAGCAGTTCTGGTTTCGTAAATGGTTTGCTGGTTTTAAGGACAAAGAAATATCTGCGTTCCACCCAGTTTTTATTATGACAGTAACCCGAAATCGTTTGACTGTCTTCAATCTTTACATCGCTGTCGAGCACGAGGCTGTCGGTAAGGAACCTGAGGCCGTGCTGCAGATCTACCAATAATAAGACATCTTCCAGCGGGTAGGTATACCTGTGAAAAGCAACACGCTCAGTGCAGGTCAGCTCGACTTTTACACGGTCTTTCTTTGTTAAGGTATAATAACCCGGGTTGGCTTTCTCGGAATCTTTAAAATACTGGAATCTCAGGTTTTCAGGTTGTGTTTGAACGTAAGGCAGCAATAGAATATCGCCAAGTTCACTTATGCCTGTCCCGCTTAGCCTGGTCTGTGAGAATCCGGCAAGCAAAGTGTCGCGGTATTGGTAACCACAGGTGTGGTTCCAGTCTTCGGCCTGGTTATCCGGTCCCGGTTGCACCATCCCGAAGGGCATGGAGGGACCGGGAAATGTGTGCCCCGTGCCATCGGTCCCAATGAAGACATTCACGAAGTTACTATTGTTCTGACCATTCAGACTTACCAATGCTCCGGCAAAGATCACTGCCAGGAGAAATATCCATTTATGCATACAACTTCAATTGGGATAAAGTTAAAATAATTTTCAATTAAATTTCTGTCGAATTGAACACCAGGTAGCTAAGCTTTTCCGGCCGACAATTAAGATTTTTTCGTACCTTTGCAGCCCCAACGAGGAGTGTAGAATATGCTCGATAAACTTGAAGCGATAAAACTGAAGTTCGATGACATTCAAAAGGAAATGAGTGATCCTGCTGTGATCAACGACATGAAACGCTTCATCAAGCTGAATAAGGATTTTAAGGAACTTACACCGATCATGGAAGCCTATGAACGGTATAAAAATATTCTTGCGAACTTTGACAATGCAAAAGAGATCCTTTACAATGAAAAGGATGAGGAATTCCGTGCGATGGCCAAGGAAGAAATGGAATCCCTGAACAACGAAAAAGAGAAGCTGGAAGAGGATGTTAGAATGATGCTTATACCAGCCGATCCTGAGGACGGGAAGAATGCAGTTGTAGAGATCAGGGCCGGCACAGGCGGTGACGAAGCCAGTATTTTTGCCGGCGACCTTTACCGTATGTACACAAAATATTGCGAAACTAAGCGCTGGAAGATTGACCTGATAGATTTCTCGGAAGGCACCATGGGTGGGTTCAAGGAAATTATTTTCAACGTTGTTGGCGACGGAGCCTACGGCCAGATGAAATACGAATCGGGGGTTCACCGGGTTCAGCGTGTTCCCCAGACCGAAACCCAGGGCCGTGTACATACATCTGCTGCAACTGTTGCTGTATTGCCTGAAGCTGATGAGTTTGACGTAGAGGTCAAACCAAGCGATGTTCGAAAGGACACCTATTGTGCATCCGGTCCGGGAGGACAGAGCGTTAATACAACGTATTCGGCTATCCGCCTTACTCACGTTCCTTCGGGCATCGTTGTAATCTGCCAGGATGAAAAATCCCAGATGAAGAATTTTGAAAAGGCCATGAAGGTGCTCAGGACAAGGCTTTACGAGATGGAACACCAGAAGTATCTGGATGAGATCTCCAAGAAGCGCAAGACCATGGTTTCAACCGGAGACCGCTCTGCGAAGATCCGTACCTATAATTATGCCCAGAGCCGTGTTACAGACCACCGCATCAATATGACCATTTACAACCTTCCCGTGGTTCTCGACGGGGCCGTTCAGCCCCTGATAGATGCGCTGCAGCTGGCCGAGAATGCCGAGAGGCTGAAGGAAGCGGTAAGCTGAAAAGATGTACAATGTACAATGTACAATGTCCAAATAGGTCAGCATTTGTAATTTGTAATTCATAATTCATAAATTGACATGAACCGACAAGACCTCATCAGCCTTATCCGCCGTAAAAAATCCTTTCTGTGCATCGGGCTGGATACCGATATCAGCAAAATCCCGGTCCATCTGAAAGATCTTGAAGATCCCATCTTTGAATTCAATAAAGCCATCATTGATGCCACGATTGACCTTGCTGCAGCATATAAACCGAACTTTGCATTTTATGAATGTTATGGAATAAAAGGCTGGCAAAGCCTGACTAAAACCATTACCTATATTAATAATACTTACCCTGCACAAGTCTTTACCATTGCCGATGCCAAAAGGGGTGACATCGGGAACACATCCCAGCAATATGCCAGGGCAATGTTCGACAAAGCTTCTTCAGGCCTTGAATTCGATGCCGTTACAGTGGCTCCTTATATGGGAGAAGATTCAGTAAAACCCTTTCTTTCCTATCCGGAAAAATGGATCATTGTGCTTGCCCTCACATCGAATAAAGGTGCGGAAGATTTCCAGTTCTTAACAAGCCAGGATACCAGGCTGTTTGAACAGGTCCTCATCCGTTCCCAAAAATGGGGCAGCAGCGAGAATATGATGTATGTTGTTGGTGCTACCAAAGCAGAGATGCTGGCCGATATCAGGGAAATAGTTCCTGATCATTTTCTGCTGGTACCAGGGGTGGGAGCCCAGGGCGGAAGTCTTCAGGAAGTCGCAAAACATGGCCTTACGAAGGACTGCGGACTGCTTGTGAATTCGAGCCGGAATATAATCTATGCCTCAAACGGCGCCGATTTTGCAGAAAAAGCAAGGGAAGAAGCAGGAAAGATGCAAAAAGAAATGAGTGAACTTCTTATCAGACATCAGACATCTGATATCTGATATCAGATGTCTGATAAGATTCCTTAATCCCCCACAAAAGTGATCCATTGAAACTTATCGGGGATCTTGCCGTCTTGGATATCCCTGAGTATTGTATAAAGTCTTAGCGATACCTCGCCTGCCTTGCCGTCCTTGCAAAACTGGTACACCTTGTCGGAATCCCTG
Organism: Bacteroidota bacterium; assembly: GCA_026391735.1. Lineage (GTDB taxonomy): Bacteria > Bacteroidota > Bacteroidia > Bacteroidales > FEN-979 > CAIRDP01. The sequence goes on along the minus strand of JAPLDL010000016.1, from coordinate 22,209 downwards.
TCATGGATTGAACAGATCGGAGAGATCACTGCAGCCGTGCCACAGGCGCCAACTTCATCAAATTCGGCAAGTTCCTCAACAGGTACAGGCCTTAGTTCAACTTTCATCCCGATATCATGTGCAATGGTGCGCAGCGACATGTTTGTGATTGAAGGCAGGATTGAATGTGAATTTGGAGTGATATACGTATCGCCTTTGATCCCGAAAAAGTTTGCGGGCCCGGCTTCATCGATAAACTTCTTTTCCTTTGCATCAAGAAAAATACACGAAGAAAAGCCTTCAGCATGGGCGCGAACACCTGCACGGAGACTGGCTGCATAATTTCCGCCTACTTTAATATGCCCGGTACCAAGAGGAGCAGCACGGTCAAAATCCCTTACGATCTGCATCTTGACAGGGTTAAAACCTTCCTTGAAATAGGGGCCGACAGGGCCGACGAAAATCAGGAAAGTATATTCCCTTGAAGGTTTTACTCCCACCTCGGGGCCTGTTCCTATCAGGATGGGACGGATATAGAGCGATGCGCCTTCACCATAAGGGGGGATATACTTTTTATTCAATTGCACCACTTTTAAAACAGCCTCCCTGAACATCTCAAGCGGGATCTCAGGCATAATAAGGCCGACGGCTGAATTATTTATACGCTTGCAGTTTTCCTCAAGCCTGAAAATCCTTATTTTGCCATCAACGCCGGTGAAGGCTTTGAGTCCTTCAAATGCTTCCTGCCCGTAATGAAGGCATGTTGCAGCCATATGCATGTTAATGTATTCAGAATCGGTGACTTCCAGTTCACTCCATTTGCCGTCTTTCCAGTAAGCACGAACATTGAAATCGGTTTTAAAATAACCGAAAGGCAGGTTTTTCCAATCTATAGCAGTCATATAAGTAGTTTTAGGTGTTAGTTTTCAGCATCAAAGACCTTGTAAATTTAAAAAATTATTTTCACCGCCACCGGGGATGTGCAAAAATTTTCCCTTCCATCCAGCTATCCAGTCATCCAGTCATCCAGCTATCCAGTTATCCAGTTATCCAGTCATCCAGTCATCCAGCTATCCAGTCATCCAGTCATCCAGTTATCCAGTCATCCAGCCACCCACCTATAATTGTCATTTTGTCAGGAAGTAAACAATGGCACTTACTTTGTGTATATCGAGGCATCTGCCGGAAACTGGTTCAAACCAGGAAGATGTCATCCGGCGTAGCCGAAGTAAATAACAATAAAATATTGAATTCTATGCAAAAAGGTAAGATCAACGTTCAAACTGAGAACATTTTCCCTATCATCAAGAAATTCCTTTATTCGGAACATGAAATTTTCCTGCGTGAACTTATTTCGAATGCTGTTGATGCAACTCAAAAACTGAAAACCCTGGCTTCCATCGGGAAGTTTACGGGTGAACTGGGCGACCTTACTATCGAGGTAAAAGTCAATCCGAAGAGAAAAACGATTTCGGTAAAAGACAAAGGAATAGGCATGAATGCCGAAGAGATTGAAAAATATATCAACCAGATTGCTTTTTCCAGCGCCGAAGAGTTCATATCACAGTTTAAAACAAAGTCGGAAGCTGAAATGAATGCCATCATCGGGCATTTCGGGCTGGGATTCTATTCAAGCTTCATGGTTTCAGACAAGGTAGAGATACATACTAAAACATACAAGACCGAAGGCGATACCAAGCCTGTTCTCTGGGAATGTGACGGCAGCCCCGATTATACAATGGATGAGAGCAAGAAAAAGGACCGCGGTACCGAGATTATTTTGCATATAGCTGATGATTCCAAGGACTACCTTGAAGAATACAAGATATTGGAAATCCTTAAAAAATACTGTAAATTCCTGCCAGTGCCCATACGTTTCGGAAGCGAAAAAACCTGGGAGAAAGTTCCTGGTGAGAAAGATGAAAAGGGAAATGATAAGGAAATTGAGGTTGAAAAGCCAAGGATCATTAACAATACAGATCCCTTGTGGAAAAAGAAACCTGTTGATCTTAAGGACGAGGACTATAAAAGCTTTTACAGGGAACTGTATCCTTATACATTCGAAGAACCTTTATTCCAGATCCATTTAAATGTTGACTACCCGTTCAACCTCACCGGGATATTGTATTTTCCCAAGGTTAAAAAGACCATGGAAGTACAGAAGAATAAGATCCAGCTATACTCCAACCAGGTTTTCGTTACCGATTCGGTGGAAGGCATTGTCCCGGAGTTTCTTACTTTGCTCCATGGCGTGCTTGACTCACCCGATATTCCCCTCAATGTCTCCCGCTCCTACCTTCAGTCTGATCCCAACGTTAAGAAGATCAGCAATCATATTACCAAAAAGGTTGGCGACAAACTGGAATCCCTGTTCAAGGAAAACAGGGCCGATTTTGAAGCCAAATGGGACGACATCAAGGTTTTTATTGAATATGGCATCATTTCGGAACCCGATTTTTATGATCGCAGTAAGAAGTTCTGCCTGTTCAAAAATACTGAAGGAAAGTACTTTACTTTTGAGGAATACGAAAATAAAATAAAAGACATACAGAAAGATAAAAATGGCAACCTCATCTATCTTTACACAAGCAATACTGAAGAACAGTTTAGTTTCATCGATGCGGTCAAGGACAGAGGGTATGATGTTTTGCTTCTGGATGGCATTATCGATACCCATTTCGTGAACACGCTGGAACAGAAATTCGAGAAATCCCGCTTTACTCGTATCGACTCAAATACAGTTGATAAACTCATAGAGAAGGAAGACGTTCTGCCTTCCAAGCTCACCGAAGACCAGCAGAAATCGCTGAAGGAATTGATGGAAAAGCAAATCGACAAGGAAAAATTCACAATTTTGTTTGAAAGCCTTAGTGAAAAGGAAGCTCCACTGCTGATCACCCAGGATGAGTTTATGAGGAGGATGAAAGATATGAGCGCATTGGGTGGAGGTTACAGTTTCATGGGGACTATGCCTGAGAAGTATAATCTTGTAGTGAATTCCAACCACCCGAAGATTGGCAGGATGCTCATTGAACCCGACGGAGGGAAACAGGCAGAAACTGTGAAGCAGCTCTTTGACCTTGCAATGCTTGCCCAGAACCTTCTGAAAGGGAAAGACCTCGCTGAGTTCATCAAGCGAAATATTGAGAATATCTAAAACTGTAACTTTACAGTATATTTACGTCAAATAAAGCAATATTAAATCAGGGCGATGCATAAGAAACGCACCGCCAAACCAATAAAAACAAAAAACAAAAAGTATGAAACTCAGTAAAGGTTGGATCATCCTGATCGTAGTTGCCCTTGCAGTAATTCTCCTTTTCTCTTGGGGACAGGGCTCTTATAACAATCTGGTAACCAAGGACCAGGTAGTACAGCAGCAATGGGCACAGGTTGAAAATGTATACCAGAGGCGTTCGGACCTTATACCGAATCTTGTTAATACCGTAAAAGGGGTTGCAAATTTTGAGCAGAAAACACTTACCGATGTGATAGAGGCCAGAGCAAGTGCCACCAAGGTTACGATCAGCCCTAAAAATCTGGATGAAGCCTCCCTTCAAAGGTTTCAGGCTGCCCAGGACAATCTCAGTTCGACTTTGTCTAGACTCATGATGGTTACCGAGAATTACCCCCAATTAAAGGCTACGCAGAATTTCAGCGAACTCCAGGCCCAGCTTGAAGGCACCGAAAATCGCATCACGGTTGAGCGTATGAAGTTCAACGAAGTGGTACAGGACTACAATATCCAGGTTAAACGCTTCCCCTCGAATATTTTTGCGGGAATGTTCGGGTTTAAGGAAAAGGCCTTTTTCAAAGCCGTCCAGGGTGCCGAAAAAGCTCCGGAAGTAAAATTCTGATAAAGTAAAAAAACCAGGGTGGGCCCTTGTGGGGCCTGACTGTTTTACAGTGTCAAAAACACAAAAGTCATGGGCACAACAGCCAGGGATTTCTTCAGTCAGGAACAGCAAAAGGCAATAACCAGTGCCATTGCTGAAGCCGAACATAAAACATCGGGTGAGATCCGTATTCACATTGAGAATAATCTTAAGGAGGATGTGCTTGACCGTGCGGCCTTGCTATTCAGGAAGCTTGGCATGAGCAAGACCGAACAGCGGAACGGTGTGCTGATCTACCTGGCTGTGAAAAGCAGGAAGTTTGCTATTCTTGGCGACAAGGGGATACATAAGGCAGTGCCTGAAAATTTCTGGGATGAGATCAAGCATAAGATGCTGGCATATTTTAAGGAAGAAAAATTCACAGAAGGGCTGGTTTATGCCATCTCGGCTGCCGGGGAGCAGCTGAAAAAGCATTTTCCCCATCTTGAAAATGACAAGAATGAACTTTCCGACGAGATATCGTTCGGAAAAAACTAAGCCCGCAACCATGAAAACTCTCAAACTGATTTCCTTATTCCTGATGATGGTTATTACCTTGCCGGCGATCGCCCAGGAGATTCCCGACAGGCCATCGCCTCCCAGGCTGGTCAATGATTATACAGGCACACTTGCACCTGATCAGCTAGCCGCTTTGGAGCATAAGCTGGTTGCGTTCAATGATTCGACATCCACGCAGATTTCCGTAGCTATTGTAAAATCCCTGAACGGCTACGATATAGCTGATTTCACATACCGCTTAGGCCAGAAGTGGGGTGTTGGACAAAAAGGCAAAAATAACGGTACCTTGATCCTGGTCAAACCCAAGACTGCATCTGAGAAGGGAGAGGCATATATTGCCTCAGGATACGGGCTGGAAGATGTGATCCCGGATGCTGTCTGCAAAAGAATAGTTGAAAATGAAATGATCCCCCTGTTCCGCGATGGAAATTATTATGGAGGAATTGATGCCGCAACATCCGTGATCATGGACCTTGCTAAAGGAAAGTACACTGCTGTTCAGTATCAGAAAAAACATGAAGCCAGCCCTATCGGTATTATTATCCCCATTATCATTCTTGCCGTGGTTCTCTTTGCAATCCGTGCAAGTCGTAACAGCAGCCATTCTGTCGGGAAAAACCTTCCCTGGTGGATGGCATTATTTATGCTTGGCTCCATGGGACGTGGTAATAGCGGCAGCTGGAACGACTTTTCTTCAGGTTCCGGATTCTTTGGAGGAGGAGGTGGCGGAGGTGGTGGTTTCGGAGGCTTCGGAGGAGGAAGCTTTGGCGGAGGCGGCGCCGGCGGCAGCTGGTAAAAGACCATTAAAAAAGCCCTGCATTGAATTCCGGGGCTTTTTTAATAGATTAATCCTCTTTACCTGGCAGGAGCCGCAGTACGGGGCTTGATCTCGACGCTTTTGACATCATCAAGGGTCACATATCCGCCTTTATTTCCAAAGTTATTCAATACGTAATTGATCACTGCAACCGCATCTTCCTTAGTATCAACCTGAGGAGTCATCTCCTGTGTGAACTTTTTTCCATTGACAGTCATCTCCATCTTGGAACCATTCAGGGTCTGTGCAACAGCTCTTGACTTATCCGCCAATAAATAGTCTGAATTCGCCAGCGGAGGAAAAACGCTTTCAACCCCCAAACCGCTATTCTGATGACATACAATACATTTTGTTTTGTATATCTGTTCGCCTTTGGACATCAAAGTCTGTATGTCGGCAGGAATATTACTGGTGACAGTCTGTCCACCTCCAGCAGGCTGATTTCCGCCACCGCAGGATGACAGAATCATTGCAATAGAATAAAAAGATGTAAATAAAACTGCAAATCGTTTCATAATCAAGATTTTTGCTTGTGTAACTGCTTCTTCCATTATCATCAGCAAAAATAGTCATTGTAAGGTATTTTAGTAAATTTGCCAGGTACAAAACTTAAATCTTTGAAAACCCGGTTTTAATTCATCGGGATCACAATCAGCTGCAAGCCTGACCATGATTTTATTTTTCAGCAATACTATTGAAGATGATCTGATCAGGCTTGATGAGGATGAATCCAGACATTGCATTAAGGTTTTGAGGCTTGGAAAGAACGACACAATTTATATTACCGACGGGGAGGGGCATTTATTTGAAGCCTGCATATCTGATATTGATTCGGGGAGGGTTCTGGCGAAGATACTGAAGACCTCAGAAAGCCCCGAACTAAGGGGCTTCAGGCTCCATATTGCAATCGCTCCCACGAAGAACTCAGACCGTCTTGAATGGTTTCTCGAGAAAGCGACCGAAATAGGAATTGATGAAATAACCCCAGTTTTCTGCACTCATTCTGAGCGTAACCGCATAAACATTGAAAGGGCTCGAAAAATTCTCATCTCAGCGGTTAAACAGTCGCTTAAAACCCGGCTGCCCAGGCTCAATGAAGGGATTTCCTATAAGGATTTCATTGTTAAACCTCACCCTGGCCGAAAACTGATTGCCAGCTGCATAAGCGGCAGTGAACAGCAAATACAGTACGCCTGTGCCAAAGGGGATGAAGTAGTCGTTCTGATAGGTCCTGAAGGCGACTTCACCGATTCTGAGATTCAAACCGCCATTAAGGCCGGGTTTGTGCAGGTAAGCCTTGGTGAAAGCAGGCTCAGGACAGAAACAGCAGGAGTTTATGTGACAGCAGCGGTTAATCTTATAAACAGGATCAGGGAAATAAAATCCTGAGCGTGATGATGTATAAAAACTTGATAAAACTTTTCTTTCTGGGTATCCTGGCTTTGCCCTGTACCTCACTTTCCCCGGCCTCATACCAGATAGGTCTTTTAAAATACAACGGGGGCGGCGACTGGTATGCCAACCCAACCTCCCTGCCCAATCTGGTAAAATTTGCAAACAAAAACCTGGGAACTTCCATCAGCGAGGAAGTTGTAACTGTGGAAGTGGGAAATCCCGAAATCATGAATTATCCGTTCATACATATGACAGGTCATGGCAATGTCGTATTTTCAGAGCAGGAAGCGAGGAACCTGAGGAAATATCTTATGGCCGGAGGATTTCTGCATATCGACGACAATTACGGGCTTGACAAATTCATCCGCCCCCAGTTAAAGAGAATCTTCCCGGAACTTGAATTGGTGGAGTTACCTTTTTCCCATCCTGTTTACCATCAGAAATACGATTTCCCTAACGGGTTGCCAAAAATTCATGAGCATGACGGAAAACCGCCCCAGGGATTCGGGCTTATTTGGGAAGGCAGGCTTGTTGTTTTTTACTCCTATGAATGCGACCTCGGCGATGGGTGGGAAGATCCCGACGTGCACCATGACAGCGAAGCGACCAGGCTTAAAGCTCTTCAGATGGGAAGCAACCTCTTGAATTATGCCTTCACTCTGAAATGATCCTTTTTATTACCTTTGCTCCTGTATGGGTGTGTTATATGAAAAACTCCGACAGGATGTTCGTTTCGTGGAGGGCCTGAAAGCCTGCCTGAACTGCGGAACCTGTACGGCAATTTGTCCGGCTGCAGAATTTTACAATTACCAGCCAAGAAAACTTGTCGACATTCTTCAAACCAGGGATGAAGAAAAGATTGAAGAACTGCTGAAAGGCGATACGATATGGTATTGCGGGGAATGCATGTCATGTGTGACCAGGTGTCCCAGGAATAATGCACCCGGACTGCTGATAACTGCTTTGCGTTCCCTGTCCCAGGAAATGGGATATTTTGTGGAATCTGAAAAAGGCCGCCAGCAGCTTGCTATTAAAAGGACCGTAGGACATTGGATCCTTGAATACGGGTATTGCCTGTATCCTTCACAGATCACCCCCGAAAACCATCCCGAACAAGGTCCTGTATGGGAATGGGAATTTGAGAACCTTGACAAGGTCATGGAGAGGCTGGGAGCTAACTACAAGAAGGCTGGCCCCGGAGTCCTCAGGGCCATTCCGCAAGAAGACCTGGATGAGATAAAAAAGATTTTTGATGAAACCGGTGGAACGGCCAGGTTCGAAAAAATCGAGGATTTTTCCAGGAAAAAAGCTGAACAAATTGGAATGCAGCTGGACGACAGCCTCCAGAACGACTACATCAAACATATTTATACTGCAGTTAACAAGGATCATACATCAGGCTCATGAAGCGTGAAGGAAAGAAGCTGATCTGGGATGAGTACCAGAAAGAAATAGCCGACGACAACTATTTTTATGTAAGGAGTTGCGTAAGACAGAATTTTTTTCCCGGGGCCGAAAAAACGTTTCTGAGGTATATGAAGGAACTGGGAAGGAATGTTTTTGAAAATCCATCCCATACCACCTGTTCAGGCATAGGCTACCACTCTGATATTGTCCCTTTTGAAACAGCCATGACCATGGTTGCCCGGCAGTTTGCTCTAATGTCGGAAGCCGGTTATGAAAACTTCGTCACTTCATGCATTACAAGTTTCGGACTATACAGCGAAGTCCTTGAGACATGGCATCATTTTCCTGAAATTGAAGAAAAAACCAGGGTCCATCTTAAAAATGCAACCGGCAGGGAATTTAACAAACCAAAGAACCTTGCCCATGCAAGCGATGTTACTTTCAGGTTAAGGAAGGAAATAGCAAAAGCGGGTAAATATCGCCTGGTCAACCAGATCACAGGGAACCCTATCAGGGTTGTTGAACATATCGGATGCCATTATTCAAGGATGTTTCCAAGTAAGGGTGTGGGAGGTGCTGAATATCCTTATGTACTGGTGGGAATGATCGAAGAATGGGGCGGTGAAGTGATAGATTATCCTGAGCGAAGGCATTGCTGCGGGTTTGGATTCAGACAGTACCTGGTAAAAGCAAACCGGGGTTATTCCATCTCAGCATCAAAAAAGAAATTTGATTCCATGAAACCCTATAAACCCGAACTTATTCTAACCAATTGTCCGGGCTGCCCGATGTTTCTTGATCGCTGGCAGTATACAATTTCCGAAATGGAAGGAACAACTTACGGGGAAAATTCACAGGGCATTCCCGTGATGACATATGAGGAGCTCGCCGGACTTATCCTGGGGTATGATCCTTGGGACCTTGGGCTCCAGGTTCACCAGGTGCCTGTTGAACCTCTGATGGATAAAATAGGGATACCCTATGATCCGGAAAAGAAATTTCTCGATAAAGATGGCAATTTTATGGGTAAACCTAATAGTCCTGCATTTCTGAAATTTTATTGAAATGAAACAATCAGTGATCGTTATTGGTGGCGGCATTTCAGGGATGACTGCTGCGGGAATACTTGCCCTGCAAGGCCTGGATGTTACACTGCTCGAGAAAGAAACAGCAATAGGAGGCCATGTCGCACACTGGGACCGGTTGTTCCCCGATCGTAAAAAAGCATCAGAGGTTCTGGACTTTGCTATGGAGGGATTGAAAAAGGTTAAACTTGTGACCGGGGTGACAATTAGCGGCATAAGCAAGCACGACGACGGGTTCACAGTGAGCACCAGTTTACAGGATGCGGGATGCGGGATGCAGGATGCAAACACCACTCAGCTGCCGCCAGCCGCGGATCACGATTCCCTGTTCACGGCCAGCGCAATCCTGCTGGCCACGGGATTTGACCTGTTCGAAGCCCGAAAGAAAGAGGAATATGGTTACGGCATATATAACAACGTAATAACATCCGCCGACCTTGAAAAAAATTTTAAATCCGGCAAAGCTATCCTCACACATGAAGGTAAAGTCCCTGGCCGCATCGGCATTGTTCACTGCGTAGGTTCCAGGGATGAAAAAGTCGGCAACCTCTATTGTTCCAAAGTTTGTTGTGTCACAGGCGTAAAACAAGCCATCGAACTAAAAGAGCTCTACCCTGCATCTGAGGTTTTTAATTTTTATATGGACCTTAGGATGTTCGACCGGCACTTTGAAGAACTTTATTATGAGGCCCAACAGAAATGGGGAGTCAGTTTTATCCGGGGCCGGCTATCGGAATGCTCAGAAAATCCTGATGGTTCCATAATCCTTAAAACAGAAGATACTCTTACCGGCTCTCCGCTAAAAATGACTGTTGACCTGCTTGTTCTCCTCACAGGTTTTGTCCCCGCCCAAAGCGCCAAGACCATCTGCAGCATGCTTGACCTCAAGACCGGGTCAGACGGGTTTGTAAATCCCGCCGACAGCCATACCAAAAACAACCTGAGCGGGATAAACGGAGTATTCCTGGCCGGCGCAGTCAAAGGCCCGGTATCTATCCAGGAAGCCATTGCCGACGCCCGCGCTGCAGCTGCTTTGCTTGCCGGTTATATTAAATCAACCTTGGTAAATGATTGACTTCGGATATACCCTCACCAGGGACAGGCAGCTTGACTATGACCGGGGGGACTTCCGCTTCCTCAGGATAGTCAGGGCCATGGAACCTTCCCTGGATGTATGCATCGGTTGCGGAAGCTGCACCGCAACCTGCTCTGCAGGTCATTTTACCGGATTTAATATCAGGAAACTGCATACGCTCATTCAAAGGGGAGACAATGAAACTATAAAAGCTGAATTAAAGAAATGCATGTTCTGCGGTAAATGCCAGCTGGTCTGCCCGAGAGGAGTTAACCTGAGGAATCTGATCCTGGCTATGAACCGTGCTATTGAGCAACTGGGATGATAAAATTTAACCTCTTTGTTCTGCCTTTCAGCCTGGGACTAATTTATATAGTCTATAGCATTATTATGCATTATTACCGTTGGATCAAAGCTTTACCTGCTTTAGATAAAGTCAAACTTTCAACGGGTATCAGAACACCTTCAAAAGTTTTTGCCTCCCTGAAAGAAATTTTTCTTGAAGGGCTGATCCACAGGAAGCTATGGAAACGTAATCCTCTCCTGGGATACATGCATATGAGTTTTGCTCTGGGCTGGTTCCTTCTGATTGTCATGGGGAACCTCGAATCGAGGGTATATCACGGCGCTCATTTCAACGCCCCCTACTATCCCATTTTCCTGAAATTTTTCATTCACGACCGTCTCGTTTTGTTTTTTGAAATTTTCACAGTCCCGGCTTTCTTCCGCTTTATGATGGACTTCCTTCTTCTTTTTGTCCTGAGCGGACTTGTTCTTGCCCTGGTAAAGCGAAAACAGTCCAATTGGTTCGGGATGAAACAAACGACCCGGCACAGCCTTTTCGACCGGGTCATACTGACCTGCCTGTGGCTGATCTTTCCAATGCGGCTCCTTGCCGAAAGTTATACAGCCGGATATTTCCATGGAGGCGGAGGATTTCTTACACAAAATCTGGGGAACCTTCTGATAGCAGTTACACCGGGCCCTGCCGAACTCATCGCTTATTTCTTCTGGTGGTCATACTCCCTTGTACTGGGTCTGTTCTTCATCATGATGCCCTATTCGAGGTATATGCATATCCCGTCGGAACTGCTGCTCATAGTTTTCAGGCATTGTGGTATCCAGCCCAAAAAATGGGGTTCGGCTTTCTCCGACCTTGAAGTTTACTCCTGCTCCCGCTGCGGAGTATGTATCGATGCCTGCCAGCTAAACTTCGCCGCCGGGATCAACAATATTCAAGCCGTTTACCTAATCAGGGGACAAAGAGATCAGTATATACCTGAAAATATTGCTCTGACCTGCATGCTTTGCGGCCGCTGCCAGGAAGTCTGCCCTGTCGGCATAAAAGTGGATTCCTTAAGACTTATTAAACGAAGAGAGATCGGGTCAGGACAGGTATCAGACTTTTCCTATATTGCCAGCTCTCATCCGGGCTTTGCTGATGTCGTCTATTTTGCCGGTTGCATGTCGCACCTCACACCTTCAATTACTATTGCTATGGAAGGGTTATTCACGGCAGCCGGTGTCAATTACCTTTTTCTGGACCGGGACGGAAGTATCTGCTGCGGCAGGCCTTTAATGCTCGCCGGTAAAGATAAACAGGCCAACGAACTGATGGAGTTCAATAAAACCCTTATCCGCCAGACACGGGCCAGGCTCCTGGTGACATCCTGCCCTATCTGTTACAAAATTTTCAGGGAAGAATATAACCTGCCGATAAGGATCCAGCATCATTCCCAATACCTTCTTGACCTGGTCAGGAACGGGAAGATACCCCTTCAAAGCCAGCACCGCAAAGTAGTTTACCATGATCCCTGTGACCTTGGAAGAGGAGGTAATATATATTCAGCCCCAAGGGAGCTTTTAGGAAAGATATCAGATCTTCTTCCGTCAGAAAAAGAGTGTGCCAATGCGCTTTGTTGCGGAGGAAGCCTGGGGCTTATGAATACTTCTGTTCAAAGTAAAGATGAAGTGACCCGTAATGCCCTGCATTCCCTTCTTGAACATGAGCCGGATTTCCTGGTAACGGCCTGCCCTCTTTGCAAGAAGACCTTCGCCAAACATTCTGGTACCGAAGTAAAGGATATAGCCGAGATGGTCTATGATGCAATCCCTTAATTCCTGAGCGTGTTAACCTGATCCTTTAGTACCGCTATTCTGGACTCCGCATCAGCCTTTTTCTTTTTCTCGGCATCCACCACCCTGGCTGGAGCATTATTCACAAAACTCTCATTGTCAAGCTTTTTCATGACGGTGTTTAGAAAACCTTGCTGGTATTGTATCTCCTCCTCAAGCTTTTTAATCTCTTCTTCAGGGTTTATGTTCTGAAGCAGTGGGATAAAACATTCGGTGGTCCCTACAATGAATGAAACCGAACTTTCAGGTTGATCAGGCGAATACTGAAGTTCCGATAAATTGCACAACTTGATTACAACGTCATGAAAATGCCCGGTTTTTCCTTTGTTGTTTTCACTGCGGATGAAAACCGGGATCTGTTCCTTCTGGGGGATGTTTTTCTCAGACCTTACCGCCCTCACCGACATTACAAGCTGCCTGATGAAGTCGAACTCACTTATCAGGCCGTTATCGATTACCCCTGACAGGGGAAGTCTTGTCTGCATGATAGATGCCTCTCCAGAATTATGCAGCACATGAAATATCTCTTCTGTGAGGAAAGGCATAAAAGGATGCATCAACCGAATAAGTTTCTCAAAAAAAACCAGGGTTGCATCGTAAGTTTTACTGTCGACCGGCATTTGAAAAGCCGGCTTGATCATTTCAAGGTACCAGGAGCAGAAATCATCCCATACTAGTTTGTAAACATCCTTTAGCGCCTCTGAAAGCCTGTATCTTGTAAACTGCTCATTGATATCAATAAGGGCTGTATTCAATACCGAATCGAACCATTCAACCGAAACCTGGTTTGACTTGGGCTGTTCAAGGCCGGGATCTGTCTCCCACCCTTTTACCAGGCGCATGGCATTCCATACTTTGTTACAGAAATTTCTACCCTGCTCAACGAGGCTGTCGTCATACAGTAGATCATTGCCGGCCGGGGAACACAGCAACATACCCATACGCACGGCATCGGCTCCGTATTTGCCTATCAGCTCAATCGGCTCTGGCGAATTTCCCAGTGATTTTGACATCTTTCTTCCCTGCTTGTCACGAACAATACCCGTAAAATAGACATTTCTGAAAGGGACCTCATTCCTGAATAAAAGTCCTGCCATGATCATCCTGGCAACCCAAAAGAAGATTATCTCAGGAGCTGTCACCAGGTCAACTGTAGGGTAATAATAATTTATATCTGCATTGTCGGGATGCCTTATCCCGTCGAATACCGATATGGGCCATAGCCAGGAGGAGAACCAGGTGTCCAATACATCTTCATCCTGCTTAAGGTCATCAATCGTGATTCGGGATCCGGGATCCGGGATCCGGGATTTGGCCAGCTCGAATGCTTCGTGGCGGGTCTTAGCTACCACAAAACTGCCGTCGGGGAGGTGCCATGCAGGTATCCTGTGCCCCCAGAGAAGCTGCCTTGATATGCACCAGTCGTTAACGTTTCCCATCCAATGCCGGTACATATTCTTATATTTGGCCGGATGGAAACGAACGGTTTCGTTTTCAACCACTTCAAGCGCAGGTTTTGCCAGTTCCTTCATCTTCATGAACCATTGGACGGAGATCCTGGGTTCAATGATCTCATCGGTTCTTTCTGAATATCCTACTTTATTGGTATAGTCCTCAATTTTTACAATATGCCCGGCGGTATCAAGGTCCCTGACGATCTTCGTGCGTACTTTGAACCTGTTTTCACCAATATATAATTGGGCTGCTTCGCTTAAGGTACCATCGGGATTAAAGGTATCGACTACTTCAAGATTATATTTCAGGCCAAGGTTATAGTCGTTTATATCGTGTGCAGGAGTTACTTTTAATGCTCCGGTTCCGAATTCCTTGTCTACATACTCATCAAAGATCACAGGTACCGCACGGTTGATCAGGGGAACATGGATCTTCCGGCCTTTAAGATTCGCGTACCTTTCATCGTCAGGGTGAACGCAAATGGCTGTGTCGCCAAGTATGGTCTCAGGCCTTGTTGTCGCAATAGTGATCCATTCATCACTGCTTCCTTCAATTCTGTATCTTACATAGTACAGCTTTGACTTGACTTCTTTATAGATCACTTCCTCATCCGAAACTGCAGTAAGGGCTTTGGGATCCCAGTTTATCATGCGGGCTCCGCGATAAATCAGACCTTTATTATACAGGTCGATGAAGACATCAATGACCGTTTCAAAGCGAGCCTCATCCATTGTAAAACAGGTGCGGTCCCAATCACAGGATGCACCAAGTTTCTTCAGTTGTTCAAGGATTATACCTCCGTGTTTTTCCTTCCATTCCCATGCATGGGCGAGGAATTCCTCCCTGCTCAGGCTTGATTTGTCTATCCCCTGTTCCCGGAGTTTTGCGACAACCTTTGCTTCGGTGGCAATTGAAGCATGGTCGGTTCCGGGTACCCAGCACGCATTCTTGCCAAGCATACGGGCACGGCGGACCAGTATATCCTGAATGGTATTATTAAGCATATGCCCCATATGAAGAACACCGGTCACATTCGGAGGGGGGATCACAATGCAATACGGCTCCCTCTCATCAGGGACAGACCTGAAAAACCCATTTTCCATCCAGAAGCGATACCATTTATCTTCAACACTCGACGGATCGTATTTTGTAGCAATTTCCATGAGACGCTTTTTGAAAACAGGGCGCAAAGGTAGGAAAAATCAAGCAACAGAGAATTAATACATCCTGCTTCTTTTCACCAGGTATGGTAAAAGCACCTGGTGGAATGAAGCATTAATATCGGCCTCAACGAGGTCTATGTTATATTGTCCGCAGCGAAGGATCAGGTCCTTTTTGAATGTTTCAATACTAGAAAGATATTTCTGCCTTACTTCTTCAGGAAACAGCTTTATTTCCTGCCCCGATTCTATATCGACGAACTTATACGGCCGGTTTTCAAAATCAAAAGCCATCTCCTTCCTTTTGTCGACGACATGAAAAAGAACTACCTCATGCTTGTTATGCCTCAGGTGCTGAAGTGCCGAAAACAGTTCCTCAGTCTCGGATGAATTTTCAAACATATCACTGAAAATCAGCACTAGAGACCGCCGGTGGATCCTTTCAGCCAGCTCATGGATCACCCTGGCCAATCCAGTTTTCTTTCGAGTTTCAGGAGAAATGGGATGCAATAAGTTTTCCAATTCCTGATACAGATATTTATAATGGACCGAACTTGACTTACATTGGGTATGAAGTTCGATAGCATCGGAAAAAAAACTTAAACCTGAGGCATCACGCTGTTTCTTTAAAAGAAAGAGCAGAGCTGCTGTGAGGTGAATTGCAAAAGTGATCTTATTAGGGGTCCGGATATCAGGATTTTTAATAACCGGGTAATACATCGAGGAAGAAGTATCGATGAAGACCTGGCATCTCAGGTTGGTCTCTTCTTCATACCGTTTAACGTATAAACGATCGCTGCGGCCGAATAGCTTCCAGTCAATATTCCTGATAGACTCTCCGGTATTATATAGCCGATGTTCTGCAAACTCAACGGAAAAACCGTGAAAAGGGCTTTTGTGAAGCCCTGTGATAAACCCTTCAACGACCTGCCTGGCCAGGAACTCAAGGGAGGAATATTGTTCGAATTGACTTTGGTCGAGGACAGGCAATTAAATATATTTTTCTATCAGGTTCTTATAATTAGCTTTGGGAACAGCTCCAACCTGCTTATCGACAACTTCTCCGTTTTTAATGAACAGAACTGTAGGAATATTACGGATTCTGAATTTTGCAGTAGTGGTAGGATTTTCATCCACATTGAGTTCTCCGGCCACTATCCTGCCTTCATATTCGGTTGCAAGTTCATGAATAATAGGACTTACCATGCGGCAAGGGCCACACCATTCAGCGGAGAGATCAACAACAGCTAATTTATCAGATTTTTCAACTTTTTCAGCGAAATTGGCATCAGTGAATGTTTCAAACATAGTATAAATTTTAAGCAAAATTAATAAATCATTTTCATTTTATTCTGAAAGATGAAAGCTTATCCCTGGAAAATCCATGACAGCCTGGATCATTTCCTTGGCATTGACCCTGAATTTTTTTGACGGAAGTTCAATATTGAAGGATTCTTCCGGATCAAAGATCCTTATTTTCAGATGACACTTGCCTTTCTGTTTTTTTACAAGCGTCTGGATCTCTTCAACTGTATTTTCATTCAGTTGAGATACAGGGAATGTGAGGGTGAGTATTCTGGCATTTTTTTCGAGTACTTCGGCCAAAAGTGATACATGGACCACCTTCAGGGTGAGTTGGTCAGGATTATCAAATCGGGGTTCAATCCTTACCTTGATAAAAACATGCTGGCCTTCTTCCATGAAATGTTTAAGCCGAAGGTAATCTTCAGAAAACAGGGAAACAGAGATAAAATCCAGATAATCTTCAATGACAAAGGAGCCGAATAGCTTGCCGTTTTTCCCTGTCTTATGAGTCGCGTTGATTACTGTCCCGGCAAAGCTGACTTCCTTTCCTTTAAACGGCCTCATGTCGGCTTTAAGCTGCTCGGTTGTGACGTTGCAGAAGTGCTCGATCTCAAGTTTGTAGTCGTCAAGAGGATGTCCGCTCATATAAAAACCTGTAATCTCCTTTTCATATCTCAACTGTTCAAGCCTGGACCAAGGAGGGCAATCGGGCAACTTAAGGTCAACCATTTCAACTTCTTCTGCTTCCCCGAAAAGCGATTGCTGAGAGCTGGATTTTCTTGAATGATAATCTGTTGCATGCCTGATCACGCTTTCAAGAAAGGTTGATTCATCCCCGTTTTCCTTATGAAAAAGCTGTGCACGGTGCATCCCTTCAAAGCAATCAAATGCACCCGCTTTTGCCAGTGCTTCCATACAACGTTTGTTAATATGGTGGGATGATATCCGCCGTGTAAAATCAAAAATACTGGTAAAAGGGCCATTTTTCTTTCTTTCGCCGGTAATGGCCATGACCGCGGCTTCACCAACATTTTTAATACCAGCCATACCGAACCGGATCTCTCCCTTTCGGTTCACTGTGAACTTGTTCTCGCTCTCATTCACATCAGGACCAAGAACAGCTATCCCCATTCTCTTGCATTCATCAAGGAACAGGGTGATCTCTTTCAGGTCAGTGAGGTTCCTGCTAAGTATGGCGGCCATGAATTCGGCAGGATAATGCGCTTTGAGATAACCCTGGCGGTATGCTACATATGCATAACAGGTGGAATGGGATTTGTTAAAGGCATAATTTGCAAAGGCTTCCCAGTCTTTCCATATCTTGTTAACTGTCTCTTCATGGATCCCGTTTTTCTTACAGCCTTCGAAAAACTTGGGTTTGAGCTCATTCATTATCTTCTCAACCTTCTTTCCCATGGCTTTTCGCAACGAATCGGCCTGACCCTTGGTAAAACCTGCGAGTTCCTGGGATAACAGCATAACTTGCTCCTGGTAAACGGTAATGCCGTATGTATCCTTAAGATATTTTTCCATGGCAGGGATATCGTATTCGATCTTTTCCCTGCCATGCTTACGGTTAATAAACCTTGGAATATATTCCATCGGGCCTGGACGGTAGAGGGCATTCATGGCGATAAGATCCTCTATCTGGTTGGGTTTAAGCTCTCTCAGATATTTCTTCATACCGTCCGATTCAAACTGGAATATTCCGGTTGTTTTACCCAGGCTGAATAATTCATATGTAAAAGGATCGTCAAACGGAATGGTTTCAATATCCACTTCAATCCCTTTCGACAGTTTTATATTGCTGATAGCATCTTTTATGATGGCGAGAGTTTTCAGACCGAGGAAATCCATTTTAAGCATTCCCACCTTCTCAATATAATCGCCATCGAACTGGGTTACAAGTAATTCCGATTCTTTACTGGTAGCAACCGGGATATGCTGGGTAAGGTCATCCCGACCGATTATGATACCGCAGGCATGAAGTCCGGTTTGACGGATCGATCCTTCAAGCTTTACAGCATATTTCAGTGTTTCTGAAATAAGTGGATTGGAGGACAGCTTGGCAGCCTTGAGTTCCGGTACTTCTTCGATGGCTGCTTTAAGGGTGATTCCCTGCCTTGTGGGGATCAGTTTGGTGAGGGCATTGACCTGATCGATTGGCATTCGATGAACACGTCCGACATCCCTTAAAGCACCCTTGGCAGCCATTTTGCCGAAGGTGATGACCTGTGCAACTTTATCGCGCCCGTATTTATTTACAACCCATTTGAGAACCCTGTCACGACCGTCCTCGTCAAAATCTATGTCAATATCAGGTAAAGACACACGGTCGGGATTCAGGAACCGTTCGAACAGGAGGTTGTATTTCAATGGGTCAACGTCGGTTATACGTGTTGCAAAGGCAACAACCGAACCTGCTGCAGATCCTCGGCCCGGTCCTACCGCAACACCCATTTCCCTGGCCGCATTCAGAAAATCCTGGACAATGAGAAAATATCCGGGATAACCCATTTTCTTTATAACAGCCAGCTCAAAATCAATTCTTTCCCTTATTTCGGATGTAATTTCCGGGTACCTTCGTTCAGCCCCATTGTACGTAAGATGTCTGAGATATTCATCTGCATCGGTAAAATTATCAGGAATAGGGAAGTCGGGCATGATGGGGTCCCTGTTCAGGTCATAAACTTCAACTTTATCCAGAATCTCCATGGTATTTTCCAGGGCTTCGGGAATATCCTGGAAAAGAGTGTACATTTCTTCCTGGCTTTTCAACCATTCCTGACCGGTGTATCGTAAACGGTCAGGATCATCCATGAATTTCCCGGTATTAACACAGAGCAGACGGTCATGCATTTCTGCATCCTCCTCATTCAAAAAATGCACATCATTGCTGGCTATCAGCTTGACTTTGAATTTTCTGGAAAGATCAATCAAAACTTTGCACACTTCGGCCTGCCTGTCATAAACACTTGCATCGCGGGTGGGATCGGTAGCTTTATGCCTCATCAGCTCCAAATAAAAATCGTCGCCGAAAAGCTCCTTGTATTCGGCGATCGCGGCTTCGGCCCTGGCTATATTACCAGCCTGAATAGCCCTCGGGATCTCCCCGGCAAGGCAAGCCGAGCTGGCAATGATCCCTTCATGGTGATCCTTCAGTATCTGTTTGTCGATTCTTGGTTTATAATAAAATCCTTCGGTCCATGCAGAAGAAATTAACTTTACCAGGTTCTGATACCCGATCAGATTCTTTGCTAAAAGGATAAGATGCTCACCCTTTCGGTCGGAAGGATCAACTTTCTCGAAACGAGACCTCTTTGAAACATAAGTTTCACAACCGATCACAGGTTTGAAACCAGGAATGACACCGGCGGCTTCCAAAAATGCTTTTGCGCCAAACAGGTTTCCATGATCGGTTACGGCTACTCCCTTCATACCAAGCTTAGATGCTTTCTCTACCAGATCTTTCAGGTCACAGGCGCCATCCAGTATGGAATATTGGGAATGAACATGTAAATGGGTAAAATTCAGCATCTTAAATAAAGTGATAAGGGAGGATTAACGGAAATCAAAAATACCTGATAATTATGTTCATTAAATGATTGTTGAAAACTTAAAATAACTGCCTGTACAGGCCGGAACTTGCATCATTTCCGTTTTTTTCATAATTTTGCTTTAAACTCAACACCATGATACCTGTTTCACATTTTCATCCTTTGTCGGTTCATTTTCCGATAGCACTTATTACCGTCGCTTTTTTGTTCGACCTGGTCGCATTGTTGTATAAAAAAGAACCCTGTTTGTCCACCGCGGCATATTATCTTCAGATCCTGGGCATGCTTGGAGCAATAGCAGCCTGGGGAACAGGTCATTTTATTGCCGGCACGACCCAGATGGAAGGCGAAGCCATGCAGATCAAGGAGCAACATGAGCTGTTTGCGACTTTTGCCCTCATTGCTGTCATTGTTGCAACTGTTGCCAGGATCATTCTTGTTTACCAGAAAACCGAAAATACTTTGTACAAATACATACCGTTCGGCTTATCCTTGCTTTCTGTAATTTTTATCACGGTCACAGGGTTTCTTGGCGGAAAACTTGTCATCGATTTTATGATCCAACTATAAGTATCAGACTCCATTTTTGAGAACCACTATTATCAAAACCATATTCTATGAAAACCAGATGTATCATTTCATTTATCCTTATTTTTTTTACAGGGATTACGGCTTACGCCGGAACCGAAAAAACAATTGATAACCTGAAATCGGCCTTTAAGGGAGAATCCACTGCCTCGGCGAAATATGCTGCATTTGCCGAACAGGCAAGGAAAGAAGGTTTTATCCCGATAGCTGTTATGTTCGGGGCAACATCCAAAGCCGAAGCCGTTCATGCCCTGAACCACAAAGCCGTGATTGAGAAACTGGGAGGAAAGGTAGACCAGTTTACTCCCCAGTTCATAGTTAAAACAACTAAAGAGAATCTTGAAGAAGCCATTAAAGGTGAAAATTATGAGATGACCACGATGTATCCCGGGTTTATTCAGACTGCAAAAGATGAGAATGCAAATGATGCGGTAAAATCATTCCGCTGGGCTATGGAGACTGAAAAGAAACATTTCCAGATTTACACCAATGCTCTCAATGCCTTAACCAGGAACGATGTCAAGTCCCTGCCGAAAGTATACTGGGTCTGCCCGAAATGCGGCAACACCTATGACCAGGCAAAACCTGAAGATAAATGCGCATTTTGTTATACATCCAGGGATAAATTTATCAAGTTCGATAAATAGTTGGTTTAGTCTTTGGCAAATTAATTTTATTTCACGACCTTTGCACCCCTGTTTCATTGAACAGGAAGTGTTAAGATATATTATTCATTAAATCAATCAATTAGGTATGCCAACCAAAATCAGGTTACAGAGAAGAGGTAAGAGAGGCCAGCCTTTCTACCACATTGTCATTGCGGATGGTCGTGCACCACGGGATGGGAAGTTTATCGAAAAAATTGGCACCTACAACCCGTTAACAAGGCCAGCCGACATTGATATCGATTTCAAAAAAGCCATTACCTGGCTTGACAAAGGAGCCCAGCCTACCGATACAGTTAAGGCTATTTTATCCTACAAAGGAATTCTTTACAAGAGTCACCTTCTGAAAGGCGTTCAGAAAGGAGCCATGACTGAAGAACAGGCTGAGATTAAGTTCCAGGCCTGGCTGCAGGAGAAAGAGGCCAAGATCGCAGGCAAAAAGAAAGAATTTGAACTCAGCGTCAAAGACGTGCGAAAAAAACTGCATGAAAATGAGATTAAGCTGAATGAAGCCAAAGCTCAGGCTGTTGCAAAGAAACGCAGTGAGGCAGCAGCTGCCCAGCAAGCTGCTTCTGCACCGGCCATAGAAGTACCAGCAGCACCTGCTGAGCCCGTTCAGGCTGAAGAACCAACGCAGGAATAAGCTTTATCTGAGCTTGTCTCATGCAACCCAAAGACTTTTATTACCTGGGGAAAATCCTCAAAACTGTCGGGAATAAAGGTCAGTTAATGGTTCACCTGGATGTTGATGAACCTGAAAATTATCAGAAACTGGAATCCGTTTACCTGGATGTATATGGTGAACGGATTCCTTTTTTTATTACTGGTATAGAATTGAGAAGCCGCAATGCAGCAATCATGACATTTGCTGATGTTTTTTCGGCGGATGAAGCGGAAGATTATGCAGGAAGAGAGATGTTTCTGCCATTGGCTGATTTGCCGGATCTTACAGGGAACCAGTTCTATTTCCACGAAATAGAAGGATTTACAGTGATCGATACAGTTTTCGGGGAAATTGGGATCGTGGAATCTGTCCTGGACCTGAACCCCCAGGCTTTATTCCAGATAAGGTCGGGAGAAAAAGAGATATTGGTACCCGTGGTCGACCAGGTTATAAAGGAAATTGACAGGGAAAATAAAATCATTCGTATTGAAGCTCCTGAAGGCTTAATCGATATCTACCTTTGACAT